>JAJOJJ010000046.1 GCA_021208685.1 Saccharospirillaceae bacterium
TTTTCCGAAAAAATGCCATTGAAAAGAAAATGGCGGAACAGGCTGCTGTTGAAGCGGAAGAACGCGCCAAATCTGAGCGCCGCCGCCTGATGAACCAGCTGGCGGATAACTTTGATGCAAGTGTGGGCGGCGTGACTGGGTGCTGTTCAGCAGGCGGTTGAATCGATCCAGCAGAGCAGTTCTGAGATTCAGGCCAGTGCCGAGCAGACTTCGTCGCAAAGCCAGACAATTGCTTCGGCCGCTGAGTGAAGCTTCTGCCAGCACACAGTCCATTTCGGCTGCTGCTGAAGAGATGGCGACCGCCAATCAGGAGATTGTGGAGCAGGTAGTCAGAACCTCACAGGTTGTTAAAGACGGTGTGGTTAAGGCAAATGTGGCCACTGAGAAAGTTTCCAGCCTCCAGAGTGCTGCTGAAAAGATTTCAGAAATCGTCAGCATTATTTCGGATATTGCCGAGCAGACCAACCTGTTGGCTCTGAACGCGACCATTGAAGCGGCCCGTGCCGGTGAACAGGGGCGTGGCTTTGCTGTGGTGGCGGATGAGGTGCGGACGCTGGCGCAACGCACTGCGGATGCGACGGCTGAAATCGGTAGTCTGATATCAACCATCAGTGGCGAAGTTGAGCGCGTGTCGGCCAGTATTGGTTCGGTTGCTGAACGTGGTGATCAGTTGGCGGCAGAGGTCGGTGGTATTTCTGAAAGTATTGCCACCATTGCATCTGCAACGGAAAAAGTATCGAAGAGTTTTAATAACAGCGCTGCGATCAGCTTTCTTGAAACGGTCAAGCTGGATCATGTTGTCTGGAAGAGTCAGGTTTACAGTTGCGTCTGGAATGATGATCTGGACAGCTGCGCTTCCATGACGGACCACACGGGTTGTCGTCTGGGTAAGTGGTACTTTGAGGGTGCCGGTTTTGATCAGTATCGTCATTTTTCTTCTTACGTACGTCTCGATGAGCCTCACAAAAATGTGCACGGACATGGGTTTAAAGCGCTCGAAGCTCATAAAAAGGGTGACCGTAATGGTTTGGTGACGCATCTGGAAAAAATGGAAATGGCCAGTCAGAAAGTGATTGATGTGCTGACGGATCTGGAGGGTGAAATTCAACAGGGTTAGCAGCAGACCGGTGCGCTCAGCAGGGGAATTCTCTATAATCATCCGCCTTAAATCCGCATGTCACAGAGAACACCATTTATGACGGTCCGCACCCGTGTTGCACCTTCGCCTACCGGCGATCCGCACGTAGGTACTGCCTACATCGCTTTATTCAATCTGGCTTTTGCCCGCCAGCATGGCGGCCAGTTTATCCTGCGTATTGAAGATACTGATCAGGCACGCAGCACGCCTGAGTCTGAGCAGGCCATCATGGACAGTATGCGCTGGCTGGGTCTGGAGTGGGATGAGGGCCCGGACGTCGGTGGTGAATTTGGTCCATATCGTCAGAGCGAACGCCGGGATGTTTACCTCGAACACGTGCAGAAACTGCTGGACACTGGCCATGCCTTTAAATGCTACCGTACGGCTGAAGAGCTGGATGCCCTGCGTCTTGCCCGCCAGGAGCAAGGGTCGCTGACCGCACTCAAACCATCCGATCTGCTGTTGCCTGCCGATGAAGTCGCCCGTCGTGAGGCGGCGGGTGAGCCTTATGTGGTGCGTATGACCGTACCGGAAGAGGGTGTGTGTGTGGTGAATGACATGCTGCGCGGTGCGATTGAACTCGATTGGGCTCAGGTCGATGCGCAGATTCTGCTGAAATCCGATGGCATGCCGACTTACCATCTGGCCAACGTGGTGGATGATCATCTGATGAAAATCACCCACGTTATCCGTGGTGAGGAATGGATCAGCTCTGCGCCTAAGCATAAGCTGCTGTACGAATACTTCGGCTGGGATATGCCGCACCTGTGCCATATGCCGCTGCTGCGCAATCCGGACAAGAGCAAGCTGAGCAAGCGTAAAAATCCGACCTCAATCCTGTTCTACGATCGTATGGGTTATATGCCGGAGGCGCTGCTGAACTATCTGGGCCGCATGGGCTGGTCGATGCCGGATGAGAGCGAAAAGTTCACCCGTGATCAGATGTTTGCCAACTTCGATATCAAACGCGTATCTCTTGGTGGGCCGGTGTTTGACGTTGAAAAACTGCGCTGGCTGAACAGCCTGTGGGTGCGTGAGCTGGATGCTGAAACTTTCGCTCAGCGCTTTGCGGCCTGGGGCCTGCGTCCGCAGAATATTCTGCCGGTTATCCCACATGTGCAGCCGCGTATCGAAACCTTCTCTGATGTTGTGCCGCTGGCCGGGCATTTCCTGTCTGGCCTGACGCCGCTGACGCCCGCCAGCTTTGAGCATAAAGCCTATGACGAAGAGCGGCTGCTGACGGTACTTCAGTTTGGCTTGTGGCAGCTGGAAGAGATCCGTCACTGGAGCAAAGAGGATATTGAAGCGCGTCTGTTTGCGCTGGCACGCCTGCTGGATATTAAAGTCCGCGATTTCCTGTTCCCGTTCTTTATTGCTATTGCCGGTACCTCGGCCACCATTTCTGTGCTCGACAGCATGGCGTTGCTGGGACCGGATATGAGCCGTGCGCGTTTGCGTCATGCGATTGATGTGCTGGGTGGCGTTGGCAAGAAGAAAGCCAAAAAAATGGAAAAGGATTATCAGCAACTGTCAGAAGCGATTGCAGCTGAGTTGAGTGCGGCTGCAGAGTCCTGATTGGTTACGGCTGTCCATTCCGTCCACTGGATCGGAAGGGCAGCCGGTAATCTTGGCTAAGTTATTGTTTCAGAAAATTTTTTCGCTCATTTCGGTTGTCATAGGTTGACAGTACTGAAGGGCGTAAGTAATATTCGCGCACGTTTTGAGACGGGGCCTTAGCTCAGCTGGGAGAGCGCAACACTGGCAGTGTTGAGGTCAGCGGTTCGATCCCGCTAGGCTCCACCATTTTTATGTATGTCCTTGTGTCCCCATCGTCTAGAGGCCTAGGACACCGCCCTTTCACGGCGGTAACAGGGGTTCGAATCCCCTTGGGGATGCCATCTTTCCGACCTTCCTGGTCGTTCTTGTAATGAATTAATCCAGCCAATATTTCCTGTCTTCAGCATCAGCCCTAATGGCTTTGGCGTAACAATGCACCGTTAAACACGTTACAATAGCGGCAGAATTCTGTGCCCGGCTCAGGCTTGGATACAGAACCCGTACAGGCGTTTTCAGGATGCGGTTATGGTACATCTGCCCAATGTGATTAAAGAGAAAGCCCGCGCTATTAAAATGGTTGTGTTTGATGTTGACGGAGTGCTGACCGATGGCACTCTGACTTACTCCGCAGACGGGGAGCAGGTAAAACATTTCAATGTTAAAGATGGTGTCGGCATTAAATTGCTGGATGCTTATGACATCGTTACCGCGATTATTTCTGCTAAAGAATCTGCGCCGTTAGCACGCCGTGCCGCGGATCTGGGAATCAAACATTTCTTTCCGGGTACCAAAGATAAATGGGCGGTGTTATCAGCCTTAATGGATGAGCTGTGGTTTGAACCCGGTGAAGTCTGTTATGTCGGCGATGATGTGATTGATCTGAAAGTGATGAAAAAAGTCGGCTTAAGTATCGCGCCGAAAGATGCCTTCTGGATGGTGAAAGATCACGCCGATTTGATTACTGAAGCTGAAGGCGGTCGTGGTGTTGCCCGCGAAGTGGCCGATATTATACTCGGCAGTCGTATGCCGCTGGATGAAGCTTATATCAAGGCCATGCTGCCTGAGTTTGAGGATAGAAAAATATGAAAATTCTGGTTACCGGTGCAGCCGGTTTTATCGGTGCTTTTACCAGTAAGCGCTTTGTTGAACAGGGTCATGAAGTTATTGGTATTGATAACCTGAATGATTACTACGACGTTAATTTAAAGCACGGTCGTCTGGGCTGGCTGGCTGAACAATCCGGTTTCACCTTTAAACAAGTGGAGTTATCCGACCGCACAGCGGTGGACGCGGTATTTGCAGAGCATAAATTTGACCGTGTTGTGCATCTGGCGGCTCAGGCCGGTGTGCGTTATTCCATCACCAATCCGCACGCCTATGTAGACAGTAATTTAATTGGCTTTGTGAATATTCTTGAAGCCTGTCGTCATAACGAAGTGGGTCATCTGGTGTATGCCTCGTCCAGCTCGGTCTACGGTCTGAATACCAAGATTCCTTACAGTACCTCTGACCGCGTTGATCATCCTGTGTCGTTGTATGCAGCGACGAAAAAATCCAATGAATTAATGGCGCATACTTATGCGCATCTTTATGGTTTGCCTGTGACTGGTCTGCGTTTCTTTACCGTGTATGGTCCCTGGGGACGTCCGGATATGGCGTATTTCAGTTTTACCCGCGATATTCTCGAAGGTAAAACCATTAACGTCTTTAACCACGGTAAGATGCAGCGCGACTTTACCTATGTCGACGATATTGTTGAAGGTGTTACCCGGATTACGCAGAAAATTCCTCAGGGTGTGAGCGGCTGGACACCGGAAAGCGGCGACTGTTCACGCAGTTCAGCGCCTTATAAAATTTACAATATTGGCAACCATAACAGCGTTGAGCTGGGTACCTTTATCGAAACCATCGAAAATGTGCTGGGCAAAAAAGCCAATAAAAATTATATGGAAATGCAGCCGGGCGATGTATTGGCGACCTATGCCAATGTGGATGATCTGGTAGAAGATGTTGATTTTGCGCCTAATACGCCGCTGGCTGAAGGGATTGAACGCTTCGCCCGCTGGTACCGTGATTTCTACAAGGTTTAATAAAAGAAATGGCTGATTATAAAATTGTGATTCCGGCTCGCTATGGCTCCAGTCGTCTGCCGGGGAAGCCGCTGATTCTGCTGGCCGGTAAGCCAATGATTCAGCACGTGTTTGAGCGTGCGCTGGCTACCGGTGTGCAGGATATTGTGATCGCAACCGATGATGAGCGTATCCGTGAGGCTGCTCTGGGATTTGGTGCCGATGTGGTGATGACTTCGCCGGATCATGAAAACGGCACTGAACGTATTGCTGAAGTGGCACAGATTAAAGGCTGGGACGGCGATGCTGTGATTGTGAATCTGCAGGGTGATGAGCCATTGATTCCGCAGTCATTAATTGAAATGACCGCAGCAAGTCTGCTGGAAAATCCGCAGGCCGGAATGAGTTCGGTATGTACACCGTTAAAGCACGCTGCGGACGCTTTCGATCCCAACGTGGTGAAGGTGGTGCTGGATCGTGCACATTTTGCCATGTATTTCAGCCGTGCTTCGATTCCCTGGGATCGTGATGCCTATAAAATCAGCACCGAGCAGATGACCGGTAAGATGCCGGTGTACCGTCATATCGGTATGTACGGTTATCGTGTGTCCTTTCTTCAGCAATACACCAGCATGGAGCCCTGCGCACTGGAAGCGACCGAGTCGCTGGAGCAACTGCGTGCACTCTGGTACGGCGTAAAAATTCATATGTCGGTGATTGATCAGGCGCCAGGTCATGGTGTTGATACTCAGGATGATGTCGTGCGGGTTGAAGCGCTTTTGCGTGATCTGGATCGCTGATCATCGCCCTTGATCGCGTCAGGTGTTTATACATGGCTGCTGTGTCTGACACAGCGGCCGTTTTTTTGGATACTTTTTTTCCTGACTGAGCTATTTTAAACGTGTAAGCCTTTGAAAAATCAGCTTTTCCGGACTCAGGGCGGTGCAGCTGCTGTGATCAGGCCAAACCTGGCAGGTGTTTTTGATGTAAGGAGTTCCACGATGGCGTTGTCAATTTCAGAGAAGCTCGGCTATGCCGGTCTGCTGCCTTTTATTGCTGGTGCAGCAGCCGTTGTGCTTGGTATTGACGGTGGGGAGGCGTTCTTTAAATTATATTCGCTGCTGATTCTGGCTTTTATGGCCGGTGGTTGTTGGGGCGTTGAGCAGGCGAATCCGGAACAGATTGATGAAATTCCGCTGGAGTTGTCCATCGGTACTTTTCTGTGGGGCTTGCTGGCGTATTTTCTGCCAACCAATGTGGCGGTATTGATGTTTATGGTTGGCTTCTGGTTGTTGCTGTGGACCGAAACCAATCCGATTTTTAAACGCGCTTATGCCGAGTCTTATAAGCGCTTACGGAATATTCTGACCGCAGTGGTTACCGTGCTTCATGTTGTGGTCTTTATTGCCGTTAACTGAGCCTGATTAGCCGGTGGGGCTTTCACAGCCCCAGTCTTCTTCCTTCTTTGCAGGGTTGGCTGCTGCGCCACCATTCCTGAAACTGATCCGTCAGCCGCGCGACTCTGGCCCTGTCATTCATACAGGCAGTCACGGTGTTTCTGTCAATGCTGATGTAAACCGATGGTGTCATCAGAATCTGGTTGGCATTCACCGCGGAGTAGACCCGCAGTTGCATACGGCTGCTCATGCGTTGTTGCAGCTGCAGCAGCGGATGATCAGCAATACCGGCATATTCGCGGGCAATTAATACGCGGATGTTGCGCTGGCGGGCGCCACGCACATACCGGATCAGTGAGGACAGGGTGGTTTTGTCTGACCACAACGGGTGGTTGAGTTCATCAATGGTGATGTTGATGGCTGCCGGGCCAGACTGGCTGGCAATCTGCACTAATCCTTCAGCGGCAGCGGGTTGTTCCAGTACATACAGTGCGTTGTCCCGGCCTGGGGTAAAGAGTTCAAGCTCCTGCTCGGAGCGTCCCAGAACTTTGTGCATGTGTATGTGGGGAATGCCGGCATCCCAGCAGAATTCGGGCTCTGGTGAAAAACCATTACGATGATAAAAACCATAAGCCTGTGTTTGTACTGTGGCGCGCAGGATGCGCCCCTGCATTTCTGTGCCGTAGTAATGTTCCACTGCGCGCAGCAGGCGGGAGCCCCAGCTTTGATTGCGGTACTTCTGCAATACGGCCATGCGCCCGAAGCGGCCATCGCTCAGCAGCCGGGCGCAGCCGACGGGGCGCTTGCCGTCGCGGGCAATAAAATGCACTGCGTCAGCATCGTCTGCATCCCACTCCAGGGCGGCTGGGATATTCTGTTCCTGAATAAATACACGTTCACGGATGGCGCGTAAAATATCCCGCTGCTCTCTCCAGTTGGTGGTTTCAATCTCCAAACTCGGTCTCCGGACTGTACAGCATATGGCGTTGCCAGAGGCTGACCAGCAGGTTTTGTGCTGTTGGGGTTGCTGCCAGCTTCTGCAGATCTTCCGTTTTATATTGGCTGTTATCGGCCAGGTAGGCAACTAACGCCACTGTGTTCAGGGGCAGATTCCAGCTGTGCCCAAGGGCAAAAAAGCTGCATTGGTTTTCCCCGATGCTGTAGGCAAAGCGGGCGAATTCAGAGCGGCGCCATTGCTGGTAAGCATGCAGCTCGTCGTTCAGTTCTTCCCAGTCGGCTTCGTCCCTTGGTTCCGGCAGTTGCTCTGGGTATTTGGCTTCGGTCATGAGCTTGCCGAGCACCTGTTGCAGACGTTCGTCATCGTTCAGGGCTTCGGTCAGCAGGCTGCGCAACCGCGCAGTGGCATCCTGATCAATCAGGCCGGGAGTCTGGGTTGGGCGGATGCCGGCATCGGTGTAGCGCTGGTCTTCACTGGCGCTGGCGAGGATGTCGTCCATCGCTGCCTGTGCCAGTTCGGCCTGACTGGGGGCGCGGAAACCGATGGAGTAGGTCATGCATTCGCCCTGAGCGATACCGTAGTGGGCCAGTTGTGGTGGCAGGTACAGCATGTCGCCCGGGTTCAGGGTCCAGCGTTCGCTTTCGTCAAATTGTTGCAGTACGCGGATTTTCGGTCCTTTGAGAATCAGCGAATCATCGTTGCACATCTGGCCGATGCGCCATTCACGCTGACCTTCGGCCTGCAGCAGGAATACATCGTACTGGTCATAGTGTGGGCCAACCGAGCCACCATCGACGGCGTAGCTGATCATCAGGTCGTCGATGCGCCAGCTGGGCAGAAAACGGAAGTGTTCAAGAATGTCGGCGGCTTCCGGAATCCAGTGGTCTACTGCCTGCACCAGCAGGGTCCATTTGCTTTCCGGCAGGGCGCGATAATCGTCTTCGGTGAAGGGGCCGGTGCGGATGGTCCATGGACCGTCTTTGCCTTCTTCTTCGACCAGTCGTGATTCAATTTCTTCTTCCAGGCTCAGGCCGGCCAATTCTGACGAGCTGAGCAGCGGCTCAAAATCTGGCCAGGCGTTACGGATTAATACCGGTTTTTGCTGCCAGTAATCGCGCAGGAATTCTTCAACGGACAGATGACCCAGAATGTGCATAGTTGTGTACTCAGAATGCGGATACAAAA
The DNA here is from genome assembly GCA_021208685.1 of Saccharospirillaceae bacterium. Taxonomy (GTDB): domain Bacteria; phylum Pseudomonadota; class Gammaproteobacteria; order Pseudomonadales; family Oceanobacteraceae; genus Venatoribacter. Next base: position 8,305 of record JAJOJJ010000046.1, read on the forward strand.
AAAGCCCCCGCCAGATAAGCACCGACGGAGGCTTCTGATTTTAACGCAGCTTAAACGTTCTTCGCCTGATCTGCGGCATTACCGATATAGGTGGCCGGAGTCATGGCATTCAGTTCGTCTTTGGCGGTTTGTGGCAGTTCCAGTGAGGCAATGAATTCAGCCATCGCGTCACGGGTAATGGCTTTGCCCCGGGTGAAAGCCTTCAGTTTTTCGTATGGCTGTTCGATGCCGTAACGGCGCATCACGGTCTGTACCGGTTCGGCCAGAACTTCCCAGGCGCTGTCCAGATCCTGAGCAATACGCTCTGCATTGACCTGCAGCTTGCTGATGCCTTTCAGACTGGCCTGATACGCCAGCAGGCTGTAGCCCAGGCCAACCCCCATATTACGCAGAACCGTCGAGTCGGTGAGGTCGCGCTGCCAGCGGGAAATAGGCAGTTTCTGCGCCATATGAGTCATCACTGCGTTGGCCATGCCGAGGTTGCCTTCGGAGTTTTCGAAGTCAATCGGGTTCACCTTGTGCGGCATGGTGGAAGAGCCCACTTCGCCAGCAATCGTGCGCTGTTTGAAGTAACCGTTAGAGATGTAAGCCCAGATGTCGCGGTCAAAATCGATCAGGATGGTGTTGAAGCGGGCGATGGCGTCGAACAGTTCAGCGATGTAATCGTGGGGCTCAATCTGGGTGGTGTATGGGTTGAAGGTCAGACCCAGCGACGTCACGAAGGCTTCCGCATTGGCTGCCCAGTCAATATCGGCGTAGGCCGACAGGTGAGCGTTGTAGTTACCCACGGCACCGTTGATTTTGCCCAGTAATTCAACGGCTTTGATCTGTTTGATCTGACGCTCAAGACGGGCCACTACGTTGGCCATTTCTTTACCCAGCGTGGTTGGCGAAGCGGTCTGACCGTGAGTGCGTGACAGCATTGGCAGGGCTGCATGCTCATGTGCCAGAGCGCGGATGGCATCAGCGACTTCCTGCATAACCGGCAGCATGACGTCGTCACGGCCGGCTTTCAGCATCAGCGCATGGGACAGGTTGTTGATGTCTTCGGAGGTGCAGGCGAAGTGGACGAATTCGTTAACGGCCATCAGCTCGCTGTTGCCGGCGAACTTTTCTTTGATGAAGTATTCCACGGCTTTCACATCGTGATTGGTGGTGGCTTCGATGGCTTTGATGCGCAGGGCATCGTCTTCGCTGAAGTTGGCGACGATGTCATCCAGTTGTTGCTGGGTGGCTGCCGAAAAGGCCGGAACTTCGGTGATGGCTTCATGGGCCGCGAGGCGCTGTAACCAGCGGATTTCTACTTCAACGCGGGCACGGATCAGACCGAACTCGGAGAAAATCGGACGCAGCTGTACGGTTTTGCTGCCGTAGCGACCATCAATCGGAGAAACAGCGGTCAGGGCAGACAGCTCCATTGGGTTCTGGGAAGACATAGCGACTCTCAACGGACAATGAATGTAAGAATTTCAAGGCGCGCAATTCTACCGGATTTTTTTGTATATCTCAGCACCGGGGTGCCTTAATTGTGCATGCTCGCGGGCGTCGCCCGTTGGCGGTTGGTGCGCGGTACCTGAAAGGCTGCTTTCTGCCGCTGATTTTGGCGTTATTGTCACTCAACCTTCATGCTGATTCAGGTAGAATGCAGCGCAATTTTATTGGCCGTTAGCTGAGACCTGTTCATGCTGGATTCATTGCTGAGCTATTCTGCCAGTCCGATGTGGCTGGTATTGGTGGTGATTGTTTCGACGTTCATGCTGGAAGACCTGGCCATTATTGGTGCTGGCATGCTGGCGGCCAGTGGCAAGCTGGCGCCGGAGGTCGCTTTTGCGGCAACCTGTACCGGTATGTTTATCGGCGATACGGCGTTGTATCTGTTTGGCCGGTTAGCCCATGTCTGGCCCTGGCTTGCTGAAAAATTCCGTCATGAATTAATTCAGCGTCAGGTCAGGCCTTTGCAACAGGCGCCCTGGCATCAGCTGGCGTTGATCCGCTGTATGCCGGGTCTGCGCACCTTTGGCTACATCGCCTGTGGATTGGCGCGGGTGCCGGGCTGGACCTTTACGATTGCGAATGTGGTGTCGATCGTGATCTGGGCCGCGATGATTTTTACCGTGGCTTTTGTGTTGGGTAAGCAGTATGCCGAAACCCTGCATGAATGGTTGTGGTTTGTGCTGCCGCTGGCATTGCTGGTGTTTATTCTTGGTCAGCGGCGTTTGCGCTCGCGGATGGAAGCGGCCTGAGCGACGTTGTCGCTCAGATAGCGGTCTTTGTGCGGGCTGCTTGATGTTGGCCGGCACTGACTGGCGGGAAAGGCTCAGGCCTCGGCAATGGCACCTTTATTGACACCTTCAAAGGCCCGTACCCGGATGTGACTGCCCGGATGCTTCAGTTTAATGGTGTCGGCCAGATGACGGGCGATGAATTCCACCGTGGTGTCGGTGTTCATCATGTAATTGCGGTGGGCGGGCAGGGATAGTTCAAACTCTCCCTGTTGTGCGCTGTAGCGGAACAACAGTTGTCCGTCCTGTTCGCTGATCAGGTCTTCTTCACTGCCCAGATAGATATCGGCCCAGCGTTGCGCCCACTGTTGTTCCAGGGTGCTGCTGCGCTGATCATTGAGCCAGATCTGAATGCGTGAGCGATGGCCGTGAGCAATGCGCTGGCAGTTGCCGTTGTGTTTTTTCAGGCCGTGGCTGTAGTGATAAAAAGCACCGTCAATGTCTTCTGCAATAAAGCTCAGGGTCAGTTGTTCTACGTTTACCGGGAAGTGGCTGCGCAGTTGCTCGCGGCACCAGTGGGCGACGCTGCTGGCATCAATCTGTACCGCATCGACCAGCGCAACGGCCTGACGCGGCGCACGCATTTCCAGCAGGTCGCCGTCTTCATAGCGCCAGCTGAGTTCAATGGTGTCGCCGCTGTTTTTCAGTGTCAGGGCAGGCGAATTCACCGGCACCAGCAGGCGGTGATCGAGCTCGTCGTCCAGCCAGTTGCGCAGTGTCTTTTTAACGATGCCGAAGTCACAGACCATGCCCTGTTCGTCGAGAGCACCATCCAGTACTGCGGATGCCCACCAGGTTTCACCCACCAGGCCGCGCCGGGCGTCCAGATAACTGAAATCAACATTGGTGAGTTGCTCTACGAATAACTGCATGGTGTTCCTCTGTAAGGCAAGGCCTGAAATAGCCGCGCATTCTAGCGGAAAGCGGCCATCAGATCATAGCTCTGTGCACGATGAAGCGCCGCCATCGATTGCGCCGGAAAGGGATTGAACCTGTCTCAGCTGTCCGGGTCTATGCCCGGTCTCGTGGATAATGCGTGGTACCGGAGATTGCTGAGCTATCACCGCTGGCAAAGCCTGTTATGATAGGCGGCATTTTTATATCTGAAGGAGGCGTGAGTTGCTGCGCTTCCTGTACTAACTGAGTGATTCTTTTGTATGGCTATGCATAAACTTCTGACGGCTTCTCTGCTGTTTCCTGCGTTCGCAGGTCTGATGTCCGGCTGCAGTGACAGTGGTTCTTCTTCCCCTTCAACGGTGTCGGTTTATGTGCAGGCCGGACAGGAGGATGTGAATCAGGCCATTGTTCGCTCAGTGTTGATTACGGAAGCAGGATTGCCGGATGAAGATGCTGAAGGGCGTCTGGTTCGTGCCGAGCATGTGACTGATGAAGAGGGCGTGGTTAAGGCTGTTATTTCAACCGGTGAACTCCAGCTGTTTGAGCTGATTGGCCGTGCTGCCGACAGCGATACTGCAACAGCGGCAACGACGGCGCGCTGTCAGTGGGTTGCAGGTTGTGCTCAGGGGGCATTTGCCACCGGGATAGAGCAGACCCAGTCGCTGAGCTGGCGCTCGGTTGCTTACGATCTGAGCAAAAATGAGCGTATCCGCGTAACCCCGCTGACCGATCTGGCCGCTCAGCTGGCGTTTGATTATGTTTACAACGAGAGTCCGGACAGCGGATCTGGCGCAGTTGCCGAGGTGGCGGCTGGTTGGGTCGAAACCGGTTATTACTCGGCGTTTTCGGTGGAGCAGGCTATCTCTCAGGTATCCAGAGTGTTCGGGATCAGCAATGTCCAGACCACGGAGCCTGCGGATCTGACTCAGATTCATGATTGGCGCAAGGCCGATGCGGCCGCCGCCGCCGACAGCATCCGTTATGGTGCCTTGCTGGCAGCCTGGGCGCATCTGGCTGAGGCCTATGGCAACGGCTTTAGCGCTGCTGTCGCTGCCGATTTCAGCGCTAATAAAGGTCAGATGATGCAGCAGGGCGGGGCTCAGACACTGACGCTGGCGACGCTTTACAGTGCGGCCATCACCAACCTGCAGGCCCTGACGGTTACGGATGCCAGGTTGCAGGGATACATCGCCGGTGTTATCTCCGGTTTGCAGGCTGAGATTGACCTTTTTACTGCGGATACTCTGACGGCCAAAACCCCTGATACCCTGCTGTCTCTCTTTGGTCAGAGCGATTATGACGATTTCGTACTGGGTATTAAGCGCACCAAAGCCTTTGTCGGTGTGATGCGTAATTACAGCGAGACCTTTTTTGAGGATGGCTATAAAGCCGAGATTGATCAGTACGTTGATCTGCTGAAAAAAATCGGCGATGAACACGCCGCTAATCTGGATGCAATTATTGAGGCTTATCGCGAAACGGCAGAGCTGTATCAGCAAACCTTTCTGGCCGCTGCCAATGCTTGTGCTGATACCACAACCTATCCCTGGATCAGTCAGGGCAGTTGTACCTACAACAATCAGACGGGCGTTATGACGCTGAACAGTGGCAATATCATCGTCAGTCAGGCAGTGGCTGATGTGAATACCACCGATGCTGATGATAAGCCGACTTCATCCAACGCCATTGATGTGCTGATTCGCGGTACTTACGAGCAGGGCGGGTTGCGTTTCGTCGTCGATAACGTTTACGAAGAGGATAATGCGGCGAACGATATCCTGTCGGCCTCTGGTGTGCGTGTGTATTACACCACCCCGGTGAGTGCTCTGGCGGATCCGGCGGGCAATGAAATTCTGGGCTACGAAATGCGCTGGTCCGATTTCTCGCTCTATGACAGTGGCCGTGTGGGAGGCGCAGAAGAAACCGAAGTCACCGGCAGCTACCGTATTTTTTTCCGCGGTGTTAAAGATCCGCAGGACAGCAGCAGCGAGCGCCGCTTCAATATTGATTCCGTGGTTCTGAATGGCCGCATCTCCGATAAGGTTGGCGACGATAATGACAAGGATGTGGATTATTCAACTCTCTATGTGGCGGCAACCAGTACGAATGCTGCTGAATACTATCCAGAGCAGCGCTTTACCTCTTTTAATGGCTTTTTCAATCCCAATCCGGCCTTTGCCAAAGGGGATGTTGTCAATAGTCTGGTCAGCTATGTGACCGGTGAACAGACGGTCGCCGGTCAGACTGTTCAGTATCTGGATTTCTATGTGCCGCTGGGTGATTCGCAGCGTTTCCGCTTTTATCCGACGGTTAAACGTGAAGACGTCAATGATGCCGACAATGATGACGACCGTACTGAACTGGTCAGTACCCATGATCTGGAAATATGTGATCTGACGGACAGCGGCAACGGCTGGGTGGTAAGTACCTGTCAGCCCAAGCAGCGTTTGTATGCTGAGCGTGATCTGCAATTGGCAATTAACGATCTGTGGGAAGCCGGTGTGTTCTCCCGGATTGAGATTCCGGGGCGTGGGGTTTATTTCGTTACCTGGCCGACAAAGCCTGCCGATGCCAACGGTTGTCTCACGCTGGCTGATCTGGCGTCAGCAGAGACCGCCATGAGCGGAACGCTGTATGATCCGATGGTCCTGGGGTTGAATGCTGTACGCATTACCAGTGAAGTACGTCTGGATGACCAGCCACGTACTTTGTTTGATGTGTTGCTGAATGCGCCGACCCTGGACCGCTACAAACTTACCGCCGCCTTGTCGCATGATTATTCCGGCCTTACCAATGGTGATGTTTTTCTCGGGAACGGTTCTGCGCTTGATCGCATCGTGCTGAGTTTTGATACCGACTCGTCATTTAAAACCACTGGCAGTGTTGCGGTGTACAAGGATGGTGTGGCACTGACACTGGATGACGGCACCACAACGACGATTGACAGTGAACTGACGGCTTATCTGCAGCAGAGCTATAACCTGTCTCCGTTGCCGTACAAGTACATTAATGGCAGCGACGGCAAGTACGATCTGTGCGTACTGAGTAACAGCGCTGAAGTGACGGATAATACTTTGCCGGAAGATGCGGCATTCACTCTCAATTTCCGCGATGTGGTGTATGGCCGTATTCGTCAGGAGAATGGAATCTGGGTGATTCGTTACATTGATGGCAGTTGGGAAACCCTGTAAATCAGCGGCAATTATTCAGTATTGCTCAGGTAAAAAAAGCGATCTCCGGGTCGCTTTTTTTATGCGCGGTGGTTCATGAAATGTCAGCTGAATAACCAATAATGCCCGGCGGTACGCAGTGCAATACCGATCAGAGCGCCGAAGATGGCCGGGCGCGCGACCGCCGCTACGGGTTTGCCGGCAGCGATCAGGATCGCAACGCCTGCTACATCTAACGGACACAACAATAAGCCGGCGAGCAGATTGATGTCCTGTGCGCTGAGCAGTCCAAGCTGAACTTGCTCCATGGCAATCCCCATCATGGCGGTGCCCCCGGCGATGTATTTGGTAATGGCCAGCAGCAGTGTCTGCTGCGGAAATCCTATGGTGCTGAGCAGGGGAGATAACAGGCTTTCCAGGGCCTCAATGGCTCCGGTCAGGCGAATCAGATTCACGGCCACCAGAGCAACCACCAGTAAAGGCAGTGCGCCCATCGCGATGTCCCAGGCATCACTGCCGGCACGGCGGATGACCTGCAACAGCTTACCGTGGTCAGGGTCAGTTTGCGGCAGCAGTTCGGCCGATGGCGGGGCGCTTTCTTCCGCGCTCAGGCGGCGGCCAAACACGTAGTAAGTTGCGGCGGCGGCAATCAGGCCTGAAGGAATGGCCAGCAGCAGGGTGGTAGGGATATCGAGTCCGGCAGCGGCCATCGGAAACACCACATTGGCCTGCGCCAGTGCCAGAACCATGGCCAGTGTCGCCGCAATATGGCGCGGTGATGAACCGTTGCGTGCCATGATGGCCAGGGTGGCGATCGGTGCGGCAAAACTCACCATTGACACCTGAATCAGGGCAAATACGCCCAGTCCTGTCAGTCCGAACGGACGCAGCAATGGACTGACTGCGTTAACGATGCGGTGCAGTAATCCCCGTGCTTCCAGCCAGCGCATGATGCTGAGCATCACAATCATGATGGGCAGCAGAATAAACAGCGCCAGCTCAACGGCTGAACGGCCGGAGCTGAGAATGGTTGTGGCAATCTGGTCCATAAATCCGGTTCTTTGTGAAAATGCAGACGATAGCAGAGTCTGCGGTATCCGGCGTTGCTTACTTGGTCGGATAGAGAATGATTCTCCACGTTTTTATACCGTTATCTATTTTGTAATTCGAAACATTTTGCGCTGTGGGTAATACGCAGGGTTATCAGAAGCGGGTTAGCAGTCGCCAGTTCGTTCCTGTATACTTCCGCGTCTTAATTTGTGGCTGGCGATTGTCCGCAGTCGTTCAGTAGTGGTCAGAATGACCGGCAGCAGCCGGTTGTGATTGAATTTTTTTTGAGGCTTAACAATGACTGGATACGTTCAGAAGGGTGGCTTGCAGGTTGCTCAGGCGCTGTACGACTTCGTAAATGAAAAAGCGATTCCGGGTACTGGTATCGATGCAGAGACATTCTGGGCAGAGTTCGGCGTTCTGGCGAACGAACTGGCTCCGAAGAACAAAGCGCTGCTGGCCAAGCGTGATGACCTGCAGGCGAAAATCGATGCTTACCATACTGAACGCAAAGGTCAGCCTCACAATGCCGCTGAATACAAAGCATTCCTGCAGGAGATCGGTTATCTGCTGCCTGAAGGTGCAGACTTTGAAGCAACCACTGCTAATGTAGAGCCAGAAATTGGCCAGATGGCCGGTCCTCAGCTGGTTGTTCCGGTAATGAATGCACGTTTTGCCCTCAACGCTGCCAACGCCCGCTGGGGTTCTCTGTACGATGCGCTGTACGGCACCAACGTTATTTCTGAAGAAAACGGTGCGGAAAAAGGCACTGGCTACAACAAAGTACGTGGCGACAAGGTTATTGCTTACGCCCGTGCCTTTTTGAACGAAGCGGCACCTCTGCTCAGCGGCGACCACGTTGACAGCACCAGGTACGCGATCGAAGAAGGCAAGCTGGTTGTCACCCTGAAAGACGGCTCGACCACCACGCTGAAGAATGCAGCCCAGTTGACCGGTTACAACGGCGATGCCGCGGCTCCGACCGCTATCCTGCTGAAGAACAATGGTCTGCATTTCGAAATCCAGATTGATGCTACCACTCCGGTTGGTTCTACTGACGCTGCTGGCGTTAAAGACATCCTGATGGAATCGGCACTGACCACCATCATGGACTGTGAAGACTCTGTTGCTGCGGTTGATGCGGCTGACAAAGTCGTGACTTACGGCAACTGGCTGGGTCTGATGAAAGGTGACCTGGCAGAAGAAGTGACCAAGGGTGGCAAAACCTTTACCCGTACCATGAACGCTGACCGCGAGTACACCGGCCTGAACGGTGAAACCGTGAAGCTGAAAGGTCGCTCCATGCTGTTCATCCGTAACGTGGGTCACCTGATGACGAACCCGGCCATTCTGCTGGCCGATGGCAGCGAGATCCCGGAAGGCATCATGGATGGCATGATCACCACGCTGATCGCGATTCATGACCTGAAAGGCAATGCTCCATTCCGCAACTCGACTGCGGGCTCTGTGAACATCGTTAAGCCAAAAATGCACGGTCCTGAAGAAGTGGCCTTTGCTAACGAACTGTTCGGTCGTGTTGAAGATGCTCTGGGTCTGCCACGCTTCACCATGAAAATGGGTATCATGGACGAAGAGCGTCGTACCACTGTTAACCTGAAAGAATGTATCCGTGCTGCGAAAGACCGTGTTGTATTCATCAACACCGGCTTCCTGGATCGCACCGGTGACGAAATCCATACCTCTATGCTGGCCGGTGCTTTCGTACCTAAGTCTGTGATGAAGCAGCAGCTGTGGATCAACACCTACGAAAACTGGAACGTAGACACCGGTCTGGAAACCGGCCTGCAGGGCCGTGCTCAGATTGGTAAAGGCATGTGGCCGATCCCGGATGAGATGGGCATGATGATGGATCAGAAGATCGGTCACCCTAAGGCCGGTGCCAACACCGCATGGGTTCCGTCCCCGACGGCAGCGACTCTGCACGCTATGCACTACCACAAAGTAGACGTATTTGCTGTTCAGAACGAACTGAAAAACCGTGAGCACGCTTCTGTTGATGGCATTCTGACTATCCCGCTGATGACGGCTGAAGAAGCCGCTGCACTGACTCAGGAGCAGATTCAGAAAGAAATCGACAACAACTGTCAGGGTATTCTGGGTTACGTTGTTCGCTGGATCGATCAGGGTGTTGGTTGCTCCAAAGTACCGGATATCAACAACGTAGGCCTGATGGAGGACCGCGCAACGCTGCGTATTTCTTCCCAGCACGTGGCTAACTGGCTGGAGCACGGCATCTGCACCCGTGAGCAGGTCGAAGACAGTCTGAAGCGTATGGCTGCGATCGTAGATGGCCAGAACGCCGCTGATCCGCTGTACATCAACATGGCACCAGGCTTTGATGGGATTGCCTTCCAGGCCGCATCTGACCTGATTTTCAAAGGTAAAGAGCAGCCAAGTGGTTACACTGAGCCACTGCTGCACGCTTACCGCCTGAAGTTCAAAGCAGCTCAGTAATATGGGTGAAGGGCAATTCGCTGATGCGTATTGCCCTGATGCTTTTTGACTTGGGCCTCTTTCATTGGATGGTCTGGGCAAGAGGCTGGTTTTATCCGTCCGGCAGTGGTTATCCGCTGCCGGATTTTTTTTGCCTGCTGTTTCAGTGTGCGTTTTTGCCTGTTGTGTCCCTGTTCCGGGAATGGAGTGGTTTGCGGTGTTCGCTGAGAGTGGGGTGTGTTGATCTGTTGCGCTTACGTCGGCGTAAGCTTGTGGGGATGGGGAGCGATTTCAGCGAGCCTCAGAGGTATCGGAATACTGCCCAGGTTCTGGGCAGTGTCAGGATTCCAGTAACAGAATCAGGCCAATTGCTCCCTGATGTCATCATCGTTACGGTCACGGATCATCAGCAGATGGCCTTCCAGATACGCCAGAAGACTCTCGGCTTCTTTCAGATCGCGCTGAATCAGCAGACAGCGTAACAGTTTGCGGTCTCGTTCCATGATGCGTACATGGTAACGTGCGCCGGTTTCAGGAATATCCAGATACAGTCCACCACTGGATTCAGACAGGCTCAGGTCAACATGGGTCTGTTCAAGTTCGCAACCCGCAAAGTTCAGGTTGTTAATGCGTACGGTGTGTTCTTTGCCGTTTTTCTCATCAATCAGGCGATAAGGCTGCTCTAAAGGCCGTTGGCGGCTTTGCAGGCGCTGGTCTGCCAGATCATAGGCTTCCGGGTTGTAAACCTCCGTTCCATCGATACCTTCGAGTGACTCACCGCACATGAACCGGTGGAACAGGGTGCTGGACGCTTCGCGGCGTTCAAACTGCGCAAGGTGGTCGGCATTTTTGATGATGGCAAAGGTGGCGTTTGCGCACTGTCGGGCCACCGCGGCATTCTCAGATGGCAGGGTGAAGTTATCGAACTCCCCGGTGGCAATCATGGTCGGGCATTCAGGGAAGCGCTCAAAACCCGGAAAATCGAGCAGTCGTTGTGTATTTTGTGCGTAGCGCTGACGCTCGTTGTCATTCAGCCGGGCAATCTGCCGGTATAACAAACGGCGATAGGTTGGGCTGACTTCTGTTGCCTGCAGACGATTGTGGTTGATCAGGTTGCAGACCGCGGTGGTGGCAAAAGCATTCATTTCACCGGCGGCCAGCAACTCCAGCGAGTCTTCCAGTAATGTAATCAGGCTTTCACGACGGAAGCAGGTAATGCCGGATAATAACAGCCGTTCTATGCGTTGCGGGTAGGCTGCGGCGAACAGGGTTGCCATGGCCGAGCCGTAACTGATTCCCAGCATCTGAACTTTTTCCAGTTGCTGTTCGCGACAGAATAATTCAATCAGATCGGCGTAGTCGTTAAGGCTAAGCTCCGGTGCCAGCTGATCGTTGCTGCCCTGTGAGGGGAAGTCGGCCAGAATGACCGGATGCGTGCTGACGACCAGTTCCACTTCGTTTTTGAAGGAAGTGAAACTCTGGAATGCACCACCGAGAAACACGACAGGCGTTTTATGGAGGTTTTCCGGAAGGCTGTATGCCTGGAATTCAACTTTGTATTGCCCGCGTGATGTTTCCAGAAGCTGGATGCGGGGAGTGTTGCGTAAATCGGTGGCGGAGAAGGTAGAGAACTGCATAACACAATTTGCTCTTTTATTCTTATAGTTCCCCGACTCTAACCCATTTATAGACAAATGGCCACAGTTGTATGTTTTCTTTACGGAAAACTGATTTTAATCTAACTATTTGATTTTAAATGATATTTTGTGGTTTCAGGTGTCGCCTCAGGGAGAATCTGAGGCGAGATGGCCCGCAATGTCCGACTTACTGCTGGGGAAGGTTGATGGTGAAAATAATCTCTGACGGGGTTACGTCTATGCGGTATTCACCCCCCGGAGTCTGGTGTGTCTGGGCGTTAATATTGTCGCTGTTGGGGATGCTGATGGCGAATTGCCCCGGTGCGATGGTATGTCCGATTCCGGCAGGCGGTGTTATGTCGGGCGTAATGTTGGTTGGAAATTGCAGATTGCTGTAGTCAATTGGTGCGCCTGGTTCAAGGCCAAGAACATCGCGCAGGTATTCATCACGCAGGGCTTGTTGCGGATCCAGAGACGGTGAGCGGAATTCGAAGGCATTCTGGTTGAGCAGGGCGTTGTTGCGTTGCTCGGCTAGATAGGCGTCCATGATCTGAGCGGGTACCTCGCTGCCCCCCTTCAGGTCTGCGCTTTCATCATAAGGCTGATCCAGTGGTGATACCCGCAGACTGGCGTCACTCTGATGATCCTTTGCCGGTTGTCCGGCAGGCTGCTTGCGTACGATCACGGTTGTATCGCGGATATAGGCTTCCGTCATTTCTTCAGCAGGGATTTCAGTGATTTCAGCCTGAGTGGTGATGCTGGTCAGAATGCTGACGGGCAGCAGCAGTGTCAGAGGTATCAGGGCAGAAGCAAGAGCGCGTTTCATGGCGAGTGTCCGGTGAGTTTTTCTTTATCCTAGAGCAGTGCAATTAAAGGACAAGGCACTTTACGACAAGTTTGCCAAACTGCGGCTGGGCAACGACATCGTGGGCTTATCTGCTGATGCAGGTGTCGCTAATTCCTGTATTGTCGGGCACTATTGCGTCCGGATTATTGTCCGTTCGTTCTCTGCGTTTTATTAAGGTCACAATGAATATTTCTGAATCATCCCTCCCTTTGTGGATTGGCCTGCGTTATCTGGCCGCCAAACGACGAAATCATTTTATTTCCTTTATTTCGGCATCATCGATGGTTGGTATGACGCTCGGTGTCGCTGTGTTGATTCTGGTGTTATCGGTGATGAACGGTTTTGACCGCGAGCTGCGCGAACGCATCCTTGGCATGGTGCCTCATGGTGTCTTGTATGAGCGTGGCGGTATTGATGATTGGCAGGCACTGGCTGAACAGGTTGAACAGCAACCCGGAGTGGTAGCCGCGGCTCCATTAACCCGTCTGCAGGGCATGCTGGGTTATGGTGGTCGGGTGCAGGGGGTCATGGTTACCGGTATTGAACCGGCTGCGGAAGCGCGGGTGTCGATTCTGCCGCAGCATATTACGGATGGGCATCTGGAAGCGTTGCAACCGGGCAGTTTTGGTGTGCTGTTGGGTAGTTTGCTGGCGCAGCATCTGAATGTGGTGGTGGGTGATAAAATCACCCTGATGTTGCCGGAAGCGACGCTCTCACCCGCAGGCGTTTTGCCACGGATTAAGCGGTTAACCGTCGTCGGTACTTTTTCTGTGGGTGCTGAGCTGGATGCCAATCTGGCGGTCGTGCATCTGGATGATGCGCGTAAGCTGGGGCGGATAGATGCTCAGGCTCAGGCGTTACGGGTTAAGTTCAGTAATTTGTTTGATGCGCCAGCGGGCATCTGGCGCATGGTGAATACATTGGATGGGTATTACACCGGCAGCGACTGGACGCGCACTCATGGCAATTTATTTCAGGCAATCAAGCTGGAAAAAACCATGATTGGTTTGCTCCTGCTGATCATCGTTGCGGTTGCTGCCTTTAATATCATTTCGACGCTGGTGATGGTGGTAACCGATAAGCAGGCCGACATTGCGATTTTACGCACCATGGGGGCACGGCCATCCACGGTGATGGGGATTTTTATGGTGCAGGGGTTGTCGATTGGCCTGGTCGGCGTTGTGCTGGGCACTCTGTTCGGCGTACTGGCGGCATTGAGTATTTCCGATATCGTGGCCTGGGTTGAACAAGCCTTTGGTTTTCAGATTTTAAGCGCGGATGTTTATTTCATTTCTTATCTGCCTTCACAGTTGTTATGGAGTGATGTGGTGATTGTAACCAGTGCTTCTTTGTTGCTGAGTTTTCTGGCAACGCTGTATCCATCATATCGCGCTTCGCGTGTTCAGCCTGCGGAGGCTCTGCGCTATGAGTGATTCATGGGTGCTTGAGGCCACTGGCCTGCGTAAAACCTACACTTCCGGACCACAGGCGGTAACGGTCTGGCAGGATGTGGATTTAAAGATCAGGGCAGGAGAGTCGGTTGCCATTGTCGGTGCATCGGGTTCCGGTAAGACGACGTTGCTGAATGCGCTTGGCGGACTGGACAGCGTAGATTCCGGTTCCGTCATTATTGGTGGTCAGCCGCTGAGTCAGTTGAGTGATTCACAGCGTACCCGCCTGCGCAATCAGGAGATCGGTTTCGTTTATCAGTTTCATCATCTGTTGCCGGAATTTTCGGCGCTGGAAAATGTGATGATGCCGCAATTATTAGCCGGGGTGACGCGTAAGGCTGCTGCTGCACGGGCGCGTGAGTGTCTGGCGCAGCTGGGGCTTGATCATCGTGTTGACCATAAGCCGGCGGAGCTTTCCGGCGGGGAGCGTCAGCGGACGGCGATTGCGCGGGCGCTGGTCAACCGGCCGCGGTTGGTATTACTGGATGAGCCAACCGGTAACCTTGATCAACAGACCGCGCGGCAGGTTGAGGCCGCCATGCTGGCTCTGACGGAGCAGGCTGAGACCGCATTCATTATGGTGACACACGACAGCGCACTGGCTGCCCGGATGAACCGCTGCCTGCAATTGCGCGATCTGACGTTATCCCCCTGGCAGGGATAAACAGGGCGTCTCACGTCGGCCAGCAGTATGAGTTGCTGCTGGCTGTCAGTTACTTTCTTCGCTTTCTGCGGCACGCTTCAGGCGGTTGATGCGACGCTTCTTCCAGTTGTTGGCAATGTGCAGCCGCCATGCAAGATGGATGGCAAAATAACCGCAAACACCCAGAAAAATGCCAACGGTCAAAGAGCCAACCAGCAGTGGTTGCCAGATGGAAACCAATTCATTCAGTACCCAGTCCAGAGACAATTCGATACTGAAATCACTGCTGGGGGTGCCAAGCAACCAGGTGCCGAACAAATAGGTACCGTAAAATAACGGGGGAATGGTAATGGGGTTGCTGACCCAGACCAGTCCAACCGAAATCGGGACATTGGCGTTGGCATAAAAAGCAAAGAATGCAGCAATGCCCATCTGAAATGGCATCGGCAAGAATGCGGTAAACAATCCCACCAGAAAAGCACGCGCTACCGAACGCCGGTTGACGTGCCAGAGATTGGGTTTGCTGAATAACGGAGAAAGGAAGCGCAGAGAAGGATTGCTCTGAACCTGTTCCGGCGATGGAAAAAACTTCTGTAAAAACTTTTTAGGCATGAACATCGCCAGCTGATTTATGCGCGCCGATTATGCCGATAATGCCATGGAGTGGCAATGCACCAGATTTTTCTGTTTTGTGCCGCAGGAATCGTCAGCGGTACGCTGCTTACCCCGGCTCAGGCTTTGGTGCTTGCGCTGTCAGTATTGGTCCTGCTCGCGGCGGCTTCCGCGCTCAGCGGGTACCGGGGGATTGCTCTTTCTCGGTTGATCAAATACCTGCTCTGGCTGATTGCCGGGCTTTTCTATGGCAGCCTCTGGCTGCAATACCATCTCAGTCATCGCCTGCCGGCGGCATTGGATCGCAGTCGCGTGACTCTGGAAATTCTGGTTGAACAGGTTGAGCTGCGCGAGCAGGGGGTGCGTCTTACGGTGGGTCTGCAGGGTGGGCGAGAATCCCGTTCAGCAACGGAAACTGCGCCACAACTCTGCCGTTTGCAGCTCGGTTGGTACCGGCCGACCTTACCGGTGCGCAGTGGTATGCGGCTCAGGGCTGACGTCGTGTTGCGCAGTCCGCGTTCATTTGCCAATGGATTATCGTTCGATTACGAAGCCTTTCAGTTGTCGTCCGGCATTGATGCCGGCGGTTATATACGGTCGGCACAATTGATGGATGAGGGGCAGTCATCTCTGCGCGGGGCGTTGCTTGACGGAACGCGACAACGCCATTCGGCGGCGGCCTGGCCGTGGCTCTCCGGGCTGGTATTTGGCGAGCAGCAGGCATTCAGCAAAGAGCAATGGCAGCTGGCGCAGTTCACCGGCACCCTGCATCTGCTGGTCGTCAGTGGGTTGCATGTGGGTATGGTGGCGGCTATCGGCTGGCTGCTGGCATTGTTTGCTATCCGTTTGTGGATTCTGTTAACCGGGCGCGGCCTGCGCCATCCGGCGCTGATCCGTTTATTGCTGGTCGGTGCTGTCAGTGCGGCGTATGTCTGGTTAGCCGGAACGGGAATTGCGCTGCAGCGCGCATGGATCATGATCATGGTGTTGCTGTGGGTCTTATTCAGTGGTTGGCGGCTGAACTGGTTGACGGCCTTGAGTCTGGCACTATTGCTGGTGCTGCTGGTGAATCCGCTGATCTGGACCGCGCGGGATTTGGCTTCTCTTTTGTTGCGGTTTTGTCGTTGCTGGCCTTTTTTGGCGGTCGCAGTAATGGTCGTTTGCAGACCTTTGTATTGCCACAGTGGGTGGTGTTTATGGCCATGCTGCCATTGCTGTGGTTCTGGGGGTTGCCGGTCAGCCTGCTGCAGGTGTTCACGAATCTGCTGGCGATTCCGTTACTCAGTTTGCTGATTTTACCGCTGGCATTGCTGGATGTTGGTCTGGCGTGGCTGAGTGCCGTTTTTATGAAGGCCGGTTTACTGAACACGGAGTACCATGCGGCGTTTGTCGCAGCGTTGGATTCGTTGCTGGCGGGCGTGGGGGAGACGTTCTGGCAATTGCTGACTGCGTTACAGCAGCAGAATTGGCCCTTGCAGTTCTGGCAGCCGTTGCCCGTACTGTTGCTCTGGCCCGTGATGCTTCTGTTATGGCGGCTTGGGGTCAGCCCGGCACTTAACTGGGCGGCAACGCCGTTGCTGTTGCTGGGCCTGTTCTGGCCCTGGCGTGATGATTCTGAGGGGGTTGCATACTCAAGCCCTGAGGCTGCGATGCTGGATGTCGGACAGGGTCAGAGCCTGGTGTTTATTTCCGGTCATCACGTTCTTGTGTACGACACGGGGGCGCGGTTTTCGGCACATTTTGATGCGGGTTCTGCATTGTTGGTGCCGCTGCTGAAGCAAGCTGGTGTAACGCGGATTGATACGCTGATCGTCAGTCATTCTGATCTTGACCATGCCGGTGGGCTGGATTCAGTGCTGCGCAGTGAGTTACCGGTACAGAAAATACTGCTGGGGCAAATGCTGGCTGAGGTTCCTCCATGGCGCTCACCGGTTGCTTGCCGGGCAATGGCTGAGCAGGGGTGGCAGGTGATTGATGCAGCCTTGCATTACCGTATTCTGGCATTGCCCACGGCGTTGCAGGTTCTGGTGGCGGGTTCTGATAATAATCAGTCTTGTGTGGTGCAGCTTGATTGGTTTGGACGGCGCTTCCTTCTGACCGGCGATATTGAGCGCGACCTGGAGCAGCAATTGGTTGCGCATTTCGGCGTGGATTTGCGCTCCGATGTGCTGGTTCTGGCGCATCACGGCAGCCGCAGCAGCTCTTCTGCGGAATTCCTTGCCGCCGTTCAGCCGTCGCAGGTGTGGATTTCTGCAGGTTTTAACAATCGTTTTGGTCACCCCCATGCTGATGTCATCCGTCGTCTGGATGCGATGAATATTCCCTGGTATCTGACAGCGCGTGATGGCGCGCTGTTTATGGCACCGGATGGACAACTGAGAACAGCACGTTCCGGCTGGCAGCCGCCCTGGCGACAGCCTTGATTTTATTCATGATTCTGCTCGGTTGCCGGCACTGTCAGCGGCGTTGCAGGTCTTATGCTGCCGCCCGGGCTTGTGCTAGAGTACGGGCCAAAATAACTGGCAGGAGTAGCTGACAATGCTGGAAATCATCCAGAGCGGTGGTTGGATGATGGTACCTATCATCATTTCTTCTATTTTGGCGTTGGGAATTACCGTTGAGCGGTTCTGGACCTTACGGGCAGTGCAGATTGCACCACGCGATCTGCTGGCACGGGTATGGGGCTGGATGAAGAATAATCAGCTCGACAGTGCCCGTATTAAAGAATTGCGCGCCTCCAGTCCGCTCGGACGCGTTTTGGCCGCTGGCCTGATTAACTCCCGCCATGGGCGTCAGATCATGAAGGAAAGCATCGAAGAAGTGGCGTCCCATGAAATTCATGAAATGGAGCGCAATCTGAATGCCCTTGGAACTATCGCAGCCGTCGCGCCACTGATGGGATTGCTGGGTACGGTGTTCGGCATGATTCAGGTGTTTTCTGAGATCATGACTCAGGGCACCGGGCAGGCGAATCTGCTCGCCGGTGGTATTTCTGAGGCCTTAATCACGACGGCAGCGGGTCTGATTATCGGTATTCCGGCACTGGTATCGCATCGCATGCTGCAGCGTCGCGTGGATGAAATTGTGGTCTTTATGGAACAGGAAGCCATCAAACTGGTGGATGTTCTGCATGGTGATCGTGAAGTGGCGGATTCCTCAGAGGCGGCCTAAGTGAACTTCAAACGACAGAATCGTGAAGCCGTGGACGTCAACCTGACGCCATTGATCGATATCGTATTTCTGCTGCTGATTTTCTTTATGGTGTCGACCACGTTCACCAAAGAAAATCACCTCAGCATTGACCTGCCGGAAGCGACAGCGGAAGCGTCAGAAGCGCAGCCGCAGGCCATTGAGATTCTGATTTCGGCCAGTGGTGAATACAGTATTAATGATCAGGCGCTGATCAATCATCAGCTGGATACGCTGAAACGCGGTTTACAGAAGGCGCTGGCTGACCGGCAGACGGCGCCGGTGATCATTACCGCTGATGCCAAAACACCGCACGAAGCGGTGGTGCGGGCGATGGATGCCGCCGGTCAGCTGGGTCTGGTCAATCTGAGTATTACCACCCGTCAACCTGGGAAGTCTGAATAAACCCCATGAGCAACGAAACCTCCATCAGGCGTCTTTACGGACGCCTGCTGTCGTATGTTTGGCCGCACAAGCTGGCCTTCTCCGTGGCCATTGTTGGCTACATTATTTTCGCCTCGGCTGCACCGGCCATGGCGCATCTGATGGGTGTGGTCGAACAGACACTGTCTGACCCGCAGCCGGATAAAATCCTGCTGTTGGTGCTGATGCTGATGGGCATCTTCTTTTATCGGGGTATCGGTACCTTTCTCGGTAAGTTCTTTATCGCGGTGGTGGGGCGCAACGTGGTACACAGCCTGCGCACCGAGCTGTTCAATAAAATGACCCGGTTGCCGAGCCATTATTACGATAGCGAATCCAGTGGCCGGTTGATCTCGCGTGTGATTTTCGATGTGGATCAGGTGACCGGCGCGTCTACCCGTGCGTTAACCACCACGGTGCAGGAAGGCGTCACGGTTATTCTGCTGATGGCTTACCTCATCTGGCTGGATTACAGCCTGACGCTGATTTTCCTTGGTCTGGTGCCACTGATTGTTCTGGTGGTTGCTTTTGCCAGTCGCTTCTTCCGCCGTTACAGCCAGCGTATTCAGAAAGCGATGGGGGATGTGACTCAGGTCACCAACGAGAGCATTACCGGTTATCGTGAAGTGCGCACCTTTGGCGGCACGGAATATGAACAGCAGCGCTTCCGCAAAGCCAGTGACTATAACCGCAAGCAATCGCTGAAATTCGGGCTGACGGAGGCCATTAACGTGCCGCTGACCCAGCAGATTGTTGCTGTTGGTCTTGGTCTGATGGTGTATCTGATGTTTCAGCGTGTGGCCAACGGCAGTATGAGCAGTGCCGAGTTTCTGCAGTTTATGACGGCGGCCTCGCTGATTGCCAAGCCGCTGCGCGCGCTGACGGACATTAATGCCGTGATCCAGAAGGGCATGACCGCCGCTGAGTCGATCTTTTCTGTGCTGGATGCCGATGCCGAAATGGATCAGGGCACAAAAACCCTGGCCCGCGCTGAAGGCCGTGTACGTTTTGAGGATGTGCGTTTTCGCTATCACGGTGCCGAAAGCGATGCGCTGAAAGGCATCAGTCTGGACGTTGTGCCGGGAACGTCGGTCGCCTTTGTTGGTAAGTCCGGCAGCGGTAAAACCACGCTGGTGAATCTGATTCCGCGTTTTTACGAAGTAGGTGCCGGGCGCATCCTGCTCGATGGTGACGATATCCGGGATCTGACCCTCGACAGCCTGCGCAATCAGATTGCTATTGTCAGTCAGCAGGTCACGCTGTTTAACGCCAGCATCCGCGACAATATTGCCTACGGTTCGCTGGCCGATAAAACCGATGATGAAATCATCGCCGCCGCCAAAGCGGCTCATGCCGATGAGTTTATTTCCCGCCTGCCGGAAGGCTATAACACCGAAGTCGGCGAAGACGGGGTGCTGCTGTCCGGCGGACAGCGCCAGCGTATCGCCATTGCCCGTGCCATTCTGAAAAATGCTCCGGTTCTGATTCTCG
This sequence comes from Saccharospirillaceae bacterium, assembly GCA_021208685.1. GTDB lineage: Bacteria > Pseudomonadota > Gammaproteobacteria > Pseudomonadales > Oceanobacteraceae > Venatoribacter. The sequence continues at coordinate 28,451 of JAJOJJ010000046.1, forward strand.
ATGAAGCCACCTCCGCGCTGGATACGGAATCCGAACGGCATATTCAGGCGGCCATGGAAGAGGTGATGAAAGGCCGCACCACCTTCGTGATTGCCCACCGCCTGAGCACCATTGAGAGCGCTGACCGTATTGTGGTGATCGATCAGGGCGAAGTGCGTGAAGACGGCTCCCATGCCGAACTGATTGCGCGGCAGGGCATGTACGCTCAGCTGCATCAGATCCAGTTCAGCGAATAACCGTCACGATGAGTAACGCTCTCGCGGGGCTGGCGGCACGGATTGAACGCAACTGGTATGGCTCAGTACTGGGCAATCTGTGGCTGTTACCGCTCTGGCCCGTGGTGTGGGCCGTGGTGCATCTGCGTCGGCGCCGGTTTTTGCGCAATCCGCCTCCAGCCAATGCCGTGCCGGTGGTGGTGGTCGGTAATATTACCGTCGGCGGTACCGGCAAAACGCCGCTCATTACCTTGCTGGCAGAACGTGCCCGGATGCTGGGGTTGCGTCCGGCGGTGGTCAGTCGTGGTTACGGTGCTAAAGCCCCGCATTACCCGCTGATGCTGACGGCAGAAACGCCGGTAGAGCACAGCGGCGATGAACCCCGTTTACTGTTTAACCGGCTGAATAGCGGTGCTTCGGCTTGTACGGTTGTCGTCGATCCTGAGCGCCGCCGGGCGGTGACTGCGCTTGCCGGACAGGCGGATATTATTTTCAGCGATGATGGTCTGCAGCATTACGCCATGGCCAGAGCCGCCGAAATTGTAGTGGTCGATCATGTCCGTGGTTTCGGTAATGGCTGGCTGCTGCCGCTGGGGCCATTACGCGAGCCGCTTGCACGGCTTAAAACGGTGGATCTGGTGTTGCGTAACGGCGCGGATTTTCTGGTACAGCCAACAGCGCTGGTGAATGCTGTCAGTGGTGAGCAGGTTGCTCTGCACCGCTTCAGTGGGCGGGAAGTGCTGGCCGTATCCGGTATCGGCAATCCGCAGCGTTTTTACGATTCACTGCGCAGTCTTGGGATGCAGCCACAGGAACACCGTTTTGCCGATCATCATCAGTTTCAGCCCGATGATCTGTCGTTTCATGAACAAAACCCTGATCTGCCGCTCGTGATGACGGAGAAAGATTGGGTAAAATGCCGTCACTTTGCCCAACCCGACTGGTGGTATCTGCAGGTCAGTGCGGTTGCACAGCCTGACATAGCCGCGCGGCTGGATTCTTTATTAATGATCTGGAGTGGAAAAACCCATGGATAAGCAATTACTGAGCATGCTGGTATGCCCGCTGTGCAAGGGCAAACTCAAGTATGAAAAAGACGCACAGGAGCTGCTCTGTACCTTTGATGGTCTGGCGTTCCCGCTGCGCGATGGTGTGCCGGTGATGCTGGAAGGCGAAGCGCGCCGCATGAGTGAAGAAGAAAAGCTTGAAAAAGCGCAGAAAGCCGCCAAAGAACAGGCAGAGTAAGCACGGTGCTGCGTGTGCTTTTTGTTTGTCTGGGCAATATCTGCCGTTCACCGACCGCTGATGGTGTTTTCCGCAGTATGGTCGCCTCCGCCGGGCTGAGTGATCAGGTTGAGGTGGATTCAGCCGGTACCGCCGCCTGGCATATCGGCAAAACGCCCGATCCGCGCACCATCAAAGCGGCTGCTGAACGCGGTTACGATTTATCGGTGTTGCGTGCGCGTCAGGCGGTGGCCGCCGACTTTGACCGGTTCGATTATGTGCTGGCGATGGATCTGGACAATCTCAGCAACCTGCGTGCGTTAAAACCCGCCGCTGCACGTACTGAGCCCCAGCTGTTTTTGCGCACCTTTGCGCGCCGCTTTAACCGCGACGAAGTACCGGACCCATACTACGGCGGTGCGGATGGCTTTGAGCAGGTACTGGATCTGGTTGAAGATGCCTGTGAAGGCTTGCTGGCTGATATTCGTCAGCGTCTTAAGGATGCACCTTGAATAACACCATGCCCGACGTGCAACAGAACGCTGATCTGTCTGCGCTCAATACACTGCGCTTACCGGCGCAGGCCGAAGCCTTTGCGCGTTTTTCTTCCGCTTCGGAATTGCTCAGCCTGCTGACGCTGGCGCAACAGAATAACTGGCCGGTGCGTGTTCTGGGCGGCGGCAGTAATGTGTTACTGGCCGCCGACGTGCCCGGCCTTGTGCTGCAGTCGGCGATGACCTCTGTGTGCTTGCTGCGCGAAGATGCCGCGTATCGCTGGCTGGCAGTGGATGCCGGTATGAACTGGCATCAGTGGGTACAGGACAGTGTGCTTTTTGGTCATGGACTGGAAAATCTGGCGCTGATTCCGGGCTCCGTCGGTGCTTCGCCGATTCAGAATATCGGTGCTTACGGTGTTGAAGTTGCCGACTGCATCGACTCGGTGTCCGGCATCCAGCTCAGCACTCGCCAGTGGCGCACGCTGAGTGCTGCCGAATGCCGCTTTGCCTATCGTGATTCCATTTTCAAACATGAGCTGGCGGGCGATTTTATTGTCACCCGGGTGGTATTTCGTCTGAATAAAGTTTTTCAACCGGATCTGAGTTACGGCCCTTTGGCCAGCTGGGCGACGGCGCAGGGCGATGCGATCAGTCCGCAGGCGCTGATTGAACAGGTGTGTGCGATTCGCCAGAGTAAATTGCCCGACCCGGTGCAGATTCCCAATGCCGGATCTTTCTTCAAAAATCCGCTGGTGTCGGTATATCAGGCAACGCAGCTGAGTGCTCAGCATCCGTCGTTGCCAACCTATCCGCAGGCCGATGGCCGTATCAAGCTGGCAGCGGGATGGCTGATTGAACAGGCTGGCTGGAAAGGGCGCTGGCTGGGGCCGGTGCGAATGCACGATCAGCAGGCGCTGGTGCTGACAACCAATGGCGCGGCTACTTATGCCGATATTGAGCAGCTGCGCGCGGCGGTGGTCGCCAGTGTCAACGAGCAATTTGGTGTGCTGCTGGAGCCTGAGCCGCAGCCATTCTGAACAGGATTTCTGCATCATGTCAGCCATAAAAAAACCGACGTTATGCCGGTTTTTTTTTATTACTGTCGTCTGGAGCTGTTCAGTCGTTCAGTTCAGAACGTAAACGGACTGAGCTGCAGTCCGCTTTCTTCGTCCCAGCGGATCATCCAGCCGGAATCGTCTGACCAGTCGCCCAGCACCAGTCGGCGGCGTTCACTGCCATGATGCATCCAGCGGTGATCATCCGGGCGATGGGTGTGGCCATGAATCAGGGTGGCAACACCGGCCTGATCCATTTCGCGGTCTACCTCTTCCGGAGTGACGTCCATAATTTCGGCGCTTTTCATCTGCTGACCGCTCTGACTTTCGCTGCGAACCTGGCGGGCAAAGGCGATACGCTCTTCCAGCGGTTTGCTGAGAAAATCCTGCTGCCAGACCGGGTTGCGGAACATCTGACGGATCTTCATATATTCCACATCGCGGGTGCACAGGCTGTCGCCATGCATCAGCAATACCGGCTCATCACCTAAGGTGATCGTGGTCGGATCCTCCAGCAGGACTGCGCCGGTCTGTGCGCAGAAGGTCTGGCCCAGCAGGAAATCGCGGTTGCCGTGCATCAGAAACAGACGGGTACCGGAGTCACTGAGGCTGCGCAGGGCTTCTTTAATGGCGCTGACGAAGGGATGATCAAAATCATCGCCCATCCACACTTCAAAGAAGTCGCCGAGAATATAAAGCGCATCGGCATCCCGCAGGGTCTGCAAATAGTGCACAAAGCCCTGAGCCATGGCCGGGCGGCCAGGCTCCAGGTGCAGGTCAGAGATAAAATAAACCGCCATTACGCGATGATTTCAGCTTTTTCGATGATGACGTCTTCGACCGGAACGTCCTGATGACCCATCCGGGTAGTGGTTTTTACACCTTTGATGCGGTTAACCACGTCCATCCCTTCAACCACTTCGCCAAACACGGCGTAGCCCCAGCCCTGAGTGGTTTTGCTGGTGTGGTTGAGGAATTCATTGTCAGACACGTTGATAAAGAACTGCGCACTGGCGGAGTGTGGATCCATGGTGCGAGCCATCGCCAGGGTGCCAGCGGTGTTTTTCAGGCCGTTATCGGCTTCGTTTTCAATGGGCATATCGGTTTCTTTGTTAACCATGCCAGGGGCAAAACCACCACCCTGAATCATAAATCCGTCGATCACGCGGTGGAAAATCACGCCGTCGTAGTAACCATCTTTTACGTACTTCTCGAAGTTGGCTGCGGTTTTTGGCGCTTTCTCGTGGTTCAGTTCGATTTTGATGTCGCCGAAGTTGGTTTTAAGCAGGATCATGTGAAGCCTCTGTCATTGAATCGTGTATCCCTTCATGGGATTGAGTGCGTATAATACCGCCTTTTTCGCGGCCTGACAGCGCCGTGGCACGATTGCCGGAATTTCCGCCCGGAACAGCCTCCGCGCGGCAATCTGCCGGTATTACTCAGAAACGGATGGTTATGACAGACACAATTCCAAACAGCCACAATTTCATTGCCAAAATCGTTCAGGATGACCTCGCCAGCGGTAAGGTTCAGAGCGTTGTGACACGCTTTCCGCCTGAGCCAAACGGTTATCTGCATGTGGGCCATGCCAAATCAATCTGCCTGAATTTCGGTCTTGCCGAACAGTTTAACGGCCAGTGTAACCTGCGTTTCGATGACACCAATCCGGAAAAAGAAAGTCAGGAATTTATCGATGCGATCAAAGACGACATCACCTGGCTGGGCTTCAGCTGGTCGGGCGATGTTCGTTATGCCTCTGATTATTTCGGCCAGTTATATGAGTGGGCGCTGCACCTGATCCGCGAAGGCAAGGCCTATGTCTGTGATCTGAGTCCCGAGCAGGCGCGTGAATACCGCGGCACTCTGACCGAAGCGGGTAAAAACAGCCCGTTCCGTGAACGCTCAGTGGAAGAAAATCTGGCCTTGTTTGAACAGATGCGAGCCGGTGAATTTGACGAAGGCGCCTGTGTGTTGCGCGCTAAAATTGATATGGCATCGCCAAACATGAACCTGCGCGATCCGATCATCTATCGGATCCGTAAAGTGCATCACCATCAGACCGGTGATACATGGTGCATCTATCCTACTTATGATTTTACCCATGGTCAGTCGGATGCCATCGAAGGCATTACCCATTCTGTCTGTACGCTGGAATTTGAAGATCATAAGCCACTGTATGACTGGTTTATTGCCAATCTGCCGGTGCCTGCGCAGCCGCGTCAGTACGAATTTGGCCGCCTGAATCTGGATTACACCGTGACTTCCAAGCGTAAACTGAAGGCTCTGGTGGATGATCAGGTGGTTGCTGGCTGGAATGATCCGCGGATGCCGACGGTTGCCGGTATGCGTCGTCGTGGATTTACTCCGCGTTCTGTGCGTAATTTCTGTGACATGATTGGGGTGACCCGCAGTGACGGTATGGTCGATGTGGCGATGCTGGAGCATGCGCTGCGTGACGATCTGAACAAGCACGCACCGCGTGCGATGTGTGTTATCCGTCCGCTCAAGGTTGAGATTGAGAACCTGGCGGCCGATCATCTTGAAATGCTCACGGCTGAATATCATCACGAGCTGGATCTGGGGTCGCGCGACATGCCGTTTACCCGTGAGATTTATATCGATCAGGATGATTTTAAAGAAGAGTACAGCAAGAAATTCAAAAAGAAATTCACGCCGGGTAAGCGTATCCGTCTGCGCCATTCCTATGTGATCGAAGCGACCAGCTACGAAAAAGACGAAGCCGGTCATGTTGTGCTGGTGCGGGCAAAATTAATTGAGGGCACTCTGGGTGAAAATCCGGCCGACGGTGATAATCCGAAAGGGGTGGTGCACTGGGTGTCCGCCACTCACTCGGTGCAGGCCGAATTGCGCCTGTACGACCGTCTGTTCAATCACCCGACTCCGGATAAAGTCGATGGCGATTTCATGCAGTTTGTAAATCGTGATTCGCTCACCGTTACGACTGGCTGGGTTGAACCTGCGCTGGCCAATGTCGATGCAGAAAGTAATTTCCAGTTTGAGCGCGAAGGCTATTTTGTTGCCGACCGCTACGATCACAGCGCTGACAAGCCGGTCTTTAACCTGACCATTGGCTTACGTGAAGATAAATCACTGCAGGCAGATTAAGGCTGATTATGACTTTGCAGATTTTTAATACGCTGACGCGTCAGAAAGAAGAATTCAAACCGTTGCAACCGGGCAAGGTTGGTATGTACGTCTGTGGCATGACGGTTTATGACTTCTGTCACCTGGGTCATGCCCGGGTCATGGTGGCGTTTGATGTGATTGCCCGTTATTTGCGTCATCGCGGTTATGAGGTGAATTACATCCGTAATATCACCGATATCGACGATAAAATTATCAAACGCGCTAACGAGAATGGCGAAGCTTTTGATGCATTAACCGAGCGCTTTATTGCTGAAATGCACAAAGACGCCGACCTGCTGGAAATTGAACGTCCGAACGCTGAGCCAAAAGCGACGGCGCATATCGACGATATTATCCGTCTGGTTGAAACCCTGATCGCCAAGGGGTATGCCTACGCGCCGGGGAATGGTGATGTGTACTATTCCGTACGTAAATTCGAAGGCTACGGAAAATTATCCGGAAAAATTCTGGATGATCTGGAAGCGGGTGCACGTGTTGAGGTGGATGAGCACAAGCAGGACCCTCTGGATTTTGTGTTGTGGAAAGCCGCTAAAGCCGACGAGCCACACTGGCATTCGCCGTGGGGGATTGGTCGTCCGGGCTGGCATATCGAATGTTCAGCCATGTCATCCTGCTGCCTGGGGGAAACCTTCGATATTCATGGTGGCGGTCCGGATCTTAAATTCCCGCACCATGAAAACGAAATTGCCCAGTCGGAAGCCGCGACCGGGAAAAAATACGTGAATACCTGGATGCATGCCGGGGCAGTGCGCGTTGATGGCGAAAAGATGTCCAAATCGCTGGGTAACTTTTTCACGATCCGTGAAATTCTGGAAAAATATCCGGCAGAAGTGGTGCGTTTTTTACTGCTTTCCAGCCAGTACCGCAGCGCGATCAATTATTCCGAAGACAGTCTGAAAGAAGCGCATACCAAGCTTGAGCGTTTTTATAATGCATTGCGCGGTGTGGTGGTGGGTGAGGTTGCGGATATTGATAATGAATATTCGCAACGGTTTCATGCCGCGATGGATGACGACTTCAATACCCCGGAAGCCATTGCAGCATTGTTTGATCTGGTGCGTGCGGTCAATAAAGCCGAAAGTGCAGAGCAGGCCGCTTTGGCCGGACAGCTGCGCTATCTGGCTGGTGTGCTGGGGTGTCTGCAGTCTGATCCGGAAGCCTTTTTGCAGTCCGGTGCGGATGTGGATGAAGCCTGGATTCAGGACATGATCAGTAAGCGTGCTGAGGCGAAAAAAGCCAAAGATTTTGCCATGGCTGATCAGGTGCGTGATGAGCTGTTGGCGCAGGGCATTGTGCTGCGTGACGGGCCAGAAGGCACCAGCTGGTCAAAGCAATAATCCGCCGTTAGCGGCCGATCATAAAAAGCCCGGACAGAGCGATCTGTCCGGGCTTTTTATTTTCTCAATTTCAGCAATTACTGCTTGTGCAGAGTCTCACAGGCAAACAGGGTATTTTCCAGCAGTTTGGCGCGGGTCATCGGACCAACACCACCGGGCACCGGGGTAATAAACGCCGCACGTTCAGCGGCGGCGGCAAAATCGACATCGCCAATCAGCTTGCCATCGGCCAGACGGTTGATTCCCACATCAATCACGGTAGCGCCGGGTTTGATCCATTCACCCTTCACTATGCCGGGTTTGCCAACGGCAACGACAACAATGTCGGCCTGCTGTACATGATGCGCAAGATCTTTGGTAAATCGGTGGCAGGTGGTTACTGTGCAGCCTTTCAATAACAGCTCCAGACCCATCGGACGGCCGACAATGTTGGAGGCACCCACAATAACCGCGTGCTTACCGCGAATGACTTCACCGGTGCCTTCCAGCAGGTCAATGATGCCAGCCGGAGTGCAGGGACGCAGCATCGGCATGCGCTGTGCCAGCCGGCCCAGATTAAACGGGTGGAAGCCATCGACATCCTTGGTTGGCTCAATGCGCTCAAGAATTTCATCGGCTTTCAGTCCGGCAGGCAAGGGCAGTTGCACCAGAATGCCATCAACGCTGGCGTCATTATTCAGTTCATCAATCAGATCCAGCAGTTGTTGCTGGGTTGTATTGGCTGCCAGATCGTAGGCTTTGCTGACAATTCCTACGTGTTCACAGTCTTTGCGTTTGTGGGCTACATACACTTCAGAAGCCGGATCGCTGCCGACTAAAATGACCGCCAGACCGGGAGCGCGCAGACCTTTTCCGGTTCGGGTCTGAACCTGCAGTTTAATGGATTCGCGAATCGCTTTGGCGGTAGCATTGCCGTCGATCAGTTGGGCGGTCATAAGCGCAGTAAACCTGTAGCAGTTATCAAGGCGCGCGATTTTCTCATGGGCGCTGGGAAAAACAAAGATACCGCTGGCTGAAGCCTCGGGATAAATAAAGAAGCGCTCAAAAAATCACCGAACCGATTGTTTTTATTAATTTTTTTCAAAAAGTCGTTGACGTGTATGGGGCGCATCTATAATATGCGCAGCCACTTGCAGGGCACTTAGTCATGCAGGTAAGTTCGGGGTATAGCGCAGTCTGGTAGCGCGCCTGCTTTGGGAGCAGGATGTCGGGAGTTCGAATCTCTCTACCCCGACCATTTAATGTCTGTATTAAATGGACATGCGCCCGTAGCTCAATTGGATAGAGCATCGGCCTTCTAAGCCGAGGGTTGCAGGTTCAATCCCTGCCGGGTGCGCCATAAGGCAATCTCAGCAGAACTTTTGTGGTGGCCGTAGCTCAGTTGGTAGAGTCCAGGATTGTGATTCCTGTTGTCGCGGGTTCGAGCCCCGTCGGCCACCCCACTTCCCCCTAAATTCCTTTTGTTTATATCTCCTAAGTGTTTGATTGTTCAAGCATTCTAAATGGTTTCATTCGTGACATGCCTTGCGTTATAATCCGCGCCTTTCTGATTTTATCGGCGTCAGGCACGAGGCCTGTGCGCTATTTTTTGAACCGTATATTGAGAGGCATCTATGCAAGTGTCCATTGAGACCACCTCAGGTCTTCAGCGTGTAATGACCATTGGCGTTCCGGCGGCAGAGTTAGAAAGCAAAGTAACTGCTGAACTGAAGCGTATCTCCAAAGGCCAGCGCGTGAATGGTTTCCGTAAAGGCAAGCCGCTGCCTCCGGCTGTTGCCAAACGCATGTTTGGTAAACAAGCGCGTTACGAAGCTATTTATCAGCAAATGCAACAGTCTTTCTTTAAAGCTGTGCAGGACGAGAATGTAAAACTGGCCGGCATGCCGACCTTCGAGCCTACCGTTGATGAAGACGGTAAAGATCTGGAATTCAAAGCGACGTTTGAGGTTTACCCGGAAATTACTCTGGCCGATTTCGGCAGCATCGAAGTTGAGCAAAAAACTGCAACGGTAACGGATGCTGATCTGGATACCATGCTGGACACCCTGCGTAAGCAGAATGCTAAGTGGGAAGCGTCTGCTGAAGCAGCGGTTGATGGCGATCAGGTGGTTATCGATTTTGAAGGTTTCATCGACGGTGAAGCATTTGAAGGTGGTGCAGCTAAAGGTTACAGCCTGACTCTGGGCTCTAACTCTATGATTCCTGGCTTCGAAGCGGGTCTGGTTGGCGTGAAAGCCAGCGAAGAGAAGACTCTGGATGTTACTTTCCCTGAGGATTATCACAAAGAAGAACTGAAAGCTAAGCCTGCACAGTTCAAAGTAACTGTTACAGCGGTTAAAAAACCTCAGCTGCCTGAACTGAACGAAGAGTTCTTCAGTGGCTTCGGCGTTGAAACCGCTGATGAAGCTGAGTTTAAAGCTGAAATCCGTAAAAACATGGAGCGCGAGCTGACCCGTGCCCTGCGCAATCTGACCAAGCAGCAAGTGATTGCAGGTCTGGTTGCTGCCAATGAGGTGGCTGCGCCAGCTTCATTGGTTGAGCAGGAAATCGACCGTCTGCGTAAGCAGGCTGTACAGCAATTCGGTGGTGGTCAGAAGCTGGATCCTAATATGTTGCCGGCTGAACTGTTCAAGGATCAGGCTGAAAAACGTGTTGTTATTGGTCTGCTGATGAATGCCGTGATCGAAGCGAATGAATTGACACCTTCGGCAGAAAAAGTATCTCAGCTGATCGAAGAAGTTGCCGCGACTTATCAGGATCCTGAAGAAGTACGCAACTATTACAACAATAATCCTCAGCAGAAATCTCAGGTAGAAGCATTAGCCCTGGAAGAGCAGGCTGTTGAGAAAGTTCTGGCCGGAGCTAAGATCAGTCAGGCAGAAGCCACTTATGAAGAAGTGATCCGCGCAGCTAATCAGCCTGCCTGATCACTCAACAGAGTGACTGACACAACGCCAATCAATGGCTAAACTCAGAGACAGCCGCAAACTCGCGGCTGTTTTTGTAAAGAAGCTAATTATGTCAGGGAGTACAGGGTCGAATGTTTGACTCCATGAAACAACAGTCAGAAATCATCCAGGCAAGCGGTCTGGTGCCAATGGTGGTAGAGCAGTCTGCCCGCGGTGAGCGTGCTTACGACATCTATTCACGCTTGCTGAAAGAGCGCGTGATCTTCCTGGTTGGGCCGGTCGAAGACCACATGGCCAATCTGGTGGTGGCGCAGTTGCTGTTCCTTGAGTCTGAGAATCCGGACAAGGATATTCACCTGTACATCAACTCGCCGGGTGGTTCTGTGTCTGCTGGTCTGTCTATTTATGACACCATGCAGTTTATCAAACCGGATGTCAGTACGATGGTGATTGGTCAGGCCTGCAGTATGGGTGCATTTCTGCTGGCCGCCGGTGCCAAGGGCAAACGTCTCAGTGTACCTAACTCCCGCGTTATGATTCACCAGCCAAGCGGCGGTGCGCAGGGACAGGCGACGGATATTCAGATCCATGCGCGCAATATTCAGGACACGAAAGAACGCCTGAACCGGATTCTGGCTCATCATACAGGCCAGACAATAGAGCAGGTTACGGCAGATACAGAGCGTGACAACTTTATGGATCCGGAAGCTGCGCTGGCTTACGGACTGATCGACAAGGTCGTTACCAACCGCGGCTGATTGACTTGAGGCTGGGGATTACTCTGTTCCCGGCCTTGAAATACCCGATAAAAAGATCCATCTTCTGGATCAGTGCAACGAATAATGAGGCAGTCGAATGACCGACGATACAAAAGGCAAAGGCGACGATAGCGGTAAGCTGCTCTACTGCTCGTTTTGCGGTAAGAGCCAGCATGAAGTGCGCAAGCTGATTGCCGGGCCATCGGTGTTCATCTGTGACGAGTGTGTTGATCTCTGTAATGACATCATTCGTGAAGAAGTACAGGAAGCCGAGAATAAAGGTTCAGGCGATAAACTGCCGACACCGAAAGAAATCAAGGCGACGCTTGATGAATACGTTATTGGTCAGGAAAAGGCCAAAATTGTTCTCGCCGTGGCGGTTTATAACCACTACAAGCGTCTGCAGAGTGGCGAAGGCAAGGCAGAGGTTGAACTGTCCAAAAGTAACATTCTGCTGATCGGACCTACCGGCAGTGGCAAAACGCTGCTGGCTGAAACGCTCGCGCGTCTGCTGAATGTGCCTTTCACCATTGCTGATGCGACGACACTGACTGAGGCGGGTTATGTCGGCGAGGATGTTGAGAACATCATTCAGAAGTTGTTACAGAAATGTGATTACGATGTTGAAAAGGCCCAGCGCGGCATTGTCTATATCGATGAGATCGATAAGATTTCGCGTAAATCAGATAATCCATCAATCACACGTGATGTTTCAGGTGAAGGGGTGCAGCAAGCGCTGCTGAAGCTGATTGAAGGCACCGTTGCTTCTGTTCCTCCTCAGGGTGGGCGCAAACATCCGCAGCAGGAATTTCTGCAGGTGGATACTTCAAATATTCTGTTTATCTGTGGCGGTGCTTTTGCGGGTCTTGACAACATCATCCGTGATCGTTCAGAGAAGAGCAGTATCGGCTTCTCGGCTACCGTAAAAGGTAAAGAACAGCAGAAAGCGGTGGGTGAGGTTCTGCGCGAAGTAGAACCGGGTGATCTGGTGAAATACGGCCTTATTCCGGAGTTTATCGGTCGTTTGCCTGTTGTTGCGACTCTCGATGAGCTGGATAAGGATGCGCTGGTGCGGATTCTGACTGAGCCGCGCAACTCTCTCGTTCGCCAATATCAGAAACTGTTTGAGATGGAATCGGTTGAGCTGGAATTCCGTGATGCGGCACTGGATGCGATTGCAACCTGTGCGATGGAACGCAAGACCGGTGCGCGTGGCCTGCGTTCAATTATGGAAGGTGCTTTGTTACAGACTATGTACCATATTCCATCCGAAGAGCATGTCGCAAAAGTAGTGATCGAAGAAAATGTCATTAACGGTGAGGCTGAGCCGTTAATCATTTACGAAACGGCAGAAGTTAGTAAGGTTTCACCGGATAACGCCTGACATTGATCACTATGGTTCAAGCACAAGGAGCCTCTGGCTCCTTTTGTTTTTTCTGGGCTTGTATTTCTTGCTTATCGCCCTCACTTCCTGACATATTGGCGTCAAAGACGCAGTTTTTAGGTGCATGTTCATGACTCAAGAAGTATTACCACTATTACCCCTTCGTGACGTGGTTGTTTTTCCTGCCATGGTGATTCCTCTGTTTGTAGGGCGGGAAAAGTCAATTAACGCACTGGAAGAAGCGATGAGTCTCGACAAGCGGATTATGCTGGTCGCACAAAAAGATGCATCCGATGACGAACCCGGCAGTGACGACATGCACAGCGTCGGTACCATTGCTAATATCCTGCAATTATTAAAGTTGCCGGACGGCACCGTAAAAGTATTGGTTGAAGGCGACGTAAGAGCACAGCTTTCTGAATTGATTGATGAAGAAGAATTGTTCCGCGGCTCGGTTGAAGCTATTGCTGCGGATGATTTAACAGAGCGTGAAAACGAAGTGCTTGTCCGCTCCCTGACGGGTCATTTTGAACAGTATGTTCAATTGTCCAAAAAAGTTCCGAGCGAAGTGTTATCGACAATTTCTGGTATTGAGGATGCTTCCCGTCTTGCTGATACCATTGCGGCGCATATTTCGCTGAAACTCGATGAAAAGCAGACGGTTCTGGAAATGTTAGACCCGCGTGAGCGTGTCGAGCATCTGATGGAATTAATGGAATCTGAAATCGATTTACTGAAAGTGGAAAAGCGCATTCGTGGCCGCGTTAAAAAGCAGATGGAAAAAAGCCAGCGCGAGTACTATCTGAATGAACAGATGAAAGCCATTCAGAAAGAACTGGGTGATCTTGAAGATGGTGGCAACGAGTTCGATGAGCTGACGCATAAAATTGAACAGTCAGGCATGACTAAAGACGCGCGCGAAAAAGCCGATGCTGAGCTGAAAAAATTGCGCATGATGTCGCCAATGTCGGCTGAGGCTTCGGTTGTTCGTGGCTATCTGGATTGGTTGGTGAATTTGCCCTGGAAAAAGCGCAGTCGGGTCAATCATGATTTGGCGAATGCCAAAGATATTCTTGATGCTGACCACTTTGGCCTGGAAGAAGTTAAAGAACGTATTCTCGAATACCTGGCCGTTCAGACCCGGGTCAAAAAAGTAAAAGGTGCGGTGCTTTGTCTGGTAGGACCTCCGGGGGTTGGTAAGACCTCTCTGGGCAAATCCATTGCCCGTGCAACAAACCGCAAGTTTGTCCGCATGGCGTTGGGTGGTGTGCGCGATGAAGCAGAAATTCGGGGGCACCGCCGTACTTATATTGGATCTATGCCGGGTAAACTGGTGCAAAAAATGTCCAAAGTGGCGGTTAAAAATCCTCTATTTCTGCTGGATGAAATCGACAAAATGGGCATGGATCACCGTGGCGATCCGGCTTCCGCTTTATTGGAGGTGCTGGATCCGGAACAGAATTCGACGTTCGCTGACCATTATCTCGAAGTGGACTTTGATTTGTCGGATGTCATGTTTGTTTGTACTTCTAACAGCATGGATATACCCGGACCGCTACTGGATCGAATGGAGGTCATCCGCATTCCGGGTTATACGGAAGCTGAGAAAGTGAGTATTGCTCGCCGCTATCTGCTGCCAAAACAGATCAAACTTAACGGTCTGCATGAACGAGAAATTGAAATCAATGATGACCGTTTGCGCGACATTATACGCCATTATACCCGTGAGGCTGGCGTTCGCGGTCTTGAGCGTGAAATTGCCAAACTCTGTCGGCGTGTGGTTAAGGCGAATATGCTGGAGAAAAACCAGAAGGCACGCGATATAAGCGAAGAACTTCTGGACGAATATCTGGGTGTGCAGAAATTCCGCTACGGTCTTGCCGGGCTGGATAATCAGGTGGGGCAGGTAACAGGTCTTGCCTGGACCTCAGTTGGTGGTGAACTGTTGACGCTGGAATCCGCTGCGACGCCCGGTAAAGGACGCATTGTCAAAACCGGGTCTCTGGGTGATGTTATGCAAGAATCCATTCAGGCAGCTCTCACCGTTGTACGCAGCCGCGCGCTGGGTATGGGGGTGTCGCCGGAATACTTTGAAAAGCATGATTTGCATGTGCACGTCCCTGAAGGTGCCACGCCGAAAGACGGCCCAAGTGCCGGTATCGGGATGGCCACAGCCTTGGCCTCTGTTATGACGGGTATTCCTGTGCGTGCTGAGGTTGCGATGACAGGCGAAATCACCCTGCGTGGCAAAGTGTTGGCCATCGGTGGTCTGAAGGAGAAGTTACTGGCGGCTCATCGTGGCGGAATAAAAACTGTTATTATTCCGAAAGAGAATGAAAAAGATTTGCGCGAGGTACCGGCCAACATTCTTGAAGACATGAATGTCGTTGCTGTTGATTGGATCGATGAAGTACTTGATCTGGCACTGGAAAGTAAACCAGAGCCATATGTTGGTGAAATTATCACCAAAGATGAGGGTGCCGGGAAAAAAGACGACAATACCAGGCCCAGTACCCATTAAGGCTGCTTGACGCTCTGGGGAGTGCTTGGTATAAATCGTCGCTCTAATATTTTCCTGTAGCGAACGCCCAGTCGCCTAACAAGAATTCACTATTGCGCACAGAGTAAGGGGATAAGTGTGAACAAATCAGAATTAATCGATGCAATCGCAGCTTCTGCGGACATTCCAAAAGCAGCCGCTGGTCGTGCTTTAGACGCTATGATCGAAACGATTGGCGGTGCACTGAAAGAAGGTGACCAGGTTGCTCTCGTTGGTTTCGGTACTTTTATGGTTAAAGAGCGTGCCGCTCGTACTGGCCGCAATCCGCAGACCGGTGCGCCTATCGAGATTAAGGCAGCTAAAGTTCCTGGCTTCAAACCAGGTAAAGCACTGAAAGACGCTGTCAACTAAGTCAGTTGAATTAAGGACCGGTAGTTCAGTCGGTTAGAATACCGGCCTGTCACGCCGGGGGTCGCGGGTTCGAGTCCCGTCCGGTCCGCCAAAATTAAAAGCGCATCCCTGATGCGCTTTTTTTGTATTGGTGGCTCGAATTATCATTGGAGGAAGCATGCTACAGACAATGCGCGATAATGCTCAGGGTATAATCGCTAAAGTAATTGTATTTTTTATCATATTTGTTTTTGCACTGTGGGGCGTTGAAAGCATCGTCAGCCTGGGCGGTGGCACACCTGCCACAGCAACAGTCGGTGATCAGGAGATTACTGAAGCCGATATTCTGCGGACGGTGGAGCAGCAGAAAGCAAACTTGCGTCGTCAGTTTGGTGATCAATATGATGAAAATCTGTTTAACGAAAAGTTTCTGCGCGAGTCTGCGCTTGAGCAGCTGATTGAACAGAAAGTCGCTGTGGTTCAGGCTGACAAGTTAGGTCTGTATGCCGCTTCACAGGCCATTGATGAAACCATCGTAACCATACCTGCGTTTCAGCAGGAAGGGCGTTTCGATAAAGAGCAGTTCCAAAATGTTCTGCGCATGAATGGTTTGTCGCCCCTGACTTTCCGCGCGAGTCTTGCGGAAGATATCAAAACGAATCAGGCGCGGGCTGCGTTTGTTCTGAGCAGTGTGGAAACACCTTTTTCAGTTCAACTCAGTGAAGCGCTGAATAATGAGCTGCGCTCTTTCAGTTTTTATGAAGTCAATGCCAAAAATCTTGAAGCGGGTATCGAGTTGTCTGCTGAAGATATTCAGCTGGCGTATGAGGCAAATAAAGATCGTTACAAAACTGAAGAGCAGGTTCGTGTTCAGTACGTTCAGCTTAATCGCGCCGATATTGCCGCTAAGCAGGATGTGACAGACGATGAGCTGCAAGCTGCTTACATCGATTATCAGTCGCGTGAATTGGCGAAAGAGCAGCGCAGCTCAAGTCATATTCTGATTGAAGTCAGTGATGACCGCAGCGATTCAGATGCGCTGGCAATGGCTAAAGATATTAAGAGTCGTCTGGATAATGGTGAGGACTTTGCTGCACTGGCAAAAGAATTCTCGGATGATATCGGTACTAAAAATGCCGGTGGTAATCTTGGTCTGAATACCAAAGGCAGTTTTGTTGCAGAATTTGAAGACGCATTGTATGCGCTGCAACCGCAGCAAATATCTTCACCGGTTAAAACAGAATTCGGATACCACATTATTCGCCTCGACGATATCGTCGTTCCATCCGTTAAAGCACTGGCAGAGATGCAGGATGAGCTCAGTCGTGAAGTACGTGAAGGCAAAGCTGAGGCTGTTTATGCAGAGCAAATGCAGGAATTGTCGAACATCTCATTCTCTGCAGAAAGCATCGCAGATGTTGCTAAAGCACTTAATCTGAAATTGCAGGATACCGCATTTTTCAGTCGTCTGAACGGTGAAGGGATTGCATTGAACGACAGCGTCCGTCAGGTGGCTTTTGAAGAAAATGTGATGCTGGATAAACAAATCAGTGAGGTTATAGAGCTGCAGGATGGTGCCCTTGTTCTTGCTGTCAGTGAATACAAAGATGCATCGGTCAAACCTCTGGAAGAGGTTAAAGATCAGGTGGTTGCCAATCTGAAGCGTGAACGGGCTTTGGCGCAGGCTCGCGTTGTTGCCGATGCCATTGCCGGTGGTGAAGAGCAGGCGGCAGACTGGAAAAAGGTCTCTGCGACCTATCAGCAATCCAGTGAAGCTCCGCGTCTTGCGCAGCAGAAAGCGTTCGCTCTGACTGTTGGTCAGACGGATGTGGTGAAAACACCGGGTGGTTTTACGGTGGTAACACTGGATGCCATCGACGCTAAAAACTGGCAGGATATGGTCTTGAGTGATGAAGTGAAGGAAGCTGGTCGTGCGCAAAACAGTCGTGCCGACATGTTGAGCTATCAGGCATGGGCCAAGTCTGCGACCAACATTGAGCGCTCTGGTTCCTGAGATCCTGTGTAGGTTGAAATTCCGTCGAGCGGAAAATAAAAAAGGGGCTTTTTGCCCCTTTTTTATTCTTTTAAAAATTACTCTTCCATCTCATCTACGCTCATGGCGCAGCTGTTGAAGCCACCATCCACATAAATATTTTGCGCAGCAATGCCCGATGCCAGGTCTGAGCATAGGAATGCGGCGGTATTTCCAACCTCATCAATCGTAATGTTACGCCCCAGCGGCGCGCGTTCGGCATTCTTTTTCAGCATACGGCGGAAGCTTTTAATACCGGCTGCTGCCAGAGTTTTAATCGGACCGGCTGAAATGGAATTAACGCGGATACCTTCTTTCCCCAGAGAACCAGCGAGGTAGCGCACAGAAGCTTCCAGCGATGCTTTTGCCAATCCCATGACGTTATAGTTTGGCAGCGTCTGTTGTGAACCATGATAGGTGAGGGTGAGCATTGCACCGTTACGTCCCTGCATCAGAGGACGTGCACCTTTCGCGAGTGCAACAAAACTGTATGAGCTGATATCGTGGGCTATGCGAAATCCCTCACGGGTGGTAACGCTCAGATAGTCGCCATCCAGCTCGTGGGCCGGAGCGAAGCCGACTGAGTGGATAAGAATATCGAGGTGGCCCCATTTTTTTTCCAGCTCGGTGAAGACCGCTGCGATTTCTTCATCGGAGGCTACGTCGCATGGCAGGCAGATATCGGAATCCCATCCTGCGGCCATTTTTTCTACGCGCTCTTTGAGTTTTTCGCCCTGATAGGTAAATGCGAGCTCTGCACCTTCCCGGTGGAAGGCCTCGGCGATGCCATAAGCAATAGAATGCTTGCTGGCCACGCCAACGATGAGAGCTTTTTTACCGGTTAACATACCCATGTTGAGATCCTTTTATTCGGGACTGAAACAGTCGCTTGTGATTATCGGGGCTGATCAATGTTCAGCCTGTATTGAATATTAATTTTGGGCTGGTTGTTGCTGCTTTTAGCACGTTCAGGTTGCGCCAATATGTCAGCACGATCTTTGCGGTGAATCCAGAAAAGTCCGCCGGTGACAGGGTCGAACGGATCAAATAAATCGTTGCTGATGCGAGTTCCCGTTGAGTCAGGCAGTTTAATCCATTGCCAGTTGGCAGAGCGACTGTAGGGAAAACCATAGCCATAACGGAAAATGGATTCATTCAATAAGAATTGTTCAGTCAGTGAGGCTCTCTGTTCGTGATTGCCATCAGCCTCCGCAAGAAATTGACGGATTTTTTTACCGGCAATAAATACGTGACCTTTATTGTCCTGAAATAATGAATTAAATCCTTCAGCATTCAGCGTCGTTGAAATACTGATCCAGGCTAAATCATAATCTGCAGTGGCCAGTGCGTGATTCAGGACCTGCGGTGATACTTTTTTCAGCTGCAGGTCGAGTCCGGCAGTCGCAGCATTCTGTTGTAACTGATGCAGAATCGTCTGATCCTGATTGTTGCTGTAAATCAGTCTGAGTGTGCTGGGTAAGACGCTGTGTTCTGAAGACCAGTTCGTCGGTTCGCTATTGTCGGTCTTATTAAACAAAGGCAGATGTTTTACGGCACCATCAACTGCGCTGATCGCACGTTCCGGATTTATGGCTGCCAGCACAGCAGAACGTTGAGATCGCTGTAGCAGCAGTGGATTGTCGGCATTCAGTAACAAGCCATTAAAGGGAAGCGTTGCCTGATGGTAATGCTGAATCCGGTCAATGCGCTTATTCTGACTCAGCCGGGTAATTCGTTCTGACGACCAGTTTTCAGGGTTGTTCAGGGGGATTGTGTCCAGCTCTCCGCGTTCAAGTAAATCAATTGCCTGTTCGTTGTTGTCTGGTATGCGCAGAATAACGCGACGGACATTAAAGCGATGTTTGAAATACGTCTTGTCCAATCCCCACCAGTCACTGGTTTTTCGCAGCACAATGTGCGCGTTATGGTTGATTTGTGCCAGGTAATAAGGCCCGGTCGTTGGCTCAGGATACCAGTCAAAACTTTTGGGCCAGCCGCGGGCATTGCGGTAAATATGCGCTGCAAAAAGACGTAGCGAGGCCAGTTCGCTGATCGCGGTAGTGGTTGCGGGGGCTTGCAGAACGAAGGCGAAACGCTGCTGGTCGAATATTTCAACCTGTTTTATCAGGCGTTGCAGTTGCTCTGCCTGCCAGTTGGCGCCGGTTTCGGGATTCGTCAGAAACTGCAGCGTAAAGCGCAGGTCATCTGTGGAGACGGCAATGCCGTCGGACCATCTGGCGTCAGCATCCAGCTCAAAATACAGCCGATCGGAGGCTTCATTCAGCAGCCAGCGGCTGGCAAGCATGGGAATCCACTGGGAGTCATGAGGATGGCGGGCCACCAGCGGCAAATGAAGTTTGTCCAGCGTGGCACTGAGGCTATGCGGTGTTTCCGGCCCTGTGCGGCGTATGTTCGGGGGGAATTGCAGCAGTGCTTGCCGCAATATCCCGGCCGATTGTGCACGATCGTCACTCCATACCGGGCTCTGATCATTGCTTTGCCAGACAACGTTTGCGAGCTCGCTGCTGGGCCTCTCTGTTACATCAATGCCGGCATAAGCCGTACGGCTGAGTAGCAGGCAACTGATCAGAACAGTCAGTAACAGGGTGTGTCGGGTGTTGATTGGTATGAACATCATATTGCCCATCCTATGGGCAGTGTCTGTGCTTTGGCAATCCGTTGTTTTTCCACATATTATGTCCGTCGCGTTAACAATGACAGGCGCTCAGCGCATGACATCCACATAGAGCGTTAAGGTCTGGCCCGGCTGCAGGTATTTGTCTTTGACCTGCGATGAATTCCAGCGCTTTACATCAGAAACCCGGACATTAAATTTCTGCGAGATGCGCGCCAGAGAATCACCGGGGCGAACGCGGTAATTTACTTTGCGGATGACTTCGCGCTTTCCCGGCATGCTTTTTTGGCTCCAGATTACCAGCGTTTGCCCCGCCCGCAGCGGGTCGCCGGGTGCCATGCCATTCCAGCGGGCCAGTTCACTCACTTTGACATCATGTGAGCGGGCTATTTCCCAGAAGCTGTCGCCGGAGCGCACCTGATATTCAAGGCGTTCACTGTTGCCTGGACGGCGTAATGTTTTCAGACGGTCAAGACGCTGCGACACGCTGTGTGAATAGCTGTCCTGACTTTTGAATGCACCCGGAATCAGTAATTGCTCGCCGGTGCGGATGATGTTGCTGCGGATGCCGTTTGCTTGCTTCAGTGCTTCCGGAGTGGTGTGAAACTGCTTGGCGATGGTGATCAGGCTGTCACCGTTACGCACAGCATACCGTTGCCACTTCAGACGGGCGCTGGCAGGTAAAGCGGCGAGCTGCTCGGTGAAAATATCGTACTGGGCTACGGGAATAAGTACTTCGTGTGGCCCGGTGGGTCTTGTGGCCCAGCGGTTAAAACCCGGATTGAGTTTGTAAATTTCATCCAGAGGTGTCTGCGCCAGCTCGGCAACCTGTGACAGATCGATCTGACCGCCGGTTTCAGCGACAGCAAAATACGGTTCGTCAGGAATAGGCGTTAACGTGATCTGATATTCTTCAGCGGATTTGATCAGCTTGGCCAGTGCGATCAGTTTGGGCACGTAATCGCGGGTTTCCCGTGGCAGATCGAGTGACCAGAAATCGGTTGCGGAACCGCGCGCACGGTTTTTCCGCATGGCTTTGCGTACGGTGCCTGCACCGGAGTTGTATGCTGCCAACGCCAGCAACCAGTCGCCATTGAATTCGCGCTGTAATGCATCAAGGTACATCAAGGCGGCTTCTGTGGAAGCCCGGATATCGCGGCGGCCATCGTGCCACCAGTCCTGTTGCAGACCGAAGTCTCGCCCGGTTGAGGGAATGAATTGCCAAACCCCGGATGCGCGCCCATGAGAGTAGGCGAAAGGGTCAAAGGCGCTTTCTACAATGGGCAGTAAAGCCAGTTCACCCGGAACATTGCGTGCTTCTACCTGCTCAGCAATAAAGTGCAGATAACGCACCCCCCGTTCGGCCACACGGTCCATGTAGGCCTGATGTGACTTGTACCAGTTAAGTTGGGCCTGGATTCGTGGATTGTCAATGTTGGTATCCAGCTGGTACGAGGCAATGATTCGCTGCCAGATATCTTCATAGGTGGTCTGGGCGATATCCTGAGGTTGCCAGTCATCAAGAACGGTGAGAACCATGTCAGAGCGCTTCTGCTCTGTTAAGTTGTCTGGTTTTGTGGCCAGTTGGCTGCAGCCCGCCATAAAAAGGGCAGACAGTAATAGAGTCAATTGCTGCATGTGATTACAATGTCGCTACGTGGCTGGCCAGTCTAGTTTCCAGGGCGGCGTGTAGCAAGCGAGCGAGGTTATATGAATACCGTCGGCAGCCGGATTAAACCGGAAATCTATCAGCGCTGGTTGCAACGTCCGGCAACGCAACGTCTGCTGGCTCTTGAGGCCGGTTGGCTGCGCGATTGGGTCAGCCAGTTACATGGGTATCATCTGCTGTACAGCGGTATTGATTCTGATCCGAGGTTTTTGCAGCGCAGCCGTTTGCAGCATTGTTTCCGTATGGGATTGCCATGGGCTAGCGGTGTTGTCAGCTCTCAGGCTGAAATGGCGGACGGCGCATGGCCTTTTGCGGACGGAAGTCTCGATGTCGTCGTGTTGCAGCATTCGCTCGACATGAGCCATCGTCCACATCAGATGATCCGCGAAGCCGCCCGGACCGTGATGCCCAATGGCTATCTGATTGTGGTTGGCTTTAATCCCTACAGTTGGTGGGGAGGAATCCGCTGGCTGAGAACCTTCTCCACAGAATTGCCCTGGCTCACCAATCCGGTCAGCGAATCCCGGCTGCGTGACTGGTTACTGTTGCTGGATTTCAGGGTTGAGCAGGTGTCGGCGGTTGCGCATGCCTGGCCTCTTACGGTTATTTCTGAATCGGTCAGCCGGCGGATCGACCGGGTACTGGCCGGAACGCACTGGCTGCCTGCCAATGCTTATCTCTTAGTGGCGCGGAAGACGGTTGCCGGACTGACGCCGATCCGACCCCGCCGCTGGCAATTCCCTGAGGCCAGCTTTGGTATGGCGTCACCGGTAGCGTCCAGCGTCTCCGGGTCTCAATATTGTGGAAGCTGATATGACTGCGAAAGTCCATCTTTTTACCGACGGTGCCTGCAAGGGCAATCCCGGCCCGGGTGGCTGGGGCGCATTGTTGCGTTATGGCAGCACAGAAAAGGAACTTTTTGGTGGCGAGGACAACACCACCAACAACCGGATGGAACTGATGGCGGCCATTGAAGGGCTCAAAGCCCTGAAAAGGCCATGCCATGTGGTATTGACCACCGATTCTCAGTACGTAATGAAGGGCATTAACGAATGGCTGGCCGGCTGGAAAAAAAAGGGCTGGCGCAATGCCGCTAAACAGCCGATCAAAAATCAGGATTTGTGGCAACGGCTGGATGCTGAGTGCCAGCGACACCAGATTGAGTGGCACTGGGTAAGAGGTCATACAGGACATCCTGACAATGAACGGGCCGATCAGTTGGCCAATCAAGGCGTTACCGGAGTAAAGGCATGAGACAGGTTGTACTGGATACAGAGACCACGGGTATCGGAGAGGGACACCGTATTGTTGAAATCGGGTGTGTTGAGATCTTCGAGCGTAAGCTGACCGGGCGGCATTATCACGTCTACATCAATCCGCAACGTGATATTGATCCGGAAGCTGCAGCCGTTCATGGCATCACTAATGAGTGGCTTGTCGAGCAGGGTGCACCGTACTTTGCTCAGATTGCCGGTGAATTCCGCGAGTTTATTGCCGGATCACAGCTGGTTATTCACAACGCAGCGTTCGACGTTGGAATGATGGATGCCGAGTTCCGTCGTCTGAACCTCTCGCTGACGCACGATTTCTGCAGCGTGCTCGATACGCTGAAAATGGCCCGCGATCTTCATCCGGGAGCACGTAACAGTCTTGACGCTTTGTGCAAACGTTACGGTATTGATAACAGCCACCGGGATTTGCACGGCGCGTTACTGGACGCTGAAATCCTGGCGGATGTCTATCTGACCATGACTGGCGGCCAGACAGCGCTGGCGCTGGCGGTTGAAGAAGAAAAGGAAGAGGAAGAAATCGTCATTGATATCGGCGATATCGATCTGGATGCCGTCAATCAGCGCATTATCCGCGCGACGGCGGAGGAAACCGCGGCGCACGAAAAAATGCTGGATCTGATTGACAAAAAAAGCGGCGGCGCCATCTGGCGCCGCTGATGGCTTACTTTGGCTCTGATTTCAGAGCCAGTGTGTTACCGCGAAATAGCCGACACCGGTCATCACAATGGTGTACGGCAAAGCCATGACCACCATGCGGCCGTAAGAGAGGCGAATCAGAGGTGCCAGAGCGGAGGTCAGCAGAAACAGAAAGGCGGCCTGACCATTAGGGGTTGCAACACTTGGCAGGTTGGTTCCGGTATTGATGGCTGTCGCTAACAGATCAAAATGCTCCCGTGTAATGTCACCGGCCGTCAGAGCGGCTTTCACCTCAGAAATGTAGACCGTCGCCACAAAAACGTTATCGCTAATCATCGACAGCACGCCATTGGCAAGAAAGAACACACCGGGCTGTGCCGCCGTAGAAACATTATCGGTATTCAGAATCCAGGTAATAATCGGGGTAAATAAATGCTGCGCATGAATAACGCCAACAATGGAGAAAAAGACCACCAGCAGGGCAGTGAATGGCAGCGCTTCTTCGAAGGCCTTACCCAGTTGGTGTTCCTCAATAATGCCATTGAAGGCGGTCAGTAAGACGATAACCAGCAACCCGATCAGTCCGACCTCGGCCAGATGCATGGCAAGTCCAACCACCAGAAAAACGGCCACCAAACCCTGAACCCAGAGCTGAGCCACACGCTTTTGTGTCATGTGCTGCTTCTGCTCCTGGTTAAAGTGTTCCAGAATGCTGCGCACATCGTCAGGCAGCCTGGCTCCGTAACCAAACCAGCTCATTTTTTCCAACAACAGACAAGTCAGCAGACCAGCGGCCAGCACTGGCATGGTAACGGGTGCCATCATGGTGAAAAATTCGCCAAACTCCCAACCGGCCACCTTCGCAATCAGCAGGTTTTGTGGCTCACCGACCAGGGTGCAGACCCCGCCCA
The DNA here is from genome assembly GCA_021208685.1 of Saccharospirillaceae bacterium. GTDB lineage: Bacteria > Pseudomonadota > Gammaproteobacteria > Pseudomonadales > Oceanobacteraceae > Venatoribacter. The sequence continues at coordinate 53,063 of JAJOJJ010000046.1, forward strand.
GAGCAGTACCGACTGCACCGTGCATCATCAGGCTGCGCAGAAACGCGCGGAAACTCTCAAGATCAAGGCGGTGCTGTTCTTTCAGGTCATCGTCATTGCCGTGATCATGATCCGTATTGAAGTTCTTACCGCTCGCGACCTTATGGTAAACGCTGTAAAAACCGACCGACACACTGATCAGCACCGCAGTCACGGTCAAGGCATCGAGAAAAGCAGAAAGCAAGGCTGCAACGACGCAAAAAAGAAACGACAGCATCATCTTGGAGCGTACACCCAGCAGAATCTTGGTGAACACAAACAGCAGCAGGTCCTTCATAAAGTAAATGCCGGCCACCATAAACATCAGGAGCAGAATCACCGGAAAATTGGCCAGTGTTTCTTCGTAGACAATCTCAGGGCTGGCCATTCCCAGCAAAATAGACTCAATAGCCAGCAGTCCACCCGGCTGCAGCGGATAGCACTTAAGTGCCATCGCCAGAGTGAAAATAAATTCTAAGATCAGAATCCAGCCAGTGATGTATGAACCAAGCGTGTAGAGAAAGACAATATTCAGGGCAAGGAAAGCGATGATGGTTTTTTTGTACCAAAGCGGGGCATTGCCAAGAAAATTACTGATAAAAGCAGCGGGCAGAGAAGACTGCATCGTGGAGTTCCTTGTGATCAGGTCGTGGGCCAGACGCGTGGCAATTTAATGGGTTTTCAATGATTTGCAACTTATCCTTAAAACACATCGTACATATTGGGCCGTACAAGCTGAAGCTGACCCCGTTTGTCTGAATTGCTGCGTGAGTTTTTGTGATCTCAGTATAGTTGACGTGCAAGGCTTTGCTGAAAACGCTTCGCGCTTTGCACTCATAGTCGTTAGAATCACAAAATCATAACAATGAATGACGCTAGTAATGGCTGATATATCGACAGGAAGTGAAATCACACAATTTGCTGCCTCACTGAATCTGGTTAAGGCTGAAATTGCCAATGCCCTGGATCAGGCGGCTGCGCAGCTTGATGTGTACTCAGAACATGGAAACGCCGATAACCTGCGAGCCTTTCTTGAGGAAGTGCAGCAGGTGCGGGGTACTTTTAAAATGCTGGATTTCCGGGCGGGTGAGCGCCTGTGTGAGGAGCTGGCTGAAACCGGAAGGGTTGTGCGAAATCAGAGTGTGACAGAATCCACTCTGTCAGCCTTCACGCAGGCCATTGTCTTTCTGAAACGCTATGTTGATTTTGTGGTCAATGGCGATCCGGTTGCGCCGAGCCTGTTACTCCCAACGATCAATCTGGTACGTAAAGAGCGTCAGGAAAAGCCGCTGCCTGAAGCCTATTTCTTTCTCGTAAACCTGCGCCCCAAACTGACCATCCCACCGGCAGAAGCCGGTGCAACGAGTTTCCCCTACCGTCGTGCCCGTCAGCTTTATCAGCTTGGACTGATTGGTCTGATCCGTGGCAATGGCCGTCGCGGGCCTCTGCAGGTGATGTTACGTGCGGTGCGTCGTTTTGAACGCGCCAGTCGCGGTGGTGCTGCCTGGCTGTTCTGGCATGTTGTCAGCGGTGCCCTTGAGTCGCTTTCTCAGGACGCTTTTGAGATGACGCCACAGCGCCTTTCTTTGCTGGGCACCCTCGATCGTCAGGTTCGTAAAATTCAGGATACCGAAGGCCGTGCATTCAGTGAAAAGCTGCCCGACTGGTTACTGAAGGAATTTCTGTACATCGTCGCTCTGGCGGAACCGGAAACGGAATTGCTGCATCAGCTGCAACAGGACTTCCATATTCATCGCGGCATTAAAGAATCGCAGTTAGCGGTATCCCGCGCGAAGCTCTCCGGCCCGGATCAATCGGCGCTGGAGTCGTTATCCGATGCGCTGCAGGAAGAATTGCAGTCGGTTAAAGACCTCGTCGATTTGTTTGAGCGTACAGAAGTCAGCGAAACCAACTACGAAGAACTGGTTTCATCATTATCGCGTATTGGCGATACCCTGCAGATTACCAATCTCAGTGAAGCCGCTGAACGGACAGCCCATTTGTGCCAGCGCCTGCGCGCTGTTGGCGTCAAAGGTGTGGCTGCAGACATGGCTTTTATTGCCGATGAGATTATCCACATCGAACAGGCCATGCGTGCCCTGACCCACAAAGGTCTTGAAAAGGATTCGCTGGTTGATCCTGTCAGCCTCAGCGAGGCAAAAATAGCCGTGCTGTCGGAATCCATGACCGCGCTGACCATGATCAAGCGGGCAATCGGTGCTTATCTGGATTCAAGCGGTGACAAGCTGCATGTCCGTAACGTTGGTAAAAGCCTGATCGATGTGGCCGGTGCCATGATGTTTCTGGAGAAAGAATCGGTATACAACATGCTGATGGATCTTGATACCTTCGTTACGAAGCAGGTTCTTGAGGAAGATCTGCCTCCGTCAGAAGCCAAAATGGAAGCTTTTGCTGATGCAATCACGGCCATTGAATACTTCCTTGACTCGCTTAACGGGCAATCAGCCGGTGCGGAAGAGGCCCTGTCGTTAGCCAGAGATAGCATTTCGCACCTGAGGAATTAACATGCTGCAAGGAAGCCTGACGGGTATTGCACTCGTATTTCTGTTGGTTGCGCTAGTGGTCATCGTTATGCTCTGGTGGGGGCGTGGTTGGTTTGTTCAGTGGCTGAAGGGCACCGCCGGACTGGTTCTGCTGATCAGCAGCGTTATCGCAGTGTTCATGCTGGTTGATATCTGGAGCTACAAGCAGCTGCTCAAAGAAGAGCCGCTGGTGACTGTCAGCGTGTACGAGCTGGGCGATCAGGTATTTGATCTGACGCTGGTTGATAACGATAACCGCGAGCGCCGCTTTAAAATTCTGGGTGATCAGTGGCAGCTGGATGTGCGCCTGCTGGTCTGGAAGGGGCCTGTTGCTGCACTGGGGGCAACACCACTCTATCGTCTGGAACGGTTATCCGGACGTTATCTGTCGCTGGAGCAGGAGCGTACCGCCGAGCGCAGTGTATACAGCCTGGCGGAATCGCGCTGGTTTGATTTATGGGATTCGCTGCGCGACCATAAATTCTGGCTGGAAGCCCAGTTTGGCAGTGCGGTTTACATGCCATTGATCAATGGCGCGGTCTACTCCGTGCAGTTAACATCAAAAGGGCTGATTGCCCGGCCATTAAACGATGTGGCCGAAGAAGCTCTGAAGGATGACTGGTAATGGCGGATGCGCTATTCATCAGTGCACAGCCATAAAAAAGCGACCATTAGGTCGCTTTTTTTATGCATTCAGCAATTAAGCAGGGAAGAACTCGCCCAGCTTGGTTGCCAGCATCATGTCGCCTTCAACGCGCAGTTGACCAGACATGAAAGCCTGCATACCGTCAGTCTCACCAGAAGCGATACCTGCAAAGGTCTCAGTGTTCATGATCAGAGTAACGTTAGCGTCATCGTTTGCACCTTCAACAACAGCACAAGTGCCGTCTTTAACGATCAGGTGATAGGTTTCGCCATCTTCAATGTTGAATTGGAAGATCAGATCAACACCGGCAGCAGCCGCGGCGTTGAATTTGCTGTTCATGGTTTCGATGATTTCTGCAACAGATGCCATAACGGTTTCCTTATTATTGCTACAAAAGACAGGAGATCTGCTGATGGGGTGAGGCGCATATCAGCATCCTGTCGCGACTTTGTCTTACGTCAGACCGCACAACTCTATGGGCTGTCAATGCGGGTGTCAACGAAAAATCATACGATTGTTTGAAACGCTGCCGATGAGCCGACTTGTACCCGGCTGCTATTCGGTTATGCTTGCGGACTATTTTAATTCAGTAAGGAACGAAGTGTGGATTTCCTGGCAGAGTACGGAGCTTTTTTGCTAAAGGCTGTCACCATTGTGGCAGCGATTCTGGTGGTTGTCGGAGGGGTTGTTTCTATCAGCATGCGTAATCACCGTTCAGATGATGGCGAGCTGGTTGTCAAAAAACTGAATGATGAACTGGATAATCACAAAGAGGATCTGGAGTACGCGCTTTACTCTAAAGAAGAGCTGAAAGCGCTGGAAAAAGACAAAAAGAAAGAAGAAAAAGCAAAAGATAAGGCAGAAAAAAAGCGTCTTAAAACGGGTGTTGAAAACACTGAAAAGCGTAAACGTGTGTATGTTCTTGATTTCGATGGTGATATTCAGGCCAGTCAGGTTGAGCTGCTGCGTCAGGAGATAACCGCTGTGCTGACGTTGGCGACCGCCGAAGACGAAGTGGTTGTGCGTCTGGAAAGTGGCGGCGGCATGGTGCATTCCTATGGACTTGGAGCTTCCCAGCTGCAGCGCATCCGCGAGCGCGGTATACCGCTGACCGTTTGTGTCGACAGAGTGGCGGCCAGTGGTGGTTACATGATGGCGTGCCTCGCCAACCGTATTGTCGCTGCCCCGTTTGCGATTATCGGTTCCATTGGCGTCGTCGCTCAGTTGCCTAACTTTCACCGCTTGCTGAAAAAGCACGATGTTGATTATGAATTATTCACCGCCGGTGAATACAAACGAACCGTCACCATGTTTGGCCACAATTCAGAGAAGGCTAAGGACAAATTCCAGTCGGATCTGGAGGATACTCATGAGCTGTTTAAGCGCCATGTTAAACAGAGCCGCCCGGAGGTTGATATCGAAGCCGTAGCAACCGGCGACATCTGGTACGGTCAGCAGGCGTTGGATCATCATCTGATTGATGTCGTGGGTACCAGTGACGATTATCTGGTGAATGCCTGTGCTGACAGCGATGTGTACAGCGTACGCTATGAGCACAAAAAATCGCTGCAGGAAAAACTGGGGCTGGCCGTTCAGAAAGGGGCGGAAGGTGCATTTACCCGTCTGCTGACCCTTCTTACCAAGCAACAGCAGACCAAAGGCTGAGTCGATAATAACAAGGAGTCGCCATGACTTTTCTCGCTTACCGGATTGAAGAAACCGAGCAAGGCATCAAAGCCGCCTGGCAGACGCAGACTGACGATGATTTGCCTGCCGGTGATGTGCTGATTGATGTCGCTTATTCCTCGGTTAATTACAAAGACGCATTGTCTGCCAGTGGTAATAAGGGGGTTACCCGTACTTACCCTCATACACCGGGGATTGATGTCGCTGGTACGGTATTGGTCAGTTATGATCCGCAATTTAAAACCGGTGATGAGGTGGTGGTCTTCGGTTACGACCTTGGCATGAACACCGCCGGCGGTTTTGGCCAGCACGTACGCGTCCCGTCCGGCTGGGTACTGCATAAACCGCAGGCATTGAGCATGGAAGAGAGCATGGCCTGGGGAACGGCCGGTTTTACGGCCGCCCTCAGCCTGCAAAAACTGGAGCGTGCCGGTATTCGCCCGGATGCGGGACCTGTCGTCGTGACCGGTGCAACCGGCGGTGTGGGCTCGGTGGCGGTCGCATTGTTGGCGAAACAAGGCTACGACGTAGTAGCACTGTCCGGTAAACCGGAGCAGGAAGACTTTCTGAAACGTCTGGGTGCAAGCCGTGTGATTGGTCGTGATGAGGTTCTGGCATTGAAGGGTAAAGCAATGGCCAGACCCCTATATCAGGCCGCCATTGATACCGTAGGTGGTGATCTGGTTTCTGCACTGATTCCGCAGATACAGCCCGAAGGCGCCGTGACGACCTGCGGCATGATTGCCGGTGTGAAGATTGAAGCCAGTGTTTTCCCCTTCATCTTGCGTGGTGTGAGCCTGCTGGGTGTGGATTCGGTTGAGATTCCGCTGGCCGACAAGCAAGCGATACTGAATAAGGTCGCTGGCGTCTGGCGCCTGCCACAGCTTGAAAACATGACCACCGAGATTGGCCGTGCAGAATTACCGGCGGTACTGGCGGCAATTCTTGCCGGACAGGGCGTTGGCCGTTACCGGATAAATTTGAAACGTGACTGAAACACGAATTCGCTGCCAGAGGCCCCGCAGTGCGGGGCTTTTTTATGTCTGGAACTTTGCAGGTGGACAATTTCTGTCAGTATGGCGTTTTTACTGGCCGGAGCTGTTATGAGCCGTTCTCAACGTCTGCTGGATCTAATTCAGCTGCTGCGCAGCTATCGGTTTCCGGTGTCCGGAGCCGAGCTGGCGGAGCGCTTAGGTATCTCGTTACGCACTCTTTACCGCGATATTGCAACCTTGCAACAGCAGGGCGCTGGCATTGAAGGCGAAGCCGGAGTCGGCTACAGGCTTAAACCCGGATTTATGCTGCCGCCGCTGATGTTTTCTGAAGATGAACTTGAAGCGCTGGTGCTTGGAATGCGCTGGGTGGCCGGGCGTACCGATACACAGATGGCGGTGGCGGCGAGCAGTGCGCTGAGCCGGATTGCAGCCGTATTACCGCCCGATCTGCGCGATTCACTGGATGCTAATGCGCTGCTGGTTGGTCCTGCCACTGAGCGTATGAAAGACAGTGTCGATGTCGCCCCCCTGCGCCGGGCTATCCGCAGCGGACATAAAGTGAATATCGATTACCGTGATCAGAACGGCCAGCCATCGCAACGGCTGATCTGGCCTTTTGCACTGGGGTACTTTGATCGTGTCCGGGTGCTGGTCGCCTGGTGCGAGATGCGTCAGGATTTTCGTCATTTCCGGACCGACCGCATTCTGCGGCTGACGCCGCTGGAAGAGCGTTATCCGCGCAGGCGACAGCAGTTGCTGGCGGAATGGCGCAAGATTGTCGGCGTCAACGCGCAAACCATTCACATTGCTGACAAGAACTGACAGCCGCGGACGATATTCTGTGCGGCCTGGAGCAATGCTCCGGATTACTCAACGCCCGCACAGGAACATGTCATGTTAAGTCCAAATCTTGTCATTCTTTACGTTAACGATGCCCGTCGCAGTGCCGGCTTTTATGCCAGATTGCTGGATTGGGAAGCGGTGGAGGCAACGGCGGATTTTGCTTTGTTTGCACCAACGCCGGCATTTCGTCTGGGGGTCTGGTCGCGCCATGAAGTACAGCCGAAAGTCAGTGGTACGCCTTTCTCCGGGGGCGGCGAAATAGCCATTCCGGTGGCTGATGCTGCTCAGGTCGACAGACTGTATGCCGATTGGTCAGCACAGCAGGTTGCGGTGGCACAGCCTCCGGTAATGATGGATTTCGGCTACACCTTCACGGTGCTCGATCCGGATGGTCACCGACTGCGCATTTATGCACCGTCGGGCACCGACTGATTAGCGGAGGATGCGTCGTGCCTCCGGCGCAGAATCTGACATTGTCGGTGCTGCGGGGAGGCGGAAGGGGCCGTCGCCGACTGTTTAGCGGCGACGGAACAGTGGACGCTGATCGTGAACGTCGTTCTGGTAACAGACGGTAAAGGTATTGAACGCCGCCAGCGCGTCGTTCAGATCCTGATCGTCACGCAGCGCGAAACTGCTGAAACCGCAGCGGTTCATAAAGAACAACTGGTCGATCAGTACGTCTCCGACGGAACGGAGTTCGCCTTTGAAGCCATGACGTTCACGCAGCAGGCGTGCGGTGCTGTAACCGCGTCCGTCACTGAATTTCGGAAAGTGGATGGCAATCAGAACAAAGTGTCGGCATTCGTCACCCATCAGATCGGCGGTTTCGTCGCTGTTCAGCAGCAGGCCAATCTTTCCTGCCTGCGCCAGCGGCAGCAGCGCAGCAGCGTTTTCCTGCCAGCGCTTAAGGCTGATGATGCCGTAATCCGCGATGATGGCGTCGTCTTCGATCAGGTGCCATTCGTCGTTAGTGACGAGCTGGCCTTGTTTAATGAGCTGGGCCATAGATCGCCTCCTTGAATGGGTCATGACCGATACGGCGGTAGGTTTCGAGGAAGGTTTCACCTTCGTTACGTTTGGCGACGTAGAAGTCGAGGATCTTGGCGATGATGTCTGGCATCTGATCGCGGGCGAAGGATGGCCCAAGAATCTTGCCCAGAGAGGTATCTTCGCCAGCATTGCCGCCAAGAGAGATCTGGTAGAACTCTTCACCTTTTTTATCGACACCCAGCACGCCGATATTACCGACGTGGTGATGACCGCAGGCGTTCATACAGCCGGAAATGTTCAGGTCGATTTCACCCAGATCGTGCAGGTAGTCGAGGTCATCAAAGCGCAGCTGAATGGCCTCGGCGACCGGAATGGATTTGGCATTGGCCAATGCACAGAAATCGCCGCCCGGGCAGCAGATCATGTCGGTCAGCAGGCCCAGAGTCGGCGTGGCCAGTCCCAGCGCTTTGGCTTCCTGCCACAGGGCAAACAGTTCGCTCTGTTCGACATCGGCCAGCACCAGATTCTGCTGGTGCGTTGAGCGGATCTCACCAAAGCTGTATTTGTCGGCCAGCATGGCGATCTGATCCATCTGCTCTGCCGTCACATCACCCGGAGGTGTGCCTTTCTGTTTCAGCGTCAGCGTAACAATGGCGTAACCGGCTTGCTTGTGGGCGCGCACGTTGCGCTGCAACCAGCGGGCAAAGGCGGCGTTTTCAGCGCGGGCTGACGTCAGCCCGGCAGGCTCATCGCTCAGCGTTTTATAGGCCGGGTCAGTGAAGTGTTTTTTCACGCGTTCCAGTTCGGCAGCGGTCAGTTTGCTGTCACCGTTTTTAATGCGTTCCCATTCGGCTTCAACCAGCTCGGCCATGCGCTCAACTCCCAGCGCCTTCACCAGGATCTTGATGCGTGCTTTGTACTTGTTGTCACGACGACCAAACTGGTTGTAAACACGGATGATGGCATCCAGGTAGGTGAGCAGGTCTTCTTCCGGCAGGAAGCTGCGGATCTCTTCGCCGATAATAGGCGTACGGCCCAGACCACCGCCGACCAGAATGCGGTAACCGATCTGGCCTTGCGCATTGCGGATAATGTTGACGCCAATGTCGTGTACCTGGATGGCAGCGCGGTCGGCACCGGGAACGGCATTTACGGCAATTTTGAACTTACGCGGCAGGAAAGCGAATTCCGGGTGGAAGGTTGACCACTGACGGATGATTTCGCAGTACGGGCGCGGGTCCACGGTTTCTTCCGCAATAACTCCGGCGTATTCGTCGGTGGTGGTGTTACGGATACAGTTGCCACTGGTTTGTACGGCATGCATCTGCACGTCGGCCAGATCGGCCAGAATCTGCGGGCACTGCTCCAGTTTCGGCCAGTTGAACTGAACATTCTGGCGTGTGGAGAAGTGGGCATAGCCTTTGTCGTATTCGCGTGCAATGCGTGCCAGAGCGCGCATCTGAGCAGAATTCATCTGACCGTAAGGCACAGCAACACGCAGCATGGGTGCATAACGCTGCACGTAAATGCCGTTCTGCAGGCGCAGTGGCAGGAACTCGTCATCGGCGATTTTGCCGGCGAGATAGCGCTCCATTTGCCCCTTGAACTGGGCAACGCGCTCATTCAGCAGTTGCTGATCGTACTCATCGTATACGTACATAAAAAACCGGTTGCTAACCTGTGGTTATTAGAAAAGTCGTTATGGCGGCGAACGATAGCAGAGCTTGTATATTCTTAAAATTAATATTTATCTATATACAAATAACTGTTCGGTCTATATCTGGCCGAGCAATTGATTGACACTGCCACCCTGTTTTCAACGCCGGATTAATGGTTAAAAGCACCACCGCGCGAGGTCTTCAGTGCTTGTTGTAATGGCAGCGGAACATCACTGAATACACCATCAACGCCGGCTTGCAACAAGCGCTGTGCGGTTTCGGCATCGTTTACGGTAAACACCAGCATATGGTAGCCGGCATCGCGGATGGCACGGACCTGAGCCGCATCAAAAAACTCTTTAGCGAAATGCAGTCCGGCGCAATCCGCTTCTTCCAGGCGATGTTGCCAGTCGGCCGGAATGGCTTCGACATTTAAAGCGCGGGTAATGTGCGGCATATGTCGGCGGGCAGACTGCAGAGCATGAACGCTGAAACTGCTCAGCAGCAACGGTTGTTCAAAATGAACCTGTTGCAGCGCCTGATGAATGGCCCACACGGTTTCCGGCTCGCGCCCGATGGTCGGTTTGATTTCCAGGTTCAGAGCCAGCTCCAGCGCGTTGGCCAGGGCCAGCAGTTCTGACAGGGTCAGAATCCGTTCGCCACGGAACTGATCACTGAACCAGTGGCCAACATCGAGCTGCTTCAGCTCGGCCAGACGCTTCTGGATCACCAGTCCGTCGCCATCGGAGCAGCGCTTAAGATCCGCGTCATGGTGAATAACGGCAATGCCATCTGCGGATATGGTGACATCAACCTCCGCCCAGCGTGCCCCCTGACGGGCCGCCAGTTCAATGGCCGCGCGGGTGTTTTCTGGCGCATGGCCGCTGGCGCCACGGTGGGCGATCACCGGACTCATGTCTTCGTAAGCATCCGGGCTTGAAAATGGGATCATGGTTGGCATGGCAGGACTCGGTGTGATTGATCTGAAACGGGTGGTGGTCTTTAAACAGAGATATGAGCCCAGCGGCGTGCACGCCAGATCAGGGCATAAATCAGCGACAACGTAATACGTTGCAGGCCCTGAAGCAACCAGATTCCCAATAAGCCAAAACCGGCCACCGGCCCGACCAGAAACGCCAGCGGCAGCAGCACGCCCCATTGCATGGTCAGACTGATGCGCATCACCTGTTTGCTGGCACCGGCACCCAGCAAAGCCTGAGTCAGTACCATGGCGGTGACTTCAAAAACGATGTTCAGGCCGGTGATGCGCAACGGCCAGCTGCCCAGTTCAATCAGATGCTGATCGGGTGTGAACAGGCACAGAATCGCCTGTGGGAATACCCACAGCGGTAAGCCCAGAACCGCCATCATCAGCATGGCGACGCGCACCACCTCCCAGCCCCAGCGGTAGGCATCATCCGTGTCACCGCGTCCCAGTGCATGACCAACGAGACTGGTGGAGGCAATGCCCAGCCCGACGGCTGGCAGAATTAACAATAATGCGAGACTGATCAGAATATGACCGATGGCCTGTTCCTGAGTACCCACCTGACCGATGATCCAGAACAGCACGCTCACGCCCAGAGCAAACAGGGTTTGCTGGGTGGAATTGGGCAGGGCCAGGCGCAGCACTTTCCAGACGGTTTCCTGCGTTGGCATGCGCCGACTGCCATCGTCGTGGCGACGGAAGGTCAGCCAGCAATAAAGACCCGCACCAAAAAACAGCGCAATGCCGGTGCCCATGCCGGAGCCGACTGCGCCATAACCTTCCCATGCGCCAATGCCAAAAATGAGAACATAGCTGACCAGCACATTGACCAGATGCATCACCAGCAACGAGTAAAGATACATCCGCGCTTGTCCGATGCCGCTCCAGTAGCCGCGGAAAACAAAGTTCATGGCCACGGCAACGGTCGCAGCGGTGCGCCATTCAAAGTAGGGCACAGCAATATCCAACACCTGAGAATCGGTGTTGAACAGCGGAATCAGCCAGGGCGCGATCAGAATAAACAGCAGGGACAGCGGAATGCCGACCAGGAGCGCCAGCAGCAAACCGGCATAAAGGGGTTCGCGCAGGCCGCTGTCGCCGGCGCCGTGGCGTCGGGCAACCAGCGCCTGTACACCCGCCGATAAGCCCATCACCATGGACACGGTAATGAAGGTGGCATAGCCGCCGACGCCGACGCCCGCCAGTGCGGTTTCGCCCAGACGCCCGACCATGGCCGCATCAACCAGATTGATCAGGCTCTGTGACAGCATGCCGCCGATAATCGGCACGCCAATCGACAGAATGCGCAGCAGACGCTGCGGCTCAATGCGCAGCAGTCGGCTGAACGGCAGCAGCCAGTTCACAACTCAGCGATCGTAACTTAGGTTAGGGGCCAGCCAGCGCTCCATCTGCTCCAGATCCATCCCTTTACGGGCGGCAATATCGGTAACCTGATCCTTGTCGATTTTGCCCAGTCCGAAGTACTTGGCGTCCGGGTGGGAGAAATACCAGCCGCTGACAGACGCTGCCGGGGTCATGGCGAAATTTTCGGTCAGGGACACGCCCGTAGCGGCTTCGGCATTGAGCAGACGGAACAATGTTGCCTTTTCGGTGTGGTCGGGGCAGGCCGGGTAGCCCGGTGCCGGGCGGATGCCTTTATAGCCTTCTTTAATCAGCTCTTCGTTGCTCAGCTGTTCATCCGCGGCGTAGCCCCATAATTCCTTACGTACAATTTCATGCAGGCGCTCGGCAAAGGCTTCAGCCAGACGGTCGGCCAGTGCTTTGATCAGAATGCTGTTGTAATCGTCATGTTTGGCGTCATACGAATGCGCCAGCTGCTCGGCTTCAATGCCGGCGGTAACCACAAAGGCACCCATGTAATCGTCGGCACTGCCTTCCGGCGCCACAAAGTCAGCCAGCGAGAAGTTTGGCTGGTCGTTCGGCTTATCGGTTTGCTGGCGCAGCTGATGCAGAACCGCCAGCTCCGCGCTGCGGTCTTCATTAAATACCGCAATATCATCCGCACCCCGGCGCTGCGCTGGCCACAGACCAACCACACCTCGGGCATTGAAGAGTTTTTCATCGATGATACGCGCCAGCATCGCCTGAGCATCTTTGAACAGGGCAGTGGCGGCTTCGCCAACCACTTCATCTTCCAGAATGCGCGGATACTTACCAGCCAGCTCCCAGGACATAAAAAACGGCGTCCAGTCGATGTAGTTGGCCAGATCGGCCAGATCAAAGTCTTCGTAAACGGTGATGCCCAGCGTGTTCGGCTTGGGTGGCTGGTAAGTATCCCAGTCGCCCTGGTAGGCGTTGGCGCAGGCCTGTTCGTAAGTCAGCAGGGCCTTGGCTTTGCGATTGGCATTACGGATACGCACGGCTTCGTATTCTTCGCGGCGCTCGGCTATAAACTCGGCTTTGGCAGCCGGCGTGACCAGCTTCTGCGCTACACCAACGGCGCGGGAGGCATCGGCAACATAAACGGCGATGTCGTTTTTATACTGCGGCTCAATCTTTACCGCCGTGTGCGCTTTAGAAGTGGTGGCACCGCCAATCATCAGTGGTAAATGGAAGTTCAGGCGCTGCATCTCACGCGCCACGTGCACCATTTCATCCAGCGATGGAGTGATCAGACCCGACAAGCCGATGATGTCGACGTTCTCGTCTTTGGCGACTTTGAGAATTTTCTCTGCCGGCACCATCACACCGAGGTCGATCACCTCAAAGTTATTGCATTGCAGCACAACACCCACGATGTTTTTACCGATGTCGTGCACGTCACCTTTGACGGTGGCCATCAGAATTTTGCCCTGGGTTTCCGACTTGCCGTCTTTTTCGGCTTCGATAAAGGGCAACAGGTAGGCTACGGCCTGCTTCATCACCCGCGCGCTTTTCACCACCTGCGGCAGGAACATTTTGCCGGAACCGAACAGGTCGCCGACCACGTTCATGCCATCCATCAACGGACCTTCGATCACTTCGATCGGACGCGCAAAACCTTTACGCGCTTCTTCAGTGTCTTCTTCAACGTAAGCGTTGATGCCTTTGACCAGTGCGTGGGTCAGGCGCTCACGGACTGGCAGGGTGCGCCACTCTTCGGTTTCTTTTTCCTGCACGCTGCCGTCGCCACGGTATTTTTCGGCAATCTCCAGCATGCGGTCGGTGCCATCGGCGCGACGGTTAAGAACCACATCTTCAACGCGTTCTTTCAGTTCTGCTGGCAGATCATCGTACACCGCCAGCTGACCGGCGTTGACGATGCCCATGCTCATACCGTTCTGAATGGCGTGATAGAGGAACACGGAATGAATCGCTTCACGCACCGGCTCGTTACCGCGGAAAGAGAACGACACGTTGGATACACCGCCGGAAATCTTGGCATGGGGCAGATTGTCGGTGATGTACTTACAACTGTTGATGAAATCAACGGCGTAGTTGTTGTGTTCTTCGATGCCGGTAGCCACGGCAAAGATGTTCGGGTCGAAGATGATGTCTTCCGGCGGGAAGCCGACTTTATCAACCAGCACGCGGTAAGAGCGTTCACAGATTTCATTCTTACGCGCTTCGGTATCAGCCTGGCCGTCTTCGTCAAACGCCATGACCACGACAGCGGCTCCGTAGCGCAGGCAACGCTTGGCTTTGGCAATGAATTCTTCTTCCCCTTCTTTCAGGGAAATGGAATTGACGATCGCCTTACCCTGAATGCACTTGAGGCCGGCTTCGATGATTTCCCACTTGGAGGAGTCGACCATGATCGGCACCCGGGCAATGTCCGGCTCGGAGGCGATCAGGTTGAGGTAGCGCACCATGGCTGCCTGGGAGTCGAGCATCCCCTCGTCCATGTTGATGTCGATGATCTGCGCACCGTTTTCTACCTGCTGGCGGGCGATCTCCAGCGCTTCATCGTAGTTTTCTTCAATAATCAGGCGTTTGAATTTGGCTGATCCGGTGACGTTGGCACGCTCGCCGACGTTTACAAACAGGCTGTCTTCGTCGAAGTTGAATGGCTCCAGACCCGCCAGGCGACAGGCCGGTTTGATGTCAGGGATCGTGCGGGGCTTGTGCTTTTTAACCGCTTCGGCAACGGCTTTGATGTGCGCCGGAGTGGTGCCACAGCAGCCACCGACAATGTTCAGGAAGCCCGAGGCGGCAAACTCTTCGACGATCACGGCCATTTCAGCGGCGGACTGATCGTACTCACCAAACTCGTTGGGCAGGCCGGCATTCGGGTGGGCCGAGACAAAGGTACTGACTTTTTTCGACAGCTCTTCAACGTGCGGGCGCAATTCTTCGGCACCCAGTGCGCAGTTCAGACCGACCGACAAGGGGCGGGCATGCGCTACAGAGTTCCAGAAGGCTTCCGCAGTCTGGCCGGAAAGGGTACGGCCAGAAGCGTCAGTGATGGTGCCGGATATCATGATCGGCAGCTCTTCACCCCGTTGCTCAAACACTTCCTGCGCAGCGTAAATCGCGGCTTTGGCGTTCAGGGTATCGAAAATGGTTTCAATCAGGATGAGATCGGCGCCGCCATCCATCAGTCCATGAGTGGCTTCCACATACTCTTCCACCAGCTGATCAAAACTGATGGCGCGGTAGCCGGGGTCGTTTACATCGGGCGAAATGGAGGCTGTTTTGCTGGTTGGTCCCAGCACCCCGGCGACATAACGCGGTATGCCGGTTTCGCGCTCAACCTCATCCGCCACGCGGCGGGCCAGGGCCGCGGCTTCGCGGTTCAGCTCCGGTACCAGATCTTCCATGTGGTAATCCGCCTGAGACACGCGGGTCGAGTTGAAGGTGTTGGTTTCAACGATATCCGCACCGGCCAGATAATACTGTTTGTGTATGCCGGCAATAATGTCAGGCTGAGTCAGTACCAGCAGGTCGTTGTTGCCTTTCACATCCTGCGGGATGTCGGCAAAACGGCTGCCACGGTAGTCTTTTTCTTCCAGCATGTGCGACTGAATCAGCGTGCCCATGCCGCCATCCAGAATATGGATGCGTTGCTTCAGGTTGTCTTTCAGGCGGGCGATGCGCTGCTGGCGGATAGCCGTAAGGGAAGAGGTAGTCTGACTCATAAATCTCTGATGTCTTAAACCGGAAAAATGGCGCGGGATTGTACCAGAGGCGGGAGCGCTTGTCTTACCCAACCATTTTACTTGGGTATTTCACCCGGCGGTGCCATTCGCTACAATGGCACCACTTGATTGAGGTAGAGACTATGACAACCTACGTAACCATCACTCCGGATGCAGAAGATTATCTGGCTCAGTTGCTGGAAAAGCAAAACGTTGAGGGGATGGCTGTTCGTGTTTTTATTACCCAGCCCGGCACCAAGTACGCAGAGACTTGCCTGGCCTATTGCCGCCCGGAAGAAGTCCATGCCTCTGATCAGCTGCAGGCTATGGAGAAGCTGCGCGTCTATGTTGAACAGATGAGCATTCCGTATCTGGAAGAATCCATCATTGATTTCGCCAAGGACCGTATGGGAGGGCAGCTGACCATCAAAGCCCCGAATGCCAAAATGCCTAAGGTGACTTCTGACAGCCCGGTGGAAGAGCGCATTAACTATCTGCTGTATACCGAAATCAATCCGGGGCTGGCCGCTCATGGTGGTGATGTCAGTCTGGTTGAACTGACTGAAGATGGCGTGGCTGTACTGAAATTTGGCGGTGGTTGTCAGGGTTGCAGCGCCGTTGATATGACTCTGAAAGATGGCGTTGAGGCATCATTAATCGCCAAAATTCCGGAAGTCAAAGCGGTGCGCGATGTGACGGATCACACCAAAGCTGAGAATGCGTATTTCAAATAAGCACTGACAGCGACACACAAAAAAGCCAGCGGATGCTGGCTTTTTTGTGCCTTCTGATGCTCAGAGGAAGGAGTCGATGGTGGCACCGATGCGGTAATTTTCATTGCCGCTCTCTTCGGCGCGGCAGATGGTTACTTTGGCTTCCAGGGGGGTGGTATAGCCGCCGCCGCTGGATACGGTAAGCCGCCCGCTGATTCCGACAGGGATCATTTCACAGTGCTGTAATTGCACGCCACTGCTGCTGAGGTCCAGGCAGGTAAGGTCATAGCTGCTGCCGTCACTGAGGGTCAGGGTGGCCGGAGCCGAGACCTGCATGCGGATAAAGTTCCGTTTTTCTTGGTAGTTTCTCGCCAGACTGGACATGGTTCTTCTCCTTATTAGAGTCTTGTCGATGCTATCTTGATGGCTAATTTTTGTACATTGAGAAAAATTCAGCATTCTCTGTGCCATAAGTGTCTTCCATTAATAGTTTGAGTGCCCTGTGTCAGGGGCGAATCAGGGGGGTGAGGGCAATTTCGGGGCTTCATTGCCAAACCCGACTCAACGAAGGATTGTTTGTCTGGTGACAGATACTTTAGGGATTGCAAGGGGGCACAGATGACGTTAGTGTTCGCCCCAATTGAGCCTACGCCGGGAGTTACTGATGGCCGCGAAAGTGCTGGTCATTGACGATGATTCGACCGTCCGCGATAGCATGGTTGCCTTTCTGGATGACTATGATTATCAGGTGATGTCAGCCACTTGTGGCCATGATGCTTTGCAGCTGTTAGCTGAGCACAGCGTGGATGCAGTGGTCTGTGACCTCAAAATGCCTGGCCTGAACGGCATCGAACTGCTTGAGCGGCTGAAACTTGAACAGCCACTGTTGCCTGTGATTGTCGTCTCTGGCGCGGGTGTCATGGATGATGTCGTGAGGGCGTTGCGGCTTGGGGCTGATGATTATCTGGTCAAGCCCATTCTTGATCTGGAAGTCCTGCACCATTCCCTGAAAAAATCGCTGCAACGTGCTGAGCTTGAAGCAGACAATAACGCCTACCGCGAACATCTGGAAAAAACCAATACTGAGCTGAAGCGTGGCCTGGATGAATTGCGCAATGATCAGCTTGCCGGACGTCAGGCGCAGTTGCGTATGCTGCCGGAACCGGTGGAACTGGATGGTATTCAGTGTGATCACAAAATAATTCCTTCATTACTGCTCAGTGGCGACTTCCTTGATTACTTTGAGCTGGATGATAATCAACTGGTTTTTTACATTGCCGATGTTTCCGGTCATGGCGCCTCGTCAGCCTTTGTTACGGTCCTTCTGAAAAACCTGACTTACCGTTTGCGCCGCAATCTGCAGCGTGGTTCCAGTGATGATCTGCTGCATCCGTCTCAGGTACTCGACCGGATTAACTCAGAGTTACTGGCCTCGGAGCTGGAAAAACACCTGACCATGTTTTACGGCGTGATCAATACCGAAACCCTGATGCTCAGATACAGCGTGGGCGGGCATTTCCCAATGCCGGTGCTGCTGCAGCGTGGATCAGCGCAATACCTGACCGGGCGTGGCATGCCGGTGGGGATGTTCCGTGAAGCGGAATACCAGAACTATGAACTGCAGTTGCCGGAGCCTTTCAGCTTGTTATTGTTTTCGGATGGAATACTGGAAATCATGGCGGAACCGACCTTGAATGATAAAGAATCTTTGTTACTAAAGGTGGCGGCAGACAGTCGCGGCAATATCCAGCAGATTTGCGGGCAGCTGGGCCTTGATGACCTGCCCGAGGTTCCGGACGATATTGCCATGGTTGCCATTGGCCGGGGTGTGTTATGACATCAGGTAAAGTTCAGGTGGCCTTTTACCGGGGCATTCATGTGATTCGTCTTATCGGCGATGTGCGGCTTAATCTTTGCTCAGCGCTTGAGCACTATCTTGATGGCATACTGACTCATCCGGATTTTGAAAACGTCATCATTGATCTGTCGCTGGCTGAAGGAGTGGACAGCACGACGCTGGGGCAGATTGCTAAAATCTCCATTATCTGCCGTGAACGCTTCGGTATAACACCAACCATATCCAGTCCCAATCCGGGGATTACCCGGATTCTGCTCAGCATGGGCTTTGATCAGGTTTTCCATATCATTAATGAACCCTTCTCCGATGAAGCGGATTTTCGTGAATGGGCGGCGGATGCCGTGGACGAAGACAAAGCGCGTGAGCAGGTAATTTCCGCTCATCGTGTTCTGATGAGCCTCAATGATAAAAATAAAGATGCATTCCGGGAGCTGGTTGATTCTCTTGAGTCTGACCGTTTCCATTCTTAACAGCTGAAATTCATTCTGCGAACTCAGGGGGACTAAGTGGTCATCCAGAAGGCGGCCGTAATCGGCGGTGGCAGCTTTGGCACAGTAGTGGCCAATATTCTTGCCGACAATAATATTCAAACTGTGCAATGGATGCGTAACGATGACGTTGCACGCAGCATCAATGAGCAGCACACCAACCCCCAGTATTTGCCGGATGTCAGCCTGAATCCTGCGCTGGTTGCGACCACTGATTTGCTGGAGGCGATTCGTGGTGCGGAGGTCATTTTTGTGTCAGTGCCGAGTAAGTCGGTGCGCGAGGTGGTGTCATCCTTTGCTGCTGAGCTGATGCCGGAACAGGCACTGGTCAGTACCACCAAGGGTATTGAACCGGATGGCTTCCTGCTGATGAGTCAGGTGCTGGCGGACATTTGTCCGGATAATGCGGTGGGGGTTCTCAGTGGTCCCAATCTGGCTAAGGAAATTGCCAAACGGGAGTTGGCGGCAACCGTTATAGCCAGTGAAAACAGTGACTTACGCCGCAATATTCAGGAAGCACTGAGTTGCCCTTACTTTCGGGTTTACGCCTCTAACGACCTCTACGGGGTTGAACTGAGTGGCGCCCTGAAAAATATCTACGCCATCGTATCCGGTTTTGTGGCTGCCCTCGGCATGGGGGAAAACACCCGCAGTATGATCATTACCCGTTCACTGGCTGAAATGAGCCGTTTTGCGGTGGCACTGGGAGCCAATCCACTGACCTTTCTGGGGCTGGCCGGGGTCGGCGATCTGGTGGTGACCTGCACGTCGCCATTAAGCCGAAATTACCGGGTCGGATATGCCATCGGGCAGGGCAAAAGTCTGGCAGAAGCAGTGGACGAACTGGGCGAAGTGGCAGAAGGTGTCAATACCTTGCGTTATGTCAGGGCAAAAGCGCAGGAATTAAGTATTTATATGCCCCTTGTGATGGGTGCCTATGAGGTGTTGTTCAATGGTGCCAATCCCAGGGTGGTTGCGCAGGGTCTGATGACCGGGGAGCACGCTTCAGATGTGGAGTTTGCTTTACCCCGTTGTGACATATAAATGCGGCATGATTGTCGTTGCGCAATTTTTTCATGAGGTCAGAAATGAACGATTTTAAAGAAAACGTCACATCCGATGCGTTCTGGTTGAAAACGCTCTATACCATCGGATTTTTCATCGTGTATCGGGTGCTGGATCTGGTATTGCTGCTGATCACGCTGGTGCAGTGGGTATTCCGGCTGCTATCCGGTGAGCCTAACGCCTCATTGGCCGATTTTGGTCAGGCGCTGGGTGAGTATGTGAAGCAGATTATTCACTATCTGTCCGGTGCCAGCGATGAAAAACCTTTTCCGTTTCAGGACTGGCCGGACAGTAAGAACTGAAATAAGGCATTTGCCGAGTGAAAATTTGTATTGTTCGACACGGTTCTGCCGTCAGTGGTGCCGTTCTGGATCAGAATCGTGGCCTGACCGGGCGTGGAGAAAATCAGGCGGCAGGCGCTGGCCGCTGGCTGGCACAGCAGAGCTTTAATTCTCCGCGCATTCTGGCCAGCCCGTTTTTGCGGGCACAGCAAACCGCTCAGGCGATTGCTGATTGTCTGGGCATTGCGGTTGAAAATATGCCACATCTGGTGCCAGATGCCGATGTTCAGCAACTGCTGAATGATCTGACAGATCAGGAGCAGGATCTGATTCTGGTGTCGCACTTGCCGTTGGTTGGCCATTTGGCGGCGATGCTGGTTGATGGCCAGCTTTATGATCAGCCCTGGTCGCCAGCCGAGTGCTGGATTTTACAGGGCGATCTGGCCGCGGCTGGCTGTATGAGTGTTGACGCGGTCTGGTACCCGGTGCTCGACGGACTCTGAGCAACGCGACTGGCCGTTATCCTGAGCCCCTCTGAATAACTCAGCGCAGCTCTCGCGGGTCTGGCCGCTCGTCAGAGCAAGGCGCGAATGCAGTGAGATGGCGGGGCCTTGTTACATTCGCCATCACCGTTATGGTGGGCTGTTTGCCTCGTCCGTTGTGGGCTGCCGGGTGTCCCTGACGCTTTGCCGCCAATTTTTGGCTTGATCCGCGAGGCCTGCAAACCGGTTTGGTGCTTCAGAAACACCCCACAATCCAGAGCAGGCACCGGGTTGTTCAGAGGGGCTCTTGCTATAACGGCTGGATTCCCCCTTGTGTTGTTGTGGTCTGCGCTTTAGCGTTGCGGTTTTTAAATTGCGCGCGTCTATGAACGATATTCTCCACTTTTCCCACGCTAATGGTTTTCCGGCCGGAACGTACCGCGTTCTGTTTGAATCTTTGGCTGCTCACTATGATGTGCGCAGTATTGATCGTATCGGCCACAATCCGGAATACCCGGTCACCGATAACTGGCGTCATCTGGAATCTGAACTGATTCATTATTTTGAGCGGCACTACAAGCAGCCAGTGATTGCTGTAGGACATTCATTGGGGGGCTTGCTCAGCCTGATGGTGGCGGTGAAGCGCCCCGATCTGGTCAAAGCCCTGATCATGCTGGATTCTCCGGCGCTGTCGCCATTGGAAGCCAATGGCCTGCGTCTGGTTAAACGTTTGGGTCTTGTTGACAAAGTCACTCCGGCAGGGAGAACGGACGGACGGCGGAGTGAATGGCCGTCGCAAGACGATGCTATTGATTACTTTCGCGGAAAATCGCTGTTACGGTATTTCGATGAGCGTTGCCTGAGGGATTATGTGCAAAGTGGTACGGAACCAACGGCAAACGGCGTGGCGTTACGTTTTGATCCGGATATTGAAATGAAAATTTACCGCTCTGTACCGCACAACCTGCGCGTGCGCTCTGCGCTTAGTGTACCCGGCGCCGCCATCGGTGGTGAACACAGCAAGGTATTCCGTCGCCTGAATGGTGCGTATATGCAGAGCCGTTTGGGTATGAAAGTGCGCTGGTTGCCGGGCAGTCATATGTTTCCGCTGGAGCGTCCGGAGCAGACGGCTGCGGTCATTCATCAGTTGTTGGGGGAGTTGCTGGCATGAAGTCTGTTGAGTGGCGGTGTCGTTTCGGCACGCTGCGGGGATTGCAGTGGGGGGATGAGTCTCTGCCTAAAGTGCTGGCGTTGCATGGCTGGCTTGATAATTCGGCGTCTTTTTCCCGGCTTGCGCCATTGCTGCAAAACCTGTGTGTGCTGGCACCGGATCTGCCGGGGCATGGTCATTCCGATTGGTTGGGGGAAGGAGGGGATTACGCCATCTGGTCGTCGGTCGAGCCGTTATACGACATGCTGACAGCAATCGCTGAGCCTGTGCATCTGCTGGGGCATTCGATGGGGTCGGCTGCCGGGATGCTTCTGGCGGGGGCGTTTCCGGACCGCATTCTGTCTTATGTGGCGCTGGATGCGCTGGGGCCTATGACCACGCCACCGGAACAGTCACCCGAACAGCTGGCAAGCTCCGTAATCGCATCGGCCAAAGGTGCAAATCCGCGCATTTATGGCACACCGGAAGAGGCTCTGGCGGCCCGGGTACGGCAGAATCCGGAGTTAAGTGCCGAATGCATCTGGCCGGTGGTTGAGCGCAATCTGCAGCCATGGGAAGACGGGGTCGGCTGGCGCACGGATGCGCGGCTGCGCGCTTCCTCACGGGTGCGGCTGACGGAGCCGCAGATTGAAGCCTTTATGGCGCGCATGAGAATGCCAGCTCTGGTGCTCCGTGCACAACAAGGGCTTATTCCAAAGGCTATGTTTGATCTGCGCATGCCGCATCTGCCGCGGGGGCAGCTGGACACACTGCCCGGACACCACCATTTCCACCTCGAAGAATCAACGGCGGGCGCGCTCTCTGTGCGCATCAACCGCTTCTGGCAGGACATTGTATGAAGAAAACTCAGGGTTTATGGTTTCTGGCGTTGATGGGCGGCTTTATCACCAGCCTGGCGCTGGGCTGGCTGCTGCAGGCTAAGCAGAATTACAGCTACGGGTTCTGGTACGACTGGTATGACATCGGCGCTCATATTGAGCGCTTTGGGCCGCAGAATCGCTTTATCACCGGACTGGAATTGCTGGATAAAACAGCACATGTGCAGTTATTTGATGCCATCAGCATGGCCGTACATCAGCAGGGGAATGGGCTGGCGGACATTCATTTTGATCGCGCCGGGCAGCCCGTGGCGTTATTGCGTCAGGCGGAGATTATTCACTTGCAGGATGTGGCCAATCTGATTGATGTGCTGCACCGTTCTGCGCTGGTCATTGCCATCGTCACTGTGCTGCTGCTGGCGGGGTTGTTATGGCGACGTACGGCACCGCGCTGGAAGCAGCAGTTATTCTGGCTGCTGGGGTTGCTTGCAGTGACGGCGGGCGGCGTGCTGATGATTGGCCCGAAAGCGGTGTTTTATCAGCTTCATGTGTGGATTTTTCCCGATAATCATCAGTGGTTTTTTTATTATCAGGAATCGCTGATGAGTACGCTGATGAAAGCGCCGGTATTGTTTGGCGGTATCGCTCTGGCGATTATCGGCGGTGGTTTGCTGTTTTTCACACTGTTTGTGTTGCTGCTGCGCAGTGTTCTGAGGTTCCGCGCAGAGCCTCAAGGGGCCTGAACGGAACAATCATCGCCCGGTGTCAGAATGGCGTCGGGCAGACAATCTGCAGCGCTTCGCCGGTTCCCGGGTGGGTAAAGTCCAGTTCGCGCGCATGCAGCATCATGCGTGGCTGTTCTTTGGCACTCTCGCCTGCGTAAAACACATCACCGATGATCGGGTGGCCCAGATTCAGCATGTGCAGCCGCAGCTGATGGGAGCGTCCGGTTTTCGGATACATTTCGACCCGGGTTGTTTCTTCATCCTGCGCCAGTCGTTTCCAGCGGGTGAGGGCATAGCGGCCATTAACATGGCTGATTTTCTGCAACGGCCGGTTTGGCCAGTCCACGCAAATAGGGAGATTGATGCAACCCTGATTGCCCTTCAGCTGGCCAATGACCAGACACTCATACACCTTGCGGGTTTTCTGCTTTTCGAACTGCTGCTGCACGTGGGTCAGAGCGGTTTTGTGGCGGGCAAAAACAATAATTCCTGAAGTGTCGCGATCAAGGCGGTGAATGACATGCAGCTCACCGAACTCTTCAGCCAGCAGCGAGAACGCTGACTCCGGAATGTAGCGTCCGGGGACGCTCAGCAAACCGGCGGGCTTGTTCAGAATGATGATGTCGTCATCGGCCAGAATGATATCAAGAGGGGTCATTGTGGGTAGTTGTGTGTTTTCAGCAAATATTGGTAGGTACCGTCGGCTTTGATGCGCTCCAGACCGGTATTGAATGCCTGAATCAGGGCTTCTGCGCCTTTGGCGGAGCGCGCGATACTAACACGCAGGCCACGGCTCGCCAAAGGTGTGCTGACGATTTGCAGGTGGCTTGCAATGTGTTCCTTGCTCTTCAGTTCAATATCAGCCATCCAGGCATCCACCAGCGCCAGATCAAGTGATTTTCCCGCGACTTCACGGAACAGTTGTGAGCAATAGTCCAGCGTTTGCAGGTGGAACATGGGGGCGATCTGTTGGAACTCCTGGCCATAATCCACACCGTTAAATACCCCCAGACGGTAGCTTTTACCGTTCAGGCTCTGTTGCAACAGCGCCGGGCTGGCGTACTCAAACGGATCGCCATCGCGTTTGATAAACACCAGGGTATTGTCCAGGTAAGGAGCAGAATAAAGCTGTGTGTCCGACGCCTGCTGTGGCTGCCAGACGGCAATTTCTCCGTGCAGCTGACCGGTGTCGGTGTGTTCTTCTATTTTCAGGGTTGGGGCAAATACCAGTTCGACCTGATAACCGGCGCGTGCAAATGCTGTCGTAACGATGTCGGCTGCCAGTCCGGAACCGGGCAGATTACTGCCCAGGTAGGGTCCCCACGTATGGGCTCCCAGCCTGACCCTGGGTGCCGCACTCTGGTATTCATTCGCCAGTTTTGAAATGGCCTGCGCCAGCCCATCCTGCTCAATACTCAGTGATACCTGATCACGGAAGCTTTTGGTCAGGCTGACGCCCTCGATGATGACGTCGTAGACCTGCCAGCGGTTTTTGCTCAGGTAGAGTTTATAATCCACGCGGATAGGCGTAGCTCCGACACGCTGAATCTGACTCTTAACAATGGCCTGATTGCCTTCGTCATTGAGACGGGAGTCTTCAAATAAGATGGTCTGACCATCAAAGGCGCGGAAAGCACCGGCATACGTGCGGATGACCTTTTCTTTAAACGCGTCAATGAAGGCTTTTTGTTGCTCCATCGACGCCCGTTTCCAGTATTTGCCCAGAACACGTTTGGCCATGTAAACATGATCGACCACCGGCAGCAGCAGCTCATCGACCAGTTGTTCGACGTAGTTCTCCTGAGTCTGAACCAGCTCCCGGTCACTGAGCAGGCGATCCGTCATCGCTTTGGCGGTTGTCTCGACCGTGGTGCGTGGTGCATCGTCCGCCTGAACGGTTAAACCGAACAGCAAATAAAAGACGAGCAGCACAGGTTGCAGTGCGTATTTCATGGAATCCCCGGTTTTGTTATTGATCCGTGAGTGTATCCGGATGAACTATAGAGAAGGCTTCCCTGACAGAGAAGCCCTAATGAATTATGACCAGAAATCAGGTGGTTGATTCCGGCAGATTCCGGATCAGCAGTGCTTTGCTCAGATCCTCTCCGCTGATGCCCTGAGGGCGGGGGATTTTGACAACAAAACCAGAGCCCGGGGCGTCGGAGCGTGGCTGGTCGTTACGGTCAAAAAGGCTGTTCAGGGTAAAGGTGATGTTTCCGGCGGGCGTCATCAGTTCCAATGAGTCGCCGATTTCGAAACGGTTCTTAACATCAAGGGTCAGTTCTTTGTCATTGCTGGCAATGACTTCCGCAACGAACTGCTGGCGGGTGCTGAGTGAGCTGCCACGCTCGTAATTCTGGTATTCATCATGGACATGGCGGCGGAAGAAACCTTCGGTGTAACCACGATTGGACATATTTTCCAGAGTATCCATCAGCCGCTTGTCGAAGCCCCGTCCGGCAACGGCATCATCAATGGCCTTGCGATAGGCCTGAGCGGTGCGGGCCACGTAGTAGTGGGATTTTGTCCGGCCTTCGATCTTCAGCGAGTGCACGCCCAGCTCCACCAGCTTTTCAATGTGCTGAATGGCGCGCAGATCTTTGGAATTCATGATGTAGGTGCCGTGTTCGTCTTCAAACGCCGGCATGTATTCGTTAGCGCGATTGCCTTCCTGCAGCAGGAAAATTTTGTCCGATGGCTGGCCGATGCCGAGTGTCGGATCAAACTCATTAACGCCGGCCGGAATCACATCGCCGGACAATGTTTCCTGAGCTTCATGGGCGTCGTATTTCCAGCGGCAGGCATTGGTGCAGGTGCCCTGGTTCGGGTCGCGGTGGTTCATGTAACCGGACAGCAGGCAGCGGCCGGAATAGGCAATGCACAAGGCGCCATGGACAAATACTTCGATTTCCATGTCCGGGCAGCGACGACGGATTTCGGCAATTTCATCCAGTGACAGTTCGCGCGACAGGATGATGCGGCTGACCCCCTGTCTGCGCCAGAATTCGACCGAGGCGTAGTTCACTACGTTAGCCTGTACCGACAAATGAATCACCTGATCCGGCCAGCGGTCTTTGACCATCATGATCAGGCCCGGGTCGGACATGATCAGGGCATCCGGATTCATGCCGATCACCGGTTCAATGTCGCGCATGTACGTATCAATTTTACTGTTATGCGGTGCAATGTTGCTGGCCACATAAAACTGCTTGCCCAGCTCATGGGCACGGCCAATGCCGTAGGCAAGATTGTCGAGGGTAAAATCGTTATTGCGTACGCGCAGGCTGTAACGTGGCTGGCCGGCGTAAACGGCATCGGCGCCATAGGCAAAGGCGTATTCCATGTTGCGTACGGTGCCGGCGGGGGAAAGTAATTCTGGTGTCATAAAGCAAATGCCCGGATAGAAATCCGGGCATTGTAGCAGGCTGAGGCTGATGGCCGCAGTCCGGGCAGGGCAAAGGTGCTGAAACCTTGCTCTGGATCTATTCGCTGTCCGGTGTGTCGCTGCCTGATGTTTCGCTGGTGTCAGCGCTTTGCTCTGTGGGTGTGCCGGCCTGCGGTGCTTCCCCGGCAGGATCGGCGCTGCGACTGATGGCGGCGGCCAGGGCTTCAGGGCTGTCGATAAATTCGTAGCCGGTGACTGCAAATTCCTGCAGGCGGAATAAGGTGACGGCAGAATCCTGACGCTCCCAGTCACCGGTACGGCTGCCGACTTCGTCAATCAGAATCTGATAGGGAGCCTTACGCATGGCCGGGTAAGCGAACATGCGGGCGATAATGCGCGGCATGCCACTGATGTCGGTAACAAACAGAGCGTGCTGTTCGGTCAGATAGTTGTCGCCGGACGTTTTCAGCATCTCTTTCACCAGATCTTTACCCGGCATGTCATGGGCAAAGATAACGTAGCGGACGTTGGCTGAGATTTTGATTGGCGTATCGTGCTGATCGCGCAGGCGCAATGTTTCCATTGACGCCGGAGAAGCGCTGCACAGCGTGCTCGCTGTCAGTGTTATTGTCAGCGTGAGTGTTTTTAATGCAGCGGAAAACCTTCTCATAACAGATCCTTGATCATGGGTAATGCTTTGACATCCTGCCTTACTCAGCCAGTCCGAACAAGCTGACATCGGCTTCTTTCAGCCACATGAAAAAAGCTTTAGGCAGTGGAATGCGGCTGCTTTCAGTAATCATGTCGCGCCATTCTGACTGCAGACTCTGCCAGTATTCACGCAGATCGGCAGTTTCTGCCCCTAATTCATCCATTTCATCATAAATGGCGGCCAGACTCTGGCAGAGCAGGTCGATGTCGTCGCATTCAGCGTCAAACAGGGTTTCTGTGGCGCTGTAGAGCGCTGCGCAACTGGCTTCGAGGATACGGTAGGAGAGCGAGTCTTCTTCATCTTGTGCCAGACGCCACTCAGAGAAACTCTCGTGAAAGCGTAACAGGTTGGCTTCCGACTTCAGCTCGCCGCGCAGGAAAGACAGCACTTTGCTCAGCAGCTTACGGTAAGGTTCCGGATCGCAGCCCTGCTGTTCGCACCAGAAGCTGATGTGAGGCAGGTTGATGCTGGCAACGGCTGCGCACAGGCTGGCGCGCTGAATCGGTGTGGTGGTCACTGTACTGATGCTCCTTCGGGGGCGAAGTATTTAATGCTGAATAAGGCCGGTAACGTCCAGTCGCTGCCCGCCGGCAGGACAGCCTTTAACCGTCCGATAAATTCATCCTGATCGGTATTGCGTACGAAACGTTGCTCGCCGCTGAGGTCGTTGGCGAAAAAGTCTTCCCAGTGTCCCAGGATAAAATGTCTGGCCTGAGTGTTTTTAACAATGGACTCAGGGTAATTATCGACCTGAGAGAACGAAGCCGGACAAAGAATGGCGACGTCTATGCCCTTTTGGTCATTCAGCTCAGGTACCAGCCCCAGCGGTTCCTGACTGGCCGAATCCTGATAAAAAATGCGGTAAGCAGGTTGTTTGTTCTGATCGAGAAAATCAATCAGGAACGCCAATGTCTGACCTTCTTTCCAGCCGAAGGCGTGCCAGGGTAAAGATTCCCGCGGTTCTTTATAAGTGCCCTGCATGAATTTTATGCCCATAAAGTGCGGCGCATGAAAGGACTCAAGCGCCATGATACGGATGCGGCCGCTGCGGCTGTATACCCATTCGCCTGGCTTGTTAACATTCCCCATCAGGTCATTCATCACATGAATCCGCTCCGCGGCAACGGCAGGCATCAGGGTATTGGCCATTGTGCGGGAACCATAGACGTCTGCTTGGGTGGCGTAGCGGTTCATGATGTAAGGAACGTCCATCAGGTGATCGTAGTGGGCGTGGCCGACCAGAATCATCTCTGCAGCGGAGACATCCGGCAGGTATTGATCAACCCGTTCTTTATCGGTGCTGATCGGCATAAACGGGCCTACCCGCATAAAATGCGGATTGGTAAAAGAGGGAGCTGTCAGCAGGGTGGTATTGCCGTATCGGATCAGATGACCACCAACGCCCAGGTACTGGATGCTGAGTGGCGGTTGACTCTCTTCCGTCAGGGGGGCTGGTTCGCCGTTATACGCTGGGATGTGCAGCTTGCTGGAACAGCCGGATACGAGGATCAGAAGGGTCGTCAGCAACAGGAGCAGGTGAGATTTTTGTCTGTTCATTATTGTTATATCGGGTCAGATAATGGTGCGCGCGATTGTAGCTTTGATGGACGGAGGAGGTAAGAGCAAATTGAACGGACTTGCGGATTGCTTGTCCTAGGTGCCTCAGAATCATTCGGTACCTGCTTCGGTTTAATGCAAAGATTCAGGTCAGAGGTAACCCTGCAGCACTCACGCGCCGCTGTGCGGAATGATTCAGGGGGATTGAACTATGGGGTTGTGAAAACCGGTCTTCTTTATATAAATGTGTGCAGGATGACGTTTTAAATAGATTTCAGGCGCTGCAGGCTGTTATTTTCGCTTTAAATGAGAATTACGTCACATTATAGGCCGGATTTCAGAGAATATCGTACCAGGCGGCTTTTCCTGTCATGGATTGCTGTTATTTATTTCACGTTAAATACGGGGCAGTCAATACGGGTATTGATTATTACATGGGGTTGCACAAATAGACTTTATGGGCTTGGCATAAGAATTTATATGGGCTATTGTCTGTTTTATGTACAGCTGGCGGGTGTTTATGAATATGGCTAAGGTGATATTGAAGGAAAAGGACGAAATATTAGTACGCGGTAATCTTACCGAAATGACTCCGCTGGGATTTCAGTGTGAGTTGCCGCTGGCGGATATGCATCGTTTGCGTGATGGTGCTGGTCGTTATAAAGAGTTGGATCTTGAGCTGGTTGTCCGCAGTCATTCCGGAGACTGCACGATTTGTGGAAGCGGCAACGTTTACTCCTGTCACCGTGTATCGCAAAGCATGTGTGCCCTGACGGTTCGTTTTGGTGAATTGGAGCAAAATGCTTATCGTCTGATATCGGAGCATTTAACTCCCAAATCCGTCATTGATATTGATCAGGCCCGTTCTCTGCGCAAAAGCCGTATGGCCTGACGTTGTCTCCGATATATCCGCCTGCCTGAACAAGGATGTTCTGCTTTAACCGATAATCTCCTGCGTTATTTCTCACGTCTATTGTTACCCCGCGCTATCTATCATCGGTCGATTAACCGGCCAGCGTAATGCTTATGCTGACAACGGATATAGAATTGCTCGGCATCATTCCCCGAAACCGATTATTTCGGCTGGAAATAACCGCTTCACAATATTGTTTATCTCTCGCCAAAAGGCAGCAATACCGGGTTGGTTTTTCAGCAAGCCCTGAAGGGCGGGGCTGCAGGGCATTTTGCCAGACTGACGATGCCATCAAAGACTTGCCGTTTGCATCTGTGAAAGGCATGAGCCGCAGTGCAGTAGTATTCAGGATGATGCCGCTGAATCATCGGATTCTCGCAGTGGTGTGATCTGAGAACCAGAATTTCGCGGTTGCCTGATGTGCCCGGTGTCAGCGCGGTGCGTCTGTTAAGCGAAGTTCAGCAATAGGGTGGCATCAGCGCTTTTGGCAAAGGTAAAGCGAGAAGCGACTGTCGGCCGACAGTACCTCAACCGTTTGAAATAATCGCCGTAACTTGCCGGCATAAGGAAGGTGGCGGTTGGCAATAACCAGCAGCCGTCCGCCGCTGATGAGCGCTTTGGCGCTTTGTTCAAACATCCGCTCTGCAATATTGGTCAGTTGCTTGTGGCCATCATGAAAGGGCGGATTGCAGACGATCCAGTCCAGTGGTTCCCGGACTTCAGCCAGTATGTCGCCGTGACGGACGCAGACATCGAGCTGATTCTGCCGGGCATTATGTTGTGCGGAGCGCACTGCGAGCCAGGAGTCATCGGTCAGTATCAGGTTCAGTTCGGGGTGTGCCTGCTTCAGCGTCAGTCCCAGCAGCCCATTGCCGCACCCCAGATCGCACAGCGTGCCGCCAAAAGGTAAGTCGGTGTGTTCAAGCAATACACGGCTGCCAATATCATGCTGTTGGCGTGAAAACACACCAGGCAGTCCGGACAGGGTGAGGCCGCTGTCGGTCTGGTAGCCGCTCCATGAATGGGCGGTTGAAGTTAGCGGCGTG
This sequence comes from Saccharospirillaceae bacterium, assembly GCA_021208685.1. Classification (GTDB taxonomy): domain Bacteria; phylum Pseudomonadota; class Gammaproteobacteria; order Pseudomonadales; family Oceanobacteraceae; genus Venatoribacter. The sequence continues at coordinate 83,722 of JAJOJJ010000046.1, forward strand.
AACGTCAGTTCCAGTAGCCGTGCTTTGCGTACTACCTGTTCTTGCCGGTAGGTCGCGGCTTCTTGTTCAAGCCAGTTGAGCCAGCTGACGGGCATATGCTTTACCATACCGGCAAGCAGATAGCGCGTGTCGTGCGGCAAGCGCTCGCGGGCGCATTGCAGCCAGAATTTTAATTGCTCAAGATTTTTTGGCAGTTTGATGAGCACCTGCCGCGTGGACGACGGGATTTGATCTTCACTGAGAATGATTTGCCCGGCTTCCAGTTTTAGCTGGTTGTTCTGATGGTTGCGGCGGGTTGTTTCGCAGGCATTGGCGCTGTCATGCCAGTTCACCAGCGGAATCCCTTTTTGGGTAAGGGCGCAGCTCAGCGCGCCATGACGATCATTGATGGTAAGAGTCGGCTGCGCAACAGCGAAGTGCAGCAGGTAGTCATCAGCGGCATCCCATGGCAGAGCAATGTGCTCCGGTGTCGGCGGATGGCAGGAAAGCGCCAGTCCGGTTGTTTCCCATACCGGCATCAGTAAAAACTGTCAAAATCTTTGCTGTCGAGTTGTTCAAGCAGGGTTTTGCTGCGCTCTGTCCGTTCCTGAGCATTTTCCACTGCTTTGACGGTTGCCTCGGATTGCTGCTTTCCGGCAGGTGTCTTTTTTCCAGCCTCTTTATTGCTCGCCCCAGTCGTGGGCTGAATCAGTGCCTGCTTGGCTTCGGGATTCTCAAGCAGATATTTTTCAAAGACAGACAGGGTTTTGCGGTCTTTCAGCCGTTTGGTGCTCTGGCGGTTGCCACCGGCCTCCCGTTTCAGTTTAGAAATGCTGCCGGTTTTTACTTTGTGGATGCGTTTCAGTGAGCGGGTTTTCTTAATGCGGGTCATCGGAATCATGCTGCGAAGTGCGTAGTCCTGCATTTTAGCGCAGCTCCCTGTGGATGTAATGCGGATTTGCTTTTTTTATCGGATGGGTAATGTCACAGCTTCGTTTTATTGGCATACCGTGGTTTGGCAGCGGTAACTCTTTGCGGCTTCGGGCGTGTTTTGCATTGCCAACAATTGGTCTGCTGGTGTGTGGTCAGCGGATTTGACTATGTCCTCCGTCTTTTGCCGCTGGTATAGTTGACGATAAAGAACAATTCAAATGGCTTTGCCAAATTAAAGGGAAATGCTGCCGGTGAGCTCAATGCCTGTCGATAAACGCCATCTGGTCTATCTGGCCTCAAACTCTCAGGGTCTGGATCTGGAGCGTTACGAAGTACTGAGGCAGCTTGCCCGTCATGGCATGATTAATGTTGGCTTTGCTTGTCGTGAAGATGCTGGTCCTTATGACTGGAATCTGGTGCGTTCGCAGATTGAAAGTGCTGATCTTTTTATACTGCTGCTGGGTGACGACTATGGTCCGATGGCACCCACCGGCATCAGTTATCTGCACCGTGAATTTGTGCACGCCAAATCCCTGAATAAACCGACGCTGGCTTTTATCAAGAATACCCTGCCAGAGAAGAATCTGACGGAAGATCAGCGTCGGCTTGCCGGGTTTCATCGCATCGTTGCCCATCAGTCTTCTTACAAACTTTGGCATTTGCGTGAAGAGCTGATGTCACATGTGCGTGTTTCTTTGGCCAGTCCGATGCTGACTCTGGGAGCCGGCTGGGTGCGGGCGGGCGCGGCCAGATCAACCGCTATGCCTGTTTCTGCGGAGGCTGTTAAGGAAACGGCGGAGCCTTTATCTGCCCGTCAGCGACTGACTCTCAGTCGTCAGGTGGTGAATCTGCAGATTGCCGCCAAGGTGTATCAGGGTGGCAATCTGTCACTTGAGGAAGTTCTGCTGCCTGTTCGGCTGGATCAGTTACTGCAAGGTGCCATGCCGCTTCTGAAAACCGGAGCAAGTGAAGATCGCCTGCGTTTGCAGCTTGAGGGCATCGTCGCCGGTACTGTCAAGTCACAATTATTGAAGCGTAATACGCAGGCGCATGCCGTAGACGATATACGCATCAGCCGTGGGCAGTTTCAGCAGGTGTTGAAGCAATGGCAGAGTCTGGGGTTCGTTGCTGCTGATGGTGAAGGAGTGCGTGCAGTCTGGCGGGCTCTGGCTGATGCTCCCAGAGCCTGATCTGCACAATACGGTTTCTACCGCTGGCTGAGCTGTCCCAGCAACGAGTTGCGTTGTTCCCATTCGCTTTTCATGCTGTTACAAACCGTATTGCAGACATCAAAGATAAAGGGCGCACCAATAGAAAAATAGGCCATATTGCCCTCCTGACGGCGACGAACAAGCCCATGAGTGCGCAGTGTGGAAAGGTGCTTCGACACATTGGGTTGTGATGCCCCGGTTGCTTCTACCAGTTCACTCACCGATTTTTCTCCTGCCTGTAACTGATGCAGGATTCGCAGACGCATCGGGTCCGATAGTAGTCGGAAGCGTTGGGCTATCAGTTCCAGCATTTCATCTGACATAACTTCTTGCATAGGGCTCTCTCCGGAATTCAGAAAGATTTTAGAGGAATTACGATTCTGAAAATATAACTATGTAATTATTCCGTGTAATGATTGATTCTATGCTTATTCTGTTTTGTTATTTACCGGACAGACACAGTGCGCCGTCGTGAACGGTTTTTCTGCGCCACGTGTCATGCAAGAGGGGTTTACAATCTGTATACTGCGTCGTCATTTGCAGGGGTTTTTATGCGTTTTCTTGTTGTTGTATTGGTACTGCTGTTGGTTGGGTGCTCGCAGCCAAAGGATCAGGTCATTCGCATCAATGGTCCGACCATGGGGACTTCCTACCATATTCTGTGGGTTGGTCAGAACCCTCAGTCTGCCCCTGATATTCAGGCAAAGGTAGAGCAGCGACTGGCCGACATTAACCGCAGCATGTCGACTTACGATCCTGATTCTGAGTTGTCGCAACTGAATCAGGGACGTCTCCCGGTCAGCGAGGATGGCTGGATAGCAATTTCGCAGGATCTCTATGCCGTTCTTAATGATGCTCTCGATATCCATCGCCGAAGCCGTGGCTTGTTTGATGTAACCGTTGGTCCGCTGGTCAATCTTTGGGGGTTTGGTCCGACGCCGTCAACCGATAAGGCACCGGATGACGAGGCTATTGCCCTGGCCCGTGCACAAACCGGTGCCGACTCAATCGAATTGAATCCGGCGACGTCATCGGTAAAGCTGAGCAAGCCTCTGTACATTGATCTCTCCGCGATAGCCAAAGGCTGGGCAGTGGATCAGCTGGCTGATCTTCTGCGGGCGCAGGGAATCAGTCATTTTATGGTTGAAATCGGTGGTGAGGTTCGGACGGCAGGGCATAAACCCAGTGGTCAGCTCTGGCGCATTGCGATAGAGCGGCCTGGTTCTGTAACGGATGAGCGGGGCATTGAGCTGGTGATCGAGCCTGGAGACTCGGCTGTTGCAACGTCAGGAGACTACCGTAACTATTTTGAAGAGAACGGCGTGCGTTATTCGCATACCATTAATCCTTTTACCGGACGTCCTATTGTTCATCGCCTGGCTTCAGTAACGGTGGTGAATGACTCATGCGGTTTGGCCGATGGCTGGGCTACCGCCCTGAATGTGGCGGGCCCGGAAGTCGGCATGCAGCTGGCGGAGCAGGAGCAGCTGGCTGTTTTTATGATTGTACGTGATGATGATGGCTTTCATGAGCTGGCTTCCAGCCGTTTTCGTCAGTTGTTTCCACATTATCAGTCGGCAGAGCGCTGACTTACGAGGAATTGATTATGTTGACCCTGTTGATTGCATTTGCCCTGATGCTGTTGATTGTTGCTGCCATGGCGGTGGGTGTGCTGCTCGGGCGTAAACCCATCAGCGGATCTTGTGGTGGCATGAGTGCCATCGGCATGGACGGTGCCTGCGATGTTTGCGGTGGCGATAAAAATAAATGTGAAAAAGAAAGTCAGCAGGCTGCCCGGCAGTCAACGGAAGCCGACTTTTACGATGCGACTAAGCGCTAATCATGCGGAATAAGTAATTTAATCTACAATAACCTTTGACTATAAAAGCAATCGCAGGCTTGTGGATGCGGTCTGGCAAACACTGTTGCCGGTAATTCATACCGGCAAACCGACGGAATGATGGAGTAAACAGGCATGGCAGATTATCACTACGACGTCGTTGTTATTGGCGCTGGCCCCGCAGGGGAAGGTGCCGCAATGAATGCCGCCAAAAAGGGTAAGAAGGTGGCGGTCGTCGAGGATAAAAGCATGGTTGGCGGTAATTGCACCCACTGGGGTACGATCCCGTCAAAAGCATTGCGCCATGCGGTAAAACAGATTATTCAGTTCAATACCAATCCTATGTTTCGGGAAATAGGAGAGCCGCGCTGGTTTTCTTTTCCACGGGTATTGAAAAGCGCAGAACGTGTTATCGCCAAGCAGGTTAAATTGCGCACTGAATTTTATGGCCGCAACCGCATCACCGTTTATACCGGTAATGCAAAGTTTGCCGACGCCAATACCGTTGATGTTTATCATGGCAGCATGAGTAATACCCGCCTGCATGCTCAGGAGATTGTCATTGCCACGGGTTCAAGCCCATGGCGACCGGATAATATTGATTTTAATCATCCACGTATTTATGACTCGGATACGATTCTGCAGCTGGAGCATACCCCACGGACCATTATCATTTATGGTGCTGGTGTTATTGGCTGTGAGTACGCATCCATATTTTCCGGGCTTGGGGTGAAGGTGGATTTAATTCATCCGGGCGATCGTTTACTGAATTTTCTGGATGATGAAATCTCGGATGCTCTGAGTTATCACCTGCGCGATAAAGGCGCGCTGATTCGCCATAATGAACAGTTTGATTCTGTGGAAGGCAATGAGCGTTATGTCACTATGGTGATGGCGTCCGGTAAGAAAGTTAAAGCGGATGCTTTTCTCTGGGCGGCTGGGCGAAGCGGTAACACCAAAGGACTGGGTCTGGAAAATGTTGGTCTTAAACCGAATGGTCGTGGGCAGATTGATGTCGATCATGAATATCGTACCGCGGTTGCCAATATTTATGCCGTAGGTGATGTGATTGGCTGGCCTTCGCTGGCTTCCGCAGCTTACGATCAGGGGCGTGCTGCCGCCGCAATTATTGCTTCGCCGGAAGATTTCCGCTTTGTTGATTCCGTGCCAACCGGTATTTATACCATCCCTGAAATCAGTTCCGTTGGCAAAACCGAGCGTCAGCTCACCGAAGAAAAAATCCCTTACGAAGTGGGGCAGGCGTTTTTTAAAAATCTGGCGCGTGCGCAAATTACGGCTGAAGGTGTCGGGATGCTGAAAATTTTATTTCATCGTCAGACGCTGGAAATTCTGGGGATACACTGCTTTGGTGATCAGGCTGCGGAAATTGTGCACATTGGCCAGGCTATTATGAGTCAGAAGGGTGAAGGGAATACGCTAAAGTATTTCGTGAATACAACCTTCAATTATCCGACGATGGCAGAGGCATATCGTGTGGCTGCTCTGAATGGTTTAAACCGACTGTAAAAAACGTTTGCCAGATGCAAAAAAAGCCGCGTCAGCGGCTTTTTCGTTTCTGATATTAGCGGAATTCAAGCTCGCCGGTGTTTATCAGTGAACGATTGCCCCTTGCCTGAACAAGGGGCTTTCAGCCGAATTAACCCTTGCTGATGATATTTCCGGCGTGCAGACCACACTCTTTGTGTCCGGCACCTTCCCACCACCAGCGGCCTTCACGCTCATGCTGATTGGGCAGGGTTGGGCGGGTGCATGGCTGGCAGCCGATACTGACAAATCCCTGTTTGTGCAGCGTGTTGTAAGGCACGTCGAATACTTTGATGTACTCCCATACCTGAGCAGAGCTCCACAGCGCCAGCGGGTTGTACTTGGTCAGATTGCCATTGCGCCCCTGAAAAGCGCTGTCGGCCTCAACCAGCTGCACGTCGCTGCGGGTCCCGGGGCTCTGATCACGGCGCTGGCCGGTGATCCAGGCATCAAGCGTTGATAACTTGGCTTTCAGTGGGGCGATTTTACGCACACCGCAGCATTCCTGATGGCCGTCCTCGTAAAAGCTGAATAAGCCTTTCTCGCGCACGAAATCTTGCAGGGCCGTTTGTTCCGGAGAGCGGACATCGATACGGATATTGTAGTGCTTGCGCACCGCTTCAATGAATTCGTAAGTCTCAGGATGCAGACGTCCGGTGTCCAGTGTGAAGATATTAACATCAGGTCTGATTTTGACGGCCATGTCGATCAGTACGACATCCTCGGCTCCGCTGAACGAAACAGCAATGGCCTCATGGTTTTCAATGGCATGGCGAATCAGATCTTTCGGGCGTTTGGCAGCAAATTGCTCATTCAGAGCGATGATATCCTGGGTCATGGTTCGGGCCTGATCGGTTGCGGGTTGCCGGCGTTTTTTGGGTCTGTGCAAATGTGTCGGGACAGACGCCGTGCATCAATAACCAGAAAGAGTAGCACGGCATCTTTAGCTCAAATAATAATAAAAAAGAATATTATTATATCACTGCAGCAGTGAGGAGGTGTCCGGATGTTGTCAATTGGGGTGCATATGGCTAGAGTACGCGCCGAATAACAGTCTTCTGTCTAATTGTGGAGTATTCATGGAAATCGCGTGTCTTGACCTTGAGGGTGTACTGGTTCCAGAAATCTGGATTGAGTTTGCCCAAAAAACCGGTATCGAAGAGCTGAAGGCAACGACGCGCGATATCCCCGACTATGACGTGCTGATGAAGCAGCGCCTGCGCATTCTGGATGAGCATAACCTGAAAATTCAGGATATTCAGGAGGTGATTGCCACCCTGAAGCCGCTTGAAGGAGCGGTCGAGTTTGTTAACTGGCTGCGTGAGCGCTTTCAGGTGATCATTCTGTCGGATACCTTTTATGAATTCTCTCAGCCGCTGATGCGCCAGCTCGGTTTCCCGACGCTGTTCTGTCATCGTCTGATTACCGACGAAACCGGTCGCGTGATTGATTACAAACTGCGTCAGGCTGACCCGAAGCGTCAGTCCATCCGCGCGTTGCAGACCATCTACTATCGCACCATCGCGGCGGGTGATTCTTACAATGACACCACCATGCTGGCAGAAGCCGATGCCGGTATTCTGTTTCATGCACCACAGAATGTAATTGATGAGTTTCCGCAATTCCCGGCGGTACAGACCTATGAAGACCTGAAAAAGGAATTCATTAAGGCCAGTAACCGCGAGCTGACGCTCTGATCTGATGTTCTGAACGGAATGATCCGCAGAAGAAAATGCCGGCAATTGCCGGCATTTTTGTGAACGCTGAGTACGAATTTACAGAGGCGTGTTCAGAATACGGCCTACTTTGCTGTGAATTTCCTGCCATTCATCTTCCCAGGTTGAATCCATCACAACACCGCCTCCGCCCCAGCATACCGCCCCCTGAGCGGTTGCACTGATGGTGCGGATCAGAATATTGAAATCGGCATGACCTGCATCGTCGAAATAACCCAGCACTCCGCAATAAGCACCTCTTGGCGCGTGCTCAAACTCATCAATAATTTCCATCGCGCGGCGTTTGGGCGCTCCGGTAATTGAGCCGCCGGGGAACGCATCAAAAATTACATCCACTGCATGCTGCTCAGGGCGTCTGGTGGCTACGATGGTGCTGACCATATGGTGCACGTTGGCGTGACTTTCAATATCAAACAGCTTGGTCACCTTCACTGAAAAGGGCTCGGCGCTGCGGCTCAGATCGTTACGCAGCAAATCCACAATCATCAGGTTCTCAGCGCGGTTTTTTGCGCTGTCGGCAAGCCATTGGCGGTTAGATTCATCCAGCTCCGGCGTCTCTCCACGGGCGATGGTGCCTTTAATAGGCCGCGTTTCGATGCGCGCGCCATCAATGCGGATAAACCGCTCCGGGCTGACACTGAACAGCGTCAGGGACGGTGTGCGTAAGTAGGCCGAGAAGGGGGCGTTAAAATCCTGCAACAGCGAGGCCGGGCTGGCTGAATGCAGATCATCGGGGCAGTAAAAGGGAACCGCCAGATTAACCTGATAACAATCCCCGGCCATCAGATAACGCTGCGTCGCGTTGAATGCCTCCCGGTAGCGATCTTCATTCCAGGCGCAGTGCCATTGTCGCGCTTTGCTGACGGTTGAAGCTGCAGACGCCCTGTAAGCGGTTATGGCGGCTCTCAGCTGATCAATAAATTCCGCCGTAACAGACTCCGGAAGCTCCTGAGGATTCTGCAGAGTGCAACTGTCATCAGCAAAATTCAGAAACAGACTCAGCGGATAATAAAAAAACTCCGCTAATGGCGGTTTCGGGCAAGCGTCATTGGTGCCGGGGATGGGCAGGTTCTGCAGCGTTTTTCCGGCATCATAGCTGATATAGCCCGCCCATCCGCTGCTGAAAAAGGATGTGGCTACACGTTGTCTCTGTGCGCCCTGAACAGAGGAATGCTGTTCTGGTTGTGTTGTTGTCGGCGTCTGGCGAACAGCCCGCCGAATGTCCTGTAACCCTTCGGCGTTGCTTGCGCTCAGCTGTCGGCTGGGTTTAAAGGCCAGTACCGCACTGCTTCCGGCGGACGCTGTCGTACCGGATAGGTCTGCCTGGACATTCGGCGCCACATCTGCTGACTGACCCGTACGATTTTTCCCGGAAAACAACAGTATTGGATTATCCAATAAATGGCCTGAAAGGAGGGCTTCAAGGGCTGAAAAAGGGAGTTTTTGATGTGTCATTTCGAGCCAGTTTTAATGGGTGTGTTTCGTAGTTAAGTGCTTGAATCTATTAATAAAAATCAATCTTCGTAACAGAAAGTGTGACGGTGGTGTTCAGTAGTTAGGTGAACGCGTGTAATTAATTGTAAAAAAGTGGTGGACAACACCAAACCCCCATAATAGATTGTTCAACAATTCTCCGGGCAGTTACGAATTGCCTGAACAGAAATAAGAATAAAGAAAACTGTCATCAGAAACCAATTTTAAAAAATTCACAGAGATTGTACCGGACGCGGCTGTAACGGCCTGGCGGTATAAGATCGGTGATAGGGCACGGAAAATGCCCGGAAACCTAAGAAAAATAATCAGGAGTGTGCACATGAAATTCCTTAAGAAAGCTTCTCTCGCCGCGGCTATCGCAGCAGCATCAATCTCTGCTCAGGCGGAAATGGTTGCTCTGGATGACGCTACTATGTCTGCTACCACCGGTCAGGCTGGTGTGACAATTGAAATTGATATTGATTCTCAGGGTATCTCTATCGGTGAAATTGAGTACAAAGATGAAGGCTCTGTTCTTCTGCAGAACATCACCGTGAAAAACGTCGATAACCTGGTTCAGGAAATTGATGTTGATGCCAGCGGTAACTTGGTTATTGGTATGTCTGGTGTTACTGGTATGCAGATCGCTATTGGCGACACTGTTGCTGATACCACTGGCAGCAAGAGCGCTGTAGCTCTGCGTAGTACTGCGGGTGAAACTACTGAGTTGGTTAATAACCTGGATATGACCCTGAATCTGGGTGCTTCTACTACCACAATCGCCAACCTGCAGGCTGCTGGCAATGCGACTGCGCTGGGGATTACTGGTGATGCAGCTACTGGCTCTGTGGCTATTCTCGCGAATACCTCTATCGAAATTACCGACATGAATGTTGGTGCATTTGGTTATACGGCTGCTCAGGCTACAACTCGTGCGGCGGCGGCTGCGGCGGCTAACCAGTTGCCTGATCTGAATGGTGATACTGTTGTTGATGCTGCTGATGAAGCTTTGCTGGCCGGTCAGTTGGCGAATGGTTCAGCCGTTCAGATTTCTGGTCTGAAATTCTACGGTACTGGTGGTGTCGGCACTTCTGCTACTATCGAGCAAACTATCTGGGCTAAAGGTGGTAGTTCGGCGAATGGTGGTGGTGTATATATTGCGATCGGCGAGATCGCTGGTACTCTGGATATCGCCGCAATCAGCATGGGTGGTGCTTCAATCGGTTCTGTTAAAGTTTCCGATATCAACCTGGCTGGCATGACTCAGCGTATTTACGGTCACTAAGTTCTTCTTAGGTTGCTGTAATGAAGAAACCCGCTTCGGCGGGTTTTTTTATGCCTCGCTATCGTTTTGTCTTTCTTTTGTAAATTTATTTTTTTAATATCTGCGTTATAAATTTAACAATAAATGGGAATAGGGATGCTCAGGAATAAATTAGCCCTCGCGGTTGTATCGTTATGTTCTTCTTTTCATATTTATGCTTCTGAAATGCAGGAGTTGAGTGATCAGCAGATGTCTGGCATTACTGGTCAGGCTGGCGTCACTATCGAAATTGATATCGATTCTTCGGGTGTTTCAGTTGGCGAGGTGGAATACAAAGATGAAGGGTCTGTTATTCTGCAGAATATTCAGATCAGTGATGTCGATAATCTGACGCAAACGGTTGATGTGGATCCCAGTGGTAATTTAATTATTGCTCATGGTGAGGTTTCCGGAATTAAACTGGCTATTGGTGATAGTGCGGCTGATGCTGATGGAAAATACAGTGCTGTTGCGCTGAAAAGTTCGGCTGGTGAAATTGCGGAGCTGGTCAATGATATGGCGCTGACGGTTGATCTGGGGGCCGGAAGTACCACGATTATTAATTTGGCAGAGACAGTAAGCAACGCTGCGCTGATTGCGGCATTACCGTTAGCGGCGCGTTCTGGGTCAGTCGCTATCCGTTCGTCAAGCTCGCTTGAAATTACTGGCTTTGATATGGGGCTTTTTGGCTATACCGCGCATCAGGCGGCTGATCGTGCCGGTATTAATCTGGGTGGGCAGACTATCGGTCAGTTTACTGCGGCGGCACAGTCGGATCTGACGCTTGCTCAGGATCAGCTTGTTACCGCTCAAACGAATCTGGGGAGCGCGCAGACTCTTCTGGGTTCTGCTCAGACGACGTTGGGAAATGCAGTTGCAGCCGATGGCTTTACCGTTGCATTTGCCGCTGACGGGTCGGTTCAGGAAATTCGCGATGCTGGTAATACCGTTATTGATATTGCAACCTCAGCCTATTCATCGGATGCGGCAACAGTTAACGCGGCAGCGACCGATGCTGTTCAGGCTTCAACTCTTGTGGCTGGTGCTCAGCAGGGTGTAGCCGATGCTGATTCTGTGGTTAATGCAGCTGGCGTCGCGGGTGGTCTGGCGAATGATGCGGCGGTTAAGGTGCGCGGTCTTAAGCTGTACGGCACAGCAGGTGTTGGCAGTAAAGCGGTGATTGAGCAGACTGTCTGGGCTAAAGGTGGTGATGCGGCGAATGGTGGTGGCGTTTATATCAATATTAGTCGCTTTGACGGTACTCTGGATGTTGCAGCGGTGGACGTTGGTGGTGCTTCGCTGGGTGCAATCAAAGTGAGTGGTATTGACCTGAGTGGTATGACTCAGCGCATTTATGGTCATTAAAAAGCATTAATATCAGATCAAACCCGCTTCGGCGGGTTTTTTGTCATTTAATGACTTCAAATGACCGGAAAAGAAACGAAATTGACATTTTTTGTGTTGGTCGTTTGTGTGATTTTATGTAACATGAGCTTCGACTCACCATAACAATAACAAGTAATAAGTCGGAGGGGCCTCAGGCCATCATCTGTGTTTATCATTCTTCTAGGTTCCATTATTGGCTTTGCCATGGTTCACGAGCTGGCCATTGTTAATGACCGTCAGCAGGGTGATGCCTTTGTTCGCGTTGCTGTGAATGAGCCCTACCAATACGACCAGCTGGTTAACGTAGAACCCCTCTCTGTTAAAAAATTCAAAAATGTTGTTCGTCAGGCGTATGACTACTCCTGTGGCTCTGCGGCGCTGACGACGTTACTCGATTTCTATCTGGGTCGTAATTTCCAGGAGCGTCAGGTAATGGAAGGCTTGCTGCGTTTTGGTGAAACCGAACGCATTGTTCAGCGCCGTGGTTTTTCTCTGCTGGACATGAAGCGTCTTGTGACTGCGCTGGGGCATCCGTCCGGTGGTTTTAAAGCAGAAGCCAAAGATTTGCTGGAGCTGGATCACCCGGCCATTGCACCGATTGAATATGCGGGCTTTAAGCACTTTGTGGTTATCCGTGCCGTGTATGAAGGGCGCGTTTATGTTGCTGATCCTGCGCTGGGCAATATCAGTTTTACCCTCAGTCGTTTTCTGGAAGTCTGGGACAATAATGTTTTGTTTATTGTTTTCCCTAACGGCCATAAGCCTGCCAGCGGTCTGGAACTGCGCGAAGAGGATATGCGCTATGTGTCCGACTTTATTATCGCGGAAAATACCTACAAAGAATTCCCGCTGATGGCCATGAAGTATGACGATGCTATTGGTAATAAAATTGCCTCTTTGAGTAATAATGCTAAATCGTCGTTTGTTCCTAAGCTGCTTCCTAAGGAACATGAAGATGATCCGGATGTGGCCATGCGTGATAAAGACGGTAATGTGCTTTATAGAGTCAAAACGGAAAATGCTGCTGACGGTGTGAGTTCGGATGAATTCAACGTCTGGGTCACCGATGATCCTAATGAGCGCCTGGTCAAAGAACTGCGCTTCAGAAGAAAATAATAACGATACGGGATTTAAGGAACATTCATGTTTATTCGAACCACGCTGATATCGCTGCCACTGCTGTTTGCATGGGGAGCCACTGTTCACGCTGACCAGGCTCAGGATCTGTCAAAAGCCCGCGAAGCACTGACGAAGCAGGATAGTGATGCCGATACCGAAAAAGCACTGGAAGAGGTGTTTGAGGCAGCCGAGAAGAACTACTCATTGCTTAAACGGGGTGGCGTGGCGCTGAATTACAATGTTGATTACACCTATTATGGTGATCAGCGGATTGACCTGTTGATTGAGCCGACTCTGGACTCGGAAGGAAAGCCAACAGGCTCTCCTACAATCCGTAATGCGGATGTATCTCCGGTTGCCAGTCATACATTTACCAATGCCTTTACCTTCGATTATGGTTTATTCAACAACCTGACCCTGAGTGCGCGCCTGCCTCTGGTTGCGAAGTTTGAGACGGAGGACGAGCTGACAGCTTATGGTCTGGGTGATCTCAGTGGCTCGGTACGCTGGCAGCCTTATGAGTATGTTCCGGGCAAAATGAGTCAGACCGTGTTTGGCTCGCTGAAAATTAAAACCGGCGACAGCCCTTACGAAATCGATCTGGATAAAAACCTGTCAACCGGCTCCGGTACTTACAGCCTGAGCGGAGGTCTGAGTGTATCCAAGGTTCTTGATCCTGTTGTGCTGTTCGGGTCGGGCAGTTACGGCTATAACATTCCTGAAAAAGACCTGAATCAGGTGCGTGGCAGTTCCATTCTTGAAGAAGTGCATCCGGGCAACAGCCTGTCATTTTCGATGGGTTTTGCGTATTCGCTTTCTTATGATGTGTCGTTGAGTGCCTCGTTTCAGGGCTCCTTTAATGATCGTACCCGTTTCCAGTTGTATACACCGTCAACGGGTGAAACCCAGAGTTCAATCGCTGGCAGCCAGATGAGCGGCATTATGAACTTTGCTCTGGGGGTGCGTGTTTCACCGAAAACCATCGCCAACATTAACGTTGGTTTTGGTATGACGGAATTGTCTCCTGATATCATCCTGGGATTATCGTTACCGATCGATATTGAGGGTGTGAAACCTTCGTCCGGTAGCTGATGAGCTATGGCTTTTATAACGATAAAAATAACAGGGTTTCGGCGAAGCATTATGCGCATTCTTTTCCTATTGATTATTCTGGTGCCAGGGTTGGCGAGCGCACAGTTGGCTCAAAACCTGTTTCTGGATACCAAAGCGATGTCGCTGGGTAACGCTGTAACAGCAGACCCGGTTGGAATCATGGATATTCATTTTAATCCGGCGGGTCTGACGAAGCTTGATGGGCGGCAGATTCAGGTTCAGCTGATGAATATCCTGCTCTCTTCAGAGGCAAAATTCAGTTTGCCGGATGATTATCAATCCGATGAGGCGGGTCTGCTGGATATTCGCAAGGATCCTATTCTGAACGCTGATTTTACAGCTGAAAGTCACGCAACCGCGGCAGCTTATATTCCGGGTATCGGTCTGGTGCCAATGTCCTTGCCGGTGCTGACACTGCCAACCGGTGGTGTTTCTATTCAACCGCCGGGTTCAAAATTTACCTTTGCCAACGCGGTCTATGCACCAATGGCTGCAGGTTTTGCTAAAGACGATAATGATCCTGGACGTTATCAGGCCAAGCAGGTTGCCTTGCAGCGCTTTACGTATTTATCGCCGTCGTTCGGATACCAAGTGACGGATGAGTTTTCAGTCGGTGCCAGCTTTTTGTTTTCCCATCAAGCTGTTGCCGTCGTGCAGGATATTCGCGCGCCGAGCGTTCTGATTGGTGTTCTGGAGCAGTTACAGACTGCTTTCGGTTGTTTTGATACGGCGACGGGAGAGCCGACGGGGAACGATCCCCTGGCGCCACTGATCACACTCTGTGGTGGTAAGGTTGGCCCTTATGAAGATGTGGGTACACTGAAAATTGTCACGGAAGAAAGTCTGTCGCCATCATTTAACCTGGGTTTTTTATGGGAACCGGCGGATTGGTTTGCCTTTGGTGTTGGCTATCAGAGCGAAGCAGTTTCGCACCTGAAAGGTACTTATGATCTGGAGTACACCGATGAATTTGCCGATTTTTTCCGCACCTTCCGCTCTTCCATTATCGGTGCAATTGGCGGTGCTATTTTCTCACTGCCAACCGGGGTGAAAAAAGAAAGTGGGCATGTTTCTACTGAGCTGACGTATCCGCAGCATTTTCAGACCGGCGTTAAATTCCGTTTTCTGGATAAATACCAGTTAAATATGGATGCGGGCTGGACCGATTATGATAAATGGGATGCGCTGGAGTTTGAATTTGATCGCCAGGTCAGTTTCCTGAGTACCGCAAAAACACTGGCTCCCTCATTGGTGACTGATACTTCTCTGCGTCAGCCACTGAATTATAAAAGCGTGTGGAGTTTTGGTTTTGGTATGCAATATGACCTGAATTCACGGGTAAAGCTTCGCCTGGGTTATGAGCCGCGCAAGAGCTCTATTCCGGATGATGCGCGCAGTATTCAGGCACCGCTGGGCTTTGCCAAATTATACAGTGTTGGCATGGGGTATCAGTGGGATCTTGATACGGTGGTGGATTTGTCGCTGAGTTTCATGCAGTCTAAAGAAACCATTCTCGCCGATCCTCAGAATGCTGAGTCCACTGGCGAATACCCTAACTCAAGTGATGCCATTAACCGTAACTGTCTGACATGTACTGTAACCAACCCTTATCCGGGTCTGGACGTAGAAACCAAGCTGACCATCGGTGCAGCAGGTATCAGCTTCCGTACCAAATTCTGATCGTTCTCTGTCTGGCTCTGGCGTTTTCTGCCAGAGCCGGGCAGGAGTATTTCACCTGGGTGGATGAGCAGGGCCGCATTCACAACACGCCGAAACCACCTTCTGAAAGCAGTAAGGCGCTCCCGCAACCAGAAGCAGAACCGCAGGCTGATAATTTTTTAACTGAGGAGCAGTTTCAGCAAACACTGGAAAAAGACAGGTCGGAAAATCCGCCTTTTTTTACCTGGATTGATGCCTATGGACGCTTGCAGAGTCAGGAAATTCCCCAGATAAGCATTGAGGTGGAGGAGGTTGCCAAATTGCAGGCCGCTGATCACGCTTTATTGCCTCCGATGCGTGTATCTGGCCATATCCGCGATTCGGGCTGCTGTGTTCGTTATCAGAATTTTTTCAAAGACAATATTCCTGAATATAAATCCGTGCTGTTTTCACAGCCGCACATGTCGGTTCCTTTTAAAACACGTTCCGGTGATAAACCGGTGTGGTATTTCCGGCTCGCTGAAGCCGCATCGGCGGCAGTGTCCGAATCACGGATTCTGAAGCTGCATCTGCGCAACACGGATGGTTCTGAAGGGGAAGCGCCGCTTGCCGTGATTGCGCTGAATACACAATGGCAGCCTCTGTATTTTATCCCGCAAGTGGTAACTCAGCGTTATTTATCCACCTGGCGGTCAAGTGCTTATCGGGAAAGTCTGATCAGTATTTCTGATGCGGATGTTTCTGCATTTATTGTGTACTTCCCGCACACTGTGCCAGCGTCGGCCACTTTGCAGGTAGAATGGGCGCATGGAAAAACATCAGATTAATTGCCGCACAGCGAGCTGTCAGCAGCATGCTTTATTAATTCAGTATCCCGGGAATTCGCCGCATTTCCTGTCAGATTCTGAATTATCTGTCCGCACCAGGCCGCGCCGTCTTGTTCTGTTGCACGGTGCCGGCGTTCCCGGCGAAGTAACCTGGACCTATATTGCAAACTATCTCAGCGAGTGGGACGAAGTGTTAATTCCGGATTTTGCCGGGATGGGGCGATCACATTTTCTGGCTGAAACCGCTCCGCGTCTGAATGACTACGTTGTGCAGATCCGTGAGTTGTGTGAAGCACTGGATTGGACGGAGTTTGATGTCGCCGGTTATTCCTTTGGCGGCATGGTGGCGGTGCGTTATCTGCAGCAGTTTCATGCCCGGGGGTTATGTTTTTTACTTGAGCCGGCGATGCTGTTTTCTGCCGATTGCAGCAAAATTCAGCGCAAAGCCGACGATTACCTGACGGTTGCTGACCGGGTGGAAAATAATCCGCAGGATGTTGCGGCCTATTTTGATTTTCTGGATTCAGTCTCTCCGCAGCGTGTGCGCAATGATAAAATTGATCGCCTCACCATTGCCCGTTTGCAGGACAACGCTCAGGGGTTCGCTCAGGCATTGCGTGCGGTCAGTCAGATGTTGCTGGATGACTGTGCAACTTATGCCAGCTGGATTGCCCCCTGGCCCGGTGTCAGTTTTGTCGGTGGTTTAAGTCATGCCACTATGCTGGGTCGTCATCGTTTGCTGGCTGAGCAAAGTGCCGACTGGCAATGCCATGTGGTAGCGAATGCGGATCACAGTCTGGTGTTTACCAAGCCTCGGACCATCGCCAGAATTATGAATGAGCGTCGTCAGCAGGGCTGACGACGCCCTTTATTTCAGCTTTGCAGGCGACGCTGCAGCCCGGTTTCCGCCATGATGCGGGTGGATATTTCTTCGATTGAGCGGTCGGTTGTGCTCAGGAAGGGGATTTGTTCGCGCTGGTACAGCATCTCAACTTCATCAATTTCGTGATAGCACTGTTTAAGCGAGGCGTAACGGCTGTTGGCACGGCGTTCATTGCGGATGGCCGCCAGCCGGTCCGGATCGATGGTCAGGCCGAATAGTTTATGGCGGTGCTGTTGCAGGCTGTCGGGCAGCTTAAGATCGGACATGTCTTCTTCGGTCAAAGGATAATTCGCCGCTTTAATACCAAACTGCATTGCCAGATACAGGCAGGTTGGTGTTTTCCCGGAGCGCGAAACGCCAACCAGAATAATATCGGCTTCGGCATACTGGCGGGTGCGTGCACCATCATCATTATCCAGTGCAAAATTAACGGCATCGATGCGTGCGAGATAGC
Organism: Saccharospirillaceae bacterium; assembly: GCA_021208685.1. Taxonomy (GTDB): domain Bacteria; phylum Pseudomonadota; class Gammaproteobacteria; order Pseudomonadales; family Oceanobacteraceae; genus Venatoribacter. The sequence continues at coordinate 101,183 of JAJOJJ010000046.1, forward strand.
TGGTACTGGTGGTCGATGAGTGCGACTTACCGACACTGTATGAAGATTCAACATTCAGCTCGGCTTCCAGCGGCGCCAGAAACGCCGCAAAAATATCAATTTTAAGCGCATTGGCTGAATCAATGATGGTGCGTATTTTTTTATCGACAATAGTATCGAATACGATGGCCGGAGCTCCGCTGTTGTCTGCAGCGGCGTTGATTTTAGCCACGGCTTTTTCGGCTTTTTCGATCGAATCGATATAGGGCAGAGTGATGCGTTCAAACTCAATGGTTTCGAACTGAGCCAGCAGGCTGTTACCCAGTGTTTCGGCGGTAATGCCGGTGCCGTCGGAAATAAAGTAGGCGGTTCGCTTCATGTGGAAATTTGTTCCCTCTGCCCTTAGTATTACGCAGCCATTCGCCGCAGCAGGCGATTTTAGGTGATTATGCCCGGTGTGGCGAGAACATGCTCCGGCGTTGGACATTACAGGAGAAAGACGTTGACAGATTACGTACTCTGGTTTGATCAGGTATCCATGGGCGATGTCGAGCGGGTAGGTGGTAAAAATGCCTCGCTCGGTGAAATGATCAGCAACCTGACCAGCGCCGGAGTGTCCGTGCCTAATGGCTTTGCCACCACCGCCGATGCCTACCGCGAATTCTTAAGCCACGAAGGTCTGGACAGCCGTATTCAGCAGGCGCTGGATGACCTCAATGTGGATGATATCCGTGCGCTGACGGAAACCGGCGCGAAAATCCGTCACTGGATTCTGGAGGCACCACTGCCGCCGCAACTGGAAGCCGACGTGCGTACGGCTTTCGCCAAACTGCAGGAAGGCAATGCGCAGATGGCCGTTGCCGTCCGTTCTTCCGCAACCGCCGAAGATTTACCCGATGCCTCCTTTGCTGGCCAGCAGGAAACCCATCTTAATATCGTGGGCATTGATAACGTCCTGCATGCTATTCGCGACGTGTTTGCCTCCTTATTTAATGATCGCGCGATTGCTTACCGCGATCATCAGGGCTTTGACCATCACAAAGTCGCATTGTCGGCCGGTATTCAGCGTATGGTGCGCTCCGAAACCGCCTCCAGCGGCGTGATGTTTACGCTGGATACGGAGTCTGGTTTTGATCAGGTGGTGTTTGTGACGTCATCTTACGGTTTGGGTGAAACCGTCGTACAGGGTGCCGTTAACCCCGATGAATTCTACGTTCACAAGAACAATCTGAGCGCCGGTCGTCCGGCGATTCTGCGCCGCAATCTCGGCGCCAAAGCCATTAAAATGGTTTACAACAAAGAAGCGGCCGTTGGTAAATCGGTTGAAACCCAGCGTGTTGAGCGTGAACTGCGCCAGGTGTTCTCCATTAATGATGCAGAAATTGAAAACCTGGCTCGTCAGGCGATGATTATCGAAAAACACTATGGCCGTCCGATGGACATCGAGTGGGCCAAAGACGGTGATGACCAAAAACTGTACATCGTGCAGGCGCGCCCTGAAACGGTAAAAAGCCGTGCCAGCAAAAACGTCATGGAACGTTACCTGTTAAAAGAAACCGGCAGTGTGCTGGTTGAAGGCCGTTCTATTGGTCACCGCATTGGTAAAGGCAAGGTGCGCGTCATTAAAAGCATCGATCAGATGGATCAGGTGCAGGAAGGCGACGTTCTGGTGGCTGATATGACTGACCCGGACTGGGAGCCGGTGATGAAGCGTTCGGCAGCCATTGTGACCAACCGTGGTGGCCGCACCTGTCACGCCGCCATCATTGCACGTGAACTGGGTATTCCGGCGGTCGTCGGTTGTGAAGATGCCACGTCCAAGCTTCAGGATGGTCAGGATGTCACCGTTTCCTGTGCGGAAGGTGATACCGGGTTTGTTTACGAAGGTGCACTGGATTTTGATATCCGCACCAACAGCGTGGATCAGATGCCGGATCTGCCGTTTAAAATCATGATGAACGTCGGTAACCCGGATCGTGCCTTCGACTTCCAGGGACTGCCCAATGCCGGTGTCGGTCTGGCGCGTCTCGAATTCATTATTAACCGCATGATTGGTGTTCATCCGAAAGCACTGCTGAATTTCGATAACCTGCCGGAAGAAGTCAAACCCACGGTTGAGCGCCGTATTTCCGGTTACGCCGGGCCGGTGGATTTTTACGTGGAAAAACTGGTGGAAGGTATTTCCACACTGGCGGCGGCGTTCTGGCCTAAGCGTGTGATCGTGCGCCTGTCTGACTTTAAATCCAACGAATACGCCAACCTGATTGGCGGTCGCCTGTATGAGCCGGAAGAAGAAAACCCGATGCTCGGCTTCCGTGGTGCCTCGCGTTACATCTCAAAAAATTTCCGCGACTGTTTTGAGCTTGAATGCCGGGCGATGAAAAAAGTCCGTAACGACATGGGCTTTACCAACGTCGAGATCATGGTGCCCTTTGTACGGACCGTCGGCGAAGCCGAGCAGGTTGTTAACCTGCTGGAAGAGAACGGTCTGAAACGCGGCGAAAACGATCTGAAGCTGATCATGATGTGCGAGCTGCCCGCCAATGCGATTCTGGCCGAGCAGTTCCTTGAGTACTTTGACGGTTTCTCCGTTGGCTCCAACGATCTGACCCAGTTAACCCTGGGTCTGGATCGCGATTCCGGCATCATCGCCCATCTGTTTGACGAACGTAATGAAGCCATTCTGGTGCTGCTGGAAAATGCCATTAATGCCTGCAAAAAAGCCGGTAAATACATTGGCATCTGCGGTCAGGGTCCGTCTGACCATCCCGATTTTGCCAAATGGCTGATGGAGCATGGCATCGACAGTGTGTCACTGAATCCAGACTCCGTGCTTGATACCTGGTTCTTCCTGGCGGATAAAAACTCCTGAATGAAAAGCAGCAGTGAATTATTTCCGGTAAGTCTGCTCAGAGCCGATGTTCTGGGCGACCTCACCGAAGATGTCTACCTGGTAAAGCATAACCGCGATCCGGACCGCAGTGTCCAGATCGCGGTTTCGCATCTTGGCCTGCGTTCACGCGGTAAATCCGGTGGGCAGCCATTGATTCTGCTGCACGGCAGTTTTACCAATCGCGGCTTCTGGTTGTCTGACAAGGGCGAAGGACTGGCGCGTTATCTGCTCGAACAGGGTTTTGATGTCTGGCTGATGGAGCAGCGCGGTCATGGCCAGTCGCCGCGCAATCACGACTATGTGCGCAATACACTGGAGCGCTACGTGCTCAGCGATATTCCGGCTGTGAACGATTTTGTCCGGGAGCAGAGCGGGCGGAAGCCAGTCTGGATTGGACATTCGCTGGGTGGCGTGATCATTTCCAGCAGCGTGGCCGCCGGCCGTCTGACCACCGGTAACAGTATGGCCATGGTGTTGCTTGGCACCCAGGTGATACGCCGCCCCTGGTATCTGTGGCTGCCGCTGACCAGTCTGGTGCTGCGCCTGCTGGTGAAACGCAAAGCCGAGCTTGATGGCCGCAAGCTGGGTATTGGCCCGGAAAATGAACCTGCCGGTCTGGTGAGTGAGTATCTTGCCCGTCACAGCCTGTTTGGTCGCTGGCAGATACGCAGCGAGAAACTGAAATTGTTACCAGCCTGGAAACAGGATGCCGGATTGCCCTTGCTTGCACTGGCGGCGGCTGCGGATAAATCAGACCCGGCAAATGCCTGCCTGCAGTTTGCGGCTCTGTATGGCGGCGCCCACAAAGACACTGTTCTGCTCGGTACGGCAGAAGGCTTCAGCCGGGATTACGGTCACGTTGATATGGTGGTAAGCAAGGAGGCCGCCGCTGAAGTATGGCCAAGAATTGGCCGCTGGCTCAGTCAGCTCGGCCAGCGCTCCGGTGCCTGACATGCGGTTGCGACGGGTGTTACTCACCGGTGGTAGCGGGCTGATTGGCCATGCCTTGTTGCCTATCCTGTTGCAAAGGGATTGGGTAGGACAGATTCTGCTGCCGCTGCGCCAGCCGCAGTCATGGTGTGCGGCTCATCCGCAACTGGCGGCTGATAACCGTATTCAGGTACTGACTTATGATGAGCTGTTTGCCAGCCAGCAACCTGTTGATCTGATGTTGTGTGCACTGGGTACAACTCAGGCAAAAGCCGGTAAAGCGGGGCTGCGTGCCGTGGATTATCAACTGGTTGTCGATTGTGCGGTCTGGGCTGAGCAGCAGGGCGCTGAGCTGGTATCGGTGGTCAGTGCGCTGGGGGCCAATCGCCGTTCGCTGTTCTTCTACAACCGCGTAAAAGGCGATATGGAGCAGGCGCTGGAGCGACTGGATATCGCCTCGCTGCATCTGTGGCAGCCGTCGGTGCTGATCGGTGCGCGCGGAGAATTCCGTCTGGCCGAGCATCTCAGCGGCTGGCTGTTACGATTGCCTGTCTGGGGTGATGCCCAGGCTCTTCGCGGTGAACGCATTGCCCGGGCGATGGTTGTCGCCGCAGAATCTTCATTGGCGGACACGCAAAAGTCATCGGTTACGCGTTATCGTGTGCGTGACATTAAACGTCTGGCAGCGGCCTGAGCCGGTTGCTGCAGACAACTGCCTGGTAAAATTTTCTCTCATACGAAAAGGACAAAAAAATGACTCAGTATGTAACTCCGGATCTGTGTGACGCTTACCCTGAACTGATTCAGGTGGTTGAACCCATGTTCAATAACTACGGCGGCAACGATTCTTTCGGCGGCGAAATTGTTACGGTTAAGTGCTTCGAAGATAACTCCAAAGTCAAGGAACTGGTTGATACCGACGGTAAAGGCAAAGTCATGGTTGTGGATGGCGGCGCTTCCATGCGTCACGCGTTGCTGGGTGACATGCTGGCGGAAAAAGCCGCTAAAAACGGCTGGGAAGGCATCATCGTTTACGGCTGCATCCGTGATGTTGACGTCATCATGCAAACGGATCTCGGCGTTCAGGCCCTGGCAACGCATCCGCTGAAAACCGACAAGCGCGGTCTGGGTGACGTGAATGTGACCGTTAAATTCGGTGGCGTTGAGTTTGTGCCGGGCCACTTTGTGTATGCCGACAACAACGGCATCATCGTCTCTCCCCAAGCGCTGAGCATGCCCGAATAAGGCGTAATGCTGTTCACTTAAGCAACCAGCCAGCGCTGACTGCATCTGAACAGCCGTTGCGGGGCAAGCCCCTGCGCCCCAACCCGGGGAACTTCTCCCCGGACCCCTGCTTTGCGCTGTCTGGCCCGTG
>JAJOJJ010000009.1 GCA_021208685.1 Saccharospirillaceae bacterium
CCGGACGCGCCGAAAAGAGAGGATCGGAAGGAGATACCTCTCCTTGCAGGGGGCCAGGGGCTTGCCCCGGAAAGGCGTTTCAGATTGAAAAACAGTCGTCGATTAATGCTGCCGTTTGGAGTGACACTATGTCACTCCAAACTGTGGGACAGCAGTGGGCCGCAGCCCGTCTTTTACACTCCCCCTCAGCCGCTGATAAGGCCTTTTTTCAGCGACTTCTGAATAGGATCCTCGGACAGCCAGATACCAAACAGAGCCTGTTTAAATGCAAGGCCCCGGACGTTCGACTTTATTTCACCATTACGGTAAACGGTTACGCCGCTTTCCGGCGTATAAGCCAGCTCGAACACATCCCCTTCTTTTACTTCATCACGAAAGGCTTTGATCAGCTCTTCAACATCCTGCTCAATCGGTGCCAGATTACCCCCGGTTGAACGGACAAAACCGTCACGGGTGGATTCAGACATGCGTTTACTGTTGATCATGCCGGAAACAATATGCAAACGAATCGCCATTGGCTCATCGGCTGCGACAATGGCCTTGGCATCCGCGCTTTTTTCACTCAGATACAAAGCAGCGACATAAACATTCAGAAAGAATTTTGAGCGTACGCCAGCACCATTGAGTGTCAATGATGTGCCATTCAGCGTAATTTGCTCTGCTATATCAGCACCATCCAACTGCCTGGCATTGACGCTGAATATCAGGCTGAATGCCATGGTCAGGCCCAGTAAGATACGAATCATGGGAGAATTCCTTAATACTTGTTTTTATTAATAGTTAACTGACGTATTTCATCGCCGCGCTTCAAATGCAAAAGCAGACATCATCCGAAGATCACGACAGCCAGTGCGGAATAAAAATCAGCGTACCGATAATAACAGAAGCAAATGCTGATACCAGTACCGCCGCCGCGGCAAGATCTTTGGCTTTGCCAACCAGCGGGTGATGGGAGGGATGAAGAGCATCAGCGAGGGCTTCAAGCGACGTATTGACGGTCTCCAGTGACAACACCAGAGCCATCGACAAAACCAGTACCGACCACTCGGTCGCCGTCAGGCCGGTAAGAGATCCGGCACAGATCACCAGCACAACAGCCAGAAGATGAATCCTGGCATGCGGCTGTGTACGCAACATATAGCGCAGACCGGAAAAGGCGAAACCGAAACTGTGCCAACGCCGGATAAGCCATGAAATCATAGCGCTCACATTCACTGATCAGGGGATAGCGGGCCGGTGGGCAACCACCGGCTCAGACTTCAGCGGAATTCTTTCAGGTTTTTACTGACGAACAGCAATGTCAGTCCTACCAGATTTTCACCAACATCATAAAAGCGATCATCGAGTTCGGCGATCTCGTCGGCATGCTCGCTTTCGATCTGGTCAAACATTTCAACCCGCTCGTCTTCATCTCTGGGAATTTTTTCCCCGTCAAAGAGATCAAGGAAGCGCTCTAAAACGGCATGAGTACCTTTTGCTTTAATTCTTTCCAGCGCTTCGAGCGTTTCTTCAGCATAAGCGCCTGCTTCATGATGAATAAACTGAACGAAACCACCATTTTCCATTTCTTTTAACAGCATATCGATACAAAAAACGGTTTTTTCTGCATCGGTCAGTGCTTCAAATCCTGAGTCAGCTTCCTTGTCATAAATGACGTCGGTAATCTGAAGAAATGAATCAGTTTCATCGGCAACATCAAGCGCTGCCTGAATCTCCATGTTCATAAATCCTACTCGTAGTTCTCTTTTATTAGGCCAAATGGTTTAGCCACAATAGCTTACCCTTATTTATTTGACAAAGGTTTTAAGAGAGAACGCAGATCAGGACTTCTGAGCTAACAATTCCTGAATCCGTTGTGCCGTCCATTCCGGCTGTTCCATAGGAAAGCAGTGGCTGCCCTGTGCCATTTCAAAGCGGATATGGGCATTGGCTCTGGCCGCTTTACGGGCTGATTTCAGAATAAACGGATAGCTGTCGGCAGCAACCAGAATATCAACCGGCACCTGTACCCGGTGCACAGCCTGCCAAAGTCCACGGGGATAGGAACCAAAGATAGCGGCCTCCCAGGACGGATGACATGCCAGCTCAACCCCCTGAGCGGTTGTCTTCGTTGCTCCCAGAATAAAGCCTTCCAGCGCATCAGCATGCCAGTTGCGATAGAGTGATTTGCGCTGCAGATCCTGGCGCAGACTGGCAACATCAGGCCAGATTGCCCGCCGGGCCTGAACCGCTTTCACCAGCGCTCCGCGCTTCCATAAACCGGTTTTACGTGCCAGCCACTGAAACAGCAGAATTTCAGGCGAGAACAGAACCGGGTCCAGCAATATAATGCGTTCAAACAGATGCGGGCGTTCAGCCGCCAGCATCAGCGTCATCACCCCGCCCATAGAGTGGCCGATCCCGATAGCCTGACGACCCGCATGACGCCGTTCCAGAGCATCCCCTATCCGCCGCGCCATACGCAGCCAATCCGGCATGTGCTGTGGTGGCTGCTGCGAACCACCATGACCGGGTACATCCGTCAGCAGGAGATTCCAGTCGTCTGGCAGTGCACCGGCCACAGGTGCCAGTGTATGCGCACTGAAGCCATTGCCATGTAAAAAATGCAACAGCGGCGACTGTGCCGATCCGACCCGCTGCACGCCATGCAGGTCGCGGTGTTGCCCATCCCACCAGGGGGTTAATGTACTGGAAATGCTTGGTTCAACAGACATAGATAGGTCACAACTCTGATGCTCAAATTAGCGGCGCTTATAGTAACGGCTGGAACTGCTGATAAAAAACCTTTTATCACGGCATCAGCCATCCGAAAACGTGACGCATCAAAACCCAAGAAAGCGAAATGCGCCAGAACGGCGGGATTTTGTCCGCATTGAGGTTGCAGAATAAAAATAATACTTCCGACACATGCACACCTGCTGATTATTACCTAGTCTTCTCGCTACTGGACAATAAAAAAGGAGAAGGCAATGACTGCACGCAGCATTCTTAATGCATTGGAAGCAAACCGGCGTTTTACCGATCTGAAAGACGCCGAGGCCCAGCTGGCTCAGGCGCGCCGCGATCTTGAAGCCGGTGTGATCGACAAAGAGGAATACAGCAATATCGCGGATGTCTGTCGCAAGATCATCCGCGCCAGCAGCGACGGCTGATCAGGCGGCAACCGGGACGCCGCTGTGAAAGCGGAACTCCGCATCGGGAGATTCGATCAGTTCACGCTCGAACTCGCGGAATTCCGCTACCCGTTCAGCAATCGGCGCATCGGCATATTGCGCTGCCAGCGCCAGATAATCCTGATAATGACGTCCTTCAGAGCGCAGCAACGAGCGGTAAAACTTAGCCAGAACGTCATCCAGAAAGGGGGCCAGCTTAGCAAAACGCTCACAGGAGCGTGCCTCGATAAAGGCACCGACAATCAGGACATCCACCAGTTCATTGACCCCGCCTTTACGCACCTGCTCACGCAGACCCGCTGCATAACGGGACGACGACACATGACGGTAAGCAATGCCACGGTCTTTCATGATGTTGACCACCTGCTCAAAGTGGAGCAGCTCTTCGCGCGCCAGCTGGCTCATCTTTTTCAGCAGATCGTCACGATCAATGTGCTTGTAAAGCAGATTCATCGCCGTGGTGGCGGCTTTTTTTTTCACAATTTGCGTGATCAATCAGCAGGGTTTCCTGATTGTTCAGCGCTTCGGTGATCCAGGCATCCGGTGTTGCACAACCAAGAAAGCCACTGATCTCAGCCAATACATCTTTAACGCTCATAAACCATCCTCAATCATGGCTTGCAGCACGGCCCGGGCATTGCCTTCAATCGGTACGGATTTCTGAGTATCCGAATCCATCAAACAGAACGTCACCACTGCATCAGCAATCCGTGCGGCAGGCTCTCCGCCTTCCAGCAGATGAACGTCCTGCACCATCTGCGCACTTTTGTTGCCGATTTTTTCCATCCGGGTGCTGATACGGATGATTTCGCCAGCATAGGCCGGGCGACGATAGCTGATATTGATATTCGCCACGACAAAAGCCAGATTCTGCGCTTCAAACAGCTGGATAAACTGATGACGATCGAAGTAGTCCCAGCGCCCTTCCTCCAGAAACTCCAGATAACGGCCGTTATTGACATGATGATAGATGTCGAGGTGATAACCCCGCACTTTGATATCGACGGACATACAACGTCCCCACAGAAAAGGCGGCGATTTTAATCAATCGGGCCACTGAGTACCAGCCACCCTTTACCTGGGGCCTGTTAACACTAAGTGAATCGGGCCTGCTGAGAGCCCGTTTTTCTCAGAACAAGGAAAGAGGAGTGATATTGTCAGGAACATCTCACACCCTCAGCGCCTTGTCTGAGAAACATTTAGCGAACAACAGGCCTTTTATGAGTGTTAACAGGCCCCAGGCATCAGCGCCCGTGCTGCCAGCGCAGATCATGCAGATTGAATCCCAGCGGCACATCGGTTCGCAGTTTTGCCAAAACCCGCGTCAACAAGGCTGTCGGCCAATGTTCGCTCAGGGCGTTCCGCACTTTGCTATCGCATTGCTCACGCTGTATCAGCAGCACATCCAGCGAACCGAACTGATCCAGCAAATGACCGGCCGTCTTAGGCCCGATACCGGGAACACCGGGCAAATGATTGGTGCTGTCGCCGGTCAGCGCCCAGAAATCCGCCAGCTGCCAGGGTTTCAGACCGAACTTCTGCTCAACCATCAGTTCGTCCCAGGTAAAACGATCAAAATGATTGCGAACACTCAGTCGGGAGTTGACCAGCTGACAAAAGCCTTTATCGGTCGACAGAATCGTCACCTGCAGACCGGCAAAGGCCGCTTTACTGGCCAGCGTAGCCATCACGTCATCGCCTTCCCAACCGGCCAGATCGAGGCAAAACACCCCTGATTGCTGAAAATAACGCTGCATATCGGCCAGATCGTGCTGCAAGGCTTCCGGCATCGGCGGACGACCCAGTTTGTAGTCCGGCCACAACTCATGGCGCCAGGTCTGGCATTTTTGTTCAAACACCAGCGCCACATGACTGGCTTTTGCGTATTCCGCATTGCGGGCAATGGCACTCAGACAACGGCTGCGGGTCGCTTCCAGTGGCAATTCCGTATCGGCTGCTGCCGCATAAATACGCCGGATCAGATTCATCGCGTCAACGATTAACAGGTGCATTACGGTTCCTCTGCGTCTGCGTGATCAGCACCATCCGACTGTTGCTGCGCCTGCCAGAGAGCCGCATACGCACCACCCGCGGCCAGCAACTGCTGGTGGGTTCCCTGCTCCACAACCCGACCATCACCGAGCACCGCAATACAGTCGGCATCAACCACCGTCGACAAACGGTGCGCAATAATCAGCGTCGTATGACCACGGGAAACGTCGCGAATTTCCGCCATAATGCCGCGCTCGGTATGAGAATCCAGTGACGACGTAGCCTCATCAAACACCATGATTGCCGGACGCTTAAGCAGCATCCGGGCAATGGCAATGCGTTGTTTTTCACCGCCGGATAATTTCAGCCCACGCTCACCAACCACCGTTTGCATACCGGCCGGACATTCGCTCACCAGCGTCTGCAGATGTGCCATACGGACCACATCCTCAAGCTCGGTATCCGTGGCATCCGGGCGGGCATACAGCAGATTGTTTTTCAGCGTATCGTTAAACAGCACCGTATCCTGCGGCACGATGCCGAGCGCCTGCCTTAATTGCTGCTGTGGTACCGACTGAATGGCCTGGCCGTCGATCAGGATCTCACCCTGCCGGGGATCGTAAAAGCGGAATAATAATTTGGTCAGGGTCGATTTCCCGGCACCACTGGAGCCAACCACTGCCAGTGTTTTCCCGGCGGCCAGAGTCAGTGTCAGACCTTTCAGAATCAGCCGCTCAGGCTGATAGGCAAATTGCAGATTATTAAAGACAACCTCGCCCTTACCGATGCGCAAGGGCTCTGTACCATTGTCTTTCACGCTCGGCTGCTCATCCAGCAGCTCGAACATGCGTTCAATATTGGCCATTGAGGCCTTAATCTCACGGTAAACAAACCCAAGAAAGTTGAGCGGCACAAACAGCTGAAACATAAAGGCATTGACCAGCGTAAAGTCGCCCAGCGTCATCCGCCCGATCAGCACGTAATACGCCGCAAATAACAACATAGCGCCCATCGCAATACTGACGATCAGCGCCTGGCCGCTGTTCAGGCTGAATAATGAAAAGCGGTTCATGCGCCGTGCCTGCTCCCATTCCGCCAGCGCACGGTCATAGGCCTCCGCTTCGCGCTGCTCGGCGGTAAAATATTTCACCGTTTCGTAATTCAGCAGGCTGTCGAGCGCGCGGGCATGCGTGGTGGAATCCATACGATTCGCCTCCCGCACATAATGAGTACGCCACTCCGTCACTTTCACCGAATACGCCACATAAGCCACCACCGCCACTGCGGTAATCATGCCGAATACCGGGGGATAGTTGGCCAGCAATAAGCCAATCACCAGAAACAATTCAAGGAAGGTCGGAATGATGTTGAAGATCATAAAGCGCAGCAGAAAACTGATGCCGTTGGTGCCGCGTTCAATATCGCGCTGCAAGGCTCCGGTCTGGCGGTTGAGATGAAACTCCAGACTCAGGGTGTGCAGATGCTCAAACACCTTCAGCGCCATGCGCCGCATGGCCCGCTCGGTGACACGGCCAAACAACAGATCACGTACTTCGCCCATAAATACGTTCAGAAAACGCACCGCACCATAAGCCAGTAACAAGCCCAGCGGAAACCACAGCCACCAATCCGCCGGGACAATGCCCTGTTTGTCAACGCCGCTTAAATGATCAACCTGATATTTCAGCAGGAAAGGCATCGATACACTGGCGAGTTTTGCCGCCACCAGACACAGCAACGCCGCCACGACACGCCAGCGGTGCTCCATCAGATATGGCCAGAGGGTGATGACCCAGTGCCAGCCGCGATAACGGTCGGGGGGAGTGTCGGGCAGCGACTGGGAAGATTTCATCGAATTGTTACTCTATTCTGGTAAAGAGGTCGGCTGAGCAGAATAAGGATGCAGCCAACGTGATTCAACGGATTTACCAAATTAATAAAGCCCTGCCCGAACTGACCGAACTTGAGAATCTTATCGAATCAGGACGTCGCCATGTGCGGGTCTCTGTTCCTGCCCATATCCGGCAAGGCCCGTTCACGTTACCGTTTTATGTGCTGGAAATGGGCTCCATGACGCCATTGGCACCCACTCTGGCGTTAATCGGCGGCGTACATGGTATCGAACGCATTGGCAGTCAGGTGATCTTATCGTTTCTGCGCACCTTACTGCGCCGTCTCGACTGGGACCCGACCGCGGTGGAAATGCTGGCCCAGATTCGTCTGATCATTATTCCTATCGTGAATCCCGGCGGAATGTGGAACAACAGCCGCGCCAACCCTAACGGTGTGGATTTAATGCGCAATGCACCGGTCGATGCCATTGGCAGCACTCCATTTCTGGTGGGAGGCCAGCGCATCAGCCGTCACCTCCCCTGGTATCGCGGGCGCAAAGGCGAACCCATGGAAACAGAGAGCCAGACTCTGGTCGACAGCATCCGTGCCAGCCTGAGACAACAGAAACACTGCATCACCCTCGATTGCCACTCCGGTTTTGGATACAAAGACCGCATCTGGTTTCCCTATGCGAAAAGTACCGAACCCTGGCCGGGATTACCGGAAGCCTGCGCTCTGACACAGCTGTTTGAACACACCTACCCAAGCCACAATATGTACCTGTTCGAGCCGCAGGCGCACAGCTACACCACCCATGGGGACCTGTGGGATTATCTGTACGACGACTACATGGCGCAGCAACCCGATGGCCTGTATCTGCCACTGACGCTGGAAATGGGTTCCTGGCTTTGGGTGAAAAAAAACCCGCGCCATCTGTTCCGCTACCACAGCTTGTTTAATCCGATACTGCCACACCGTCATCAGCGCATTTTGCGCCGCCACTTCACCCTGATTGAGTTTCTGATGTCGGCGGTTCGCAGTATGCCCACCTGGGCACCGTCGACTGCCGCCGATAAACATCAGTTGTATCAACGCGCCTGTGAGCGCTGGTATCCGCATAACCGCAACCACCAGAACCCGTGAAGCGGAACTTTCACGCCCGACATTTGCCGGAAAGAACGCCCGCCCATCGATAGCCGGCAAAAAAGCGACAAACACATCACAGCGCCGCCGAAACATCGTATGATAGCGGCCTTTATCTGATTACTAACGGAAAGCGCTAGTCACATGTCTGTATTCCGCCCTCTGCACACCGCCACTGCCGCACTGATCATTCTGACAGCCACCTCCGTCCAGGCTGAACTCAATGCCAATCTGGGCCTGACCTCAGAATACGTTCGGGATGGTATCAGCCAGACCCGGGGCAATGCGGCCCTGCAGGGTGGCCTGACGTTCCGTCATGACAGCGGATTTTATACTGGCCTGTGGTCTTCAGCGCTGAATCGTAAAGAGGATCATGCCTCCTACGAACACGATGCATTTGCCGGCGTTTATCTGCCACTGAGTGATGGCATCGCCGTGGATGTTTCCGCCACCCGCTACACCTTTGCCGGTGACGCTGACATCAATGATCAGGCCTACAGTGAAGGCACCCTGCGCCTGCTGGTCGACGACGCCATGACTCTGGGCTGGCGCCACAGTGAAGCGTATCTCGATTCCGGTTTTGCCAAACGCAGCCTGGAATTGGGCTACACCATCCAGACCGGCAGTTTTTCGATTGAACTGTTTACCGCTCAGCACCGTTATCTGGAAATCAGCGACGATTTCAATTTTGGCAGCGGCAACAAGGATGACTACTGGCAATTCCGCGTTGGCGTCGAGCGCAGCTACGGCCCGTATGACTACCGTCTCAGCATCGACCGCACCAATCTGAGTTCAGCCTACGATGCGGGTACCACACTGCAGTTCAGTGTGCATCGTTACTTCGGCCTCTGGTAAACCGGATATGCGCATGGATGCAAGGCAGGACAATCAAGATAACCGGAAGCGCGAGTGGGTACTGATCCGCGGCCTGATCCGCAGCCGGTTTCACTGGGGAGCCTTTCCTGATCAGTTACTCCATCAGTTGCAACGACAGCCATCAGAACCTCCGGCCCTGCTGCTGCCGGAGCTGGCGGGCAATGGCGAGCGCTTCCGCGAGAAAACCCCCCTCAGTATTCATGGCATGATGCTGGACATCCGCAAACAGGTATCTCAGCTGAGCCCGGAGAACCAGAAGCCCCGGGTGCTGGTGGCGGTATCAATGGGAGCGATGATCGCAACCGAATGGGCACGCTGTTTCCCGCAGGAAATCGACCATCTGCACCTGATTAACACCAGTTTCAGTAATTATTCAGCGCCCTGGCAGCGTATGAAAATCAGGCCACTGCTGGGGTTTCTGCGCAGCTTGCGCAGTACAGACAAACTTGAAGCCGCCATCCTGTACTGGACGCTGAATATGAAAAACAGCGAATGCCTGCTGCCACTGTGGTGCGATTACGCTGCAGCTCACCCGTTATCCTTGCGAAACGGGGTCGCGCAATTGCTGGCTGCCAGCCGCTTCCGCGGCCCGGCAGAGGCACCGGCCAGAGAGGTATTTTTCTATAACAGCCGCCATGACCAACTGGTGGACGCTTCCTGCACACGCAGCATTGCTGAACGCTGGCAGAAAACCCTGCTCACCCACACCAAAGCAGGTCATGATCTTCCCATGGATGATCCGGATTGGTTAATTCAGCAGATTATTGCGAATGAACAGGTGTCCACGGCACGCACAGCTCCGCCAGTGACTGCACTCCCCGCTGACGCTGACACAACGCAATAAAGACCGGGGAATGGATATTCAGCAGCGCATCACTGCCCTGAAGATGAGCATTGACGCCTCGCGGGAATTGCACATCACCGGAATCGGATACACCGGATGGAAAACTCAGCACGTTGCGGTAATAGCCAAGCAGCTCCGTCCGGTGAAAAATCAGCAGACTGAAAAACTGCTCATAATCGTTACCCCGAACACGCTCAAGACCAATCAATGTGCGCTGACCAACGCGACCAAAGTAATAAAATGACATCACATGATCATTAAAACTGTCATTCAGTAAGTCCGAGTTGCGGGTATAGAGATAGCGTTCAACCCACTCCGGCGTGACCAGAGTGGCATCGCTGACAGCTTGAGAACGGTGAGATTCCAGCTCTGCCGCTTCAGGCGCGTTCGGTTCAGCCATCGCCGCCGGGATGGCCAGCACCCACCAAAGCACCAGTAAAGACAACGCAGCAATGTGCGGCAGAAACATTTCCGCACCTTGTACGCTCTGTTGGCAGCAGGTATTGCCACGGACTGGCCATGACAACAAAGTGAGCGGCAACAGCATCCGGCAACAACTCCTGTTTAAAAAAGCTCAACCGAACCCGCGGCTTCCCGCGGGCGCCTGTTCGGCTCAGGGCTGAGTCAATTCCAGCTTGGTGCCCAGATATTTCTCCAGATCCGGCAACACAAACGCATCATCTTCAGATATAAAGCTCACCGACACCCCTTTCGCTCCGGCACGGCCGGTACGGCCAATACGGTGTACGTAATCTTCAGGATCTTCAGGCAGGGTGTAGTTGATCACATGGCTGACCCCGTCAACATGAATCCCGCGCCCGGCAACATCGGTTGCCACCAGAATCCGGACATGGCCTGAGCGGAAGCGTTCCAGCGTGCGGATGCGCTTTTCCTGAGCCACTTCTCCCGACAGCAACACCGCAACATGGCCGTTTTTATTGAGTTTGTCACACAGATTACGGGTCAGGTCACGACGGTTGGCGAAGATGATACAACGCTCCGGCTTTTCGTCGGCCAGAACCCGTTCCAGCTGTTTGTACTTATCGCTCTCAGCCACCAGATAGCAGCGTTGCTCAACCCGATCCGTAGCAACCTGCTCAGGTTCAATCACCACTTCCAGCGGATCGGTCGTCCACTGATCAATCAGGATACGCACATCGTAATTAAAGGTGGCGGAGTACAGCAGCGTCTGACGCTGATCTTTACCTGGTGTGGCGCGTACGATGCGGCGCACATCCGGGATAAAGCCCATGTCGAGCATACGGTCAGCTTCGTCCAGCACCAGTACTTCAATCTGATCAAGAAACACATCCTGACTGCGCATAAAGTCAATCAGACGACCCGGTGTTGCGACCAGAACATCGACCACGTTGTTACGCAGCTGCGCACGTTGCTTCTCATAATCCATACCACCAACGATGGTCACGACATTCAGACCGGTGTATTTCGCCAGACCTTCTGCGTCTTTACCGATCTGCATAACCAGCTCACGGGTCGGAGCGATGACCAGTGCACGCGGCTCACTGGCAAAACGCTCTTCCGGCTTAACCGTCAGCAGACGGTTGAGAATGGTGAGCAGGAATGCTGCGGATTTACCAGTACCGGTCTGCGCCTGACCAATGGTATCGCGGCCACGCAATGCCGCGGGCAGACTTTCGGCCTGAATGGGCGTGCAATACTGAAAACCCAGTTCCTGAATACCGCGCATCACCGAATCCGGCAGATCAAGATCATGGAAACGGGTTTTGGCCGGATCAGCTTCTACGTTGAAATCACTGATGGACCATGGCGTATCGTCAACGGCAGGGCGTTGTTGATCGTGCTTAGCGCGTTTCTGGGATTTTTTATTGTCTGCCAGCGCCCCATGATGGGGTTGATGAGCCGCCTGATGAGTATCTTTGGCTGGCTGATTGCTTTTCTTACCGCCACGTTTGGCATTTTTGTTGTCTTTTGCGCTGAGATCCGCGGGCTTTTTCGCCGGTTGGGCCTGCGCGGCGGGCTTACTGTCCGATCCCTGTTTTCCTCCCGGTTGCTTTTTACCGGTTACGGCCTGCAAAAATTTCTTTAACAAAAGCTACTCCGCTTCTTAATTCGTTCCGGTGCAAACAAGTGCACACCAAATAGTGAATGGCACTGATAATAATCTAACAGCGTCTTTTTTAATACGTCTGCCCTTGGCGACAGGCCTGACCGTGGAGAGCCTGATGTGCCCGCCCGGCCTCCATGGCAGCAGGATCGTCCTTCCGGTTATCCGTACTGACCTGTAACCGCCGGCACAGGCATCCGACAAAAGCCATCGCATGCAAAGATCAGCCGGTCACGGCGATATAGCCGGTAAACAGGTTGATCGTCGGCCGCAACCAGCCGGGCACTTCTGCGTTCAGAAGGAGGTCGCTGAACAACCGCATGAGATCGCTCATACCGAATGGAATTGTGATGCGCAAATTACAATGAATTCACAGATCAACACTGGTCTGTACTGACGATTCAGGGCAAAATGCGCAGCTTCTCAACAGTGCACTTTTTGTATTCGCAGCCAGCACTGTTGTCCCCTGCGACCCTATTGCAGTCCGGCTATCCGGGCCGCGCACGGACACTACCGGCATGACGTTCAAAGCTCAAGAAATAAGAGCCCTGCTTAAACTGACCTTCCCTATTCTTGCGACCCAGCTGGCACAAATCGGCATGGGGACCGTTGACACCCTGATGTCGGGCTATGTCAGCACCCACGATCTGGCCGCCGTCGCCATCGGCACCAGCCTGTGGCTGCCTACCTGGCTGTTTCTGGCCGGTGTTCTGGTAGCACTTTCGCCGCTGGCATCGGGTATGAATGCCGCGCGGCGTACCCACGAACTCCCCAATCTGCTGGCCGCCGCGCTGTGGATCGGCATTGTTCTGGGCAGCCTCTCTGGTCTGCTGTTGTGGGCAGGCTCCGCTGCCCTGCCTTTGCTGGTAGAAGATCCGGTTACAGCCCGAATTGCTGCAGATTACACTCTGGCGATTGCCTTTGGCATGCCCGGTGCCGGTATTTTCCTTGCTTATCGTTTCTACGCTGAGGCGCTGAATGAACCCGGCCAGGTAACGCGCATTATGCTCACCGGTCTGCTGATGAACATCCCGGCCAATGCGGTATTTGTACACGGTTTATTCGGCATGCCTGAATTGGGTGGCGTTGGTTGCGGCGTCGGCTCCAGCCTGATATTTGCGGGAATGGCGATTGCCATGGCACGCAATACCCGCAAGAGACGATTGCCGGATGACTACCCGTTATGGCGCCACGTGCTGCGACCAGTCAAAGCTCAGGTCAAAGAGATGCTGCAGATCGGCGTACCCATCGGGGTCGCGATTTTCTTTGAGGTCAGTCTGTTTACCGTCATTGCGCTGTTCCTGACCGATCTGGGCCCGACCATCGTCGCTGGCCATCAGGTTGCGCTGAACCTGTCGTCCCTGACCTTTATGATTCCGCTCAGTCTGGGGATGGCTCTGACCGTGAGGGTCGGCCATTGGCTCGGCTCCGGTCAGTACGTATTGGCCAGACGCACGGCGTGGATCGGTATCGGCCTGAACCTTGGTATCGCCTTATTCAACGCCACTCTGATGGTGCTGTTTTCAGCCAACATTGCGCGCCTCTACTCACCGGACCCTGCGGTCGTGTCCACCGCGGCTGGCCTGTTACTGTTTGCGGCGGTGTTTCAGTTATCGGATGCGGTTCAGGTTGCGGCAGCCGGAGCCCTGCGTGGTTATAAAGACACCGTTGCAGTGATGCTGATTACCTTTGTTGCCTACTGGCTAATTGGCCTTGGACTGGGATACTGGCTGGCATTCGGAGAGCAGACGACCATGGGAGCGGAAGGCTTCTGGACCGGCCTTGTGGTCGGATTAAGCGCTGCCGCCGTTGCGCTGGGGTATCGCTTGTACCGGGTCAGTCACCGGCCAGATACCTCCGCTGACGCTCAGCCCGGCACACAGCCGGGCTGAGCCTGAACACCGGCCCCTCCGGAAGGCAGCCTGTAAGCATTCCGGGGCTTACCGGCAGCAGCAGATTCGGCAAGCCGCACGAATCTGGTCAGTCATGATAAACTGCTGTTTTTTATAAACCCTGTTTTCCTGACGGCCAAAGCCTACACATCAGACCGGATTACCATGCCTACCTGTTATTCTTCTGCCGCGCCGCGTATTGCCGTGATTGGCGCGGGTCCCGCCGGTCTGATGGCCGCCGAGCGCATCGGTCAGCATGGACTGACCGTTGAAGTGTTTGATGCCATGCCCAGTGTCGCGCGTAAATTTCTGCTCGCGGGGGTCGGCGGCATGAATATCACCCATGCTGAAAACTACCCCGACTTTGTCAGCCGTTATGGCAACGCCAGTGTCTGGCTGAAGCCCATGCTGGATGATTTCTCGCCGGATGATTTACGGCGCTGGATTCATAACCTCGGCATTGAAACCTTTGTCGGAACCTCTGACCGGGTATTCCCCAGAGACATGAAAGCCGCTCCCCTGCTGCGTGCCTGGCTGCATCGTCTGCGCTCACAGGGTGTCAGCATTCATCCACGCCATCGCTGGCTGGGCTGGCAAACAGACGAAGGGAATCGTTACTGGCGCTTCAGTACGCCCGAGGGTGAAAAGACCGAACACTTTGATGCCGTGGTACTGGCCTTAGGTGGAGCCAGCTGGCCGCGCCTGGGATCAGACGGTGAGTGGTGCGAGCCACTGCGGCAGCAAGGTGTCGGTGTGTCGCCTCTGCTGCCAAGCAACTGTGGCTTTGACATGCCCTGGAGCAGCTTCATCCGCGAGCATTTTGCCGGTACACCACTTAAGAATATCGCCCTGTCGCTGACCGACTTATCCGGCCGGACATGGTCACGGAAAGGTGAATGTATTATCAGCCATTACGGCGTTGAGGGCAGCCTGATATACGCCTTAAGCGCGCCGCTGCGCGATCTGATGCTGCATGGAAATCCTGATAAACCAGCCCGGCTCTGGCTCGACTGGCTGCCGCAAAACAGTCATGCACAGATAATCAGCAAACTGCAGCCATCACGTAAAGGCATGAGCTTTGCCAATGTGCTGCGAAAAAAACTGAACCTGCCAGGCATCACCAGCGCTCTGCTGAAAGAATGCTGCCCGCAGCTCGATCTGCACAATCACAGCGCTGTCGCAGATGCGCTGAAAGCAATGCCACTGCCTTGTCCGGATGCAACCCGGCCGATTGCCGAAGCCATCAGCACTGCCGGCGGTGTTACTCAGGCTTCGGTCAATGAGCATTTAATGCTGAGGACGCTTCCCGGTGTTTTTGTCGCCGGTGAAATGCTCGACTGGGAAGCACCGACCGGCGGTTATTTATTAACGGCATGTTTTGCCAGCGGCAAGCGTGCCGGTGATGGTGTATCAGAGTGGGTACTGGACACTATTGTCCGGAAAGGTGACTGATCCGGTATCGGTTAACGACAGAGCCCCCAGCGAAGGGGGCTCTTTATTTTACGCAGAAGACGGTTTTAACGATTTACTTCCGCACAACCGAAAATTCAACGCGGCGATTTTTGGCGCGACCTTCTCGGGTACTGTTATCTGCAACAGGATTTGCCTCTCCATATCCCTCTGCACTCAGACGATCAGAAGCAATGCCATGACCCATCAGGAAACGACGAACGGCTTCAGCGCGATCTTTACTGAGCTGGAGATTCAGGGCTTCATTGCCTGAACTATCGGTATAAGCAGCAATGGATACCTGTGTTGCAGGATAACGCTGCAGTTGTGCAGCAATATCGGCTAACGTGGCTTCGGAAGGGGCCGTCAACTCTGATGATCCGCTTTTAAACACGATATTATTCAGACGGCCCTGAAACACGGCACACTCAGGCACAGAACGCGCCATTTCCGCCGACACTTTATTGCAATCGATCACTTCTTCAGCTTTTTCCTCGACAGCGGGCTCCGGACTGGCGGCGGTCACCGCGCAACCGAGTTCATTAACGGCGGTATTTGTTACGGTACCGGGACACAGATCCTGCGAATCGGAAACGCCGTCGTTATCAGAATCTGATACTGTCGTAACCACTGCCGCCTGCTGAGGCTTATAGGAAGAGCGCGAGCCAAAGGCGTAACCAATCTTACCCATAAACATCAGGTGCTCGAAAGATTCACTGACAATATCGTTGACATTAATTTCTGCACGAGCAAAAAAATTACGGCTGAAGTTATATTCAACACCGCTTCCCAGAGCTAACAGAACACCTTCACCTTCAAATTTACGGGGAAATGCCGAGTCAAAGCGCTCGTACCCCAAACCGGCTGTGATATAGGGTTTAAGTGTGTTCTGAGTAAAATAATAAAGACCATTTAAACGGAACTGATCAATATCCGGACGACTGTCTTTCTGAGACGGAGATTCAAACAGCCATGCAATTTCAACCGCAGCATCCTTGTTAAAACGATATCCGCCAGCCAGTTCACCGACAAAGCTATCATAAACATGACGACCATTATCGGCTTCGAGTGAATTAAAGGGCTCGTTATTGACATAACCAACCCCGAAAGTCCCGTAGTAAGGGGCCGGTTCAGCCATAGCCGCTGAACAGAGAAAAGCAGTGGTTAAAACACCATATTTGACGTTCATAATCATTTCCTTATCCGATCGAATAATTCAACCCACTACGATGACATGATTCGTGAGTCGCAAGGCGCGTGCATTTGAACAGATAAGAAAGTGGCTTAGTATAATAATAATTCCTGTAATAACCGGGAAATAGCCACACCTCCGTACCAATAAAAACCGGAATATTCTCTTCCGAATTCGGTGCATTCAACCCGGATGATTCTCTGATCAGTTGCAGGTACGCCGATTAAGGACATGGATTGGAATGCACTTTATGAATGGCATTAATCCGCTCAAGAATATCCGCCGTTAATACCACATCCGCAGAATCAATATTTTCCTGCAGCTGCTCCAGAGTAGTTGCACCGATAATATTCGAGGTGACAAATCCCTGCTGAGTAACAAACGCCAGAGCCAGTGTCACCGGACTGATACCCAGATCCGCTGCCAGATCGACGTATTTCTGTACCGCCTGCTCCGCATGCTGCCCTTTATAACGGCTGAAGCGTTCGAACAGTGTGATACGTCCTTTTGGCGGCAACCGGCCATGAAGATATTTGCCACTGAGCACCCCAAACGCGAGTGGCGAATAAGCCAACAGCCCTACCTGTTCACGGTGGGAGACTTCCGCCAGACCCACCTCATAGCTGCGGTTCAGCAGGTTGTAAGGATTTTGTACGCTCAGCGGCCGTGCCCATTGATTCTGATCAGCAATCTGCAGCACCTTCATGGTACCCCAGGCTGTTTCGTTCGACAGACCGTAGTGACGGATTTTACCTTCGTGGATTAACTCCTTCAGCGCAGCCAGAGTTTCTTCCAGCGGTGTGGTTTGCACTTCCTGATGCTCATAGCCAAGCTTGCCGAAAAAATTGGTTGGCCGTGCCGGCCAATGCAGCTGATAAAGGTCGATGTAATCGGTCTGCAAACGCTGCAAGCTGTTTTCAACCGCCTCGCGGATGTGCGTGCGCGTCAGCTGCGGTCCATTACGGATATGAGTCATCCAGTCACCGGGGCCTGCCACCTTGGTCGCCAGAATCACACTGTCGCGCTGTCCGCGTCTGGCAAACCAGCTGCCGATGTATTGTTCCGTGCGCCCCTGAGTTTCACCTTTTGGTGGCACCGGGTACATCTCAGCGGTATCAAAAAAATTGATGCCCCGCTCCAGTGCATAATCCATCTGCTGGTGTGCTTCGGCTTCCGTGTTTTGCTCGCCCCAGGTCATGGTACCCAGACACAGCTTGGTCACCTGTAAGTCGCTGCTACCTAATGGCCGTTTCTGCATCACGCCGTCCCCAATAGTGAATCAAAGACCGCATTATGCCGTTGTGAGTGGCCGCTGATAACCCTGAAGCGCCGAACACCCTATGCAGCACACATCAACAGTCTTCGGCCTGCTTTGAGTTCTGTTCAGCTTCAGTGGTAAAGGCTTTAAAAGATAACGGTATAAGAGATGTTTGTGGCCGTAACCAACCGTTGCCTACCAAGCACTTGCTTGGTATTTTCGGGCAAAGTCACGGATCACAATCCACTGACGCAATCATTTATGCACACCACGGGGAATGTTTTATGCCGTATCAATCCACGCTGCGGGCCGGTATTTTCGCCGGAAAAACGCTGTTGGTATCCGGTGGCGGCAGCGGTATCGGCCGCTGCACTGCGCACGAGCTCGCCTCATTGGGGGCAACGGTTATTCTGATTGGCCGCAACGAAGAAAAACTGCAGAACGTGCAGGCGGAAATTCAGCAAGACGGTGGGCAGGTCTGCTATTACAGCCTGGATATCCGTGATGAAGACGCGGTTATCAAAACCATCCAAGCCATCGTGGCAGAGCACGGTGAGATTGCCGGTCTGTTTAATAACGCCGGCGGCCAGTTCCCCTCCCCGCTCGAATTTATTAATAAAAAAGGGTTTGAAGCGGTACTGAATACCAACCTTACCGGCACGTTTTTAATGATGCGCGAAGTCTATCGTCAGTCGATGCAAAAGCACGGTGGCGCTATCGTCAATATGACCGCTGATAATCTCAATGGTATGCCGGGCATGGGGCATTCCGGTGCAGCCCGTGCCGGGGTAGAAAACATTACCAAAACCGCTGCCTGGGAATGGGGCAAAAGCGGTGTCCGCGTTAACGCTGTCGCACCTGGCTGGGTTGCATCGAGTGGCTTTGATACTTACAGCCCGGCAATGCAGAAAACCATCCGCAACCTGCGTCATCACGTGCCACTGAAGCGCATCGCAACCGAAGCCGAAATCAGTTCCGCTGTGTGTTTTTTATTAAGCGAAGGCGCCAATTTTATCAGCGGCGTCTGTCTGCGGGTTGATGGTGGCTCTTCCATGGGCTCGGCGCCGGCCATTATTCCGCTGCCCGACAAGCCCGCCACCAACAGCGAATCATTCAACGGTTTTCATCGCTATGAATTACCCGATGTACTGAAAAATAACGACTAACGGAAGGAACCTCATATGCTGACGTTTGACTCGCTGCGTTTAGCCAGCCCGTATTACAACGACAACCATGCCGAATGGCGCAGCCAGCTGCGGAAATTTGTCGAACGCGAAATCATGCCCAGTGTTGACGACTGGGAAGAAGCCTGCGAACTGCCACAATCACTTTGGCATAAAGCCGCCGATGTGGGCCTGCTGCAATTAGGCTATCCGGAACAATACGGTGGTCTGAGTGAAGGCACCGATATTTTTCATACCATTATTGCCGTCGAAGAACTCAGCCGTACCGGCGCCGGAGGGATTTATGCCACGCTAATGGTGCACGGCATTGGTTTACCACCGGTCGTTCATTTTGGCAGCGACTATTTAAAAGACATGGTTATTCCACCAGTATTGCGCGGCGAAAAACACATTTCTCTGGCCATTACCGAACCCGGCGGCGGTTCTGACGTTGCCAACCTCAGCACCAGTGCCGTGCGTGACGGCGACCACTATATTATTAATGGCAGCAAAACGTTTATTACCGGCGGCATGCGTGCCGACTGGTACACGGTTGCTGTGCGTACCGGCGGCGAAGGCGTGGGCGGTATTTCCATGATTTTAGTGCCGGCGGATGCCGACGGTTTCAGCCGCACGCCATTAAATAAAAAGCAGGGCTGGTGGTGTTCGGATACTGCCACACTCTATTTCGATAATGTACGGGTACCGGCCAGCCATTTAATCGGCGGTGAAAATCAGGGTTTTATGCCCATTGTGCATAATTTTAATAATGAGCGGCTGGCATTAACCGCAGGGGCTTTGGCCAGTGCCAAAGTCTGTATCGAAGAAGCCGCCATCTGGGCAAAAGAGCGTAAAACCTTTGGCAAGCCACTCAGCAAGCATCAGGTTATCCGCCATAAATTTGCCGAAATGGTGCGTCAGGTGAACGCAACCCAGGCGTATATGGACAGCTGCGCCTGGCAGATTCAGAACGGTAAAGCCAGACCCGCCGATATTGCGCTGTTAAAAGTGCAGGCCACCATGGTGATGGAATTCTGCGCCCGTGAAGCCCTGCAGATTTTAGGTGGCGCAGGTTATATGCGCGGCTGTAAAAGTGAGCGTATTTACCGTGAAGTGCGGGTCAATGCGATTGGTGGCGGCTCGGAAGAAATTATGCGCGATCTGGCCGCGCGTCAGCTCGGACTTTAATCCGCTCATAACCCGACAGGCGTCGTCCGGCTTAAATGACGGCGACGCAGTACAATAATCAACATCAGCGCCATACAGGCTAAGGTTACTGCCAGCGGAAATAGCAGCGTTATCCAGGAATAATGTTCGAGCGCAGCGACCACCAACAGATTGCGCAATAAAAATAATGCAAAAAAAACGAGTGATTCTTGATGAGGCTGAACCCAAGCCTTTCGCAAAGTAGGGCCAAATCCCAACAAATCGACCGTAGTCAATATAATAACCGCCATTAAGGCAGAGTCACTGATATACCAGAATGGCAGTGACGACAATGCCGCTATAAAAAACAGCCAGTCCAGCATGGTGATCACCAGATCACCCCGCTTTATCAATGCCAGCACAGCAATCAATAATGTGATACCGGCCGATAATCCTACGGCCCAGGCTCCCGCCCCGCCGTTATCACTCAGTTGCGCAAAAAAAACCACCAGTGTTGTAATCCCCCAGATGACCCAGGAAAAAACATGGGCCTGAACGCGATTCGCCAACACGTCACGAATGTAGGGCAAAAAGGCACTGAACGTGATAATCATGGCCGCCACACTGGCGGCTATTTTAAAAGACATGCAATCCACCCAGTGATTGAACACTCAAGCCTGAAGAAATTAAGGCCCCTCTGAACACTCCGGGCCGGCACGGTCATCAATCCGCAAGGCGCTGATCATTCAGCGCGAACAACCGGCGCCGATACTGATTGGCCAATATCCGGTCCGGCATAAGATCGATCATTTCTGTCAGACGGGCCTGAACCCGCTGACGCACCGTATCCGAGACGACCGGATTGCTCGTTTGCAGAAACGTCAACAACGCCTCCAGCGCAGCGCAGTAATCAGCCGTCGCAGCCAATGCGGCGGCCAGCATTAATACGGTCTGCCCAATCTGTTCATCATCCTTACGGCCGTTTACGAGATACGCTAACCGCTGGCGTAACCTGAAAATCTCATCGGGATGCGGCTCATGCTCCAGCAATGCGAGACGCGCCTGTATCTGCTGCACCCCGGGATCACGCAGCAGACTGAATCCCGCATCCGCCAGCCATTGCTGCGCCAGCTGCAATAAGCCACGCCGTACAGCACTCGCCAGCGGCTGCTGGCGAGTGCCTTCCAACAGCGTATTCAGCAAATCGGCGAACACCTGACCCAGCACACTCTCCTGCCCGGCAGCCAGAGCATATGCCTGATGCAACCGTTCCATGGCGATATCCGCTTTACCATCAGCAAACGCCTGAGCGGTCTGCTGCAACCAGTCACGCACCTGCTGAATACGCAGATCCGGTGCCCTCAGCCAGGGCTGAATAAAGGCGCGGATCTGAGATTCAGTCAGTGTTTGCTGAAAGCGGTCAACTTCAACGCCGTTCAGCAACAACAACACCGCAGGCAAACTGTGCACGGCAAAACGCTGCAGCAGTTCCGGCGATTGTTCAGCATCCACTTTGAATAACAAGACCTCCCCTTGCAGTTCCGTCACGTGCTTTTCCAGTACTGGCAGAATCGCCCGGCATGGGGCACACCAACTGGCCCAGAAGTCGAGCAGAACCGGCACAGGGGCATCGGCCAGAT
Organism: Saccharospirillaceae bacterium; assembly: GCA_021208685.1. Taxonomy (GTDB): domain Bacteria; phylum Pseudomonadota; class Gammaproteobacteria; order Pseudomonadales; family Oceanobacteraceae; genus Venatoribacter. The sequence continues at coordinate 21,688 of JAJOJJ010000009.1, forward strand.
GCTCCGCCAATTGTTCTGCTGAGAGAGATAAGACCCAGGGAGGAGCAGCCAGAGCTGGCAGCGGAGAATGCGTCATAGGGCTGAAATGCGCGTCTGGAAAACTGCGTATCCTAACGCCTCAGAGCGTAAATGCCATAGACGGCCCGCAATCATCGGCTGATTCCCCGCTGCAAGACACTGCCCCGGATCACCACTCATAAACACCGAGATAGCCGGGGCTTTCTGCGCGCCCCTTCAGATAACGGTATAAAAAAGCATTGCACACCGGCCAAGAAACGGATGAGGTATACTCGCCCCGATATTGATGAGCGGCGGAAACCATCCTCTATGAAGACACCTGAGCACTCCGACAACAGATTCGCAGCTGGCGGCGCCCCGGCGTCTGCCAACACAGCAAAGAACGTCTGGCTGATCCTGCTCGTCAGCGTCTGGTTGCTGGCAACACTGGCCGGACTGTGGTGGTTTCAGCAGCAGAACGTCCGGCCGTTTGTCGCGGGCACCGATGATCCCCGCTTCTGGCAAGCCGGTCAGGTGAATCAGATGCTGCAACCTTTACTGCAACAATTACCGCCCACACCGACCATCCAGACAACAGAGCAAACGGTCGTCCTGCTGCACTTCTGGAACCCTGATTGCCTGTGTAACCAACTCAGCCAGCGCCATTTCGATGGACTGATCAGCCGCTTCAGTGCTGAACAATTGCGTATTGTGGTGGTGGCCGCACCCGGCACCACTGATGAACAACTGCACCAGTTCAGGCAGCTGAACGGTCGCCGGATGGAGGTTATGCGCCAGCCGCAGGGTATTGATTTACCTCTGCCCAGCAGTCCGGCGCTGGCACTGCTGAATTCCCGTGGTGAGCTGGGTTACTTTGGTGCTTATGGCTTTGGTGCTCTTTGCACCGTCGCCAATGATGATTTTTTCCCCAATATCGTGCGTGAACTGAGCACAAAAGGTTACGGCCCCTTCGCCAATGTGGCCGGTGATGGCTGCTTCTGCGCCTGGCCAAATGCCCGACCATCAGCCGGGTAAAAGCAGGATCTAACCCCGACGCAACTGTCGCCGTATTTTTCCCATCGCACGAATCAGCTGGCGCTGCTCTTGCTTTACCCTGCCAGAGTCCGGCGCGGGCAGATACAGCTGCCGGTTAACTTCTGCCGCCAGCCACAGCAACAGGCTCCTCTGATGGGGGCAATGCTGAGCCAGCCGATGCAAATAGTTGGCGGCGGTTTCACCAGACTGCGGTTCCAACCCCAGCTTAAGGCCTTTGTCCTGCAGCCGCTGCCAGCTGCGCATAAACGGCGACAATGGCAGCGGGCGCTGGCGCCACCACACCAGCAGTGAAGCCATTAAAAAGAACCCGCCGAAACTGCCGCCCAGCACATACAAACCCTGCTTATAATCCTCCAGCCCAAGCCAGCCATTGAGAAAGCTTTTTTGCCGCTTGCCGTCATACGACAACACCCACAGCTGCCAGTAATAGTTCAGGCTGTCCATTTCCATACGCAGCTGGTTTAACCAGCTGACCCCTTTGAACCGGTGGGGTGAGAATAGATTTTCCTGCAAAAACGTCCCTTCTTCCGCCACCGCGCGTTCAAGACCAAACTCAATACGCTGCGGCGCAACCGCCGCCGTCGGATCAACCCGGACCCAGCCCTGTCCACTCAGCCAGACTTCTGTCCAGGCGTGGGCGTCGTACTGACGCACGGTTAAATAACCGTCGGCAGCGTTCCACTCGCCCCCCTGATAGCCGGAGACCACCCGCGCCGGAATTCCGGCCGCACGCGCCAGAAAGACCAGTGCACCGGCATAATGCGCGCAAAAACCACGACGCTGATCAAACAAAAAGTCGTCAATTTCCTCGCTGCCCATCAGCGGCGGTTTCAGGGTGTAGTAATAATCCTGCTCACGGAAATGGCGTAACAGCGCATTGATATAGGAGGCATCATCACCAGCCTCGGCACGGCGTTGCACAGCCCAGGCCAGCGCCTGCGGATTACGCCCGCGAGGCAGTTGCAGGTTCTGGCGCTGTTCAAGTCCGGCCAGTCCATCCTCACTGATACTGACCGAAGGCCAGGACAACGCCTGATACCGTCTGCGTTCATGCAATGGCTGTCTGGCAACCAGACGGTCATCCATGGTCATGCCGGTGCGATCTTCCTGTGCGGCAACGCCGCGCAGTGCAAACAGCCACGTTTCACCGGTACTTTCCTGAATGATGTCGTAACGGATAAGCCCTTCTGCCTCCGCCGGTGGTTGCCAGCTTTGCGGATACCACTGCACCTCAGACGTCACCCCACTGGGCTGCCAGCGGCGACCATCGTAGTTATCCAGAATCAAGGCCCGCCAGTACAACTGATCACGGGGCGGCACCTTGCCATCACTGAACGATGCACGGAAAGCCAGTTCATCCGACTGACTGAGGTCTGCAATATCACCCGCGGCCATTTCCGCCGACAATCCGGTTTTTGCCTTACCCGACTGCAACGCAATGCTCCACAACGGCGCCAGACGCGGAAACAGCAGATACAGAACCAGCATCAGTGGCAGCGACATTAACAGAATACCCGCCGCCAGTTTTGCCGCCCGGCGGCTGCGCTGTGCACTGCCCGCATCGTGTCCAAAACTGTTCTGATGCAGGGCCACCAGAGTGCTGGTTAAAAGCCAGACGGTGAGAATGCCGTATAACCCCGTCAGAATGCCCTGATCAAACAGAAAACCGGTGCCAAGCAGAAAATAACCGAGAAAAATCACCACATAACCATCACGGCGATGACGCATTTCCAGCAATTTGAGCAGGCAGGCAGCAATCAGAAAAGCAGCGGCACTCTCCAGCGTGAAGGTTTTATCAAAAGCCACAATGACGGCGGCCGAAGCCGCTGCAACGGCCACCGCCTTGGCCCAGCGATTGGGATAGGACAAACGGCCAAGATGGGTCAGCCCGCGCCAGATAAACACAAACAGTGCCAGTCCCCACATCCACAGCGGCAGGTGCTGTGAATGTGGCAATAACGCGGCGACATTACTGCCCAGCAGCCAGAACAAGGCGCTGCGCGGAATCTGCAGATCCGTGTTGGAATAACGGCTGCGGCTCATTGCTCACCTCCGCCAAAGCCATAGCGGGCGAGCGCTTCCAGACAACGGTCACGATGGCCATCACTGTGATCCGGAGCAATCTCCTTGCCCGGCAGGCGCAGACCATAACGCCAGCCAGACTGATGCGCCTGCAACACCCAGCCGCACAGTCGTGACAGCCGGACTTCGGTTGCCTGCGGTGCCAGCACATCCCAGTCAAGCCAACAGGTTGCGCCTTCATCGTGGTCAAAATCTTTGGTCACCAGACCTTTGCCACGGGCCAGCTGTTTCCAGGCGATCTGGCGCATCGAATCACCGGGCTGGTAATTACGCAGCCCCTGAAAATCCTTCTGACCGGACACGGTCGACGGTGCACCGCTGAGCTTATCGCCCTGTTCGCCACTGGCAAACACAAAGGGAACATACTCTGGTTTGGGATAAACCAGCGCATTAACGTCGAGTTTTACCCAGGTCCAGGTATTGAACAGGCCCAGCGGGAAACGCGAATCGAGACGCAGACGCCCGGCTTGCAACGGGCCACGTTTAACCGTACGAAAACTCAGTGCCAGCGTGCGGATTTGCGCGGTATCGACATCCGTCAGTTGCGATGGATTTTCCGGAAAGCCCAGCAACAAGGCTTCGTGATAACGCTGTTTGGCCGCTGTTAAGCGCAGCGGCAATTCGATCACATCCCCGGCAAAACAGGGATACGCGCGCCCGGCTGCAAGCGTCAGTCCGGAAAGATTACGGAAGGTAAACATCATCGCCGCCAATGATACGCTGAACAGCCAGAAGGTCAGGCCATAAATCAGGCTGTTCTGGTAGTTAATGGCGGTCAGCAATAACACCACCAACAACACCATAAACAACAGCCCGGTGCGGGTTGGCAAAATAAAAATAGAGCGATGATTAAGCGTTACCTGAGGTGCCGGTGGAATTCGCCGGTCCAGCCAACGCTTCCAGCGCTCACGCCAGTGCCCGGACAGTGACGTCATACCAGAACCGGCACCGAATTCAGAATGCGCTGCGATACACTGTGGGCACCGCCATCCGCAGCCTCCGCCAGACGATGATCGACCACCGCCGGCAACACCGCCTGAATATCCTCCGGCAGCAAATACTGACGATTACCATCCACCAGAGCCCAGGCCTTCGCACTGCGTAACAGTGCCAGCGCACCACGCGGTGACAAACCATACTGATAGCCGCCCTCATAGCGGGTAAAAGCAATAATACGCTGTACATAATCCAGCACACTGGCCGAGGCCTGCACACTGTTGACCTGTTGCTGCAGCTGCGCTAATTCCTGTGTGGTTAAAAGTGGTCTGAGGTTGCTGGCCATGGTGCGGCGGTCGCGGCCCTCGAGCAGCTCGCGCTCAGCTTTTTCATTCGGGTAGCCCAGCTGGATACGCATTAAAAAACGGTCGAGCTGAGACTCCGGCAAAGGAAAAGTACCCGACTGAGACACCGGGTTTTGCGTGGCTATAACGAAAAACGGCATGGGCAATGGCCGGGTTTCCCCTTCTACCGTTACCTGCCCTTCTTCCATCGCCTCCAGCAGCGCACTCTGGGCCTTAGGCGTTGCCCGGTTAATTTCATCCGCCAGTAACAGCTGAGTAAATACTGGCCCCGGATGAAAACGGAAACGACCAATATCGGAGCCAGCTTCACGCTCAAAAATACTCACCCCAAGAATGTCGGCGGGCAATAAATCAGAGGTGAACTGAATACGGTTATATTTCAGCCCCAACACACCTGCGAGAGCATGAGACAAGGTGGTTTTGCCCATGCCGGGTAAATCTTCGATTAACAGGTGACCGCGCGCCAGCAGACAACTGAGCGCCAGCTTGAGCTGCTCTTCTTTACCCAGAATGACAGCACTGAGCTGCTCCAGTGCACGTTGAATCGGAGTGGTCATGGCGGTTCCTGTTACTGCGATAAATAAAACCCAAGCATAAGTGACTCGTGACCTCAGGGAAATGGGCAGACATCAGAGCTGAGGAGGAATGCACAATACCGCGCGTAAAGATTCGTCAGAAAAAAACGCATCCTCCGCAGCCAAACATGAAAAAGCGGGAATTACCGGCGTAATTCCCGCTTAAATGTCAGCCCAGAGCAATAGATTATAAAGCGTCGAGACCAAGCGCCAGATCGCGCTGAATGTCGCCGATATTCTCAAGCCCCACAGCAACGCGCAGCAACGCCTGAGAAATACCGGCTTTCTGCCGCTCTTCTTCACTCAGACGACCATGCGTGGTCGTGCCCGGATGTGTAATGGTGGTTTTGACATCACCAAGGTTTGCAGTAATGGAAATCATGCGGGTAGCATCAACGACCTTCCAGGCTTCATCCCGTCCGCCATTCACCTCAAACGATAAAACCCCGCCAAAACCAGACTGCTGCTTTTTCGCCAGCGCATGGCCCGGATGATTTTCCAGACCGCAATAATTCACGGTTTTTACGTTTGGATGCTGTTGCAGCCACTGCGCCAGTTGCAGTGCATTTTCACTGTGTGCTTTCATGCGCAGCGACAGCGTTTCCAGACCTTTGGTAAAGACCCAGGCATTAAACGGGCTCATCGTTGGTCCGGCTGAACGCAGCGCACCAATTACCGGTTCAATCAGTGCCGATGAACCAACTACCGCGCCACCCACACAGCGACCCTGACCATCAATGTATTTGGTCGCCGAATGCACAACCAGATCAGCCCCCAGCAGCAATGGCTTTTGCAATGCCGGTGTGCAGAAGCAGTTATCAACCACAAACAGAGCATTAGCGGCTCTGGCGATGGCAGCAATGCCTTCCAGATCGGCAACATCATTTAACGGATTAGAAGGTGACTCCAGAAAAAACAGGCGGGTATTTTCCTGAGTTTTACGTTTCCAATCATTCAGATCCAGCAGATCGACATAATCGATCGACACATTGAATTTCCGCAGAAATTTCTCAAACAGCATAATGGTGCTGCCGAATACACTGGCCGAACACAAAACATGATCACCGGCTTTCAGGTGGGCAATGGCAACAGCATAAATTGCTGCCATACCGGACGAGGTGGCGGCACAGGCCTCACCACCTTCCAGCGCCGCCAGACGATCTTCGAAAGTCCGTACTGTTGGATTGGTATAGCGTGAATACACGTTACCCGCCGACTCACCGGAAAACCGCGCCGCTGCTTCCGCCGCAGAATTAAACACATAACTGCTGGTCGGGAAAATAGCTTCCGAATGTTCACATTCTGCACTGCGAACCTGACCGGCACGCACCGCCAGCGTCTCAAAGGCACATCCTTCGAGGTCTGACTGATAGCGATCATTGAATTGCGAAAAATCTTTCATGGCGTACCTGTTTTCCGGATCCAGTCTCAGGATTCAGCTTCGTTATGCAGATCAATGGCGACATTTTCGACAGCCGCACGCTTGCCTTTATTGGCATCATTCCGCAGTTGTGACAAACGATCAAAATAGGCTTCGTTAATATCACCAGTCACATACTCACCGGTAAATACCGAACAATCGAATGAACGGACTTCGGTTTTACTGCCTTCCAGACAAGCACTGATCAGGTCATCGAGATCCTGATAAACCAGCCAGTCAGCGCCAATTTCTTTAGCAATTTCATCAGTACTGCGGCCATGAGCAATAAATTCTTCTTTGGCCGGCATATCAATACCGTACACGTTCGGATAACGCACAGCCGGAGCCGCAGAAGCAAAGTAGACTTTATTCGCACCGGCTTCACGCGCCATTTCAATAATCTGCTCGCAGGTTGTTCCACGCACGATGGAATCATCAACCAGCAGTACATTCTTGCCGCGGAATTCCAAATCCAGTGCGTTCAGTTTTTGCTTAACCGATTTTTTGCGCTGCTGCTGACCCGGCATAATAAAAGTACGGCCGATGTAGCGGTTTTTCATAAACCCTTCGCGGTATTTCACGCCCAGTTTATTCGCCAGTTCCAGTGCCGAAGAGCGACTGGTATCCGGGATCGGAATCACCACATCAATATCGTGCTCAGGATGCTCGCGCATGATTTTTTCGGCGAGTTTTTCACCCATGCGTAAACGCGCTTTATACACCGCAATACCGTCGATAATGGAATCAGGACGGGCGAAATAAACGTGTTCAAAAATACAAGGGTTCAGCGTTGTATGCTCCGCACACTGCTGGGTAAATAATTCACCGTCTTCGGTAATGACAATCGCTTCGCCCGGCGCAATATCACGCTCAAGTTTAAAACCCAGCGCATCCAGCGCAACGGATTCGGAAGCAACCATATACTCAGCCCCCTGCACCGTGTCACGACGACCGAAGACTGCCGGACGGATACCGTGCGGATCACGGAATGCGACAATGCCGTAACCGCTGATCATCGCCACCACTGCATATCCACCACGGATACGGCGATGCACATTTTTTACCGCTTTAAAAATAACGTCAGGCGATGGCAGCAGTTGTTTCTGCTCCTGCAACTCATGGGCAAAGATATTCAGCAACACTTCAGAATCAGAGGTGGTGTTGATGTGTCGCAAATCTTCACGGTAAATATCTTCAGCCAGCTGCTCGGTATTGGTCAGGTTACCGTTGTGCGCCAGAGTGATGCCGTAGGGTGAATTCACATAGAAAGGCTGCGCTTCTGCAGAACTGGAGCTGCCAGCCGTAGGGTAACGCACATGACCGATACCCATATTACCGGTCAGGCGTTGCATGTGACGGGTACGGAACACGTCACTGACCAATCCGTTATCCTTACGCAAAAACAGCTTATTCTCAAAACTGGTAACAATACCGGCAGCGTCCTGGCCGCGATGTTGCAACACCGTCAGGGCATCATAGATGGCCTGATTAACATGGGTTTTAGCAACGATCCCCACAATTCCGCACATGCGCGTATAACCTCAGCTGAAACTAAAAACTAATGGGTAAGAGACATCACCTGATCGGCAGCACCCGGCAGCGTTTTGCGTGCCCAGTCAGCCAGAGTGGTCAGATGAGGAATAAAGACAGAATCCTGCCACCAGGCGTCCTGGGGCACTAACGTAAACTGCAGGCCGTAAACAATAGCAACCAGCACCACTAATCCACGGATAAGACCGAACACCATACCAAAAACCCGGTCAGTGCCACCCAGCCCGGTCATACGAACCATTTCAACCAGCAGATGATTGACCATGGCGCCGATGGTAACGGTACCGGCGAATAAAATAACAAAGGCAAGAATCCAGCGCACCGAGTTGGTTTCCACCACACCGGCCAATAAGGTAGCAAGGTTGCCGCTGAACAAACGGGCAATGATAAATGCTGCAATCCAGCTGGCCAGAGACAAAGCTTCTTTGACGAAACCACGTTTCAGACTGATCAGACTAGACACCGCCAGTACGGCCAGTATCACCCAATCAATTACCGCCATTGATCGCCCCGGAGCTGGATATTGGAAAGCGCGCAGTATACCAAAGCGGCCCGCTGAAGAAAGCAGTACTTGGCCGGTGACGACGAAGATGCATAACAGACGACCTGCGGCCGTAGCCCGGCACGGGATGCCTGCAGCCGGAGATCAGCTCAGGACTCCGCGCGGTAACGTTTGATATGAATATCCTGCTGCTTCAGTTCTTTACGCAGTTGCTTCTGCAGCGCCTCAATCTGCCCGCGCTGCAGCTCTGGCCCTACGTAAACACGGGTCAGCTGATCGGAGGTAAAATCCTGAGTGTATGCCTTATAGCCTTTGGCTCGCAGCTGATCACGCAAGGCAAAGGCATTCTTTTGCTCCGAAAAAGCGCCCAACTGAAGCGTCCAGGCATAGGGCAGCTGATTGCTGTCGAGTTCGGTACGATCACTTTGCCCGCGCGGTGGTGCCGGGTCGTTCTGTTCAACCACGTCCATTTCCGGCACAGCAATCTGTGCGGCGGCTTCACCGGAGGCCAGCTGTTCCAGCTCAATACGCACCTTGCGCTCATCGTCAATGCGTGACCACTCAGGCATGTCTGGCATCGGCGGTATATCACTCTGCAGTGCCAAATGACTGCGTGAGCCATCCAGCACAATCGGCAGAGCAATAGCGACCGCCACGACGGTAACAAACGCGCCGAGGATGCGTTTTTTCAGATGTTGTTCCATTGACTATTCCCCTCTGCCTGCTGTTGCTGCATCCATTCCAGCGCTGCTTCGACGGTGTAAAAAGAGCCGCACACCAACCAATGTCCCTGACCGGGCAAAGCATCCAAGGCAGCGGCCACCGAGCTGAAACAGTAAACCGCCTTACCGGCCAGAGCCTGCGCACGCTCCAGCAACTGCTCACTGCGCAAAGCCCGCGGCCCTTCCAGACTGGCCAAAAACCAGTGATCGGTAACCGGCAAAGCCCTGACCACATCATCAACCGGCTTATCCGTCAGCATACCGAGGATAATGCCATCAACATTGGCCAGCCGAGAGCCGATATACGCGGCCGCCTGCTCATTATGAGCGACATCCAGAGTCAACTGCAGACACGCCCCCTGCTCCTGATTCCGGCGCACATAGCGCTGCAAACGGCCAGCCACCTGTAAGCTGCCAACCACACGGGCAACGACAGCCTGCTCCGGCAAGCGATCCAGCACGGCCAGCGTCTGCACCGCAGTTGCCACGTTGTGATATGGGATGAGTGCCGCTGGCAACTGCCAGGTGCGTAATTCGCCATCCTGTACAAAACGCAGTACCAGCCCCTGCTCAACGCACTCAATAAAGAAATCTTTATCCCGGCAGAACCACCGCGCACCGATTGAATCAGCCGTCTCTTTGGCCGTCAGCGGCGGATTGTGCTGACCACAGACCAGCGCCTGACCGGGGCGGGCGATACTGACTTTTTCATAGGCAATCTGCTCAACCGTATCCCCCAGCCAGGCCTGATGATCAATACCGATGCTGGTGACAACAGAAATGTCCGGCTCAACGATATTGACCGCATCCAGACGCCCGCCCAGACCAATTTCCAGCACACAGGCATCAACCTGTTGCTGCTGAAACCAGGTCAGCGCAGCCAGCGTGCCAAACTCAAAATAGGTGAGACTGGTTTCACCACGCACAGCCTCAACCGCACGGAAACTGGCGCACAGCTCGTCATCCGGGATTTCTGCGCCATTCAGCATCACGCGCTCGTTATAACGGCGGATATGCGGCGATGAATAAACGCCGACATTCAGCCCCTGCTCGCGCAGCAAAGCAGCCAGCAAGGCCGAGGTTGTGCCTTTACCATTAGTGCCGCCCACCAGAATCACCAGCGGCGCCGGGCGCAGACAACCAAGCCGCTGACCCACCGCCCTCACCCGCGTCAGACCAAGATCAATCTCACTCGGGTGCATGGATTCCAGTCGCTGCAGCCACTGCTCAAGATCGGCCGTCTGAACATCAAAGCTCATGGTTTCAGGCATCCAGCGCCGTACGCATGCTGCCAACCAGGGCTGATACCGCCTCCTGAGCGGCGTTAGCGTTATCCGCGTTTTCCGCAATCAGATTAACGATGGCGGAACCCACAATCACCCCATCACACACTTTGCTGACCGCCGCTGCAGTTTCACCGGTATTGATGCCAAAACCGACCCCCACCGGAATGGAAACATACTTACGGATACGTTCCAGATTGCGCGCCACATCATCCACATCCAGCGCCTTGGAACCGGTCACGCCTTTCAGCGACACATAATAGACATAGCCACTACCAGCCTGACCGATTCGCTCAATGCGTTCATCTTTGGTGGTTGGCGCGATCAGATAGATCATGTCCAGATCACGCGTCTTGAAGAAACCTTCCACATCCACCGCTTCTTCCGGTGGCAGATCAACCATCAACACGCCATCCACACCGGCTTCAACCGCAGCAGCCGCAAAGGTTTCATAGCCCATGCGTTCAACCGGATTCAGATACCCCATCAGCACAATGGGCGTATTGCTGTTGGTTTTACGGAATTCCGCCACCATCGCCAGTACATCGTGCAGCGAGGTGTTGTGTACCAGCGCGCGCTCACAGGCCAGCTGAATGGTCGGGCCATCCGCCATCGGATCGGAAAACGGCACCCCCAGCTCAATAATATCGGCACCAGCGTCAACCAATGCGTGCATCATAGGTACGGTTGCATCTTTCTGTGGGTCGCCAGCGGTAATGTAGGGTATCAGCGCTTTTTTGCCCTGACGTTCGAGATCGGCAAACACTTGTTTAATGCGGGACATCTCAGTCTCCTGAATTCTGCTTAACCTCAGCGGACATCCCCGCTGAGCGATAAAATTGTTTTATGGCGTACGCCCTGCACACCGGAGCGTTGCGAGCGCAGGAAAGACAAGGCAAAAATCACTGAGGTAGCGCAGTTTAAAAGTCATAAATGAGCATCCCGTAGTGATTTTTAACGCCGTATTTCCAAGCACAGCAGCTCCGAACGGCTTAAGCGGTGACTCCATCCAAAGTGGCAATGGTATGAATATCTTTGTCACCACGACCCGACAGGTTCACAACAATCACCTGATCCGGTTTCATCGTCGCCGCCAGCCTCATCGCGTACGCGACAGCATGGGAAGATTCCAGTGCCGGCATAATACCTTCCAACTGAGTCAGCTTATGGAAAGCATCCAGTGCTTCGTCATCGGTAGCGGCTACATAGTGGGCGCGGCCCACATCTTTCAACCAGCTGTGTTCAGGCCCTACGCCTGGATAATCCAGACCGGCAGAAATGGAATGTGTCCCCATAATCTGACCGTTTTCATCTTCCATCAGATACGTCCGGTTACCGTGCAGAACACCCGGACGGCCTTTGCTCAGCGGTGCCGCATGGTCATTACCATCCAGACCCAGACCACCGGCCTCAACACCGTACATCGCCACTTCAGGATATCGGATATAGGGATGGAAAAGCCCGATGGCATTCGAGCCACCGCCGACGCAGGCGACCAGTGCATCCGGCTGACGACCGAACTGCTCGACACTCTGACGCTGCACTTCACGCCCAATCACGCTCTGGAAATCGCGTACCAGCATAGGGTAAGGATGCGGACCTGCTGCAGTACCGATGATGTAAAACGTATCATCAACGTGGGTCACCCAATGACGCATGGCTTCGTTCATGGCGTCTTTCAGGGTTTTGGTACCGGACTGGACCGCTTCTACCTCAGCCCCCAGTAACTTCATCCGATACACGTTCAGCTTCTGTCGCTCAACGTCGGTCGAACCCATAAAAACCTTGCACTCCAGACCAAAACGCGCAGCAACGGTCGCGGAAGCTACGCCGTGCTGACCGGCACCGGTCTCAGCAATGATTTTCTTTTTGCCCATAAACTTGGCCAGTAACGCCTGACCAATGGTGTTATTAATTTTGTGCGCACCCGTATGATTCAGGTCTTCACGCTTCAGATAAATCTGCGCACCACCACAGTGAGCAGTCAGACGCTCAGCCAGATAGAGTGGCGACGGGCGGCCAACATAATGGGCCAGGTCTTTATCGAAAGCGGCCTGAAAATCGGCATCTTCGCGCAGTTTTTTGTAAGTTGTTTCCAGCTCGTCGAGCGCTGCGCTCAGGGTTTCAGAAACAAAGCGTCCGCCATGAATACCAAAATGGCCACGCGCATCAGGCAGGTCGAGATCAAAAGGATTGTTGGTCGACACGGTACACCTCATTAACAAATGCAGTAACTTTGCCGTGATCTTTGAGACCCTTAGCTGCCTCAACCCCACCACTGACATCCACCGCAAAGGGAGCCACCTGGCGAATTGCAAGGCCAACATTTTCGGGGGTCAGACCACCGGCAAGAATAATTGGTTTGGTTTGCTGATCAGGTACCAGCGCCCAATCGAAGGTTTCGCCGGTACCACCGGGAACACCCGGCTTATAGCTGTCTAGCAGAATTGCCAGTGCGCCTGGGAAGCGCAGGCACGCCTCCACCACATCCGACGCTTGCCGGACACGGAGGGCTTTGATGTAGGGACGATTGAATTGACTGCAGAAGTCATGTTCTTCATCACCGTGGAATTGAAGAAGGTCGATTCTAACGCCATCCAGAACCTTTTGCACCTCATCAGCATCCGGATTTACAAACAGCGCAGTCACAGTAACAAAAGCCGGAACCGCAGCAACCACCGTCCGAGCCATGGCAATATCCACCGCGCGCGGACTCGGTTCATAAAACACCAGACCGATGGCATCTGCCCCCGCGGCCACCGCGGCCGCAGCATCTTCAGCGCGGGTAATACCGCAGATTTTGATTCGGGTACGACGATAAGAGGCAGACATAACAACTTCCGGACGATAAAGCCGGCATCATAACAAGGCAGACGCTCACATTCATCACGTCAGCATGTTCCGGAGAAGGGATCAGGTGAGAGTCAGACCAGGCTCAGAACCGGCTCAAGCAACGCAGGACCATAAGGTTTGCAGGGAATATCAAACTGCTCCGGATAATCCACGCCGACAAAGTACAGCCCTTCTCCGGGTGCGGTCACCCCTGCCTGTTTGCGGTCACAGCCAGCCAGCACTTCGGCCATCCATTCAACCGGTTTATGCCCCTCCCCGATGGGCAGTAAGACACCAACGATATTGCGCACCATATGATAAAGGAACGCACTGGATTCAAGCTCCAGCATGATGATATTGCCCCAGCGTTTGACCTGAATATGATGCATGGTTTTGACCGGTGATTTCGCCTGGCAATCTTTGGCACGGAAGGCCGAAAAGTCATGCTCACCAATCAACGCCTGCGCCGCTTCGTGCATACGTTCCGCATCCAGCGGGTAACGCCACCAGGTCAGCTGATCGTGCTGCAGCGCCTGCTTGGTCGGAGAATTATTGATCAGGTAGCGATAACGGCGGGCACGGGCTTTGAAACGCGCGTGAAACTCCCCATCAACCGGAGACACCCACTGCAGCGCAATACCATCGGGCAGGTTGGTATTTACGCCCATCAGCCAGCTGTACTCTGTACGCACAGCATGACTGTCGAAATGAATCACCTGACGGGTTGCATGCACACCAGCATCGGTACGTCCTGCACAGACGATTTCAACCGGGTGATTGGCGACCTTTGAAATGGCCGCTTCGAGAGCGGCCTGAATGGTAGGTTCGTTGTGATGTTTCTGCTTCTGCCAACCGTGGAAACACGCTCCGTTGTATTCCACGATGGCAGCATAACGCTGCACACCGGAGGTAGATCCAGACATTGAAGACTCTATCAGGCCAGATTATCCATCAGACCGCGGGCATCCGCTTTCTGTTGATCCGACCCTTCCTGAACCACTTCCTGCAGCAGCTCACGGGCACCATCAAAGTCTTCCATATCGATGTAAGCGCGAGCCAGATCCAGCTTGGTTGCACATTCATCAGTGCCGGCGAGGAAGTCAAACTCGTCATCCGCGGCAGCAAGCTCATCAAGGTCAATATCTCCGCCAGTACTGATATCCAGATCATCCGGAATATCTGGCTCAATACGCCCATCAAACTGATCACTGACCAGCGGGACATCGTCAGCATCGACGCTGTCAAGATCGGATACCGCAGCGGAAGCTTCAAACTCAGAATCAAGATCAGCCAGATCAGCAGAAAAATCCATTACCTCTTCAGATTCTTCAGTTGCAGCGGCAAGCGCTGTCAGATCGTCATCCAATTCACCACTGTCGAAGGAGAAATCCTCTTCCGCCTGATCAGCAGTTGAAGAGGTCATAACGTCCAGTTCCTGTTCAAGTGCTTTGAGATCCGCATCGTCTTCAGCATCAGCGAAGCCGGTATTTTCTTCCATATCGAAAGACAGATCAGACAAATCGCCAGAACCTTCAGCCTCTCCGTCCAGCAGGTTTTCCAGATCACTGAGGTCTGAATCGGCAGAAGCGGCCTGCTCTTCCGTCGTGAAATCCAGGGCAAAATCGTCATCCGCCGCCACATCCGGTAAGGCTTCAGGTTCCGCCGCATCATCACTGCCAGACAATGATCCAAGATCAAAGTCCAGAGCATTATCATCTTCAGCGCGACTGACAGCAGCATCCTGAACAGCTACGGCAGCAACCTCAGGCTCAGCGCTGAAACCATCCAGATCGAAATCAAGCGCATCATTATCTGCTGCTGATTCGGAACCGATATCAAACTCGTCATCGCCCCCGGACGCACGGTTAAAGTCTTTAGATAACTCCGCGGCAGAGCCGTCGAGATCAAAGTCTAAGCCGTCATCCAGATCCAGCGTGGGTACTTCTTCCAGACCGGCGTCATCGGCATTGAAATCAAGGGCGGCGCTGTCGTCATCCGACACCCCCTCAGAAAGATCTAATGCTTCACCGAAATCGAGTGCATCGGCAAAATCATCCCCCATGGAATCATCCAGCGCCGGAATATCATCCAGAGACAATGCAGAATCCGTCAAGGCAAGCGCACTGACCGCGGCAGCAGGAGCCATTGGCGAAGACAAGCGGTTGCGCATTTGCTCTGCCTGCTGGGAAGCAGAACGGTCTCCCAGTTGATTCAGTCCAGCCTCTGCAACCGCAAAGGCTTCGGCCTCATCCATTTCGACATAAACTTCCAGCAATTTCAGGCGCAGATCAGAACGGCTTGGCTCCTTCTCAATCGCATCGGAAAGCAGGTCAACCGCCTGTTCAAATTTGCCATAAGCGATGTAAATATCAGATTCACTGATCACATCTTCAGTCTGAGCTACGGTTTCAAACTTTTCGTCGCGCTGGTCAACCTGATCGAGATCAAGGTCGATATCAACATCGGCATAATCAGCATCAGAATCCACAGCAGCGGAAGACAACTCATCCTCAAAATCAAAGTCATCGAGATTCGCCGGATCACTGTCAGCACCAACAAAAGCCAATTCCTCATCACCGACCTCATCGTCCTGTTTTGCGGCCTTACGCTGTTTAAGGCTACGGGCAACCAGAAGGCCAAGCAAAACCAGTACACCAAAACCGGCTAAGGGATATTGAGGATTACTGATCATTTCATCCAGTAATGTTGGCTGCGGGCGCTGTTGCTCTTCCTGCTGCGCCAGCATGGCCGCAATGCGTTCACGGCGTGCTTTCTCTTCCGCTGCCTTCGCTGTGGCGTCAGCTTCAGGCGCGGCCGTTTCAGTCACTGCGCTATCCGCCACGGTGTTTTCCGCAGGCTGAGAATAATTAAAGTCAACAGCGTCACCGGCAGGTATGACCTCAGGTTCTGTAACGGCAACCGCTTCCGCCACTTCAGTAACGGTTTCAGTCACCGCAGCCGGCGTTTGTTCAGCAACAGGCTCTGCCGCCTGCTCCGCACTGCCAACCTGCATGGTGGCCAGCTGATCGTCTTTCAGCGAGATCAGCCGCTGAAGCGTATTAATCTGTTCTTCTAAAGCCTCCAGACGCTCACGCAGTTCCTGATTCTCACGGCGGCTTTTATCAACATTTTCCAGTGCAATTGCGAGGTCATTTTCCAGCGCCTGCTGTCGGCCGCTGCCCGCTCCCTGACTGGCATCGCCACTGACACCTGCTGTTTCAGCCGTATCATTGGCGGCAGACAGAAGACGTACTTCGCCGCCATCTTTAGCTGCGACAGCCGTGTTGGAATTTGCTGCCCGGCCGGTTGCATCGATCTGGGCAGCACCCGTATTCAGTGCACGATTCTGACGTTCCACTTCAGCAACAGCCTGACCGAAAGACACCCGCTTGATGGATTCAGCGTCCGGAATGCGCAACACCTGATGTGTTTTAAGACGATTAATATTACCGGCGATGAATGCATTCGGATTTTCATTCTGAATAGCAACCATCATCTGCTGAGCCGTCACGCCACTGGCTGGACGGGTCTGCAGTGCGATCTCCCACAACGTATCATTAGGCTGCACTTTGTAAGTGCCCGGAGCTGACGGTTCACTGTCCCAACGATTTACAGCCACAGGCGTTACAGGCGCAGAAATATTGGCTGTTTCAGTCACCGCAATGACCGTTTCCTGTCTTGCCGGAGCCGTTACCAGAGGCTGAACAGATTCTTCCTGGAACGTTGGCGGATCCAGCAGCAGCGTATATTCACGCAGCACGCGTCCGGACGGCCAGTTCAGTTCAACCAGAAAATTAAGGAAAGGTTCGTTGACCGGCTCGCGTGAGGTAAGCACCACACGATCGCCTTCAACTTTGAAGGTAATTTTGGTCAGGAAATATAAACGGTCAACGCCTGCGCGTTCAAAGTCACTGGCCGATGCCAGAGCCGGCTTAATTTCCCATTGCGATAAACCATCGGTTTCAACCAGCTCTATTTCTGCCTGGAGAGGCTGATTCAGTGCCGACTTGAGAGTCAGTTCCCCCAGACCCAACGCCAGTAGCTGAGATGAGGCAGTCAATCCCCCGATCAGCATTAAGGTGTTCGCAAGTAGGCGCTTCATTGGTGCTTCCTTGTTGTCATACGGCGATTATTCGCCCCGTATAGTATCGAAAAACAATTTCGTCGAGATATTCCTGACCCAGCTTACTTATAGATTCCATTCATAAGCGCCGTAAGTATCAAATATAAAACGGGATTACGCAATCTTTTGGCCCCTGTCACCAAAACAATTACGATATGAAAGAAAGAGTTAGGTCACACTTTAGAGAAAATAAATGAAAAAACGGAGCCACGGCCCCGTTTTTATTCGGTCAAATCAGGCGTTTTTCAACAAAATGCGCAACATTCTGCGCAGTGGCTCAGCCGCGCCCCACAACAGCTGATCACCGACGGTAAAGGCTGAAATATATTCCGGCCCCATATTCAGCTTACGGATACGGCCTACCGGAATGCTCAGAGTACCGGTTACCCTGGCCGGAGTCAGTTCGCGCATACTGGCTTCACGCTCGTTCGGAATAACCTTCACCCACTCATTATGAGCGGCCAGAATCTGTTCGATTTCTGCCACGGGTAAATCCTGTTTCAGCTTGATGGTCAGCGCCTGACTGTGACAACGCATGGCCCCCACCCGCACGCACAATCCGTCGATCGGGATCTGCTTGTCACTGCGACCCATAATTTTGTTGGCTTCAACCTGAGCTTTCCATTCTTCACGACTCTGGCCGGAAGCCAGTTGCGAATCAATGTAAGGAATCAGACTGCCCGCCAGCGGGGCACCGAACTGTGCTTTCGGATACTCATCACTGCGGATGAATTCAGCAACCTGCTGGTCGATTTCCAGAATGGCTGACGCCGGATTATCCAGTTTATCTTTCACATCCGCGTGAATCGCACCCATCTGACTGATCAGTTCACGCATGTTCTGCGCACCGGCACCGGATGCGGCCTGATAGGTCTGTGGTGCAACCCATTCCACCAGATCTTTTTCAAACAGGCCACCCAGCGCCAGCAGCATCAGACTGACGGTACAGTTGCCGCCGACATAGGTTTTGATGCCGGTTTTGATACCATTTTCAATCACGTTCAGGTTGACCGGATCGAGAATGATGATGGCGTCATCCGCCATGCGCAGTGAAGACGCCGCATCAATCCAGTAGCCATCCCAACCGGCGGCGCGCAGTTTCGGAAATACCTCTTTGGTGTAATCACCACCCTGACAGGTAATGATCACATCCAGTGTTTTTAAGGCATCAATATCAAATGCATCTTCGAGCAGACCGCAGTCTTTTCCGCCAAATTGCGGCGCAGCCTGTCCTTTCTGGGAGGTGGTAAAAAATACCGGCTGAATCAGACCGAAGTCTCCTTCTTCCTGCATACGTTGCATCAGCACGGAACCCACCATGCCGCGCCAGCCCACCAAACCTACTTTTTGCACAGCCATGTTTAAACCTCTTGCAGGGCAGCTACGACTGCCTCACCCATTTCTTTGGTACTTACTTTGGTCATACCCGCGGAGAAAATGTCACCGGTACGCAGACCTTTATCGAGCACTTTACTCACTGCCAGTTCGATCGCATCAGCCGCATTGGCCTGATCCAGAGAATAACGCAGCATCATTGCCACGGACAGAATCGTTGCCAGCGGATTCGCAATCCCCTGACCGGCGATATCCGGAGCTGACCCATGACAAGGTTCATACATACCCTTGTTGTTCTTATCCAGAGATGCCGATGGCAGCATGCCAATCGAACCGGTCAGCATGGCCGCAGCGTCAGAAAGAATATCGCCGAACATATTGCCGGTGACGATCACATCAAACTGCTTTGGTGCACGAACCAGTTGCATGGCCGCATTATCGACGTACATATGCGACAGCTCGACATCCGGATAATCTTTGGCCACTTCATTCATCACTTCCCGCCAGAGTACCGTCACTTCCAATACGTTGGCCTTGTCCACAGAGCACAATTTTTTACCGCGCTTCTGGGCGGATTCAAATGCGACCTTGGCAATGCGGCGAATTTCAGATTCGTTATAAACGTAGGTGTTGTAGCCTTCACGCTCACCGTTTTCCAGAATGCGGATGCCACGCGGCTTACCGAAATAAATACCACCGGTCAGTTCGCGTACGATGAGGATATCCAGGCCAGACACCACCTCAGGTTTCAGGCTCGACGCATCCGCCAGCTGCGGATACAGAATCGCCGGGCGCAGGTTACCGAACAATTCCAGACCGGAACGCAGGCCCAGCAGACCTTTTTCCGGGCGCAATTCGCGGTTTTCAAGGGTATCCCACTTAGGACCACCCACCGCACCCAACAGAATGGCATCTGCGGCACGGGCTTTTTCCATGGTTTCTTCCGGCAACGGCGTGCCGAACTCATCATAGGCTGCACCGCCCACCAGCGCGTGCTCCATATTCAGGCCGAGATTAAAGCGCTGATTAACAACATCCAGCACCTTAACCGCTTCAGCCACAATTTCAGGACCAATGCCGTCGCCCGGCAGAATCAGAATATTTTTAGACATGTCATTTTCCAGAATCAGAAGCCAGGCACTGACGCGCCCGGCAGATAATCAAATATTTCAGCGTCAGGCACCAAACAGCCAGGGAGCCTGCTGACGACGGTTCTGCTCATAGGCACGGATATCATCGGCATCCTGCAATGTCAGACCGATGTCATCCAGACCGTTGAGCAAACAGTGCTTGCGGAACGCATCCACCTCGAACGGAATTTCCTCACCATCCGGAGTGATGACTTTTTGCTGCTCAAGATTGATGGTCAGTTCGTAACCTTCCGTCGCCGCGACGGCTTTGAATAAGCGATCAACGGTTGCATCATCCAGCACGATCGGCAGCAAGCCGTTTTTAAAGCTGTTATTGAAGAAAATATCGGCGTAGCTCGGAGCAATGATGGCACGGAAGCCAAAGTCTTCCAGCGCCCAGGGCGCATGCTCACGGCTCGAACCACAACCAAAGTTTTCCCGTGCCAACAGCACCGAGGCACCCTGATAACGCGGCAGGTTAAGAACGAACTCTGGATTCAGCGGGCGGCCGGAGTTATCCGCATCCGGCTGACCTTCATCCAGATAGCGCAGCTCATCAAACAGATTCGGACCGAAACCGCTGCGCTTGATCGATTTCAGAAACTGCTTGGGGATGATCATATCGGTATCGATATTGGCGCGATCCATCGGGGCAGCAATACCCTTGTGTACGGTAAATGGTTTCATCATGGCTCCCCTTAAAACTCACGCACATCAACAAAGTGGCCGGCGATGGCCGCCGCCGCCGCCATGGCCGGACTCACCAGGTGAGTACGGCCGCCATAGCCCTGACGCCCTTCAAAGTTACGGTTCGAGGTAGACGCACAATGCTCACCGTTGCCCAGTTTGTCGGCATTCATCGCCAGACACATGGAGCAACCCGGCTCACGCCACTCAAAACCGGCTTCGATGAAGATTTTGTCGAGGCCTTCCGCTTCGGCCTGTGCTTTCACCAGACCAGAACCCGGAACAACCAGAGCCTGCTTCACACTGCCCGCGACTTTACGGCCTCTGGCGACATCGGCTGCGGCACGCAAGTCTTCGATACGGGAGTTGGTGCAGGAACCGATAAACACCCGGTCAAGTTGAATATCAGTAATTTTCTGACCCGGTGTCAGGCCCATGTACTGGTAAGCCCGTTCGAAACCGGAGCGCTGTACCTCATCGACAGCATCATCCGGGGTCGGCACCGTACCGTCGATGGTCGTTACCATCTCCGGTGATGTCCCCCAGGTAACCTGGGGCTTAATGTCTTCTGCGCGGATTTCAACCACTTTGTCGAATACCGCATCGTCATCGGATACCAGATCTTTCCAGGCCGCCAGCGCCATTTCCCAGTGTTCGCCTTTCGGCGCATAAGGACGGCCTTTTACGTATTCCGCAGTGATGTCATCGAAGCCGACCATGCCTACACGGGCACCGGCTTCAATGGCCATATTGCACATGGTCATACGGGCTTCCATGCTCAGTGAGCGGATCGCAGAACCACCGAATTCCATCGCCGTGCCATTACCGCCAGCCGTACCGATGACACCAATGATGTGCAGCACAACGTCTTTACCGGTAATACCGGCGCCCAGCTCACCTTCCACTTTAATCAGCAGATTTTTCATTTTGCGCTGAATCAGACACTGGGTCGCGAGTACGTGCTCCACTTCAGAGGTGCCAATGCCATGCGCCAGTGCGGCGAACGCACCGTGAGTCGCCGTATGGGAATCACCACAAACGACGGTCATGCCCGGCAGCGTTGCACCCTGCTCCGGGCCAACCACATGCACGATCCCCTGACGTTTATCCTGCATTTTGAATTCGGTGATGCCGAACTCATCGCAGTTTTCGTCCAGTGTTTTCACCTGAATACGGGACACCGGGTCCTGAATACCGGCAATACCGGATTCACGCTCAGCCGAGGTAGTCGGCACATTGTGATCCGGAGTCGCCAGGTTAGCATCCAGACGCCATGGCTTACGCCCGGCAATACGCAAGCCTTCGAAAGCCTGTGGCGAGGTTACTTCGTGCAGCAACTGACGGTCGATATAGATTAATGCCGTGCCGTCATCACGTTCTTTAACAACGTGCTGCTCCCACAATTTGTCATACAGGGTTTTCCCAGCCATCGGGATGTCCTCTCTCATCAGGGATGTTTTTGGTATTGCCTAAGGATACGCCTTCTGCTAAACAACTCAAATTCATATTATTTCTAGTTTGAATTCCCAAATGGAATTTACAGGCATAACAGCGCAGGCTAACTCTATGGATACTCAGGCACTGAAAGCATTTCTCGCCGTTGCAGAACAGCGTTCATTTTCACTCGCGGCGGAACAACTCCACCTGACTCAGTCAGCCGTGAGCAAACGCATTCAGCTGCTGGAGCAACAACTGGGCAACGCCTTGTTCGACCGCCACAACCGCACCATCAGCCTGACGGAGGCGGGACATGCCCTGCAGCCTAAAGCGCGGCAAATTCTGGATCTGGTGGCCGACACAGAGCAGCGGCTGATGAATCTCGGGGGCGAAGTGAGTGGTGTATTATCGCTGGCCACCAGCCACCACATCGGCCTGCACCGGCTGCCGCCAGTGTTACGGGAATTTGTCAGCCGTTATCCGGCGGCACAGCTGAATCTGAGCTTTATGGGCTCAGAACGCGCGTATCAGGCCGTCAGCCTGCGACAGGTCGAATTGGCCCTGACCACTCTTGAACCTGACAGCAGACAGACAACGGATGACACCGAGGTTTTATCGTTGTGGCAGGATGAGATGGTTTGCGTTTGCGCACCGGATCACCCTCTGGCCGCCATCCCGCAACTGAGCCTGCAGGATCTGGCTCAGGCACCGGCTATTCTGCCGGAACCGGACACCATCACATTCCAGCTGCTGGAGCGGGTATTCCGTCAGGCCGGGCTTAATCTGCATGCGCCCATGCCCACCAATTATCTTGAAACGATCAAAATGATGGTATCGGTCGGCATGGGCTGGAGCCTGCTGCCGCACAGCATGCTCGACGAACAGTTAGTACGCCTGCCCTGGCCATCCACTCCGATCCGGCGTCAGCTTGGCTTAATTCATCTGCGCCACCGCACCTTAAGCAATGCAGCCCGGGCACTGATCGACATATTGTCGGCCCCGGGACAAAGCCAACCGGCCCATTAAATGCAAAACAATATGACCCAAAACAAGACCGTACGATGCGTGACGCGCTAGGGTTAAGCCATTCCGATGCCGGATATCTTTTTAAGGAGAAAGCCATGCTGGATATCAATCATATTCTGGTCGTACTGGACAGCGAACATCCGGAGCAAATTGCGCTTGATCGCGCGCTGTGGCTGGCACGCTCCGTGGAAGCAGACCTGACGTTACTGACCAGTACTTACGAAGCTTACTGTGAGGCTAACTCCTCACTCGATGCGGAAACCCGCGCCAAAGTCAAACAGGCGCTGATGGATAAATCGGAGCGCTGGCTCAACAGCTTCGTGCCAGAGGGTGAAAACCGCATCGCAATCCATACCGAAGTGCACTGGCATAAGCATCTGCACGATGCTGTCATTGAATCGATGCGTCATAAAGATTTTGATCTGGTGATTAAAGGCACCAGACCGCACAGCCTTCTTGACCGCATATTCCCCCATACCGACTGGAACCTGCTGCGCCACTGCCCGGCTCCGGTGATGCTGGTAAAATCCGCCAGACCATGGACACACAACCGGGTACTGGCGTCGGTAGACGCTACCTCCGGCGACTCCGGCCATCAGATTATCAACGATAATATCCTGTCGTTTGCCGAGCATTTATCGGATCACTTTGAAACAGACCTGCACCTGGCCAATTCCTATCCGCTGGTCGCGGTAGCCTTCGCCATGGTTCCTGAAGTGACCGCACCGGATGACATCCAGAAGTACATCACCGAACAGCATGAAGAAGCCTGTGCAGCGCTGGCACGCAAATACAACATCCAGCCCGACCATGTGCATGTTGGCGAAGGTGATGCCGACATCGTTATTGCTGGAATCGCCAAAGAGATTGATGCCGACGTGGTGGTCGTTGGAACGGTAGGCCGCGAAGGAATTGCCGGAGTGTTAATCGGCAATACCGCCGAAATGTTGGTTGACAAGGTGGCTTGTGACGTAATTGTCATAAAACCATCGGATGGTGTTAAGCCCGACGCTGATTAGGAAGCACAACATGACTGTCGATTTGATCAGGGAAGAAATTGTCACGGCCACTGCCAGCCACCCGCATATGCGCCGTTTATTTGAACGATCGCTTCTGCGGCCGGCTCTGCCGACCGCCGTTATTCACCCGGTAACCGAGGACTCGTTAAAAGGAGCGCTCGCCGCACACCGCCTTGGAATGATGCACGCCATTCTGGTCGGGCCGGAATACAAAATACGCGAATGCGCCTTAAAAAATGCTATCGACCTGTCTGACATCGATATCCGTGACACGGAACACAGTCACGAAGCCGCCGAAGTAGGCGTCAGCCTCGTGCGCACTGGTGAAGTCCGGGCCTTAATGAAAGGCAGCCTTTCAACCGACGAGCTGTTAGGTGCGGTATTGAATAAAACCAATGGCATCCGTACTGAGCGCCGTATCAGCCATGTCTATTATCTGGATGTGCCGTCATACCCCAAGGCGCTGTTTATGAGCGATGCAGCCATTAACATCCATCCCGATCTTCGGGCCAAAAAAGACATTGTGTGCAACGCCATACAACTGGCCCAGGCCATGGGGGTCAGCTTACCCAAAGTCGCCATTTTAAGTGCGGTCGAAAAAATCAATCCGGAAATACCCAGCACGATTGACGCTGCCGCTTTATGTAAAATGGCGGACCGTAAACAGATTACCGGCGGTTTATTAGACGGACCACTGGCTTTTGATAATGCCATTAATCTGGAAGCGGCCAACAGCAAAGGCATTGAATCTCCGGTTGCCGGTGACGCCGACATTCTCATTGCTCCCGATCTGGAATCCGGCAATATTCTGGCAAAACAACTGATTTATTTAGGCGGAGCCCAGGCGGCCGGGATTTTAATGGGCGCGCGGGTTCCGATTATGCTGACCAGCCGTGCCGAGAAAATGGCTGGCCGCTTATTATCCTGCGCGCTTGCCCAGGCTGCAGCACTGCCATTGGTTTAGCTATACTGTGGGCAACTCAACCGACTGTATTCCATGAAAACACTTTTGATTATTACCCACACACCGTCCCCCAACACCCAGCGATTATTACAGGCCTGTGAAGCTGGCTTTAAAGCCGCAGCAACAGACAACAGTCAATTCATTGTACGTTCGGCCTTTGAGGCAGATACCGGCGATACCATTCAGGCCGATGCCATTATTTTAATCACGCCGGAAAACCTCGGTTATATGAGTGGCGCATTAAAAGACTATTTCGACCGGATATATTATCCCTGTCTGGAACAGACCCAGGGAAAACCCTGCACCGCGATTATTCGTGCCGGTCATGACGGTACAGGAACACAACGGGCATTAGAAACCATTACCACCGGCTTGCGCTGGCGCTGGGTTCAGGAACCTCTGATTCTGCGTGGCGAATGGCAGGAACATTTCCTGCAACACTGCGAACAGTTGTGCGCAGCCATGGCAGCAGGCATGGACAGCGGCATTATCTGAATAATCGGTATTAAGGCACCTCTGAATAATTCTGCACAACTTCGCGTGAGTGCTGCAGAGCGCTTTTGACAAGGCGTCGATTGAAGTGAATGGCGAGTCCTTTATGAAATCGACAACACCGTCAAAACGCTCTGCAGCCCACGCCCTTCGGGGCTTGCTGAAAACGTCCAGCTCGGTGTTGCCACGTTTTGGCGTAACCCGCTATGCCTTCAACGTGGCGCCTTGATCTGAACGTTTTCAGTAAGCCGAAGCGGGCACTGAATTATTCAGAGGTGCCTTAACGCTGCGCTATTGCCTGCGGCTGTTCAAGATGGTTTTCCATAAAGCGAATAAAGTCTTCCGCCGGCATGGGTCTGGCAATATAAAACCCCTGCAATGTATCGCAATGCTGCTCCAGTAGAATCTGCCACTGATTCGCCGTTTCAACCCCTTCAGCGACCACTTCAAGGTGCAGTCGTTTGCCCATCGCGATCACCGCACTGGTCAACGCCCGATCATGTAAATCGGTAGCAATCTGATCAACAAATGAACGGTCTATTTTAATTTCTGTGACCGGTAATTTATGGATATAAGACAGCGACGAATAGCCGGTGCCAAAATCATCCACCGAAACACCAACCCCCAGCTCCCGCAGTTGTGACACTTGCTGAGCCGCCCGTTCAAAGTCATTAAGAACAGCGGTTTCGGTTATTTCCAGCACTAATTGTTGTGGTGCCAGATCATAGCGCCGGATTAATTCAGTAACCTCGGCGATCATCGCAGGATCCAGCAAATGGGCCGGTGATAAATTAATGGATATACGTAACGGGCGGGAAAATTGCCGGGATATATCATGAATAAATGCGCAGGCCTCAGCCATAACAAACCGGTCAATCTGGCGTACCGCACCTATTGCTTCGGCAACCGGAATAAATTCCGCCGGACTCACATCACCCAGCGCGTTATTTTTCCAGCGAACCAACGCCTCCGCACCGATCAGCGCACCACTGCGGCAATCAACCTGAGGCTGATAATACACCTGCATTTCATTGCGCTGCCAACAACCATCCAGCTGACGCTCCAGTTCTTTACTGCGCAGACTGAGCGCAGCAATATCGTCAGAATAGTGAACGATGCAATTACGACCATCGCCTTTCGCCTGATACAATGCAGCATTGGCTTTACCCAAAAGATCATTAGGATCAATCGCATCACGGGGAAAATTCGCCACACCAATACTGGCTGAAACCGAAATAACCCGGTTATGAATTTCAAATTCTTCTTCCAGTGCAGCTTTAACCGCCTGGGTCAGAACATCCCGGCCACGGAAACTCAGCTCATTACGGAATACAACCAGAAATTCATCACCCCCCTGCCGTGCCAGCCAATCCCCTGGAGATAAAATACCCTGTAAACGCTGAGGAACCAGCTTTAATAATGCATCGCCGATGGCATGCCCGTGCTGGTCATTAATCCGATTAAAATAATCGAGGTCGATAATCAAAAGAGAAAATGCGACCTCCGGGTCATCCGCCATACTCTCCTTCATCAAATAAAGCAGATGGGCACGATTGAGCAATCCGGTCAGTGGATCATGATGTGCCTGATACAGGAGATTGTGCTGATAGATCTTTTGCTGGCGAAGCACAATGCGGTGTACACCGATACTGCCTGCCAGTAAGGCAAAAAATGCAAGCAAAGCCGGTTCAACACGCTCGCGCCAGGCAAGCCATAATGAGGACTGCGGTCGCACGACCAAATTGAAAAGATCATCACCAATACGCGAAAAGTGCACCCGATAGGTTGTACGGCTGCGACCTTCGCTCCAGTCACTGACCAGCCAGCCCTCATCCTCACCGGATGCAGTGACCTGCTGCATAAGATCCATCATAAACTGTCGGCCCGACTGACTGTCGTAAGCATTAAAGACCGGCACGGCATAACGCGGAACCCCATCAGAGCTGACCACGACCACGGATGTATCATGCCCGAGATCAACGCCATCCCAACGGGCAAGACGATCCTGCAAGCGCACAAGCCCAGTTAATACCCCTGCAACGTCGTCGCCGTAAGGACTGCGGAAGGCGTAAAACAGTGGCAGCATCCACTCGCGGGTGCTGTTTTGCCAGAGTGGCGGCCCGGTAACTACATCGTCTGAATTCAGAGCGCGACTGAAAAGACGGGACGACTGTTGTTGCAGATTAGGCAGCGTCACTGGGTTGTATGCAGAATCATAACGATTGCTGTACAAAATCATCGTCCCATCCGTACGGGCAAGCCCAAGACTGACAATACCCGGGGTAAAAAAGGCTACTTTCTCTAAAATATCCCGCCCGGCTTCGGGATCATCCAGTGCATTCAGCGCTGACAGTTGTTGTCCTAATAAACTGAACGATTCTCGGCGGGAAATCATGACCGAGCGGGCATTCTGTAAGGCAACACGATTAATGTGAGCAATTTCATTGTCAAACACACTGCGACTGACCAGCCAGCTCTGTACTGAGAAGGTCAGCAACAACAGCGTCAGAACAACAATCGCAAGCGGTAAAACCCAACCCGAGGCACGGGTATTTAAGATGTTCAGCAAACGTACCCCCCCTCAAGAACAAGGATTGATTGAGGCAGCGCTGAAGAATTCAGAGGCGCCTTATTGACAGGATTCCCATATAAGCCGAAAGACTAGCAGGTGATGTTACAACTCGACACAATTAAATGGTAACGATTAGCAACATTTATACCCTGCTCTGTAGCGCTCCGTAATCTCGCGCATATTTCCGGAAACAGGTCGTGCTGAATTGCCGTAAGCCGTTAACGATAGTGAGGACGATCCGCGCTGACACCGGGGAAACAGGCAAAAAAAACCGGGCTGGAATCCGCCCGGTAAACACCATAAAAATCAGAGAGAGCACACTGGCTTCAGCCTGCTCACTCTGTGACTGATCGACCTCGCATTAGTTCTCCGGCCGCAGTCCTTTTTTCATCAATATCTGCTCAATTTCTCCCAGACAAGCCGGATCATCGATGGTTGATGGTGTCTGATATTCTTCGTTATTGGCGATATTCCTCAGGACTTTACGCAGAATCTTACCAGAACGGGTTTTAGGCAAACGCTGCACCACCACCGCATCACGGAAACTGGCTACCGCCCCAATCCGGTCTCGGACACGCTGCACCAACTCCTGCTTCAGCGTCTCTTCATCGATATCAACACCGTCTTTGAGAAGCACAAGCCCAAGAGGCTCCTCGCCTTTAAGATCACTGTGACGGCCAATGACCGCACATTCAGCCACCGCCGCATGCCCGGCAACCACTTCTTCCATTTCTCCGGTTGACAGACGATGGCCGGCAACATTGATGATGTCATCGGTACGTCCAAGTACGAACAGATAGTTATCATCATCCAGATAACCGCCATCACCGGTAATGTAATAGCCTTTGTAGGTACCCAGATAACCGGCGACAAACCGCTCATGATTGCCCCAGATCGTCGGAAGACATCCAGGCGGCAATGGCAGTTTGATCGCAATACTGCCCTGCTCATTGGCGGCAACCGGACGTCCCTTCGGATCCAAAATCTGCACATTAAACCCGGGCGACGGACGCGTCACAGAACCCGCTTTCACTTGCGCCGGTTCAAGCCCCATATGATTGCCGGCAATCGCCCAACCGGTTTCAGTCTGCCACCAGTGATCCACAATCGGACGCTTAATATGCTGATCCACCCACTCATAAGTCGGCGGATCGAGACGCTCACCAGCCATAAAAATGGTTTTTAATTTACTGAGGTCATACTTTTCAGCCTGCAGGCAGTGCGGATCCTCTTTACGGATCGCACGGAATGCGGTCGGTGCGGCAAATAATCCTTTAACACCATACTCGGCACACACCCGCCAGAATGCTCCGGCATCTGGCGTTCGAACCGGCTTACCTTCATAAAAGACCGTCGTGCAGCCTGCAATTAATGGCGCATAAACAATATAAGAATGCCCCACCACCCAGCCAACATCAGAAGCGGCCCAGAACACATCCCCCGGATGCATATCGTAAACCACACTCATGCTATAGCTCATGGCGACAGCATGACCGCCATGGTCACGCACAACGCCTTTGGGCTTGCCGGTGGTACCGGAGGTATAAAGAATGTACAGAGGATCAAGCGCCGACACCGGAATACAGTCGGCAGGCTGTGCCGTGGCGACGGCCTGCTGCCAGTCAATATCGCGCCCGGCCGTCAGACCGCAACGATGCTGTTCACGCTGATAAATAACGCAGCTGTCTGGTTTGTGCACTGCCATTTCAATGGCAGCGTCCAGAATCGGCTTGTATTCAATTATGCGGTCAACTTCGATGCCACAAGATGCCGACATAACGACCTTGGGCGCCGCATCGTCGATACGCACCGCCAGTTCATTCGGAGCGAAGCCACCAAACACCACAGAGTGCACAGCACCAATACGGGCACAGGCCAGCATCGCAATTGCCGCCTCAGGAATCATCGGCATATACACAATCACGCAATCGCCTTTACCAACGCCCTGACTGACCAGCATACCGGCACAGCGCGCCACGGCTTCGGTCAGTTGACTGTAGGTATAAGTACGCTTGTTGCCAGTCACCGGGGAATCATAGATAAGAGCCAGCTGCTCACCACGCCCCTGCAGAACGTGATAATCCAGCGCCAGATAGGCCGTATTGAGTTTCCCATCCGCAAACCAGCGGTCGATACCGTTTGCATCTTTGCTGAGTATGGATTGAGGGGCCTGAAACCACTGGATACGCTGCGCCTGCTTTTGCCAGAAGGTTCCGGGCTGTTCAATTGAGGCCTGATATTCCTGTTGGTAACCCATAAATAATTCCTCCGGTGTGAATCATCACACCTTAGGGGATGTGTGGTTACCGCGACTATTCGACCAAGGGTCATAACACCAAGGTCTAGCCGTGACAGATCCGGAACCGGATGCCATCCGGCCTTCAGGCATAAAAAAACCCGCCGCAGCGGGTTCTTTTTTGAGCTGGTAAACTTACCAGCCGGTTACTTCCTTCAGAGTCTTACCGATATCGGCCAGACTCTCACAGGTAGCAACACCAGCGTCCTGCAGGGCAGCAAACTTATCCGCCGCCGTACCTTTACCACCGGAGATAATCGCGCCGGCATGCCCCATGCGCTTACCCGGAGGCGCTGTAACACCCGCGATGTAAGAAACAACAGGCTTGGTCACATTGGCTTTAATGAAAGCCGCCGCTTCCTCTTCTGCAGTACCGCCGATTTCGCCAATCATAACGATGGCTTCAGTGGCCGGATCTTCCTGAAACATTTTCAGAATGTCGATAAAGTTAGAACCCGGAATCGGATCACCACCAATACCCACACAGGTAGACTGACCAAAACCGTAATCGGTGGTCTGTTTAACCGCTTCATAGGTCAGGGTGCCGGAACGGGAAACGATACCGACTTTACCCGGCAGATGGATGTGACCCGGCATGATACCGATCTTGCACTCTCCCGGAGTGATCACACCCGGACAGTTTGGTCCGATCAGACGCGCACCGAGCTCGTCACACTTCACCTTGGCATCCAGCATATCCAGCGTTGGAATGCCTTCAGTAATACAGACAATCAGCTTGATGCCGGCATTTGCGGCTTCAAGGATAGAGTCTTTGCAGAAAGGAGCCGGAACGTAAATAACAGAGGCTTCAGCACCGGTTGCAGCAACCGCGTCTTTAACCGTATTGAATACCGGCAGGCCGAGGTGTTCAGTACCGCCTTTACCCGGTGTTACACCACCGACCATTTTGGTGCCATAGGCAATTGCCTGTTCAGAGTGAAAAGTACCCTGAGCACCAGTGAAGCCCTGACAGATCACTTTGGTGTCTTTGTTGATTAAAATGCTCATGATTACCCCTTAATTGCCAGCTGCAGCCGCGACCACTTTCTGGGCTGCGCCAGTCAGGTCGGTATCGGCGATAATGTTCAGGCCACTTTCAGTCAGAACCTTAGCACCCACTTCAGCGTTGTTACCTTGCAGGCGAACAACCACAGGAACCTTAAC
Organism: Saccharospirillaceae bacterium; assembly: GCA_021208685.1. GTDB lineage: Bacteria > Pseudomonadota > Gammaproteobacteria > Pseudomonadales > Oceanobacteraceae > Venatoribacter. The sequence continues at coordinate 53,254 of JAJOJJ010000009.1, forward strand.
ACCGACTTCTTTCACAGCGCCGATCACACCTTCAGCAATCATGTCGCAACGCACGATCCCACCAAAAATATTGATGAATACGGCTTTTACTTTATCGTCAGACAGAATGATCTTGAACGCTTCAACCACACGTTCTTTGGTTGCACCACCGCCGACATCCAGGAAGTTGGCTGGCTGGCCACCGTGCAGTTTCACGATATCCATAGTACCCATCGCCAGACCAGCACCGTTCACCATGCAACCGATATTGCCATCCAGAGCAACATAGTTCAGTTCCCACTCAGCGGCATGAGCTTCACGCGCATCTTCCTGCGAAGGATCACGCATTTCCTGGAGGTCTTTGTGACGGTATACCGCATTACTGTCGATATTGATTTTGGCATCCAGACAATGCAGATTGCCTTCGGTGGTAATCACCAGCGGATTGATTTCCAGCAGAGCCAGATCTTTATCAACGAACAACTTGGCAAGGCCCAGGAAAATATTGGTGAATTGCTTCACCTGATCACCCTTAAGACCCAACTGGAAAGCCAGTTCACGCCCCTGATACGGCTGAGCGCCGACCAGTGGATCAATCGTGGCTTTCAGGATTTTTTCCGGAGTTTCTTCCGCAACTTTCTCAATTTCCACACCGCCCTCAGTTGAGGCCATAAACACCACACGGCGTGAAGAACGGTCGACGACCGCACCCAGATACAGTTCCTGAGCGATATCGGTGCAGCTCTCAACCAGAATACGGCTGACCGGCTGACCTTTTTCATCAGTCTGGTAAGTCACCAGGTTTTTGCCCAGCCACTTGTTGGCAAACTCAGAAATTTCTTCTTTGGAAGAAACCAGCTTCACACCACCGGCCTTACCACGGCCACCGGCATGTACCTGAGCTTTAACAACCCAGCGTTCACCGCCAATAGTGTCGGCCGCTGCTGCAGCTTCTTCTGCAGTTTTGGCTGCCACACCTTTCGATACCGGCAGACCATACTGAGCAAAAAGCTGTTTACCCTGATATTCGTGAAGGTTCATCGCTTTCGTCCTGTTTCTCTTATTGAGTCGGGGGTTACCCAACAGCCTGTTTTACCGGGCATCCAATCGTGTCGGCAGCACTTATTCAGCACCCTCGCCCGGCGATAAAGCGAAGGCCCGGAATTCCGGGCCAACGTATTACTATTTCGCTTTGGTCTTACGATTCGCCTTGTGAATCGCATTGTTGTTAACAGCCAAAGCGGCTTCATGAACCGCTTCAGAAACGGTTGGGTGGGCAAACACCATCATGCCCACATCTTCAGCACTGGAACCAAACTCCATAGCCACAACAATCTGCTGACAGAGGTCACCGGCACTCGGACCAATAACACTGGCTCCCAGAATGCGGTCGGTTTCAGCATGAGCAATAATCTTCACAAAGCCATCAGTATCCGCTGATGCCATGGCACGGCCATTAGCCGCAAACGGGAACATACCAACGTTGTATGGCTCACCATCCGCTTTAATCTGTTCTTCCGTTTTACCGACCCAGGCAATTTCAGGGTGAGTATAAATAACCGATGGAATCACATCATAATTCAGCTGGGCTTTATGACCGGCAATACGCTCAGCAACCATCACGCCTTCTTCAGATGCTTTGTGCGCCAGCATAGGACCACGAACCACATCCCCCACAGCCCAGACGCCCGGAGCATCTGTACTGCAGGTTTCATCAACGTGAATGAAGCCACGCTCGTCCATGTTGACACCACAATCGCCCGCCATCAGGCCTTCGGTATAAGGACGACGGCCAACCGCAACGATCAGTTTATCGAAGACTTCTTTCTTCTCACCTTCGGCATCCTGATACGTCACTGTTACCTGCTTACCTTTCACCTCAGTGCCGGTAACGCGTGCACCCAAACGAATGGTCATACCCTGTTTGGTGAACAGTTTCTGTGCTTCTTTAGCAACGGTCTGGTCAACCAGATGCAGGAATTTGTCCTGTGCTTCGAGCACAACCACTTCCGCACCCAAACGCCCCCAGACACTGCCGAGCTCCAGACCAATAACACCGGCACCAATAACACCAAGGCGCTTTGGCACTTCGGAAAATTCAAGCGCACCCGTTGAATCAACAATCACACCTTCCGTCAGTGGTGCTGGCGGAATATTCACCGGCACGGAGCCCGTCGCAATAATGACGTGATCTGCTTCGAGGATTTCAGCAGTTCCGGAATGACCGGTAAATTCGACCTTTTTACCAGCCAGCAATTTACCGGTTCCTTCGAATGGGGTTACACCATTGGCTTTGAACAGCGTCGCAACACCCATGGTCAGGTTTTTAACAATCTGGTCTTTGCGCTTCAGCATGGCAGCAATATCAATGCTCACTTCACCAACGCTGATACCATGCAGAGAAAGCTTTTCTTTGGCTTCTTCGTATTTATGCGATGTGTCCAGCAAAGCCTTGGATGGAATACAACCCACATTCAGGCAGGTTCCACCAAAAACAGCCTTGCCATCTTTGCTCAGCCACTTATCAATACAGGCCGTGTTCAGGCCCAGTTGCGCACAACGGATAGCTGCGACATAACCGGCAGGACCACCACCGATAACGACGACATCAAACTTCTTACTCATCTTTATTTCCTTAACTATCCGGTTAAATGTCTAACAGCAGACGGGCAGGATCTTCCAGAAGATCTTTGATCGCTACCAGGAACTGCACAGCCTCTTTGCCATCGATCATACGGTGGTCGTATGACAGCGCGAGGTACATCATTGGCAGAATAACAACCTGTCCATTGACCGCCATCGGGCGCTCCTGAATTTTGTGCATACCCATAATGGCTGTCTGTGGTGGATTCAGAATAGGTGTAGACATCAGTGAACCAAAGGTACCGCCATTAGTGATGGTGAAGGTACCACCCTGCATTTCATCAATGCCCAGCTTGCCATCACGGGCGCGGCTCGCGAAATCACCGATGGTGCTTTCAATTTCAGCCAGCCCCATGCCGTCGGTATCACGCAGGATAGGCACAACCAGACCACGCTCGGTAGATACCGCAACACCAATATCCTGATAGCCGTGGTAAACCATATCGTTACCATCAATAGAAGCATTCACGGCGGGGAAACGCTTCAGTGCTTCAGTTGCTGCTTTTACAAAGAACGACATAAAGCCCAGTTTAACGCCATGTACTTTTTCAAACTGATCTTTGTACTTAGCACGCAAATCCATTACCGGCTTCATGTTGACTTCGTTGTAGGTCGTCAGCATGGCGGCATTCTGTTGCGCTTCAACCAGACGACGGGCAATGGTTGCACGCAGGCGGGTCATCGGCACGCGCTTTTCGATACGCTCACCTTCCGGAATCTGGGTCACTTTTACCGCAGCGGCCGGAGCTTTTGCGGCTGGTGCAGGGGCCGACTTAGGCGCGGCTTTCAGGTGATTAACCACATCTTCTTTAGTAACCCGACCGTCTTTACCGGTTGCAGCAATGGCAGATGCGGCAACGCCATTCTCTTCAGCAATTTTGCGCGCAGCCGGACTCATGATTACCTCACCGGCACTGACAGACTCAGTGGCAGCCGCAGGCGCTGCAGTGGCAGCCGCAGGCGCTGCTGCAACTTCTCCGGCAACAAAGATTGCAAGAACTTCATCGCTCAGTACGACATCACCCTCTTCTTTGAGCACATTCTTTAATGTGCCGTCAGCAGGAGCCACAACTTCAAGAACAACCTTATCGGTTTCAATATCCACCAACAGCTCATCACGCAGCACAGGTTCACCAGGCTTTTTATGCCAGGTAACAACCGTGCCGTCAGCGACAGACTCAGGAAACGTGGGTGCCTTAATTTCGATGCTCATTATGTTTTCCTTAATATTCCTGCGGTTACCTAGCCCTGGAGTCCCAGAGCGTCACGAATTAATTTTTCTTGCTGTTCCAGATGCAGCGCCATGTAGCCTGCCGCTGGCGACGCAGAAGCTGCGCGACCGGCATACTGCAAATGCAGATCTGGCTTCAATTGCACCAATGCGCGACGCATATGATGCTGGCTGCTGTACCACGCCCCCATATTCATAGGCTCTTCCTGTGTCCAGACAACCTCTTCAACATTGCTGTATTTAGAGAGAACTTTAGCAAGTTGCTTAGCCGGGAACGGGTACAGTTGCTCAATGCGAACAATGGCAACATCGTTGATTTCTTCGGCGCGGCGGCGTTCAAGCAAGTCATAATAGACTTTACCGGAACACAGCAATACACGACGAACCGCTTTAGCATCCAACTCATCAACTTCATCAATCACGGTGTAGAAACGACCACCGGCCAGTTCCTCCAGCGTACTGATCGCCAGCTTGTGACGCAGCAAACTCTTGGGAGACATAACCACCAGAGGCTTACGCAATGGGCGAATCACCTGACGGCGCAGCATGTGATAGACCTGAGCAGGTGTCGAAGGCACACAAATCTGGACGTTATGTTCAGCACATAACTGCAGATAGCGCTCAAGACGTGCCGAAGAGTGTTCAGGCCCCTGACCTTCATAGCCATGTGGCAACAGCATGGTCAGACCACACAAGCGCCCCCATTTGTGTTCACCGGAAGAAATAAACTGGTCAAATACAACCTGTGCACCGTTAGCAAAATCCCCAAACTGCGCTTCCCAGATGACCAATGCTCCCGGCGTGGTAGTGGCATACCCATACTCAAATGCCAGCACGGCTTCCTCTGACAGCAGAGAATCATAAAGATCGAAAGAAGGCTGCCCCTCTTTGACATGCTTCAGCGGGATGTAGCTGGAACCGTCTTTCTGATTGTGCAAAACCGCATGACGATGTGAGAAGGTGCCACGCCCAACATCCTGACCGGTAATCCGGATCTGGTGCCCTTCATGCAACAACGTCGCATACGCCATCGTTTCAGCAAAACCCCAGTTAATCGGCATAGCACCCGCAGCCATTCGTCCACGGTCTTCCATAATTTTGCCGACCTGACGCTGAACCGAAAATCCATCCGGCACTTCCAGCAATTTATTGGCAAGTTCCTGCAACAATTTAAGATCGAAGCGGGTATCAGCACGGGCTGTCCACTCATGCCCAAGGTACGGAGTCCAGTCAACAAAGAGTTCAGAATTCGGTTCTTTCACCAGACTCTTGGCAACGTGATGACCATTATCCAGTGCCTTACGGTATTCTTCTTCGAGCTCTTTACTGTCTTCCGCCGTCAGCACACCAGCAGCAATTAATTTTTCAGAATACAGTTCGCGTGTGGTTTTCTGGTTTTTGATTTTGGCATACATCAATGGCTGAGTACCGGATGGCTCATCCGCTTCGTTGTGACCACGACGGCGGTAACACACCAGATCAATTACGACATCTTTCTTGAATTCATTACGATAGTCGACGGCCAGCTGAGTAACGAACAGCACCGCTTCCGGATCATCGCCATTCACATGCAGAATCGGCGCTTCAACAATTTTGGCCACATCAGTGCAATATTCTGTTGAGCGGACATCTTCGCGCTTGGATGTGGTAAAACCAACCTGATTGTTAATGACAATATGAATCGTGCCACCGGTTTTATACGCACGGGTCTGTGACATCTGGAACGTTTCCATCACCACGCCCTGACCGGCAAAGGCAGAATCACCGTGCATAATCACAGGAACTACTTTTTCTCCGGTTTTGTCGTTACGACGATCCTGACGCGCACGTACAGAGCCTTCAACCACCGGAGAAACAATTTCAAGGTGAGACGGGTTAAACGCCAGCGCGAGATGCACCTCACCGCCAGAAGTCATTACATTGGATGAAAAGCCCTGATGGTATTTAACGTCACCATGAGATTCGTAATGCACTTTCCCATCGAATTCATCAAACAGATCGGACGTTTTTTTACCAAGGGTATTGATCAGGGTATTCAGTCGACCACGGTGTGCCATGCCAATAACAATTTCTTTGGCACCGTAAGTACCGCTGCGCTGAATAAGCTCATCCATCAACGGAATCAGACTCTCGCCCCCTTCCAGACCAAAGCGCTTTACCCCCGGATAACGTGAACCCAGATATTTTTCCAGGCCTTCGGCAGCGGTCAGACGCTCGAGCAGATGAAGCTTAACTTCACTGCCGAATCTCGGATGGGCACGAACACTTTCTAGTCGCTGCTGAAACCAACGCTGCTCAGCGGTGTTAACGATGTGCATATATTCCGCACCAACCGAACCGCAATACGTTGTTTCCAGTGCTGCAAGAATATCGCTCAGCGAGGCTTCGTCCTGACCAATAAACAACGAGCCGGTTTTGAATACAGTATCCAAATCGGCCCGTGACAAACCATGGAAAGACAAATCAAGATCAGGGACTTTCTGGCGTTCCATCAGATCAAGCGGATCCAGTTTGGCATGCTGATGACCACGACCACGGTAGGCATTGATGAGTTGTAATACCTGAACCTGTTTCAGTTCATGATCAGAGCTGACTGAGCCCTGCGACACAGGTCGGGAACGACGCTGATTTTTAGCAATAAGAAGAAATTGTTCCCGAATGGGCTTGTGGGGAGTATCTACGGAAGTGCTTTCATCGACGCGAGGTAACTGATCAAAATAATTGCGCCACTCTTCGGGTACCTCGTTGGGGTCTCTGAGGTAGGTTTCGAAGAGCTCCTCCATATAAGCAACGTTACCTCCCGCCAACTGAGAGGTGCTCCAAAGTTGCTCCATTGTCTGCTCGTGCATGTACGACCACCCTGTTTTTGAATAAACGAAGGAAATCACCCACAGAGTGTATGCACCAACTCTAGCGCTAGGCAGGATAGAGGGCCGACCGGATAGATCGCAAGGCCTCTGAGGTGAAACGGGGATTCCCCGCTCCCTCAACTAAAAATTCAGCTTAGTTAAAAATAGAACCTTGTGAGGTCTATTTTTGAAAAATTGTCAACGTAAGTGGGCTGTGTGTCCAGCCCACTTACGTCTAATACCACCGGTCGTCAGTGGTGCCTTTCCTATAATTGCTGGGATAACAGCATATTACGGATGTGGCCAATGGCGCGCGTTGGATTCAATCCTTTCGGGCACACATTGACACAATTCATGATGCCACGGCAACGGAAGACGCTGAACGGATCACTCAATTCAGCCAATCGTTCCTGTGTCATAGTATCACGGCTGTCCGCCAGGAAGCGGTATGCCTGCAGCAAACCGGCCGGGCCAACGAACTTATCCGGATTCCACCAGAAAGACGGACAAGAGGTTGAACAGCATGCACAGAGAATACACTCGTACAGGCCATCCAGTTTTTCACGCTCTTCCGGTGTCTGCAGACGCTCAATGGCCGGAGCCGGTGTGTTATTCACCAGATAAGGTTTGATCTTTTCGTACTGTTTGTAGAACAGCGACATATCGATCACCAGATCACGGATCACTGGCATACCTGGCAGCGGACGCAGCACCAGCTTATCCATTTTGCCTTTAGTCGCCTCCGATACCGGAGTGATACAGGCAAGACCGTTTTTTCCATTAATGTTCATGCCGTCTGAACCACACACACCTTCGCGGCATGAGCGGCGATAGGAAACAGATACATCCTTTTCCTTCACCAGATTCAGAACATCCAGAACCATCAGATCTTTGCCTGCAGGAAGAGCGATCTCATAATCCTGCATGAACGGCGCTGCATCCTTTTCAGGGTTGTAACGGTAGATACTTACTAGCATTTCAATACTCCCCTATTAATAAGTACGGACTTTCGGTGGGAACGCTGCCACTGTTTTAGGAGCAAAGTTCACCGCACGCTTACCGATGGTCTTGGTTTGAGGGAAGTACAATGAGTGGCACAGCCAATTCTCATCATCACGTTCTGTATAGTCGTTACGGGCGTGAGCACCGCGTGACTCTTTACGCTCAATTGCCGCGACAGCAGTGGCATAGGCCGTTTCGAACAGGTTATCCAATTCCAGCGCTTCAATACGGGCTGTGTTGAAGGCACCGCTCTTATCTTCGAGAACGGTATTTTTAACACGCTCACCGATTTCATTGAGCATCGCCAGACCTTTCTCCATGCTTGGACCTTCGCGGAACACGCCAAAGTACAGCTGCATGGTTTTCTGCAGATCAGCACGAACGGCAGCGACAGACTCACCCGAGGTAGAGTTATTAAGGCGATTCAGACGAGCCATGGCACGTTCGATGTCTTCTTCAGAGGCATCAACGGACTCAAAGCCATCTTTGAAGCTTTTCTCCACCTGCAGACCAACGGCACGACCAAACACCACCAGATCCAGCAGTGAGTTACCACCAAGACGGTTTGCACCATGCACAGATACGCAAGCAATTTCACCGGCGGCATACAGACCTTCAACCACAACATCGTTGCCGTTTTCATCCTGCATCAGCGCCTGACCACCAATATTCGTCGGAATACCGCCCATCATGTAATGACAGGTTGGAACCACCGGAATTGGCTCTTTAACCGGATCAGCGTGAGCAAATGTGCGCGACAGCTCAAGAATACCCGGCAGTTTGGCGTTCAGGGTTTCTTCACCCAGATGATCCAGCTTCAGGAATACGTGATCGCCGTTTTCGCCACAGCCACGACCTTCCAGGATTTCCAGAACCATTGAACGGGCAACAACGTCACGACCGGCAAGGTCTTTCGCGTTCGGAGCATAACGCTCCATGAAACGTTCGCCATCTTTATTGACAAGATAACCACCTTCACCGCGACAACCTTCCGTTACCAGCGTACCGGCACCGGCGATACCGGTTGGATGGAACTGCCACATTTCCATATCCTGCATTGGCACACCAGCACGCAACGCCATACCAACACCATCACCGGTGTTGATCAGAGCATTGGTTGTGGACTGGTAAATACGACCGGCACCACCGGTCGCCAGAACAGTGGCTTTGGCTTTGATATAACTGGTTTCGCCGGACTCAATGTCGATGGCAATCACACCAGCAATCTGCCCTTTAGCGTTTTTCACCAGATCGACGGCATACCATTCATTCAGGAAGGTAGTACCGCCTTTCAGGTTACCCTGATACAGGGCGTGCAACAGCGCGTGACCGGTACGGTCAGCGGCGGCACAGGTACGGGCTGCCTGAGTCGGATCATCGGGACCCTTGGACTGTCCACCGAAAGGACGCTGATAAATACGGCCTTCTTCGGTACGGGAAAATGGCAAGCCCATATGTTCAAGTTCGAACACAGCCTGCGGACCTACTGAACACATATATTCAATAGCATCCTGGTCACCGATGTAGTCGGAACCTTTGACCGTGTCATACATGTGCCAGCGCCAATCATCATTTGGATCGTTCGACGCGATCGCACAAGTGATACCGCCCTGTGCCGATACCGTATGCGAACGGGTTGGAAACACCTTGGTTACACATGCGGTTTTAATGCCGGCCTCGGTCAACTGCAGCGCAGCACGCATACCCGCGCCACCACCACCAATTACAATGGCATCGAAGGACATGGTTCTGATTTTAGACATGACTTACACACTCCAGAGAATGTCGATACCCCAAACCAGGTAAACGAACAGGAATCCTGCGCATACCAGCTGGAACGCAAAACGGATTGCGGCGGCTTTGAGATAGTCAGTTGAAATGGTCCACATACCGATCCAGGCATGTGCACAGATTGAGATCAGGGCAGCCAGACTGAATACTTTCATCCAGGTACAGGCGAACAGGCCCTGCCATTGTCCGTATTGCAGGTCTGGAGAGGCAATCAGGAAGCCCAGCAAAAACAGAGTGTAAAGCGCAAGAATGACCGCACTCAGACGCTGGACAACCCAGTCATACAGGCCACTGCGGCCCAAATTGGTGACACTTGCTACCATACCCAAACTCCTGCCAGAACGATTACGATCACGCCAAGCACCAGGGTAATGATGGCTCCGGTACGACCGCCTTCTTTGGTTTCACCAATTCCCATATCCATCAACAGGTGTTTAACGCCCGCTACCAGGTGGTAACCCAGCGCCGACAAAATGCCCCAGGTGATGAATTTAACCAAACCGTTATCAAACACCGATTTCAGTTCAGCAAAGCTTTCTTCTGACTCCAGGGACGCTGCCAGCGCACACAGCATAAACGCCACTGCGAAGAACAGAATAAAACCGGAGATACGGTGAATGATGGACGCCTTAGCGGGAAGTGGGAGCTCAATAGTAGTCAGATCTAAATTTGTAGGTCTATTGCTATTCACGGCTCTTACACTCTTATTTGGGCTTAACATCCCCCACAAAAGGGCAGGTTAAGCGCAGGCTCAAGAAGATACCCAAAACCTTGTACAAGGTTTGCACAAGTTTCAGGTCGCGACAAATTATAGTCACCCACCCGTTGATTTACAAACAGTCTGCGCCACGATTGCGTACACAGTACATAAATCCATCAGATCAGGTGACATCAGTGCAGCAGGACTATACTAGACCCGGCTGCTGGTGACTGCTCGACGGCTGGGTAATTGACAAACGGAGTTCAGAACCTATAGTTGTCCCCTTTCTTTTTAGGTCCGCCTTATATTTAAGGCTAAATTTTGAACAGCAGGAGGCCTATCCATGGCTGACAAAAAAGCAACACTGAAAGTTGACGGCATAGAAGAAACTCTGGAACTTCCGGTTTACGAAGGCTCCATCGGACCTGATGTTGTCGACGTTCGCAGCCTCTCCGGCAAAGGCCTGTTTACCTACGATCCGGGTTTCATGTCGACCGCCGCAACTGAGTCAAAAATTACCTATATCGACGGCGCTGCCGGTGTTCTGCTGCACCGTGGTTACCCAATCGATCAACTGGCGGAAAAATCTGATTACTTAGAAACCTGTTTCCTGCTGCTGCACGGCGAGCTGCCAACAGCTGAAGAAAAAGAAACATTCGTTAACACCATCAAAAACCACACTATGGTGCATGAACAGCTGAGCCATTTCTTTAATGGTTTCCGTCGTGACGCACACCCAATGGCGGTTATGTGTGGCGTTGTGGGCGCACTGTCTGCGTTTTACCACGACTCTCTCGACATTCATGACCAGCATCATCGCGAAGTGTCCGCACACCGCCTGATCGCTAAAATGCCAACATTGGCAGCCATGGTTTATAAATATTCCATCGGCCAGCCCTTCATGTACCCGCGCAACGATCTGAGCTACTCAGAGAACTTCCTGCACATGATGTTCAACACACCGTGTGAAGAGAAGAAAATCAGCCCGGTTCTGGCTAAAGCAATGGATCGTATTTTCCTGTTGCATGCGGATCACGAACAGAATGCTTCAACGTCAACCGTGCGTCTGGCAGGTTCCACCGGTGCCAACCCATTTGCCTGTATCGCTTCCGGCATTGCAGCACTGTGGGGGCCGGCTCACGGTGGCGCTAACGAAGCTGTACTGAACATGCTGAATGAAATCGGCGACGAGTCCAACATCGACAAATTCATCGCCAAAGCGAAAGACAAAGAAGATCCATTCCGCCTGATGGGCTTCGGTCACCGCGTTTATAAGAACTTCGACCCTCGTGCGAAAGTCATGAAACAAACCTGTGACGAAGTTCTGGCCGAACTGGGCATGGAAGATGATCCTCTGCTGAAGATCGCCATGAAACTGGAAAAAATCGCTACTGAAGACGAATACTTCGTGAAACGTGGTCTGTATCCGAACGTAGACTTCTACTCCGGTATCATCCTGAAAGCGATTGGCATTCCAACAGAAATGTTCACCGTTATCTTCGCCACCGGCCGTACCCCGGGCTGGATTGCACACTGGAACGAAATGATCAGCAGCGATTATCGTATTGGTCGTCCGCGTCAGCTGTACACTGGCCATCCAAAACGCGACTATCCGGGCTAATCGGTCAGTTTATAAAAGCCGCTCACTGAGCGGCTTTTTTATGGCGGCGAAAGGAGAATTCAATGGCAACACTGGCATTTATCGGACTTGGTAATATGGGTTACCCGATGGCGGGCCACCTTGCCAATCGTGGTCATGAACTCAGAATTTACAACCGCACCCAAGAGAAGCAGCGCCAGTGGCTCAGTGAATTCCGTGGCCTCGGATTCCCGGACATTGCAACAACGGTCAGCGATTGTGATGCCGTTATCCTCTGCGTCGGGCGGGATGACGATGTCCGCGACCTGCTAACCGGGCAGCACAAAGCTATGGCCGCCATGCGCCCGGGCACACTGATCATTGACCACACAACGACATCCGCAGCGCTGGCCGAAGAAATGGCCTCTGTTGCGCAGCAATCCGGACTGCGTTTTGCTGATGCTCCGGTATCCGGTGGCCAACAGGGTGCGATCAATGGCCAGCTCAGCCTGATGGTCGGTTGCCAGGAGGATGACTACCGCGAGATTCAGCAGCTGACCTCCCCCTATACGCGCAAGATTGAACGCATGGGTGACATTGGTGCGGGTCAGAAGACCAAAATGGTGAACCAGATTTGTGTCGCCGGACTGATACAGGCTCTGGCTGAAGGATTACATTTTGCCGAACAGGCGGGTCTGGACCGCAGCAAAGTGATGAGCGTGATCTCTCAGGGTGCCGCCGGAAGCTGGCAGATGAGCAACCGCCATCAGACCATGATCAACGGCGAATACCACCATGGCTTTGCCATCGACTGGATGCGTAAAGATCTGGACATCTGCCTGCAAGAAGCGCAGCTCAATGGCAGCGATATTCCGGTCACCAGACTGGTCAATGAGTACTACCGGGAGCTGCAGAGCATGGGAGCCGGCAGACTGGATACCTCTGCCCTGCTTTTGCGCCTTCAGCAACAGAAGAACTGAGGCAATCAACAGGCAACCTGCCAATTCTCATCTATGCTTGAAGGAATTAACGGAACGGGAACCGGCATGAGCCATCAACAACGCCACACCCTGGGCGGATACAGGAAAAGCGAGCAGGACATCGACTGGAGCCAGATTGGTGAAACACTCACTATGCTGGCGCTCGCCGTTGCTCAGATTGATTCATCGCTGCACGAAGGCAACCAATCCATTAACAAACTGACAACCAGCTTCACCGCCATGGCAGACAATTCGCAAAAGCTGCTGCAATTGGCCGCCTCCGCAGACAGCGGCATGACACCCGAAGCAGGGCAGATTGCGTCTGAGCTGCAACAGGAAATCCAGCAGGCAATCATTGCCTTTCAGTTTTATGACCGACTGACGCAACGCCTTGAACACGTTGGCGACAGCCTCGAACGGATGGGCCATTTAATTGCCGATGCCAAACAGCGCTACCAGTCCGGGGCCTGGAATGGTTTACAGAAGCACATCAAAAGCAATTACAGCATGGAGGCCGAACGCATTATGTTTGAGCACATTATGGCCGGCCATTCTGTTACCGAAGCGCTGGAAATCTATCGCCATCACTTTGACAAGCAGGCACAGGACAACTTCAGCACCAACGACGATATCGAGTTTTTCTGATTCCACGCTCAGGATTTAAAGCGTTCGACCAATTCGTCACCGATATTCAGCACCTGTATGCCTGAAACCAGAGCGTTCTGACCAAACAGAATCTTCCCCTCAATACGACAAAGTTCTTTCAACGCATCCAGCACATCCGCCTCCCGCTCCAGCGTATCCATATTGCGTGTCGGGATCACGCAGCGCTGACAGGGTTTACGGATATCCAGCATACCGTCTTTATGCATCAGAGATTGCCATTCACGCTCGGCAAAGACAGCGCTGCCTGCCACCACCACGTTTGGCCGGAAACGCTCCATTGGCAGTTCACGACCCACGCGTTCAGAGATCGCCCCGAGGCTGCTTTCAGCCGCCACCAGCACAGGAAAGCCATCCGCAAAGCCGACCCACTGTCCCGGTTCGGCATAGCGTAAATCGACCTGACGCCGACTGTCAGCCGGTAACCGTACCAGTCGGCAAGTGATTCCTAATACAGCAGAAAACCAGGCCGCAGCGTCATCACCGCAATCGTCTGCGGGCAGCGTATCACTCCAGACGGTCACCGTGCGCATGGCAGCCGCCGTACCGTGCAACGACACTTCAAGTGTCTGCTTGCCGCGAAAAGAGACCGTCAGTACCGAGCCGCTCAATTGCGGATAAATATGAGCCATCTCCGGTTGCTGACGCTGAGTAATAAACTGTCCTTGCTCATCCACCAGCAGGAAACGGCGATCACCGACCGGCCCATAGTCGTCAAATACCAGTTGCTGCACTTCAACCGGTGCACAGGACTTGATCGGGTAAATAAATAAGCGGGAAACCGTTGGCATATGCTCTCCTTGTTGGGGTTCACTCTAATGGATAGACCCGCAACAAACAACAGACTCAATACCGCAGCAAACCGACCTAAAACGATCAGGCAGGCAATAAAAAAGCGCCGCGAAGGCGCCTTTGAACCAGTGTCAGCCAGCGATCATTCCGGCCGGGGTGGCATTTTCATTTTTTCCCGCATTAACCGCTGCACTTCTTTGGCCATCGCTTCCGGCGCAAATTTGGATAAAAAGCCATTGCATCCGACTTTTTCAACCATGGCTTTGTTAAAATTACCGGACAGGGAGGTATGCAAAATAATGAAGGTTTCTTTTAATTCAGAATCCCGGCGGATTTCCGTAGTCAGCATATAGCCGTCCATTTCCGGCATTTCCGCATCGGTGATAATCATCACCAGATTATTGTTGATATCGCGGCCTTCTTCCTTCCAGTGCATCAGCAACTGATAGGCTTCCAGACCATTATGGGCCTCAATAATATTCAGCCCCATGGGTTCCAGTACCTGACGCATCTGCTGAATAGCAACATGCGAATCATCAACAATAAGAATGTCTTTACCCCGGACCCTTTCCAGCAACTCATTATCGTAAGCATCGGCTGACAACACCGAGTTATAAGGTGCAATTTCGGCCAGTACTTTTTCAACGTCAATAATTTCAACAATGCGGTCATCGATGCGGGTAATCGCCGTCAGATAGTGCTGGCGCCCTGCCCCTCCCGGAGGCGGAAGAATCTCGCTCCAGTTCATATTAACAATACGGTCAACGCCGCCCACCAAAAACGCCTGCACCGTCATGTTGTATTCCGTCACAATGATGGTGGCCTCTTCTTCATTGAGTTTCAGCGGCCCCATCTGGATAGCATGACGCAGATCGACAACAGGGACAGTCTGACCGCGCAAATGGGTAACTCCGCGCACCACCGGATGACGGTCAGGAATACGGGTCAGACGCGGCATGCGCATAACCTCCTGCACCTTAAATACGTTGATGGCAAAGTGCTGTGAGCCTCCGAGATGAAACAACAGCAGTTCCAGCCGGTTTTGCCCAACCAGCTTGGTACGGGCATCAACACTACTCAGAACCCCGCTCATATCACACTCCAATAACCGTTCTTTACCAAAGTGTAGTCAAGGGCAATAAAAACGCATGGAAATAGTGTCTACAATTGGAGGATGAATCGGGGGCATCGTATGGACAAAAATGATCCACCACTGCTGGCACGTCAGCCTATTCTGGACTCCGGCCTGCAGGTGGTGGGCTATGAGTTGTTGTGTCGTCCGATGCCACAGGACACGCTTGCCTGGCAGAATGAGCATGGCGACCATGCCACCAGCGAGGTGTTAATCAGCGCATTCAATGATATTGGTATCGATCTGGTGACCGGAGGTCTGCCAGCGTTTATCAATTTCACCAGCCACTGGCTGCACCATCCGCCCATCATGCCCGCCGACAGTATTGTCGCCGAATTGCTGGAATATATACCGCCCAACGACGCCAATCTGGCGGCATTACGCCGACTGAAAAAGCTGCACTATAAAATTGCGCTGGACGATTATGACGGTGATGAACGTCAGGCGGCTCTGTTTCCGTTGATCGATATTGTTAAAGTCGATATCCGCCGCCTGCCGGATCTGAACAGTTTGCCCGCTCTGATTGAGAAATACCGGTCGTTCAACCTGCAATGGCTGGCAGAAAAAGTAGAGACGCAGGAAGAATACCTGCGCTGCAGAGACGCTGGCTGCACCCTGTTTCAGGGGTATTTTTTCAGTCATCCCGCCAATGTCTACGGTAAACGCCTGCCTGATAGTCAGCTTGCTGTCCTGCAACTGCTGCAGGTTCTTAACGATAAAGACAGCCGACTGGAAGACGTCGCCGATATTCTGCAAACCGATCCGCAACTGAGCTATAAACTGCTGCAAATGGTTAACTCCGCGGCCGTCGGCATTGCCCGGCAGATTACCTCGGTATCGAGGGCCATTGTCATTGTCGGTCTGGACCGGTTACGGGCCTGGTCTAACCTGATTGCTCTCGGACGCCTGCAGGATAAACCCGCCGTCTTACGCGAACAGGCGGTAGTAAGAGCCCTGATGTGCAAATCGCTGGTGTTTTCCTGGCCCGATCTGGACGAAGAAACCGCTTTTACCCTCGGCCTGTTTTCATTGCTGGATGCGTTTCTGGACCAGCCACTGCAAGACATCTGTGAGCGACTGCGTCTGCCAGCCGACCTGAGTGCTGCCCTGACGAATCATCAGGGCGACTATGGTTTTATTCTGGCAACCGCAGTGCGGATGGAAAAAGGGCAATGGCACGCCATTGACTGGAATGTTCTGCAAGGGATGGGCGTCAGCCCGGCCCAGCTCGAATGGCATTATCTGAATGCCCTGCAAACCGCCAGGGGGCTGCTGCAGAGCACTGACTGACCTTACTGCGGGTATCCTGTTATATCGCGGATACTCTGGTACAGAGGCTTCATGCGTTTGTACATTTTACGGTAGACCTCTTTGTAAAGACGGTCATACAGTCTTACCGTTTTAAATTCCGGTTCAAAGACCTGCCCGACACGGGTCATCTTCATGATGGCCGTACGGTAATCCGGATAAAGCCCCAGGCCAACGGCGCAGTTAATCGCTGCTCCCAGACCTGACGTTTCGCTGGTATGAGGGCGCTCTGCGGTCATGCCGAAAATATCCGCCGTCAGCTGCATGGCCGCATCACTCTGCGAACCACCACCCGACACCCGCAAACGGGTAACAGGCACGCCGCTGCGCTTCTCGATTTGTTCTTTGCCCTGACGCAGTTCATACGCCAGACCTTCGAGAATGGCGCGGTAAATATGCGCACGCTTATGCACATCGCCAAAACCGATTAAGGCCCCCTTGCCTTCCGGGCCCGGCTGACGCACGCCCGGTGACCAATACGGCTGCATCATCAGCCCCATGGAACCGGCAGGCACCTGATTCACCAGCTCGTCAAACAACTGCTCAGGCTCAACACCACGCTCAGCGGCCAACCGCTGTTCGTTATGCGCCAACTCTTCCTTGAACCAGCTCACCATCCAGAAACCACGGTAAATCATCATTTCGGTGTTGTAATGACCCGGAATAGCGGCGGTATACGGCGGAATAAACGGAATGGTTTCAATGTATTTTGCCGTGGTTGTATTGATGGTTGCAGTGGTGCCATAACTCAGACAACCGATATGAGCATCCAGACCACCAGCGCCCATCACTTCGCAGGCTTTGTCCGAGGCGGCTGCAATCATTGGCAATCCGGCAGGCAAGCCGGTCAGCGCTGCCGCCGCCGCAGAAATCTGCCCCAGCGGTTCGCCCGGAGAAACCAGTTCCGGCATCATCTCACGGGTTGCAGACAGCAGTTTCCATTTAAGATCGGAAGGCCTGGCCCACTGCTGACGTTTGTAATCGTAGGGTAAGTAACCAACGATGGAACCCGCCGAATCTTTTAACTCCCCACTCAGGCAATAGGTCAGCCAGGCCGACAGATTCACGTAATAACGGGTTTTTGCCCAGACATCCGGCTCGTGCTGTGCGATCCAGTTATCCCGTGCTTTGGCACGCATCTCGCGGATTAAATGACTCAGTCCCAGAGTCTTAATCAAAACACCCCAAAGACCGCCCACCGGAGTTTCCACCGCCGCCTGACGCTGGTCCATCCAGACAATCGCCGGACGTAACGGCTGAAAATGCTCATCAAGATTAATCATGGTATAGCGCTGCGTTGTCAGCGACACACCGCGGATCTGATCCGGCATTACCTTGCCCTGCGCCCATAAGCGCCTGAAGGCTTCCTGAAGATTGTCCCAGTAATAACCGGCGTCCTGCTCAGCCCAGCCCGGATGACGGGAAAAGTACGGTTCAATGGTGACTTTGCTTTTGGCAACCTCGTTACCCTGCTGATCAAATACCAGCACACGTACACTTTGGGTGCCATTATCAATGGCCAGTAAATATTCCGCGTTTGCCATACTGCTGAGCTGCCTGCTTGTTTTTATCGCTGTGATGAAACGCCATCACAGACCACCCGGAACGGGCAGTCCGTTATACCGCTTATTTTTATTTGGGAATGCTGTAATGCTGATTCCAGATTGCTTTGTAACGCTCAAGCTCTTGCTGAAATTGAGCATCATCCCAACCCAGCTCTTCGGCGCAGACGGCACGGATTTTATCGGTAAATCCAAGACCTCCCTGCTCCAGTAATAAACCGAGACGGGTGCGGCGCAGTAATAAATCGTCCAGATGTATGACCGACTCGTTCGCCGCAGACCAGCGCAGCTCAGCCCAAAGAGTACGGCTGCCGGGAATAACCTCCAGCTCATCCTCTCTGGCCATATCCAGCAGTGCTTCGAGATCCATACCAAAATGACCACTCAGACGCTTCTGCACATAACCGGGCAGCGCGAGGTATTTTGTATGCGAGGAAACAGACGGCGTGAAAATCTGCGCGTCAAATTCACCGGAAGGAAAACGTTTAATGTATTGACGCGCGGCTTCGAGTGCATCGAGTGCAATCAGACGGAACGTGGTTAATTTACCACCACTGACACTGACCAGTCCGTGATCGTCCCAGACACTGTGATCGCGCTTTTCTTTTGAGGGATTCAGAGCACCGGACGATACCAGCGGGCGTACACCCGCCCAGCTGGAAATAATATCGTTCTCGGCAAGTTCCGCTTTCGGAAACTGATAGCGGGCAACTTTCAGCAGATAATCCAACTCTGCCCGGGTCATGCTGGCTTCGCTGTTATCGATGCCATTATTATCCAGATCGGTCGTGCCGATGACGGTGCGACCTTCCCAGGGGAAAATAAAAATCGGCCGCTTATCATCCGGATGCATCGCCGTAAACGACTGGGCAACCGGCAAACGCCAGGCGGGTACGACAATATGACTGCCGCGTGCCGGGCGTATTTTTTTTTCGTCCGTCATCTGGCCACGTAACTCATCGGCCCAGGCGCCGGTAGCGTTAATCACCACATCGGCCTTAACGTCATAACATTTACCGCTGAGCACATCTTCCACACGGGCGCCGATAACCTGTTCACCCTCTTTCAGCAACTGTTTAACGCCGACGTAATTGAGCACCACTGCGCCGTCTTTCTGCGCTTCACGCAGCACACGAATCACCAGCCGGGCATCATCGGTCACGGCATCGGCAAACTGAGTACCGCCAATTAATTCATGCTCATTCAGCAACGGACTCAGATACTCAAAATCATCGCGCTTAAAGTATTGACGGTAGCGTTTACCGGCAAAAAAATCGTAAATACGCAGCAAGGTATTGAACACGAAAGGACCAGGAAAACCGCCTTTATAATGCGCCATCAGATAACCCATCTGATCAACCAGACCCGGCGCTTCGGTCATCAGCCGTTCACGTTCCTGCACCGAATGCATGGTGGTTTTTACATCACCGGCAGCAATATAACGCAATCCGCCATGCACCATTTTGGATGAACGGCTGGATGTACCCCAGGCAAAATCCTGCCGCTCCAGCAGCAGCACGCTCAACCCGCGACGCGCAGCCTCACGGGCAATACCCGCGCCGGTAATTCCGCCACCAGCCACGATTACGTCCCAGTGCTGCGCGGCACTCTGTAATTGTTCCAGCTGATATTCCCGCTGCCCTGGTGCCCATGCTGTGTGCGACATACTGCTCTTGTTTCCTGTATGGCGGTTGCTGATGATCATGTTGATGAGAATGTAGTTATCAGGCCCTGAGTTTTTACACTGACTCAGGAAGACTGCTCGGTGTCTTTTTTAAGGTATTTTCTGCCGCATTTCCGCCATTGCTTTTTTCCAGCAGAGTACCCGGGTTCAGACGCTGTTGCGGATCAAAATCCTGCACCAGCGTGTTCAGCACACGCATCCCCAGCGCACCTTTTTCCGCCGGCAGATACGGCGCATGATCTTTACCAACCCCATGCTGGTGAGAAATCGTCGCACGGCCACGGGCAATCACTGAGGATGCTTTATGTTTCAGCTTGCGCCAGCGCTCCAGGGTTTCTTCGTAGCTGTCAGCACAGCGGAAAAAGTACGTGGTGTAAATACTGGAACCCTGAGTGTACATGTGCGACAGGTGGGTAAACACCATCACCTCTTCACCATCGCTGCGCAGTGCAGTCTCCAGCGCATTCTCAATGTCAGCCATTAACTGATCGATATTATCCCAGTCGGTTGAGGTTTCCAGCGTGTCAACCGCGATGCCGCGTGCCCAGGTGGTTTCACGCAGATACGGGAATTTAAAGCGGCCATGGGACCAGATGCTACCCATAATATTGGCCAACGGACCGCCAACACCGCCGTAGGTTTTTAACACTTTACGGATCTGTTTCAGCGAGGTTTTGTTCTGATATTTGCTACCCGTCACGCCAAATGTCAGCATGCAGCGTTTATCATCCATGCCCATAAAGCGCAGGAAACGATCAAGTAATTTAAATTGCTTTTCCTGAGTGCCAAGATGCAGATGCGCTTTAGCCTCTTTGGCGTTACTCACGCGCATCATCGACATCGGTACTTTATTCTGCACCAACTCACGTACAGCCGTTTTCGCGGCCTGCCAGTCCGGCATAAAGACAACAAAGAATTTCTCTTCTTCCGCCATCCGGGTTACACGCACCTTCACTTCGGTAAAGATGCCCATGCGCCCTTCCATGCCCATGGTAATCTCGCGCATATCCGGGCCGGCGGACGATGCCGGAATGGTCGGGATTTCCATAGTCCCCAGTAATGTCTCCATGCGCCCACCGGCAAACATCTGCTCGATACGGCCATAACGCAGCGACTGCTGACCACTGGAGCGGGAAGCAATCCAGCCACCGATGGTCGATAATTCCCAGGATTGCGGAAAATGCCCCAGGGTATAACCGCGGGCGCGCAACTGACTTTCAACCAGCGGCCCCGGCGTACCGGCACCGAAGGTAGCAATCTGGCTTTCTTCATTTAATTCCATCAACTGGTTCATACGCCCCATATCGATGGTGAGAACCGGGCGCTGACTGGCCAGCGGTGTGATATGACCGGCCACAGAAGTACCGCCGCCATAAGGAATAATATCGACATCATGGGCAACGGCATAATCCAGCAGCTCGCGCACCTGAGAGCTGGTTTCCGGATAGGCAACCCCGTCAGGAAAAACCCCGAAGTTCCCACTGCGCATGGCCAGCCAATCCGGAAAACTTTGTCCACGGGCATGGCGCACGCGATCTTCAGCCGCGGTAACCACCAGTGGATGCGCCGGTAAACGGGATTCAGGAACCTTTGCGATCACCGATTGCAGTGTTGCGTCGGGCAGAGCCTTGGTTTCTCCAATGACAGAATAAATCAGGCGCTCACCCTGTGCAGGCACCTCTTTGATATAACTCTCATCACCCCAACCATTCCAGCGACGCCCCATGTTGTATTCCTCAATGTCCGTTAGACCCAATTCGCAGAGAGCGCTAAGATACAGCGAAGGCTGAACGCTGGCACTGACAGTTTGAGACAGAGACGTAGTATATTCAGCCAGCGCAACCACAAACGCCACGCCTGACCCCACGCGGTTATAACAACAACATGATGCACATCGGATGAACTCTCAAGATTTATTAGGTACCGCTTCATCTGCCGCCATTCGCCAGTATCTGCGTGCCGCGCAGGACTACGGCATAGAACCCATACAGGCTCTGGATGCCGTGAACATGCCTCACGGCATTATGGATAACAGCATCAGCCGCACCCACGGCCGCGCGTTCCAGAACCTGATCCGCTGGCTGATCGAACAAACCCGTGATCCGTTATTTGGTTTAAAAAGCTCCCGCTACGTCCAGCCCGGTTCGTACAGTCTGGTCGGCTATATGGCGATGAATTGCCGTACCGCGCGTGAAGCGCTGCACATTACGCCGGAATACGAAGCCATTGTCGGCGACATGGGCGTCACCAAAATCGAAAAATACGGCCCGCATCTGGCCATGCGCTGGGTGTGCCAGTACGACGACCCCATCGTGCGTCCACACATGATTGATAACGTGCTTGGCAGCTGGCTGGTGTTCGCCCGCTGGCTGGCCGACATGCAGGATGGCAAGCCCGAATGCGTGCTGTTCGAGCGCAGCAAACCCTCGCCCGCCCTGCTGGCGGTTTATGAAGATATTTTTCAGGCACCACTGGAATTTGGCAGCGACCGCAGTGCGCTGATTTTCCCCGAACCGATTCTGGATACCCCTCTGCGCCAGCCGGACCCGACCTTGCTGGCCACGCTGGAGCAGCAGGCTGCTGCCGTAATGGCCGAGCTGCAGGAAAAACACCCGATTGTGATGCAAACCCGCTCACTGCTGCGCAGCCTGATGGAAGAAGACCTGCCGCGGCGTGATAAAGTCGCCGCCGAACTCGGCATGACCGAACGCACCCTGCAGCGACGCCTGCAGGAGGCCGGCACCGGCTACCAGCAACTGCTCGATGATTTGCGCCGCGAAGTTGCCACCAACTGGCTGCGCACCACCAACATTCCGGTGAACGATATCGCCGCCCGTCTGGGCTTCAGCGAAGCGCGTTCATTTCACCGTCGTTTCAAAGCCTGGACGGGGATGACGCCCGGCGAATACCGGAACCAATAAATCCGCATTGGCATCCGTGACGATGCGTAACCTCCGTCCAGAAAAATGTCATCAGGAACAACCGACAGGCTAAATTAAAGGAAACCCGCCATGAGTCAGCACAGCCAGTTTACCCTGCTTGGTAAACGCCGCTTTCTGCCGTATTTCATCACCCAGGCACTGGGCGCATTTAACGATAATCTGTACAAAAATGCGTTGCTATTACTGATCGCTTTCAGCGGCATCATTGCTGAAGACGACTCTGCCCTGTACACCAATCTCGCCGCCGGATTATTTATTCTGCCGTTTTTCCTGTTCTCGCCCATCGCCGGCCAGATCGCCGATAAAATGGAAAAATCGCAATTAATCCGCAGCGTTAAACTACTCGAAGTCGCCATCATGTTAATCGCTGCTGTTGGTGTTATTACCAACAACATGCTGCTGATGATGACCCTGTTGTTTTTAATGGGACTGCAATCTGCGCTATTTGGCCCGGTCAAATTCGCCCTGCTGCCGCAACAGCTGCATAAAGACGAGTTGGTCGGTGGCAATGCTCTGGTTGAAATGGGCACGTTTCTGGCTATTTTAGGCGGCACCATAACGGCCGGTTTATTATTTGATTTAAGCGCCGCCAGATACTGGATCGCAGCAGGCGTTGTTTTCTTCGCGCTGGCCGGTTATATCAGCAGCCGGTTTATTCCTGAAACCGCCGCCGGTGATCCGCAACTGGTCATCAACTGGAATCCGTTTACCGAACTGGTTAACACCTTGCGTAACGCCCGCCAGCAACGTGCGGTGTATTTATCCATCATGGCCATCAGCTGGTTCTGGTTTTTAGGTGCCAGTTATTTAACTCAATTCCCGAATCTGGCGCGTGATCATTTAGGTGGCAATCCGCAAATTGTTACCTTACTGCTCACGCTGTTTTCCGTCGGCGTTGCCACTGGCTCGCTGCTGTGCGAAAAATTGTCCGGCCACAAGATTGAGCTTGGTATTGTCCCCATCGGCTCGCTGGGTATGAGCATTTTCGGAATTGATCTGTATTTTGCCATCAGCAGCCTGAACATCAGTTCCGACCTCAGCGCTCTGGCGTTCGTACAGAATGCCGATCACTGGCGCATGATGGCGGATATCGCGCTGATCAGTTTATTCGGTGGTTTATATGTCGTGCCGCTGCAGGCATTAATTCAGCAACGCAGCGACGACAAAATGCGCGCCCAGACCATTGCTGCCAACAACGTTATGAATGCGTTGTTTATGGTTGGCAGTGCCGCTTTCGGCATCATCAGTCTGGTGGTTATGAAATTATCCATCGCCGACTATTTCTGCGTGATTGCCATCATGAATATTGTCATAGTCGGCTACGTCTACTCACAGGTACCGGAATTTGCCCTGCGTTTTGTTATCTGGATGCTGTCTCACACCATGTACCGCGTCAGCCATAAAGGCATTCAGAATATTCCTGAAGAAGGCCCGGTTGTATTGGTCTGCAATCACGTCAGTTATGTCGATGCCTTACTGATTGCCGGCGCCTGCCCGCGCCCGATCCGTTTTGTTATGGATCGCGGCATTGCTGAAATGCCGGGGATGACATGGTTTTTCCGTCTGGCCAAAGCCATTCCGATCTGCTCGCCCAAGGCCAGTAATGAGGTTTATGAAACGGCCTTCCGCCGTATTAAAGAAGAATTAGCCGATGGCCAGGTGGTGTGTATTTTTCCGGAAGGAAAGCTGACACAAACCGGCGACATTGACACCTTCCGCGCCGGTATCGAACGCATTATTGCGGAAACACCGGTCCCGGTTATTCCGATGGCACTGGATGGTTTATGGGGCAGTTTTTTCAGCCACAAAGACGGACTGGCACTCACTAAAACGCCACGGCGTTTCTGGTCACGGGTGGGTTTAACCGTTGGCCAGCCACAGGCTCCGGAAGGCATCAGTGCCGCAGGGCTGGAGCTGGATGTAAAAGCGCTGCTGAAAACCGGCTGACAGCCCATGTAAAACCACAAAAAACGGGCGCTCTGGCGCCCGTTTTTTTATTGCCCGACCTTAACAGCCATCAACCGGCTGAGTTCAGACGCTCAAGCAAATGCTCAAACACCCGCTGTGGGCTGATCTCACGATAACAGGGCGGCTGAATATCGCCGGGTTCACTTTTCAGGCAGGTTTTCGACAGGCAGGGAGCGCAATCGCTGTAGCCGCTGCGCATCACGTCGACCTGCGGCCCCAGCACCCCGGTCAGGGTTGAATCGGTGGCGCCGTAAATCGCCACGGAAGGCACTTCCAGTGCTGCGACCACATGCGATAAACCGGTATCCACACCGACCACCGCCTGCGCATGGGCCAGATAAGCATTCAGCGCGTTAAGTCCCATTTTCGGCAAGACTTCAACGCCTTCCAGCCCGGCCGCAATACGCCCGGCGCGCTGCTGCTCTTCATCATTCCCCCAGGGCAGAATCACTCTGCGGCCACTGGCGGCCACCATCGCCGCCAGTTCACGCCAGTAAGCCTCTGGCCAGAGCTTGGTGATCCAGGTAGTACCGTGCAGAAACAGCCAGTAATCGCCGTCAACCGCAGGCCGCTGCCAGCGTGTACGGTCGACACCATAACTCAGCCCCTGAGGTACGTCATACCCCAGCACCTGAGCAAATAATTGCCGCACCCGTGGAATAGCGTGCTGACCTTTGGCCACCGCCTGCGGATGCTGATAGGCCAGCGCGGCCAGCGGCTCACGGCAGCTGTGTTTGTCCAGACCAAAGCGCGGTCCACGGGCCAGACGGGTAAATACCGCACTTTTCATCAGGCCCTGAGCATCCAGCACCACGTCGTATTCGGTGGCACGCAGCTCATGCCAGAAAGCCTTCATCTCAGCACGGTTGGTTTTATCGCGCAGGTTTTTGCGCCAGCGCCGCCAGGCCACCGGAATGACGTTTCTGACAGCCGGATGCCAGGCAGGAATAGCGGCAAAGGCCTCTTCCACCACCCAGTCGACGTCCAGTCCGGGAATCGCCCGCCAGGCATCTTCCAGCGCCGGCAGGGTATGAAATACATCCCCCAGCGATGAGGTCTTTATCAGCAGGACTTTCACAGCCATTCTCCATCCACAGAAACGTCTGCACGGCTCAGCCGGCAGGCTTATTTTTTTCGGGAGCGCACTTTATACCAAGCCAGCGTCGATTCAAACGACTGCACAGCAAAACCCGGCCTCCTTGCTTGACAATCCCCCGGGTGACGGCAACCATGCCCGCCTTTGTTAAACGCGAAGGTGTACTGTGTTTAAATCGTGGAAATTCTGGCTGGGACTGACCTTTCTGCTGGCGCTGATCTGGCTGGTTGAGCGCAGTTACGGCTGGAGTGCGGTACTTCAGAGCTGGCAAAGCATTCCTCCGCAACAGGTCGCCATGGCGGTGCTGTTCATGCTGCTGAGTTACCTGCTGCGGGCGCTGCGCTTCTACGATTTTTTCTGGCAGCAATGCCGTGGGCAATTTATCCGCCTGACGCGCATTACCGTGCTGCACAATTTCTTCAATAACATGTTACCCATGCGCAGCGGCGAAACCGCGTTCCCTCTGTTAATGAAACAGCATTTTGCTGTGCCGTACCGTCACAGCGGCCCGGCTTTATTATGGCTGCGCCTGCTGGATCTTTACGCCCTGCTGGTGCTTGCAGCGCTGTCGCTGCACGCTCAGCTGGACCTCAGTAACAGTCTGAAAGTTCTGCTGGCAACGGCACTGCTAACCGCACCATTGCTGGTATTACCACTGCAAAATGCTCTCAATCGCTTTTTAATCAACCACCCCAGCACACTGGCCAACCGCGCGGCGGAACTGATGCACGCCCTGCCTAAATCATCCTGGAGTTTTGTCCGCGCCCTGTTCTGGACGCTGATTAACTGGGCTCTGAAGCTGGCGGTGTACGCCTGGCTGCTGCAGCAATTTCTCGGCCTGCCTTACAGTCAGAGCTGGATGGGAGCGACCACGGGCGAACTGAGCAGCGTATTACCCATTCATGGTGTTGCCGGAGCGGGTACCTATGAAGCGGGCGTGCTCGCCGGATTACTGCCCTGGGGCGTTGACCATGCTTCCGCGCTGGCGGCGGCGGTAAACCTGCATTTATTTGTGCTGGGCAGTACGCTGCTGCTGACGGCACTGATCACCTTGCTGACCCAGCGCTTAAAAAGCCCGGCAACCGTCAACAATAACGGATAAGGTCTCTGCCGCAGCAACATTGAGCATTGATAAGACAGTCACGTGGCACACTGAGTTTTTACGTCGGGCCGCGCTCGTTATTTTCCTGTCATCCCCTTTTGGGTATGATCGCGGTTCTTTTTTTTATCGGGCGTTATAGCGCTTCCGGGGTTCGCTGTTATCAATCCCCGGCTTTGGACGCCCGCAATTCCTTTTTACAGAGTGGTAAACGACCTTGACTGAGGCAAATACATCCGCGGCAAACAACAAGCCTTCACTGTCTGTAGTGATCCCGATGTTCAACGAGATTGAAAACGTTGGCCCCATGGTCGCGCGCGTGCATGAAGGACTCGCCAGTTATAACGGTGACTGGGAACTGCTGGTCGTTGATGATGGCAGTACGGACGGCACGCCCCAGGCACTGAAAAAGGAATCGGAAAAATACGGCAGCCACGTGCGCGTGGTTGAGCTGCGCCGTAACTTCGGCCAGACCGCTGCGATGCAGGCCGGTATCGACGAAGCGCGCGGCTATCTGATCGCTACCCTCGATGGCGATTTACAGAACGATCCGGCAGACATCCCGCGCATGGTTGACCATTTGCTGGAGAATGATCTGGATCTGCTAACCGGCTGGCGTAAAAACCGTAAAGATGATCTGGTGCTGCGCAAAATCCCTTCACGTATCGCGAACCGTCTGATCGGTAAAATCACCGGCGTACGCATCAATGATTACGGCTGTTCGCTGAAAATCTACAAATCGGCTGTCATCAAGCAGGTTCGTCTGTATGGCGAAATGCACCGTTTTATTCCGGCCTGGGTGGCTGCGGTTGTGCCGCCAAGCCGCATTGGCGAAATTGTGGTGACACACAATGCGCGCGTTGCCGGTGAATCCAAATACGGTATTTCACGCACGTTCCGTGTGATTCTTGATCTGCTGTCGGTTTACTTCTTTATGCGCTACCGCGCACGCCCGGGCCATTTCTTTGGTTCTATTGGTCTGGCGCTGGGCTCCGTTGGCGGTCTGATGATGACCTATCTGGCCTTTGTGAAATTTATTCTCGGCGAAGACATCGGCAACCGTCCGCTGTTTTTAATTGCCGTAGTCTGTGTCATTGCCGCGCTGCAATTCCTCACCACCGGCGTATTGTCTGAGCTGATCTCCCGCACCTACTTTGAATCATCGCAGCGCCAGCAGTATGTGATCTACCATCCTGCCGCCGATGCCGACAAAGGCGAACCGGGTTGGAATCAGGAACGGAATTCAGCAAACGCTACCCCGGCAGAGGCCAACCTCTCAGGTGGTGACGACCAGCATGCCAGCTAAGTGGAATCACCGCCTGCCAGGCCTGCAGATGCCGCTGTGGCTGCTGCTGGTTCTGGCTGCATTCTTCTTCATTAATCTGAATGGCTACCTGTTGTTTGACCATGACGAGGGGGCCTTCAGCGAGGCGACCCGCGGCATGTTTGAACGCGGTGACTTTATTACCACCTGGCTTAATGACCGGGTGCGTTTTGACAAACCCATTCTGATTTACTGGCTGCAAGCGGCGTCCATCTCAGTGTTCGGCACCGAAGTCTGGGCATTCCGCCTGCCTTCAGCGCTGGCCGGACTGGGCTGGTCGATTGCCATTTTTGTCTTTGTGCGCCGTCATCTGGACGAACAAACCGCCAGCGCCGCGGCACTGATGGCCGCTGCCAGTCTGGGCATCAATATGATTGCCCATGTTGCTACCGCCGATGCCCTGCTGAATGCCCTGCTGGCCAGTACATTACTGCTGATGTACACCTACAGTCGTCAGGCCAGTCAGGGCTTGCTGGTTGCGATCTACGCACTGATGGCATTGGGCGTGCTGACCAAGGGGCCCGTGGCCGTAGCCATTCCGTTTATGGTCGCGGCACTGTTTTACCTGAGCCAGGGCCTGCGGGCAGAATTTCTGCGCGCGATCTTCTTTATTCCCGGCTGGATTCTGTTTGTTGCCATTGCCGCTCCCTGGTACATCCTCGAATATCAGGCGCAGGGGCAGGCATTTATTGACGGATTCTTCCTCAAGCACAATGTGAACCGCTTTAACAACGCGATGGAAGGCCACGACGGCGGCTTCCTGTTCTATCCGCTGGTATTGCCCTTTGTTCTGGCCCCATTCGGTGCCCTGCTGCTCCGTATTGTGCCATCAGTGCGCCATATTATGCCGGGCAAAGACCCGCTGGACGCCTTCCTGTGGATCTGGTTTCTGGTGGTGCTGGTACTCTTCAGTCTGGCCAGTACCAAACTGCCGCATTACATCCTGTATGGCTGCACGCCACTGGTGATTCTGATGGCGCGCTACCGTGACTGGCTGCAGAGCCGCTGGTTCGCCCTGCTGTTTCCGGTTTTTCTGTTCGGCGTTATGGTGGCGTTTCCGTTGCTGATTCCACTGGTGGAACAGCGCCTGACGAACCCGATTGAGATTGCGGTTGCGCAACGCGCCGGGCATTACATCCATCATGATTTTGCCATTCTTGCGGCTCTGGCCGGCATTATCAGCATCACCCTGATTCTGTGGCGGCGCCTCCCTTTATGGAAGCGACTGGTACTGGTGGGCGCCGTACAGACGCTGTTTGTCTGGTTTGTGTTTGTGCCTGCGTTCAGCGAAGCGCAGCAGCGTCCGGTGTGGGAAGCGGCGCAATTTGCCAAAACACTGGATGAGCCGATTTACACCCAATCCATTGATATGCCGAGCTTCAACGTGTATCTGAACAAGGTCACTCACCGCCGGCCGCTGGCCATTGGCGAAGTGGGCTTTGGCCGCGAAGACCGTCTTGCCAGTGACAGCGAATACTACGATGTGCTGTTCCAGTCCGGGCCTATTCAGATTGTGCGCCGCATCGCCGCTCCAGCGTCTGAATCCGCCCCGGCACCTGCTGTGGAGCAGCCATGACACAGCAATCAACGCTGGGCAGCCCTGCATTACTCACACTTGCTGCGCTGATGCTGGGTGCCGCACTGCTGCTGTGGCTGAGCAATGCCAATCAGGCCGTGTTTTTGCTGTGGAATCACGCCGGCAGCGCGCTCCCTGACTGGCTCTGGACCAACCTGACGCTGGTCGCTGACACGCTGTTTGCCATCGCTGTGCTGCTGATCGCCGCCAGCTACCGGCCATTGCTGCTGACCCAGTCGCTGGTCCTGCTGATTCTGGGGGCGGCCTTTGTTCACTTTTTCAAGAACACTCTGGACGTTGCCCGTCCGGCGGCTGTTCTCAGTCATGACAGCTTCACAATTATTGGCGCCGTGCTGAAAGGACACAGCTTCCCGTCCGGTCATTCATTTACCGCTCTGGCCTGTGCCGGTCTGTTGTGGCTGAACAGCAAACACCTGGGCGTTGGCCTGCTGATTCTGATTTCAGGTTTATCGGCAGCCCTGAGCCGGGCTATGGTCGGTGCTCACTGGCCGCTGGATATTCTGGTGGGAGGTGCTTTCGGTCTGTTGTTTGCGTGCGTCAGCGTCTGGTTGGTCAATCACTTGTATTGGTTGCAGGCCCATGGCTGGAAGCTGTTCAGTGCGCTGCTGCTGACTCTGGCCGCAGGGTATCTGGCCTTTCATGAGGACGGTTACCCCTTTACCGACCCTCTTGCCATCATGGCCAGCGTCATGGCGGTGATGACTGCACTGATAAAAATATGGATTCCCTTTCTGCGCCTGCTGGCACAGGAACTGGCCAACCGCCATAACGGATGATTCTGGCGCCTGGTCAGGCAACGCTGCTGAGCCCGCCTCATGCGCCAAATAAATCGAACGCGATACCGCCGTCATCTGACTGATCCAGCCACCCTTTGGGCTTGGAAAAGGTCTGCTCCATCTGTGCCGCTAAGGCATCCGTGATTTTCCGCGTTGGCTTTTCTCCCAGCATCGCCTGCAGACGATCCTCATCCTGTCCCAGACAGGCGGCCATGGTGGCCACATCCAGCGCATTTTCATGCAACAATTCCTGCGCCCGACGCCAGCGGATATCTTGATCAGCCATCACTAATTCAACCCTTTTCGTTTTGATTGTGGATATTTGGTTAATAATATTTTTCTTTATGACTTTTTGACGACTGCTATATAGT
The DNA here is from genome assembly GCA_021208685.1 of Saccharospirillaceae bacterium. Taxonomy (GTDB): domain Bacteria; phylum Pseudomonadota; class Gammaproteobacteria; order Pseudomonadales; family Oceanobacteraceae; genus Venatoribacter. The sequence continues at coordinate 84,322 of JAJOJJ010000009.1, forward strand.
GGTGGCCGCCAAGGGATTGAAATATTACCTCAATATTTCTGTCATAGGCTGTACAGGTTTTCATTTATTAAATAAGAATCAGAGTATTCGTTATGCGTCGAGTTGTGGTTACAGGTTTAGGAATCGTAGGTTGTCTGGGCAATAACAAAGATGAGGTACTGGCATCCCTGCGGGCACAACGTTCTGGTATCAGCTACATGCCGGAATACGCCGAACTTGGTTTCCGCAGCCATGTGGCAGGCAAACCACAGATTGACCTCGACGAAGTCATCGACCGTAAACTGAAGCGTTTTATGGGCGACTCTGCGGCCTACTCTTATTTGTCGATGCGTGAAGCCATTGAAGATTCCGGTCTGACCGCCGAGATGGTCAGCAATCCGCGCACCGGACTGGTCGCCGGATCTGGCGGTGCATCTTCCAGCGATATCGTGGAATCCGTTGACCTGCTGCGCGAAAAAGGCATCCGTAAAGTCGGCCCCTACCGTGTGACCCGCACCATGGGCAGCACCGTATCCGCTAACCTCGCTACCCCCTTCTCAATTAAAGGTGTCAACTACTCGATGACGTCCGCCTGTGCAACCAGCGCACATTGCATCGGTCATGCCATGGAACTGATCCAGTGGGGCAAACAAGACATCGTTTTTGCCGGTGGCGGTGAAGAAGAACACTGGTCACTGACCATGCAGTTTGACGCCATGGGAGCCCTGTCGAGCAAATACAATGACGCAGCCCAAACCGCATCCCGCCCTTATGATGCCACCCGCGACGGTTTTGTCATCGCTGGCGGTGGCGGCATGCTGGTGCTGGAAGAATATGAACACGCCATCGCCCGTGGCGCGACCATTTACGCCGAACTGATCGGCTATGCCGCAACCTCTGATGGTGCTGATATGGTTGCACCGTCCGGTGAAGGCGCTGTGCGCTGCATGCAGGATGCTCTGGCCATGGCCGGCAATCCGACCATCGATTATCTGAACACTCACGGCACCAGCACACCAGCGGGTGACATTACGGAATTGCGTGCCGTTGGCCTCGCCTTCGGTGACCATGTACCCCCCATCAGTTCGACCAAATCTCTGACCGGCCACTCACTGGGTGCCGCCGGAGTTCAGGAGGCAATCTACAGCCTGCTGATGCTGAAACACGGATTCATTACCGGCAGCGCCAACATCACTGAAAAAGACGAAGGCGCTGCTGGTTTCCCCATCGTAACCGAGAACCGCGACGCTGCGCTTAAAACCGTGATGTCGAACAGCTTTGGCTTCGGTGGGACCAATGCGACCCTGATTTTTCAGTCCCTCTGAAAATTCAGGTACTGAGTCGCTTTTACTTGGTTATTAGTGATATTCAAGAAAGACTTTTTAGGTTTTACTAATGCCCCCTATCAGTCCGCACACGGTCAGTTTTCTGGCTGTGGCGGTTCTTATACGGAAGCATGATGGGCTGGTTCCGCGACATCCGATTCAGGCCAGCCCGATTGAATATCGGCACATTATGGAATGTAGTAACGATGACAGAGCAACAGTTTTCAACAGACAACATCCACTCCGAACGCATCGACCAGCTGTTCCAGAAAGCGGAACAACTGTCCGCCGACTTTTCTTTGTTTCCGGAATATGAAGACAATGCCGTTGACCACAGCGTCAGGGGACTGATCTCTCCGGAGCGCTGCGAGGCCGAACTGGAACGCCTGCGCGGCCTGAATATCGACAATTATATTGAACAGATTGTCGCTCCCAGCGAGAGCAACAGCCGTATGGGGGCCAAAGCGGTTGTTCAGTATCTGGTACTGCGCATCATCACCGAAGTGGAAGACGGCCCGTTATACTGCGCCGAAGCCGATATGGACTTCGGTGGTCATGTCCGCCGCATCGGTTTTATCTGCCAGAACCGTGAACACGCCAATGGCGTATGGCAGCCTCAGCACCATAACCGCGCCGCGCAACAGGCCCGGGCCTTTGCACGCCGCGCCATGCCAATCGTTACCTTTATTGATACACCGGGAGCCGATGCCGGAGAAGCCGCCAATGCCGGCAATCAGGCGCACAGTATCTCTCATCTGATCACCGAAATGGCCAACAATGATGTCCCGACGCTGGGCATTATCTGGGGAGCCGGTTACTCCGGCGGTGCCATTCCACTGGCGACCACCAATATTTTACTCAGCGTGCGTGATGGTATTTTCAACACCATTCAGCCACAGGGTCTGGCCAGCATTGCCCGCAAGTACAATCTGTCATGGCAGGAATGCGCCAAGTATGTGGGTGTTTCCGGTTTTGAACTGCGTCAGGCCGGTATCATTGACGGCATTATTGATTACGCGCCGACCGATGCTGATGAAAAACGCTTTAATCTGCATCAGGCTATCACCACCGGCATTGAATCCATCGAAGCCAGTGCCGCCGAGTTTGCCCGTCACAGCCAATATCTGATGGATCATTATCAGCGCAGCGTCGAGCGTTTTCTCAAGCCATCCGAAAAACTGGAAAAACTGCAGAAAGGCTCAAATTTCTTCCTCGCGCAGACGCCGACCGAGCACATCAACCTGTTTGGTCTGACCTACCGCTATACCCGCTACCTCACGCTGCGTCGCCGCATTCACTCCACGACACTGGAGAACTATGGCCGTCTGGCAGAAAAAGAGGTGCCGGAAGGACAACTGCAATCCCGTCTGCAGCGCGAATCCCGGCGTAAATTCCAGAACTGGCTGCAGGCTCCTGAAAAAATCGTTTACGACGACAACCTGCACAAGAGCTGGAAAAACTTCTGGAGCAAATACGAAGACCGCGATGAAAGCCGCAGCACGATTGCCCGGCTGTTCTTTGGTGAGCCGAAAAACAACTATTTAAAAGCCAAGCAGGAATTATGCTTTAACCTCGGCTTATATCTGTTTAACCGCTGGAAGTCGGATGCGCCGGTCAATTTCCAGGGACTGCTGGATTATCTCGAAGACTACAAGCAGAGCCGTTTCCTGCTGCGTGCCAATGACATTCTGGATGCCGTGGCCGTGGCTGAGTTTGTGGAAAAAAATCCGCACCCACTGGCAGCGTACATCCGCGAACAGCTGCCCCATGAAACCCGTCAGGAGCTGACTCAGGGGCTGGCTAAAGAGAAAGCCAAGGGGGCATTGAAGCAATCTCTGGCAACCGCACTGAACAGCATTCTGAAAGACGCACTGATTCCTGACCATATCCGTGCAGACCTGAAACTGTCGACCCGGACGGAAGCCCTGGCCAACAGCATTGCCAGCATCAAAGTGGAAGCCAACCGCCGCATCATTGAAGAGGCGCTGGCGCCCTATATTCAGTTCCGTCAGGAAAACATCCAGAACCCATCGCATCCGGATATCACCATTCTGGATGCCATTCTGCACGATGAGCTGCGATATGAGTTCAGCCAGGTGTGTCAGAACATGCTGGTGTTTGGCCAGCTGTATGACAACTTTATTCATAATCTGGTGGGGGTGGCGAAAGAAGCCAACGAAGACCGTTCTCTGTCACGTGAATCGGTTAAAACCCTGCTGGAAAAATCGTTGGCTGAGGCTACAGAAGGCGATAGTTATACCGCACAGGAACGCGAGTCCTTTAATCACTGGCTGAGCTACTTCATTAAGAGCAATCAGCGTGGGGACTTCCTGAAGTCGGTTGAGGAATGGAAAAAACTCGCCTTTCCGCGTCTGTCCGACACCCTGTTTGTGGTGATCACCTTTATTTTCGAGAAACTGCTGCCGGAATATCATGAAGCCGAGCAGGAAGGTAAAACCTATAACGGCCGTATTAATCCGGTCTCTATTGGTCGCCGTAAAGACTTCTGGAACCGCCTGACCATGGCCTACCACGACCTGCTGATTCAGCAGGTACTGGACGATACCAAACGTCAGAAAAAGACCTCGGCTCAAGCCATTATCAGCCGCTTTTTCAATGATTTTGAGGAACTGAATGGCAGCCTGATGTCCGCTGACCCGGTGGCTTTCCCGGGCTTCCGCAGCTCCATCGAAAGTGCACTGAAGAAAGACATCAAGCCCTGCGGCGTGATCACCGGTATTGGTACCATCAAAATCGGCGAACGTGCGCAGCAGGTCGGTGCCCTGGTATCCAATCTGGATTTTCAGGCCGGTGCTTTCGATATGGCCTCTGCTGAGAAATTCTGCAAACTGATGGTCGAGTGCGCCCGTCTTCATCTGCCTATCGTGTGTTTTGTTTCCTCCGGTGGCATGCAGACCAAAGAAGGGGCCGCAGCGCTGTTCTCCATGGCCGTCGTCAACGACCGTATTACCCGTTTTGTACGCGACAATGACCTGCCGATTGTGATCTTCGGTTTTGGTGATTGTACCGGTGGCGCTCAGGCGAGCTTTGTAACTCACCCACTGGCCCAGACCTATTATTTCTCCGGCACCAACATGCCGTTTGCCGGTCAGATCGTGGTTCCAAGCTACCTGCCAAGCACCTGCACCCTGTCGAACTACCTGTCGGTTTCGCCGAAATCCATGGACGGTCTGGTCAGTCACCCGTTCTTTGATGACCTGGACGATCGCCTGCGTGCCATTGACCCGGATATGCCGGTTGCCCGCTTCAGCGTGGATGACGTTCTCGACCGCGTATTGCAGGGCTATGTCACCGCGGAACGCATGGCTCCGGATACCGGCGCCAATGCCAGCAAACTGAAAAAATACGGCAAGATCGACAAGGTACTGATCCACGCCCGTGGCTGTACTGCGGTGAAACTGATCCGCAAAGCCCAGGAAAACGACATCAGGGTCGTGCTGATTGCCTCCGACCCGGATATGGAATCGGTGCCGGTGGACATGCTCGGGCCGGAAGACCGTGTGGTCTGCATTGGCGGAAATACCCCGGACGAAAGCTATCTGAACGCCAAATCGGTACTGCGCATCGCCCACCACGAAAACGTGGATGCGCTGCACCCGGGTATCGGTTTCCTGTCGGAAAGCAGCCAGTTTGCTGCGCTGTGTGGCAACCACGATATTAACTTTGTCGGACCGCCGGTTTCCTCAATGGAAACCATGGGTAACAAATCCAACGCCATTAATACCGCTATGCGTGTGAACGTTCCGGTAGTCCCCGGCTCCCACGGCATTCTGACCAGTTCCGCCAATGCCGCGGCGGTTGCCGATGAAATCGGTTATCCGGTGCTGCTGAAAGCGGTACACGGTGGTGGCGGTAAAGGGATTCAGGTAGTGCATTCGCCGGACAAGATCCACGCCCTGTTCCACCAGATTTCCACCGAGGCCAAAGCCGCCTTCGGTAACGGTGACGTCTATCTGGAAAAATATGTGACCTCCCTGCGTCATATCGAAGTACAGGTGCTGCGTGACAGCCATGGCAATACCAAAATTCTGGGTCTGCGTGATTGCTCCGTGCAGCGCAATAATCAGAAAATTTTCGAAGAATCCGGTTCCACCATGCTGCCGCGTGATCTGGAACAGGCGGCCTACGACTTTGCCACCAAGCTGGCCGATGCGGTCAAATACGTGGGCGCCGGTACCGTCGAGTTTATTTTTGATCTGCACGCCAACACGATTTATTTCATGGAAATGAATACCCGTCTGCAGGTTGAGCATCCGGTGACGGAACTGGTATCCGGTATTGATATCGTCAGCACTCAGTTCCGCATTGCCGAAGGCGACAGCATTGCCGACCTGAAGCCAGTGTCCAAAGGCTATGCCATTGAAGTCCGGGTCAACGCCGAGAAAGCCGTGCGCAAAGGCGACGATGTTGAATTCGTGCCAACGCCAGGCCTGATCCGTGACTGCGTGCTGCCGGAAGAAGACTATATCGAGCTGATCGCGATGGCCGCACCGGGCAAACAGGTATCGCCGTTCTATGACAGCATGGTGGTACAGATCATCTGTTATGGTGACGACCGTAACGACACCATCGCCAAGCTGCGTGAATATCTGGAACGTGTGCGCATTACCGGTGTGTGCACCAACATTCCGCTGCTGAAGCGCGTGCTGGACGATAACGTCTTCCGGGATGGCATTTACGACACGACCTATCTGCCGCAATTCCTTGATCGTATTGATGTCGATGCACTGATCAAAGATATTGAGGACGCAGCCGATATGAGCGCCAATGCGGTGGATGCTGCAGCGCTGAAAATCGAAGGCTCCGATGAGCTGAAAGTATTGTCACCGTCGACCAGTATTTTCTACGGCTCGTCATCGCCAAGTGAACCGGCCTTTGTCAAAGAAGGCGACATCATCGGTGTTGATCAGACCCTGTGTCTGATGGAAGCCATGAAAATGTTCACGCCGCTGAGCCTGAAGCAGTTTAACCGCTCCGGTAGCGAGCTTTATCCTGCCGGGCAGAAATTCAAGGTAACGCGCATCCTCAACAGCGACGGCCAGCAAGTGAATCAGGGCGATTTGCTGTTTGTGGTAAAACCGGTGACGGGCAGCGAACACGCGGCCTGATAAGGCCGCCAATTGCGTCACGCCTGTTTGCATAAAAGCGCCCCCGGGCGCTTTTATGCGTTATGCGTCAGGACGCCTTGAGATGCGCGTATTCCTCCGCACCGGATAAACGGAACACGCTGACCGCCTCGGACATCAGTTGCGCCTGTTCCAGTAAGGATTCGGCGGCCGCAGCAGCCTCCTCAACCAGTGCGGCATTCTGCTGGGTTACTTCATCCATATGAGCAACCGCCTGATTAACCTGCGCCAGACCATTGCTTTGCTCAACAGAAGCCTCAGCAATGCTGCTGGTCAGGTCTTTGACCCGCCCAATGCTGCTTTCAATATCGGCCATCGTATCCCCGGCCTGCTGTACCTGTTGGCTGCCGTTATCGACCAGCGCAACGGAATCCTCAATCAGCACTTTGATCTCTTTAGCTGCAACCGCTGAGCGTTGTGCCAGACTTCTGACTTCTGCCGCAACGACCGCAAAACCGCGCCCCTGATCCCCCGCCCGGGCTGCTTCAACCGCAGCATTCAGCGCAAGAATATTGGTTTGAAACGCAATGCCATCAATCACACTGATAATATCGACGACTTTCCTCGACGATTGCTGAATCTGCCCCATGGTTTCGATCACCTGCTGCACCACCAGCTTACCTTCCTGGGCAATGTCGGACGAGGCATTCGCCAGATCGTTGGCGGATTTTGCACTTTCAGAATTGCGCATAACCGTTTTCGTCAGTTCCTGACTGCTGGCAGCGGTTTCTTCGAGGTTACTCGCCTGGGATTCTGTCCGGCGTGATAAATCGGCATTCCCCTGAGCAATCTCCCGTGAGGCAACCTGAATGGTCACTCCGGACTGCTTGATTTTACTGACCAGAGCATCCAGATTCCGCACGGTTGCATTAACCGCCTGACTGGTTTCACCGAATAAGCCCGGATAATTCGCAGCAATACTGAGGGTCAGATCACCATCCGCCAGAGCCGATACCACGCGCATCACATCGCGCAAACCGGTATCAGTGACCTGCGACAGACGATTCAGCCGTTCAGCCAGCGTCAGCGAAAAACCCTGTTTATCTCTGGTATCAAGACGCACACTGAAATCGCCATCATCCGCCGCCGCACGCACCATGCCATCAACCTCGCCAATCACCTTACGCAGCGTTGTCACGGTTTTATTCACACCGGCTTTGGTGCGACCGAATAACCCCGGATAGTCTTTATCAATAAACTGTTCGAGATCGCCCTGCGCCAAGGCTTCCGCCACGCGAAGAATATCGCTGAAACCGGTATCACAGGTCGAAATCAGGGTATTCAGATGTTCCAGCATGCTTCTGAAGCGGTACTGATAATGATTGGCGTCACAGCGTTTGCTGAAATCACCCGCCGCACCGGCGGCACTTAATTGCTGGATGTCGTCACTGATCGCAACCAGTGCCCGTTTAACCTCGGAAACCGACTGGCTGATCTGCGATTTCTCACCCGGCAAGCGGATCATATCGCGTTCAAAATTCCCCTGAGAATATTCAGCGATAATCTCAATCGTCTGATTAATCACGCTGATATAGTCTTCAACCAGCGTATTCACCTGCCCTGCCATTTCACCGAAGGTTCCGGGATAAATCGCCGCATCCAGACGAGCACTGAGCACACCATCGGCGTGGCGGTCGGCAAGATTCTGCTGGTCTTCCACGTATTTTTGTATTGCGTTCTGCATCTGCTGCATCGCGACCATCAGCTGACCGGTTTCATCGTGACGCAACACCTCAATGGTGTTATCGAGTTTGCCAACCGCAATATTTTCGGCAACCGATACCGCCACCGACAGCGGCACAGATATCGCGCGAATCAGTAACAGACCGGAGTAAGCCGATAATGCCACTCCGGCAATAATCATCAGCACGGCCAGCAAGCGTACCCACTGATACGTTGCCTGAGCGCTGATAAATTCCTCCTTCGCCACATCCAGCTGCAACTGGGTGAGTTCACTGATTTTACTGCTGATAGGATCAATGGTTTTGTATAGCGGGCCATCAAACTGATCTAATTGCCCCTGCAGCCTGCCGGGATTCAGCAGCAGAAATTGCTCCAGCTCCTGCAGCGAAGCGTCCGCATGATTGAACAGCTGCTGCGCTTCTGTGGTCAGCGCCTGCTCCTCCTCCGTCAGCAGTGTTGCTATATAGCGTTTCCATTCAGCGTCAATAGCAATGCGGGCGTCATTCAGCAATGCCAGGGCATTTGCCCCGTCAACCAAACCGGCATTCGCTTTATTCACGGCATCAATCACACTGACAGCGTAATGATCAGAAATGGTTTTAAGCTGCTGCAGCGGTACAACACGGTCCTCATAGACGGAGCGCAGGGATTGGTTCATACCAGCCAGACTGAATACGCCAATCGCACCAATAAGAACAAGCAGACATGCCATAAAGGCAATGGTATAGATCAATCTGGAACGAATGGATAATTGCATGCGAACGCCCTCCTTGGGCAAACCGACAAAGAAGTCCCCCGAACACCCTGTACAACTCTCCGCAGGCTCAGGGTGCATCCATGCCACTATTGAAGCACCTAACAATAACAGGTTTAGTTGAAAAAAAAGAAAATGGAAATCGTACAGCAGGAAGAAATGTAACTGACCACGGTGGCATCCATCACACGGCCAGTATCATTACATTAAGGAAGGTTTTCGGGCCGGAAAAGCACAGCATTACACGGGGTTTACACGCCGTTGATTGTCCGCAACGGTCTGACAGGTCATGCTACACGCCACATCTGGTTACGATCATGCTGCGCTGTATTGTCAGAGATATGACCGAACCCAATACCACAACCGATAGCAAGAGATACCGATAATGTTCAACCAGCAATTTTCTTTACGCTGCCTGATGTTCAGCGCTTCTGTTTTTCTGTTTGGCTGTGTCGCCACGGATCAGGAAGCGGAAAACACCGTGTCCCATACCACACTGCATCAGGGGCTGAATCCGGTCAGCGCCGACAGCGACATTAAAACCATCCGCATCGTCAGCAATGCCGATGACTATCGTGAGCTGCTTGCAGATTATTCGGCTGAAAGCGCCAAAACGCTGGATTTTAATCAATATCAGATTGTGCTGATTGATCTGGGCAACCGTCCCAGTGGTGGCTACAGCATCCGCATTGACGGCGTACTGGAACAGAATAATCACATTGTGCTTGAATTCACCCAGCTGACACCGGGGACAGATTGCAATTACAGTGAAGCCCAGACCAACCCTTATCGTTTTGAAGCCATTAAAAGTCTGAAAGAAATTGTCATTCAGGAAAGCATTGCCGCCGATAAGTGCAGCCAATAACCCAGAGCATGTTGACCAGAATTAAACAGCCCCTGTCGGACATTGTTGGTAAATCATTCAGGAACATCCCGTGCTGCGTACATTACTCTGCTCATTTTTAATTCTTCTGATTCTGGCACTCATCGGCGCACGCTTGCTGCTGCCCCGACAGGTTGAAATGGGAATGAATACCGTAAAAAATCACGCGCCCTGGCCGGTATCCGACGCTGCACAACAATTGCATCAGCAATTATTGGTTGCCGACTGGCATGCAGACTCATTACTGTGGGACAGAAATCTGCTTCAGCGCAGCGACTATGGGCAGGTTGATTTTCCCCGTCTGCACGAAGGTAATGTAGCGTTTCAGGTATTTACCGCCGTCACCAAAAGCCCGAGCGGCCAGAACTACCATGCCAACAGCCATGATGCCGCTGATAATATTACCCCGCTGGTCATAGCCCAGACCTGGCCTGTTGCCAGCTGGAGCAGCCTTTTTGAACGCGCGCTTTATCAGGTTCAGCGGCTGCAGGATTATGCGCGGGAAGCACCGGATCAGGTACAGATAATCCTCTCTGCAGACGACCTGCGGAAAGTGCTTAATGCCCGGCAGGCAAGCGCACATCAGAATAAAGCAAACGGGCCTGTCGGGGCGTTAATGGGGATGGAAGGCGGGCACCCGCTGGAAGGTAAGATCGAAAATCTGGAGGCATTATACGCAGCCGGTTACCGCCTGATCGGCCTGCAGCATTTTTTTGATAATGAACTGGGCGGCTCATTACACGGCACATCCAACGCCGGCCTGACCGCTTTTGGCCGTGAGGTTGTACGCAAAGCGGCGGAAAAACACATGATTATTGATCTCGCGCATTCCTCACCACAGGTGGTAAACGATGTGCTGGCGATAACATCACAACCACTGGTTGTCAGCCACTCCGGGATATTTTCCCACTGCCGGGTTAAGCGGAATTTTCCTGACACATTAATGCAGAAAATTGCAGCAACCGGCGGCGTCATTGGCATTGGTTACTGGAAAGATGTTACCTGCGATGACACCCCTGCCGGTATTGTTAAAACCATCCGCAGCGCGATTGAATTACTCGGTGAAGACCATGTAGCGCTGGGTTCAGATTTTGATGGGGCGGTGGCCACACAATTCGATACGTCTGAACTGGCCGCCCTGACTCATGAAATGCTGCAACAGGGATTCAGCGAAACGGAAATCCGCAAAGTCATGGGCGAAAATATGCTGCGGGTCATGCAGCAGATTCTGCCCTGAGACAAAGATCTGTAATGCACCAGAAATGCAACAGGCGATGCATTGCATACTCAGACACCAGGCCTGTCGACCACTGCTGTCCCACCGTTTTTAATCAGCACCATAGCGGACAAAAACAGCACTTTTTAACATCAAGGCCTGTTGCCTCCCAGGGGAACTTATCCCCTTGCCGGCGGGCCGACCCCAGCTTCGCGCTTTCTGGGCCGTCACCCTTGAAACCTTGATATTTACTGGCCGCGCGGCTCATCGGCCATCCATGGCCGGAGCCACTTGTCCGCATCCCTGCGGACAGACCAGACATATCTGCGGTTTCTGCGGCGGCCCCAGAGGCGCAG
>JAJOJJ010000033.1 GCA_021208685.1 Saccharospirillaceae bacterium
TCCAACTGATCCGACTGATCCGACTGATCCGACGGTTCCAACTGATCCGACAGTTCCAACTGATCCGACGGTTCCAACTGATCCGACGGTTCCAACTGATCCGACAGTTCCGACGGAACCAACGGAACCTTCACCGGGCAATCCTGGAGATGCAGACAATTCGGATGGTAAGCGCTCGTCTTCATCAGGCGGTCATTTAACATGGTGGTTTGCTGTGCTGGGTGGTTTGCTGCTTCGGCGCAGGCGGTCACAACAATGAAAATATAACGCCGCGTTAAGCGGCGTTTTTTATGGCGGTGTGTTCAGTGTTATCCTGAGCTTCTAATGTTATATAAATGATCAGGTATCTCATCAATGTCCAAAAACTTCGAAGCTCAGGGAATCATCCATTCCATCGACGAAACCCGTTCCTACGGTGCCAACGGTTTTACCAAACGCGAGTTTGTGATCAAACTGAGCGGTGAGGGTGAGAAGCCGGAGTATCCGAATTACATCGCGCTGGAGCTGTTAAAAGATAAGTGCGCCCTGATGGATGCTTACCGCGTTGGCGAAGAGGTGGTGGTGCATTTTAATTTATCCGGTCGTTTATGGAATGCACCGGGCAAGCCGGAAAAATGCTTCACCAGCCTGCAGGCCTGGAAGGTTGAGCGTGTGGGCAGTGAGGGTGGCTTTGCCGGTGGCGTGGATGACTATTCACAATCAATGCCCAACTATGACGACGATGTACCCTTCTGACCGGCCTTGATTCACCAGCCGGGAAAAGTTGCTGTCATTTTTATGACATATTAATGCCACAGCTTTGTAAACCGGGTTCATTAGCCTGACGTTTTTATGGATCTATTCATTACGTTGGGCAGGATTATGAAATTAACAAAGCTTTCGACAGTACTTTTATTTTCCGCAGGGTTGGTGGCTTGTGGTGGTGAGGACGGGGAAGACGGTCAGAATGCCGTGGTTGACCAGTCGCTGAACCTCACCATTCTGCATATGAATGACCACCACTCGCATCTGGCTGCAAAAACCTTTGATTATGATGTTTCGGCCCTCAATCTGAGCACGAAAGACGCCACAGGCGCTGCAGTTAAAGAAGTTGAGGTTTCCTACGGTGGTTTTCCGAAGATGGTGTCGTTGTTTAACCGTCTCAGCCAGCAGTCGGATAATGTGCTGAAGCTGCACGCCGGTGATGCCATGACCGGTACCCTGTACCATTCATTATTTAAAGGTCAGGCCGATGCAGAAATGATGAATCAGATCTGCTTTGATGCGTTTGCGCTCGGTAATCACGAGTTTGATGAAGGTGATTCAGGGCTGGCCAACTTCCTGAATTTGCTGAATTCTTCAGCATGTAATACACCGGTTCTTGCTGCCAACGTGGTTCCCGGCGACAGTTCAGCCATTAAAAACGGTTATATTCAGCCGTATACGGTTATTCAGCGTAGCAGCCAGAAAATCGGTGTCATCGGGATTGATATTGCCGGTAAAACCAAGGACTCGTCCCGCCCGGATCAGAATACAGAATTTCTGGATGAGACCACGACCGCACAAAAATATATTGATGAGCTGACTCAGTCCGGAATCAATAAAATTATTCTTCTGACCCATTATGGTTATGACAATGATCTGGCGCTGGCAAAAAATCTGACCGGTGTTGATGTTATTATTGGTGGCGATTCCCATACCTTGCTGGGTGACAGTACCTTTACTGCGCTGGGCTTTAATCCGGTTGCTGCCTACCCGGCACAAACGACCGATAAAGCCGGAAATACAGTCTGCGTGGCTCAGGCCTGGGAATATGCGCAGATCATGGGCAAACTGGATATTCAGTTTAACAGCAACGGTGTTGTTGAAAGCTGTTCCGGTGTTCCGTATCTGCCCATTTCCAATCAGTTTGTCTACGAATACGCCGACGATGATGAACGCTTATTGCAGGGGAATGATCTGTCGCTGGTGTTAAGCCGCCTGACAGCTGAAGATGAAGTGGTTCAGGTTCAGGAGGATGCCACCACCAAATCTTTGCTGACCGTGTTCGATCAGGATGTGGATGTATTAAAGCAAACGGTAATCGGAACCAATGCGGATAATCTGTGTTTATCCCGTGTTCCTGGCGATAACCGCTCTCAGGCGCCTTGTGTCAGTGGCGATACTTATGAGCGCGGTTCGGATATTTCCAACGTAGTGGCCAAAGCCTTTTTAACCGGAGCTCCGCAGGCGGATATGGCGATTCAGAATGGTGGTGGTGTGCGCATTCAGCTGAATGCCGGTGACGTTACCATTGCCGATGCATTTACTCTGCTGCCTTTCTCAAACACGCTGGTGGTACTGGAAATGACCGGCCAGCAAGTGATTGATGTGCTGGAAGATGCGCTGGCTAACTTTGTTGATAACGATGGCTCAAACGGCTCTTATCCGTATGCGGCGGGTTTACGTTACAACGTCGATTTATCCAAAGCCAAAGGCAGCCGCATTACGGCGGTTCAGGTCAACCCTCAGGTCAGCGGGAGCTGGACAGCAATCGATCCTGCTGCCGTTTATAAAGTGGTGACCAATGATTTTATTGCTTCTGGTCAGGATGGTTACACCACATTTGAGACGCCGTATAAAGCGGGTAAATTTGAAGATACCTTTACCGAATATGCTCAGGGTTTTATCAACTATGTTGAGCGCCTGACCGAGCAGGGAAAACAGCTGGGTAAACTGCCGGTTGAGGAGTATTCGACTCAGCTGTTTATTGATGCCAATGGCTGTAATCATACCTCCGGTGCTGGTTGTATCTGATCCGTCTGTAATTAAAAACGGTGCCCTGGCGATACCAGGGCTGGTCTGTTCCTGGCGTGTCTGGGCACCGTACAACCCCGCAAGTAAGCCGTAACGTCTTACTGGTGTTTCCGCGCCAGGGGTTTTCAGCCGTAATCAACAGGCTGATTACCCGGTAGCGCATCTTCTTAACGTCACTCCATTTGAATAAAACACAGAGCAGGAATTGTTCCTGTGCTTTACATCCGCCTTTAAGCGACAGTGGCTGCCAATCACGCCATCTTCTGGCATTTTGAGGCCATGGTTTTCACCGCTCCGAACCTTACCCCGCTGTGCATGTCTGTGCAAAATGGCGGCTTTTTATGCCGGAGTCGCTATGGCAAGCAGGGCGTTGACGTTATTCACCATAAATATGTCGCACTACAGCGAGAAAATCCGCTGGCTGCTCGATTATGAAGAGATTCCCTATCAGGAAATTGCGCTGACACCGGCTCTGCATACTGTGCCGATGTGGTTTAAAGGGCGGCGCGCGCAGACCACGGTGCCGCTGTTGCAAAGCGGTAAAATCTGCATTCAGGACAGCCCGCGCATTGTGGACTGGCTGGCTGTTCACTGCAGCCCTCTCGACAGTATGCCCAGCGGAAAACAGCAGGAAATACTGGCGGTGCAGCAACGTTTTGATGCCATTGGTAAACCCATTGCACGTTATCTGTATCTGCCGGGTTTTGCGCATGATGCCTTAATCCGCACCCTCTGGACGCAGTTCGCAAAACCCTGGGAACGGCGTTTTATTGCCCTGGCCTATCCACTGATTAAACCGGCATTCAGAATTAAACTTCGGATTAATTCGCGTGCGGTGAAACAGGCAGAGCAGCTGATCGATGCAGAAATCCGCTGGCTGGAGCAGCGCTTGCAGCAGCTGGAGCCAGGAATAAAGCAAAAGGAGCCGCAGGAAACAGAGCAGCCAATAAAGGGGCAAAAGGAAGAGCAGGGAAGGCGGAGCAAGACGTGTCGTTATCTGGTGGGCGATGCGTTTTCGTTTGCCGATATTGCCGCAGCCTCCATTCTGGCACCGCTGGCCTGTCCACCTGAACACCCTATTTACGGTGAAGAAGAATTCCGCGAAAAAATGGCCGGCCCGGCACAGCAATGGGCTGACAGTGCGGCATTGCAGTGGGTGCGCGATATCTACGCAGAACACCGGGGTACTGTGTGGACGAGAATACCGGTTTTGTGATCAGCGGCTTGGACTAATCCGTATGAGCGCTAACGGCAGGCTGTTAAAATCCATCCGTAGGAGCGGGCCATGCCCGCGATAGCAATGAATGTATCCGTAGGAGCGGGCCGTGCCCGCGATAGCAATGAATGTATCCGTAGGAGCGGGCCATGCCCTCGATAACAATGAATGTATCCGTAGGAGCGGGCCGTGCCCGCGATAGCAATGAATGTATCTGTAGGAGCGGGCCGTGCCCGCGAAAAAACTCTTTGAATGGCCGTTTCAGCGCGAAACCGATATCACGACTGAAAGTCGTTCCTACAGAAGTCGTTTCCACAGAAATCGTTCCTACAGAAGTCGTTCCTACAGAAATCGTTCCTACAGAAGTCGTTCCCACGGAAGTCGATTCCACGGAAATCGCTCCTCCCCGCAATGACGGTATGATTTATCGGCAAATTCCGTATAGGGGGTGAACAGACGCTAAAGCGTAACACTGTGCTCCCAGCCTTTAATGCGGATTTCGCGGTCGGAAATCTGCAGGTCTTGCGGTTCCAGCACATTTTCACCAAAACAGTAACGCACCTCAGCCCGACCGGCGGTCATATTCTGATCGTAGTCCTGCGCCTGTTGCTGAATAAATTCATTGCGTGACAGATAGTCTTTCCAGCGCTGCGTGCCATATTTATGGGCCAGTAATTGATGGGTTTTCTGCGGGCTGATAAAAAATGCCGAAGCGTTGTTGCCACCAAAGCCTTTGGCATTAATAAAGG
Organism: Saccharospirillaceae bacterium; assembly: GCA_021208685.1. GTDB lineage: Bacteria > Pseudomonadota > Gammaproteobacteria > Pseudomonadales > Oceanobacteraceae > Venatoribacter. Next base: position 4,741 of record JAJOJJ010000033.1, read on the forward strand.
CTAACGGCATGTTGTCGGCATTGATTGGCTGATGCTGCAGCAGAATATTCAGCCCCTGCTGGTGAACATCATCCGCAATTTCGGCGGTGGTGGTAATGCCGGGGATTATATGATTGGCCCAACTGCCGAGACTCATTAATAACTGGTCGGCGGAAGCCGCGGCAATGGAGTGGCCGAGGTGCGCTTTTACTGCCGTAACCGGCCATTTCTGAATGCCAAACGCACTGGCCAGTTCGCTGAAAATATGCGACTCGGTGGTACGGTTCGCTGGTGTACTGCTGCCGTGGGCCTGAACAAACGAGCCATGGCGCAGGGCATCGTCACCCAGCCAGCGGCGGGCTTCGGCCATGGTTTTTCCCATGGTCAGATAATTTCCGATGCCGGGGTTGGAGATGGATTTTTTATAACCGTCGGCATTAATAAACACATCGCCTGCGGCGGCATGAATGGTCAGGCCTAATTCCAGCGCCAGTTCGTCATCGCAGAGCACAAAACACTGCGCAGATTCGGCGATGGTAAAGCCACCGTTCTGGCCAAACGGACGGCTGGCCCGGCGGAAATCCGGAGTCTGTGCTGCGTTTAAACCATCCAGTTCACGCAATTTTTGCTCGGTAATTAACGCCGTCATGGCGCTGTAGCCTTCGATGATGTCCGGCGTGAGTGGTGCTTCGCTGTTACCGACAATCACCAGTCGGCGACGGCCACTCTGAATATCATCCAGCGCAATTTTTAAATTGTATAAAAAGGTCGCACAGGCACCGACCATGCTGCCGGTAGCGCCGACATTACCCAGCACATAGGCGTTAATAAAATCGGCGGGCATTTCGCTCAGTCCCATCGCGCATTGTTTAGAACTGGTGCGTTTGCCGAGCAGGGAAGATTGCAGCATGCCGCCGTGGCCATTGCCGTCGAGCTGGCCCATGGCAGAACCGGCATACACAGCGATTTCGTCAGGCTGTAAACGCTGGCGGATAGCGTCCCAGTCCATGCCTAACTGGCCCAGTGCGTCGGAGGCAGCATAGACCGCCAGCTGCAGGCCGCGGGGATGATGACGCGATGGGTAAAGTAACGCCGGATCAAAGCCTTTTGGCGTTTGTCCGGCACTCTGTACCGCCAGACGTTTATGAGTTAAACGCCAGCAGGGTGTGCCGTCGCTGTCGGTAAATGGCTGGTGAAAAGGGACGGCACTGGCATCCCAGTCGATGTTGTCCCAGGCGCGTACCAGCGTGCCGTTCAGTATCTGTTCACGCCAGACGGCATCGCCGTTCAGTGGCAGGTTCATGCTTTGTGCCAGTGCATTCAGAGTGGCCTGTTGCTGCTGGTTATTCAGTTCATTCAGGACCAGCCGTTTGAAGGCATGATGCGCTGAGCTGCGGCCCGCCGCGTTAATGCCACCAAAGGCGGTAATAACGGCCAGTTTTCTCATGATTGCTCTCCTGATAACGCAGGCCCGGCAGGGTAAAGCGATTCACCGGGCGGACAAATGGGGGAATACGGCCATTGTAGGAGTGCATTCGTACTGGCTATTAGGATAGTCTGGACAAATAGAGTAACGATTAAGACGCCATTGCAGAGGAGAGTTCACAGCTGTGTTGCGCCTTTGCTGACGTCTTTATTTTTAACCGCGCGTACGAACGCTCAGGGGCCAATATGATCCGCCATGTCACTTTGCTGGCGATGAGCCAGATGCTCAGTTCCAGCGTGGCGATTCCGCTGGAAATGCTCGAGGCCACAAGGGCACGGTTGCGTCTGGTGCGCGATCCGCGTGCGGCCTTTCAGGTTGATGTCGTGGCGCAGCAATTACAGCCGCTGACCATGCTGGGTGGTTTTCAGATTCGCCCGGGCAAAATTCTGGACGAAGTTGAACATACCGATTTAATTGTGGTGCCGGCACTGTGGCGTAATCCAAAGCCGCAGCTGGCGCAGCAGGCCGGTACCATTGACTGGCTGGCGCGTCAGTACCGCGCCGGTGCCAGCATCATTGCCATTGGTACCGGCGTTTGTCTGCTGGCAGAAGCCGGACTGCTGGATGGCAAACCGGCCACCACGCACTGGCATTATCTGGATCAGTTCGCGCGCGATTACCCCAAAGTAACATTGCAGCGCCAGCATCTGCTGACACAGGATGGCCGATTGTATTGCGCGGCCAGTGTGAATTCTGGCGCGGATTTAATGGTGCATTTTATTGGCCTGCAATATGGCCGTGAGCTGGCGTTGCAGGTAGAGCAGCAGTTTTCACCGGAAGTGCGTAATCCGTTTGAGAAAAAAGTGTTTTATGCCGATCAGGCGCATCAGCACCCGGATGAAGCCATTGCTCTGGCACAGACCTGGTTGCAGCAAAATCTGCAAAAGCCTTTATTGTTAAGTCAGCTGGCGGCTGATGCCGGTTTGAGTGAGCGCCAGTTTGACCGGCGATTCCGTGCGGTGACGGGTACCACACCAACGCAATATCTGCAGAAATTACGCTGTGACAATGCCCGCGATTTACTGCAGAACTCGAATCTGAGTGTGGCCGATATCGCCGCCGCCGTGGGATATAACGACGGTGGTTATTTTACCCGGATATTTCGCCGGCTGGCCGGGCAAACCCCGGCGGAATACCGAAAAAAAGTGCGGGCCAAATTGTTCAGCAGCTGAAGCCGGTTGTTTGAAAATTGCCTGACTCCCACGCGTTTTATCTGGCTCCTACACATCACTTGGCTCCTACACCTCATCTGGCTCCCACGCTCAGCGTGGTAGCCTTTACTGGCGCAGTAGCATTCCCACGCGGAGCGTGGGAACGAGAATGCGGAGCATGAGAACGAGAAATGGGAACGAAAAATGGGAACGAAAATACTGCATAAGTTAATCCATATTTATTGTAATCTCTGACCGGTTAAGGCAACTCATTCAATGGGTGCAAAATGTACGGAAATTTATTAAAAATATTGCTGCTTGTTCAGCTGGTGTTCATCATCCCCCCTGTGCAGGCAGCTAAAAATATAGAGTATGCGGATCTCACCTATTTTTCGCTGAACAGCAATAATACCTTTCCGGACGCTGCTTATCAGTCGCTCAGCGGGTCAGGTGATGACGATCTGGTTGTGGCTATCAGACTTGACGACACTCCCTACCAAAAAGAGATCAGTTTCAGGGTAGAAGCGGTAGCTGGAAAACTGTATGCACCGGATATTGTGGTGCTGGATGAACATTTCCGTGTGATTCAGTTAACCAGTTCTTATCCGGATATTGATGCCTGCGACGATGAGCTGAATCATTATGTTGTGCTCAATACCGACGCCCGTTATCTGGTGATAAAACCCGGGTATCGGGGAAACAGAAAAGAATGGGATATTTGTTTCGCGTGGCAGTTGCTGCCTATATTACCTTTACCAATCTTCTATCCCTCCTCGGTTTATTCCGCATATGAGCCGGAAGGGAATTCCAGCCTGGAAATCGACAAGGTATGGAATGAACGAACGCGCTTTTTCTGGTCTTCTGAGCTGGAAAGTAATGGGATGGATTTTCTGGGCAGCAGCGATAATCCGGACTTTAACACCCCACCCAGTGTGAACGTTCATCTCGGCGCTGATGTGCCTTTAAATCCCACGTCTTTTCTCCGCGCCACGCTGGGCGCGCGCTTTACCACGGTCAACGATCAGCAGCAAAAAGGCCAGATGCTGTATCTCGGTGCCGGTTACCGGCCAACTCAAAACTGGAATATCAGCGCCGGACTGCGGGCGGAGTTTAACCGCAGCCAGATTGCCCACTGGATTGATTATCAGGGCAATGCAGCGGTGAAATACAACACCAGCTATGGCCTGAGGTTAGGAGCGGGTTATCACCTCAGTCGTTCCTGGAGTTCCGAGCTGTCGGCAACCTTACTGGATTTGCAGACTGAGACCGGCGTGTCGGTGTCCGGCAGCAGCTTGTCGCTGGCATTCGTTTATCACTTCAATTAACCGCTATCAGCGGGACGCCCGGGCCGTGTTACGGCCTGCGCGTTGTTCTCCGTTTTTGCGCCTGCTGAATTCCTCTCTAAGACCTTGGTGGTAAAAATTGGTCGTTCTGTAAAAAAACTACAGGAATGCATTGTCAATGTGCTTTCTTAAGTGCAGACTGGATTTTTCTGAGGTTTTATGGGCTTTATTCTGTAAAAGTACTACGAAATGGCCTTAGTAAAACTACCTAAAGGGCCTTATCTATGATCTCTTTTGAATTAAAGGATAATAGGTAAGACCAATTTGGAGATGTTGCAGCTCATAAGGCTGTAACAAACCCTGTGCCGGGCTTATCGGTTGCGGCACCTACCATCAGGAGACCGGAGTTCACATGACACACGATGTCGATGTTTATGAAACGCAGGAGTGGCTGGATTCATTACACGCCACGATTCGCCACGCAGGCCCTGAACGGGCTGCCTTCTTACTGAAAAAACTCTTCGATCATGCTATGGCCAAAGGCGTTGCTTTACCGCCCGCCATTACCACGCCATACCGCAATACCATTGCCCCGGAAAAAGAAAAGCGCATGCCCGGCGATTTATTTATGGAGCGCCGTATCCGCTCATTAATCCGCTGGAACGCGCTGGCGATGGTGATGCGTGCTAACGATAACGACGAAGGTCTGGGTGGCCATATTGCTTCTTTTTCATCGGCGGCAACGTTATACGACGTTGCGTTTAATTATTTTTTCCGTGGCAACGATGATGGACATCTGGGTGATCTGATTTATTTTCAGGGGCACTCAGCGCCGGGCATTTATGCGCGCTCGTATCTTGAAGGGCGTTTTGATGAGCAACAGCTCGACAATTTCCGCCGTGAAGTCGATGGCAATGGTCTGTCGTCTTATCCGCACCCATGGCTGATGCCTGATTACTGGCAATTCCCAACGGTATCCATGGGGCTGGGGCCAATTCAGGCGATTTATCAGGCGCACGTGATGCGTTATTTATCCGCCCGTGATCTGGTTGCCCGTGGTGACCGTAAAGTCTGGGCCTTTTTAGGTGACGGCGAATGTGACGAGCCGGAAACGCTCGGCGCGATTTCTCTGGCCGGGCGTGAACAGCTGGAAAACCTTATTTTTGTGGTGAACTGCAACCTGCAGCGTCTCGATGGCCCGGTGCGCGGTAACGGCAAAATCATGCAGGAACTCGAAGGCGTATTCCGCGGTGCCGGCTGGAATGTGATCAAAGTCGTGTGGGGACGGCACTGGGATATTCTGCTGGAAAAAGATAAATCCGGCATGCTGCAGAAACGGATGGACGAAGTCTGCGATGGCGATCTGCAAAACTACAAAGCCAATGGCCCGGCCTATACCCGTGAGCATTTCTTTGGCGCGTATCCGGAATTAAAAGAGCTGGCGGATGAATTAACCGACGACGATATCCGCAAACTGAACCGCGGTGGCCATGATCCGTTTAAAGTCTATGCCGCTTATGCCGAAGCCGTTGCCCATAAAGGCCAGCCAACGGTGGTGCTGGCACAAACCGTAAAAGGCTATGGTCTGGGGGATGCCGGTGAATCGGCCAACATTACCCACTCGGTGAAAAAACTCGATAAAGAAGCGCTTAAGCAATTCCGTGACCGCTTTGCCATTCCGCTGACCGATGATCAGCTGGACAATGTGCCCTATTACCGTCCGGCACCGGACAGCCCGGAAATGAAATACATGCGTGAACGCCGTGCTCAGCTGCATGGCTTTGTGCCATCGCGCCGCCCGGATTTTGAGCCTTTAACGGTTCCGGCACTGGAAACTTTCCAGAGTCAGATCAGCGGCAGTGGTGAGCGTGAATTATCCTCGACCATGAGTTTTGTGCGCATACTGTCTCAGTTGGTTAAAGACAAACATATTGGTCAGCGCGTTGTACCTATTGTGCCGGATGAAGCCCGCACCTTTGGTATGGAAGGCATGTTCCGCCAGCTGGGTATTTATTCCTCTGCCGGACAAAAATATACCCCGCATGATTCCAATCAGATCATGTATTACAAGGAAGATAAAAAAGGCCAGATTCTGGAAGAGGGGATTAACGAAGCCGGAGCCATGTCGGCCTGGATTGCAGCGGCCACAGCGTACAGCAACAGCCATTGCCCGATGATCCCGTTTTATGTGTTTTATTCCATGTTCGGTTTTCAGCGTATCGGCGATCTGGCCTGGGCGGCGGGTGATATTCAGGCGCGCGGCTTTTTAATCGGCGCGACCTCTGGCCGTACCACCTTAAATGGTGAGGGCTTACAGCATCAGGATGGTCACAGTCATTTAATGGCGCACACCATTCCTAATTGTAAATCCTACGATCCAACCTACGGTTTTGAGCTGGCGGTGATTATTCAGGATGGTTTAAAGCGCATGTACGAACAGCAGGAAAACTGCTTCTACTACATCACCACCATGAATGAAAACTACGCCCACCCGGATATGCCACAAGGTGCCGAAGAAGGCATTATTAAAGGTATTTATCTGCTGAAAGGTGGTAAGAAAACCAAGGCGAGCGAGCCTCGGGTACAGCTGATGGGTGCTGGTTCTATTTTGCGTGAAGTGGAAGCGGCGGCCGATATTCTGCGCAACGATTACGGCGTTGAGTCGGATATCTGGAGCGTAACTTCGGTGAACGAACTGGCGCGTGATGGTCAGCGCTGTCAGCGTGAAAATCTGCTTAAACCGGATGCTGAAGCGCAGGTGCCGTATCTCACTCAGGTACTGGCCGATAAAAAAGGCCCGGCGGTATTGGCGACTGATTATATTAAATCTTACGGTGAGCAGTTGCGCGCCTTTATTCCACAGAACTGTGGTGGCGCCGCAGGCTTTAAGGTGCTGGGAACTGATGGTTTTGGCCGCAGTGATACGCGCAAAAAATTACGCCATTTCTTTGAAGTCAGCCGGGAATTTATCGTATTCGCGGCACTCAGCAGCCTGGCCGAAGAGGGTAAGCACTTCACTAAAGATGATCTGTTGAAAGCGCGCAAAGCCTTAGGCATTGCGGCTGACAAAAACGACCCGACCCTGTGCTGAGAAGGAGGCCATCATGAGTAAACTGACTGTGACTGTGCCCGATATCGGTGGTGCAGAAAATGTGGAAATTATTGAAATTAATGTCGCGGTCGGCGACAGCGTAAACGCCGATCAGGATTTACTGGTACTGGAAACCGATAAAGCGACGATGGAAATTCCGTGCCCGCAGGCCGGTAAAATTCTGTCGCTGCTGGTTAAGGTTGGCGATAAGGTTTCTGAAGGCTCGGCCATTCTGGAACTGGAATCTGCAGATTCCGCATTGTCTGCGGACGCTGATCAGAACCGCGCAGGGGCAGCTCCCGCTGCCAAAGAGCCAGCTCCCTCTGCAGACATAAAAGCCGCAGAGCCAGAGCCGGTGGCTGGCGAGGAGCGTCTGATTGATCTGGTGGTGCCGGATCTGGGTGGTGCCAGTGAAGTCACCGTCATTGAACTTTGTGCGCAGCCTGGCGATAGCCTGAACGCCGATGATTCACTGATCGTACTGGAAAGCGATAAAGCCAGCATGGATATTCCGTCACCGCAGGCGGGAACTTTAAAAGAGTTACTGATTAATGTCGGCGATAAAGTAAAAGAAGGGCAAGTGTATGGCAGGCTGCTCACTCAGGCGCGGGTGGATTCTGCAGCGCCAGCTCAGCAGGCATTGGCTCAACAGACAGCGGTTCAGGCAGCGTCAGATAAAGCGCTGGAACAGGCGTCAGAGCCAACAGTGACTGCTGTTTCTGCTGCTGCCGTTTCTGAAACGACGAACCGCATGGAAAAACCCGATATTCATAATGTCTACGCCGGGCCATCTTCCCGTCGTCTGGCGCGCCAGCTGGGTGTCGATTTAACCAGGGTAAACGGCACGGGTGATCGCGGCCGTATTACCAAAGACGATATCCGAGATTACGTTAAAACGCTGGTAAAACAGGCTGAAAACGGTGTTGCGACAGTGACTTCTGGCTCTGGTATTCCTGCGGTGCCGGCGGTGGATTTTGCCCAGTTCGGTGAAATTGAACTGCAGCCGATGAGCAAAATTAAAAAGGTCACGGCGGCCAATATGAGCCGAAACTGGCTGAATGTCCCGCATGTGACGCAGTTTGATGAAGCCGATATTACCGACCTGGATGCTTTTCGCGCTTCGATGAAAGCGGAAGCAGAAAAGCAGGGCGTTAAACTGACACCGCTGCCGTTTTTAATTAAAGCTGCGGCCAGCGCTCTGAGACTGGAGCCCAGCTTTAATGTGTCATTGCATCACGATGGCGAACATATGGTGCAGAAACACTATGTGCATATCGGTATTGCCTGCGATACACCGAATGGCCTGATGGTGCCGGTGCTGCGTGATGCCGATAAAAAAGGCATTTACCAGATCGCCCGTGAGGCCAGCGAGCTGATTGAGAAGGCGCGTAATGGCAAGCTCAAACCTAACGAAATGCAGGGCGGCTGCTTTACCATTTCCAGTCTGGGGGCGATGGGCGGGACCGGTTTTACGCCGATTGTAAATGCTCCGGAAGTGGCGATTATGGGCGTATCCAAAGCGCAGATAAAACCGCAGTGGAACGGCAAGGAATTTGTGCCGCGCAATATGCTGCCGCTGGCGGTATCTTACGACCACCGTGCAATTAACGGTGCTGACTGTGGGCGCTTCTTCACCACGCTGGTGGCGTTGTTGTCGGATGTTCGGCGTCTGGTTTTATAGCGAAACGCTGTCGCTTGATCGCGGGCATGGCCCGCTCCTACGAATATCGGGGTTTTTAAAAGGACCAGATTGGGGGTGGTGCTTGATCGCGGGCATGGCCCGCTCCTACGACTATCGGCGGTTTTAAAAG
>JAJOJJ010000011.1 GCA_021208685.1 Saccharospirillaceae bacterium
GTGTTATAAATCGTAGGAGCGGGCCACGCCCGCGAAAGTTGTTGTATATTACAGGCGCAGGCCATGCCCGCGAAAGTTGTTGTATATTACAGGCGCAGGCCATGCCCGCGAATGTTGTTGTAAATCGTAGGAGCGGGCCATGCCCGCGAAAGCCCGCACCCTTGCGGGTCAGGTAACATACATAATCCGCTACCCCTCTGTTAAACGACATGCTTGTTATCACATACGGGGCTGAATAAGGAACCAATATGAAAATCGCCATCGCCGGTACCGGCTACGTCGGACTATCAAATGCCATGCTGCTGGCGCAGCACAATGAAGTCGTAGCAGTTGATATTATTGCTGAAAAGGTTGACATGCTTAATAACAAGCAGTCACCCATTGTGGACGCCGAAATCGAAGATTTTTTGCAGAATAAGCAACTTAACTTCCGTGCGACACTGAATAAAGAAGAAGCCTACGCCGGTGCAGAGTTTGTAATCATTGCAACACCAACGGATTACGACCCACAGACCAACTACTTCAACACCAAAAGTGTTGAATCTGTTATCAAAGATGTAATGGTTATTAACCCGGATGCGGTTATGGTGATTAAATCGACCATTCCGGTCGGTTACACCAAGTGTCTTAAAGAAGAATTCGGTTGTGAAAATCTGATATTTTCTCCGGAGTTCCTGCGCGAAGGAAAAGCCCTGTACGATAACCTGTATCCATCCCGGATTATTGTTGGTGAGCAAAGCGAGCGTGCTGAAACTTTTGCCAACCTTTTGAAACAGGGAGCCATTAAACAGGATATTCCAGTGCTGTTTACCGACAGTACCGAAGCTGAAGCGGTAAAACTGTTCTCCAATACCTACCTGGCATTGCGCGTTGCCTACTTCAACGAACTCGACACCTACGCCGAAACCCATGGTCTGGATTCCAAACAGATTATTCAGGGGGTCGGTCTTGATCCACGAATTGGCAACCACTACAACAACCCATCATTTGGTTACGGCGGCTACTGCCTGCCGAAAGATACCAAACAGCTGCTGGCCAACTTTGATGATGTGCCGAATAACATCATCCGCGCCATTGTAGACTCCAACACCACGCGTAAAGACTTTATTGCTGATTCTATTTTGCGCCGTAATCCGAAAGTGGTGGGAATTTATCGCCTGGTCATGAAAACAGGCTCAGACAACTTTCGTGCCTCAGCGATTCAGGGCGTGATGAAACGTATTAAAGCAAAAGGTATCGAAGTAGTGGTGTATGAGCCTGTGCTGGAAGAAAAAGAATTCTTTCACTCAAGAGTGATTAATAATCTGGAAGAATTTAAGAGTATCGCTGACGTTATTGTAGCAAACCGTCCTTCGGCAGAGCTGGAAAATGTCGCTGATAAAGTATATACCCGTGATTTGTTTGGTAGTGATTGATTTGAGCTTTTATTTGAAAATAGTAGGTCAAATCCAGCTGAATCATCGCCTTTTTTATTCTCTATATGATATGAGTGTAAGACTTGAAGGGGGTGAGAAAAGAAATCCCGTAGTCTCATGGAGTGAGTATGGAAAGTAGGATTAAAACCCTATTGCGCTCTGAAAATAATAAGAGACTACTATCGAATATTGTGTCTTTAGGCTCTTTGCAGATAGTGAGTTATGTACTCCCCTTAATTACGATTCCATACCTGATAAGGGTTATCGGCTTGGAAAATTTCGGGCTAATCTCCTTCGTTCTAGCATTTACAATGTACTTTGTTTTGCTGAGTGACTACGGATTTAACCTGTCTGCGACTAAACAGATCTCAGATAGTAGATGGGATCGAGAGGAGTATAGCAAGATTTTCTGCGAGGTTTTAATTGTCAAAGCTATATTGATGATATTTTCTTTCGTTATATTGTCTTTACTTATGGTTTTTGATTTTTTCAATAACTATTCATTGGTCTATTTTATGACTTTTGGCATGGTTGTTGGTCAAGTTTTATTTCCTGTTTGGTTTTTTCAGGGAATGGAGGAGATGAAGCATATTGCTATAGTGAATCTCGTATCTAAGACAGTATTTACAACTTTGATATTCGTATTCGTCAATGATCAAGACGATTATTGGATTGTACCTTTATTAACATCGCTTGGCTTTATATTTGGTGGAGGATATGCCTTAATCAAGGCAATTTTAAAGTACAATGTTATAATTTCTTGCCCTAAGAAAAATAGGGTGCTATCACAAATCAAAGGAGGTTGGTATATATTTCTAAGCAGGATATATGTAAGCTTTTATACTACAATGAATACAATTATTCTTGGTTTTATGACTAGTAATATAGTTGTTGGATATTATGTGGTTGCTGAGAAAATAATACAGGCATTAGGTGGCTTGTTTGGACCTATTTTGCAGGCGTTTTATCCATTCCTTGCCAATATATACAGGCGCTCAAAAGATGAGTTTTATTCATTGTTCAAACGTCTCAATATATTTTTACTGGTCTCGGTGATATTGTTAGCTTCCATTTCATGGCTGTTTTCTGATGTGATTGTTGCTTTGATGGTTGGTGAATTAGATACTAATGTTACGGTATTATTTTCTATACTTGTCTTTTCATTGGTTACGGCACCGTTCGGTCCGTCTTTTACTAATGGGTTATTGGTTCTTGGTGAGGATGCAAAAGTATCAAAAATTGTACTGAATACAATGCTAGTTAATATGATGCTGGTTATTCCTTTAATATATTGTTTTGAAGCGGTAGGTTTGGCATTTGCTTGGGTTATCGGACAAGTATATCATGTTCTACTGTATATATATGAATATAGAAAAGTTATTAAAGGGATGAACGTCAAATGTGTGGTATAGCAGGTATTGTTGATTATAATGGAAAATCTACCGAAGCTACTTTAAAAAGAATGACAGATGCCCTGTATCATCGTGGCCCAGATGATGGTGGTTATTATTTTAAAGAGCTTGAACGATCACAGGTAGGCTTAGGTCATAGGCGTTTGTCGATTTTGGACTTGTCCCGTCATGGGCACCAGCCTATGGCGTTTGATCATTTAACTATGGTCTATAATGGTGAAGTCTATAATTTTATAGAAATACGAACTGAGTTGGAAAAACTAGGCTATAACTTTGAATCAAACTCCGATACGGAAGTGATTTTAAAGGCGTATCACCAATGGGGTGCTGAAGCGGTTCATCGTTTTAATGGCATGTTTGCTATGGCGATATTTGATAGCCAAAAAAAAACACTTATCTTGATTCGCGACAGAGCGGGCGTTAAGCCATTGTATTGGTACCAAAAAGACGGCTTGTTTATGTTCGCTAGTGAGTTGAAAAGCTTTCACCAACATCCTGATTTTTTGAAAGAACTTGATCGCGATGGGTTAGCTTTGTTTTTACAATATGGGTACATACCTCAGCCATACACCATTTTTAATCATACTTATAAACTGCAGGCCGGCCATTTTTTAGAACTCGATACTAACAGCTTAAAACTAAATATTCAGAAGTATTGGGATGTTATTGATTATTACAACCAGCCCAAGTTAGATATCTCTGAACAGGAGGCAATTAATGAAACAGAGCGTCTGTTAAAATCTGCTTGCGAATACCGCATGGTAGCCGATGTTCCTGTGGGAGTATTTCTGAGTGGTGGCTACGATTCATCAGTGGTCACCGCATTGTTACAGTCCAATCGTAGTGAAAAGTTGAAAACTTTCTCTATCGGTTTTAATGATGTGCGCTTTAATGAAGCCCAACACGCAAAGAAAGTAGCAGAATACCTTGGCACAGACCATACAGAATATTACTGCACTCAAAAGGATGCGCTTGAAATTCTTCCGAGTCTTCCGGAAATATGGGATGAACCTTTTGCTGACAAATCAGTTATACCAACTACATTGGTAAGTAAGCTAGCACGCGAGCAAGTTGCAGTTTCACTCAGTGCTGATGGTGGTGATGAAATATTTGGGGGATATGAAAAATATACACAGGCTGCATATTATCATCGGCTATTTGATAAAATCCCAGCGCGACACTTATTCGCTAAGTCGCTTAAATGTATCGCACCTGAGAAAACTGGTTTGGATTTAATTGTCAAAAATTTTTCAGATAAGTATCATCGTGCCTTGTCTGTTATGGCAGCGAATTCTCAAACTCAGGTGATGCAAAATTTGCAGAAGGTTTTCTTTGATAATGAAATTTCAATAATTCTTAAATATAAAGTACCAAAGTTAGTAACTGATTTCGATATGGAACCACTGTTGCATACGGACTTAAGTAGTCTTGATAAAATGATGGCGATTGATTTTAAGACGTATCAATTGGACGATATTCTTACAAAAGTAGATAGGGCAACAATGTCTGTGAGTTTGGAGGGGCGAGAGCCGCTATTGGATTATCATTAATTGAATTTGTTGCTAATCTTGATCCAGGCTTGAAAATAAAAGATGGAAAAAAGAAGTATATTCTAAAAGTAATCGCACACAAATATCTACCTGAGACCATTATGGATCGCCCAAAAATGGGATTCGGTGTGCCGATCATCGATTGGTTTAGGGAAGAATTGTCTGTCTATTTTGATGAGTATTTTTCGCCATCTTTTTTGGATAAGCAGGGTATTTTCAAAACGGAAGTCCTGATATCTATGAAAGAGAGTTATCTAGCTGGAAGTACCCATTTAATAACGAAGTTGTGGACAATCTTAGTATTCCAGATGTGGTATAAACGCTGGATGACGTAGAATATCGATCCAGAGGTTAAACTTTATTTTTTTTGATTGCTATAAATAGGGCCTTGGCTTCTTTTAAGTTTTATGTTTGCATTTTGATTCTTCGGGTTGGGTGTAAGTTGAGTCTGCTACTTGGAAAATTATTTTGGCAAGGTGATGTGGAGTTGTCGGTATCATTGCTGATGAAATAATATTTTTTAAGTTATTCTGGCAGTGATTGTGACTGTATGTTGGTCGTATGTTCTAATTATTATAAAATCAAGTGATCTTGCTGTTGGGTGGCTTCTAAGTTTTTATTTTTTGTGTTGATATCTTGTAAATTATTGTATTTCTGGTGTAGAGAATGGACTTTCCATGTTGATGAAAGTTAACTTTTTTATTCAAAATTGACGATAAAAAGTTGTTCTACCATTGTCTTATCTTGGTTGAGTTATTTTTAACTCTAGTGTGATGCAAATTTTTTGGCTTTTCTAATTACATCTGTGGTTTCCTTTATGCGCTATGAAAAAAGAATTTCAATTTATACTGGCGGGCTCGGTGGCGGGGGGGCTGAGAAGGTTTGTGTAACGGTAGCTAATGGATTGTCGGCGCTTGGCTGGGTGGTGGATTTGGTTGTTTTGGACTCTAATGCTTCAAAATATCACTCTCTTGTTGATAAGTCAGTAAACTTAGTGTTCTTGAATGTTCGTGCTCGCTACTCGCCTTATAGAGTCTTTTCTTATTTAAAGAAAAATCCAACTAAGTTGGTCTTGTCTTTTAGTCATGAGTTGACGGTGTTGCTTGTTCTTTTACGTTATTTTGTGGGTTACGATTTTAAAATAGTCTCTAGGAATATAAATAACTTGCAACTGAGTTTTGAAAACTCTAATTCATTTTGGACAAAATCCGTGGTTTTTTTGCTTGTTAGGTTTTTTTATGCGAAGTCAGATTTTGTTATAAATCAGTGTCGAGGTATGGAAGATCAATTGTTGAAGTGGTTGCCAAAGCTAAAGGGAAAAACAGGCTTTATTTATAATCCTGTGAATGAAACCATGTTGCATCATCATGCGGATTTAAAGTTTGAGGAAGAGTTTGTTCTATGTGTCGGTCGGCTGGAGAAGCAAAAGGCATTTCATCATGCTATAAGAGCATTCTCAATGGTGCATGAACAGCATCCTGAACTGTATTTGTATATCGTCGGTGATGGTTCGTTAAAGCAAGCTCTCATTAATTTGACTGTAAATTTGGGTGTTGAAAATAAAGTACGTTTTATCGGTTTTACCTCAGACATTGGAGCTTATTATAAGCATGCTAAGCTGACGCTGCTAACCTCATTATATGAAGGCTTTCCCAATGTGCTTATCGAGTCTATAGCAGTTGGTACACCTGTTGTTGCATTTGATTGTGTCAGTGGTCCAAATGAAATTGTTGTCGAGGGGGTAAATGGTTATTTGGTTAAACAAGGTGATGTCGACGATCTTTTTTATAAGATTATTACTTGTCTAAGTGGTGATCATGATGCGAGCGAAGTAATCTCTACTTCCCAGCTATTTATGGTTGATAGTATTATTGAAAAATACCAGGCATGCTTACTATCTGTTGCAGGGCGGTCATAATTTCTAGTGTTATTGCTTCTGTTGCTTTTGAGACCATCTTAATGTTTTTAGCTTGGTTAGTCGTAATATTTATTTATTATCTAGACTTACTTGTTTGGGATTATATCGTAAAGGTATCAACTAATGATTAGTTTGTGTAGATTTTTTCATTGAATAACTAGCTTTATATTCGAATTATGCTTCTATTTATTACGATAGTGTTGCCTTTGTTGTTCTACATCTACCACTTGTCAGAATATCACAGTAGGCAATTGATTTGGTTCCCACTAATTCTGGCAGTTTCCTTTTCTGTCATTGCAATTTCGTGGCGATCAATTGGATTCGTTGATGGTGTTAACTTTGGCGGATTGGATGCACCGGCTTATAAAGAAATTTATGAGTATTCTGGTGTTGGGTTTGAGGAGTCTCTTACTTTACAATTTTATGAGCGAGGTTACTCTGTTCTTGTTTGGTTTTTTTCTCGATATGTTGGTGGGTATGAGATATTTCAGGTTTTTATTTACGCATGCATGTTTTTAATGTTTCACTATTATTCAACTAAGTTAAATAAGTCTTATTACTCATTGTTCTCCTTGATTTTATTGATATTCTTTATTGTTAATTCATTTAATACTCTTAGAGTTATTTTCGCGGTATTTTTGGCAATATCTGTTTTGTTTTTTCTTAGTGACAAGAAGTATTTAGCTTCATTGGCTTTGTTCCTTCTGAGTTTTTCGATTCATATGAGCTCATTCGTTGTTTTTCTATTTGTATTCTTTAATTGGTTGTATAATAGATTGGGCTTTCAGTTTTATATTGTGGTTCTTTTTTGTTCTATATTTTTATCTGGTTTTTTGGCTGTATTTGTTATGCCGGTGATTATTGAAGATAGTCGATTGGTTGCATATGCTAACCAAGTTGGTGAAATAAGTTATGGTACTATCACGGCAGTTTTTGTTTTTATTGCACTGATTTTGTTGAGATATGAAGAAGTCTTATCCCTTAATCGATACAATAGATCTATGTTAATCTCATTGTCAACATTTTATATTGTTGTCCCGATATTTTACTTCTATCCGATTGCCTATAGATTATTTTTATTCTATCTTCCAATTCTGTTTTTTTTGATTCCTAGTATTTTGAAAGTCTACAGTCCCTTAGAATTTCGGAGTATTAAATTTCTTCCTTTATGGCTTATCGTAATAGGGTATATATTTTCGCGAATATATATATTCTACACTGTTGAGATTTGTAGTGCCGGTGTATTTCTTTTGGGATGGTATGATTGATTATGAGAATATTGGTTAATGCTACAACTTTGGTGGTTGGGGGTGGTATCCAAATTGGTGTTTCATTTATTCAGAATGTTACAAGCAGATTCAAGAGGGATGATATAGAATGGTTGTTTTTAGTTTCAAATGAAATATTCCTTAATTTGGGTGAGGATTTGCAAGAAGATACGAGAATTGTTATTTTCTCTAAACGCCCATCTCATCCATTAAACGGATGGTCAACTAGAAGAAGCATTATAAAGGTCGAGAGAGAGTTTAACCCTGACCTTGTCTATTCTATTGGATTTCCTTCTTACACTAGATTCCGTTCAAAAGAGCTTGGACGTTATACCAATCCTTGGGAGATTAACTCTGAACCGCTTCCTTGGCACTTATATCCAAGGTTTTTGGATAGATTGAAATTGAAGCTTGGTATTTTTTATCGTCAATGTTGGGCGGGGCGGGCTGACTATATTGAAACACAAACACACTCGGCGGCTCTTGGCATTTCAAAGAGAATTCGCTTTCCATTGCATAATATATTTGTCATCCCAAATTCAGCTAATTCAATTTTCGAGTATTCGCCAAAGGAATATCCATCCCGGAGTAAGAATTTAAAATATAGCGTTTTCTCTGTTGCTGCAGGTTATCCTCATAAGAACTTGGCTATTATTCCAAAGGTTGCACGTCAACTTCGTATTGAGCATGGTAAGGATGTTGAATTTTTTTTGACGCTTGAGAGTGATTCCTTAATTCTTGCAGAGATTGAATCTGAGGCGAGCCGGTTGAATGTTTCAGATTTAATAATTAATGTTGGTCGATTAAGCCTGTCTGAATGTCTTGAGTATTATAAGAGATCTAATATTGTATTCTTACCTACTCTATTAGAGGTTTTTTCTGCCACTTATTTGGAGGCGATGGCTGTTGGTGTCCCGATAGTAACTACTGATTTGGATTTCGCTAAAGATAATTGTGGTGACGCGGCCCTTTTTTATTCATCTACCTCTTACGAAGATGCAGCATCTAAAATCAATGAGGTGCTTTCAGATGTGAGTGTTCGAGATATGCTGATTGAGAGGGGCAAGCTTAAGTTGAGTGAATACCCTACGCTAAAGGCAAAGTATGATCGTCTTTATGATATTTTTACTGAGATCGTTGTAAACGAGAGTGCATCTAATGAATAATTATTTGATTTGCAATAGCTGTATCATGGACATAACCGACCCTTACATCGAGTTTGATGCAAACGGCGTTTGTAACTACTGCCACAACTTTAATGAAACTATCAAACCCAACTGGCATAACGATGAAAAGGGTATTGCCGAGTTAAAGCGTTTGGCGCATACCATTCGTCAAGGCTCCAAGGGTAATGATTTTGATTGCATTATTGGGCTATCCGGCGGGTTAGACAGTTCTTACGCTGCCCACGTGGCGGTTAAGAAGATGGGCTTAAAGCCGTTGCTGTTTCATGTGGATGCTGGCTGGAATACTGATCAGGCTGTCGGCAATATCGAAAAACTGGTTGATGGCCTGGAGTTGGACTTGTATACCGAAGTTATTAATTGGGATGAAGTTAAACGCCTTCAGGTTGCTTTCTTGCGCTCAGGAATATCAGATCAGGACATGGTTCAAGATACTGCTTTTTTCTCAGCTATGTACAAGTTTGCCCGTAAAAATGGCATTAAGCATGTTATTACGGGTTCAAATTATTCTACAGAATGTTGCCGTGAGCCTGAGGAATGGGGTGGGTATATTGGGATTGATAAAGTTCTAATCGGAGATATTTGGAAAAAATTTGGAGAAGGTGAGCTTAACTCATTTCCTATAACAGATATTCTCGTATACAAAGTTCTGTACCAGAAATTTTTAGGAATGAAAATTCACTACCCTCTGAATCTGGTGCCTTACATTAAGAGGGACGCCGAAGATGAGCTGGAGCAGCTCTATGGTTGGCAACGCTTTAAGCACAAGCATCATGAGTCACGTTTTACTCGTTTTTATGAGGATTATTGGTTGCCACGTCGTTTTGGTTTTGAAAAGCGTCGTGCGCATTTCTCCAGTCTGATTATGACGGGGCAAATGACACGGGATGAAGCGCTGGACAGAATCTCGCGTCCTGAAATGGACGAGCACTTTTTGCAGCAGGAATTTGAGTATGTTGCCCATAAACTGGGGTTAACCGTTGAAGAATTGCAGCAGTTGTTCGATAGCCCTAAGAAAACATACCGAGATTATAAAAATAAACGCTGGATGATTGGTTTAGGTGCCAATATTTTGCGTTGGCTCGGTTTGGAAAAGAGGTATTTCCGTTGATTCGTATTATCGACTATGGTGTTGGCAACATTCAGGCTTTTCTCACGCTGTTTAAGCGTCAGGGCATTTCAGCAGCCAGAGCCAGTACGATTGAAGAATTACAGGATGCAACCCGGCTGATTTTGCCTGGCGTGGGGCATTTTGATCATGCCATGCAACGTTTGAACGACTCAGGCCTGCGGCCAGAGCTGGAGCGCTTGGTGCTGCAGGAGAGTGTTCCTGTTATCGGTATTTGTGTGGGTATGCAAATGCTGGCCGATGGTTCTGACGAGGGGGGGTTACCGGGGCTGGGGTGGGTTCCTGGGCGTGTAAAGTCATTTGCTTCTAACCCTGTTATGGCGAATTTCCCAATGCCTCACATGGGCTGGAATACGCTGAAAACCATGCCAGGATCGCGCTTGTTTCAGGTCGGCTTTGATGATGAGCCCCAGTTTTATTTTTTGCATTCTTACTATTTTGATGCCGTGGATAAAGGCGATGTGGTTGCCTCGGCGTATTACGGTGCTGATTTTGATGTGGTCGTGTCACGTGGGCATATTCACGGTGTGCAGTGCCACCCGGAGAAAAGCCACCATTGGGGCGCTCAGCTTCTTAAAAACTTTGCAGAGTTCGGCTAAATGTTACGTGCACGAATTATTCCTTGTTTGCTGGTACACGACGGTGGGCTGGTTAAAACAAAAAACTTTAAAGATGCAAAATACGTTGGTGACCCGATTAATGCGGTAAAAATCTTTAATGAAAAGGAAGCCGATGAGCTGATGGTGTTGGATATCGATGCCTCGGTTAAGGGGGTTGAGCCGGATTTTAAGCTGATTGAAAAATTAGCCGCTGAATGTCGTATGCCTTTATGTTATGGCGGTGGTGTCACCCGTGCTGATCAGGCCGCTAAAATTATTGCCATGGGGGTGGAGAAGGTGGCTGTCAGCGCAGCAGGTATTGAAAACCCTGCATTGCTCACCGAAATGGCTGCTGCCGTAGGTAAACAGTCGGTAGTGGCTGTTTTGGACGTGCGTAAAAAGAAAGGTTTGTTTGCAAAAGGCTTTGAGGTGTGTACCCACAACGCCACCAAAGTGGTTAAACAAGACCCTGTTGCCCTAGCAAAAACGCTGCAGGATGCAGGTGCAGGTGAGGTTGTGATTAATTTTGTTGATCACGACGGTATAATGCAAGGGTACGATCTGGATTATGCCAGCGAGTTTAAGCGTACCTTGTCTGTCCCGGTTACATTTCTTGGTGGTGCAGGCACATTGGACCACATCAGCCAGCTGATTCGCCGATTGGGTGTGGTAGGGGCTGCCGCCGGTAGTTTATTTGTTTTCAAGGGTAAGTATAGGGCAGTGCTGATTAGTTACCCAACACCGCAACAGAAGTTAATGCTCTGTCGTGAAGCCATGGATATTCAAGGTTAAAGTATCGTTATGTTTAAAGATAAAGTTTTGATGATCACCGGTGGCACAGGGTCATTCGGAAATGCTGTTCTTAAAGGCTTTCTGGATACCGATATTGCCGAAATTCGTATTTTTAGCCGTGATGAAAAGAAGCAGGATGATATGCGTAAAAAATACGCGAATCCGAAGCTTAAGTTCTACATCGGCGACGTACGCGATTATCAGGCGGTTCTGAATGCAACCCGCGGTGTGGATTACATTTTTCACGCGGCGGCATTAAAGCAGGTTCCATCCTGTGAGTTTCACCCGATGGAAGCGGTTAAAACTAATGTTTTGGGCACTGAAAACGTATTGGAAGCCGCTATTCAGAACGAAGTGAAACGCGTGGTGTGCTTAAGCACCGATAAAGCGGTTTACCCTATTAATGCCATGGGTATTTCCAAAGCCATGATGGAAAAAGTCATGGTGGCCAAGTCGCGTAACGTAGACCCCACCAAAACCGTTATTTGTGGTACTCGTTACGGCAACGTAATGGCATCCCGTGGTTCGGTTATTCCGCTGTTTGTGGACCAAATGCGTGCTGGTAAGCCGCTGACCATTACCGACCCGAACATGACGCGCTTCATGATGACGCTGGCCGATGCGGTAGACCTGGTATTGTACGCCTTCGAGCACGGTAATAACGGCGATATGTTTGTGCAAAAAGCCCCGGCGGCGACGGTTGAGGTGCTGGCACAAGCTTTGTCTGATCTGCTCGGCAAACCCGGCTACCCCATTAATGTTATCGGTACCCGTCACGGCGAAAAGCTGTATGAGGCCCTGTTAAGCCGTGAAGAAATGGTTTGCGCCGAAGACCTGGGCGGTTACTACCGCGTTCCGCCAGACCTGCGCGATCTGAACTACGGCAAGTTTGTAGAGCAGGGTGAGCAGGAAATTTCTCAGGCGGAAGACTACAACTCGCACAATACCCAGCGTCTGGATGTCGCAGGCATGCAGCAACTGCTGTTAAAGCTGGAGTTCATTCGTGAACTGCGTGATGGCCGTTACGTAAACCCCGAGGAGTAAGCCATGCGTGTATTGGTAACCGGTGCCAACGGCTTTATTGGTAAAAACCTGTTGGTGCACCTGGCTGAACGTAAAGACATTGAGGTTGTGTGTTTTACCCGCGAACACTCCGAGGCAGAACTACCGGCCATGTTGCATGGTGTGCAGTTTGTATTTCACCTGGCCGGTATTAACCGCCCGCAAGACCCGACAGAGTTTACCACCGGGAATGCGGGCTTAAGCCAGCAGTTGGCCGATGCGATGTTGGCAACGGGTTGCAAAGCCCCGGTGGTGTATACATCTTCCATTCAGGCTGAGTTGGATAACCCTTATGGTGTGTCTAAGCGTGCGGCGGAAGATGCCTTACTGGCGTTGCGCGAGCAGGGTGTGCCTGTTTCTGTATTCCGCTTGCCGAATGTGTTTGGCAAGTGGGCCAAACCGAACTACAACTCTGCCGTAGCCACCTTTTGCCATAACATTGTGAATGATTTACCCATTCAAATTAACGACCCTGCGGCGGTGGTTAATTTGGTGTACGTCGATGATGTTATTGAGCATTTTCTGGCATTACTGGATGCTAAACGTGCGGGTGAAGCCTTTGAAACCGTACAACCGGTGTACCAGATTACTGTGGGCGAACTGGCTGAGCAGTTGTATCGCTTCCGCGAAAGTCGTCAAAGTTTAATTACCGAACGCGTGGGTACTGGGTTAGTTCGGGCTTTGTATTCTACTTACCTCAGTTATGTGCCGAGAGAGCGCTTTACTTACGGAGTGCCCAAATACGGTGATCCGCGTGGTGTATTTGTAGAAATGCTGAAAACACCGGATACCGGACAGTTTTCTTACTTTACTGCGCACCCCGGTATTACCCGTGGTGGCCATTACCACCACACCAAAACCGAGAAGTTTTTAGTGATTAAAGGCAAGGCCAGCTTTAAGTTCCGCCACATGTATACCGGCGAGTTTTACGAGTTGGAAACCACCGGCGAAACGCCGGAAATTGTGGAAACTATGCCGGGCTGGACACACGACATCACCAACATTGGTGATGATGAAATGATTGTAATGCTGTGGGCGAATGAAATTTTTGATCGGGAAAAGCCTGACACCTACGCTTGCCCGTTAACGCCTGTGGCTCAGTAAAACGTCTGTGGCTGATAAATAGTTGGGTACTTGTTATGACAACCGCTGTTAAAAAATTAAAAGTAATGACCGTGGTGGGAACCCGCCCGGAAATTATCCGTTTGTCGCGCGTAATAGCCAAATTGGATGAGCACTGCGAGCACATTCTGGTGCATACCGGCCAGAACTATGATTACGAGCTGAATGAAATTTTCTTTCAGGACTTAGGCATCCGCAAACCGGATTACTTTTTAAGTGCCGCCGGTAGCACTGGTGCGGAAACCATTGGTAACGTGATTATTAAGGTTGACCAGGTATTGGCCGAGGTTAAACCCGAAGCGGTGCTGGTGTTGGGCGATACCAATAGCTGTATGGCCGTACTGCCCGCCAAGCGCCGTAAAATTCCGACCTTCCACATGGAAGCAGGTAACCGTTGCTTTGATATGCGTGTCCCGGAAGAAATCAACCGCCGTATTGTTGACCATACCGCTGATATCAATATGAGCTACAGCACCATCGCGCGGGATTATCTGGTGGCCGAAGGGTTGCCGCCAGATCGTATTATTAAAACCGGCAGCCCGATGTTCGAGGTGCTGAATTATTACCGTGAAGGAATTGAAGCCTCTACTGTGCTTGAACGGCTGAACCTGAAAGCAGGGCAGTTCTTTGTAGTGAGTGCGCACCGTGAAGAAAACGTGGATTCCGACAAAAACTTTATGAAACTGGTGGATGTGCTGAACACCGTTGCGGCGCATTACAACTTGCCGGTGATTGTTTCTACCCATCCGCGTACCCAAAAGCGCGTCGATGCCATGGGGGTTACCTTTCACCCGAATGTGCAACTGCTGAAGCCGCTAGGCTTTAAAGACTACAACAAGCTGCAGTTAAGCGCGAAAGCAGTATTGTCTGATAGCGGTACTATCAACGAAGAATCCTCGATTCTGAACTTCCCGGCCCTGAATATTCGTGAAGCGCATGAGCGCCCGGAAGGCATGGAAGAAGCTGCTGCCATGATGGCCGGTCTGGAAGTAGAGCGTGTGGTGCAGGGTCTGGCCATTTTGGAAACACAAAGCCGTGGCGAGCAGCGTGATTTGCGGTTAGTGGCTGACTACAGCATGCCGAATGTGGCCGACAAGGTGGTACGCATTATTCACAGCTACCGTGATTATGTGATGCGCACGGTGTGGAAGCAGTATTGATGGCAAAAAAGACGGATTTAGCCATTGTTAATCGTAGCTTTTGGCCGCAGGGGCAAGTGATCGGTGAAGGGTTACTGCGATTCGCTGAAATAGCAGCTGAAAACCATACTGTCTGTGTTATCACGCAAGCAGATGGTGATCTTTCTGCGCAGCTGGCAGAAGCAGGGCGCGGTGCTGGATTAAAAATCCGCGCCTGTAGCACTTACACCAGTTCTTCCAGTGGTGTGCTCAAGCGCATCGCTGAGGCATTGTTCTTTATGCTGTGGACATTGGTCAGTTTGGTGCGTGCCAAGCCGGCTAATGTGTATGTGTCTACGAATCCACCGGTGGTTGTGCCTTTTATTGTTGCGGTTTATTGCCGGTTTTTTGGTGCCCGATATGTGTACCATCTGCAGGACATTCATCCTGAAGCGGCAGACATTGTTATTCCATTGAATCGGTTATTGTTGCGCGTACTGACGGCTGTAGACAATTACACTCTGCGCTACGCTGCTGGCATTGTTACGCTATCGGAAGATATGAAGCTTTACATTCAACAACGTAGCGATACCTTAAGCCCTATATTTTTGCTGGATAATCCGTCTTTTCCTGTTACGCCTGTACCAGTAGAAGAACGTACTAAAGACATCGTTTACTGTGGTAATGCTGGTCGGTTGCAGCGTATACCTTTGTTGATGTCGGCCATTCGTGCTTATTTGCAGAAAGGTGGCACGCTACGGTTTACCTTTGCTGGTGGTGGTGTTCATGTTCCTGACATACAGGCGCTGGCCAATGCCTATGAGCAGGTAGATTACTTGGGCGTGTTACCGGCCACCGAGGCGGCTGAGTTGGTGAACGAGCATCGTTGGGCATTGTTGCCAATAGACGATGAGGTTACTAAGTACGCATTCCCAAGTAAGTCTTCTGGTTATGCGCTTTCTGGATCCGGTGTGCTGGCGGTGTGTGGAGAGCAGACCAGTGTAGCTCGTTGGGTTGTGGAGCAGCAGGTCGGTGTGGTGTGTAAGCCTGATCATGATGCGTTAGTTAAGTGTTTTTTTATGTTAGAAGACAGTGTTGCCATGCATTTTTCGCTGAGTGATACAATGCATGAGCGCTTACAGATTGCTCATTTTGCACAGACGTTGCGGGATATATCTCTGGGTTTTCAATGAATTTCTGGCTAGGTTTTTAAATGATAAAACGTCTTTTTGATATTTTCGCTTCTTTCTTTGGCTTATTGATGTTATCTCCGATCATTGCCGTTGTTGCCTGGAAAATCCGTAAAAATTTGGGTTCGCCGGTTTTGTTTAAGCAAGTACGCCCCGGTAAAGATGGCAAGTCCTTTGAAATGGTGAAGTTCCGTACCATGCGGGATGCGGTTGATGCCAATGGTAACCCGTTGCCTGATTCCGAGCGTTTAACCCCTTTTGGCAATTGGTTACGCTCCACTAGCTTGGATGAGCTGCCTGAGCTGTGGAATGTGCTGAAAGGGGATATGAGCCTGGTTGGCCCGCGTCCGTTGCTGATGGAGTATCTGCCGCTCTATAACCCGGAACAATACCGCCGCCATGAAGTTCTCCCTGGTGTTACTGGTTGGGCGCAGGTGAATGGCCGCAATGCCATCAGCTGGGAAGAAAAGTTTAAGCTGGATGTGTGGTATGTGAATAACCACTCCTTTTGGCTGGATATTAAAATTCTGTGGTTAACCGTTAAAAGGGTGCTGGTGCGTGATGGTATCAGTGCTGAAGGTGAGGCCACAATGAGTAAGTTTACCGGTACATCGGAGTCTGAACATGGAAAATAGTATGGTTGGCGTTTTCGGGGCTAGTGGTTTTGGTCGTGAGGTTATGCCTTTAGTAAGACAGCAGCATTCTGGCATTAACGCACACTTTGTATTCGTGGATGATAACCCGCCGTCTGTTGAGTTGAATGGCCATCCGGTACTGACTTACCAACAGTTTTTGAAAGAACATTCTGGTAAAAAGTTTATTACCATTGCTATCGCTGATTCTGGTGTTCGAAAAATGCTGACAGATCGGTGTGTTAGTGACGGAGTATTGATCTTCGATGTTGCAGCCAATAATGCTGTTTTGATGGATGCCGTAAATATTGGTGAAGGATTTATTATTTCTCCTTTTGTAACCATTACATCCAACGTAAAGATTGGCAAAGGTTTTCACGCTAATATTTATTCTTATGTTGCCCATGATTGTGTTGTAGGAGACTTCGTTACCTTTGCCCCTTACGTTAAATGCAATGGTAATGTGGTTATTGAAGACCATGCTTACATTGGTACAGGCGCAATCCTCAAACAGGGACGGCCTGGCAAGCCATTAGTTATCGGCAAGGCCGCTGTTGTTGGAATGGGTGCGGTAGTCACCAAAGACGTTCCTCCTGGCGTTACGGTTGTCGGTAATCCTGCCAAGCCACTTATTCGTTAATACTTTCAGGTTTCTATGCTTAACACTCCTTTTTCTCCTTGGCCTTCGTTCACGCAAGAAGAAGCCGATGCGGTATCTTGTACGTTGCTGTCTAATAAAGTGAATTATTGGACGGGGTCTGAATGTCGTGAGTTTGAGAAAGAATTTGCGGCTTACTTTGGCAGTGAATATGCCATTGCGTTAGGCAACGGCACATTAGCGCTGGATGTTGCGTTTAAAGTGCTGAATATTGGTGCCGGTGATGAGGTGGTGGTTACTTCCCGTACCTTTTTGGCATCAGTTTCCAGTATTGTACTGGCGGGTGCAGTGCCTGTGTTTGCCGATGTAGACTGTGATTCGCAAAATATCACCGCAGAGACTGTAAAAGCCGTACTGACATCACGCACCAAAGCCATTGTATGTGTCCATCTGGCAGGCTGGCCCTGCGATATGGATAGTATTATGGCTCTGGCTGAAGAGAAAGGTCTGTATGTTATCGAAGACTGTGCTCAGGCTCATGGTGCTTTGTATAAAGGTAAACCGGTAGGTTCTTTTGGGCATATCGGAGCCTGGTCGTTCTGTCAGGACAAAATTATGACCACCGGCGGCGAGGGTGGCATGGTAACGACCAATGACCGGGAATTATGGTCGAAAATGTGGTCATTTAAAGATCATGGTAAAAGCTGGGAAGCGGTTTATGAGCGCGAGCATCCGCCAGGTTTCCGCTGGTTGCATGAAAGCTTTGGCACTAACTGGCGTATGACTGAATTGCAGGCTGTGATTGGTCGGATTCAATTGCAGCACATGCCAGAGTGGACACGTATCCGTAATAGTAACAGTGCTCAAATCTGGGAAGCTGCGCGCGAATGTGCCGGGGTGCGTGTGCCGGTAGTGCCCGCCGATATTCAGCATGCAGCTTATAAATGTTATGTATTTGTGGAGCCTGAACAGCTGAAAGAAGACTGGAATCGTGACAGGATTATGGCAGAAATTAATGCACGGGGAGTGCCTTGTTTTTCTGGTTCCTGCTCAGAGGTGTACCTGGAAAAAGCCTTTGATAATACCGGCTTTCGTCCTGCTCAGCGTTTGCCGGAGGCTAAAGAACTCGGTGAAACCAGCCTGATGTTTTTAGTACATCCGACTCTACTGCAGGCAGAGGTGGATAAAACCTGCCGGGTACTGCGTGAGGTAATGGCGCTGGCGGTGTAATGAGTGTTTGCCCGCTGTGACGGGATTCTTGTTTGCTCTTACAACTCTGTTGTCGGCCGTGATCTGTGCTGCAGTTTTAATATCGTTCAGAGTTGTGCCGGAATCCGGCTTCAGGCATTTAAACCTGCTTCGGCGGGTTTCGTATTTTCAGCACCTTAATAAATACAGGATTTTGACAAAAAATTTATGGTTTATCTTGGTTTAATAAACCCCAAAGATGCCGGTAACGTCGGTTCTGTTTTGCGGGCGCTGGGATGCTATCAGGCGGATGCTATCTTCTATACCGGAAGCCGCTATGACCGTACTGTAAGGCATAGCACCGATACCCGTAACGTGGCAGAAAAAGCTCAGATGTTTCATGTTGAGAGTTTGCTTCCGGTCAATAATCCGTTAGCGGAGAAAACACGCATTGTCTGCGTGGAGTTGGTTGTCGGTGCAACACCACTGCCAGAGTTTGAGCATCCTGAGCATCCTGAGCATGCGCTTTATGTGTTCGGCCCTGAAGATGGCAGTATCCCGCAGGAAATCATTAATGCAGCTGATAGTGTGGTTTATATCCCTACGGTGGGGTGTATGAATCTGGCGGCTACGGTTAATGTCGTGCTGTATGACCGGTTGGCAAAGCTTGGCCCGGCAAAGGGCCTTGAACCGGGGGAGGAGTTAATTAAAAGCAGCAGGGATAACAGAAACAGGCTGCGTCTGTAGGATTATGCTGTGCCTGTAAATCTGGGGGGCTTATCGCCGGCGTGGCCAGCTCCTACGGATAAATCTCACGACAACAACGTCGCCCTGCATATCAATCACGACAAACATGTCGGTCCTGCGCATAAATATGCAGAGTTGTAATCTTTGGGATAGATTATCGCAGGCGTGGCCAGCTTCTGCGAATTAATATTGCGAAAAAGATGTTAGTCCGTACAAGGTAGGAGCGGGCCATGCCCGCGATCCGTTAAAACTGCAGACGCAAAAATTGAGGTTGGTGAGGATATGGGTGTGATTCAGAATTTACAGGATGCATTTTACGCAGTTAAACCCGATGCATCTTTTGCTGCGCAAAAAGTCGCGTTTGGTACTTCCGGACATCGGGGTTCGGCTTCAAAGGCCACCTTTAATGAGCTTCATATTTTGGCTATTGCCCAGGCAGTTGCTGATTACCGCGCACAGGCCAATATTACCGGTCCGCTGTTTTTAGGTCTGGATACGCATGCGTTATCCCGCCCCGCCTGGGAGGTCACTTTGCAGGTATTAGCCGCAAATAATGTTGATGTGCGTATTGCGGCCGATAATCAGGTTACTGCTACTCCTTTGGTCAGCCGCGCTATTCTGGAGTTTAACAACGCTAAATCTGACATGCTCGCAGATGGTATTATTATCACTCCATCGCATAATCCACCGGAAGATGGTGGGATTAAGTACAACACGCCAGACGGCGGCCCGGCTGATGGTGATGTAACGGGCTGGATTGAGCGCCGTGCAAATGAATATCTGCAGGGTAATTGCCGGAATGTAAATCGTATTTCGCTTACTGATGCTGTGCGGAAGGCGCAGGAATACGATTATATTGGGCGTTATATTGCCGGGCTTGAGCAGGTCATTAACCTGGAGGTTATTCGTAAATCAGGCCTGAAGCTTGGAGTGGACCCTATGGGGGGAACGGCCTTGCCGGTGTGGCAGGCGCTGGCAAATGGATACGGTCTTAACATCAACGTCGTGAACGAAATTATTGATCCGGCCTTTGCATTCATGCCACCAGATCACGATGGTCGCATCCGTATGGATTGTTCCAGCACTGCTGCGATGGCCAATCTGCTGATAATACGGGAGCAGTTTGATATTGCCTTTGGCAACGATCCTGATGCTGATCGCCATGGTATCGTCGATTCAGCCGGGCTGATGAATCCGAATCATTTTTTATGTGTCTGCGTTGATTATTTATTAACGCACCGTCCGCAGTGGTCAGCGGCACTGAAAGTAGGTAAAACTCTGGTAACCAGCTCGATGATGGACCGTGTCGTTCGGGCTAATAGTCGTGAGTTGTATGAAGTGCCTGTCGGTTTTAAGTGGTTTGTTCAGGGGCTTTACAGCAGTGAATTGGCGTTTGGCGGTGAAGAGAGTGCGGGAGCCAGTTTTTTAACTCGTGATGGAAAACCCTGGTCTACCGATAAAGATGGTATTTTACTATGCCTGCTGGCCGCTGAGATTTTGGCGGTTACAGGTTTAAAGCCATCAGAATATTACGCAAAACTGGTTACTGAACATGGTAATCCTGTTTACCGCCGTATTGACGCACCGGCTACAGCAGAACAAAAGGCTGCGTTTAAAAAACTGACTGCTGCAAGCATTACAGCTTCTCAATTAGCCGGATCAGAGATTATTGCGGTGCACACTCAGGCTCCCGGTAATGGCGCTTCCATTGGTGGCATTAAAGTCAGTACTTCTGAAGGGTGGTTTGCCGCGCGTCCAAGTGGAACTGAAGATATTTATAAAATCTATGCTGAGAGCTTTATTGGTGAGTCCCACTTACAGCAGCTTATTGATGAAGCGCAGAGCTTACTGAAGAGTGTGCTTTGATCTGATGGATATGGCAGAGATTACACTGCCATTTATCGCGTCTTTTAAAATACCCGCTTTTTTGCGGGTATTTTTTATTATTAAAATGCGGTTGTACAGCACTTAACCTAACGTGTTGTAAGAACGCTTTTTTACTGGCTCGCTTTTGCGGCATTCAGTACCCAGTCGGGACAATCACCCTGTTTATTGTAAGCCGCAGGGGCTTCGAGCAGGAGACTGATCACATCTTCAACTTTAAAATCGTGACAGGCTTTATCGAGTCGATTGAGTAGGTTATGAGTCTCCGGCCAGGTCAGATGCACTTCGTTTGCGGTCATGATTCTTGGGTGCTCTGTGCCTTCTACGTTGTCACCAATCAGCAGCTCTTCGTAGAGTTTTTCCCCCGGACGCAGGCCGGTGAATTGCAGTTCTATATCGCCGTGAGGATTTTGATCTGTTTTTTCGGTCAGGCCGGATAAGCGGATCATTTTTTTTGCCAGACTGGTAATTTTTACCGGCTCGCCCATATCCAGAACAAAGACGTCACCACCTTTCCCCATTGCCCCTGCCTGAATAACCAGTTGTGATGCTTCGGGTATTGTCATGAAATAGCGGATGATATCGGGATGAGTAACGGTGATGGGGCCACCTTCTTTAATCTGTTTTCGAAACAGAGGCACAACAGACCCGGAAGATCCCAACACATTACCAAAGCGTACCATACAAAAAAGTGTGTCACTCTGGCGCAGCGTCAGCGCCTGAAGTACTAATTCAGAAAAACGTTTTGATGCGCCCATTACATTGGTCGGGCGAACGGCCTTATCGGTTGATACTAAAACAAAGCGCTCAACGCCAGCTGCTATCGCTGCTTCAGCACAGTACCAGGTTCCGAATACATTGTTGCGCACACCTTCAACCACGTTGTGTTCCACCATCGGTACATGTTTGTAGGCGGCAGCATGGTAAATTGTCTGTACCCGGAAGGCGCGGAAAATGGTTTCCAGACGGTTTTGCTTTTGTACTGAGCCAAGAATAGAAACGATATCGGCTTCAATATGATGAACTTTTTTGAGTTGCAACAATTCCTGCTCAATGATGTACAGGCTGTATTCATTCAGTTCAAACAAAATCAGTTGTTTGGGGTGCTGTAACAACACCTGGCGACACAGTTCAGAGCCAATCGAACCGCCAGCGCCTGTAACCAATACAACCTTGTCGCGGATATTGCTTTGTAAAAGTTCAGTCCGTGGGTGCACGCAATCGCGGCCAAGTAAGTCTTCAATTTCGACTTCGCGTACTTCTTCGATCCGTGCTTTGCCGCTGATGATGTCGTTTACGGATGGTGCTGTGAGTACTTCGAGCTGGCTTTCTGCCAGCTTTTCAATCAGCTGCTTACGTTCAGTGATGCTGGTGCGCCCGAGAGCGAGCAACACTTTTTTGATATGGTAATGAGCGGTGAGATTTTCAATATCACTGGCGGCGTACACTTTCAGGCCATGAATATTCATGCGTTGTTTTTTGCCGTCATCATCAATAAAAGCCAAAGGGCGATAATGGTCGCTGCCGGTTAATGCATTAACAAGAGCTACCCCTTGTTGACCCGCGCCATAGATTAATACGGGTTCGCATTTTGCTTTGCTTAATTGTGTCACAACGCTGCGGATAAAGAGGCGCGGCGTACCAAGCAGGGTAAACGCCGTAAAAAAATAAATAATAAGACTGGAACGCGGCAGATTTGCGTGGGTAAAAAATGAACTGCTTGCCAGCGCTGTGGCAGAAATGGCAATGCCAACTGCGAGTGTCGTAAACGCCTGGCCAGTCATAAAGCGGACAACCGCACGGTACAGACCAAGTCGCACAAATACCGCTAATGTTAATAATGTTGTTATAACGGTGGCGCTGAGTACAGCGTTGTCAATTTGCGGCGTGACGGTACCATACCTTAAAGCCAGCGCGAGATAGATTGCGGCTGGTATGGCGAATAAATCGTAAGAGACAGAGATAAAGCGTTTTGTCGGGCGGGAAGCATTCAGCAGAAAATTAATCATGGGGCTGAAATTCATCTGACTATAGTGTCCCTGAAGTTTAGCAACAATTGCGCTCAGCGTTAGGCAATATGCTGTAAATTATTATAATTCAGCAGGGATAAGAGCGTGCATTTGATGTGTCTCATCCTAAGACTGGGTGCATAAATCTGAAGGGTTTACTGAAGTGGCTCCCCGAGTTGGACTTGAACCAACGACCAATAGATTAACAGTCTACTGCTCTACCGACTGAGCTATCGGGGAACATCAGTAAGTGCGAGCATTATGCAAAGAGAGTGCTGGGGTGTCAACCACCTTTTTTATTAAAGTGGTTGATTTTGTTAGCTTTTCTTAAAAAAATTATTGTGACGATGGCGAATGCCAGAGTCAGTCTTTGGCTATACGGCTGAAGGTTGCGCCTTTCTGATCCCGGTATTTGGCGTTCTCACGTTTGTTGTAGGGGCGCAGTGCAGGGCTTGAAAGCATTTCAAATGACATCGCACAAACGACCATTCCGGGGCGCAGTGCCAGTGGCAATTTTCCGTTGTTGTAAAACTCCAGCACGATTTGTCCCTGCCAGCCGGGGTCTATTCGCCCTGCGGTAACGTGGACCATCAGGCCCAGACGGGCAAGCGAGCTGCGGCCATCCAGCCAGCCCACCAGATCGGCTGGTACGGTAACCGATTCGAGAGTTGCACCAAGCACCAGTTCGCCGGGATGAATAAACAGGGCGTCATCGGCTTCGATTTCAATCTCTTTGCTCATGATGCGATTGATGTCGCGTTCAAGCTGGATGCGGTCGCCGGACAGGTCGAGATGGGTGACAGAGTTATTATTGAATACACGGAAACGGTGATCCAGACGCAGGTCTACGCTGATACCGGCAATGGCATCGGCTGCGGGCTGTGGGTCGATAACAATGCTGCCATCGGCAATGCGTTGTTCAATATCGCCGTCGCTGAGTCGCATCTTGTGTTTCCTGTTGTGTAAAAAGAGCGCGAAGTTTACCCGAAAAGCGCAGGAGCGCGAAGCGGGTGATATGTTCAGTCCTTCAGGTCGGTAATATCAATCTGATAGCGGGTTTTGCCTTTTTCTTTATCGACCAGACGCACCAGCAGATAGTTACGGTCGATAGCAAACCAGGCAAGCACTTCGCGGCCATTTTTCTGACGTATCTGTTCAACTTTGATGGTTTTCAGCTTGCCTATCCGGGTGTTCAGCGGTTCTTCTGCAATGGTTCTGAACTGAAATGCTTTAACACGTTTTTTCTCAAAGACAGGGTAGTTCAGTTCGTTGCTGTGTTGCTTACCGTCGGAAGGGGTATCTGTTTGTTGTTGCTTGATCCGGGCGAGATCCAGGCTGGCCTGAAGCATATAGGTGAGGTTGTCCTGAATCTCATTTTCCCATGCCTGAGGGTAGTCTTTGTTATTTTCCAGATCTTTTACCAGCTTTAATTGTGGGGAAAACAACAGTGTGCGGTCAGCTTCATTAAATAGGCCGGTAGCACGGTAACTGTATTCCAGTGGTTGTATCCGCCCCTGGTCAAGGCTGAATTCAGACGTTTCTTTCAATGCAGCCGCGCTGGTTTCTGCTTCAAACGTTAACAACCAGTGGCCGCTGGGAAGCTGACGCAGATTTCGTACGGCTTCAATATCGACACTGAACCAGCCGAGTTTCCACTCCGTTTTATAGCGTGCAGAAAATGGCTTAAGGCTGATGATTTCATTTTTGCTGGGAGCAGATTCGTGTTCTCCCCCTGTTTCTTCTCTGGCATCAGAAAAAGAGAACGGGGAAAAAACGATCAGGGTTAAAGCCAGCAGGCGGGGAAATAAACAGGAAATCATAAAGGTCAGCCAAATCCATTTGGCCTGAGTATATCGGAGCTGGTTCAGGACGTCAGTTGTAATCCGGTGGCGGGAATCACATTTCCATCCAGACGAGCAGTGTTGCCATTCATGATCAGGCGGCCTTCAACAAACCATTTAACCGCAATCGGGTAAATGACGTGTTCCTGTATCTGGACGCGCTTTTGCAGGCTGGCTGCATCGTCACCATCATAAACAGGAACGACAGCCTGAATGACATTGGGACCGCCATCCAGTTCTTCAGTCACAAAGTGCACCGTTACGCCATGCTCGTTCTCACCGTCGTCCAGTGCGCGCTGATGGGTGTGCAGGCCCTGATATTTCGGCAGTAATGACGGATGGATGTTGAGCATGCGACCGTGATAGTGGGCGACAAAATCCGGCGTCAGTATGCGCATAAAACCGGCCAGAACCACCAGATCAGGCGCGAACTCATCAATCTGAGCCATCAGTGCGCGATCAAAATCGTCGCGGTTGCTGAAGGTTTTATGATCAAGCACAACCACGGGTACATCACGGTCGCGGGCTTTTTGTAAACCCGCTGCTTCCGGTCGGTTGCAGATAACCGCAGCGATTTCCGCCTCCATGCTGCCACCTTTAATGGCGTCGGCAATGGCAACCATATTGCTGCCACTGCCGGAGATCAGTATCACGATACGTGGCAACGCAGGCTGATCGTGGGTGTTGCTGTCGTTCATAGACTGCGGTTACCGATAAACTCAACTTGCTTATCGGCTTCACCTTTGGCCTGCACTTCACCGATCAGCCAGGCTTGTTCGCCTTCGGCGTTCAGCAGGGCGATTGCCGCATCGGCTTTTTCTTCCGGCAGGGCGACAATCATGCCGACGCCGCAGTTGAAGGTGCGGAACATCTCGGCAGTCGCCACATTACCGTTGCTTTGCAGCCATTCAAAAACGGCAGGCCATTTCCAGCTGTTGGTATCGATAACGGCTTTGCAGTCATCAGGCAGAACGCGCGGAATGTTTTCCTGGAAGCCACCACCGGTGACATGGCACATGGCGTGTACGTCGGATGCATTGATCAGTTTGAGTGCTGATTTTACGTAAATGCGGGTAGGGGCCATCAGGGCGTCAGCAACTGGCTGGCCATCCAGATCTGCGCTCAGATCAGCTCCGGACACTTCAATGATCTTGCGGATCAGGGAATAACCATTGGAATGTGGGCCGCTGGACGCCATGGCGATCAGCTTGTCTCCGGCTTTTACTTTGCTGCCGTCAATGATGTCGTCTTTTTCAACAATGCCTACGCAGAAACCGGCCAGATCGTAGTCTTCGCCTTCATACATGCCTGGCATTTCGGCGGTTTCGCCACCCACCAGAGAGGCGCCTGCCTGCTCACAGCCATCACCGATACCGCTGACAACGGCGGCGGCTACGTCCACATTCAGTTTGCCGGTAGCGTAATAGTCGAGGAAAAACAGTGGCTCTGCACCGGCTACGACCAGATCATTGACGCACATAGCAACCAGATCGATACCAATGGTGTCGTGCTTCTTCAGATCCATTGCCAGGCGCAGCTTGGTGCCCACGCCGTCAGTGCCGGATACCAGAACCGGTTGGCGGTAGCCCTGTGGCAGTTCGAAAAGGGCGCCGAAACCACCCAATCCGGCCATCACTTCCGGGCGGCGGGTACGTTTGGCAACGCCTTTGATGCGTTCGACCAATGCATTTCCGGCGTCGATATCGACACCAGCGTCTTTGTAGCTCAGGGATTGTTGTTCACTCATGCCGTCGTCACTGGGTGGCCCATAGAAAGGCGCGTATTCTAACGATTTGTGCGCCGTCCTGCATCATGGAAATGTGCAAATCTGAGAGCGGCATAAAGCTGTCCGGGTGGTCAGAATTTCATGAGAAATGACGCCGGAATGTGCATTCTTATTTTGCGGCCTGCGGGACAATTTCGGTGGTGGTAGTGGTTATATTGAGCTTTCATGGCACAATACCGTCCGGTTTGAATCTTCAGATGTAAGGAACCTGCCTGTGCGTGCAGCCAGTCTGATTTTATTGTTGTGTTTAAGTCTTGGCAGTCATGCTGTGATCGTGTCTGACCTGTATCAGGTGCGGGTGCCGGTTGCGGATCAGTCGGCAACCAGTCGCCAGAGCGGTATTCAGGATGCTTTGCAGCAGGTGCTGGTTAAAGTATCCGGGCAGGTCGCCAGTGTGCAGAACGAGGCGGTGCAGGCGGCGGCTGTGAATGCCGATCGCTACGTGAAAAGTTTTCGTTACAGTCGTGACGAGGCCGATGACAGCCTGTTGCTGGAAGTCTTGTTTGCCCAGAATCTGATCGATACCCTGTTAAAAGACGCGCAACAGCCGGTGTGGGGGAAAAGTCGCCCGCTGGTTCTGTTGTGGCAGGGGGTTGAGGATGAGTTGCAACGGAAAGCATTGAATCAGGGCAGTGGTGTCTGGCAGGCGCGACTTGAACGGGCTATGAATGAGCGCGGTATTCCCCTGTTATGGCCTGCTCAGGATCTTGACGATGAGCTGGTGTTACCGGTTGAGCGCTTGTGGGGCTTGTTTAAAGACGATGTGCAGAAAGCGTCGGCACGTTACGCAACCGATGCGTTTATGGCCGGGCGTTTGTCTCCGGGGCGCGATAATGGCTGGCGTTATCAGGGGTTTATCCATCACAAGGGTGACTGGCTTGACTTGCAGGCGGAAGGGGATGAACTTAATTCTGTGTTGTTGCAGGTAGCGGATCAGGTCGCTGGTTTTCTTTCTGCCCGTTATGCCCTGCGCAGCGATGGTGCTGCCGGTGGACATCAGCTGATGATCAGGGGGGTACAGGATTTCCGTCAGTATCATGAGGTAATGACCTACCTTAATGCCAATGTCGCCGTGAATTCGGTACGTGTGTTGGCGGTAAATCAGCAGGATTTAACACTGGAGCTGGATCTGGCGGCCGATTGGTCGCAGGTCTGGAGCACTCTCGCACTGGATAAGCGTCTGCTCGCCACGGAGCAGGAGCATGTTTTTAGCTGGCAGCCCTAAATGCAGAGCATGGATCACCACCAACAACTGACCCTGTCGGTCGCTGTGCGCGATGATGCGCGCTTCGCTAATTACTACGCTGGCCCGAATGAGCAGATCGTGCAGTCGCTGCAACAGCAGTGGACGGTTCATGGCGAGCCTTATCTGTATTTGTGGGGTGCCCCCGGTGTTGGCTGCAGTCATTTGCTGCAGGCATCCTGTCATTATGCGGAAGGTCTCGGCCACCAGAGTGTTTATCTGCCGCTGGATGAGTTGGTTGAATACAGTCCGGCGGTGCTGGATGCCATGGAGCAGTTGCCGTTGGTTGCACTGGATAATATTCAGGCGGTTGCCGGACGTCCGGATTGGGAGGAAG
Source organism: Saccharospirillaceae bacterium (assembly GCA_021208685.1). Taxonomy (GTDB): domain Bacteria; phylum Pseudomonadota; class Gammaproteobacteria; order Pseudomonadales; family Oceanobacteraceae; genus Venatoribacter. The sequence continues at coordinate 28,025 of JAJOJJ010000011.1, forward strand.
GCGTATTCCATTTATTCAATCGCATCCGTGACCGCCAGGGCCATTTGCTGATTGCGGCCAATCAGGCACCGGGTCATATCGGAGTACAGCTGCCTGATCTCTCATCCCGCCTCAGCTGGGGGATGGTGTATCAGGTCGAGCCACTGGAAGATAACGATAAGGTGCTGGCGCTGCTGCTGCGCGCCAAGCGTCGTGGCCTGAACATGGGGGATGAAGTCGCACGCTTTATACTGACCCGTGGTCCGCGTGACATGCAGGGCTTGTTTGATTTGCTGGAAACACTGGATCAGGCTTCTCTGTCGGCGCAGCGCAAGCTGACCATTCCCTTTATTAAGGCGGAAATGGGCTGGTAATCTGCTCTGGTAACCCGCAGATATAAAAAAACCGCCGGCAGGCGGTTTTTTTATGACGCCGGAAAGCGCTCAGCTGAGCGCTTTTTTGATACGGTTCAGAGCATCTTCCAGCGTTTTCATGCTGGTCGCGAACGACAGGCGCATGTAGCCTGGTGAACCAAAAGCTGAGCCGGGAACCAGTGCGACGCCGGCCTCCAGCAGCAGTTTTTCGGCAAAGTCGACATCGTTATCGATACCGGCTTTTTCCATAGCACCTTTGACATTCGGGAAAGCATAGAACGCGCCGTCAGCCGGAATACAGCTGAAGCCCGGAATCTCGTTCAGGGTTTTTACCACGTAGTCATGGCGTTCTTTAAAGGCATCAACCATCGGCAGTACGCAGTCGCGGCCGCCATTCAGGGCCGCTTCGGCTGCTACCTGAGAAATGGAGGTCGGATTCGATGTGCTTTGCGACTGCACTTTCTTCATCGCGCCGATCAGCTTCGCCGGACCTGCCGCATAGCCGATACGCCAGCCGGTCATGCTGTAGGCTTTGGATACACCATTCAGAACAATGGTGCGGTCGTACAGGTCAGGGCAGACCGTGAGAATGTTTTCGAAGGCGAAATCCGCCCACCAGATGTATTCGTACATGTCATCGGTAGCCACCAGTACATGCGGATGTTTGCGCAGTACGTCACCCAGCGCCTTCAGCTCTTCGGCTGTGTAGGCTACGCCGGAAGGATTGGATGGGCTGTTCAGTACCACCAGTTTGGTTTGTGGGGTGATCGCCGCTGCCAGTTGCTCCGGGGTGATTTTAAAACGGGTGCTTTCGTCGGTTTCGATAATCACCGGTACGCCACCGGCAATCACGACCATATCCGGGTAGGAAACCCAGTAAGGCGCAGGAATAACGACTTCATCCCCAGGATTGATGAAGGCCAGGGCGAGGTTAAAGAAACTCTGCTTGCCTCCGCAGGACACCAGAATCTGGTTGGCTTCGTAGCTCAGGCCGTTGTCTTTCTGCAGTTTGTTGATAATCGCTTTTTTCAGACCCGGGGTACCGTCCACCGCAGTGTATTTGGTAAAGCCGTTGTTAATAGCCTCAACCGCCGCCTGCTTGATATGCTCGGGGGTATCGAAATCCGGCTCACCGGCGCCCAGGCCAATAATGTCTTTGCCTGCTGCCTTGAGTTCGGCTGCACGGTTAGTCACGGCCAGTGTTGGGGAAGGCTTGATCTGTTGAACGCGATCAGACAATTGCAGATCCAAAATGTGTATCCTCAATAACGCGATGGTCGGCGGCAGAAACGGGCGTAAAGCGCCAAGTCCTGCCGGTAAAAAAAACCGTATAATGCTACTTGATTTAACCTTTGACTGGAATCCTGATGAGCAAGGCATTTGAGCTTTCTGCCAAATATTCTCCCGCCGGTGATCAGCCGGAAGCGATCCGCCAGCTGGTCGGTGGTATTAATGCCGGTTTGCTGAAGCAAACCCTGCTGGGCGTCACCGGTTCGGGCAAGACCTACACTATGGCTAATGTGATCGCTCAGTGTCAGCGACCTGCCATTATCATGGCCCATAACAAGACGCTGGCGGCCCAGCTGTACGGTGAGTTTAAGGAGTTTTTCCCCAATAATGCGGTCGAGTATTTCGTCTCTTACTACGACTACTACCAACCGGAAGCCTATGTGCCGTCCTCCGATACCTTTATCGACAAAGACGCTTCGGTTAACGAGCACATTGAGCAGATGCGGTTGTCTGCAACCAAAGCGCTGATGGAGCGGCGCGATGCAGTGATTGTGGCCACGGTATCGGCGATTTATGGTCTGGGTGATCCGGACTCCTATCTGAAAATGATGCTGCATATCGTGCGTGGCGATCGTCTTGATCAGCGCACCGTGCTGCGCCGCCTGGCTGAGCTGCAATACACCCGTAATGATATGGATTTTCACCGCGGTACTTACCGGGTGCGCGGTGATGTGATTGATGTTTTTCCGGCGGAGAGTGATGACGAGGCGGTGCGCATAGAGCTGTTCGATGATGAAGTGGAACAGATCAGCAGCTTCGACCCGCTGACCGGTGAGGTGCTGAACCGTCTGGCGCGGGTAACTATTTATCCGAAAACCCACTATGTGACGCCGCGTCAGCGCATTCTCGATGCCGTTGAAGGCATTAAAGTTGAACTGGAAGAACGCCTGCAGTATTACCGCGATAACAATTTGCTGGTGGAAGCGCAGCGGCTCGAACAGCGTACCCGTTACGATATTGAGATGATGCAGGAGCTGGGTTATTGCTCAGGCATCGAAAACTACTCGCGTTATTTATCCGGGCGCGAAGAGGGCGCGCCACCGCCAACGCTGTTTGATTATATTCCTGATGACGCGCTGGTGTTTGTCGACGAATCCCATGTGACCATTCCCCAGATTGGCGGTATGTATCGCGGCGACCGTTCGCGCAAAGAAACCCTGGTACAGTTTGGTTTCCGGCTGCCGTCGGCGCTGGATAACCGGCCAATGCGCTTTGAGGAATGGGAAGCCATTGTGCCGCAATGCATTTTTGTGTCGGCGACACCGGGCAATTATGAAAAAGAACATCAGGATGCCGTGGTTGAGCAGGTGGTGCGCCCGACTGGCCTGATTGATCCGGAAATTGAAGTGCGCCCGGCCACTGGTCAGGTAGACGATGTGCTGCATGAATTGCGCGAGCGCGTGGCCAATGGCGAACGTATTCTGATTACCGTGCTGACCAAGCGCATGGCCGAAGACCTGACCGAATTTTTGCTCGAGCAGGGTATTCGGGTGCGTTATCTGCACTCCGATATTGATACCGTCGAGCGGGTGGAAATTATCCGCGACCTGCGTCTGGGCGAGTTTGACGTGTTGGTGGGTATTAACTTATTACGGGAAGGCCTGGATATTCCGGAAGTGTCGCTGGTGGCGATTTTCGATGCCGATAAAGAAGGCTTCCTGCGTTCTGAACGCTCGCTGATTCAGACCATTGGCCGGGCTGCACGTAACCTGAACGGTAAGGCCATTCTCTATGCGGACCGCATGACCGACTCCATGCAGAAGGCCATCGATGAAACCGACCGCCGCCGTGAAAAACAGGTGGCTTTCAATACCGAGCATGGCATTACTCCGGTTGGTGTGACCAAGTCGGTGGAGGATATTCTCGAAGCGGCGCCACCGCCGGGTAAAAAAGGCAAAGGTAAAACCCGTGGGCGTAAAGTGGCTGAAGATCAGGCCGGTTATGCAGCCGATGACTGGCAGGCACTGTCTGCCGCTGAGCTGGTTAAACGTGTGGCTAACGTCGAAGACCAAATGTTTAAAGCCGCCAGGGATCTGAATTTTGAAGAGGCGGCCCGTCTGCGTGACTTATTGCATCAAATGAAAAATAAAGTGATCGAGAACAGCTGAGGCTGTTCCCGAGCCTCTTTATGTAACCTTATCAAACAACGCGCTCTGTTGTGTCCTTCCTTAAGGCACCACTGAATTATTCAGAGGTGCCTTGAATACTAAATTACTTAATTGTCACTATAGCGTCATAGTTTCCGTTTAACCTCTGCAACGATTATAGAGTATGCAGGGATTGCGTCATGATTCGTCTCTTGTGTGTTGTTGCATTTTTTTCACAAGCTTTGCCGGTGCTGATCCGCAGATTGTATCGCGCGAGTATAAAATGATGCTGGATGCAGCAAAGTTCAGCTACAGCTCAGAATATGATGATGTTCAGGAGCTCATTGATCTTGTAAAACCCTCAATAGAACAGGCTCTGAACCGTAACGTGACTGGCAGTCTGCAGCTTGCTGAGCAGCGGATGGTTAGGTTTTATGACGTCGCGGGGCGTTGTGATCTTAATCGTGCGGGATATTCATTCCGTGAAAGAATTGATAATAACCTTTCAGAAATCACGTTAAAGTTCCGCAGCCCTGATCGTTATATCGCTTATTTTGAAGATGTTTCATCGTTGACCAGTGGGGCAGAAACCAAGCTGGAAGCCGATATCGGTAAAGGTACAGAAAACCCCGTTAAAATTATTTACGGACATTCCACGAAAGTACCTAATACCCGAACCATTAATAAAGTGGATGATATTCATGCTCACTTTCCGGGGTTTAAAAATAACTATTCATTGGACGACAATCTCAGTCTGAGTCTGGTTGGTAATCTTATTATTCGGGAGCGCGTTTACAATAATGTGTTCATTGATCTCGGCCAGTTTGACGCCGAAATCAGCGTTAGTCTGTGGTATGCCAATCCTCTCTCTCACACTGATGTTCCGCTTATTGCTGAACTGTCATTTAAATACAAAGACAGCTCTGCGAACGATACGCGCAAAGTCGTTAACCGTGCTCTGGAAGCGTTTTCAGCAATACAAGGGCTGACTTCATGGGCAGATTCTGCGGCCCTCACCAAAACCCGCTTTGTATATCAATACGATTCTTCATTTTGCAATTGATCAATACCAGGAAATACCGATATGTCGACGAATAAAACTCTTCTTGCAACTCTTATTACAGCTTTCGCGCTCACGGGTTGTGGCGCTGATGATGACAATAATAATGCTGAGGGCGCCTTTTACGAAAAGGTTGCTGCGGATGGGGCTTCTCTCCCGTACTCGGTGCTGCGTGCCGATCTGATTGACCACAAAACAGCACTGCCTTTTGAAGTGCGCAATGGTGGTTTTGGTTCGGCGATGTTTAAGGATCCAAAGAATCCCAATCGTTTCTATGCAATGACTGATCGCGGACCGAATGCTGTTTTTACCGGCGAATATGGCAAAGGCATCAAGTTCCCTGCTGCGGACTATACACCGCGCATTGGACTGTTTGAGATCAGTAATGAAGGAAAAATCAGTCTGATCAGCACAACGCTGATGAAGCGTCCTGATGGCACGCCTATTTCAGGACTGCCGAATACCTCTGATCTTGGTGGTACCGGTGAAACGCCATATAACGCCGATGGTTCGCCGGTTCTTGTTGATCCGACCAGGCCTTATGATGCAGAAATCAATCCTCTGAAGCTTGATAATTATGGACTTGATTCAGAAGGTCTGGTGGTTCTGAGTGATGGCAGCTTTTGGGTCTCAGATGAATACGGCCCACACATGGTTCACTTTAACGCAGAAGGTGTTGAGATCGGCCGCATTAATCCATTCGCAGGTGACGCCCGTAATACTCATACTCTGCCTGCTGAATTTGGCTACCGTCGTGCGAATCGTGGTATGGAAGGTTTGGCCATTACCCCCGACGAGAAAACCCTGGTCGGAATTATGCAATCGACCATGCAACTGCCGTCAAAAGCCGTTCAGGATCTGGATATTACCCGTATTGTAACCGTTGATATTGCAACAGGAAGCGTTCATCAGTACCTGTACAAACAAGAGAAAAAGCAAAACTCAAACTCTGAAATCATGGCGCTGAGCAATCATGAATTCATTCTGATTGAGCGCGATGGCAGCTTCCTGTATGGCGGCCCTAAAGGGGCAGAAGCTGCAAAGCCGGATGCGATGAAGCATGTATACCGTATTGATTTACGTACAGGTACCGATCTTGAATCTATTACGCTGAGTTCTGTGATGACGCAGGATGAAGAACTCGGTTTGCTGATCAATGGTAAAACGCTTGAACAGCAGGTATTAGAGGGAGGGTGGGAGAGCCTGGCTCAGAACAATATTCTCCCGGTTAAGAAGACACTGGTGGCGGACATGGTGGCCGAAGTGAATTATCCGCACGATAAAATGGAAGGCTTGTGGATCATCAATGAGCAATATCTGGGCGTGCTCAATGATGATGACTTTGCAACCTGGTCAACCAGCGGCAAGCTTGAACAGAAGATGCTTGATACCAATACCGTTGATGGCAATCGTCTTTATATCGTACCGGCCGATCTGTCTGTCACCGCTCCGTCTGCTGCAGAGTAATGATGCGATAGAGGTTCGGAGCGGCTTTTGTTATGGCTGGCGTCAGGATTCAGTCCGGCAATGCCAGTCATGACACAAGGCAGCGGTGAACGGATTGATCTCTTTTCATCACAGGGTCACTGAACGACGGCCATCACAGGCCGTCATGTGTGTGTGGTAATCCATCCCTTGATGCCTACCTCAAACGTCAGGTCCGTCAGGATGTAAAGCGCAGTATTGCCCGTGTCTGTATGGCGACAAAGCCGGATAACGAGTCCGGCATTGTTGGCTATTACACACTCAGTACCCTGTCTGTTGATCTTTCTTTCTTGCCTTCTGACCTGCTGAAAAAACTCCGCAGACATCCGCTGTCAGCAGCATTAATCGGGCGAATTGCAGTCTCTGAACAGAATCAGGGGATTGGCGCTCTTCAGCGTGTTGATGCTATTAACGAACCATCGCAGTGAGTTTAAACCTTGGTATTTATGCCGTGGCGGTGGATGCCATTGACGATAAAGCGGCCGATTTCTATCAAAAATCCGGATTTATCCGACTGGCAAAAGGCGATAACCGCTGGCTTCTTCCATTGAGTGCCTTTGCTGGTTGGTCGGGCTTGTAGTGACTGCTTTGGTTCTGCAGTGTCACCTTTTACTAACAGGCTGTTGATTCCTTCGCGTCGCTGTTGCTTTCTCGGGGTATCAGCAGGAGACGGGCAGTGGCGTTGTTCTGTCCGATGTTCAGAAACAAAAACAGCCGCTTATAAGCGACTGATTTGTAAGGTAATTCTGGTAGGACTAGCCAGATTCGAACTGGCGACCTCTACCATGTCAAAAAGATGGCCTAATAAGTCTATCTATATGATTTTAAAGGTTTTTTAGTATCTTTAATGGTGTGCCGCATTGTTGTAACATGATCGTTTTATGCTGCTTTTATTGCCAATTCTGACTGTATATTTCTTTATGTGTTTCTTCAGGAAGGAGGTTGGTGAGGTGAGAGGCGGTATCCTTGGTTTTAATTTAAAGCAGATTTCGTGCCACTTATTTTTTTGTGTGTGTTGGGGGAGGTGGAACTGGAGGCTTTGCTTTCTGTCCCAGTGGTAGGAAATTGTTGGTCAATGTGTGTATTATACCCATATAGACCGACTTGAAACGTCAGGTTTTTCTGTTCCTTTGAGCTAGGCTAGTTTTAGAGTGTAAGTATAAGTAAGCACGCGTGTTTATAAATGAGCACGCATACTAATAAAGGGATAGTTGGAAGTGTTCTCTAGTCAAAAAAAACTTAGTCGGGTGTTAGACAATGAGTAAAACCAGGGATCTTCTTCACGCAACAGGCGGTTTGTTGGACCTTAGTCGTTATGAGGCCAAGAAGTTTAAAAGCCGGTATCATCTTGATTTGTTTTATCATGTAGATGAAAGCGTAGAGTCTTGCTGGGAAGAAGTTGAGCTAGAACTTGCCCATGCGTATGTGCATATTCTACAGGGTGAGGGGCGTGATAAGTCTGCTTATGAGGCTTTGTCGAATTTATATGCCAATAAAACACAATGTTCTATCGATAGCATTATTAGTAATAGTGTTGATCGTTTAGAGGAAGTTGTAAGTATTGGAACGGGAGATTCTTTCCGAGGGTTTGATCACATGCAGTCAAGATTGCACGGGGAGTGTTCGCGTGGAAGGTAGGGATAATTTAGAAACCAGTAAGGATCTGGGCGATTTCGATACAGAAAAGGACGAGAGGGCTGGTCATCCTGCGGACTCTGAGGAGCGGGTTAGCACTTTAAGTCATTCTGTTCGCTCTGGTGAGCATCTCGATGATGATATTGAAGATGCTTTGGAAGTAATCCAAAAGGACAATCCTGAAACAGCAGATAAGATGAAACATATGCTGTTTGCGGTACAGCAAACCTCACATAGAGGTCCTATGCCTTCTCCTGCGGATCTTCGAGATTACGCAAGTGTCCAAAAAGATCTCCCTGAGCGCATGATGAAAATGGCAGAAGATGCTCTGGCTTCAAAGTCAAGACATAATGACGCTCTTATAAAATTGAAGGAACAAGAAATTGCTTTGCGCAATAAAGAAGCAGAGGTCCATTCTGTTGAGCATAAGCGTGAGACTGTCTTGCATGCAGTGCGATTAGTAGCGGCTTTTATTATTGCTTTAGTTTGTATTCTTGGTTCTTTCTGGATGGCGATAGAGGGGCATGAGGCTTTGGCTTGGACTTTAGGTGGAGCTACTGTTACGGCAATTGTTGCTTCTTTTCTATATCGGAAGATTAGTGATAACGGTAAAAATAGCGACGAATAAGTATTTTTCGTGCATTTTTATTGTCTCTATTTTTTTGCCAACTAGTGTCTTTAGTTGGCTATGGCTTCTGAGGAATACACTTCTGTAAGAAGCCACGTACAATTCTGTGTCATGGCTACTATCTCCTCCGGTCTTCTTTTTTTAACTATGCTTATGTATTCCTCTGTTTTTTCCTCTGCATTCTTTTTTTCTATCTGGTCGTAACCGTCGAATATCCCACGAAATACCTTGGCGTATTGCTTATTTTTTTCAGCGTTCTGTTCCAGAAAATCAAGATCATCTAATTTGTATTCGATGGCTTTTTCGAACATTTCGCCGTATTGCCGGTGTGTCTCTGCACAGACCAGAATTTGAGAGGGTATGGTTTGGAAGTCAGTCAGTTTCACATCACCTGCTATTTCTTTAGTGCAGGCTGATAGAAAGATCGTTAGTGATAGGGGTATGGTAATCTTCTTTGGTCGAAACATTTTAAAAGTCCTTTTTTAAATGTTTTTACAAGCCGCTACCATTTCCTTCTGTCAGCTGCATTTTGCGATTACCCAGCCTCTGGATTTGACTTTAAGCTTGTTTGAGCCTTTTTAATCGTACTGAAAATTTGCCCAATTTTTGGTTTCTCTGCCTTATATTCTCGTACATACCAGAAAATGAGGTGAGATTATTAGCGATATGGGGATGGTAATATTTGGGGGTCGAACATTTTAAAAGTCCTTATTTAAATGTCTTTTCAGGCCGCTACCATTTCCATCTGCCAGCGGCTTTTTTGCGATTAGCCAACCTCGGGGGTTGGCTTTAAGCTTGTTTGAGCCCGTTTGGTCATAGGGCTGATCTGGCCCGCTTCCGGTATTTCTTTACCAGTTGTTATCCAGAGTGCGTACTCTGGGAAAAGACTCAAAACAGCGTCAAGTTCTGACGTCCTCATTACCTTCCTTTGTTTTATGTTTCTCCATCGTGTCGCTTCTATGCCCGTTTTTTCTTCTAGCCAAGGGGCCGTCATCCTTTCTTCTGCAAACAGAATCAAAAACCTATCAATACTGGAATCCATATAGATAAATACAATTAAATCATTATGATTAATCAGTTGGTCATAATGATTAATTCTCCTAAAGTTCTGTTGTCAGGGTGTTGCAGCACCCGCTTAAAAGTTCGTAACCGCCCAAGCTATCGGAAAGCGTACCAGCCGTAAAGCGCTGATAGGTGGGCAAGGAGCCAGCAATGGACGCTTTAACTACTCAGGCCATACAGCCACCAATCCCCACACAAGGGGAATTGCTCTCAATTTCTCCTGCGGTCGTCATTCAGGAATACGTGAATGCTGAACGTGACCAGTGCTGCCATCTGGCAGAAGTGGCACTCCGCTATCTGATCTTTCAGATCATTACCGACAAGCCAACCGAAGAAATAAAACGCTTCGCAAACCAGATTCGTCTTGACCTGAACGACGAGCGTCAACAACGAGCGCGTGAACGCATTCTGAGCTTTGCAGCCTCCTGAATTTCATTCCTGATCCCGTTAATCCTGCGCGGGGTCAGTTCACCAAAGCAGGAAACACAGAGGAAATTATCATGGCAACAATTAGCGAACGTACCGTTTTTGGCTTTAAGAAAACCATCGTTGATGGGGTTGTGTACGCCTCCATCTACGTCGGCTTTCAAACAGACGAAACTGATCATGCTGAAGCATGGGCGGTTATCAGATCACCCGTATGTCTTGCGACCCTAATGTCTGCGATGCACTCGACCCTCGGGCAGAGTATCCAATCAATATCCGGCTTTCAGTTCGGCAAAAAATCAAATCCGGAATCATGACGGAGTTTGCGCTGAAAGTGCTTTCGGATGCGTCTTCACCGGCTCCAGCTTCGAAGAAGACAGCGTAAATGAAAATCCTGATTTGTGATCAGCCTGTTATCGACGGCTCTGGCTATGTCCAGTGCTCGTCATGGCAGATGGCTGATTATGAATCGCTCGTACAGATGTCGGATTTTAACCAGCTGGTTGACCTGCTGCGTTTTGATCCGGCGCTGTTCGCAATGATTACCGGTGGTCTGTTGCTCTCGTTTATCGGTGCTCATGTTACCGGCCTCATTGTGAAAACTTTAAACCGCACTTAGTGCAAACCATTAAATCAGGGGAAACCTTATGAAAAAAATCACTCAACGCCTGAACGCATCCGCTCGTCGTGCTGCGTTCGTAATCACCGGTACTGCTGCCAGCTCTGCTGCATTTGCGGATACCGGCGCTGACATTACTGCGGCTTTTACCGCTGGTGAAACCAACTATCAGCTTGCCGTAGGCGGTCTGATTGGTCTGGCAGCCATCGGTGTGGCTGTTGGCTTCATCATCGGCATGCTGCGTCGTTCGTAATCATGCTTGTAACTGTCCTGCTCTGTTTAGCCGTGCACAGCTCGTTTGTATTCGGGTACTACACGGGCAGGATCAGTTAAGCGACTGGGCGTCGTTAAGGGCCGGTCATCCGGCCTTTTCTTTGGCTAATATTCCGGGTCGTTGATATGAAATATCTGTTTTTATTGCTCGCTGTATTTTCTGCTGATGGTTTTGCTGATTTTGGTCAATCCTGTCCTTTCGGTCATCGCAATGTCCAATATGGTGCCTATGGCGGTTACGAATGCCAACGATATAAATCAGTTGGTTCATCTAATTATCCACAACGTGTTTATGCTTGTAAGCAAGATCCGGGCGGTTCTTCTGGTTATGAACAATTGTGGTTTGTCGCTAAATCTGACTGTGCATCGACTCCGGCAGATGATTCATCTGAAAGCGGTTGTTATGCTGATCAGCTCAACAACCCGGCTGGCACTTGTTCTGGTGAGGAATTAAAAGAATGCGTTTCTTCATCGGGTGAAATTTATAGAGTTGAATCTACTAAGAGTTGTTCCGATTATTGTCCCGGGCGAGGGTCTGGCACCGGCGGTAACGGTAGCGGTTCCATTCATAAATTCGATGGGCCATACGGTGATCCTAATTCACATGCTGAAAACTCGTGTTTGGCTTATTTAGCTCAGAATCCGAACGGTATTTGCAGATCCACAACGGACGATCCTTCTACTTCGCGTGACGAGTCGAAGCATTGTTATGATTATTCCCCATCTGGTACTAATGGCTCTGTCGAAGTTATTTTTACATCCTGTCGCACTCTCGGCGGTGATAGTCCGGGAACTGGTGGCGGTGATAATCCCGGAACTGGTGGCGGTGATAATCCCGGAACTGGTGGTGGTGATAATCCCGAAACTGGTGGCGGCGATAATCCCGGAACTGGTGACTCCGATAATGATGGCATCCCTGATAATTGTTCTTCTCAGAATTTCCAATGTCCAACCGAACAGGGCTATAAAATCATTGTTCAGGATGCTGCTACGTGCTCTCTGCTTTGCCAGCCTCCCTCTACTGATCCGACTGACCCCACAGGCCCGGGTACGGGAAATGGTGATGGCGGTGATTCTGGCGGCGGTGATACCGGTGGTGATGGCGGCGGCACTACTGATCCCTCTGATCCGGGTACAGGTGGCGGCGGTACCGGTGGCGATAACCCAACGGGTGACCCTCTGGGTATCGATAACTTCTCAAGTCTTAAAGAAAAAGTTGCCGCTAAAAAGGGCGAGTATTTCGACAAGCTGGAAGAATATCAGGATCGTTTTTCAGACTTACTGAAGCTGAACAACAACAGCTCAGGCAGCCCGTTTGGTAGCAATAAACTGAACATATTTGGCGTTGATATTGAATTCGGCACCATACGTTTTCAGCCGTTCCTAGATTTCTTACCCGCATTAATTCTATTCATGGCTTCTGTTTATGCAGCATTCATTCTGCTTGGGGGGATGCGTAAATGATTCGCTATATTCCACTGTTTTTATTGTTTGCTATTCCGGTTTCCGGCTGGGCTGCTGATTCAGGATCAGCTGTTGAAACCTTATCTATGTATGACTCGCTGTTCACCACCGAATCTTATACGTGGATTGATACCGTGTTTGAATGGGTGGCTGCTTGGCTGATTTTGTGGTGGCTGGAAATCAAACTGTTTGCAGTTGCTTTTAGCTATGACATTGCAGTTCATCTGGTGCAGCAGCTCGGTATCGTTAATCAGATAAAAAGCACCATGTCTGGCCTTAGTCAGCAGGTGTATGCCTTTCTTGATTACCTCAATGTGCTTGAAGCCTTAAATATTGTGCTGTCAGCCCATGCTGCACGTCTGGTTTTGGGGATCATGTAATGACTGCCGTTATTCATCATGGGCCACCGGGATCATATAAAAGCTTTTCTATTGTGCAGAACGTCGTCATTCCCGCATTGCAGCAGGGGCGGACAGTCTGCACCAATATCCGTGGTCTTGACGATATCGAACGTATCAAGTCAGCAATGGCTATTGATGTGCCGGCAGAAGCTCGCCTGATCGCTATTAAGCATGATAGCGATGAAGGCTTTGAGTACATGGCTAAGTTCTTTCAGTGGGCACCACCGGGCGCGCTGATCGTAATGGATGAAGGCCAGCGGGTTTACCCAACACGTTTAAAAACACTGGCCGTATTCGATACGCCAGACTCCGAAAAAGAAACCTTAGACAGTGGTGTTCAGCGTCCCAGTACCGTTGAAAATGCCTTCGACCAGCACCGGCACATGAACTGGGATATTTATATCAGCACCACCAATATCGGGAAAATACACAAAGAAGTACGGGCGGTTGCCGAATACGCATACCGTCATCGTGAAATGTCCGGCGTCGTGCCGTGGTGGAAAAACTCATGGCGGGAATTCAAACATGATGCAGAAACCAGCGGAAAATCCGTTAGTCACTATATCGGAACCCCAGTCCGTAGAAAGGCAGACCCCAGAGTCTTCGAGTGCTACCAATCAACAGCAACAGGACAAGCTAAAGGGTCTAGCGAAAATAAAAGTATTTTTGCTGATCCAAAGCTACGAGTACTGCTTGGATTTATTGCATGTGTTGTTGTCTGGTTTTTCTACAATCTGGTCAAAGTCGTGGAACATTATTCGGACAGTGAGCCTGTACTTGCTCCGCAGAATATCCCGCATTTTGTTGATGCTCCTGATCATGTACCTGATGGCTGGGGCCATGCGTCTGATCCTGAGACTGTTAGTGGTTTAAAAACAGAAACCATCGATATTGTTCAGGGACGAAAAATCTACTACACCGGCACCTTTAATCTGCACCACTTCAGCCTCGTGTCAGACGACGACTATATCAGCCTGACCTCAGACGATTTCAAAGCAGCAGGGTATGAGGTTCAAAAGCTATCCCGCTGTCTCGTCCGTATTGCATCACCGCGAATTACCTATTTTGCGTTGTGCTCACCAGAGCCAATAGAACAAGCCCCAGAGCCTGTTATTGCCCAAGTACTGCCGGGAGGATAACGCATTCCTGATTAACCAAGGCTCGCGCCTTTGGAGCGCCTCCGGGGGTATGGGGGCGGAGCGCCCCATGATTAACCGAAATAACGAACCCAAAAATTCCAGAAATGACGGAGCATGCAAATATGCGAATCAATGTATTAGCAGTGACTGAAACGCAACAGGAGGCCGTGTTGGGTCTTCAAAAGGTTTTATGTGGCTCAGCACCAGCATCTGGTACTGAAGCTGCTCCTATGCTGTGGCGCGCCCAGCTGGGCGACGCAGCGAACAGCGCACTAGATCCAGCTGGGCGCTAGCCATTGGGCTGCGCCATAAGCTCCTGTAACACTTATATTAAAAGGGGGGGAAATCCTCCCACATGCTTCATAAAAGGATTTTTCCATGCGTTATGAATCAAAGCCAATGAAACGAATCGGTGATGTTTTTGAGAACCAAAATTCAACCGTATCTTATGACCTGTCCGGTCTTCGTTTTTTGCATTGCGGTGTGGATACCATCAAACAGCTTTTTGACTGTGTGCCTCGTGAGGATGTGCTTGATAAACTGGCTAACCACTACGATGACAAGAAAACAGACCTGATTGTCTTTGGTGAGCATGCCTGGCGCTTTTCTCGTGCCGGTAAAACCTCCGGTTACCAGTACCTGCTGAAAAACTTAGAAATTGGCTTCGTTGTGTTGTTAAAAAGCTTCTATCACGAAGCAGACAAACAAGGTCCACACCTCAAAATTGAAGTCACCCCCGAATCTGTCGAACGATACGGCCTGAACCGACTCACCAAAGAATTGCACAAGGTCGGCTCATTGTTCGCTGACTCCCTGATTGCCTCCGGGGTTGCTGTTCACATGGCTTTAGATATGAAAGGGCTTGAACTGCCTGAAGACTTTGAGCAACGTCTTGTTACGCGCGCACAGCGACAACTCAAGGTTACGGGTATTTCCAATGCGGCCTATGACGCGCGTGGGGCAGCTTTTATTTACGGACAGAATCAAACATATATGTTTGGCAGTGCATCAGGTCTGCAATTCTGTTGTTACGATAAAACAGAAGAAGTTAACCACTCAGACAAAATCGACTTCTGGGAGGATATCTGGAAGAGAACCCCCAGTGCAGAGAACCCAGAAGACAACGAATACAAACGGGGTGATCAGGTTCACCGGGTAGAATTCCGTTTCTCTCACCGAATCATCAAAGAGTTTGAGAACGGCAATCTACTGAAAACCGGCGAATATATCTGTATTCGTGAACCCCGAGACCTCACAAAGCATCTGCGTGGTCTTTGGCTGTACGCTCTCAATAACTTCCGTCTCCAGCATTCCACCACATACATGCATCCCATCTGGCAGAAGCTGATTGAAGACATACAGTGGCAGGACATTCACCCGGACTTTGTGTATTCCCGCGCTCAGAAAATTGCCCAGACAGATACCAGTAAGCGGAACGTTGCCATGTTCATCGGTAACTATTTAAAGCTGGCGGCCCGGAAGGGCCTTAAACCGGAAGTCTGTGTAAAACACATCCTGAGTGCCGGGCTTGATAGTGATGTCGCCCAATATTTCGGCCTGCTTCTCTACGGCAACTCATCAGAGCTTGAATCCATGCTTATGGAATTCGTAGAAGAAAAACTCATTTTCCACCGGATGAATGGGGTAGGTACTAATCAATCCATTAATGCAGTTCCGTTTTAGGAGGATTCCATGGGGTTAAATACACAACTCATGTCCCTGTCTGAATGGCGGGAAAAGCGTTTCGTTGGTAAGCCTCCCAGCACATCAACGGTTCATCGTTGGATTAAAAATGGTGATCTACCCGCCAAGCGTATCGGTGGCATGTGGTTTGTGATCATCAGCGAAGAACAGAACACTACCGGCGATTCTCTGGTAGATGCGGTACTCCAGGCGTAACCAGTGGCG
Source organism: Saccharospirillaceae bacterium (assembly GCA_021208685.1). Lineage (GTDB taxonomy): Bacteria > Pseudomonadota > Gammaproteobacteria > Pseudomonadales > Oceanobacteraceae > Venatoribacter. The sequence goes on from JAJOJJ010000011.1 coordinate 43,855, forward strand.
AGACAGAGAACCAAGGCAAACAGCGATCTACCCGAAAACCTGTACCGTTACGGAAGGGACAATCAATACTTCCGGTACCGGCACCCGCAAACCGGGAAAATGCATGGCATGGGGTCAGACAAGATCAAGGCGATTGCAGCAGCTAAAAAGCTCAATCATATCCTGATGAAACCCTCTGATTTGGTTCGGGCTGTACTGGACAGCAGTCATGAGTCATTCGCTAACTGCATTCGGCGTTATCAGGAAGAACGTCAACCGCTGGAGTCACTGAAACCGGCAACCGTTAAGCTGGAAAACTACCGGCTCAATGCACTAAGCAAAGACCTAGGGCATTACCTCGCAGATGACCTGACCGTTAAAGCCTGTGCTGAGTGGTTGGATGGGTTCAAAGGCAATGCCTATACAAAGCATCGGGGAACGCTGATTAAAGTCTGTACATTCGCAGTATCAAAGGGGTTGATGCGGTTGAATGTAGGGCTTAACACAATGACTGCTCCGCGACTCACAGAGAAGAAGCGCAGGCGGCCGCTTAGCAAAGAATGGTATGACCTGATTTATCAAGGCGCGCCAGAATGGCTACAGGTTGCCATGGCATTGGCTCTGGTGACACTTCAGCGCCGTGGTGATCTGGTGCTTGCCAGATATGACGATATTGAAGGCGATAGATTAAAAATCATTCAGGCAAAAACCGAACAGCATGGCCATCGTGCCTTTCTTAAAATCCACATAGGGGAAAGTCTTGCCGTCATCATTAAGCGATCACAGCAAATCAAACCTCTGAACTGTCCATTTATTGTCCACCGGCTACCGGCCAGACGCATTCCGTTTGATGGTCAGGAGCATCATGGTCAGGTTCAGGGGGATTACCTCGGGAAGACATTTCAGAAAGTGCGGGATCAGATACCAGTCTTTAAAGAAATGGAACCAGAAGAACGTCCGACATTTCATGAGATACGGGCTTTGGGTGGTGCTCTCTATTTAAGACAGGGATTCAGTAAAGAGTATGTGAATCTGCTCATGGGTCACACAACTCAGAAGATGACAGACAACTACACGGACAGACACCAGCAATGGACAGAATGTGCTGCTGAACTGGTGTTTTAGAGGGTAGGGAAGTACTGGATATTGATAGTCTGTTGGTACTATTTTGATACCAGACCCCAGAAACAAAAACAGCCGCTCATAAGCGACTGATTTGTAAGGTAATTCTGGTAGGACTAGCCAGATTCGAACTGGCGACCTCTACCATGTCAAGGTAGCGCTCTAACCAACTGAGCTATAGTCCTGAAGTGGCGCGTATATTAGCGATGCCTTTTCTTTGGTGCAAGTGCTTTTTCTGCATTGTGCCGTCATTTTCATCGGATAAGTTCTTAAAAAACAAATACCTGCGTCATAACCTCCGGTTAGGCGGTTATCTGATCATCCTGCTGACGCAATGGCGGCTCTGCGGTTATTGCTTTATTCCGAAGCCGGAAGTTCGCGCCGGTGGTCATGGCTGGTCTGTAAATGATAATGCTGCTGCGCCCAGTCGGGGTGTTTATAGAGGATTCTTAAATCCTTGTAGCGCCATACATCTTTAAACATATCAACCCAGTCGTGTACCTGCAGATAGAACGGGTTGTACGGCTTTTCCGGCATGCGGGTGACGCCGTATTTGATCTCGCCCGCCTCCTCTTCTGAACGGAAAGTACCGAACAGTTTGTCCCAGAGAATAAAAATCCCGCCGAAGTTGGTATCAATCTGTTTCGGATTGCTGCCGTGATGCACGCGGTGGTGTGACGGGGTATTCATGAATTTTTCCAGCCAGCCAAGTTTGCGCACCTGCTCGGTATGCAGAAAAAACTGGTAAACCAGATTGCCTTCAATGGCGAGCAGAACCCAGTTTTTGTCAAAACCGATCAGCGCCGCCGGAATCCACCAGAACAGCCAGCTGCCGGACAGGGCGAAGGTAAAGTTCTGGCGCAGCGCGGTGGAAAAATTCATATGTTCGGAGGAGTGGTGCGTTACGTGCACATTCCAGAACCAGCGGACTTTATGCATCAGGACATGATTAATGTAGAAACAAAAATCAATAAAAACGATCAGTGCCAGCACGCTGAGAACAGACAGCTCCGGGTTCCATTGCAGGCCGTAGTCGTACACCCATAAATAGAACGCCTGAATAAACAGCGCGATAGCAATACCGTCGACCAGTTTGTAAGAAAAGCCGGTAGTCAGATTGGCAAGCGTTTCACGCAGATGATAAACGCCGGTTTTACCCTGACGACGGGTGTACCAGTATTCCGCCAGCATAACGCTGAGAAACAAACCGCCGAAGGCGACGACAAAAAACAGGGCGTGCAGAACATCTTGCATAGGGTGCTCCTTATTATTGTTGTATGCCGTCAATGTACGTGGCTGGCTTGATTCTGAATTGACATTTTCTGCCGTTGTTTTGACAATCTCTGCCAAGTGAGTGGGGATTGCTGATGGGAGTATCGCGATGACCATGCTGGCGCAATTGCAGGTAAGCGGAGATCTGGCGGGGTTGGTGCGGGACTTTTTACAGAGGGAAGACGATATCCATTGTGATTTGTACGCTTATTTACGGGGCTTTGCTGCGGATCGTCGTATCAGCTTCAGTCTGTGGTGGGAGTTGCTTGATCGCCTGCAGCAACGCTACCCAGGACGTCATATCGGCCTTGAGCTGGGTCAGCTGGTACGGCCTGAATTTGTCGGAGTGTTGGGCTATTTGTTGTTATCGAGTGAAACCGTGGCCAACGCGCTGCAAGGCTTTCAGCGTTATCAGCGCCTGCTGCATGATGGTGACCGCGCAACCGCCAGCTTGCAGGATGGTTGTCTGCGTCTGAGCTGGACAGCCGACTACGGTCCGTCATCAAGGCTTTCCGATGAGGTGCTGGTGGTGGGCATGCTGACCTTTATCCGTCAGATTACAGGCCGGTCTGACTTAAGTCCGCAGGCGGTACATTTCTCCTTTGCTGAACCTTCTGTTGTAAAACCCTATGAGCAGGTATTGGGTTGTCCGGTTTTTTTTCAGCAAACGCAGACGGCAATCCTGATTGAACCCGAGTATCTGGCGCTTCCGGTCAATAACCACAATGCCGGTTTAAAGCAATTGCTGGAGCAGCAGGCTCAGGCATTAATGGATGTGCTGCCGCAGACCGAAAGCTTTGTGCAGAGCCTGCGTACGGCACTGCTGAAAGCCTTGCAGAGTGGTGAGCCTACCTCGCGTTGTGTTGCCCGCTTACTGCATCTGTCTGAGCGTACATTATTCCGTCGTCTGGAAGAGCATCAGCTGGCCTTTAAAGAGGTGCTGGCGCAAACGCGCATGCAGCTGGCAAAGGAATACCTGAGTGAAGGAAGACTGACCCACAGCGAAATTGCATTGCTGTTGGGGTATTCCGAGCAGAGTGCCTTCAGCCGGGCCTTCAGGCGCGAAAGCGGATTCTCGCCGCGCCAGTGGTTGTGCCAGCGCTGAGGTTCCGGGCCTGAGAAACACCGCGGTTTACAGCGCCCCGCGTGGTCTGTAGAGTACGTCCTCTTTTAAATTCATGTGGCCTGTCGTGGGGGCCACCACTGACAAGGATCTGATATGCCTGTTATTACCCTTCCTGATGGTTCCAAACGCGAATTCGCCCAGCCGGTAACACTGCTGCAGGTGGCTGAAGATATTGGCCCCGGCCTGGCAAAAGCAACGGTATGTGGCCGTATTAATGGCCAGCTGGTGGACGCCTGTGAACTGATCACCGAAGACGCGAATATCACACTGATCACTGGTCGCGATGACGAAGGTCTGGACGTAATCCGTCACTCCTTTGCGCATCTGGTCGGACATGCGGTAAAGCAGCTGTACCCAACAGCAAAAATGGCAATCGGTCCTGTTATTGATAACGGCTTTTATTACGACATCGAGTTCGAACGTCCTTTTACACCGGAAGACGTAACCGCTATCGAAAAACGCGTGGGGGAACTGATCAAGAAAGATTACGACGTCATCAAGAAAATGACGCCCATAAAAGAAGCGCGCCGTGTGTTTGTTGACCGTGGTGAAGACTATAAAGTTGAGCTGATTGACGACCTGATCCAAAAAGGCGAAGAGGCTGTTGGCCTGTATCATCACGAAGAATACATCGACATGTGCCGCGGCCCGCACGTGCCTAATACCCGTGTAATGCGTGTATTCAAACTGATGCGCGTATCGGGCGCTTACTGGCGCGGTGATTCACAGAACAAGCAGCTGCAGCGCATTTACGGCACTGCCTGGAACGACAAAAAAGATCTGAAAGCCTACATCACCCGTATCGAAGAAGCGGAGAAGCGCGACCATCGTAAGCTGGCCAAGCAGCTGGATCTGTTCCACCTGCAGGAAGAAGCACCGGGTATGGTTTTCTGGCACCCGAATGGCTGGACTATCTGGCAGGTGCTGGAACAGTACATGCGTAAAGTACAGCAGGATGCCGGGTATCAGGAAATCAAAACCCCGCAGGTGGTGGATCGCTCACTGTGGGAAAAATCCGGCCACTGGGAACACTACGGCGATGCCATGTTCACCACTGAGTCCGAAAAGCGTACTTACGCTGTGAAACCGATGAACTGCCCGTGTCACATTCAGGTGTTCAATCAGGGGCTGAAAAGCTACCGTGACCTGCCGCTGCGCCTGGCAGAGTTTGGTTCCTGTCACCGTAACGAGCCGTCCGGTGCGTTGCACGGCATTATGCGCGTGCGCGGTTTTACACAGGATGATGCGCACATTTTTGTATCGGACAAACAAATCCGTCAGGAAGCCTCTGACTTCATCAAACTGACACTGGCGGTTTATAAAGACTTCGGTTTTGATGCGGTCGAAATGAAACTGTCGACCCGCCCGGAAGGACGTATCGGCGATGATTCTCTGTGGGATCAGGCTGAGGCGGCACTGGAAGATGCACTCAATGATGCCGGGCTGGAGTGGGAGCTGCAGCCGGGAGAAGGTGCGTTCTATGGCCCTAAAATCGAATTCTCACTGCGTGATTGCTTAAATCGCGTCTGGCAGTGTGGTACTGTGCAGCTCGATTTCATGCTGCCAGAGCGTTTGGGTGCCCAATATGTCGATGAGGATGGTGAGCGCAAGACGCCAGTCATGCTGCATCGTGCGATTTTGGGCTCGTTTGAACGGTTTATCGGTATTCTGATCGAGCACTATGCAGGGGCGATGCCGCCATGGCTGGCACCGCAGCAGGTGTCGGTTCTCAATATCACCGATAATCAGGGAGAATATTGTCAGAATCTGGCTCAAAACCTGAAATCAAAAGGCTTCCGGGCCGTTGCGGACTTGAGAAACGAGAAGATCGGCTTTAAAATCCGCGAGCACACTTTGCACAAGGTACCCTACCTGTTGGTTGTAGGGGATAAAGAAGTAGAAGCAAACACCGTCGCTGTGCGTACCCGTAAAGGTGAAGACCTGGGTGTAATGAGCATCGATGCCTTTACAGATCTGTTAGAAGGCAGCATTGCACAGCGCGGGCGGTTTGGAATGGAGAACTGATCATCAGACGCGATAACAGAAAGGGCGGCCGTCAAGACAATCGAGCTGCCATTAACGATCAAATTCGTGCAACCGAGGTACGTTTGATCGGCGCCGATGGAAGCCAGGTTGGTATCGTCAGTATTGAAGACGCTTTGCGTATGGCGGAAGAAGCAGCTCTGGATCTGGTACAGATTTCAGATGGCGATCCGATTGTATGTAAGGTGATGGATTTCGGTAAGAAGCTTTACGAAGAGAAAAAGCAAAAAGCCGAAGCTAAAAAGCGCCAGCATCAGGTCCAGATCAAGGAAATGAAATTCCGTCCGGGCACTGAAGAAGGCGATTACCAGATTAAATTACGAAATCTGGTACGTTTCCTTGAGGGTGGTGATAAAGCGAAAGTGTCTCTGCGCTTCCGCGGCCGTGAAATGGCTCACCAGCATATCGGGATGGAGTTGATGAAACGCATTGAAGAGGACCTGAAGGAACTCGGCTCTGTGGAACAACACCCGAAGCTGGAAGGCCGTCAAATGGTGATGGTCATCGCCCCGGGTAAGAAGAAGTAGTCTGGTTCCTAAATGAATCACATAACCCCGGCTTAATGCCGGGTTTATGCGTTCTACCGACTGCTCGTTATGGCAGGTGTTATACAGGGTCTTAGTTTCTGTATGCACCATAACCTTTTGGAGTAACACAATGCCTAAAATCAAAACTAAGAGCGGCGCAGCCAAGCGCTTCAAGAAGACCGCGAACGGCTTCAAACACCGTTGTGCGTTCCGTAGCCACATCCTGACCAAGAAAAGCACCAAGCGTAAGCGTCAGCTGCGCGGTATGTCTCAGGTTCACGCCTCTGACATCAAGCTGGTAGCTCGCATGCTGCCTAACCTTTAATCGGTATTCAGGAGATAAACTATGGCTCGTGTAAAACGTGGTGTGATCGCTCGTCGTCGTCACAAAAAAATTCTGAAGCAGGCTAAAGGTTACTACGGCGCCCGCAGCCGTGTATTCCGTGTAGCTAAACAAGCTGTGATCAAAGCTGGTCAGTATGCTTACCGCGACCGTCGTCAGCGTAAGCGTCAGTTCCGTCAGCTGTGGATCGCGCGTATCAACGCCGGTGCTCGTATCAACGGTCTGTCTTACAGCAAGTTCATCAACGGCCTGAAAAAAGCCGCTGTTGAAATTGACCGTAAAGTACTGGCTGATCTGGCGGTTAACGAAAAAGCAGCGTTTGCGGCTCTGGTTGAAAAAGCCAAGTCCAGCCTGTAATTTCACCGCTTAGCCGGAAAACGGTAATGGTCAGTGTGTAACCTCTGACCAACGCCTGCGAAATAGGGGATGAGCTTAGGTAATCTAGGTGATTCCCCTATTTTTTTGTCAATCTGACGTCAATTGATGGATAGCAACGATGGAAAACCTTGAGGCCCTGACACAGCAAGCCCTGGCCGCCGTAAGTGAAGCGCAAGATGTAGCGGCGCTGGATCAGGTACGGGTTCAATTTCTGGGCAAAAAAGGGGAAATCACTTCCCTGATGAAAAACCTTGGCAGTGTGGCACCGGAAGAACGTCCGAAAATGGGCGCGATCATTAACGAAGCCAAAGATCAGGTTGAACATGCAATCAGTCAGCGTAAGCAGTTGCTGGAAAGTGCCGAACTGAATGCCAAACTGGCCGCTGAAACCATCGACATTACTTTGCCGGGGCGCGCCATGCAGGAAGGCAGTCTGCATCCTGTTACCCGCACCATCGAACGTATTGAATCTTTTTTTGCCGGTGCAGGCTTCCATGTCATGGAAGGCCCTGAAATCGAAGACGAATTCCATAACTTCGAAGCGCTGAATATTCCATCGCACCATCCGGCGCGCGCTATGCACGACACCTTTTATTTTGATGCCGGACGTCTGCTGCGTACCCATACCTCGCCGGTGCAGGTGCGTACGATGGAAGCCCAGCAACCACCGCTGCGTATCATTTGCCCGGGACGTGTTTACCGCTGCGACTACGATCAGACCCATTCCCCGATGTTTCACCAGATGGAAGGGTTGCTGGTTGATAAAGGCGTCAGCTTTGCCGACCTGAAAGGCATTCTGCAGGAGTTCATGGCCGCTTTCTTTGAAAAAGACATCAAGGTACGCCTGCGCCCATCGTATTTCCCGTTTACCGAACCCTCTGCAGAAATTGACATTGAATGGGTGATTGAAACCCCGGAAGGCACCAAAACGCGCTGGCTTGAAATCGGCGGCTGCGGCATGGTGCACCCGGAGGTATTCCGCCATGTGGGCATCGATCCGGAAGAATACACCGGCTTTGCCTTTGGTATGGGAATGGAACGTATGGCGATGCTGCGTTACGGCGTGAACGACCTGCGTCTGTTCTTCGAAAATGATCTGCGCTTCCTGCAGCAGTTCCGTTAATCGCTTATTACAGGATTTAGTACAACATGAAATTCAGCGAACAATGGTTACGCGAGTGGGTGCAGCCGGCTGTCAGCACTGAAGAACTGGCCGCTCAGGTAACGATGGCAGGCCTCGAAGTGGACGGCGTAGAAGCCGTTGCCGGTATGTTCTCCGGCGTTGTGGTGGGCCAGGTGGTCAGCCGTGAACAACACCCGGATGCCGAAAAGCTCAGCCTGTGTCAGGTGACCGACGGCAATGAAACCTTCCAGATTGTGTGTGGTGCGGCAAACGTCCGTACCGGCCTGAAGATTCCTTTTGCCAAAATCGGCGCCCTCTTACCCTTAAAAGATGGTCCCGGCGACTTTAAAATCAAGAAAGCCAAACTGCGTGGCGTCGAATCCTTCGGCATGCTGTGTGCCGAAGCCGAGCTGGGCATGGCCGAAAGCTCTGATGGTCTGATGGAATTACCGGAAGATGCACCGGTTGGTGCCGATTTCCGCGAATACATGAACCTCGACGATGCCATCATCGAAGTCGATCTTACCCCTAACCGTGCGGACTGCCTGAGCATAGCGGGTCTGGCACGTGAAGTGGGTGTGCTGAACAAAGCCGATCTGACCGAGCTGGTGATCAACCCGGTACAGCCAACCATTGATGATACGCCAGTCATTGAAGTATCGGCGGCTGAGCAGTGCCCGCGCTATCTGGGCCGTATCGTCAAAGGCGTGAACGTGAAAGCTGTTACCCCTTTGTGGATGGTGGAAAAGCTCCGTCGTAGCGGTATCCGCTCCATTGACCCGGTGGTTGATGTTACCAACTACGTGATGCTGGAGCTGGGTCAGCCAATGCATGCGTTCGATCTGAAGCAAATTGACGGTGGTATCCGTGTGCGCATGGCGGAGCAGGGCGAAAAACTGACCCTGCTTGACGGTCAGGACGTTGCACTGAACGCCGATACCCTGGTGATTGCTGACCACGCCAAGCCGCTGGCCATCGCTGGCGTTATGGGTGGCGAACACTCCGGTGTCGCGGATGATACTCAGGATCTGCTGCTCGAAGCGGCCTTCTTCGCGCCGCTGGCGATTGCGGGTCGGGCCCGGAACTATGGTCTGCATACCGATTCATCCCACCGTTTTGAGCGTGGCGTCGATTACAATCTGGCGGCCAAAGCCATGGAACGTGCTACGGCACTGTTGATGGAAATCTGTGGTGGTCAGCCAGGCCCTGTGGTGGAAGTCGCCAATGAAGCGCATCTGCCAAAAGCCCCGACCATTCACCTGCGTCGTGCCCGTGCTGAGCTGATTCTCGGTCTGAAGCTGGCCGATGAAGAAATTGAAGACATCCTTACCCGTCTGGGCATGCAGTTGACGGCAACCAGCGATGGCTGGGATGTGGTTGCACCAAGCTACCGCTTCGATATGGCAATTGAACCCGATCTGATCGAAGAGCTGGCGCGGATTTACGGCTACGAGCGTCTTCCGGTACGTCTGCCAGCAGCAGCATCACCGCTGGCGAGGGTGGCTGAAAACCGCCTGAGCATGGGCGATCTGCGCCGTCATCTGGTGGCCCGCGGCTATCAGGAAGCCATTACCTATAGCTTTGTTGAACCTCAGCTGCAGAAATCCATGGACCCTGAGCAGGCACCGATTGCACTGCTGAATCCTATTTCGGCAGAAATGTCGGTAATGCGTACCGATCTGCTGGCCGGTCTGGTTCAGGCCGTGAGCTACAACCTGAAACGTCAGCAGTCACGGGTTCGCCTGTTTGAAACCGGTCTGCGCTTTGTACCACAGGCCGATGGTCAGCTGGATCAGATTCCGACACTGGCTTTTGCTCTCACTGGCAATCGTCTGCCGCAGTCCTGGGCTGATACGGATGCGAATGTTGATTTCTTTGATGCCAAAGGCGATGTTGAATCGCTGCTGGCGCGTACCGGCACACTGAACAGCTACCGTTTTGTCACGGCTGAGCATCCGGCTTTGCATCCGGGCCAGACCGCACGCATCGAAAAAATCGGCGTTGATGGTCAGTGGCAGCAAGTCGGTGTGATGGGAGCGCTGCATCCGAGTCTGCAGAAGCCTCTGGGGGTTAAGCAGGCGCTGTATCTGGTGCAACTGGATCTGGCGGCTGTGCGTGATATTGCGATTCCGGATTTCTCCGAACTGTCGAAATTCCCGGAAATGCGCCGGGACCTGGCTCTGGTTGTCAGTCAGGATGTTCAGGTGGATCAGGTTTTACAGGCAATCCGTGCGAAAGCAGGGGATTACCTGACAAAGCTCAACCTGTTTGATGTTTATGTCGGCAAAGGCATTGATCCTGATAGAAAAAGTCTCGCTTTGGGGTTGACCTGGCAGCATCCTTCGCGCACATTAACTGATGAAGAAGTGAACGATTCTGTTTCATCAGTACTGGCTCATCTTAATGAGAGCTTGGGAGCAACGCTAAGGGGTTAGCATGACCGCTTTGACCAAAGCAGAACTGGCAGAAAAACTGTTCGAAGATCTTGGTCTCAACAAGCGCGAGGCGAAAGATATGGTGGATCTCTTCTTTGATGAGATCCGCGATAGCCTGAGCCGTAACGAGCAGGTGAAGTTGTCGGGATTCGGCAACTTCGACCTGCGTGATAAGCGTCAACGACCGGGTCGCAATCCAAAAACGGGTGAAGAAATACCAATTTCTGCCCGTCGTGTCGTGACCTTTAAACCAGGTCAGAAACTCAAGGTTCGGGTAGAGGCATATGCTGGAACCCAGCCACAATAACGAACTTCCCCCCATCCCCGCCAAACGCTATTTCACCATCGGTGAAGTGAGCGAATTGTGCGATGTGAAACCTCATGTTCTGCGTTACTGGGAACAGGAATTTCCGCAACTCAGTCCGGTAAAACGTCGTGGTAACCGCCGCTATTATCAGCGTCAGGATGTTATTCTGGTGCGTGAAATCCGTGCATTGCTGTATCACGAAGGCTACACCATCGGCGGCGCCCGTCAGCGTCTGAGTGAAGAGGGTGAATCCAATGCGGTGGCGATGGATCAGGCATTGGTCAAAAACATGATTGCTGAGCTGAAAGAACTGGCGGACTTACTCAGTCAGGATGATGGTTCCTGAGACCTTTCTCATTTTAAAAAAATCTTTAACTTTTCAGTGGGTTAAGTATACTTGAACGCGTTCTTAAGCGGCTTTTCAGCTCGTTTCTGAACATGTGTCGGGGCGTAGCGCAGCCTGGTAGCGCACTTGCATGGGGTGCAAGGGGTAGCGAGTTCGAATCCCGCCGTCCCGACCAATTTCAGAATTCCGATAAAAAGGCCAGTCAGCGATGACTGGCCTTTTTTGCTTTTACCGGGTGAAACGATATTTTTACCCGCCGTTATTTTCCCCCACCTTTACTCATCCCTCAGCGCCTCAATCGGACTTAATTTAGCCGCCTGCCACGCCGGGCCCATACCGGCCATTAAGCCAATCAGGGCGGAAAATATCAGGGAAATCATCAGGTACAGCGGGCTGGGTTGTATGGGGAAATCTGGCATGATTAAACCGGTGATGGCGAGCAGGGCGAGGGCGCTGAGCATACCGGCGAGGGCACCGATAACCGATAATAAAACGGCTTCGCCAAGAAACAGGCTGAGCAGTTGCCGGCGTGAAATGCCAATGGCGCGCAGCAGGCCGATTTCCGGCGTGCGCTCGCGTACGTTGGTGGTCATGATGGTGAAAATACCGACGCCACCCACGAGTAATGAGATGGAGCCCAACGCGGCAACGCCCATGGTCAGCACCGATAAAATGCTGTTCAGGCTTTCCAGCATTTCGTCCTGGGTGACGATGGTAAAATCTTCCTGTCCGTGGCGCTCAATCAGGCGCTTACGCACAATGTCGCGCATATTGTCTGAGGTGGTGGCGGCGGAGAATACTACGTCCACTTCCATTAATCCTTCGCGGTTAAACAGCGTCAGCGCGCGGTCGGCGGGAATATAGACCATGTCGTCGAGGTCGAAGCCGAGCATGGTGCCTTTGGGTTTCATTACACCAATCACGCGAAAGCGCTGGCCACCAACACGGATAAACTGCCCCAGCGCGTTGCTGCCTTTAAACAATTCCTGCCAGACCTTATGACCGAGGACGACAAACGCGCGTGAATTACCGCCCTGGGTCTCGGGCAGAAAACGCCCACTGGCCAGCGGAAAATCCCAGGCCTGCACCATGCTGGGCGTGGTGCCATAAATATCGGTGTTGCGTACCCGCTCACCAAACTCAATCGGGCCGGTGCCCTGCACGCTGGCGACCACGTGCTCGGCGTAGGGCAGGTTAATCAGGCTGCGGTAATCGTCCATGGTCAGCAGGCGCACCGAGTTAAGCACGCCGCCCATGCCGGAGGTGTCGTTCTTACCCGGACTGACGGCAATAATGCGGGTGCCGAACTGCGAGAAGTTGTCCATAACGTAGCTGCGCACTCCTTCACCCAGTGACGTCAGCAGGGTCACGGCGGCAATACCGATGGCGATGCCTAACGCGGTGAGCAGGCTTTTCAGCGGGTTGTAACGCACCGAGGAAAACACCAGATGTAACCAGTCAGCACTGTGCATTGGGCCTCCTATTTGCCGTTCTGATGTTGCAGGGCGGTAACCGGTGCCATCTGTGCGGCGCGGCTGGCGGGAATCCAGGAGAATAAAAAGCCGCAGCCAACGGCAATGGCGGTTGCGGCGGCGGTTGCCCAGAGTGGTGCGGCAAAGGGAATATCCGGATACTGCATCCGCACCAGCCATAACAGCATTTCGGCCAGCAGAGTGCCCAGCAGGGCGCCAAACAGTGAGAGCATCACCGCTTCGGTGACGAACAGCTGGCGTACCTCACGGCTGGACGCCCCCAGCGCTTTCAGCAGGCCGATTTCGGCGGTGCGCTGCGATACGGTAATTAACGTCATATTCATAATCAGTACGCCGGCAACAAACAGGCTGATGGCACCGATACCGGCGATGGCAAAGGTCAGCACCGAGAGAATACTGTCGAAGGCTTTCAGCAGGGAGTCGGGAGTAATCAGAGTGACGTCGAGCTGACCGTCGTGGCGCTCGCGCATAATGTCTTCGATCTGGCGGCTTAACACGCCCATGCCCATCGCCGAGCGCACATCAATCATCACCCGGAACACACCTTCGGTATTAAACAGCTGCATACTGCTGGCCACCGGCATGATCAGCGCTTCGCTCATGTTCATGCCGAGGCCAGTGCCGGAATCGGTCAGAATGCCAATCACCCGGCAGCGGTAGGTGTCGATGCCAACCCACTGGCCTAACGCTGGCTCGGCGGCAAACAGCTCCTGTTTTAACGTGGTGCCGATGACACAGACCGGGCTCGGCTGATCGAGGGGCAGATCAGGCAGAATCTGGCCGCGCGCCAGCTGAATATGGCGGATATCAAAGAAAGCATTGTTGGTGCCCAGCACCAGAGTTTCACGGCTGCGTGCACCGCGTGAGATTTCGGCATTACCGACCACCAGGGGCGCAATGCGTTCCACTTCGGGCAGGCGCAGCAGGCTCTGGGCATCCTGCAGGGTAATATCGCGCGTGCCTTCGCCGGTCATGGGGGGCATGCCGCCGGAGGTTTCTTTGCGCCCCGGCAGCATAATCAGAATGTCTTTTCCCAGTACCGAAAACTCGCCCAGCACATACTGGCGCGCGCCTTCACCAAGGCCGGTTAACAGCACTACCGCGAGCACACCAATCGACATCGCAATCAGCTGCATCAGCGTGCGGAAACGCTGGCGCAGCAGCGCGCGGATGCTGAAATTAAGCTGGTCGCGGGTGCGGATCATGGCGCGTCGCTCTGATCGGTACGGCTTTCAGAGCCCGAATAATGCGTGCAGTCATCGCTGACGATCACGCCATCCACCATACGGATACGGCGGCTGGCGCGGCGGCCCAGATCGGCGTCGTGGGTAACCACAATTAAGGTAATGCCGTCGGCATTCAGCTCTTCCAGCAGTTGTACGACTTCAGCACCGGACTGGCTGTCGAGGTTACCGGTTGGCTCATCAGCGAGCAGCAGGCGCGGCTTCATAATAATGGCGCGACCAATGGCCACCCGCTGACGCTGACCACCGGATAACTGATTGGGCAAATGTCCGGCGCGGCTGCCCAGACCCAGACGTTCAATCACCGGTGCCAGCCGGCGTTTGCGTTCTGCCGGAGCAATACCGGCCAGAATTAATGGCAGCTCGATATTTTCGCTGGCACTTAAGCGCGGAATTAAATGGTACGACTGAAAAACAAAGCCGATATGGCGGCGGCGATAAACTGCGCGCTGTTCTTCACTCATGGGCACGGTATCGGCACCGTTCAGCCAGTACTGACCGTTATCCGGTACATCCAGCAGGCCGAGCATATTCAGCAGGGTGGATTTACCGGAACCGGATGGCCCCATCACCGATAAATACTCACCGGCCTGAATGCTCAGGCCAATATTATTCAGCGCGTGTACCGGCTCATCACCGAGCAGGAAGGTTTTATTCACCCCCTGCACGCGGATCAGGGCATCGGCTGTGGGATTTATGCCAGCCGCTTTCATGGCAGCCTCTTTCATGGCTTGGCAGCCTTGTCGGTGTGCAGCGCATCCATCTCATTTAATACACGCACTTCGGCGCCATCGACCGCTGCCGGATTATCGAGGGATAACAACACCGGCTGGCCAGCGTCTAAGCCGTCTTTTACTTCGGTCCAGGTCCAGTTACTCAGGCCCAGGGTCAGCGCTTTTTTCTGCAGGGTTTTACCGTCGTCGGCCAGCGTCAGCACATGATTGCCTTCGAGCAGCGCTTCGCTGGGAATTCGCAGGGACTGTTCACTGGCGGCTGTAATCACTTCAATATCGGCGCTGTAACCAACCAGCAGCTGCACATCGTCGGGCAGGGCATTTAAGGTGACATCCACATTCACGGTGCGCGCCTGTTTTTCTTTATCTTCCACGTAGGGGGCAATGCGGCTGACCTTGCCGGTAAAGGCCTGATCGCGGAAGGCATCGAGCGTAACCCGTGCATCCATACCGACGCGGATGACTGAAGCGTCTACTTCGTCGATCGGTGCGCGCACATACAGGCAGCGCTCGTCGATCAGATCAATGGCGGGCGGTGTGGCAACGCCTGGTGGAGAAGGGGTGGCGTATTCACCGACTTCGCCATTCACTTCGGCCACAATACCGGCGAACGGCGCACGTAATTGCGTTTGCGCCAGACGCGCCTGTTGCACGGCGACATTGGCTTTGGCGTTCTGCACCTGCGCCTCATTCTGCTGGCAGCTTAAACGGGTTATTTCTGCACTGGTTTCTACCCGGTCGAGCTGTTCGGCCGAGGTCAGTTGTTTTTTGAATAATTCACGCTGGCGTTTTACTTCGCGCTCATCGGCCTGAGCCTGGCGGCAGGCAGAGGCTTTATTTAATTCCGCCATGCGCACCTGCGCCTTGCTTTGCTCCAGTGCGGCTTTTAAATCGTCGTTCCATAATTCCAGCAATAACGCGCCGGCTTCGACTTTATCGCCCTGATCAACGTATAAATGATTCACCTGGCCGCCCAGTGCCAGAGACAGGCGGGAGCGTTGGCAGGCTTTAATCGTGCCGGAGCGGGTATTGGACACCAGTGCTTCGACCAGTCCCGGAGTGGCCTGGCTCATGCGGACTTCAATGGGTTTGGCCGGGCGCAGCATAAAAGCAGCAATTAAAGCGGCAAGAACACCAGCGGATATCAGCAGTTTTTTCACGGTAAAACGTCCTGTTGCGGCAGCTGAGGCCTTACCTTAGAGCTTTTTCATATGCTTGCCCAGTGATATAAGTCACAGGATTATTCGTGTGGCTGCAACACAATTCCCTGTTTATTGGGGACCGTCAGTTCAGCTCGGGTTCACGCTTGATTATTCTTATTGATCACCGATATTCAGGCCGGGGCCGACCTTTATGCTGTAACCCTCCAGACTGTGCAGGCCCTGAACGTATGAGCGGGTCGGTGCGGCAGAGGGTAAGAGCAATCGATCATTGAATGTCAGGAAAAGCCGGAACGCATAATGTTGATCCAAAAAGCAAATACAGGCACATTCAAGTAACGAGAACGAGGGCCATTGAATGGGTCGATTGCGTCTTTGATCATCTAAGGTCTATCCGGCAAAGGCCATTGTTGCTGGCTTTAAGTGATATGTACTTCGGGCCGTTACCATCGGGCAGGGAAAATTAAAGGAAGTCATGTTGAATATTTCTGGCGGTCTTGTACATCAAATGCCAGCCGATTTGGCTGGGGCTTTGCGCCAGAAAATGGATGCGGTTGACCTTTGGGAAACGCTGACACCTATCGCGCGCAATGAATTTATCTGTTGGATTGACGATGCAAAGCAAGAACAGACCCGGATAAACCGGATCAGGCGCACGGTTGAGGACATTCTCGGAGGTAAAAAGCGACCATGTTGTTGGCCGGGCTGCATTCATCGCACCGACAAAAAACCCGGCAAATGGCAACAGGATGTCTTAATCGAAAAACACTTAAAAAAGTGACATTGAAGTAAATAAAAGCACCTGTTGTTTATTGTGTGCCGGCCCAATCCTGATCTGTCCTGCTGGCAATAATCATGAAATCTCCGCCACTGAAACATTGTTGGCTCCCACGCGTTGCTTGGCCGTCTTGGCACAGGGTGTTATCTGGCTTCTGCGCGTTCATTTGGCTCCCATATTCTGCGTGGGAGTCCTTGTGGGTAGAGTTGCATTCCCACGCGGAGTGTAGGAACGAGAGGTAGATTTCATCTGGCTCCCACGCTCTGCGTGGGAGTCATAGCGCAACCTAAACCCGCAGCCACAAAAAAGCCCGCATCAGCGGGCTTTTTTTAACCGTTTATCACCACATCAGATCATCCGGAATCTGATACGCGGCATACGGATCATCTTCATCCATCGCATCGGCGGTGCTTTCTGCAATATAAATAAAGTGATTATCTTTGCGCTGGCGGATTTTCTCAGCAATCTGCAGTGGCAGTACTTCGTATTTTTTCTCGCCCGGTAAATCCAGTGCAATAACCGCCAGCTGGCCGCGGCTTAAGCGGTCCCAGATGGCCTGGTCAACGTAAATGGATTTCACTTTTTTGCCATCAACAAACTGATATTTAATATCGGCATGTTCGCTTTTAATGGCGTTGGTGGTAACCAGCTGACGCACCTGAGCGGCAATGGCTTTTTGCTGTGCTTCCTGTTCCTTTTTCTGGTTCAGTTCGCGGTCGCGCTCGGCTTTTTCTTTACGCGCAGCGTCGGCTTTGGCCTTGGCTTCGTCGATCTGGTTGTCTTGTCCGGTACGCTGCAGGTGATCCTGCTTTTTCAGTTCTTTAGCGGCTTTTTTCGCTTTTTGCTTGTCGATCAGACCGGCGGCGAGCAGCTGTTCCTGTAATGACTTGGCCATAATAATTCCTCAGCGTTGCCATACACCGGCAGGAATTAAATCTGCCAGCTGGTCGATGGTGTTATCGCGTTCGTTAACGTCGGCGGCAACCACGGTAACGTGGCCGAGTTTGCGCGCCGGGCGCGCTTCTTTGCCATAGGAGTGACGGAAGGCGTTGCCGATGGTGGCGGCTTTTTCGGCGGGGGTTTCATCGCTGATCACGTTAAGCATGGCAACGGCCGGGTATTTGGCGGTGGTGTCACCCAGTGCGCGGCCGGCAATGGCCAGCATATGGTTGCGGAACTGGCTGGTGGCGGCGCCTTCAATCGACCAGTGGCCGGAGTTGTGTACGCGCGGAGCCACTTCGTTGGCGACCAGGCCGCTTGCGGTGTCGAACAGTTCCAGCGTGATGGTGCCTACATAGTCGAGGCTGTCGGCCAGCTGGCGGATATAGCGCTCGGCCTGTTGCGCTTTGTCGGCACTGAGGTCGGCGGCCGGGAACAGCGAATAACGCAGGATGCCTTCGTGGTGTACGTTTTCGGTCATCGGCCAGATCACCATATTGCCGTTAACGTCGCGGCTGGCGATGACGGAGGTTTCGCGCTCAAAGCTGACAAAGGCTTCGGCGATCAGTTCACGTCCGCCAATGGCGGCCCAGGCCGGTTCGGCATCGGCGGGGCTGCGCAGTACGTACTGACCTTTACCGTCGTAACCTTCGGTGGTGGTTTTCAGCACGATGGGCAGGCCCAGCTGTTCTACGGCGATGTGCAGATCGTCGAGTGAATGAACGGCACAGAAATCGGCGGTGTCGATGCCGGCGGCACGCAGGGCCGTTTTTTCCAGCAGACGGTTCTGGAAGGTTTTCAGTGCTTTCAGGCTGGGATACAGCTTGTCGGCAACGCTTTCCAGACGGGCAACGATGTGTGCCGGGATATTTTCGGTTTCGAACGATACGCGCTCAACGCTGGCGAGAAACGCATCCAGAGCGTCATCGCTGTGGGCGCGCAGGTCGTACAGCGATACGTCAATATCGCTGATGTCCTGCACACTGTCAGACAGCATCTGGCCCAGCTGGCCGTTACCTAAAATACCGATTTTCATGCTTCTTCACTCTCAGAAAGTCGGGCCCGGCAGTACCGGGCCCGGATAGGTCGTTAACGCTTACAGTGCGGTGCGCGGATCGGGTTCGGCCAGCACGCTGTCGGTCTGTTCGGCGCGGAAGGCGTCGATTTTGGCCAGTAGGGCATTATCGCTGGTGGCCAGAATCTGGGCGGCCAGCAGACCGGCGTTTTTCGCCCCGGCATCACCGATGGCCAGAGTACCAACGGCAACACCACCAGGCATCTGCACGATGGACAGCAGCGAATCCAGGCCGCTCAGGGCGCGGGATTTAACCGGTACGCCGAGTACCGGCAGCGAGGTCTGGGAGGCACACATGCCCGGCAGGTGAGCAGCGCCACCGGCACCGGCGATGATGACTTTAATGCCGCGGCCCTGAGCGGTTTTGGCGTAATCAAACAGCAGATCCGGGGTGCGGTGGGCAGACACCACTTTTACTTCGTAGGCCACGCCCAGTTTATCCAGCATATCTGCTGCGTGTTGCATGGTGGGCCAGTCGCTCTTTGAGCCCATGATGATACCAACCGCTACGGTCATCGGGTCATCCTCGTTGAATTCGGTCAGGGCTGCCAAAGCGGCGGCCGGTGCAGGAAAGCGGCGCATTCTATCACAAGCTTTACAGCAGGTTCAGTCTCTGGATTCTGAGTCATAAGGGCAGGAAAGCGGGGTCAGCGCCATCACAAGCTTTACAGCATGATTAAACGGATACCGGGGCAGGAAAGCGGGGTCAGCGTTACCACAAGCTTTACAGCAGGTTCAGTCTCTGGATTCTGAGTCATAAGGCTTAGGAACGAGTGGGCAGCGCTACCGCCAGAATTAAAACTGGTTCAGTCTCTGGATTAAGGGCTTGAGGTGCAGCAAAACAGGGCTCAGCTGTCACAAGCGTTATCTGGAATCGTTCCTCAGCATTGGCCTGTGGGGATATTCCAATGCCATTCAATACCATTTACTTTGTGTGGTTTTGTGGTCTACAGTTGAGTAAATTGTAATCAGTGCCGGGCAACAGCATCAGTAGGAGTTGAAGGGATGCAGGGTCTTTATGGCCGGGTCAGACAGATGGTGACCCGCCTGAATATGAAGAATGACAGTGAGCTGTATCAGGTGTTGTTTGATACGGCGGCGGCAGGAATTGTCAGTATTAACAGCGAAGGGAGCATTCAGGCCTGTAATCCGGCGCTTTGCCGGATTTTTGGCTATGAAGCTGAGGAATTACTGGGGCAGAACATCGCCATGCTGATGCCGGTTCGCCATGGTCAGCGTCACCAGAACTCTATCCGCCAGTATTTGCGGGAGGGTAAGGCTACGGTCATGGGGCGTGGGCGCGAGCTGCCGGGGCTGCGCAAAAGCGGAGAGGAATTTTTGCTGCACCTGTCGGTGAGTGAGATGAATCTGGCCGGAGCACGCAGTTTTACTGCGATTGTGCACGATCTGACGTCAACGCAGTCCGATCATCAGCGCCTGCCGCAGGGCGATCAGGCCTGGCTTGGCAGTGTGCTCGACCATACGCCTGCAGCCGTCACGGTTAAGGACATGCAGGGACGCTATCTGTTACTCAACCATCGCGCTGAAAGTTTGCTGGGTATCCATTCACGGGATGCCACAGGGCGTACCGACAGTGAGCTGTTTACCCCACAGTGGGCGGCTCTGCAGCAGCGGACAGATGCTGAAGTCAGCCATGCCGATGGTGCCCGGGTTTTTATCGAACCTTTTGTCGGCAGTCAGCGGGCAGTGACAGATACCCCGGATCGCCCTGGTACAGGGCAGCGCGCGGCGGGTGCTATGAGTTTTCTGACCAGTAAAAATGTGCTGCGTGACGGGGCGGGTGAGGCGATGGGCATCGTCGCCATCCGGCTGGATATTTCGGCGTTGCCGGTGCTCAGCCGTTCGGCCCCGGGCGCGGATGTACACCTGTTGAATGTGCTGCCGCAGCCACTGGCATTGCTGACCTCGGAGGGCGAAGTGTTGCAGGCCAATGATGCCTACGGCCGGCGTTTTGGTCTGAGCGCCCGTTCGGTGACGGGCTGTAATGTGCAGTTGCTGGAGTCTGAAGGCTTTGTTCAGTGGTTCCGTCATTTTCAGGTTCTGGATGGAATGCAGGAGTCGCGCTGGCAGGAAGATGACTGGCAGTTGCAGCTGCAGATTCACCTGCAGGATGGGCAAAAGCTGATATTGCTGACGGCTACCCCACACCTTGCCGCTGCTTCGGTGCCTGACTCGGGATCCCCTCAAGCATTTGCCACTGACAGCCAGTCCTTAACCGATAACGCGCGTTTTATTGCCGGGTTAAGCCATGAGCTGCGCACGCCGCTGAACGCGGTGATTGGTTTCAGCCAGCTGCTGAAAGCGGAGTTGCACCATGCCGATCAGAAAGAAGCGATTGAGCTGATTGAACGCGCAGGTAAACATCTGGTGGCGCTGGTTGATCAGGTGCTGGATCTGGTGAAGATCGAAGGCCATGTCCATGAGCCGCAGAGCGAGGCGGTTGCTCTGTTGGCATTACTGGACGAGTGTCAGGAGATGGTTCGGGGCAGTGCCTTGGCCCGTGGCATCCGTATCCGCATACACAGCGCAGTGGCTGAACCCTGGGTCTGTGCTGACCGGGTGCGCTGTAAACAGATTGTGCTCAATCTGCTCAGTAACGCCATCAAATACAATCGCGCCGATGGTCATGTGGATATCCGGGTTGAAAGCACGGTATCCGGGCGCTTGCGCATCAGTATCTGCGATACCGGCTGTGGTATTGCAGTGGAGCGGCAGGCCGATCTGTTTATGCCGTTTCAGCGGCTGGGTGCCGAGCAGGGCAGCATTGAAGGCAGCGGTCTGGGGCTGGTGATCAGCCGGGTATTGGCCAGCCGTATGAACGGTGTGCTGGATTTCAGCAGTCGTGAGGGCGAGGGCAGTTGCTTCTGGCTGGAGTTGCCGCAGGCAACACCGCTGTATTCATTGAATGCCCTGACGCCTTTATCGGATGTTGCCTGTGCGAATGCCACCAACACCTCCGCCGCCCTGATGGCCGATCCCCTACGGCGTGTGCTGTATATCGAAGACAACCCGATTAACGCCCGTTTTGTTGAGTTGGGATTAAAGCGCCGCGATAACCTGGAGGTCGCCATTGCCCGCACCGGACAGGAAGGGGTCAATATGGCTCTGCAGCACACACCGGATGTGATTTTACTGGATATGCGTCTGCCGGATATTCACGGTCTGGATGTGCTGAAAAAATTACGGGCGATTCCGGAGTTGCGCGGTGCGCGTATTTACGGTGTCAGCGCGGATGCCTTACCGGATCAGATCCGTCAGGCGCAGGATGCGGGCGTGGATGGCTATATGACCAAACCTTTCGATTTGCAGGCACTGGGGGATATGATTGACAGCCCGCGGCAATAATCGCTGTGGGCTGCCGGCGTAAACGTGCGCTTTACAGGCTGAGCTGGCCGTTATCAATGGCCTGCTCCAGCCCGGTCGTTAATGGCTGATACGGAGTATTTTTATCAGTCAGAACAAACAGCGGATCACTGACTTTTGCCAGATGGTAAGCCTCTTCTTTTAATTCCACTTTACGGTATTTAAACGTCCCGGTGACTTCTTCCTGCGGACGCAGACGTAAAAATAACGGGATGGCATAAGCCGGTAATTTCTCCCGCAGGTGCAGGGTCAGTGCGTTCAGGTTGATGTCGGCTCCGGCACGCAGGGTGAGTGCGGCCATACCGGCGCGGCCATCGGTATGCGGAACCTCCACACCATAGACGACGGCGTGTTCAATATCGGTGAATTCCATCAGGATGGATTCCACCTCGGTAGTGGCGACGTTCTCCCCTTTCCAGCGGAAGGTATCTCCCAGACGGTCAGCAAAGGCGACGTGCTTAAAGCCCTGATTCAGCACCAGATCGCCACTGTTAAACCAGCAATCGCCTTTTTTAAACACATCGCGGAACAGTTTTTTCTGGCTGGCTTCAGCGTCGGTGTAACCTTCAAAGGGTTGTTTGTCATTAACTTCGGTAATTAACAGACCCGTACCGCCTTTTTTTACCGGCAGCATAAAGCCTTTTTTATTGCGCAGAGGCTCATCGTTTTCAATATCGTACGCCACGATGTTGTAAGACAGCGGGCAGATACCGGCGGTCTGATCCAGATTTAATGCATTGGTAAATACCAGATTACATTCGCTGGCACCGTAAAATTCATTAATGTGTTTAATATTGAAACGTTGTTTGAATTCCATCCAGATATCGGAGCGCAAACCGTTACCGATAATAACGCGGATTTTATGCTGCTGGTCTTTATCCGTTGGCGCGGTATTCAGCAGGTAACGGCATAATTCACCGATATAGCAAAAACCTGTGGCACCGTGTTCGCGGATTTCATCCCAGAACCGCGACACACTGAATTTACGGGAAATGGCAATACAGGCACCGGCACCCAGTACAGCAGCAAGTGATACCGTTAAAGCATTGTTATGATAGAGCGGCAGGCTGACATAGAGTACGTCGTCTTTGCGCAATTTCATTGATGCCAGACCCATACCCGCCATGGATTTAAACCAGCGGTAATGGCTCATAACCGAGGCTTTTGGCAGGCCGGTGGTACCAGAGGTAAAAATGTAATAACAGGGCTGGTGCATTTTTACCTGTTGGGTGTCGGGCGGATTATGTTTGCTCTGAGAAGCGATCACCTGCTCCAGATTCTGATAGTGACCCGGACATTCGTGCTGGTTGCGGCTGCCATCCTGCCAGAAATATAACTGCATTTTTAATGCTGCAGGCAGTGCGTGCTCAACCGTTGCCATATTGCCGAGCATTTCTTCACCGACGATCAGCAATCTGGGTTTTACCAGATTAATACTGTGCTCCAGCACTTCACCGCGCTGTGACGTATTAAACATACTGGCGATAGCGCCGAGTTTTACCGTCGCCAGTACCGCTATCAGGGTTTCCGGACGGTTTTCCAGCATCACGCCCACGGTATCGCCATGGCTGATGCCCTGGCTGGCAAAGTAATGTGCCAGCTGGTTTGCCTTTTCATTCAGCTGGCGATAGCTGATTTGCTGCTGCTGATAGCGGATTGCAATATGATCGGGCTGACTGGCGGCGTGTTGTTCCAGTAATAAACCAATGGATTTGTTTTTTTCCGGCTTGGTGGTTACCAGGGCAAGGACACCTTTGAGGGTAATGCCGATATCCGGTAAGCCGGCGATGGCGTTGCGGATAATATTCACCAGACTGACGTTGCGTGGTTTCAGTGGTTGTTGGCTGGCCGTTTGCGCAGACAGATCGTGAGAGGTGATGGCTGAGCGATTCATGGAGCTGACCTGTGGTGATTTCGTTTTTTGTTATGAATTTCAGAATGACATAAATCCTGCAGGCCGGGCTACAGGATTTATGTCAGGTTTTATCTAGATAATATTTTAAACAGTGTAAATCAGCGCAATTCGGTGGAGCTTTTACCCAATAAACGGCGGGCAATAATCAGTTGCTGAATCTGCTGCGTGCCTTCAAAAATATCGAGGATTTTTGAATCGCGTGCCCATTTTTCCAGTAATTCATCTTCGCTGTAACCCAATGAGCCAAGCAGCTCGACACAGCCCAGGGTTATGGCGTTGGCACTGCGTCCGGCTTTGGCTTTTGACATCGAGGCTTCTTTCGAATTCGGCATGCCGTTATCAGCCATCCACGCAGCTTTTAAGGTCAGCAGGCGTGCAGCTTCCCAGTCGGCTTCATAGCGGTACAGCTGCGCTTCGATCTGGCTGCTGTTTTTAATGCTGGTGCGGTAACGCGCACTGATGCCGTATTCTTTCAGCAGTTCACGGGTACGGTCGAGGGCGGCTTTTGCCAGACCCACGGCCATGGCGGCCACCACCGGACGGGTGTTGTCAAAGGTTTGCATCACACCGGCAAAGCCCTGATCAACATTAATTTCCGGCGATCCTAACAGGTTGGCAGCAGGCACACGGCAATCGGTAAAGGTAATCGCGGCGGTATCGGACGCTTTAATGCCGAGTTTTTTTTCCAGACGCACCACTTCCATACCGGGTGTGCCTTTTTCCACCACAAAGGATTTAATGGCCGCGCGGCCGATATTGCGGTCGAGGCTGGCCCAGACCACCACGGCTTCGGCACGCTCGCCGGAGGTTACGTAGATTTTTTCGCCGTTCAGCACATAGTGATCGCCGTCTTTGATGGCGGTGGTGCGGATGGCTGCCGAATCGGAGCCGCAGCCCGGTTCGGTAATCGCCATGGCGGCCCATTTTTTGCCGAAGCGGGCCAGCTGTTCGTCATTGGCAACGGCGGCAATCGCGGCGTTACCCAATCCCTGACGTGGTAAGGTGAGGGACAGGCCAACATCTCCCCAGCACAGTTCCTGCAGGCCCAGTACGGTTGTCATGTTGGTGCTGTTAACGATGCCCTCGGATTTTTTCTTATCCTGTTTGAGTTTACCGGCACCCGCGCCTTCACCCAGGGTGCCGTCGTTCATGCCATCCATAATTGCGGCCAGCATATCCAGCTCGACCGGGTAGGCGTGTTCGGCGCGGTCGTATTTACGCGAGATTGGACGGAAAACGTTTTCGGCAACCTGACGCGCCTGATTAACCAGCGGGCGGAATTTTTTCGGAACTTCGAGATTCATCATGTGGTGTTCTCCTTACAGGTGCAGACCGCTGTTTACACAACCCAGAATGCGCAGGTCACGGTACCAGCGTTCAGCCGGATGTTCTTTGGTAAAGCCATGACCGCCAAGCAGTTGCACGGCGTTGGTGCCGATCTCCATCGCTTTGTCTGCGCACAGAACATGGGCCAGATAGGCTTCGCGGTGGAATGGCTGACCCTGTTCGGCCAGTGCTGCAGCGCGCCAGGTGAGCAGGCGCATGGATTCGAGTTCGATGGCGATGTTGGCGATCATAAAAGCCACCGACTGGCGGTGACTGATAGGCTCGCCGAAGGCTTCACGCTCGTTGCAGTAAGGAATCAGGTAATCCAGTGCGGCCTGGCAGGTGCCGATGGCCAGAGCACACCAGTGCAGCTGGCCAAGATCGACAAAGGCGCGGTAATCGAAATCACTGTCTTCGCCACCGAGCAGGGCATCGATAGTCACCTGTACTTTATCGAGTGTCAGGGTGCCGGTGGCTGCAGCCCGCAGACCCATCGCCGGGCTGCGGGTAAAGTTCAGACCCTGGCTGTCGCCGGGCACAATAAAGAGTTGTGGTTTGCCATTCAGCAGCGCTGCAACCAGATACAGGTCAGCATTGCCGGCAAAGGGCACCAGCGTTTTAACGCCATTAAGCACGTAACCCTGTTTATTGCTTTTGGCGCTGCAGGCCAGTTTATCGGGGGCAAACAGCGGATGCGGTTCCTGCAGGGCAATGGCAGCGGTTACAGGTTTTTCGGCCAGCCACAGTGGCAGCCAGCGTTGCTGCTGTGGCAGTGTGCCCCAGCGTACCAGTGCGTTGGCCACCCCCACGGGGGCGAGGGCGGCATAGGCCAGGGTGAAGTCACCCCAGGCCAGCTCTTCGGCAATGATGGCGCTGGTGGTCGGGCTGTAGCTTTGTGCGGCGCCGCCCTGGGATTCCGGCACCGAGAACAGATTCAGGCCCAGCGCCATGGCGTCTTGCAGATAGGTAGCGGGCAGTTGCAGGTTCTCGTCGGCATCGTGGGCCAGACCGCGTACGATTTCTTCAGCATAAGAGCGCACGCTGTCGCGGATCATCTGCTGCTCTTCACTCAAGCTCAGGTCAAACAGTGCCTGTGGCTTGCGTTCCGGCAGGCGCTCGCCACGGGTGCTGTCCTGCTTTTGTTCACGCTTTTGCATCATCTCGCCGGCAAATTTAAAACCGGCGCGGGTAGAAAGGTAAGCGATGCGCTCGGCGGGTTTACGCAGGCCGTATTTTTCTGCCCAACGGCTACCGGCAAAACGACTGGCCAGGCCAAGGCCCAGCCCCTGAATATCTTTAGCCATACATCTGCCCCCTGATGTTGATCGTTGTAGTTATTGTGGGTGGTGTCCGGATCACTGTCTGGCGGGATAAAACACAGACAGTGCCAGCAGATTCGCAGGTTGGCAGTGCTGGCGCATTGGCAGAGGTGTCAGCGGATGCTGGGCAATGTGGTCATATTATGGCCGTTCAGCGGTTGCCTGCAGGCAGTGGCCGATACTCTGTTTGCAGGCGTCCAGCACGACGCGGCCAATCAGCTCCCCGGCGATTGTATGTTTGCCGCAAAAAGCGAGGGCATTTTCAGCCGCGGAATCCGGCGGGCAGATCACCGCATGGCTGTCGGTGCCGGTACCGCTGGCAGGCCGTTTGGATAATGGGCTGAGTAAACCGGCATCGCGGATGGCGGTGACCTTGGCTTCGGTCAGCTGGATCAGGGCTTCAGCCATGGCGGCCGGCGTCAGGGCAGCGTGCAGCAGTAACCAGATATTAATGGTACCGGCCCCGTTAAAAGCATCCGCCGGATCGCCGCTGCGGCGTAGGTTGGAGAGCCCGGCAGTGACCCAGCATTCCGCCGTCAGAGATTGCAGCGTGAGCGTGCTGTAACCCAGCGAGCGCATGGATGCCGCCGTCATCATGCCGCAGCAGGGCATTGGCAACCTGCGCTGTTCAGCCTGTTGCTGCAGTGTGTGTTCTGCGGGTGGCCAGGGCGGCGGAGCATGCTGGTCAACGCGCAGGTTAAGCAGGCTGCGGATGCTGCTGAAACCACCGTTCAGCACGGCAGAACTCAGCACCAGCCAGGGCTCTGGTAGCGTCAGAGCGATATGGGTGTCACTGTGTTCAACGCGGATTCCGCCCTGATTATCCTGTTTAAACAGGGACATAGGCGGACTCTATTTGGGTCATGGGGTCGGACTCGTTATGATAGGCGTCGTTTTCATTGACAGGATGCCCGCATGCTGACGTTATTGTCACCGGCTAAGACGCTGGATTTTGACACGCCGCCGACCACGGCAAAAGCAACTCAGGCCGATTTTCTGCAACATTCTGCCGAGCTGGTGGATGTGCTTAAGCGGTATTCGCCGGATGATATCGGTGCGCTGATGAAACTCAGCCCGGCATTATCGGAGCTGAATGTTCAGCGCTATCACGACTGGCGTTTACCGTTTGACGCCAACAATGCCAAGGCCGCCATTCTGGCGTTTAAAGGCGATGTCTATACCGGGTTGCAGGCGGATACGCTGGATGAGCAGCAGCTCGATTTTGCCCAGAATCATGTGCGTATTTTAAGTGGCCTGTATGGTTTGCTGCGGCCACTGGATTTAATTCAGCCTTATCGGCTGGAAATGGGGACCCAACTGAAGAATGCCCGGGGTAAGGATCTGTACAGTTTCTGGGGCAACACAATTACTGAGGCTCTGAACTGTGAACTGGAACAACAGGGCAACGATGTGATCGTTAATTTAGCGTCGAACGAATATTTTAAATCGGTGCAGCCTAAAAAACTGAATGCTCGTCTGATTACACCGGTGTTTAAGGACGAAAAAAACGGTCAGTATAAAATCATCAGCTTTTACGCGAAAAAAGCCCGTGGTCTGATGACGGCTTATATTATCCGCAGGCAGCTGCAAACGGCTGAAGCCCTGCAGGATTTTGATGTGGCGGGTTATCGTTTCAGCGCCGAAGATTCGCGCGGCGACACCTGGGTATTTAAACGAGCAGAGAAGGATATTCCGAATGCGTAAGTTAGTAATCGCCAGCCTGTTGACTGGCACCATGGCAGCGTGTCTGAGTGGTTGCGTGCTGGCACCGCAGACCATCGCCCTGAATGAAAGTGTCAGCGTCCCGGGTGGCATGCCGGCGATTCAGCGTGATGCTTTAGTGCGTGTTGTGGATGAACGTGAACAGGGCGCGGATGTCTTGGGTCACCGTGGCGGCCGTGCGCCGGAAAACTCCCCCCTGCTGTCTGATAAGCCATTAACCGATGTGTTAACCGCGCGGATGCAGGATTCGCTGAAATCGCTGGGTTTCGGTGCAGCCAGCCCCATTGACCCGGTGCGGGTACAGTTGACCGTTGAGGAATTTTCTTATCGGTGTAATGAGGGCGCTATCGTGAATGAATGCGGTATGACCATGCGCTTTAAGATTACCGTCATGGATAATGGAAAAACCTTTACCAAACCCTACAGCGCCAGTGCGACACGCTCTCTGGCCGCATCACCGGCAACGGAATACAACCAGAAATGGGTGAATGAAGTATTGGATAGCGTCTGGGAGCGTATGTTCAGCGACGCTGAGCTGCGCCAGGCGCTGAATATCCGCTGATATTCAGCGGTATAAAAACACGCGATGCGTGTTTTTATACCGCAACAGCACTGAACATGACGTTGTCGTTTTTCCTGATGCACTCGCCCGCCGTCATCAGGCAGTGTCAGGGCCCATCCCGAATCAGGCTTCGAGTACATCGTGGATTGGCAGTGGCTGCTTCTTGGCCCGGCGCTTACCGATTCGGCGCATCAAAGCTCTGGCTGAGCGGGCGGCCGATTTATTGATTGCCACTTCCAGTTCGCTTGCCTGACTGCGCACAATGACGTCAGGATGATCACTCAGTGATAAATGAAACTGACAGCTTTTATCAATACCGCCCTTAGGACCGTTAACATCGGCGAGGCGGATACAGACTTTTTGCACGTGATGCTGCAAGCGGTCAAACGCCTGCTCGACGCGCTTGCGCAGCATGCCGCGCAGTTTATTGCTCAGATGTATATTCCGTGTCTGGATTTCAATAACCATCATGCTTTCTCCATTGCGTAATGTTGTTTCACCTTACCGCTGAGCGGTGGCAACGCCCAGAGAAAACGGGTTAGGTTGCGCAAACATTTGCAAAGTAAAACTGACATAACACAAGTGCCGGTTCAGAACGGTTGAGACGCCATTATTCGTGTTCCGGAGAAAAGGGGGCTGCTTTGGCGGACGGTTATAAGGACGTTACGGAGGTGTGTACAGATCGTCCGGAGTGCCTTCAGACTCCGGACGACGGGTATCAGAAAGAGGGGCTGATTATCGCTGTGCCGCCCGCTGGGCTGTCATCGCGGCTGTCTGAATATTCATATAATCCACCAGAATGTGTCCGGCTTCGATCAGCAGGGCATCTTCCTCTTCCGGTTTATTATCGTCTTTCTTGTCTGCCTCCGCGGCGTTATCCGTTTCTTCTTCATCGTCGATACTGGTTAACAGTGGCAGACCTTTGGCCTTGCGGCGTTCATTTTCCAGTTTCAGACGTTTATCGTCATTGGCTTTGCGTTCCTGCTCGCGCACTTTTTCATTCAGCGATACCTGAGTCTGCTGGCGCAGTTCGGTGATTAACGCTTTTTGTTCACGCAGGTAGCGGAAATCCGGATTATGTTCGATGCGGCTTTGGTGTCGCTGACGCAGCGCCGGCAGGGTGGCGCTGATACCTTTATTGCTGCTGTATTCTGCCGCGCGGATGGTATCCCATGGCAGCGCTTCTTCCAGCGCGCTTTCACCGATTTTTTCTTTATCGAACAGTGATGGGAACAGAATATCGGGGATGACTCCCTGATTCTGGGTGCTGTCACCGGAAACCCGGTAAAATTTGGCCTGAGTGATTTTCAGTTGGCCGGAGCGCAACGGACGCAGGCTCTGGACGGTGCCTTTGCCAAAGGTCTGGCCGCCGACAATGAGGCCACGGCCATAATCCTGAATCGCACCGGCAAAAATCTCAGAGGCGGAAGCACTGAGGCGGTTAACCATGACGGTAATCGGGCCGTCGTACAGGACGGAAGGGTCCTGATCAGGCAGTACTTCAACGCGGCCGTGGGTGCTGCGTACCTGTACCACAGGCCCTTGCGGAATAAACAAGCCGGTCAGGCTGATGGCTTCTTCCAGTGAGCCGCCACCGTTATTGCGCAGATCGATGATCAGACCATCAATGCCTTCGGCTTTGAGTTCATTAATCAGTACGGTGACGTCACGCGTGGTACTTTTATAGTCGGGCTTGTTTTCCATTCGGCCCTGAAAATCGATGTAAAACGTCGGTATATCGATCACGCCGATTTTACGGGTAACGTCACCGTCTTTTACTTCGATAATATCCTTCTGGGCTGACTGTTCTTCCAGTTTGACTTCATCCCGGACGATGGAAATGATTTTGCTGTCGGTGCCGCTTGAATTGGCGGGCAGGATTTCCAGGCGAACGGTGGTGCTTTTTGGACCACGGATCAGTTCCACCACTTCATCCAGACGCCAGCCGATCACATCAACGATATCGCCTTCGGCCTGACCAACGCCGATGATTTTATCGGCAGGCTGCAGGTTGCCGGCTTTGGCGGCCGGACCTGCAGGAACGAGACGCACGACCTTCGTGTGCTCGTCTTCGGTTTGCAGTACCGCACCAATGCCTTGCAATGACAGGCTCATGTTGATGTTGAAATTTTCAGTATTACGCGGCGAAAAGTACTGTGTATGCGGATCGAAGGCGCGGGTAACGGCATTCATAAAGGTCTGATACGCATCTTCCGGCTGCGACTGATGCACACGGTTCAGCTGGTTCTGATAGCGCTTGTTCAGCAGCTCAATAATGGCGTCTTTTTCTTTGCCGGCCATTTTCAGATTGAGCATGGAATTTTTCAGGCGTTTGCGCCACAGCTCATTGAGTTCCGCATTGGTGTTGGCCCAGGGGGCTTTTTCGCGGTCCAGATCAAGGCGTTCGTCGGTATCAAAATGATAATTGGCGGCATTGGTTTGCAGTTCATTGAGCAGGAAGGACAATCGCTCGGAAACCCGCTGCTGGAAACGGTTAAATATAATAAACGCCGGACGCATATCCCCCCGGTTCAGCGCCTCATCAAGGCTGTAGCGGTATTGCTCGAATTCTTTGATATCAGCGGCCAGCAGGTAGCTGCGGGTGCTGTCGATATCGTCGAACAGAATATCCAGTACGCGGGAGGACAGTTTGTCATCCAGGCGCTGATGTTCGTAATGGCCACGCAGCAGGTTGTTCATAATCTGCTGGGTAATCATCGCGTGATCGCGGGTGGGTTCCAGGGGTTTGAAGGCCGTGCCGGGAGCAATTTCCGGAATGGTTGCCTGGCTCAGTTGAGCCGTCAGCAGGGCTGTCAGGATCAGCGCCGTTTTCAATGTGCGGAAGCAATTGGAAAGCATAGTCGTTGCCAGATTTCCTTGTTGTTATCTATTTGTGCTGTACGCCGGGCACCGTTATCATGCCGGCGCCACGTCAGGATGTCCCTGCACGAGCGTACGGTTACGGTGTCTGGCCTTTGTTTTCTGCCTGTATCAGGCGGGCTGAACATCCGTTTGGGTGCCACTGGTGTTAAGTACAGAGAGTTGACGTAAGACGCCTGGCTCACCTGCACACCCCGGCTACTGCGGTATAGTAGACCGCATTGGAATCGCAGTTGCCAGAATAATTCCCCGGATTTTGCTGCATTGGCAGCAAAACAGACGATCAGGAGGCTGTTTTGGCCAGAGTACAACTCGAATTACCCGATGAATTTACCTTCAGCACAACGCTGGATGTGCGGGTGACAGAAATTAATTACGGCAATCATGTGGGTAACGACCGCATGGTGTCTCTGCTGCACGAAGCCCGTTTGCGTTTTTTGCGTGAACACGGTTTTGGTGAATTCAATATTGGCGGTATTGGTCTGATGGTATCGGATCTGGTGGTGTGCTTTACCGCAGAATCCTTTGTCGGTGAGGTTCTGACCTTTCATGTTGGTGTGACGGACTTTAATAAATACGGCTGTGACTTTATTTACAGCGTTGAGAATCAGGCGCAGGACAAACAGGTGGTGAAAGCCAAAACCGGTATCGTCTTTTTTGATTATGACGAACGTAAAATTGCTCAGGTGCCACGGGTGTTTTATGAACGCTGTGCACCGCAGCTCCTGCCGCGGGAATAAGCTTAAGGGCACTGTGGTTAAACATCGGGCCTCTTAACAGGCCCGGTTGTTTATGTGCCGTCGTTCACAGCCGTTCAGTTGCCCTGACTCGGGTCGTCAAAATAGGCGGTAATAAAGTCGAGGAATGCACGGCTTTTGTTGGCCAGATAGCGGTTTTGCGGAAATACCACTTTGATGCTGCGTACCGGAATATCCACTTCCGGAAACAGGCGCACCAGCTCGCCGCTTTCCAGATGCCGTTCAGCAATATAGGTTGGCAGGGCGGTGATCCCCATGCCTGCCAGACAAGCTTCATAGACCAGATCGATATCGTTCACCGCCAGTTTGCGCTCGACGCTGGACAGGCTGAAACCATGGTCTTTCTCAAACTGACGCAGCCAGTTGCTGCGGGCATATTCGGCGTTGGCAACAATCAGAATGCGGTGGTTGTTCAGATCCTCCAGCCCGGCCGGTGTACCCCAGCGTTCCAGATACTCTGTGGATGCGCAGATTACGATATTTTGCTCAGCCACCGGTTTGGCAATCAGCCGCGAATCTTCCAGCGAGCCCAGACGCAAAGCAAAGTCGTAGCCTTCTTTCACGATGTCGAGTGGCCGGTCGGAAATATGCAGATCAAAGCTGATATCCGGGTATTTCTGGGCGAAGTCTGTGAACATCCTTGCCAGCTCGCGGCGGCCAAAGTTGGACATGGCCGTAATGCGCAGGCGACCTCGTGGCGTAACGTCAAAGTCAGTGACCAGTTTCTCGGCTTCCGTGATCGACTCAAGAATGTTTTCACAGTGCTGGTAGAACATCTGCCCGGCCTCGGTCGGACTGACGGAGCGGGTGGTGCGGTTGAGCAGTCTTACGCCAAGGCGTTCTTCCAGACCACTGATCTGTTTACTGACGGCGGACGGAGTCACTCCCAGAGCATCGGCAGCCGAGGTAAAGTTTCGTGAGCGCACAACCGAAACGAAGGTTTGCAGTGAGTCGATGCGGGACATAATTAATGATTCTTTCTGATTAATCCATTAGAACGGCCAGTATATTTCGTTCTGAGGAAATAATAAGTCTGTTTTTATCATAAATTAGACTTACATCTAAAAGCATGACGTTTTATAGCGGCGCTGCGATTTTGGTAATGATTCTTGCTTAGGGCTTTTTGGATGAGTGTTAACCAGTTCTGAGCTTTATGGCTTAGTTTTGCTGCGCGTTTTAGGAGCATACATATTCAGTAAACCCGCCAGAATAATCAGCAGTGCACCGGCCCAGGTCGTCCAGGGGGGAATTTCTCCCCAGAACCACCAACCCATCAGGGCGCCGTAAATGACCGCGCTGTAAACATAAACGCCAACTTTTCCGGTGGGAGCAATACGGTAAGCGCGGGTCAGAGCCAGTTGGCCACTGGTGGCGACAACGCCGAGTGCCAGTAACCACAGCCAGGTTTGGTCGGGGACTGGTTGCCAGTTGACCATTGCACCGGGAGCCGATACCAGCGCAGCGATCAGACCAAAATAAAACACAATACGCTGGCTGGATTCGGTTGCCGACATTCGGCGGATGGTGACTTTGGCCAGTGCCGCCAGAAAGGCACCGAGCAGACCAACCAGCAAAGCGGTGCTGTAGCTGTCACCGTTATTCAGTAAGGCCGGATGATCAGCGCCAGGCTGTAAAATGACGCTGACGCCGGCAAAGCCAATCAGCAATGCCAACCCGCTGTGACGGCCTGCCGGTTCTTTCAGCCACCAGAGCGCCAGCAGCGGCATAAACAGCGGGGCTGAAAGTTTTACCAGAAAGGCCTCGGTCAAGGGCAGATGCGCCAGCGCCCAGAAATAACAGTACATGGCGCTGACGCCGACCAGACCACGCAGCAAATGCCAGTGCCAGACCTGAGTTTTCAGTTCGCTTAAACCGGTACGCACTAATAATGGTGCCAGTACGATCAGACCGGCGATATTGCGGAAGAACACAATCTGCTCGGTCGAGAGTGCATCCGACAGCTCTTTGACCAGTGCGCCCATCAGCGCCAGCAGGGCTTCACCCAGCAGCAGAAATAAAGCGCCACGGCGCAGGGCGTCGGTCATTGCGGGGGCTGTCATGGTTGGTCCTACGCTTTAAAAGGTGATTCGCGCCACTATATAAGTGAAGGCTGATGATCGGGTTGAAGGCCGGCGATTATACGCGATCACACGTCTGACAGACGGATCTTTGCGCTGCATCAAGACGATTTTCTATTAGTTTTATTAAATTTAATCTGGAAGGTGTTGAAAAAAACTAATCTGGTCGCATCTAAGCGGTAATGAATCAACTCTGCTCGGGTCTGTCCTGAGCGTTTACTTAGGAGATTGAATATGCGTATGGATCGGTTGACCACCAGTCTGCAGAACGCTCTGGCTGAGAGTCAGAGTCTGGCACTGGGGCAGGATCATAATCAGATTGATACCGTTCACCTGTTACTGGCATTGCTCGAACAGCCGAGCAGCTCGGTGAAAGATGTGGTGCGCCGCTGCGGTGCCAATGTGGTTGAGCTTGGTCGCGCGCTGCGCGCGCTGCTGGATGAGCAGCCCAAAGTCAGCAGCCCGGACGGCAATATTCAGCTGGCACCGGAGCTGGGCCGTCTGCTGAATCTGGCCGACAAAGAGTCTCAGAAGCGCGGCGACCAGTATGTGTCGAGTGAAGTGTTTCTGCTGGTGGCGCTGGACGATAAAAACAGCACCGGTAAAGCGCTGGCCGCTGCCGGGCTGAATAAAGACGGTGTGAATAAAGCCATTAATGACATGCGGGGAGGGGAAAGCGTGAAAGATGCCAACGCTGAAGATAACCGTCAGTCGCTGGACAAATACTGCATCGATTTAACCGAGCGTGCTGAAGCAGGCAAGCTGGACCCGGTGATTGGCCGCGATGACGAAATCCGCCGCACTATTCAGGTATTGCAGCGCCGTACCAAAAATAACCCGGTGCTGATCGGTGCACCGGGAGTGGGTAAAACGGCGGTTGTCGAAGGTCTGGCGCAGCGCATCGTTAATGGTGAAGTACCCGAAAACCTCAAGCATAAGCGCATACTGTCGCTGGATATGGGTGCATTGGTGGCCGGGGCGAAATACCGTGGTGAATTTGAAGAGCGTTTAAAAGCCGTATTAAAAGACGTTACCAAGGCCGAAGGCAGCATCATTCTGTTTGTGGATGAACTGCATACCATGGTCGGTGCCGGTAAAGGCGATGGTGCGATGGATGCTGGCAATATGCTCAAACCGGCGCTGGCGCGGGGGGAGTTGCACTGCGTGGGCGCGACCACGCTGGATGAGTACCGTGAATTCATCGAGAAAGATGCAGCGCTGGAACGTCGTTTCCAGAAAGTGATGGTGGACGAACCGAGTGTGGAAGACTCCATCGCCATTCTGCGTGGTCTGAAAGAACGCTACGAAGTGCATCATGGCGTGCAGATTACCGACAGCGCCATTATTGCGGCGGCCAAACTGTCGCAGCGCTATATCCCGGATCGTCGTTTGCCGGATAAAGCCATTGATCTGGTGGATGAAGCGGCATCGGTTATCCGTATGGAAATCGACTCCAAACCGCAGGAAATGGACAAACTTGAACGGCGTTTGATTCAGCTGAAAATCGAGCGTGAAGCCCTGCGTAAAGAAAAAGACGAAGCGGCGAAAAAACGTCTGAGCGATCTCAACGAAGAGATCAATAAAGCCGGACGCGCTTACGTCGAGCTGGAAGAGGTCTGGAAGAAAGAAAAAGCCCTGCTTGAAGGTGCCAGTAAATCGAAAGAACAGCTGGAACAGGCAAAAATCGAAATGGAAGCCGCACGCCGTGCCGGTGACTTGCAACGCATGTCCGAGTTGCAGTACGGCCGTATTCCGGAGCTGGAAAAGCAACTGGCAGCAGCGGCCGAGGCGGAAACCTCCGGTAAGCAGGAATTTACCCTGCTGCGCAATAAAGTGACCGAAGACGAAATTGCCGAAGTAGTGTCCAAGTGGACCGGTGTGCCGGTGAGCAAAATGCTCGAAGGTGAGCGTGAAAAACTGCTGCGTATGGAAGACGTGCTGCACGATTCGGTGGTGGGGCAGGATCAGGCTATTGCTGCCGTATCCAACGCGGTGCGCCGCTCCCGTGCCGGGTTGTCTGATCCGAACCGGCCCAATGGTTCGTTCCTGTTCTTAGGGCCAACCGGTGTCGGTAAGACCGAGCTGTGCAAGGCGCTGGCAACCTTCCTGTTCGACAGCAAAGACGCCATGGTGCGCATTGATATGTCGGAATACATGGAGAAACACTCCGTGGCCCGTTTAATCGGTGCACCTCCGGGCTATGTGGGGTACGAAGAAGGGGGGCTGCTGACCGAAGCAGTACGGCGTAAACCGTATTCCGTGATTTTGCTGGATGAGGTGGAAAAAGCACATCCGGATGTGTTCAACATTCTGCTGCAGGTACTGGATGATGGTCAGCTGACCGATGGTCAGGGACGCCGGGTCGACTTTAAAAATACCGTACTGGTGATGACCTCGAACCTGGGCTCGGATGTGATTCAGAGCATGTTTGCCGATAAGCCCTACGAGGAAATGCGTGATGCCGTGATGGAGATTGTCGGCAGCCATTTCCGTCCGGAATTTATTAACCGGATCGATGAGGCGGTGGTGTTCCATCCGCTGCTGAAAGATCAGATCCGCGGCATTGCTGATATTCAGCTGGATCTGCTGCGTGGCCGCCTGAAAGAGCGCGATCTGGCCTTTGAGATGAGCGATGCGGCCATCAGCAAGCTGGTGGATGTGGGCTATGATCCGGTGTTTGGCGCACGGCCATTAAAGCGTGCGATTCAGCGCTGGATCGAAAACCCGCTGGCGCAGGATATTCTGGCGGGTAAATTCCTGCCGGGAAGCACCATTGTCGCCGATGTTGATCATGACCAGCTGGTTTTCCGTGCGGGTTAAGTTCCGAGCCGGTTAGGCAGGCAATTGTCTGCACCACACAACCCCCGTTACAGTCTCTGTTGCGGGGGTTTTGTGTATACTGCGCTCAGTTTTATGTTTGCCCTATGAATGCAATTGTTATGGAGGACGGATCGTGATGCGTCGTGTACTAAAACCCTCTCTGCTGCTGGCCGGCCTGACGATGGCATTGACTGCCTGCACCACCGTGATGCCGCTCAGTCTGCCACTCAGCACCATGGATCAATGTGCCGCAGAACCGGGAGTCAGCCTGCGCTTCAATGCCCTGACCATCGCTCTGGGAGAACGTCCGCATACCGGCTATGGCATTGATCTGGTGGGGCAGCAGCAGGATGACGGCGATTATCAGCTGATCTTCCGTGAGCGCTATCCCGCCCCTGACAGGCAATACGCTCAGGTGATGACCTCCCCCTGCCTGCAAGTGATTCTGCCCGCTGGCTGGCAGCATCTGACCGTGACTGACCAGCTCAGCGGCCAGGAATGGACGTTTACTCCGCAGGACCCGATGAACAAGCAGCCTTCACGCACCCTGCAGGCGCCTGTGATCGTCCCATGATTATTCTCGGCATTGACCCGGGATCACGCACGACCGGTTTTGGTGTGATCCGTCGTACGGGGCAGAAAATTGAGTACATCGTCAGCGGTTGCATCCGCACCGGCGAAGGGGAATTGCCCGGTCGGCTGAAAAAAATCTACGACGGTGTCAGCGAGTTAATCACAACCTACCACCCCCAACAGTTTGCCATTGAGCAGGTGTTTATGGGCAAAAACGCCGACTCCGCATTAAAGCTCGGCCAGGCCCGGGGCGTGGCGATTGTGGCGGCGGTGCAGCAGGGGTTGCCGGTGGCTGAATATGCGCCGCGTACCATTAAACAGGCGGTGGTCGGCAAAGGCGGGGCGGCGAAAGAGCAGGTACAGCATATGGTGCAGTATCTGTTGAAACTGCCCGGTATTCCCCAGGCGGATGCTGCAGATGCGCTGGCCATTGCCATCTGTCATGCCCATACCAGCGCCAGCCTGATGGCTCAGGCCGGTGTGAAAGGGGTGACCCGGGGACGGATGCGCTAGCGCCCTGACCGATACCTTCCATTGAGCCGCCCCGGTCATACTGGTAGGCTAGGCCGCTTTCCAGTTATGCAGTCAGAACGCAATCATGATCGGACGATTACAGGGCGTTATCCTTGAAAAACAGGCACCGGAACTGCTGCTCGACGTCAACGGCGTCGGCTATGAGATTCAGGCGCCGATCTCCACCTTTGCCATGCTTGGCAAAACCGGCACACAGGCCGTGCTCTATACCCACCTCGCCATCCGCGAAGATGCGCATCAGTTATATGGCTTCAGTGATAAAAGCCAGCGCACGCTGTTCCGTACGCTGATCAAAGTCAGTGGTGTAGGCCCCAAACTCGCGCTGGCGATTTTATCCGGAATGGATGTCCATGCGTTTGCCGTCTGCGTGCATAACGAAGATGTGGCGGCACTGACCAAATTACCCGGTGTTGGTAAGAAAACAGCAGAGCGCTTAATTGTTGAAATGCGTGACCGACTGATTGAATGGCAAGCTCCGGCACCTCTGTGGGCTGCCGTCGATAATGCCGAAAAAGCGTCTCAGGATAACCTCTTGCGCGAAGCAGAAAGTGCGTTGGTGGCATTGGGTTACAAACCGCAGGATGCCGCCAGAATGCTGAATAAAGTCAGTGCCGGTGTCGACAGTGCGGAAGAAATGATCCGTCTGGCGCTGCGCAGCACGCTGGGCTCTCAATAAGGTGATCCATGATCGAAACTGACCGCTTTATCAGCCCTCAACTGCAACCGGCTGAAGAACATCAGGACCGGGCTATTCGGCCTAAATTGCTGAGTGATTATATTGGCCAGCCCCATGTCCGTGAGCAGATGGAGATATTTATCGGCGCGGCCCGGGCGCGTAACGAAGCGCTGGATCATACGCTGGTGTTCGGCCCGCCCGGTCTGGGAAAAACCACACTGGCGAATATTATTGCTGAAGAAATGGGCGTGGCGATTAAATCCACCTCCGGGCCGGTGTTGGAAAAAGCCGGTGATCTGGCGGCCCTGCTGACCAACCTTGAAGAAGGCGACGTACTCTTTATCGATGAAATTCACCGCCTCAGCCCGGCGGTGGAGGAAGTGCTGTATCCGGCGATGGAGGATTATCAGCTGGATATTATGGTCGGTGAAGGTCCGGCAGCCCGCTCAATTAAAATTGATCTTCCACCTTTTACCCTGGTTGGAGCGACCACCCGTGCGGGTCTGCTGACCTCGCCACTGCGTGACCGCTTCGGCATTGTGCAGCGTCTGGAATTTTATAATATCGCCGATCTGACCCACATCGTGTCGCGCTCCGGGCGTCTGATGCAGCTGGATGTGGATGAACAAGGTGCCAAAGAAATTGCCCGCCGTGCCCGCGGAACGCCGCGTATTGCTAACCGTCTGTTACGCCGGGTGCGTGATTACGCTCAGGTAAGAGGCGATGGCACGGTCAATCATGCCTGTGCCGATGCGGCGCTGAATATGCTCAACGTGGATATGCAGGGCTTCGATCATATGGACCGTCGTCTGCTGCTGACGCTGCTGGAAAAGTACGATGGTGGCCCGGCGGGCGTTGACAGTCTGGCGGCTTCCATTGGTGAAGAACGTGACACCATTGAAGACGTACTGGAACCTTACTTAATGCAGCAAGGCTATATCACCCGCACACCGCGTGGACGTATGGCGACCAAACTGGCCTATCTGCATTTTGGTCTGGATTTACCGGCCCGCTTTCATCAGGATGCGCCGTAACATGGCATTTACCTGGCCACTGCGGGTGTATATCGAAGACACCGATGCCGGAGGCATTGTCTATTACGCCAATTATTTCCGTTTTATGGAGCGCGCCCGCAGTGAGTGGTTGCGGGCGTTAGGCTACGGTCAGGAACAATTACGTCATCAGAATGTGATATTTGTTGTGCGTGAAGTTCAGGCCAAATACCTGAGCCCGGCCCGTCTGGATGATGAACTTCTGGTGTCGGTAGCCGTCGAACAAAGCCGCAAAGCCAGTCTGCTTCTGAGTCAGAAAGTCTGGCGCAAACCGGCAGAAGAACGCCCGGATGCCGCAGGGCCACAGGACTATCTGGCAGAGGCGCTGATCACCATCGCCTGCATTACCCAGACCGGGCGTCCGCAGGCCGTACCGGCCGAAATACTCAAGCGGATGACGGCAGGGGCCGCTTATCCGTCCGAACCTAATGATGAATCTCAGGAGCCGTTGTGAACGAGTCTGTGTCTATTTTTTCGCTGATTATCAACGCCAGTTTTGTGGTGCAATTAGTGATGCTGATGTTGCTGGCCGCGTCGGTCATGAGCTGGGTCGTGATTGTGCAGCGCACCCGTTTGCTGGCAGCCAGCCGAGAGCAGTTGCACGACTTTGAGGAGCGCTTCTGGTCGGGAGTGGATCTCAATGATCTGTACCGTGAGTGCCAGCAGAAAGCCGTCCCCAGTGCGGTTGAAAATGTTTTCATGGCGGGCCTGAAAGAATTCGGCAAAATGCGTCAGCAAAATACCAATGACCCCGATGCGGTGATGGCCGGTGTACAGCGTGCGATGCGAATTGCCATTACCCGCGAATCGGAATTGCTGGATACCCATCTGCCATTTCTGGCAACCGTCGGCTCTACCAGCCCGTATATCGGCCTGTTCGGTACGGTGTGGGGCATCATGCATTCTTTCCAGGGCTTAGCCAGTGTAAAGCAGGCCACCATCGCGACCGTTGCACCGGGTATTTCTGAAGCGCTGGTGGCAACGGCAATGGGTCTTCTCGCGGCCATTCCTGCGGTGATTTTTTACAACCGCTTTGCCAGCCGGGTTGATCAGACCATCACCGGTATGCACACCTTTGCTGATGAATTCTCGTCATTGCTCTACCGTCAGGCGCATAAAATTCAGCAAGCGGTGAAAGCAGAAGAGAAAAAGGCGGCGGAGAACAAATAATGGAACCCATGGCTCCTCCCGCTGCCAAGCGCCGGCCAATGGCCGAAATTAATGTGGTGCCCTACATCGATGTGATGCTGGTGCTGCTGATTATTTTTATGGTGACAGCGCCGATGCTGGTGCAAAGCGTGCCGGTCAATCTGCCGGAAGTGGACGCCACGCCCACTGAAATTGAGCCGGATGACAGCACCATTATTGTCTCGGTCAATGAGCGCGGCGTGTATTTTATTGAGCGTGATGAAGGTCAGCCCACAGCCATGACGCTGGGCGAAATTCAGGACTACGCGCAGAAAATTATCGGTGCTGTACCGGAAACCCGCCTGATGATCCGCGGTGATGAAGCCGTTCCCTACGGTAAAGTCGTCGCGCTGATGGGAGGGCTGCAGAGTGTGGGTATTCATAATGTTGGCCTGATTACCGAAGCGCCGGACCCGGAGGCTCGCCGCTGATATGAGCTGGCTGAATCCGGAACGGTACTCGCTGCCGATGGTGGTATCCGTGGGGCTGCATATTCTGGTGGCGTCACTGTTTTTGCTTGAATGGCCAGAGGAACGCCGCGTTCCGGAACCTGTGCCACCGCATGTGGTTGCCACCGTGGTGCAGGTAGAAAGTGCCGCAGAAAAGCAGCGAAAGCAGGAAGCAGAAAAACAGAAAAAGCGTCAGGAGCTTGCGGCCAGACGCGAGGCAGAACGCAAGAAAAAACTGGCTGAGCAGAAAAAGCGTGAAGCCGAGCAAAAGAAACAACAGGCTGCTGCGAAAAAACGCGAACAGGAAAAGGCGTTAAAAGAAAAAGCGCTGGCCGAAAAACAGGCCAAAGAGAAAGCCGCCAAAGACAAGGCCATCAAAGAAAAAGCAGCAGAGCAGGCAAAACTGCAAGCCGCTCAGGAGCAGGCCTTACTGGAACAGATGGCGCAGGAACAGGCTGCTGAGGAATTAAAAGAACAGCAGGAAGCCAAAATTCAGGCGGAACGGGCTGCTTCGCTGACGCAGGATTTTACCGATCAGATAAAAGCCCGCGTTGAATCCGTGTGGCGTTATCCGCCAGCCGTGAATGCCAGCCAGGAAGTAGAGGTGCGGATCACTCTGGTACCGACCGGGCAGGTGATTCAGGTTCAGATTACCAAAAGCAGTGGCAATGCAGCACTGGACCGCTCCGTTGAACAAGCGGTTTATAAAGCCTCACCGCTGCCGGTGCCAAACGATGTGCGGGTCTTTGAAAACAATTTCCGCAGCTTTTTAATAAAATTCAGACCGGAGAATGCAACGTGGTAAAGCACAGTTTGATTGTCCTGATGTGGCTGCTCGCCAGCCTGAGTCAGGCCGAGTTATTAATTGAAGTCACTCAGGGGAAGCAGAGCGCGATTCCGGTTGCAGTGGTGCCTTTCAGCTGGAACGGCAGTAGTCCTTTGCCGGAAGATATCAGCGCCATCGTCACTAATGATCTGGCCAGCAGTGGTTACTTCCGCACACTGGGAACCGCCAGCATGATCACTCAGCCGCATCAGCTCAACGAAGTGATTTACGCTGACTGGTCCCGTCTGAAACAGGATTTTGTGGTTATCGGTACGGTGGAGTTGCAGGCTGATGGCTATGCGGTGCAGTTTCATGTGCTGGATGTGCATCAGCAGGTCGAGATTTTGCGTCACCGGGTGAAAGGTAAAGCCTCGCAACTACGCGATCTGGCCCACTACATCAGCGACTTTATCTTTAAGAAACTCACCGGTGTACCGGGCGTGTTCTCCACCAAGCTGATTTACGTGACCACCAACCGGGAACGTACCCGGTTTAATCTGAATTATGCCGATGCCGATGGCGCCCGTGAGCAACTGATCTACAGCTCCAGGCATCCGATTATTTCCCCGGCCTGGTCACCGGATGCGAAAAAAGTGGCCTATGTGTCGTTTGAAAATGGCCGCAGTGAAATCTTCTTTCAGGAGCTGGCTACCGGTAAGCGTGAGCGGGTCGTGGCTTTTGATGGTTCCAACAGTGCGCCGGCATTTTCACCGGACGGAACCCGTCTGGCATTTGTCTTATCGACACTGGGAAATCCGGATATTTATGTGATGGATCTTGCGACACGTAAGACCGAGCGGATGACCGATCATTACGCGATTGATACCGAGCCTCAATGGGATGTGGATGGACGTCATCTGTTCTTTACCTCCAGCCGTGCCGGCGGTCCTCAGGTTTATAAGCTGGACACTGCGAACAAACAGATTCAGCGTGTGACCTTTGAAGGCAGTTACAATGCCCGGGCGCGGATTACCGCTGATGGCCGCAAATTGGTGTATGTTCACAGGGCTAATGACCGCTTCCATATTGCCTCTCAGGATATTAAAAGCGGATTGGTGAACATTCTTACCAGTGAGACGGAATTGGATGAGTCTCCTAGTGTTGCACCCAACGGAAGTATGATAATTTATGCAGCGAGTGAAGCTGATCGCAGCATTCTGGCTGCTG
Source organism: Saccharospirillaceae bacterium (assembly GCA_021208685.1). Classification (GTDB taxonomy): domain Bacteria; phylum Pseudomonadota; class Gammaproteobacteria; order Pseudomonadales; family Oceanobacteraceae; genus Venatoribacter. Next base: position 87,508 of record JAJOJJ010000011.1, read on the forward strand.
TATCAGTGGATGGGGACGTTAAATTCCGCTTACCATCTAAATACGGTGACGTCAGGGAGCCTGCTTGGTCGCCTATTTTCCAATAATTCAAACTTACTATCGGACTGGAAGACTGTTATGCAAACTACTGCACTGTACAAAACCTTAGGATTAGCCTTTGGCGCTATGTTGATTTCTGCCTGTGCAAGCAAGGGCGACGTAAATGAGGGTGCAGGTTCTACTGTTGCACCAACAGCAACTGAACAACAGGCCGAAGGTACCAACGCTGTTGAAAGCGCTGGCTTAAATGGCGAAGCTCTGCAAGCCGAAGCAAACGAAGCTCAGGCTGCACTGCGTGAACAAACCGTATTCTACTTTGACTTCGATCAGAGCACTCTGAAGAACGAAGGCAAAGCGGCCCTGATGGCTCATGCTGCATTCCTGGCGGCTAACCCGGCGGCTTCTGTTGTTCTGGAAGGTCACGCCGATGAGCGCGGTACCGTTGAGTACAACCTGGCTCTGGGTGAGCGTCGTTCTATGACGGTACGTCGCTTCCTGATGGCTAATGGTGCCAATGGTTCACAACTCAAAGTTGTAAGCTTCGGTGAAGAGCGTCCTGTGATGATGGGTCATGACGAAGGCTCTTACAGCAAGAACCGTCGCGTTGAAGTGAAATACCAGAGCCGTTAATGAAATCTGTCGTCCTGACCTTTGCGCTGGCTGCAGTAACGGCCAGCGCCAATGCGGATGATCAGTGGGTATCTGTTGGTGCGGCTCGTCCGGTCGCACCGGCAACCCAGAATACTCCGAACGATTCTTCCGCCATGGCTGTTGTTAAAACACCGGCAAATATCCCTTCTTCTGTTGTTCCACCGGCGTCATCATCGTCCTTGTTGTCTGAAATGTCCTTGCAGATGGAACAGATGCAATTGGAAATAGCAGAGTTGCGGGGGCGTCTGGAAGAGCAGGATAATCTTATCCGTCGAATGTCTCAGGAGCAGCAGGAGCGTTACCTGGATCTTGATCGCCGCATTGCTGCTTTATTAGCAGGAGGCTCACCGGCGGTTGTTCCGGCGGCCGTAGTGAAAGAATCGCCTGCCGATGCTTATAAAAATGCGATGACGCTGGTGCGTGAAAAAAAATTCGCTGATGCCAATATTGCCTTCAATGATTTTGTGAAAAATTATCCTCAGGACCCATTGGTGGGCAATGCCCTGTACTGGTCGGGTGAGGTTTACCTTGTGCAGAGCGATTTGGATAAGGCGCTGGAAAATTTCAGAAAGGTTGTTGAGCAGTATGCTGATCATGATAAAGCCGCCGATGCGACCTATAAAATCGGAATTACATTGCATAAGAAAGGCGATGTGACGCAGGCAAAAGTTTGGCTGCAAAAAGTGATTGATCAGTATACCGGCAAAGCCGACGGCACGGTCAGACTGGCTAAATCCTATCTTGCAAAGCTTCCATGACGGGCCTTTTAAGGCCTGTTTTTCTTTCTCAATATTCTCAGCAGTACCGTGCTGAAATCCCATGAATTCTGGGCTGATAACCTGTCTTTTGTAGCCACCGGGTGGCGCTAAGTCCCTGATAGTGAAACTTTTTGTAAAGGTAAAGTTAGCTCCGGAAAATTAAGTATTATATGCGCCTCTTCCGGGTCGTTAGCTCAGTTGGTAGAGCAGTTGGCTTTTAACCAATTGGTCGCAGGTTCGAATCCTGCACGACCCACCAAATACCGAAAGGGGAGAAAGCAAGATGCTTTCTCCCCTTTTTTGTTTGCCTCCCGGAACCCTGTCCGTTCTGTGCAGGGCTCTGGTCTGCGCAGGGATGCAGCGGTCAGTATGCCGGCTGTGATAAAATCCCTGCGTTATATCGATGCCTGACAGAGAGATGTATGAACGAAACCATACCTGCCGCACAACAGATTGTCCGTGATTTCTGGTCTGCACCAGCGGCTCCGCTGACGGTTGAGCAAAGCGCTGAGCTTAAGCAGGAGATCCGTGAATTACTGATCCGGGAAGATGCTGTTCTGGTTGCTCATTATTACACCGACCCTGATATTCAGGCGCTGGCTGAAGAAACCGGCGGTTGTGTGGCCGATTCTCTGGAAATGGCGCGCTTTGGACGTGACCATAAAGCCAGTACGCTGATTGTCGCGGGTGTGCGTTTTATGGGAGAAACCGCCAAAATCCTCAGCCCGGAAAAGCGCATTCTGATGCCAACGCTGGAAGCAACCTGCTCGCTGGATATTGGTTGTCCGGTGGAGGAGTTTTCGGCCTTTTGTGATCAGTATCCGGATCGTACGGTGGTGGTGTATGCCAATACCTCGGCAGCAGTTAAAGCACGTGCAGATTGGGTGGTGACCTCGAGTATTGCTCTTGATGTGGTCCGTCATCTTAAAGCGAAAGGGGAAAAGCTGATCTGGGCACCGGATAAGCACCTTGGCAATTATGTGCAGCGTGAAACCGGAGCTGACATGATTCTGTGGGACAGTGCCTGCATTGTGCACGATGAGTTTAAAGCCCGGGCGCTGGAAGATCTGAAGAAGGTTCATCCGGAGGCGGCGATTCTTGTTCATCCTGAATCACCAGAGTCGGTGGTTAAGATGGCCGATGCCGTAGGGTCAACCAGTCAGTTGATCGCCGCAGCCAAACACTTACCGAACCCGGTATTGATTGTTGCCACTGATAAAGCCATTTTTTATAAAATGCAGCAGGCTGCACCGGATAAGCTGCTGATTGAAGCGCCGACGGCCGGTAATGGTGCTACTTGTCGCAGCTGTGCGCATTGTCCGTGGATGGCAATGAACGGGCTGCAGAATATTCGGAATGTACTTATTCATGCCGACCAGGAAATTCTGATTGAAGAAGGATTGCGTCAGAGGGCGGTCATCAGCCTGCAGCGGATGCTGAATTTTAATAAAGGCTGATCTGCCATTAACAAGAAAATGGGCCCGCTGGCCCATTTTTTATGCATTAAAGATTGTTTGATGCTATGGCAATGTTGCTGCCGTGTTAGCCATCACGCGCAGGCGTTGCCCTAAAGCGGCTTCCTGTTGGAAATCATTATTTTTTTTGGCCAGCTGTAAAGCCAGTTCCATCTGTCTCAACGCTTTTGCATGGTAACCTGAGTAGAACAGGTATTCAGCGTTGGCCCGATGGCCGAGCAAAATCATCCCGGCATCGCCTGCGGCTTCCCCTAGCATACGCCAGACTGCCGGATTAGTGCTGCGCAGTTCGCTCAGTTGTTTAAGGATGGCGACTGCCTGAGCGTCCTCGCCAGCCTGTCGCAGCAGAGAGGCTTTGGTGCTCAGCAGCAGATAGTCCTGAGGGTCAAACGGCAGGGCGTCATTAAGGGTGCTGATGGCTTCCGCTGTTTTTCCCTCAGCGTGCAGGCTGCGAGCGCTCAGGGCTACAACTGCGGTGTGATCACGCCAGGGGCTGATGATTTTTTCCAGATGGGTTCGGCTGGTTTTAACGTCGTTATTATCCAGAGCCAGTCGGGCCAGGCTGAACAGTGCCGCAGCGTATTCGGTACTGCTGCGTGGTTTGATTTGCAACTGATGGGTAAAGTAATCCACGCGTTTATCGGCATTGAGCTGATAGCGGATCATGGCTTCGTTCTGCAGTACCCGGAATTCAAAGCTGGTCAGACGGGGCTGGCGTGGGTATTTCTGCGCGCGGTCAGCCGCATCGGCAACCCGTGATTCCGTGACCGGGTGAGTCAGCAGGAATTCAGGTGGGCGTTCATTGTAGCGGTTGGCCTGCAGCATCTGCTGAAACATCGACGGCATGGCGTAAGGATCAAGCCCGGCGGTTGACAGGGTGCGCATGCCAATACGGTCAGCTTCCTGCTCCCATTCGCGTGAGTAAGCCAGGCGGCTTTGAATGCTGGCTGCCTGGCTGGTCAGAAGTCCGGCAAAGCCAGCATCGGGGTTGTTGGTGGCAATCAGCAGAATGCTGGCCAGTAACGTGGCAATGGCAATGGGTTCTTGCTTTTCAGCCGCTTCAATCTGACGCGCGAAATGGCGCTGGCTCAGGTGAGCTAATTCATGAGCCAGTACCGCAGAGAGTTCATCTTCGTCGCGGGTATAAAGCAGAATACCGAAATTAATACCGATGATTCCGCCGGGTACAGCGAATGCGTTCAGATCGGCGCGGTCAACCACGACAAATTCAAAATCAGACTGTTTGACTTCACTGTGTGGAACCAGGCGAAAAATCAGATTTTCCAGAAACTCTGTGGTCAGCGGATCATCCAGAATCTTTGCCTGAGCCCGTAACTGACGCAGCCATACCCGGCCCAGGTCGTGTTCTTCCTGCAGCGATACGTAACTGGAAGCGCTGTCGCCAAGGTCTGGCAGGTCGGCGGTTGCCGCCTGGATGTTGGGGATGCTGAGGGCGGCATGACTGCCGAGCAGTAACAGCGTCATTCGAACTAGGCGGAAATTCAAGCCTGGATTCCTGAAGTTGAGTTGCGTTAGACCAGCCAGAGTGCAGGAGTTCAGCGGGTCTTTCTGAATAATTGTTGCTGAGCTGCGGCTCTCTGTGCAGGTTTTATCAGCGGACAACCGTATATAATGAGGCTTCAGTTTGGCAAAAGGCGTGCGTTGTGTCTAATTCAAACCATTATCATCAGGCTTTGGATGCTTGCGGGCTCGAATGTCCGTTGCCCTTATTAAAAACCAAGCTGGCGCTGAAAACGCTGGCGGTGGATGAAATACTGTGGGTTACGGCTACGGATGCCGGCTCCTGGCGCGATATCCGTAAATATACTGAAATGACCAATAATGAACTGCTGGCGGCTTCCGAGGTCGATGGTTGCTATCAGTTCTGGATAAAAAAAGGAGCCTGAGGGCATGATTAAGGTATTCCGGCGCTGGATTGACCGCTACTTTTCCGATGAGGAAGCGCTGCTGTTATTGTTGCTTATTACAGCGGTATTGCTGGTCATTATGACACTCGGCAAGGTTCTGGCACCGTTCCTGACGGCAATTGTGCTGGCCTATCTGCTGCAGGGAGCGATGAATTACTGTAAACGCCGTGGCCTTGGCCATCTGGGAGCAACGGTACTGGTCTTTGTGCTGTTTGTTGGCGTATTGATGTTGCTGTTGCTGATAATTTTGCCCGCTACCTGGCAGCAGTTAACACAGTTTTTTTATGAATTGCCGCGGATGGCCAGTAAGGGACAGGAACTGTTGATGCTGTTGCCGCAGCAGTATCCGGATCTTGTTTCGGTTGATCAGGTTAAGGTCTGGACAAAGCAGATTGGTGATGAGCTGGCGTCGGTCGGACAATTGGCCGTCAGTTTTTCTATCACCGGGATCACCGGCGTTATGGCCGTGCTGATTTACTGTGTTCTGGTGCCTATTCTCGTGTTTTTTCTGCTAAAAGACGCGGATCAGATTCTGGCCTGGTGCACTGCATTTCTGCCGCAACGCCGACAGTTGCTGAATCGTGTGTGGACCGAAATGGACTCTCAGATTGCAAACTATATTCGCGGTAAGGTACTGGAAATTGTCATTGTGGGTGGCGTCACTTATGTGGCTTTCCTGATTCTCGGGGTTAATTATGCTGCTCTGTTGGCCATTGCGGTGGGGTTGTCGGTGCTGGTGCCATATATCGGGGCTGCGGTGGTTACTGTCCCGATTGCGTTGGTGGGTTATGTGCAGTGGGGCTGGACCAACGATTTCATCTGGCTGATGGTCGTTTACGCAGTGATTCAGGCTTTGGACGGTAATGTATTGGTGCCGTTGCTGTTTTCTGAAGTCGTGAACCTGCATCCGGTCGCCATTATTGTGGCCGTGCTCGTGTTTGGTGGCCTCTGGGGGTTCTGGGGTGTGTTCTTTGCAATTCCTTTGGCGACGCTCTTCAAGGCGGTTCTGCAGGCCTGGCCGGATAGCGCAAACAGCGATAGTGGCGGCGTCTGACTTGTCACCAATCCCTTGCATCAGTAGACTTGCGCCTTTGTTTTTCTGCGCCCGCACCGGGCGGATATTTTGGAGTAGAGCTCAATGATTACCGGCAGTATTGTGGCTTTGGTAACCCCAATGCACGCGGATGGCAGCGTGGATTGGGAAAGTCTGGACAGACTGGTGGAGTTCCACATCAAACAGGGCACTGATGCTATTGTTGCCGTGGGAACAACCGGCGAGTCGGCCACGCTGAGCACGCAGGAACACTGCGCGGTGATTGAGCGTGTGGTTAAGGTTACGGCAGGTCGTCGTCCGATCATTGCCGGAACCGGTGCCAATTCAACTTCTGAAGCGATTGAGCTGACTCAGGAAGCAAAGATTCTGGGTGCTGACGCCTGTCTGCTGGTGACGCCGTATTACAATAAGCCACCGCAGCGCGGTCTTATTAAACACCACGAAGCGATTGCGGCCGCAGTGGATATTCCGCAGATTCTGTACAACGTACCCGGCCGTACTGCCTGCGATATGTTGCCGGAAACCATCGCGGCTTTGGCCGATGTTGAGCAGATTGTGGCGGTAAAAGAAGCGACCGGCGATCTGGAGCGTGCGCGCAAAGTGATTGAACTCGTGGGTGACCGCATGGCGGTTTATTCCGGTGATGATGCGACGGCTTATGAACTGATTCTGCTTGGAGGTAAAGGCAATATTTCGGTAACCGCGAATGTTGCTCCGGCACTGATGCATCAGCTTTGCATGCTGGCGCTGGATGGCCAGGCGGCGGAAGCCAAAGCGCTGAACGAGCGTCTGATGACTCTGCACAATGCCATGTTCTGTGAGGCCAACCCGATACCGGTGAAATGGGCCTTGCATAAAATGGGGTTGATGGGCCGTGGAATCCGTTTGCCGCTGGTTGAGCTGGATGAGCGTTACAAGCCAAAAGTCGAGCTGGCTCTCGCCGCTCTTGAACTCATTTAAAGCAGGCGATTGCATGCGTATTTTATTGTTGCCAGCCGTTGCTATGCTGTCCGGTTGCAGCTGGATGTTCGGTGATACCTTTCGCGATCGTGCGATGGATTATCTGGAAGCTGAAGAGCAGGCACCTACCCGGACAGAGCAGGATATCCGCCTGCTGACATCCGATGCCTATGCAATCCCTGTGACACCGGTAACACCGGTAAAACCTTCCGGCTTCGAGACTCCGCAACCGCAGCGCTTCATTGCTGAAGATGATGACACGGATAGTGTTGCTTCTTTGAGTGAATACCGCTCAGAAGCGCTGAATCCGCGTCTGGAAAAAGACGGCGCCGGTACATTGATTCTTCGTCTTGATGGCGGTTTTGCCGGAGCCTGGGCATCGGTTACCGAAGCACTGAGTGCTTCAGCGCTGAAACTTACTGATCTTAATCGCAGTACCGGGACGTTTTATCTGGAAATGCAGACCCGCAATGATGCTGAGCAACTGAGCTGGTGGGATCGTTTCTGGGGTAAGGACAATTCAGTGACTGAAACCTATCTGCTGAAAATGAACCGTGCCCGTCAGGGCGTGTATTTATCGCTGCTGACGGATGCTGATAATCTGGCCGGCGAGGCGTTGACTGCCGACGTATTGAACGAGATTAAAGCCCAGCTGGAAAAGTGAGATACGCATCTTTGGGCAGTGGCAGTCGTGGAAATGCCACCATCGTTTTGCAGAATGACCGTGCAGTGCTGATTGATTGCGGCTTTAACCGTAAGAATATTCTCATGCGTCTGCAGGCGTCCGGTGTTGACCCGCGCCAGTTAGATGGTGTGTTTGTAACCCATGAACATGGGGATCATGCAAAGGGGGTCGTCGCGTTGTGTGAGGCGTTAACGATTCCGTTCTTTGCCTCTTTCGGTACCGCGCGCAAAATGGCGTGGACGGAACATCCGCTCTGGCGCTGCATCCATTCCGATCAGGTAACCAGTGTTGGTGGTCTGGCGGTGTTGCCGGTGGTGGTTCCCCATGATGCGGAAGAACCGCTGCAGTTTGTACTGGAAAACAGTGCCGGGAAACGCCTCGGTGTTTTATCGGATCTTGGTTCGTTAACGCCGCATATTGTCAGCGTTTACCAGCGCTGTCATGCCCTGCAGGTTGAAGCCAATCACGATCCGCTGATGCTGCAGAATGGCCCGTATCCGCCCAGTCTGCGCGCCAGAGTGGCCGGAAATTTTGGTCATCTGAGTAATCAGCAGTGCGCTGACCTGATCCGTCGCGTGCAGTGGGACGGTTTGCAGCACGTAACCGCAGGCCATATCAGTGAAAAGAATAATGACCGTGCTCTGGTCAGTCAGGCATTGTCACTGGCGCTGAATTGCGCGCCGCATGAAGTATCTTTGCTGCAACAGGATCAGGTATCTGACTGGCGGCAGCTGTAATAACCGGTTTTTAAGATCCACTATTTAAGATCATCCTCGGAGAACCCCATGGAAAAGCGTGAATTACTCTACTCAGGTAAGGCGAAGTCTGTGTATACCACTGACGATCCGGACTACATGGTGCTGGAGTTCCGCAACGATACTTCCGCTTTCGATGGCAAGAAAGTTGAGCAGCTGGACCGCAAGGGTATGGTGAACAACAAGTTCAACGCCTACATCATGACCAGGCTGGCTGCTGCTGGTATTCCGACGCATTTTGAGCGCTTGTTGTCTGATACTGATGCGCTGGTAAAACGTCTGGATATGATCCCGCTGGAATGTGTCGTGCGTAATATTGCCGCCGGATCTTTGTGTCGTCGGCTGGGTGTGGAAGAGGGGATTGATCTGGTTCCGCCAACCTTTGAACTTTTCCTGAAAAACGATGCGCTTGGCGACCCGATGGTGAATGAATATCACGCCCGTTCATTCGGTTGGGTGGAGGATCAGCATCTGGCGCGTATGAAAGAACTGACCTTCAAAGTGAACGATGTGCTGAAACAGATTTTCCTTGAGGGCGGTCTGTTACTGGTGGATTCCAAGCTGGAGTTCGGTCTGTTTAAAGGCGAGGTGGTTCTGGGGGATGAATTTTCTCCGGACGGCTGCCGTCTGTGGGATAAAGACTCCCGTGAAAAGCTGGATAAAGACCGTTTCCGTCAGGGACTGGGCGGTGTTGTTGAAGCGTATGAAGAAGTGGGTCGTCGCATCGGCGTGACCTTCTGATTGTTGGCCTATTGAGTTCCGGCTGCCAGCTCTTCACTGTCTTCTGACGGTGAAGTGCATGGTGTCATTTCGCTTTATTTTCTTCTGTACGTTTCCTTCTTCTGCTGAATCTTCTTACGCATTTGTGAAGTATTTCTTGCTGTCTGCGCAAAGAATTGGCATTCGCGTCATTTGCGGGCAAACTAGCTGCACTCGGCCGCACTGACGGTTGACTGGATAAATCATAAGAACGGGAATATCTCAATGAAGAAGACTGCAATCGCTGCGTTTCTGCTGGCCCTGACGCCTGTAGCCGCACAAGCTGATTTACTTTTTACCGTCGGTGCCAAAGCCAGCGTCTGGAATGCAGAAGCCGGTGGTCAGATTGATGAAGGCGTTTCTGTCGAAAAAGATGGCCTGAATATTGACTCTGACAATGGCCAGCAGCTGACCGTGTTCTTTGAGCACCCGCTGCCGTTTATTCCAAACCTGAAACTGAAGCAGACCTCTCTGGAACTGAAAGGTGACGGTACGATTAATGCTCAGTTTGCTGACCAGAATTTCAACGAAAATGTGACCAGTAAACTGGATCTGAGCCACTCTGATCTGACCCTGTACTGGGGGCTGCCATTGCCAATCCCTTTCGTTGATATCAACTTCGGTCTGACCGCCCGTCAGTTTGATGGTCTGGCTGAAGTCAGTGGTAAAACATCGAATACCAATGAAAGCGTTGATCTTGATTTCGTGATGCCACTGGCATACGGCGAAGTAAAAATCAGCAGCCCGTTTGGTCTGTATGCCTCGGCTGACGTTAACTACATCGGTATGGGTGATAATCAACTGAGCGATATCAGCTACGGTATCGGTTATGACCTGCCAATCCCGGTTGTGGATATTGGTCTGGAAGCGGGTTACCGCAGCATTAACCTGAAGGCCGATAAAGATCTGGCGGACATCGATACCGATTTCGATGTATCCGGTACCTACTTCGGTGCTTCTCTGGCATTCGGTTTCTGATCCGAGACCTTTGCCGGAGCGATAAAAAAAGCGGCCACTGCAGCCGCTTTTTTTATACCCATCGTTTTGCTTATTCTTTGTCGCGGATAAATTCCGCCAGCACTTCGCCGTTTTTACGATTAGCTATCAGGACGCTTATTACCTCGGCACGCATGGCATGAGTCGGGTGTTTGCGATAGTCAGATCTGAGATAGCAGCGATCTTTAAGTAAGCAGAAGCGCAGACCCAGCTGCAGCGTCAGGAGCCGCTCTGAGGTGTAAGGGTAGGCGGTCTCTGGCGCTACATTCCAGGATACGTCGTCAAACAGGCCAGGTTCCCAGTACCATTCGTCGCCAGTCGTATTCTGGTTGACCAGAGAATCATAGTTTTTAAAATTCAGTACAGCGGCGACCCAGCGTTGTCCGCGATCACGCAGTACTTTCTGGCCGATACGGTTAATTTCAGTTTCTTCTCTTAATGCAAACTCCAGCACTGACTTGGCCAGTTGTCCAGGCTGGTATTGGGCTTTTTCATCGGGGAATAACGGGCCATAAACCTTACTGTTGGGCAGGTTCCGCATTCCGACAATGGTAAAACTTTGTTTATTCTGGCCGTAATTGTATTTGGCTGGCTGCAGATCAAACTGCACGTAATATGTCTGATCGGCAGATAAGCTGCTTTCGGATGTATTGCTGAACAACGTATCTGTTTGCGACTGGCTGAGCTGAGTGTTCTGTTTCCAGGCGTTGCGGGCATTCTGCAGGCGTTCACGGATGCGAATCTGCCGTTCCTGAGCTTCTTTCTGCGCTGCCAGTGCCGCTTGTTCTGCGCGTTGCGCCTCCAGTAGCTGCATGCGCCGCAGCTCTTCTTTGGATGGGCCTGAACAGGCTTGTAATATCAAGATGCAAGCCAGAATAATCAGCATCCGCATGGTTCAATTCCTCTTTGTTTTTCTGATTTTTACCGGATTATATCCTGCTTTTATCGGGTTTGTATGACAGAAAGGCAATGGTGCTGTTTGCCTGAATACAGACTGACGTTGTCCATAGACTGGACAGTATCCGGGTGCTGTGCGAATCTTTGGGGAAATCTGCATGCGGATAATGCTGTGAAGTTTTTGTCTCTTTTATTGGTTGTGGTATTGCTCGGTTGCAGTGATGGAATGGGCAGTATTCCGGATTCCGAGTTGCGCCAGCGTCATTATCGCTGCCAGATGGCAACCGGGCAGTCGTCGGCAGAAATTCAGGTGTGTAAGAATATTAAGCGTGAGTGCGAGCAGCGCGCCAGCGATGGGAATTACGCTTGTTAAATACGTGCGCATGGTGTTTTTGTGCTTAAAATCTTCGTATTGCTTTTGCTGTCATAGGAATTACCACAGGCTTGTAGTAGTGTACTGGCCTCTTGGATAACTCATGCAAGGAATTTTCATGAATCTGATTAAATCAGCACCTGCGGTCATTCTGGGTGCTTTGTTGTTGGCCGGTTGCGGTCAGGAGGACTCTGTGAAGTTAGAAAATCATGTTGATCAGGCGAGCTATGGCGTAGGTCTGAATATTGGTCGTCAGCTGTCTCGCGAAGAAGTCGACATGAATGCCGATGCGATTGCTGCAGGTATCAAAGATGCTCTGGCAAATGCTGAGCCACGTATCGGCGAAGACGTTATTAAAGCGGCTTTCGATAAAATCCGTGAAGAGCAAACCATGAAGCAGGAAGCATTGAATGATGCCGCTGCAAAAGCGGGTCAGGATTTTCTGGCAGAAAACGCCAAGCGTGAAGGTGTGACGGTCACTGAATCTGGTTTGCAGTATGAAGTCTTGGTTGCGGCAGCGGATGGTCAGCCTGTACCGGAAGCGTCTGATACGGTCCGTGTTCATTACCATGGCACCCTGATTGACGGCACTGTGTTTGACAGTTCTGTTGAGCGTGGTGAGCCAGCGCAGTTCCCGGTTACCGGTGTTATCCGTGGCTGGGTTGAAGCGCTGCAGATGATGAAAGTCGGTGACAAGTGGAAACTCTCCATCCCGGCTGAGCTGGCTTACGGTGCACGCAGCCCAAGTCCGCGTATTCCTGCAAATTCCGTTCTGGTGTTTGAGGTTGAGCTTCTGGATATTGTTAAGTAATTAACGCCAGTTGTAAGGTGCGGTGTAGGCCGCACCTGTCTTGTTCTTCTGTCAGGGCCTGTTAACACGAATTAAACAGGCCTGTCATTGGCTAAAAATTTCTCAGGTAAGGCGCTGAGAGTGTGGGATGTTCCTGACAATATCACTCCTCTCTCCTCGTTCTGAGAAAGACAGGCTCTCAGCAGGCCCGATTCACTTAGTGTTAACAGGCCCTGATCATTTCCCTTCTTTTTTATTGTCGGTGCATTAATCGGTGCGCATCGTTTCTGGTTGGCTTTGTCTCAGATAATTACCCATATCGGCCAGTGTGCGGCGCAGACTGTTTAGTTGGCTTTCGCTCATTGCGATGCTGGATTCGCACTTCCGGCAACTGAGAATTTTATGTTGTAACAGTTCAACGGCACGCTTAGCGTTAATCGTATTGCAGGTGGGGCAGGTGACAGGGTATTGAGCTGATTGAGCAATGATGTTCAAAACCGTTTCCGCAAGTTGATACGAGTAGCATCACAAACTAGTGGAAAAGTATGAATAATAAAAGAAGGGAATGTTAAGAGTGTAAATTTGGTCGGGGTAGAGAGATTCGAACTCCCGACATCCTGCTCCCAAAGCAGGCGCGCTACCAGACTGCGCTATACCCCGAATGCTGTTTGGCTCCCCGAGTTGGACTTGAACCAACGACCAATAGATTAACAGTCTACTGCTCTACCGACTGAGCTATCGGGGAACTACGTCACAGCGAGGCGCATATTACGGATTCATCTTCCCTGCGTCAATACCTTTTTTCTTAATAAAAACAAAAAATTAGCGGGGTTTTTATTCTGACCAGAGTATTGCTTACCGGGTAGCCAGCTAAGCTTTGTAACAGGCAGGGATCTCATGCAACCGGGGACAGAGGCTGGTGTTCTGTAGCGCTTGGTGAGATGTTAGACAAAATGGATGAATGACAGGAAAGCCATGATTTCTTTCACAGGAGGTAGCTGATGCATATCGATGCTCCATTTGAACTGATTCTGTTTGGTGGCTTAGGGGATCTGGCGCAGCGTAAGTTGCTGCCTGCTCTGTATCTGCTGCATCGTGATTCGCGACTGCCAGCTGGTCGCATTTACTCAACCACGCGTCGTGAAATGAGTCCGGAGAACTTTGCCGATATGGTGCTCAGTGCGCTGCGAAAGCATGTGCCGGCAGAGTTTCTGGAAGAAAGCACCTGGCACAGCTTCAGCGAGCGTTTGCACTGTCTGACCCTTGATCTGAGCGATGACCGGCAGTACCAATTGCTGGCTGCTGGCCTGATGCCGGGTGATATTAACCGTGTTTTTTATCTGGCCACCGGATCGGATCTGTATACCGGCATCGCTCGTGGGCTGCACAGCAGCGGCCTGATTCTCAGCAACAGTAAAATCGTACTGGAAAAACCCATTGGTCATGATTTCGCTTCTGCTCAGGCGATCAATAACGCCGTTGCCGAATATTTCTCGGAGTCGCAGATCTATCGGATTGATCATTATTTAGGCAAAGAGACGGTACAGAACCTGATGGTGCTCCGCTTTGCCAATTCATTGTTCGAATCGCAGTGGAATCAGAAATACATCGACCATATCCAGATCACGATTTCAGAATCTCTGGGGGTGGAAAAGCGCGCCGGATTTTATGACCAGGTCGGTGCGATGCGCGATATGTTCCAGAATCATCTGCTGCAGCTGTTATGCATTACCGCCATGGAGCCACCGGCAAGGCTGGAACCGGATTCGGTGCGTGATGAAAAAGTCAAAGTGCTGAAAGCGCTGAAACCGATTACGGCTGATTCCGTCAGTGAAAACGTGGTGAGAGGTCAGTACGATGCAGGGGTGTCGGAAGGTAAGCCGGTACCGCGCTACCGTGATGAGCCCGGTGTGCAGGCGAAAAGTACGACAGAAACCTTCATTGCCGTCAAAGTCGAAATTGATAACTGGCGCTGGGCTGGCGTCCCATTCTATTTGCGTACCGGTAAACGATTGGCCGACAGGGCTTGTGAAATCGTGGTGCACTTCAAAGCCATACCGCATTCGATTTTTCCTATGCAGCATAAAAATACCATGGCAAATAAACTGGTTTTTCGTCTGCAGCCCGATGAAGGAATCCGGTTGATGTTGTGTGAGAAGCGGGTGGGGCCGGGGATGAATGTGCGGCCAATGAATCTCAGTCTGAATCCTGCCAATCTGAAACAAACCCGTGTGCCGGAAGCCTATGAACGGCTGCTGCTTGATGTACTGAGTGGTAACGCCACACTGTTTTTGCGCGATGATGAATTGCTTGAGGCGTGGCGCTGGGTTGATCCTATTCTGCAGTGCTGGAACGATTCTGAACAACGGCCGGAACCTTATACCTCCGGTTCCTGGGGGCCGGCGGCGGCAACGCTGTTGCTGGCGAAGGATGGCCGTCTGTGGGACGAAAACAGCTGAGGAGGACCTATGCTGAGCCATATTCAGGATGTACGTTTCGGCAACAGCGAGTCATTGGCCAGACGTTTGGCTGAAGATCTCGCGACGCGCTTGCAGCGTTGTATTGAACACCGTGGCCGGGCATGTCTGGCCGTCAGTGGCGGACAGACGCCGGTGCGTTTTTTTCAGCAGCTGGCGCAGCAAACAATCGACTGGCAGAACGTTCTGATTACGTTGGTGGATGAACGTTGGGTTGCTGAGGATGATGTCAGAAGTAATGCCGCATTGGTGCGTGAACATTTGTTGCAACAGCATGCACGCCAGGCGTACTTTTTGCCGTTAAAAAATACAGCACCAACCCCGCAACTGGGTTTCATGACCTGCGAAAATACCCTGCATGAACAGATTGATCAGCTCGATTTTGCCGTTTTAGGCATGGGTAATGATGGTCATACCGCCAGCTGGTTTCCGCACAGTCGGGCTTTGACAACCTGTCTGGATGATCAGGCCGGTGCCTGGTGCTGTGCCGTAACGGACAGCTGTGTTATTCCGCCACGCATGACCCTGACCTGGAGTCTGCTGGCTTCCTGCCGTCATCTGTTTTTGTTATTTGACGGTGACGATAAAAACCGTGTGTTCCGTCAGGCCTGCAATGAAGCAGAAGCGGACAATACGGCGGCGATGCCGGTGCGCAGAATTGTGTTTCAGCACAAAGTGCCACTGAGTGTTTACCACCGGGAACATTCAACCGGAGAATCGTATGCACCCTTTACTGCTTGATGTTACCGAGCGCATCCGCCAGCGCAGCAACGCAACCCGTGAGGCCTATCTGGCTCAAACAGAACAGGCTGTGATACAAGGCCCGGTGCGTAATCAGCTCAGTTGCACCAATCTGGCTCATGATTATGCTGCCTCCCCGGATCATGAAAAACTGATACTGCGGCAGAATCACCGTGCTGCCAATATTGCCATTATCAGTGCGTACAATGATGTCCTCTCGGCCCATGCCCCCTATCGCGATTATCCGGAGCAGCTTAAAAAAGCGCTGGTGGCCAGTGGCCATATCGGACAAATGGCAGGTGGTGTTCCCGCAATGTGCGATGGCGTGACTCAGGGGCAGGTTGGCATGGAGCTGTCGCTGTTCAGCCGTGATGTGATTGCGCTGAGTACGGCGGTAGCCATGTCGCATCAGGTATTTGATGGCATGCTGCTGCTCGGGATCTGCGACAAAATTGTGCCGGGTTTATTAATGGCCGCGCTGCGTTTTGGTCAGCTGCCGGCGATTTTTGTACCGGCAGGCCCCATGCCCAGTGGTGCCAGCAACTCCGATAAGGCCAAAGTCCGTCAGGCTTATGCTGCCGGAGAGATTGGCCGCGATGAGCTGCTGAAAAGCGAAATGGCCTCTTATCACAGTGCCGGCACCTGCACCTTTTATGGCACCGCCAATTCGAATCAGATGCTGATGGAAATGATGGGGCTGCAATTACCAGGCTCATCCTTTGTTAATCCGGACGATCCGCTGAGGGGCGCGTTAACCAATGCGGCGGCACGGCGTATCGGTGAGCTGACCGCACTGGCTCCCGATTTTACCCCGATTGGGCAAATGGTGGATGAGCGCACACTGGTAAACGCGATGGTTGGATTGCTGGCGACGGGGGGCTCCACCAACCACAGCATTCATTTACTGGCGATCGGACGTATGGCGGGTATTGTGCTCGACTGGCAGGACATGGCCGATTTATCCGGAATTGTGCCCTTACTGGCAAGGGTATACCCCAACGGTAAAGCAGATATTAATGCCTTTCAGCGCAGTGGTGGCATGGCCTATTTAATGCGCGAGCTGGCCTCCGCCGGACTGCTGCACACCGATGTTAAAACCATTATGGGTCAGGGTCTTGAGCCTTATTTCAAAGAGCCCTATCTGAGCTCTGAGCGCACATTGGGCTGGCGTCCGGCGGTGGCTGAGAGCCTCGATTTATCGGTACTGGCTCCGGCCCATGCGCCATTTATGCGTGAAGGCGGTATGAAATTACTGCAGGGCAATCTGGGCCGCGCGATCATGAAAGTTTCGGCGGTGCCAGATGATCGCTGGCAGGTTGAAGCGCCGGCGCGGGTATTCACAACCCAGGAAGCCGTGCTGCAGGCATACCGCAATGGCGAACTCAACGGCGATGTGGTCGTGGTTCTGAAATATCAGGGACCCAAAGCCAACGGCATGCCGGAGTTGCATCAGCTGACCCCGGCGCTGACCAATCTGCAGGAGGCGGGATATCGTGTTGCGCTGGTTACTGACGGCCGCCTGTCCGGAGCCTCGGGTAAGGTTCCGGCAGCGATCCATGTTTGTCCCGAAGCGGTTGCTGGTGGCTGGCTGGACGTGGTGCAGGATGGCGATGTCATCTGTCTCGATGGGCATCATGGTGAGTTGACGGTGCGGGCCGATGATATTGCTCAGCGTCCGCGCATCGCGCCTGTTTTGCCCGCAGAGGCAGGCGCCGGACGGGAGTTGTTTGCCGGCTTCCGTCAATTAGTCACTCCGGCCGATCAGGGAGCGGTAGCGATTGGCTGGGACTGATTGTCTGGCCCCGCAGCGGTCAGGAAAACATTAAGGAGAGAGTGTATGTGGGATTTATGGTTAGACCGGGCGAAACCGCTGGTGCCCGTAATCGTGATTGACAATCCGGAAGATGCGGTGCCACTGGCACTGGCGCTGGTGCAGGGTGGGGTACGTCTGCTGGAAATTACCTTACGCACCCGCCATGGACTGGAGGCCATCAGCCGCATCAAACATGACGTACCGGGAGCGATTGTCGGTGTCGGTACCGTAACCAGTGCAGAGCAAATGGAAGATGCACTTAACCGGGGCGCGGAGTTTGTCGTCAGTCCCGGAATTTCCCCCGAGCTGCTCGAATGTGCGCGCCGCTGGGGCGGCCCGTATTTACCCGGTGTGGCAACACCGAGTGAAGTATTGCAGGCGCGCGCGGCCGGATTTAAATATCAGAAGTTTTTTCCCGCAGCCGCAGCCGGAGGCAGCGATATGCTGAAGGCGTTTGCCGGTCCCTTTGCGGATGTGAAGTTTTGCCCGACCGGCGGTATCGGCCCCAAAAATTATCAGGACTATCTGGCATTGAATAATGTTTTTGCCGTGGGAGGCAGTTGGCTGACACCGGCAGAGGCGATCTCGGCACGAAACTGGCAGGCCATTACGACCTTGGCCATTGCCGGATAACTGAGTGCCCATGACCGACCCGATACTGAATGGTTTTAAACAGCGGCTGAATGCAATTTATTCTGACCGCGATGATACGGAATCGCTGGCACAGCATATTTTACGCCTGTGCCAGCCGTTTATGACCAGCAATATCCGGGTGGACAAAACAGCCCGAACAGAACGCTGGTCAGAGCAGGATGTGATTTTGATTACCTACGCTCACAGCCTTCAGCAAGACGGTGAAATTCCACTGCAGACACTGGGCGATTTTTTACGCACCCATCTGCAGGATACGGTGAATAATATCCACATTCTGCCGTTTTTTCCTTACAGCTCGGATGACGGTTTTTCGGTGATTGATTACCGGCAGGTCAATCCGGAGTGGGGTAACTGGGACGATATCAGCGCAATTGCCCATGATTTTGATCTGATGATGGATCTGGTGATCAACCATTGCTCGCGGGAAAATTTATGGTTTGTTGATTACATCGGAAATCGTGAACCCTACAGTGAATATTTTATTGAAGTTGACCCGGAAACCGATGTATCGGCAGTGACCCGGCCACGCAATACGCCACTGTTAACTCCGGTGCATACTCATCGTGGTGTACGCCATGTGTGGGCTACCTTCAGTGAAGACCAGATCGATCTGAATTTTGCCAATCCGCGTGTTCTGCTCGAGTTCATTCAGATATTACTGTTGTATGTTGAGCGTGGTGCGCGTTTTATCCGCCTTGATGCGATTGCCTTTTTATGGAAAGAAATCGGCACCCGCTGCGTACATCTGCCACAGACCCATGAGGTGGTAAAGCTGCTGCGCGATGTGCTGGATTATGCGGCACCGGATGTCGTGTTAATTACGGAAACCAATGTGCCGGTGGCTGAAAATCTGAGTTATTTCGGTCAGTCTGATGAAGCCCATATGGTGTATCAGTTTGGTCTGCCACCCCTGGTGCTGCACGCGCTTAATCGCGGGAATGCCAGTTTTCTGACCGATTGGGCCGATAGCATTCCACCGCTGCCAGCGGGTTGTACTTATCTGAATTTTACCGCCTCTCATGACGGTATCGGCGTACGGCCGGTGGAAGGTATTTTGCCAGAGCGCGAAGTGCAGGATCTGATTGACTGCATGCACCGCTTTGGTGGCTTTGTCAGCATGAAAGCCAATCCGGATGGCAGCCAGAGCCCTTATGAAATTAACATCAGCTTGTTTGATGCCTGCATGGGAACGCGGCGCGGCAGTGATCATTTTCAGGTTCAGCGTTTTCTCTGTTCGCAGGCGATTATGCTGGCTCTGAGAGGAATTCCGGCGTTGTATCTTCACAGTCTGGTGGCAACGCCGAACGATCTGGAACGTGTTGAGCAAACCGGCCGCACACGGTCAATTAACCGTAAAATCTGGAACCGTAACGAGCTGGAATGTCTGTTGAGTAATCCGGTGACGCCACAGGCGGAAGTGTTCACAGAGCTACGCCGTATGCTGAACATCCGTCGCCGGCAAAGCGCATTTCATCCGGATGCCCGGCAGGATATTGTGCGTATTAATTCCGACTTATTTATCGTCCGGCGTACCGCTGCGGATAACTGCCAGACGCTGTATGCGTTGTCGAATGTGACTGAGCGTATCCTGTCGTTGCCGCTGGCGAGTCTGGGTTTTTTACCGGGTGGAATGTCCGATCTTCTGAGCCATGACGAGGCCGCAAGTGTCGCAGCAGAGACATTAACCCTGGCGCCGTATCAGACGGTCTGGCTGACGCAATGCCGGCGGGGATGAACCCATCAGCGGCTCAGGCCACCGATCATCAGGCGGATAATTTCCTGGCGCCAGGGCGTTATCTGCTCATCGCTGAAATCATTTAATGCGACATGTTTCACCGTTTCCATCAGCATGGCCGTTACCAGACGGGCGGCAATTGCCGTATTCATTTCGTGCCGCAAAAAATTCTTATTAATACCGTTTTGCAGATAATAAGCGGTAAATTCCGCGAATAATTCCTGAATGCGGTTTACTGCGTTACTGATCTCTGCATCCACACCATAGGATTCATAAAAGGCAATTCGGGCCAGTTGCGGACGTTCGCGGAAAATAGCGATCAGCCGGTCGGCGATGCGCTCCAGCTGTTGCTGATATTCTGTCAGTGAGTTGGTATTGGGGGGTTCCTGCTGTACCACGGTTGCCATTTCACCGAGCAGCACATTGAGAATCTCGTTAAAAATATCCCGTTTGTTTTTGTAGTAGCGGTACACCGTGCCATGGCCGATACCCAGACGGGTGGCGATATCGGCAATACCACTGGTATGAAAGCCTTTTTCAGCAAAAACGTCGATGGCAGCATCCAGGATATCCTGACGGCGGCGGGCAATTTTTTCAGGTGATGCGATATTAGCCATAACTGTCCAACGGTTTACCACAGAGTGTGGCTGCGGTGTAAAAACGGAAAGGGGCGTCATTTTTGAGGGGATCATCGCATATTGTCAAATACCGGGGTCAGCGCATTTTTGATAGCAAAGAGTTCTTAACCCTTTCGGGGGGCTCTGTGTATAGTGATGTATATGTTTTGTATAAGTATACGTCTGCGGACACAGGAGATGCGACATGACATTGTCAGAACTTAAAAAAGCGCTGCGCTCAGGTCAGGCCGAAGTGAATATTCTGGCCAATGAAGGGGATCTCTATCTGGTGCAGATTGAGCATCTTGGGCAGCGCAGCTTACTGATGGAAGATGGGATGCCTGTGCGCTTCCGTGGGTTGTCGGAATGTTCCGGTAAACTGGCGAGTCTGGGGGTGCGTGAGGGCTTTATGGTGCAGCAGTTGCCCTACGATGAAATGATCAATAATGCGGAACGGCCGCAAGCCGACCGGTTGCCAATGCACTTTCATTAATCCGTGGGGGCTGATCTGTGCCTGAGCCGATGGCGGCCATCACTGATTGTCCGTCAGTGATGGTTGTCTTCTTCGACCGCTTCATAAATACGGTCAAGAATATCCGGTACGGCAGAAATCACCCGGTTCCAGCTGGGAATAAAGGGTGTTTCCATCGGATTGGCAAGAAAATGTTCACCGGCAGCCATGATATTTTCGGCAAATAACTCCACGGCTTTTTCTTCCGCATGGCGATCAAGCGTTAATCCATTCATGCGCGCATCGTTGTAATAGGTTTCGACAAAATCCAGCGCAATGCGGAAGTAGGTTGCCTTAATTGAGCGGAAAGTTTCGGTGGTAAAAATTTCTCCCTGAGTGGCCAGTTTGCGAAAGATGGCTTTGCAGATGTCGGTGCTCATTTTGGACAGACCACGGCTGGCATCCTCTTCCGATAACGGCTGATGCTTATGGTCATAAATATCGGCAATATCAACCTGGCAGAGACGGTTGGTTGAGTAGTTACGCTTCATTTCTGACAGTACGCCGATTTCCAGACCCCAGTCGGACGGGATGCGGATATCGTTCAGTACATCGGTACGCATCGAAAATTCACCTGACAGCGGATAACGGAAGCTGTCGAGGTACTCCAGATACTCCAGTGAACCATACACTTTTTTCAGTGCACGGATGAGTGGCGTCACCAATAAACGGCTGACCCGGCCATTCAGTTTTTGTGCCGCCACGCGGGCATAAAAGCCTTTGGCAAATTCATAATTAAATGCCGGGTTGGCTACCGGGTAAATTAAGCGCGCCAGCAGGCTGCGGTCGTAGGTGACAATATCGCAGTCGTGCAGGGCGACGGCTTCCGCGCGCCCGGAAGCCAGTACGTAACCATAGCAGTACCAGACATTACGGCCTTTACCCATTTCTTTCGGTGCCAGACCTTCGTTGTGCAGCAATTCATCTATTTTGCGCAGGCGCGGGCCATCGTTCCATAAAATACGGTGATGTTGTGGCAGACGGGAAAAAAATTCCTGTGCATGCGCATATTCTTTTTCATCGGCACGATCAAGGCCGATCACAATTTCATTAAGGTAGGGAACATTGACAAGATCATTAATGATAGTGTCCAGTGCCGGGCCGCTGAGTTCGGAATACAGCGAGGGTAAAACCAGTGACATGGGCCTGATACGTGAAAAACTGATGAGTTCTTTTTCTAATTCATCCAGCGGGCGGTCAACCAGATTATGCAGTGTGGTAATAATGCCGTTCTGATAAAAATCAGCCACTGTGAGCCTCCTTGAACAGGTCATCTAACAGAGAAAGTAAGGTTTCGTTCCAGCCGGCCGGGCCGGCTTTGCTGGCGATCCGCAATTGTGGGTGCTGCAGGTCGAGGGTGCTTTTTATACCGGGAATGACAATGGCAAAGTCGGCGGCGCTGAGCATGGCACGGTCGTTTTCGCCATCGCCGAGGGCGATCACTCTGACCGGCTGCTGCCACAGCGTCTGGTAATGATGACGGCAGAATTCCAGCCCATGCGCTTTGTCGTTGGGGCCCATCACATGATGAAACCGGCCGCCGCTGAGCAGACGCAGATTGTGCATGGCCAATGCCCGACGGAAGTCTGTTAATTGCTCATCGCTGCCGGTCCAGAGCAGCGGTTCAGAGGCGCTGCGCTGTTTCGCCAGATGAGCGTCTTCTACCGACAGGCCGGTTAATGCCGCCACTTCGGTGGCGGTCATATCGTTAAAACCACGGAACTGAAACCCCTGCTGACGCAGACTGTGCAGCACCTTCAGTATGGCCAGATAGCTGCTGTGCAGTATTTCGCTGTTGTAGCCATGACCGTTACTTTTCGGAATAAAGATCGCGCCGCCGTTTTCGCAGACAAAGGGATCAGGGTTATTCAGTTTTTCACGTAACGCCAGCATTTCACCGTAGGTTTTACTGCTGTTAAACACGCAGGGAATATTCAGGCTTTTCAGTGTTTTTAAGGCTTTTTCTGCGGCCTGCGCGCTGTAACTGTGATGATCAAGCAGGCAGCCATCGAGATCAGTCACCACGATGAGGGGGTGTTGCGGCGGCGTCGTGTTGGGATGCGCGGCGGTGTTCATGGTTTATTCACCTCCTGTGCTTTGCCGTGAATGGCGGCAACCTGATGCCGGGCATCCAGTTCCAGTACCAGATCGGCGCGCGCGGGCAGGGCGTGCAATGCCTGTTCGGTCAGACGCTGATAGTGCTGAATAAAGCGGATCAGGCCGGTCTCGCTGAGGCTGCGGTCGGTGGTTTTACTCAGACGGATTTTGTTCTGCGACAGCGCTTCCGATTGTTTGCGGTTGCTGTCTTCCTGTTCTCGGCGCCATTGCTGTACGGCGTTCATGCCGGGTACTTTCAGCATCAGCAGGCGGTCGATCTGGGCGAACCAGTCGGCATAGCGGCCGGCCAGTTGCTGATTCACCCAGCGCCGCCATTGGCCATTGCTGTCATCGCTGGCTTCAAGGCTGTTGACCGGCTCCTGCAGGTCTTCTTCGGCAACCGGCAGGCAACCCACACACCAGCCTTCAAACAGGATCAGATCGACCGGGCCTGTCACTGTATGCCAATAATTTTCCGGCAGGCGGTCATCCTGAATTTTGTCGAAGGCCGGAATCATTAGGCGTTGACCTTCATTCAGCTGGCGCAGCTGCCGGGTCAGCAACAGGCCCAGGTTCACATCATGGGTGCCGGGTACGCCACGGGTGCTGAGCAACGGATGAATATTCAGTGCCAGCTGGCTGCGTTCGGAGTGTGTCAGGTAAAGATCGTCAATGGACAGGACCACGGTGTTCCAGCCCAGCACCTGACGGTAAACCTGTGCCAGTGCCCGGCAGAGGGTGGATTTTCCCGACCCCTGGCCGCCATGGATGCCGATCAGCGGTACGCTGGCGGTTATTGTGGCTTTTTCTGCTGCCAGCCAGGCGGCCAAAGGTGCCCAGACATCCGGCCACTGGCTCAGCCAGGCGGGCGGAAAGTCCTGCAACGCCGTTTCGCCGGCTCTGCGTAATTGTGCAAGCCGCTGTGGGTCGCTGCTGAGTGACTCTGGCCAGAGTGTGGGCTGAAGATTCATACCGATACCTGTTATCTGTCCGGAAACGATGACGCATTAATTCATGGTAGAGCAGATAGCTGAATGAGACAGAGCAGACATTGTGCCAGTTGCGGCTTTCTGTTTATCTTCCCCGGTCGGCCTCCGCCTGCAACCGGGTCTGACACTGACGCTTATCGCCCCGATGGCTGAGCGCTGACAGGTTAAGTGACGAAAACCTGTGCCAGACTCAATAACGGTCGCGACAACGAGTGCTTTAATTTGGTGCACTGCAGGCGGTGTTTTCTGCGTCTCAGGGGCGTCAATCACTGCGGCACTCAGAAAGCCGTGCGATAATGCAGTGTTTTTCAACGGTTCTGACCGTGATACTGAGTTATTCCTAACCCTTAAAGGAGCTGATCATGCCGCCAAGAGTGGCCTATCAGGGTACCGCCGGTGCGTATTCGCATCTTGCCTGTTGTAAGGTATTTCCTGAGTGGGAAGCGGTTGCCTGCGATGATTTTCTGACGGCACTCGAACTGGTTGCCTCAGGCTTCGCCGACCGCGCCATGATTCCTCTGGAAAACTCAACCGCCGGACGGGTTGAAGAAATTTACCGGCTCATTCCCAAAACCCCGTTGTTTGTGATTGCCGAGCATTTTGAACCGGTGAATCACTGCCTGCTGGCCTTGCCGGGTGTGAATCTCAGCGATATTGAAGAAGTGGCGTCTCACCCGCAGGCATTGGCGCAATGCCATCAGCGTATCGTTAATCTGGGTATGAAGGCGGTGGCTGCGGTGGATACTGCGATGGAAGCCCGCAATCTGAGTCAGGGCAAAAACCGCACACGCGCGGCGATTGCCTCGGCGCTGGCGGCGGAGTTGTATGGCCTGAATGTGGTGCACGATAACTTTCAGGATGTGATTGGCAACACCACCCGATTTCTGGTGTTCAGTCGTGAACAGGAACACTTAGAGGCTGAGCCGGGCATGGATTACATCACCAGCATTCTGTTCTCGGTGCGTAATATACCTGCGGCGCTGTATAAGGCGCTCGGCGGCTTTGCGACCAATGGCGTAAACCTTCTGAAGTTAGAGAGCTACATGGATGGCGGCACGATGGAGGCCAGCCATTTCCATGTGGATATTCAGGGGCACCCGCAGCAGCACAATATGATGCTGGCGCTGGAGGAACTGGAATACTTTGCCAGAGAACTGCGCATATTAGGCAGTTATCCGGCTCACGATTACCGCGTCTGAGGCCCTGACTTCACACATACACTTTCAGTGGATAATCGGCCTGTAATTGCAGCACCAGCGCTTGCAGTGGCTGCAGTTGCAGTTGTCCGCGCTGAAAGGTCAGTGCGCTGTTGTGGTCCTGTGGTGCCGTGTCTTGCTGCAGACTGTTCAGCAGACAGCTGGCCAACGCCTGCGGATGCAGGCTGGTTAATTGCGGTTGTCTGGAAAAATTCAGCAGAATCAATAAGCGCTCTCCGGCATTCGCATTGATGGCACTGCGTTCGTAAGCCAGAACATCGTCCGGTGCCTGCAATAAGCGCAGGCTTCCCTGATGGAGGGCGGGTATTTTTTTCCGCAGCCAGATCAGTTTTTTATACCAGTTCAGCAGGCTGTGCGGATCGTGGCGCTGGTGTTCAGCGCTGTTGCTGACGATGGGTTCATCCGGTAGCCAGCTGAGTCCCTGAGTAAAGCGGTTGACCGGAGCATCCCACATCATTGGCCGGCGACAGCCGTCCCGTCCGGGGTGCAGTGGCCAGTAACGGATTCCCACCGGGTCTTTCAGATCACGGCGTTTAACCTTTTGCTCTGGCATCGCAATTTCTTCACCGTAATACAGAAAGGGCGTACCTCGCAGTGTCAGTAACAGGGTTGCCAGCACTTTGAGGCGTGCCAGCGTGTGTTTGCCGTCGCGGTAGCGGCTGGCGTGACGGCGGAAGTCATGGTTGCTTAAGGTGTAGTTGGGCCAGTTATCATCGCCCAATAAATCCATCCATTTTTGGATAATGCTGTGAAAGGCGCTGGCTTTAAACGGTGCGCGCAGAAATTCAAAATTAAAGGCCAGATGCAACTCGTCATTCTGACCATAATAACTGGCGGGCAAGTCACTGTTGCCGGCTTCGGCCAGCATAATTTCGCCCACCATCATGCGTTGCGGAAAAGCATCCACCCAGCGGCGCATGTCGTGCAACAGGCTGTGCATTTCCGGTTGATCACGGTCGTATATATGGCGCTGACGATCATAAGGCCGCGCCAGTCTGAACCAGTCGGTCGGGTTGTTCCGTAACCGGGCATCTTTGAAATACAGATTCACCACATCCAGACGGAAGCCATCCACACCTTTATTCAGCCAGAATTCCATAATCTGACGAACGGCCTGTTTAACCGCCGGATTGCGCCAGTTAAGATCCGGTTGTTGCGGTAAAAAGGAGTGGTAGTACCAGGCGTTACGCTGCGGATGAAATGTCCAGCCGCGGCCCCCAAAGCAACCCAGCCAGTTATTGGGCGGCTGCTCTCCCTGATGCCAGATATACCAGTCGGCTTTATCGGAATCCGCCGCGCAGCTTTGCTGAAACCAGGGGTGTTGATCCGAGGTATGGTTGACGACCAGATCAAGAATGATGCGAATATTGCGCTGGTGCGCCTGCTGCAATAATTCATCAAAGGTTTCCATGCTGCCGAACACCGGATCAATGGCGCAGTAATCGCTGATGTCGTAGCCAAAATCATGCATCGGTGAGGGAAAAATCGGTGACAGCCAGATGGCATCAATACCGAGCGACTGCTCTGTTCCATCATTCAGGTAATCAAGACGCTGAATAAGGCCACGCAAATCGCCGATACCGTCAGCGTTGCTGTCCTGAAAACTGCGCGGATAAATCTGATAAAACACACCCTGTTGCCACCAGTTCATACCGGCTCCTGTTATCGGTCAGAGCGCAATTATGAGCGGCAGTTTGTGACAGCGGTATGAAGCCGGGGAACAGAATTTCAGCGCTTATCCGGCTGTATTCAGGACGGTGGTATCTGCAGCCAGTGCAGACATAGCTGACGCAGCTGCTCCAGATGGATGGGTTTACTGAGAAAATCATCGAACCCATTATTCAGTGCTCTGTCGCGGTATTCCGGCAGCGCGTGAGCGGTCAGTGCTATCACAGGAACCCGCTTACCGGTTGTGAGCGACTGTTCGCTCTCGCGGAGTAACAGGGTCGCGGTGAAACCATCCATCAGCGGCATTTCACAATCCATTAAAATCAGATCAGGGCGTTGTGACTCCGGCATTGCTTGCCAGGCGTCGGTAATGCTCTGGCCATTATTGAACAGTTCATAGTGCAGGTGTAAATGGTTCAGCATACCGGCAATGACTTTCTGGTTGACCGGATTATCCTCGGCAACCCAGATCCGGCGATCGCTCAGTTGTAAGGAGGGTGCGTTGAGCGGATTACCGTACAACATGCCCTGACCGTTCAGGCGGCGCACTATACTGGATGTTTTCAGTGGCCGGACGAGCTGACGCCAGGGTTCAAGACCCGGCATGTTTTTATCGCACAGATAAATGATGTGTTGTTCCTGATTGTTATGCAGATTAATACAGGGCTGATCGCTGAAGATTATGTCCGCTGTTTTTTCCCCGGTTATCTGAAAACCAAGCTCGAGCATAAAGCGTGTCAGCAGTTCGCGCTCGTCGTTATTGCTTAACTGGATATGCACGCGGCCTGCGGTAATTTTTTCCGGCTTGAGCGGGTTGGCAGGCTGGCAGCCGGGCAGTGTTACGATGAATTCAGTGCCTTCATTGGCGTGGCTGCGAGCGCTGATTTCTCCCCCCAGTAACGTCACCAGCTGCTTGCAAATGCTCAGGCCCAGCCCGGTACCACCATAATGTCGGGAGGTGGATGCATCGGCCTGACTGAAGTGTTCAAACAGCCGGGACTGATACTCATCGCTGATGCCGATTCCTGTATCTTTAATACGGATGAGCAGGGTGTCTTCGTGAAAACTCAGATCCAGGGTAATGCTGCCGCTGTCGGTAAATTTAACGGCATTACTGAGCAGGTTGTTGATGATCTGCCGCAGACGTGTGGGGTCGGAATAAATGGTTTGATACAGCGGCAGGTGCATAAAAGCCAGTAACGTGAGCCCTTTTTCTTTGGCCTGCTGGGAATAAAGTGTCAGGCAATCGCTGATCAGTTCGTGCAGGGCGACGTCCTGCATTTCCAGTTGCAGTTTGCCTGAATTCATTTTTGATAAATCCAGGATATCGTTAAGAATCGTCAGTAGCGATTTTCCCGAGGCGTTGATGGTTTCCAGATAACGTTGCTGCTGTTGATCAAGACGGGTCTGTGTCAGTAATTGCACCATTCCCAGCACGCCATTCAGTGGGGTGCGGATTTCATGACTCATCATTGCCAGAAACGCCGATTTAGCCTGATTTTCCGATTCGGTCTGCTTGCGCTGCAGTTCGGCTTCCTGCATACGATAGCGCGAGCGCAGACTTTCACGCTGTGCTTCAGTCATCTGCTCCAGTGTCAGCTTATGCTGCTGGCGCTCTTCATAAAACCGCAGCGCAATGGCCATGCTGTGAATGCAAACCAGCATAATTGAGCCAATGTGTGATGAGTATTCGATGAACGGCGTGATAGGTAACAGGCCTTCTTTGCTCATGCTGTGAATAATCACACCACCGAGCAATATCAGCCAGCCAGCCGCATAAAAAAAACCGGATAATGTCCGTTTTAATGCAACACGGATACCAATGAGCAGACTGAGTAGGCTGGCGATAATGGTGCTGCTCATGGTTATTTTTACCGCCAGCTGGTAGTCAATTACAAAGCTCGCCATCAGCGTCAGTAATGGCAGGTAAAAACAGAGGCGGTTGATGCGGTGCAGGTGTTTTTGTGTCTCACGGAGGCGCAAAAAACGTTGCGCAAACAAGGCCGAAAAAATGCAGGCTGAGGAAACACTGAGAATGGTTAAACGCTCTTGCAGCCATAAGTTGTCCGGCCACAGATATTCAAAGCCAAATCCGCTTAGCGATATATAAAAAAGCAGATAGGCCAGCAAAAAACAAACGAAATAAAAAATGTATTTTTCGCGGGTGGTGATTGCAATAAACAGATTGAAGATAAGGATCGCCACAATAAAGCCGATGTATAAACCGGCCTGCATATAATCATCTGCATTGATCTGTTCCTGCTGATCCCGTAACCAGAAGGCAACAGGAACCTGCATTGATCCCTGGCTTTTTACCCGTATATAAATGTCGTAATAACCGGCGGCACTGAGCTGCAGTGGAATATGAAAATTGCGGTGGCGTACCGGACGGTTGCTGAATGGAAAGGCGTCGCCAAATTGCGCCTGTTGCAGGGTCTGCCGGTCATTCTGTACATACAGATCAACCTGATCCAACAGCGGAAATTCGATGTTCAGACGCCACTGATCACTGGCCTGAGGTAAGTAAAAGGACACATGAAACCAGTAAGCGTCAGGTGATAAACCAAAATTAGGTATCGTATCGGGGTGTTGTTGCCAATCCGGTTTCATTGTCAGCAGCTCCTGCAATGTCAGGGGCTGATCAGTTATTTCGCGCCAGTATTGTATTTCGCTGCCCAGAATCCGGCCTGAATCCTGCTGATTTAAGGTCCAGTGACGGGTTTCTGCAGAAGACGCCGGAGCAGAGGCGATTGGCAGAACCATCAGCAGCAGTAACATCAGACTCCGGATCAGCAGTCCGTGAGCGTGTGGTGGAATCAAACCGGAATCAGCGGCGGATGTCCTGTTGTTGGCTGCGGTAATCACCCGGTGTCAGTCCCACCATTTTTTGAAGGCGCGGTGGAATGTGCTGGTTTCGGTATATCCGAGATACTCAGCAATCTCGCGGATACTGGTATCCTGCTGCGCCAGCCGCAGGCTGGCTTCTTCTAAACGGCACTCATCTTTCAGTTTCTGAAACGACGTTTGTTCATCGTATAAGCGTCTCCTCAGTGTAGCACCGGAAACTCCCAGCAGAGTCGCGCTGTGCGTCAGATCCGGCAGGCTGGCGATATCATAGCGGCGGAACAGCTGACGCAATTTACCCGTCATGCTTTCGTGAGGGTTCGGGCGGGCAAGAAAATCGGCCGGAGAATGATTGAGGAACGCCCGCAGAGAAGCGGCTGTCTGACTGACCGGCAGAGTCAGCACCCGGCTGGGTATCAGCAGATACGTGCTGTCTTCATTGAAATTCACCGGGGTGGCAAATAAATCCTGATACAGTGCGGCGTGCGCCGGTGGCGCATACCCGCAGCCTACCGACAGCAGCGGAATGCCCTGACCAACCAGCCAGCTGCTCAGGCGGTGCCAGATCGCCAGCAGGGATTCGCTGAGAAAATGATCCGGATCACAGCTCATGTCGTGCTCAATCTGAATGCGCGACAGTTGCGGACCATGGATTACGCGGATATTGGGTGCACCGTCAAATAAGGCATAAAAACGCCGCGCCCGGTGCAGGGCATGTTCCAGCGATGAGCAGCTGATAACGGCTTTGCACATCATGGCAAAGGTACCGGAATGGCTGCGTACCGGTGCCAGTCCCATGAATTCATCGTCACTGTGGGCCCAGAGTGTCGCCATCAGGCGGGCGTAGTCATTGGCATTAATCTGTCCACCGGGGGTCTTCAGAATGGCCGGATCAAGCCCAGCGGCAGTCCACAGCCTGTCAGGATTCAGACCGGATTTGGCCGCTCCGCGCAGGGGGGCATCAATGAAAGGGCGGGGTATCCAGTGACTCGACATGCCTGAAACTCACAGTATCCGGCCGGAGTGGCCGGATGTGATTTTGTTGTTATTGATCAGTAATGGCAAGGATGGCTGAGCATATATGTCAGCCACGGTGTGGATATTTCAGTGCGCTTTGGGCTGATAGACCGTGGTTTTGTTGCGACCACTTTCTTTGGCGTGGTACAGCGCTTTGTCAGCGGCCTGAAGCCAATCCTGAGCCGTTGTAAAGCTTTTCTGGTAGCGCGCAATTCCCAGGCTGGCGGTGGCACGAATGCTTTGCTGGCCGTATCGGATGTCCATCCGTTCGATCATTTTGCGTACCCGCTCGGCAAAGACCACGGCTTCATCTTCGTCGGTATCCACCAGTAATGCGCTAAATACCTCACCACCATACCGACAGACCTGATCGGTCTGGCGCAGGGTCTGGCGCAATCCTTCGGATACGGAGCGCAGTACCTGATCACCGGCCTGATGACCGTAGTGGCCGTTGATTGAGCGGAAGTCATCCAGATCAAACATCACCAGCGTGCTGGGTACGACGGAGCGCTGACAGCGCAGAAATTCACGATCAAGTTCTTTCAGCCAGTAACCGCGACTGGCAAGCTCCGTCAGTTGATCGGTGCGGTTTAATTCGCTCAGGGTTTTATTCGCCGACATCACATCTTCACGGCTGACGGCAATATCGGTGACGTCATAAATAATCACACAAATATGATCGACACTGCGGTTAATGGATTCCAGCGGGATAATGCTGGTGTTCTGATACATCACCGACGCGCGGCCGGTAATGGGCCGGTAGTTCTTAAACCGGAATAAATACGGGCGCTGTTCCCAGATGGTAAAGGTACGTGTTTTCAGCTGATACACCGGCTCTGCTTTTTTCATAAACCAGTCTTTGGGTATTTCGCTGAACAGCTCAAACAGGTTTTCACCTTTAGCCTTTTGCGGGCTTAAGCCGCTGTGGCTTTCCATAAAGCCATTCCATAACTGGATATTGTACTGGCGGTCGAGCACCACCAGACCGACGTCGATATTCTGTAAAATATCCATCAGCCAGTGGATGTCACCAAATTCAATGTTTGAATCTGTCATACGTTAATCCAGCAGGTAATTGATTTTGTTGTTCAGTTTTGCCACCGAGTCTTCGGTAAACAGCAGCAGCAGATCGCAGTCGATATTTACATGTTCAATGGTGTAGTGAATTTCAATGGCCAGGGTTTTGGTCCATTGATGATTGCCACTTTTTAAAATGTCATCGACTTTACAGTGCTGTCCCAGAACGACCGGGTGTCCCTGATTAAAGTGAATTTCCAGTTGCTCACCGATGCCCTGAATGCAGGCACCGATTAACAGGGAGCTGACATCCATTAATAATTCCAGCTCGCCGTAACGGTCGAGTTCGCCGCCATAGTTCATGAGTGCGGCCAGATCAGAGAAGCTGGTGTCGTTAAACAGCAGCAGCGCTTCACCGGCAATGCCGGAGCCAATAAACCCCTGACAGACTGCCGACATGGCAGAGTCGGTTTCAGCATCCTGAATGGCCATATGCAGGTCGCTGGATTCAATCAGATTGACTTTGGGAATCGGCAACACCACATACACATCAAGCAGCCGTGCCAGCCGGTCAGCAGCCTGACCCATCGCCACGTTGGTCAGCTCCTGATAGCAGTCGCGCTGGTCTTCGCTCAGCGATACTTCAGTCGGTGTAAGCGTCATATTATGCCCCTGTCAGGATGCCGTATTCGGTCAGCACTTCGCGGGCTTTTTCGGCATCAATCGGCTTTTTGATAAATGCCATCGCACCGAGTTTTTTGACCCGGTCCTGAGCATCGGGCTGAATATCGCCGGATACGACAATTACCATGGCGGGCAAATCTTCTTTGCGGATGGCTTCCAGTACCCCATAGCCATCCAGGTTGGGCATGGTCAGGTCGAGAAAGACCACTTCGCCTTTGCCTTCGCGGATGGCTTGCACACCTTCCACGCCATCACCGGCAAAATGAATCTCCACTTCCCACTCTTTGGGAATCGCCCGCGCCATTTGTTTACGGGCAAAACTTGAGTCATCACAGATCAGAACGTTGGTAGCCATAGCTGTCATCAGCAAAAAATTGGATGACTAAGTAATAGTTGTCCGCCGCTTATTGAGCAACTAATCGGAAGGAATGGAAGGAATAAATGGCTGTTGCAGTCTGCTACTCAGACGAATGTACCAGA
This sequence comes from Saccharospirillaceae bacterium, assembly GCA_021208685.1. Lineage (GTDB taxonomy): Bacteria > Pseudomonadota > Gammaproteobacteria > Pseudomonadales > Oceanobacteraceae > Venatoribacter. Next base: position 120,189 of record JAJOJJ010000011.1, read on the forward strand.
CTGCCGCAGGAATGATTTCAGCGTTTGTCGTAAACCACAACCAGCTGGCGGCTGAGTGCCAGCAGGACACCACTGGCGGTATAAATCCGCGCTTCGGTATGGCCATAACCATCGTGGGCCTGGCGGATGTCGGCCTCGTACCAGAGCCAGTCACTGCCGCCCGGTAACTGCGGCAGCTGGCTCAGCGGAGTCACCATTTCGACACTCCAGGTCACGCTGGCGCAGGGTGCCGGGCTTTTCAGTTTTTGCAGCAGGGTGGGCGGCCAGGCATCTATCAATGCGACCAGATGCGCATTGCTCAGTGCGCGTTCGCCGTCGTTAAAGCGCATCCAGCCACGGATATCATTGTGCTTGCTGTTGGTGAAGGGCAGACCGCCATCGACATAGGTGAAGTTAATATGCTGGGTAAATTCCGGTGTTAAGCCCTTGATGTAGGGCATGGCCTGACCGGATCCCGGTTGGCCACAGCGGAGCGGTGGCAGCTTAACCTCGATATCCGATTCCCGTTCACGCCCAAAGCAGGCATTCACCAGCGTCGTGACCTGATCCTGCTGCACGGTCTGGCCCTGATAATGCGCAATGGATTTACCGGCGCGTATGTTGTGGCTGCTGAGGGTAAAGGGTTCGCCGGTATTGAGCGGGCCGCAGAAACTGACATTCAGCGAACGCAGAATCTGTCCGGCCTCCAGTCCCTGTTCGATACGGTGCAGAATCAGTGCCGCAGACAGGCCGCCAAACGTGGTACGGCCCTGACCCCAGCTGGGGTGGATTTCCAGCGTATCCTGCTGATTAACCTGCTGCAGATAATCGTCAAAATTCATAGCACTTCTCTCTTCAGGGCTGATTATGGTTCGTCCGGGATTGGCTGATCCAGCCTGTCCGGGGGCGATTTCAGGCACAAGACCATAGCACAGGCGGATGCTCTGTCTCATATTGTGTTGAGGGAAATGTTCAGGTTTTCGTGCATTTCTGAGCCATTCTGTTAATGGTGACGGGCGAAGCGATCATTGCCAAAATTCCGCTTTCCGGTATAACGGGCGCCCTTTGCGCCGGTCGGGCCATTTACTGATAGAATTCACGCACTCGTGCGGTGCCTGTCTGGCGGCCACCATCATCCTCAGCGGAGATCTTATGAGCTTATCGGTTAAAACACGGGCTGAGCGTTTCCTCGCCACCCTGCGTCATTGCCAGGTCCTGGGGCTGACGGTTGAAAGCGCACAGGATAACGTCCTGATCATGCGCCTGCCGTACAGTGAACAGATTGTTGGCAACCCTGTCACCGGCACGGTGCATGGCGGCAGCCTCACCACCTTGATGGACACTGCCTGTGGCACCGCCGTTTTTTCCTCGCTGCCCGGATTTGAGCTGTGTCCCACACTGGATTTGCGCATGGATTATATGAAAGCGGCAACGCCGAACCGCGATCTGTATGCCGAAGCACGGGTAACGCGCGTGGCCAGTTCGGTGGTGTTTACCGAGTGCGAAGTGTTTCAGGGCGAAGAGCGCGATCTGGTGGCCAAGTGCGCCGCTACCTTTATGCGCATTGGCGAGAATATGACCCCACCGGAATTCCGTGCCCTGATTGAGCTCGGCAGTGATGTAACCCCAACAGGAGCCGCACAATGAGTTTTGAAACCGTGCTGCAACAGGCGCAGCAGAGCGGTAATTTTCAGCCGCTGGTGGATGGCATTCCCTATGCCAATTTAATTGGCCTGAAATTTCAGCGTTTTGGTCAGGATGTGCTGTTTCATCTGCCCGCCAACGAAAATAATATCGGCAACCCGATTTTGCCGGCCATTCACGGTGGCGTGATCGGTGGCTTTATGGAACTGGCGGCATCACTGCATCTGATGATGACGATGGATACCGCTGCCTTACCGAAAATGATCGATTTTTCCCTCGATTATCTGCGTGCCGGACGTCATCAGGATACCTTTGCAGAGTGCCAGGTCTGGCGTCAGGGCTCACGCGTTGCCAACGTGGCCATTACCGCCTGGCAAACGGAACGTACCAGCCCGATTGCCACGGCCCGCGCGCATTTTCTGCTGGCGCGTTAATCGTGGGTTGTTTTCTCTGATATTTTCACCATGAATTATTGCCTGCCCGGCGCGGATGTTGTGTCTCAATAACCCGCCGGGTGTCTTGTCGGCAGAGTCTTCTCTGCCGTACACTCTGTGCCGATTCTGTCGGGGTGCCTCAGGATGTTCAGCGTGCTGAACATCAAAGAGGTTGAGATCGCAATGTGTTTGCGGGTCCCGTTGAACCTGATCTGGTTAGTGCCAGCGTAGGGAACAGAAAAGCGGGTTTTGCGGCGGTCGCCGATCTCTTAAACCCCGGTCAGTCACCGTTTACGGTGCGGGCTGTCAGTATTTTGCTGCTGCCTGTGATCATCTTTTTCTTTTCTTCGCTGCCTGCCGTTATTTTTCTTCCGTCGTCTGCGACGGCTAAAAAGGTATTGAGCATGGGCAAAAACACTTCAGCGCATACATCGTTAAGCGAACAGATGCGTGTTGACGAACTCTCTCTGCAGCCGTTTCCGGCGTCCAGCAAATTCTATGTGCAAGGCAGTCGTGCCGATTTACAGGTCGCGCTGCGCGAAATTGCGCTGTCCGATACACCGCTGGCTAACGGTAAAACCGAAGCCAATGCGCCAGTGCGGGTATACGATACTTCCGGCCCTTACACCGACCCGGCCGTCCGTATTGATGTGCGCAAGGGGCTGCAACCGCTGCGTCAGAACTGGATTAATGAACGGGCTGATACTGAGGAACTGGCCGGTTTCAGCTCCGAATATGCGCGTATCCGCGATATGAATCTGACGCTGGAGAAACTGCGCTTTGAACTTAAGCGCCGTCCGCGCCGGGCATTGCCCGGTAACAATGTCACCCAGCTGCATTATGCGCGACAGGGCATTATTACGCCGGAAATGGAGTATGTGGCCATCCGCGAAAATCTGGCGTTAAGCCGCGCACAGCTGGATGATGCACAAAAAAGTCAGCATCCGGGCATGAGTTTCGGCGCGTCGATTCCGGCGGAAATTACCCCGGAATTTGTCCGTTCAGAAATTGCCCGGGGACGGGCGGTTATTCCCAATAATATTAACCATCCGGAAACCGAGCCAATGATTATTGGCCGTAATTTCCGTACCAAAGTGAACGCCAATATCGGTAACTCGGCGGTTACGTCGTCCATTGAGGACGAAGTGGAAAAAATGGTCTGGGCCACCCGCTGGGGCGCCGATACGGTGATGGATTTATCCACCGGCGATCATATTCACGAAACCCGCGAGTGGATTATCCGTAATTCGCCGGTGCCGATTGGCACTGTGCCTTTGTATCAGGCGCTGGAAAAATGCAACGGCGTGGCCGAAGACCTGACCTGGGAATTATTCCGCGACACCTTAATTGAACAGGCCGAGCAGGGCGTGGATTATTTTACTATTCACGCCGGTGTGCGTCTGGCGCATGTGCCGCTGACCGCCAAACGGGTGACCGGCATTGTCAGCCGGGGTGGTTCGATTATGGCGAAATGGTGTCTGGCGCATCATAAAGAGAGTTTCCTGTACACCCATTTCGAAGACATCTGCGACATCATGAAAGCCTACGATGTCTGCTTCTCTCTTGGCGATGGTCTGCGTCCCGGCTCCATTGCCGATGCCAATGATGACGCGCAGTTTGCCGAATTAAAAACCCTGGGCGAATTAACCAGAATTGCCTGGAAACACGATGTGCAGACCTTTATTGAAGGTCCGGGCCATGTGCCGATGCATTTAATTAAAGAAAATATGGAGATGCAGCTCAGGCACTGTGACGAAGCGCCGTTTTATACATTAGGGCCTCTGACCACCGATATTGCGCCGGGCTATGACCATATTACCTCCGGCATCGGCGCGGCATTAATTGGCTGGTATGGCTGCGCCATGCTGTGTTACGTCACCCCGAAAGAGCATCTGGGCCTGCCCAATAAAGAGGATGTTAAACAGGGCTTAATTACCTACAGAATTGCTGCTCATGCCGCCGATTTGGCCAAGGGCCATCCGGGCGCGCAGCTGCACGATGATGCGATGTCGAAGGCGCGTTTTGAATTCCGCTGGCAGGATCAGTTCAACCTCGCCCTTGATCCCGACACGGCACGCAGTTACCACGACGAAACCCTGCCGAAAGAAGGCCATAAGCTGGCGCATTTCTGCTCCATGTGCGGGCCGAAATTCTGCTCGATGAAAATCTCGCAGGACGTACGCGATTTTGCTTCGGCTCAGGAGGCGGAAGACGCACAGCAGGGCATGGCGGAAAAAGCCGCAGAATTCCGCGCCAGCGGCAGTACGCTGTATCAGGAGGCTGACGCATGAGCGCGCAGCGTCGGGTTTGCATTGCCGGTGCGGGCCTGATGGGCAGCCTGCTGGCGTGGCGTCTGGCCCGTCAGGGGTTTCAGGTGGAGGTGTACGAAGCCGCCGCCGAAGATCAGCCCGCCAGTGCGGCGCATACCGCCGCGGCGATGGTCGCGCCTTACAGCGAGCGCTCACTGGCGCATCCGGATGTGTTTGCGCTGGGCCTGCAGTCGTTGCAGCTGTGGCCGCAGTTATTACCGGAGCTGCATGCCGACAGTGGCATTGCCGTACATTACGGCCAGAGTGGCAGTCTGGTGGTGGCCCATCCGGCGGATCAGGCCGAACTTGCACAGTTTGCTCAGGATCTGCGTCAGGGCGGCTTATGGAATCCCGCTGATGACGGGCGCGAAGACGACGCCGCGATTCAGCGTCTCGATCAGGTGCGGCTGCACGGGCTGGAACCCGCGCTGAATCCGCAACTGGCCGAAGGATTCTGGCTGCGCCACGAAGCCTGGATTGATAACCGCACGTTATTACCGGCTTTGCATCAGGCCGCGCGACGTTTCGGCGCGCGCTTTTATTTTTCAGCAGCGCTGAACGATTTCCCGCCTTACGCCGATATTCAGCTCGATTGTCGCGGACTGGGTGCCAAATCCGCCTTGCCACCGCTGCGTGGCGTGCGCGGTGAGGTGTTATGGATTGAAAGCCGGGAGGTGCAGATTTCGCGGCCCATTCGGTTACTGCATCCGCGTTATCACCTCTATCTGGTGCCGAAAGGACGCCACCGTTATGTGCTGGGTGCGACCGAAATCGAAAGCGAAGACCGCTCGCCGGTCAGCGTGCGCTCCGCGCTGGAAATGCTCAGTGCGCTCTATTGTCTGAGTCCGGCGCTGGCCGAGGCGCGGATTCTGAATTTCGACGTCAATTTACGCCCGGCACTGGCCGATCATCGTCCGCAAATCCTGGCTCAGGAGGATGGGGTGCTCAGCATTAATGGTCTGTTCCGTCACGGTTACCTGCTCGCACCGGCGCTGTTGCAGCGTCTGCAACAACGGCATGGCCTGAACCTGGGTCTGGAGTCTGCTTTCGGTGGTCAGTCCATCCCTTTACAACCAATCTCTTCTTCAGCCATCGCCGTCGGAGGTGAAGCATGCGTCTGATGATCAATGGCGAACCTTGTGATCTGCCGGTCGGCGCAGGGCTTAGCCTGCAGCAACTGCTGCAACAGCTTGGCTATGTGCAAACACGGCCAGAGGACGCGGCGGTGAGAGGCAATTTTATTGTTGCCGTGAACCAGCAGATCGTCAGTGTGGCGCTCTATGCCACGACCGGCCTTAACGAAGATGACTGCATCGATATTCTCGGTGCCATGACCGGTGGCTGAACAGGGTTCTGGAGAAGGATATGACGACAGAAAATAATGTTGCACCGGATGCTGGTGCCGACGTGCTGCAGATTGCCGGTGAAACCATCAGCAGTCGTTTGTGGCTGGGCTCCTCCCTGTACCCGTCACCGCAGGTGATGGGCGAAGCCATTGCTGCGGCATCGCCGGGTTTTGTTACGGTATCGCTGCGCCGGCAGAGTGCTGCTCAGGTTCAGCAGCAGGTGAGTGAACATGGGCACTGGCATCTGCTGCATCAGCAACTGGCCAGCACCGGGGCAAAACTGTTGCCGAATACCGCCGGTTGTCACAGTGCGCGCGAGGCTATTCTGCTGGCGCAGATGGCGCGTGAGCTGTTTGCGACGGACTGGATCAAGCTTGAAGTCATTGGCGATGACTACAGCCTGCAGCCGCATCCGCTGCAGCTGGTGGAGGCCGCGCGCGAGCTGGTGGCGCAGGGCTTTAACGTGCTGCCGTACTGCACCGATGATCTGGTGCTGTGTCAGACCCTGCTGGAGCTGGGCTGCGCGGCGGTCATGCCCTGGGGGGCACCCATCGGCACCGGCAAAGGGTTGCTGAATCCGTATCAGCTGAAGACGTTGAGAGCCCGTTTACCCCAGGCGGTGCTGGTGGTGGATGCCGGACTGGGCAAACCGTCCCAGGCGATGGCGGCACTGGAAATGGGCTTTGATGCGGTGCTGCTGAATACCGCAGTGGCGCGTGCCCACGATCCGGCGGCGATGGCCGCGGCGTTCAAGCAGGCAGTGGATGGCGGACGGGCCGCGTATCACGCCGGTTTAATGTGCGAGCGTGATCAGGCATCGCCTTCCACGCCGACCCTGGGGCTGCCGTTCTGGCATCAGAGCGGAGGTACTGTATGAGCCTTATTTCAGGCCCGGTGAGACGGGCAAAGATCTGGAGTATTGCCGCATCCGATTGCAGTGCCGGAGCGGGCATTCAGGCCGATTTAACCATGGCGCGGGCGCTGGATACTGATTGCGCCACGCTGATCTGTGCCATTACCGCACAGAACAGTCAGGGCGTGCAGGCCATTGAGGTGCTGTCGCGGGCGATGCTGGAGCAGCAATGGCAAAGCCTGAACGCCGACGGCTGGCCGCAGGCGATTAAAATCGGCTGGCTGCCGCCGGGCAGCCTGCTGTTGCCGTGGTTGCTGGAAAAACTGCAGGAATACTCCGGGCCAGTCATCTGGGACCCGGTGCTGTCGGCCTCGCAGGGAGGTTTGCCGCAGGCGAACTGGCCGCCGGCTGCCTTGCTCAGATTGCTGCAGAGGGTGGATGTACTGACGCCAAACCTGGCCGAAGCGCAGGCGCTGCTGGGGTTATTGCAGCCGCAGGATGACGAATATAACCGGCCACTGCGTGACTGCGCAGCAACGGCAACGGCAACAGCAAGCGCCGCCGCCCTGCAGGCGCTGGGTGTTAAGCATGTGCTGATAACCGGCGGGGACCGTGATCAGGCTGGCAGGGCAGAATCGGAAAAATGGATTCAGGATACGTTCTTTGCGGCTCCTCCGAATGCTTCTGCAGTGGCTTTCAGCGATCAGTTACCCGGACCAGAACTGCTGCGCAGCTTTGCTTTCCGTCACCGGCGTTTGCCATTGCAGGCCCACGGCACTGGTTGCCATCTGGCCAGCGCTATTGCCTGTGGACTGGCGCAGGGTTATACGCTGTACGATGCCCTGACCCGTGCGGTAGCCGCTGTGCGTCTGGCCATCCGCTCGGCCAGCGAACGCGCCAATGGTTACCACAATGCCTGGGCGCGGCCACTGAATGACTCGCTGGCCGATGACTGGCCGCAGGTCGTTCCGCTGCAACACCGGGCAGCGGCGGTGCATTTTCCGCGCTTGCCGCAGCCGTTAGGGCTTTATGGGCTGGTGGATAACCTGCCGCACCTCAAGCGTTTGCTGGCGCTGGGTATCGACAGCCTGCAATGGCGGGTGAAAAATCCCGCTGATGACCACAAAGCGCAGACGGCGCAAGCCATTCGTTGTGCGGCCGAGGCCAATGTGCCGCTGTTTATTAATGACGACTGGGAACTGGCGCTGGAATTGGGCGCTTTGGGTGTGCATCTGGGGCAGGAAGATCTGCTGACCGCCGATCTGCAGGCGCTGGCCGAAGCGGGTATTGCACTGGGTATCAGTACCCACAGCGACTGGGAAATTGCCCGCGCACGCGGCGTCAATCCCTCGTATATCGCGTTCGGCCCTGTATTTACGCCACTATCGAAAGTGCTGCGTTACCAGCCATTGGGCACAGAAGTGTTAACCCTGTGGGCAACACGCTTCAGCGATCAGCGGCTGACCTGTATCGGCGGCATTACGGCCGCCAATATTGCTCAGGTCATGGCCAGTGGTGTTGGTTCGGTCGCCATTGTGACGGAGCTTGCCGATGATGAAGCGCTGCCACAGCGACTGGCCGATTTGCGTCAGTGTATCCCGGCGCTTGAAAAGCTCTGATGCGACCCCATTTAAACAACACTGTTTTTTATGGCGCGTTGTAAAGGAGACGAACATGACCGCAGCCAGCAAAGAGACCTTGGGTTTTAAAACCGAAGTTAAGCAACTGCTGCATCTGATGATTCACTCTTTGTATTCCAACAAAGAGATTTTTCTGCGTGAGTTGATTTCCAACGCTTCAGACGCCTGCGACAAGCTGCGTTTTGAAGCTCTGCAGAACGATGCTCTGTTTGAAGGAAACGCAGAGTTGGGTGTGCACATCGATTTCGATAAAGAAGCCCGTACTCTGACCATCGAAGATAATGGTATCGGTATGAACCGTGACGAGGTGATTAATCACCTCGGTACCATCGCCAAATCCGGCACGGCTGAATTCCTCAGCAAACTGAGTGGCGATCAGAAAAAAGACTCACAACTGATCGGTCAGTTTGGTGTTGGTTTTTATTCCGCTTTTATTGTGGCGGATAAAGTCACCGTCGAGACCCGTCGTGCCGGTGATAATGCCTCTGAAGGCGTTTGCTGGGAGTCGGCTGGTGAAGGGGAATTCACCCTGGAAAGCATCGAAAAGGCTACTCGCGGTACCCGCATTACTCTGCATCTGAAAGAGGATAATGTGGAATTTGCGGACAGCTGGCGTCTGCGTTCGCTGATCAAAAAATATTCAGATCATATTGCGGTGCCGGTGTATCTGCCTCAGGAAGTCAGTGAAGACGATGCGGACGGCGAGAAAAAACAGATCCCGGAAGCCGTGAACCAGGCCAAAGCGTTGTGGACACGGAGCAAATCCGATCTGAGTGATGATGAATATAAAGAATTTTACAAGCACGTTTCCCACGACTGGAATGATCCGCTGCTGTGGATGCACAACAAAGTCGAAGGCAAGCTGGATTACACCAGTCTGCTGTATATTCCGGCCAAAGCACCGTTTGATATCTGGAACCGTGATGCCACCCGTGGCCTGAAACTCTATGTGCAGCGCGTGTTTATTATGGATGACGCTGAGCAGTTCCTGCCGCTGTATCTGCGCTTTGTCAAAGGTGTGCTCGATTCCAACGATCTGTCTCTGAACGTTTCCCGTGAAATTCTGCAGAAAGACAAACAGGTCGACAGCCTGCGCAGTGCGCTGGTGAAGCGGGTGCTCGAATCGCTGGAAAAACTGGCGAAAAATGAGCCGGAAAAATATCAGGGCTTCTGGGATGAATTCGGTGATGTGCTGAAAGAAGGCCCGGCAGAAGATTTCGCTAATCGTGAAAAAATCGCCAGACTGTTCCGCTTTGCGACGACCCGAAGTGACAGTGCGGTACAGAATGTGGGTCTGGAAGACTATGTTGCGCGTATGCGTGAAGGTCAGAAAAAGATTTATTACATCACCGGCGACAACCATGCGGCGGTCTCCAGCAGCCCGCATCTGGAATATTTCCGCACCAAAGGTGTTGAAGTTCTGCTGCTGACTGATCGCGTGGACGAATGGATGGTCGGTCACCTGACGGATTTCGATGGCAAAGTATTCCAGGACGTTACCAAAGGTGAACTGGATCTGGATGAACTGGCCGATGCCGCCGAAAAAGAGCAGCAAAAAGCGCTGGAAGAAACCCATAAAGATCTGGTTGAGCGCGTGCAGAAAGCCCTCGATGGCAATGTGAAAAGCGTTCGTGTCAGCTCCCGCCTGACCGATTCACCGGCCTGTCTGGTGGTGGGGCAGTACGATATGGGCGGCCATATGCGTCGTCTGATGGAAGCGGCCGGACAGGCCGTACCAGAACCAGAAACGGCGCTGGAAATTAATCCGGCACACCCGCTGATTCAGCGTCTCGACACGGAACAGGACGACAGCCGTTTTGCTGAGCTGGCGCAGATTATTTATGCGCAGGCGCAGCTGGCAGAAGGCAGCCAGCTGAAGCAGCCGGCTGAATATGTCGCGCGGCTGAACAAGCTGTTGCTTGATCTGATGCGCTGATTAAAGCGTTTGCTGGTCTCAGGGGCTGTTGAGACTGACTGAACGGACCCTGCTTGCGGCGGCTGTGGTTTAACCACTGCCGCCGCACTGCTATTATGCCGCCAAATAAAAATCAGCTGCTGTCTGTAGCTCCTTTTGGCGGAGAACAGAATCGGGTTATCCGTTCAGCAGCCGGTACTGTGATCGGATCATTGGGGAATACTGTGAATGGGGAATACTATGAAAATGTTGCGTAGGGCAGTTAAAGGATTTCTGACGGCTGGCACTCTGGCTTTACCTGCACTGGCTCAGGCCGGTGGTTCGCTGGATATCAGTCTGGCCGATGATGTCGCCCGTGTTGCTTATGATGCCACCCAGATGGGTTCCGGACTGCACATTAATCTGGCCGCGCTGCATCACGAAGATGATGGCGATATGGTGTCTGCTGGCCTGCACGTAGTGGATGTCCGCCCTTCGACCAGTCATATGTACATTGGTGTCGGTGCCAAGGTCTTCGTGTTTACCACGGATGATTTTGATGGCGCGGCCATGGGTGTGGGCGGTTTTTTCCGTTATACACTGCCTGCTAATAACGATATCAGCGTTGCCGGTTACGCCTATTATGCGCCGCCGGTTGTATCATTCAGTGATGCTGAAAATATGATCAACAGCGACATCCGCCTGCAGTTCAGTCTGCTGCCTACTGCGCGCATCTATGCCGGATACCGTTATAACAGCATCCGCATTGAAGATATTAATGACCGCTACAAATTAGGCGATGGCGCACATTTCGGCCTGACCATTGATTTTTAATCTGAACTTTCTGCCGGAGTAGTCCGCATGTCGCAGTGGATTGGCTTTACCAATCAGAAGCTCTATCAGTGTCGTCTGTTACTGGAGCAGTTGTCATCTTTGCAATCGGCTCCGGCTGCCTTACAGCAGGCCCTTGAAGAGAGTGCACTGTATCAATTGCGTGATGCCTGGTTGTCTTACCTCGCTGAACTGGGAGAGATGGTGGCGTATCGTCAGCCGGTTCATTCGCTGGCTGAGCTGCGGCAACAGGCCGCAATGACAACCGGCGAGATGCGCGAATTGCAACAGCTGGCCGAAAATGGTTTTTCCTGGCTGGCGCAGATGTTGGCTGCCGCAGAGGCTCAGGGACAACCGGCGGGCCAGAACCAACCTGCTGCAGCGGTGCAGGTGATGGATATTCCCGGCAGAATTGCTTTGGTTGCTACGCCTCAATCTCCTGTTGCCGGATGGCTGCAGAATCTGACCCGGTTGATTGATGATCAGCGCGCTAACCGCCAGGAAAGCTGAGCATCCCTGAGCATAACCCGTCAGAGATGCTTACTTTTTATTACTAACGGATCTGTGTACTGCCCAAGCTATTGAAAAGAACCTGTGGTACACTCCCGCGCCCAGTTTTGAGAGGCGGTTATGGCGCGCTTTTTTGAAATCGTAGAACTTTCCAATGGTGATATCGCCCTGCGTCGTGCCGACGATCAGGACAGCGATGCGCTGGTCTGTATTCATTTTTCCGAAGATGCCAAGGCAAGTTTGCAGGCGCATCATATGGATGTTGCGCGTGTCATGCTGGAAGCAGGCGTCCGTAAGGTCGGTGAACTCTCCGGGATGGAGGTTGAGCGTGAAGATTTTGATACGCCGGAGTATCAGCAACGGCTGCACTGATTCTTACCCGGCAGAAGGTATCGCCTGCCGTCTGTCGGTATAAGGCGGTGCTGCAAGCATAAAAAAGCCCTGATCGTGATCAGGGCTTTTTTATGTTCATTGCTTTCTGTGGTTCAGGGCCGGCGCTGAATCAGTACCACATGGCTGCCGCTCTGGTCAGCCTGTTGGCGGATAATGTGTCGTTCGTGACTGTTAAGTTCACCTTGCCACTCAATAATCATGTGGCTGTTTCCTGCGGCCAGTACTTTGCTGCACAGAGCCAGTTGGGTGTCATTGCACAGGTCGAGATGAATCACCGGTGAATGCTGCAGTCCCATGCTTTCCAGCCAGCTTTTGTTCATTGGACGGTGTGGGCTTAGCCACATCAGCCAGCGTTTATGCGCGTTGCACTGTGCCAGCATTGGCAGCAGGTGCATGGGTTGAATCGCACCTCCCTCACTGACGATGACTTCTGTCAGGCTCCCGCGTGGTGAACCGGCTCTGACCGGAGTCATTCTGCCTGGCTGCTGGCTGCTGAGAGACAAACCGGCTTCTTCCATTCCGAGTAATAACTGACGCATAACAATCACCCCGAACCTTTGAATAATCGTTGTTAGCTACGGCGTACAACGCCAACGTATAAACCTTCAACGGCAAATTCCGTTTCCCGCAGATCAACCTCGATCGGTTTAAAGTCATCATTTTCCGGATGCAGAATGACCTGATTCCGCTTTCTTTCGTAACGCTTTACTGTGACTTCGTTGTCAACGCGGGCGACAATAATTTCGCCGTTGCGGGCCGTTTCAGCTTTGTGGACAGCGATGTAGTCGCCATCAAGTATGCCGATGTTCTTCATGCTGTCGCCGTGAACCTCAAGCAGGAAATCTGCAGAAGGGCGGAAGAAGCTGGGTGGGATTTCGCAATAATCGGCGATGTGTTCCTGAGCCAGAATGGGCTCTCCGGCGGCTACACGGCCAACAATGGGCAACCCCGGATTTTGCTCTTCAACGATGCGCAGGCCGCGGGATGCGCCGGGCATGATCTCAATTGCGCCTTTGCGTGCCAGTGCTTTCAGATGTTCTTCGGCGGCGTTAGGCGATTTGAAGCCCAGCTCGGTGGCGATTTCAGCGCGGGTGGGCGGAAATCCGGTATCTTCCAGGGAGGAACGGATGAAATCCAGTACCTGCTGTTGTCGTGCCGTGAGCTTGATCATGATGCTTATCCAGTCTGTTGATCCATACAGTATGGTGTAAATGTATACAGTATTTTATTCAGTGTAAACCCCTGTTTCCAGTCGTCGGCATGTTCCTTGGAATCTATTACTCTTGCCTGAGTCCTGATCGGCTGGCGGGCTTTAAGCCTTTGGGCTTATATAGGGTTGCCTAATTCTCGTTTTAAACGTATGTTTGAAACAGTTGTTTTGTAATGTCGGCGATGGCAATAAAGCCGCGACAGCGTGATAAGGCAGATGCAGGGTTATGGCACAGAAAGATACAGTGAAAAGTATCCTGAATGCGGCAGAGGAGTTGTTTTCGGAGCGTGGGTTTGCTGAGACCTCGTTACGCAATATCACCACGAAAGCCGGAGTGAATCTGGCGGCGGTGAATTATCATTTCGGTTCTAAAAAGGCGTTGATTCAGGCTGTCTTCGCCCGTTTTCTGACGCCTTTCTGCGACGATCTGGAGCATGAGCTGGATGCTGTTCAGGCGCAGTTGGAAGGCCGGGTTCCAGCATTACCGGGTTTGTTGATGTTGTTGTCGCAGACGGCACTGCGTGCCGGGCATGACAGCCCGCGGCGTCTGGGGATTTTTATGCGTCTGCTTGGGCTGGCGTATACCCAGGGGCAGGGGCACTTACGCCGCTTCCTGCAGAAAGAATATGGTCCGGTGTTTAAGACCTTTATGCGTCTGGTGACGGCGGCGACGCCGGAGCTGTCTGATGAAGACCGGTTCTGGCGTATTCACTTTATGCTGGGAGCCACGGTGTTTACGTTGTCGGGGGCCGATTCGCTGACGGCGATGGCGGAGCACGATCTGGGGAAAGGTTCAGATATTGCGCAGGTTGTTGATAAATTGATACCTTTCCTCGCGTCTGGTCTAAACGCTCCGCATCAGGCTGATTGAGCGGAGCCGGGCTTTCCGTTTTTCGCTTTTTACCAACAGGCCTTTGCTATGGCGCCCACGGCTGCGCAATCTGCATTACCGCAAACATTAATAGAAGTTTCTATTGCCGATCAGGTACTGCGCGTGTCCAGCGCCGGTATCTGCCATCTTTATCCGGTTTCTACGGCGCTTAAGGGTGCCGGTGAACAGGAAAATTCCGGTTGTACGCCCCGTGGCTGGCATCGTGTCCGGGCCTGTATCGGTGCCGGTTTGCCACTGAACACCGTATTTGTTGGCCGGCGTCCGACGGGTGAAATCTATTCCCCGGAATTGGCTTTACAGCAACCACAGCGCGACTGGATTTTAACCCGCATTTTATGGCTGCAGGGATTGGAGGTCGGTGTTAACCGTATGGGCCGTGTGGATTCCATGCGCCGTTATATTTATATCCATGGCACGCCGGACTCTGAACCTGTGGGCCAGCCCCTGTCCCATGGCTGTATTCGTATGCGTAACAGCGATATTACTGAATTATTTGAATTGGTCAGTGCCGGTACGCCGGTGTGGATTCAGCCACACAGTTTTTCGAGGATTCCATGCCGCAATCTGTAACACAGAACCTGAATCAGCGTATCGGTGTGGTTGCCGATATTGAAGGTATAGAATTAACCGCTGCCGACCGTGAATTTCTGCTGCAGCCGGAAATCTGTGGGTTGATTTTTTTCGCGCGCAATTACCAGACACCACAGCAGTTAAAGGCGCTGACCAGCGATATTCTGGATCTGCGTCCGGACTTATTGTTGTGCGTCGATCAGGAAGGTGGCCGGGTTCAGCGTTTCCGTGAAGGCTTTACCCGTTTACCAGCCATGCTGACGCTGGAACATGAATACCAGCGCAACCGTACAGAAGCGCTGACTCTGGCTCACGAACTGGGCTGGCTGATGGCCGCCGAATTGCGCCAGCAGGGTGTGCATCTGAGCTTTGCACCGGTGCTGGATATTGAGTGCGACGTTTCGCAGGTGATTGGCGACCGGGCCTTTGGCCATGATGCGGATACCGTCATTGCGCTGGCTTCCGCTTTTGTACGCGGTATGAATGAGGCCGGTATGCTGGCGGTGGGTAAGCATTTTCCCGGTCACGGTGCGATTGCCGCAGACTCGCATCTGGCGCTGCCGGTAGACCGTCGTTCTCGCATTGAGCTGAATAATGACATTGAGCCGTTTCATGCGCTGATGTCGATGGGGCTGTTAGCCGGAATTATGCCGGCGCATGTGATTTATCCGGCGGTCGACAGTGACAATACGGCCGGTTTTTCTGCGCAGTGGCTGCAGAATATTCTGCGTACCGAGCTGCAGTTTAATGGCGTAATTTTCAGTGATGATTTATCCATGGCCGGAGCGGCCAGTGTTGGCAGCTACGCCGAACGGGCTGACTGTGCAATTCATGCCGGTGCTAATGCATTACTGGTCTGTAACGACCGCGCGGCTGCAACCGACGTAGTTGCCGCAGTACGCAAACAATTAAATACACCTGGATGGCAGCGTTTGAGTCTGGCAGCTTTGCAGGGGCCATTAAACCACGCTGATGATGTTCAGCAATTCAATCAGCGGCGTTCTTTTATACAGCAGCAGCTATTGAATCTGCTGTAAAAGAATGAATACAGATTGTCGTCTGACAGTCATTCAAGTGATATTGGAATGTTATGAATTTTGAAAAAATAGCCATTATTGGTGGCACAGGTTTGACCCAGCTTGAAGGCCCGGAAATTACCGTCAGTCATGATGTTAACACCGCGCTGGGGCAGCCGTCGTCGGCGGTTCAGGAAGGTCGCTGGAATGAAAAAACCGTGCTGTTTTTAGCACGTCACGGACACCCGCATGCGGTGCCGCCGCATAAAATCAATTACCGGGCAAATTTACTGGCGCTGCAGGAGCAGGGTGCAGAGGCCATTATTGCGGTGAATGCCGTCGGTGGTATTCATCCGGCCATGCAATCCGGTGCGATCTCCGTACCGCATCAGGTGGTCGATTACACCTGGGGGCGAGAGAGTACTTTTTTTGATGGTGAGTTCCGCCCGCTGGATCATATCGACCTGACCCACCCCTACGATGAGCATCTGCGTCAGGCATTAATCTCTGCGGCGGCTGATATTGCCTTGCCGGTGTGCGATTTTGGTGTCTATGCCGCGACTCAGGGGCCGCGTCTGGAAACCATTGCCGAAATCAACCGCCTCGAAAGAGACGGCTGTGATCTGGTGGGGATGACTGGCATGCCGGAAGCGGCCCTGGCGCGTGAGCTGGGTATTCCTTATGCCAGTGTTTGCCTGGTGGTTAATCCGGCGGCCGGTAAAAGCGAAGGTGAAATTACCATGGACGAAATCCGCGCAGTATTAAGTGGCGGTATGCAGCAGGTGCGTGATTTGCTGGGAGCAACGCTGAAGCGACTTTAACGGACTCCTGAACAATGCTGTTCCTTGCGCCAGTGTGTGCACCGGCATATTCAGAGATTTCTTGTGTGTTCAGCATTCATTGCAACAAACAGCCCGGCTTCTGGCCGGGTTCACAGATCTTCTGCCCGCTCAACGGGCACAATGTTCAGCACAATTCCCAGCATCGGGTGGTCAATGTAGTGCAGCTCGTTACTGCGCATACGCCGGCTCTGCTGCACCCGTGCGGCGCGGATGGGGGTGGGTAAATCAACCGCCAAGGACGCTTTGATTTCGCTCTGCGCCAGTAAGTCGCTGCGGTAATCGGCGCGGTTGTCATTGGCGGGCAGGCTCAATGCACTCAGTTCGGCGGGCGCCTGCAATTCGTAGTGCTGTACCTGCAGGTCGGTATTGATATGCAGATAGCGGCTGCGGTGCAGTTCAAAACGGCCGGTGACCTGAATATCGAGTTTATCCTGCAGACGCACATTGATGGTGTGTCGAATGGCCTGACCTTCTTCCTGAATGGGCTCCACCCAGGCCTGGTGCCAGATCACGTTCATATCGCTGCGTTTATTGATGCGTTCGGCTTCATTCGCCAGTTTCAGTTCTGCCAATGGCTGTAAAGGGGCAGGCCACTCCGCTTTCGGAATACGGATGAAGCCAAAGCCGGCAAACAAGGCATGATGCAGTTGCTGATAACGAGATGGGCTCAGCCACCAGGTATAGTCGGGTGTCGTGGCTGTTTCGGTCAGCAGGCTGCCGGATTCATGTTCTCCGGTGGCGCTGGTTTCCAGCACTTCGGGCCACAATTCCTGCTCGATCAGGCTTTCGTCTTCATAGGCGACCAGCAGCATTTCCACCCGGTACCAGGGCGCCGCAGTGGCGGACAGGGGCAGGGCAGCAGAGCACAGAAGCAGGAAGGTACGGCAAAACAGCTGGCTCACAGATTAGGGTCCTTTTGTAATTCGGTTAATACCTGATCAATCTGGTTAAAACGCTGGTCGATACTGGCCATGTTGAGGGTGAAACGCAAGGTATGGCCGCCTTCGAGCCTGAAGGTGTTGGATTTGCTTTGCACCAGTTTTACCAGTACGAAAGGGTTGATCCGGGTTTCGGCAGCAAATTCAATGCGGCCACTTTGCTCCCCGGCATCGAGCTTGGCAATGCCAAGGGGTGTCAGTTTCAGTTTTAACGAGGTCTGACGGAACAGGTTTTTAACCGGATCTGGCAGCAAGCCAAAACGATCGATCATTTCTACCTGCAGTTCTTTCAGTTCGTTGTCGTCGCGGGCGCTGGCAATGCGCTTGTACAGTGTCAGGCGGCTGTTAACGTCGGGCAGATAATCCTGCGGAATCAGCGCCGGAATATGCAGATTCACTTCAGCACCCTGATTCAGGGACAGATCAGCCGATGGCGTTTTGCCGGATTTCATGGCTTTAACCGCTTGTTCCAGCATTTCCATATACAGCGTGAAGCCGATGGTTTCGATCTGGCCGCTCTGTTCTTCGCCGAGTAATTCACCGGCACCGCGGATTTCCAGATCGTGGGTGGCGAGCATAAAACCGGCCCCCAGATCCTGAGCGGCTGCAATGGCTTCGAGGCGTTTTTCGGCGTCTTTGGTCAGGGTTTTCGGTGGTGGCGTCAGCAGGTAGGCATAGGCCTGATGGTGTGACCGACCGACCCGTCCACGCAGCTGGTGCAGCTGGGCAAGACCGAATTTATCGGCACGTTCGATAATAATGGTGTTGGCCGACGGTACGTCGATACCGGTTTCAATAATGGTGGTACACACCAGTACGTTAAAGCGCTTGTGATAAAAATCACCCATTACCCGTTCCAGTTCGCGCTCTGACATCTGGCCATGGGCAATCACCACCCGTGCTTCGGGAATGGCTTCGCTTAAATCGCGTGCCGTTTTCTCAATGCTTTTGACTTCATTGTGCAGATAATACACCTGACCGCCGCGCAGAATTTCACGCAGAACGGCTTCTTTTATGATCGGTTCATCATGCTGGCGCACAAAGGTTTTAACGCTTAAACGCTTGGCTGGCGGGGTGGCGATGATGGACAGATCACGGATGCTGGCCATGGCCATGTTTAACGTACGCGGAATTGGCGTGGCGGTGAGGGTCAGAATATCCACCTCGGCGCGCAGTGCTTTAATGCGTTCTTTTTGCTGAACGCCAAAGCGGTGTTCTTCGTCGATAATCAGCAGACCCAGATGGTCAAATTTCACATCGTTCTGCAGCAGTTTATGGGTGCCGACAACAATATCGGTTTTACCTTCGAGCATACGGTCGAGGGCGGCCTGGGTCTCTTTGGCGGAATTAAAGCGTGACAGCACGTCGACCTTAACCGGCCACTCGGCAAAGCGGTCAGCAAAATTCTGGTAATGCTGCTGCGCCAGCAGGGTGGTGGGCACTAACACTGCGACCTGCTTGCCGCTCTGTACCGCCATAAAGGCTGCACGCATGGCGACTTCGGTTTTGCCGAAACCGACATCCCCACAGACCAGGCGGTCCATGGGGCGTGGCGAGCACATATCGTTAATGACGGCATCGATAGCGGCCTGCTGATCCGGGGTTTCTTCAAACGGGAAACCGGCGGCAAAGCGTTCGTATTCTTCATCCGGACCACTGAAGGCAAAGCCTTTGCGTGCTTCGCGGCGGGCGTAAATATCCAGCAGTTCGGCAGCGGTATCGCGGATTTTTTCCGCCGCTTTGCGTTTTGCCTGAGCCCATTTATCGGTGCCGAGTTTATTCAGTGGTGCTGCGCCTTCTTCGGCACCACCGTAGCGGGCAATTAAATGCAGGGCAGAAACCGGCACGTACAGTTTGGCGTTGCCGGCGTATTCCAGCACCAGAAATTCATTCACCTGACCACCGGCTTCGAGCGTCTGTAAGCCCTGATAACGGCCAACGCCATGATCAAGGTGAACGACCGGCGCACCGGGTTGCAGTTCTGACAGGTCGCGGATGACCAGCTCTGAATCGGTCTTTTGTTTGGCGCGGCGGCGGGTCTGGCGGATGCGCTGACCGAATAACTGATTTTCGGTGATGATGCTCAGTGTTTGCTGACCGTCGCTGACGGTGACGCCATCATCCAGCGGGCCGATAATGAGTCCGAACTGATGGTTACCGCGGATAAAACCGGCCCAGCTGTCCTGATCGTTCGGGCGCAGCTGAATGCGGCCCAGTAATTCTTTTAAGGCTTCGCGGCGGCCGGCGGATTCGGCGCAGAACAGCACGCGCTGCTGGTGGTTGTCATTCAGCCAGGTCTGCAGGCGCTGCAGGGGTTGTTCGAGGCGCGAATCAACGCTGATGTCGCTCAGTACCTGTGTGGTGAAGTGCAGGCTGCCGGCGCGCTCCGGAGGGGCATCGGCTTGCCACTGAATGCGCGGGAATTCGTTCAGGCCGGAAAATAACTGCTCGGCGGATAAAAATAACTGCGCCGGTGCCAGTACAGGACGCAGGCGGTCATAACGGCGGCTTTCGTAGCGCTGCTCGGCATCTTTGCGGAACTGGTTGGCGGCCTGCTCCAGACGGGCATCGTGAATGACCAGAGTCTTGCGCGGCAGGTAGTCGAGAAAGCTGGCCAGGTCTTCGCTGAAAAATAATGGCAGATAATATTCGATACCGGCCGGTGCAATGCCCTGAGATACGTCGGTGTACACCGGGCAGGCTTTCGGATCGTGTTCAAAAAAATCAAACCAGCGGGTTTTGAACGTGCGGACAGCGCCGGTATTTAATGGAAATTCCCGCGCCGGCAGGATGCGGATGGATTCTACTTTATCCAGTGTCCGCTGGGTTTCCGGATCGAAGGTGCGCAGAGTTTCGATTTCGTCATCGAATAACTCAATGCGGAACGGTGTGTCCTGACCCATCGGAAAAATATCGACGATGGCACCGCGCACGGCAAATTCACCGTGTTCGTAGACGGTATCCACACAGTGGTAGCCCGCCGATTCCAGCTGCAGACGGGTATTGTCGACATTAAACGTCTGGCCGACATCGAGGGCAAAACTCTGGCCCTGATAAAAACTGGCTGGCGGCAGGCGGTGCAGCAGGGTCGTAACCGGCAAAATCAGCACGCCCTGAGTCAGGTCGTGAAGGCGGCTCAATGTAGCGATGCGCTGGGAGATAATATCCTGATGCGGTGAGAACACATCGTAGGGCAGAATTTCCCAGTCGGGGAAATGCAGCACGGTCAGGTCGCTGGCAAAAAAACGGATGTCTTCTTCCAGCCGCAAAGCGCTGGCCGGATCCGCACTGATGACCAGCGTGAGTCCCTGTTGCTGACTGGCCGCACTGGCGATGGCCAGAGCCTGGCTGGCACCATGCAGATTTCCCCAGAATCGCCGCTCGGCGGCTTTGGTGGGCAGTTCCGGGTGAAATGGACTGGCCATTCGTACTCCTCAGGCAGTCAGGTGAAAATAGCGCGTTAGTGTAACCAAAGGGCCGGAGGCTGTTAAGGAACCTCTGTAAAGGATGAGCGCCGCCGGAGCATGCGCACAGGTTTGTGCATTGTCTGACATACAGGCATAATATGCGCCCCGAATTTGCCCACTGATTTTTACGGAAGGTGAACCCGTGAGCCAAGACATGCGCGAAGCCTGTTTGCAGGACTGGATGGACCGTGAAGCCATCGCCGAATCTATGATTCCTTTGGTTGGTACTTTGTACCGTAAGAAGAACGTTGTGACGTCCATTTATGGTCGTCCGGTTATTAATCGTTCTGTTATCGATCTGCTGAAAGCGCACCGTTTCGTGCGTCATATGGAAAAGCAGGAGCTGTCTGTACACGACACTTTCCCGGTTCTGGTTGCCCTGAGCCAACTGGATGTGGGCCGTGCTCATGTTGATATTGGTAAGCTGGCGGTTAAATACCGTACTGAAGGTAATGGTCGTGACCTGAGTGCCTTCCTGACGGATGAACTGTCTGATGTGATCGGTAAAGATCTGCCGGATGGTGAGAACCGCGATGTGGTTCTGTATGGCTTTGGCCGTATCGGTCGTCTGCTGGCCCGTATCCTGATTGAAAAATCCGGTGGCGGTCGTGGTTTGCGTCTGCGCGCCATCGTTGTTCGTCGTGGTAAAGGCGATGATCTGGTGAAACGTGCTTCTCTGCTGCGCCGTGACTCAGTACACGGTACTTTCCGTGGCACCCTGACCGTCGATGCTGAAAACGAAGCGCTGATCGCTAACGGCAACTTCATCAAAATCATTTACGCTGGCAACCCGGCAGAAATCGATTACACCCAGTACGGTATCAAGAACGCTCTGGTGATTGATAACACCGGTGTGTGGCGTGACGAAGCGGGTCTGTCTCAGCATCTGCAGGCCAAGGGTACTGCCCGTGTACTGCTGACCGCTCCGGGTAAGGGCGATCTGAAAAACATCGTTTACGGTATTAACCATGGCGATATCGATGCGGCTGATAAAATTCTGTCAGCGGCTTCCTGTACCACCAACGCGATTACGCCGGTACTGAAAGTGATGGACGATGCCTATGGCATCAACAGCGGTCACGTTGAGACCGTTCACTCCTACACCAATGACCAGAACCTGATCGATAACTACCACAGTGGTGATCGTCGTGGTCGTTCTGCGCCGCTGAACATGGTTATTACTGAAACCGGTGCTGCGAAAGCCGTTGCCAAGGCGCTGCCTGCCCTGAAAGGCAAGCTGACCGGTAATGCTATCCGTGTTCCGACGCCCAACGTTTCTATGGCGATTCTGTCGCTGAATCTGAAGAAAGAAACCACCGTTGAAGAGCTGAACAATTACCTGCGTGAGCAGTCACTGCATTCTGCACTGCACAAGCAGATTGACTGGGTGAACTCTCCGGAAGTGGTATCAACCGACTTCGTGGGCAACAGTCATGCCGGTATCGTAGATGCTAAAGCCACCATCGTTAACGGTAACCACGTTAACCTGTATGTATGGTACGACAACGAATACGGTTACAGCCGTCAGGTTGTGCGTATTGCCCAGCAGGTATGTGGTGTTGAGTACCCGACTTTCCCTAAAGTGGTGTAAGTCTGCTTTTGCCTTGAGTGCCCATAAAAAAGCCGCTGCGTTCGCAGCGGCTTTTTTTATTGGCTTGTTGGCTAAGCTTTAACCAGTTTTTGAAGCGTGGTGCAGATAAGCCAAAAGGGGTAGTCAATTGCCGGTATGACCGGTGGATTAATCCTTAAGCGGTCATTATACTTAGCGCGATTTTTAACTTGGAAAATGAGTCCAAGTACTTGTTTCCTGAGCAAAAAGAATTCGAGCGTACCGCAACCTTGGTGAGAGAGGGGGTGTTGTACGTCTTTTTTGCTAGCCGGAAACAACGACCTTGGAAGCAACAGTGATTAGGCGAGGCGTATGATCAATATCAGGAAGGGTCTCGACTTACCAATCACCGGAACTCCTGAACAAGCCATTTCTGCAGGACGTACTGTTACACAGGTAGCGGTACTGGGAGCAGATTATGTTGGTATGAAGCCAACAATGGCGGTGCAGGAAGGTGATCGAGTCAAGAAAGGCCAGGTGTTATTCACCGATAAAAAAACTGAAGGTGTTCAGTACACAGCTCCTGCTGCCGGTGTGGTAAAAGCCATTAACCGCGGCGAGCGTCGGGTATTCCAGTCTGTTGTTATCGATATAGATGGCACCGATGAAGAAACCTTCCAGAGTTATGCGCCGCAGCAGTTATCATCGCTGTCTGCTGATGATGTTCAGGCCAATCTGGTGAATTCCGGATTGTGGACCGCATTGCGCACCCGTCCGTTTTCCCGTGTTCCGGCTTTGGGGTCACGCCCGCAGGCTGTTTTCGTCAATGCCATGGATACCAATCCGCTGGCAGCGAATCCGGAACTTGTGATTAATGAACAGGCTGATGCATTCCGGAATGGCCTGACCGTGCTGAAACAACTGACTGACGGTCCGCTGTTTGTCTGTAAAGCACCGGCAGCCAATATTCCGTCCGCGGGTGTCGAAACCACGGAAGAATTTGCCGGCCCGCATCCCGCTGGTCTGACCGGCACTCATATTCATTCCCTGTATCCTGTCAGCGCTGCGCGTGTTGTATGGAGCATTGGCTATCAGGATGTGATTGCCGTTGGGTTGCTGTTTACGACTGGTAAACTGTATACCGATCGGGTGATCTCACTGGCTGGTCCGCAGGTGAATAAGCCGCGCCTTATCCGTACTCAGATTGGCGCCAGCCTGTCACAGCTGACCGAGGGAGAGCTGGCCGCTGGTGAAAACCGTCTGATTTCCGGTTCTGTGTTCGGTGGCCGGACTGCGAGTGGCGAAAACCAGTTCCTGGGGCGTTACCACAACCAGATTTCTGTACTGCGTGAAGGACGTGAGCGTCCGATGCTGCATTATCTGACTCCGGGTGTTAACCGTTTCTCGGTGATGCCGATTTATCTGTCTAAATTCCTGAGCAAAACCTTTGCCTTCACGACCACAACCAACGGTTCTGAGCGTGCAATGGTACCGGTGGGCGCGTATGAGAAAATCATGCCGCTGGACATCCTGCCAACGCAGTTGCTGCGTGCACTGATCGTTGAAGACATGGATACCGCCATCAGTCTTGGCGCACTGGAACTGGATGAAGAAGACCTGGCTCTGTGCAGCTTTGTTTGCCGGCAAATATGAATACGGTCCGATTCTGCGTAAAAATCTCACCCGAATTCAGGCGGAGGGTTAATCATGGGCTTGCGTAGTATGCTCGACGGCCTGGCACCCCACTTTGAAAAGGGTGGCAAGTACGAAAAAATGTATCCGCTCTATGAAGCGGTAGATACCGGTCTTTATTCACCACCGAACGTGACCAACAACACCGCTCACGTGCGTGATGGTATCGACCTGAAACGCATCATGATCACGGTGTGGTTGTGTACCTTCCCGGCCATGTTCTTCGGTATGTACAACATCGGTCTGCAGGCCAATGAAGCCCTAGCAGCCGGAACCGGTACTGCCATTGAAGGCTGGCGTGAAATGCTCATCGCTCTGCTGGGCGGGAGTGCTCATAACGCCGCCAGTATCTGGGACAACTTTGTCTTTGGTGCTGCGTACTTCCTGCCGGTATACGCCGTTACCTTCATTGTTGGTGGCTTCTGGGAAGTGCTGTTTGCCACTATCCGTCGCCACGAGGTGAACGAAGGCTTCTTCGTGACCTCTGTGCTGTTTGCCCTGACCTTACCGCCCAGCATTCCGCTGTGGCAGGTTGCTCTGGGTATCAGCTTTGGTGTGGTGATCGGTAAGGAAATTTTCGGTGGTACCGGTAAAAACTTCCTCAACCCGGCACTGACGGGCCGTGCTTTCCTGTTCTTTGCTTACCCGGCCAATATGTCCGGTAATGCTGTATGGACTGCTGCCGATGGTTTCAGTGGTGCAACGGCACTGAGCAACGCCGCGGAAGGTGGTGTACAGAATGTTATCGACAATGGTGTCAGCTGGATGGATGCCTTTATTGGTACGATTCAGGGCTCGATGGGTGAGACCAGTACTCTGGCCATTCTGATCGGTGGCGCTGTTTTGCTGGTAATGGGAATTGCCTCGGCACGTATTGTGGCGGGTGTCATGATCGGTATGGTTGCTACCACGCTGCTGCTGAACGGCGTAGGTTCGGATACTAACCCGATGTTTGCATTGCCATGGTACTGGCATCTGGTTCTGGGTGGTTTCGCCTTCGGTATGATTTTTATGGCGACCGATCCGGTATCGGCATCCATGACAAATAAAGGCAAATGGTTCTTTGGTGCCCTGATTGGCTTTATGGTGGTGATGATTCGTGTCGTTAACCCGGCGTTCCCGGAAGGCATGATGCTGGCCATTCTGTTTGCCAACCTGTTTGCGCCTCTGATTGACCACTTTGTGGTTCAGGCAAATATGAAGCGGAGGGCTGCACGTGTCCAGTAAACAAGACAGCATTCAAAAGACTCTGTTGGTTGCAGTTTTGCTGTGTCTGGTCTGTTCGGTAATCGTGGCCGGTGCTGCGGTCGGACTGCGTCAGAAGCAGAATGAAAACAAAGCCAACGACAAGAAAGCAGCCGTATTGCAGGCAGCTGGTCTGTATCAGGCCGGTATTCCTGTTGCTGAACAGTTCAAACAGGTCACTACCCGTATTGTGAATCTGGAAGCCGGTCGTTTTGCGACCGACGCTGAACTGGATGAAATCCGTGCCGCTAACCTGAACCCTGACAATTTTGACCAGCGCAAGTCTTCCAAACTGCCTGCGCTGTCACGCAAGTTGTCCGGCGGGGAAGATAAGGCGAGCATCAAGCGTCTGGAAAAGTACGCTGCGGTGTACATGATCGAGAAAGACGGTGCGATCGAAACTCTGGTGCTGCCGGTTCATGGTTACGGCCTGTGGTCAACGCTGTACGGTTTCATTGCCCTTGAGGGCGACCTGGAAACCGTCGCCGGTCTCGGTTTCTACGCTCACGGAGAAACGCCGGGTCTGGGTGGTGAAGTCGACAATCCTAAGTGGAAAGGTTTGTGGCCTGGCAAGAAACTGCATAACGCGAATGGCGAACTGGCGATCACTGTTGTAAAAGGCAGTGCCGCAGAAGGCAATCCGAATCAGATTGATGGTCTGTCGGGTGCCACTCTGACCAGTCGTGGTGTGGATAATCTGGTGAAATTCTGGGTCGGCGATATGGCGTTTGGCAAACTGCTGACTCAACTGAAAGGACAGGGGGCCTGATATGTCTGAATTAAAGAATGTCCTGCTTGATCCATTATTCAGCAAGAACCCGATTGCGGTTCAGATCCTGGGTATCTGTTCTGCGCTGGCGGTGACCACCAGTCTGCAGGTTACGCTGGTGATGTGTATTGCACTGACCTCGGTAACGGCGTTTTCTAACTTTGGTATCGCGCTGATCCGTAATCACATTCCGAACAATATCCGGATCATCGTGCAGATGATTATTATTGCCTCGCTGGTGATTGTGGTGGATCAGATTCTGAAGGCGTATGCCTATGACATCAGTAAGCAGTTGTCGGTATTCGTCGGTCTGATCATTACCAACTGTATCGTGATGGGCCGCGCAGAAGCCTTTGCTATGAAAAATGGCCCGGTACTGAGCTTCTTCGACGGCATCGGTAATGGTTTGGGATACTCGGTGGTTCTGATTACCGTAGGTACCATTCGTGAACTGTTCGGCTCTGGCAAACTGCTGGGTTATGAGATCCTGCCTCTGATTCAGGATGGTGGCTGGTATCAGTCTAATGGTTTGTTGCTGTTGCCACCGTCAGCGTTTTTCATTATTGGTCTGTTTATCTGGGCGCTGCGCACCTGGAAAAAAGATCAGGTGGAAACCGCAGAGTTTAAAATTCTGCCAAACACTGAGCACTCCGGAGGCCACTAATGGAACACTATATCAGCCTGTTCGTTAAGGCGGTCTTTGTTGAGAATATGGCGTTGGCCTTCTTCCTCGGCATGTGTACCTTCCTGGCGATTTCGAAAAAAATTCAGACCGCTATTGGTCTGGGGGTTGCGGTTATTGTGGTGCTGGCCATCACCGTACCGATTAACAATCTGATTTACGGCCTGTTGCTGAAAGAAGGCGCGCTGACCTGGATCAGTCAGGATTTTGCCACTGTCGATCTGAGCTTTCTTGGTCTGCTGACTTACATCGGCGTGATTGCGGCGATGGTACAGATTCTGGAAATGGTGCTCGATAAATACGTACCGGCTCTGTACAACGCATTGGGTGTGTTCCTGCCATTGATCACCGTTAACTGCGCCATTATGGGTGCGGTACTGTTTATGGTTGAGCGCGACTACACCTTTGGTGAAAGTGCTGTATACGGTGTTGGTGCAGGTCTGGGCTGGGCTCTGGCAATTACTGCACTGGCCGGTATTCGTGAAAAACTGAAATACAGTGACGTTCCTGCAGGTCTGCAGGGACTGGGCATCACCTTTATGACCGTTGGTCTGATGTCGCTGGGTTTCATGTCATTCTCTGGCGTGTCACTGTAAGGAGTCGATATTTTGGATATTGAAATCATCCTCGGCGTTGTGATGTTTACCGTGATTGTACTGTCACTGGTGTTCATCATTCTCGGCGCCCGTGCCAAGCTGGTCAGCTCTGGTAGCGTAAAAATTCTGATCAATGGCGAAAAAACCATTGAAACGGAAGCCGGTGGCAAGCTGCTGCAAACCCTGGCGGCCAATAATATTTTCCTGTCCTCTGCCTGTGGTGGTGGCGGTACCTGTGCCCAGTGTAAGTGTGTGATTAAAAGCGGTGGTGGTGAGATGCTGCCAACCGAAGAGTCACACTTCACCAAAGGTGAGGCCCGTGAAGGCTGGCGTCTGTCGTGTCAGGCTCCGGTTAAACAGGACATGGTGATTGAAGTTCCGGAAGAAGTGTTCGGCGTTAAAAAATGGGAAACCACCGTGGTTTCCAACCCTAACGTGGCAACCTTCATTAAAGAACTGACCCTGAAGCTGCCGGAAGGCGAGAGCGTTGACTTCCGTGCCGGTGGTTACGTTCAACTGGAATGTCCTCCGTATGAAATCAATTTCTCTGATTTCGACATTCAGGAAGAATACCGCGGTGATTGGGAGCGTTTTGGCTTCTTTGACCTGAAAGCAGTGAACAAAGAAAACACGATTCGTGCTTACTCTATGGCTAACTACCCGGAAGAGCGCGGTCTGGTGAAATTTAATATCCGTATTGCGACCCCACCACCGGGCAGCAAGGGTATTAACCCGGGCATCATGTCGTCTTATGTTTTCAACCTGAAGCCCGGTGACAAAGTGACTGTATACGGTCCGTTTGGTGAGTTCTTCGCCAGAGACACCGATGCAGAAATGGTGTTCATTGGTGGTGGTGCCGGTATGGCACCGATGCGTTCACACATTTTTGATCAGCTGAAGCGTCTGGGCTCCAAGCGTAAGATCAGCTTCTGGTACGGTGCACGTTCATTGCGTGAGCTGTTTTATCAGGAAGATTATGATCAGCTGGCGGCTGAGAACGATAACTTCGAATGGCATGTGGCGATGTCTGATCCACAGCCGGAAGATAACTGGACGGGCCTGACCGGCTTTATCCATAACGTGTTGTACGAACAGTATCTGCGTGACCATCCGGCGCCGGAAGACTGTGAGTTCTACATGTGTGGACCTCCGATCATGAACCAGTCGGTTATCAACATGTTGCTGAATCTGGGTGTTGAGCCTGAGAACATCATGCTGGACGATTTCGGTGGCTGATCTCACCGAAATACCAAAACCGCGCTTAGCGCGGTTTTTTTATGTCCGCTGTTCAGCGAGTTAGACCGGATCAGCACAGAAGGCTGTCTGGTTATGCGGGTTTCAGACTTTTATCTGTTCCTTAAACGCCATAATTCTTCTCTTGATATCTGACTATCGTGACGGCTTCTGTTATGCGGAGTGTTATGACTGGTGTGTCAGGTCAGAAATATTCTGCCGGAGTGATTTACCGCAATCCTTTAACTTGGTTGCGGTGCCGGAATAGCTACAATCAGGTATCATGTCACACAGATTTAACAGCCGGGCTGTATTCCGGGTGTCTGTATATCCTTAAAGAAAGAGCCTTATGAGCGATACCAATAATAAAGAAGTTGCCCCGATAAACTGGGTTCCCGCCATCATGTTTACTGTTACCGGGCTGGCTGCACTGACCCTCGTGCCCTGGTATGGACTGACCTATGGTTACACATTGGCTGCGGTGGTGTTTTATATCCTGCTGACTTCGGCAACGGAGCTGGCCATCACGGCCGGTTATCATCGTTTATGGTCGCACAATGCTTATGAGGCCCACTGGAGTCTGCGTCTCTGGTACGCCTTGTTTGGTGCGATGGCTTTGCAGAATACTATTCTGCACTGGAGTTCCGGTCACCGGGTTCATCACCGTCATGTCGATGATATTGACCTTGATCCGTATTCTGCCAAACGGGGTTTGTGGTTCTCTCATATGGGTTGGATGGTTCGTCAGTACAAAAGTGGCGAAGTGAATTTCGATAATGTAAAAAACCTGATGAAAGATCCGATTGTGATGTGGCAGTACAAGTACTATTTACCCATTGCTCTCGGTATGAATATCGGTATCCCGGTCGCGCTTGGCCTGATATTTGATGATTTCTGGGGCATGATTCTGCTCGCAGGTGTATTGCGCATTGTTACCACACATCACTTTACCTTCTTTATTAACTCCATTGCGCATAAATGGGGCTCGCAGCCGTATACCGATGAAAACACGGCACGTGATAATCATTTCTTTGCTTTTCTGACCTTTGGTGAGGGATACCATAACTATCATCACATCTTTCAGACGGATTACCGTAATGGCATCAAGTGGTGGCAGTGGGATCCTACCAAATGGCTCATCAAAAGCTGCTCTCTGCTTGGGCTTGCAAAAAATCTGCGTGTCGTGCCGGACTTTAAAATTCAGCGTGCCAAACTGAAAATGCAGTTTAAACGTGCTCAGGAACGTCTGGCCAAATCGAAAAACTCGGATAAGTGGTCACATATTCTTGAAAAAGAGTACGAAGAGTTTAAGTCGATGTTGGCGGAGTGGACTGAACTGCAATCCGAAAAATATCAGGAGACACGCCGGCATCTGCAGGAAAAATGGGAAAAGGCAGCGCTGCATACCCGTTATAAAGAGCTGGAATATTCCTTGAAAATGCAGCAGAAGCGCCTGAAGTTACTGACCGCGCAGTTCACCACCACGGGGTGAATTTCTGACGCAGAAGGTACGGCTTTCACTGCTGTATTATGACGACCCCGCAGGTTTTGATCGGCGGGGTTTTTTATTGCCAGTAATTTGCGGATTTCCGTCAGGACGACTGCCTGACAGATCGGCTGATCTGTCATTGTTCAGTTTTCCGCCTTTCTGAAATACTGCGGCCATCATTCGCTTCGCAGCAGAGAGCATTTCATGTCTGAGCAACCGCAGCCGCAACATCCTCCGCGCTTTGTTTACCGCGCCGGGCAAGGGCGGAGACGATCAAAAAAAATCGCCTGGGGGCTGCGCTTTCTGTTGGGTGTGAAACCTGCCCCGGCAGCCGCACTGACGGATGCCGTGGCCAGCAGTTATCAGCGCAGTGATGAGCAGGGGGATGCCGTTGCTGCTGAGCTTTTTGCTAACCCTGAATTACGCCGCGCGGGTATTAATCCGCAACAGCTGCTCAGGCAGGCTATTCAGGAAGGCAGTCGCTCGCTGGATGAGCGTACGCCCGCTCTTAAGGCTCTGTTGCAGGAAGCAGAAACCACGCCGCCATGGCTGGATAATGATCAGCTGTTGCACGCCTGTCGGGTAATACACCGCTGTGGCCGTTTTGCTATGTACGCTCTGGGCGATTTTGCGTTGCTGGGTGGTTATGCCAACAGTGATATCTCCAAACCGCTGGCATTTACCGGAGCTCTGAGCGGCAACAGCTCGTTTGACCGGGTGTCAGAAACCACCTCCTTCTGGTTTGATGTCACCACGCCGGGTGGTCTGGAGCGGGGCGCTGCTGGTTACAGTGCGGCGGTGCATGTGCGGGTAATGCATGCCCTGGTGCGCAGGCGTTTGCTGCAGCACCCGGACTGGAACAGTGCAGAATGGGGCTTGCCCATCAATCAGGGTGATGCACTGGCGACTAATGTGGCGTTCTCAATGATGATGATCACCGGTCTGAGTATGCTCGGCTGGCGCTTTAATCATCGTGATACGGAAGCCGTTCTGCATCTTTGGCGCTACGTGGCATACCTGATGGGCGATGACATAACGCTGTTACCCCAAACCCGGCAGCAGGGCGTTGATTGGCTGTACATTATTGCCACTGGCAGCCGGATAAATCCGGATGCCGACAGTCGCCAGCTGGCGGCTGCGTATCTGGACAGTTTCCGTCAGGTACCGGGCAATTCTGTGTATCAGAGTTTTGTTTATTGGTTTCACCGCAGCTATGCGACTTTCTTTATTCCTGCGGACATCCGTCGCGCTCTTAATCTGCCGCGTACACCAGTATTAGGCTGGTTGCCGGCGCTGCAATTTCCCCTGTTACGTCTGGCCGATACCGCTGCGCGTCTTTCACCGCGATTTGACCGCTGGCTGCAGCGTCGTGGTCGCAAGGCGCAGGCTTATATCGTTAACAGTCGTTTGCAGGGGCGTCAGGTTAACTTTACCGATAAAGAAACACTGACCCGCTGATTGATATAAGCGGGTTATTTTGCCTCCGGCTTATATTCAGAAGATTTTATACCGTTATCTTTACTGGCATTTTGCTGCTCAGAGTGATGCGATGATGTGTCATGGCATGATCCCTGCCGGATCACTGTGTTTGGTGTGAATAGGCCTCAAAACAGGGTAGTATGCCGCCGGTTAATGCCCGAACGCATACCTGAACAAATGCTAAAAGCAGGAGGCCCTGATGGCGAATGTAGTAATTACCGGTGCAAACCGGGGAATTGGTCTGGAACTGGCAAAGTTGTATGCCGCCAGGGGGGATTCGGTCACCGGTATTTGCCGTGAAACCAGCGACGAGCTGGAAGATATTGCCGATCAAGTGATCAGCGGTATCGATCTTACCCATGATGAAAGTATTTTTGCAGTTACCAGCATTCTTGAGCAGTTGCTGGAAGGCGGGCTGGATATCCTGATCAATAATGCCGGTTTGTTCTGCAATGAAACTCTGGATGACATGAACTTCGATACCATTCAGCAGCAACTGGACATTAATGCGATAGTGCCGCTGAAGCTGACGTTTGCACTGCTGCCATTTATGACAGAAGGCAGCAAGATCGCCAATATCACCAGCCGCATGGGTTCTATTGCCGATAATACCTCTGGCAGTTATTACGGGTACCGTGCTTCCAAAGCCGCGCTGAATGCCATTGGAAAATCGCTGGCGGTGGATCTGGCGCCGCGTGGTATTGCGGTGGCGCAATTGCATCCGGGATTTGTTCAGACCCGAATGGTTGGCTTTAATGGTGATATCACCCCGGCTCAGGCGGCAGAAGGTCTTGCTGCACGCATTGACGAGCTGAGTCTGTCTGACACGGGTAGTTTCTGGCATGCCAATGGCCAGATGCTCCCCTGGTAACACAAGCGAAACTGATTCTGCTTTTTGCGGTTACGCCGAAAGCACACATAAATAACAGGAACAGAACATGTCTAACCGTCGTATCACCAAGAAATTCCACAGTCGTTATCTGGCCGATTTTTTTGTTGAATGCAGTCAGGACCCGGAATGGGAAAAGAAACTGCGTGAACTGAAAATTGAGGACAAACTGAACACCGCTGAAGCAGGCTTTCCCGCCGACTTTGCCGAATTCTTCCCGGAAACTCAGGGTCTGAATCTGCAATACTGCATCGAGCGCATCACGCTGGCCGATGTACCGCGCGCCGCTTCCTGCTGGTGGCCAACGGATGACAATACGCATTTTTATATGGCGTATCCGGCGGAATTTCCCCAAAGCTCCATTTACATGGCCATCGACTTTCCGGATGGCCACGAAAACTGCTGTAACTGATTTACAGCGGTTGTTGCGGTGGCCACGTCAGTGACAGAAGGCGGTGTACAAAGCGCAGACGCTTTAAAAGCACGTCTGCGTGCGCAGCGCGATCTGCTGAATGAGCTACACTCCACCCGTCTGCACCGTGCATTAAGCTGGTTGCAGGCGGCGGAGGCTCAGCAGGATGATGATTTGCGTTTTATCAGTGGCTGGATTGCATTCAGCGCCTGTTGCTCGGTCGATGCCGGTGGTCAGCCACTGGAAGATCAGCATGCCGTAAAGCGTTTTGTACAGCAGCTGGTGAATTTTGATCAGCATAAAAAAATTTATCATTGCCTCTGGCACCAGTATTCCGGGCCAGTAAAAGCGTTGCTGAAAAATCCCTTTGTATTTGCGCCGTTCTGGATCAGTCAGCGCGAAGGTCATGACGACTGGCGTAAAATTTTTGATGCATCATCGGTTGCTGCACTCAATTGTTTAAGCCGGCAAAAAGTCCCCGAATTACTCACCATTGTGCTGGATCGGCTTTTTGTACTGCACAACCAGGTGGCGCGTGGCGGGGCGACTTATAACAGCCGGGTGAATCGCGAACAGGTGCGTGATGGCGGCAATTTGTTACTCACGCTGGTGCCGGTATTTGTCGACATTATGCTCGATGCACAGGATGAGGACTGGGGCGAATTATCCTATCCTGTGATTCATAACATGAAGCGTTAAGTGACGAACGGATAACAGACCGCCATTTTTCTGCTATCCGGTAGGTAAGGTCAGCTTACGAAGGTCACCGCATCGCTCAGTTCTGCACGGTCTGTGCGGGTTTTATTGGCAGGGGCATGTTCGTCTTCATAGCCGAACGACATGCCGAACAGTACGCCGCGACCCTCCGGTAATTCGAGAAATTCACGCACTGGCTGCGGGAATTGCCCGAGCGCACCCTGCATACAGCTGTCGATACCACGTTCTTTCAGCAGCAGTGCTAATGTCTGCGCATAAATACCCATATCCACCGCGCCCATAATATCGAGATAGGTGTCCATGGTGAAAAAGGCCACGTGCGGAGCATCAAAGAAGGCCCAGTTGCGCAGCATGGCCATATTGCGTTTCATTTTATCTTCGCGGGCAATGTCCATGGCGCTGTACAGCGCATTCGCCGAACCAAACTGGCGTTCACGGTGAACGCCTTCGTAGGCCACTTTCCAGTTAAAATCCGGCTCCGGTTGCTGTTGTTTCATAACCGTGCCTATCAGCAGGTTTTTCAGCTGATCTTTTTTCGCACCGGATACCACATAGGTTTGCCACGGCTGAACATTGCAGTTCGATGGCGCGCGCTGAGCGGCAGTAAACACTTCGTCGAGGATGCTTTGCTCAACCGGGTCTTTTTTGAAGGCACGGACGGAATAGCGGGAATTCAGGATTTCGCTCAGGGACATCATTCAGTCTCTTATGATCAGTAAATACATGACACCGATGTTAGCAGTGAACGCGTTTCCCGGGCAGGGCAGATGTGCCAGAAAAGAAGTGGCCGCGGGACTGACGGGGCAGGAACAAAGGATGCCTGCGGCACAGCGCCGCAGGCGTAGCACGGGCGGAGCCTCAGAGACTGGCTTGCAATGCCTGAACAAAGCGCTGCTGCAGCGCCGCATCGCGGTTGCCTGCGGCAGCCAGCCAGCGTTCCACCAGTTGCTGGCGTTCCTGATCCGGTGTCAGGCCTTTGCCTAAACCATCGGCCAGACGCTGAACCTGCAGGGCCATGCGTCGTGGCTTATCCGTTTCAGTGGTTGCTACTTCGGCGAGGATTTCCATCAGAATGCACAAATCCTGAGCGTTATCATCGCTGCTCAGTTCATTCTGCCGTGCCTGGTTGAACAGTGCGTCGTCATAGCCCTGTGGCAGCGCGGTATTGCTGGCTTCTGTCCATTGCGCATCGTCCGCTGTCAGATTCTGCAAGCGGCTGATCAGGCCGGCCCAGCGTGCCTGTTCGGCCTGCTTTTTCTGGTTCTGACGCAAATCCTGCAGCTGCTGTTCGTGATCCTGCAATTGCCTGCTCAGGCGCTGATGAGCTGTGCGCGGCAGTTCCAGTGCTGAGAATTGCTGCTGGATGTCTGCCAGAGCTTCACGTAACCGGGGCAGTTGCTCTTCGCTGGCATCGGCCAGTAATGCCGCTGCCTGCTGAACCAGGGTTTCGGCCTGACTGACGGTTTGCTCCAGCTGGGCTTTGCGCTCGGCTTTGGTTTCATCCAGACGGGCAAATACGGCATCACAGTGAGCGCGGAACTGCTTCCAAAGTTTCTGATCCGGATTGCGTGGCGTTACGCCCACGGCTTTCCATTGCTGTTGCAGTTGTTTGACCTGATCAATAGCGCCGCTCAGATCGTCCTGCTCAATCAGTGCTGCGGCGTTATCTGTCAGTGCCTGTTTGGCCTGCAGGTTGCGGTCGTATTCGGCTTTCAGGTGGCCATAGATGGCATCACAGGCCTGCTGGAAAGCTTCCTGAGTGGTTTTGTGTGCGTTACGTTCCACCGGTGAATACTGGCGGAAGGTTTCGCGGGCGGCATCCAGTGTTTTCTGGACGGTTTTCCAGTCGGCATTGCTCCAGTCCATCGCGGCTTCGTAGCTGAGCAGTTCGGCGGTCAGTTGCTGGCGCAGTTCAATGTTGCGGGTACGCTGTTCTGCGATGGCGGCAAAATACGCTCGGCAGGGTTCAAATGCCTGATCACCAGCCGCCTGAAAACGCTCCCACAATGCCTGATCGGCAGGGGCGTGGCCGAGGGTTTTCCACTCTTCCTGCAGGGCGTGAATTTTGTCGGCCAGAATGCCGGCATCGATGTCAGCATTGACCAGAGCTTCCATGGCACTGACCAGCGCTTCTTTTTTCGGCGTCGTGGCAAAGCCTTGCCAGTCGCGCATTTCCTGCAGACGGGCGCTGAGGCTGCGGTACTGGCGCTGGGCACTCTGAGCCGCCTGACTGTCTACCTGACGCAGGTTTTGTTGCACCTGCTGGCTGAGGCGACCGGCGTCTTTCAGCTGACCATCGTTCAGCGCCCGCTCCAGCGCCTTTAATTGCTGGTCGAGGGTGTTCAGACGCGCCTGTTGCTGCTGTTGCAGCTGTGCTAAAGCTGTGTCGGTCTGCTGTTGCTTGTGGCGGATTGCATGCAGCCAGGCCGGTGCCGGTAAGGCTTGCGGCCAGGCCAGTTGCTTCAGCCATTGCTGCGCTTGTTTCGCGGTATTTTTCAGGCCGTTCATGTCATCGGCTAACGGCGTATCCAGCCATTTCTGCAGTTTTTCCTGCTGCGCGCTGTAATGCTGATTGGCCGACTGCAGCGCCAGTAACTGTTGCAGCTGGTTTTCAAACTGGCGTGCCTGTTCAGCGGCCGGTTTGTGTTGGTGGAAAGCCAGATCCCATTCCTGTTGCAGTTGTTGCAGGTCGGTACTGATATCCGTTTGTGGTTCAGCGGCAGCGTCTTCGGCCAGCTGATTCAGGCGTTGCAGCAGTTGTTCCTGCTGGCTTGCCGCTTTGCTGGCGGCGGCACGGGCGGCGGCCTGACGTTGCTCTTCTTCCGCATGGGCACTCAGCAGGGCGTTGGCTTGTGCCAGTTCGGCATTGATTGCGGCGGCGGTATCGGTTTCGGCTTCAGCCTGCAGTTCCTGCCATTGTTTATTCAGCAACTGCAGCTTGCCGTTAAGTTCCGGGTGGTAGCCGACTTTATTCAGGTAGGTTGCCTGCGCCAGCAGATGGTTGATGGCATCTGTCTGTGCCTGACGCTTCTGCAGGGTGGCTTTGTGTCCGGCGAGGCGGTCTTTACACAGACGGTAAATGGCTTTGTCTTTGCCTTGCGCATGATCCAGCAGTTGCTGCAGCAATTCCGGTGAGTTGATGCCTTCGGCAGCGGCCAGACGAACTTTAGCAACGGCATGGGTACGTGCCAGTTGCAGGCGTTCCTGATCGTCGCTGATGCGGGCAATGGCTTGCAAGCGCAGTTCGTTATCGTCGGTCAGACCGGCAATCTGCACTAACAGGCGCGAATCCTGAATCTGGCTCAGGTCATGATTGCCGGGCAGTAATTGCTGCAGAAGACGGCTGCGCGCGGCCTGACGCACATCGTCACGGGCACTGTGCAGCAGCTGTTCGAGGGCGCTGTGCTGATCAATACGGGCAATGGCCAGCTGACGCAGTTCCGCCTGAGATTCGTTGTTCACGAAGGTGATCAGTTGGTCGGGCGATTTAAGATCCTGCAGCGCCTGTCGACGTACTTCGGGGTTTGCATCCTGCCACTTCTCAATCCGTACTTTGGGTTTAAAAAACTTCTTGAATAACGCCATCGGGATTCCGTCCAAACTGTCACAAAAAAAAGCGCGGTCATTGTACCCTTCGCACCTGAATAGGGAAGGGCTGTTATTGGCAGAAAGCCGGGTCAGTGGCGCAAGACGATTGAAAACAGCTGTGATAAAGTTCTGCGCGGCCGGTTGCTTTGAATGCGGCACGGCTGTGAGACAAGGCGTTGTCAGCATCAGGGTGCGCACTGCGCAGGCATCGCTGGTTAAAACAATAAGAAAATCACCTCGGGGAATCGCATGAAATCCATCCAACTGTTGCTGATGATCAGCCTGCTGGCATTAACCGGCTGTGCTTCTATGGGCATTGGCTCGCGTCCGTTGTCAGAGCTGACCCAGAAT
Source organism: Saccharospirillaceae bacterium (assembly GCA_021208685.1). Classification (GTDB taxonomy): domain Bacteria; phylum Pseudomonadota; class Gammaproteobacteria; order Pseudomonadales; family Oceanobacteraceae; genus Venatoribacter. Next base: position 157,648 of record JAJOJJ010000011.1, read on the forward strand.
TACACCAATGAACAATCCAGATTTTTAGCGGTGGATGATCTGGTGATCCATTACCGCGATGAGGGTCGTGGCCCGGTGCTGGTATTACTGCATGGCGTGGCGTCATCACTGCATACCTGGGATGGCTGGGTGGATGAACTGAAAGGCAGCTACCGCATTATTCGCCTGGATTTGCCGGCCCATGGCCTGACCGGCCCGGACCCGAAGATGGAGCGCTATAACATCGGCTATATGGTCGACAAACTGGATAAATTCCTGAACAAACTCGGCGTGAACAAGATGTCTCTCGCCGGTAACTCACTGGGTGGTTATATCAGCTGGAATTACGCCCTGCACCGTCCTGACCGGGTGGAAAAACTGATTCTGCTGGACTCTGCGGGTTACCCGCAGGATATGCCGTTTATTATGGATTTTGCCTCCTGGCCGGTGATCGGCGAAATGAGCACACTGATGATGCCGCGTTTTATGGTCGGTATGAATGTCCGTGCGGCCTACGGCGATGACGATAAAGTGGATGATAAGCTGGTTCACCGTTATCACGATCTGACCCTGCGTCCGGGTAACCGTAAAGGGCTGGTGAATGTATTCCGCACCATGAAAGAACAAAGTAAGAATCCGCAACTGGGTGCCCGTGTGGCGGAAATCCGTGCTCCAACCCTGCTGATCTGGGGCGAAGAAGATGAGTGGGTACCGCTGGATATTATGGAGCGTTTCCGCCGCGATCTTGCCAATGTCAGCGTGATTACTTATGAGGGCGTCGGCCATATGCCGATGGAAGAACTGCCGGTACAAACGGCCCGTGATGCGCGCAGTTTTCTGCAGACCGGCAAGATTTTTACCCTGCCGGCAGCCACTGCAAACGGCGGCTGAGGTTTCAGGCGCTGAGGAATAAAGTGTGAATACGATTGTCTGGTACGACTACGAAACCTTTGGCGCCAGTCCTGCGTGGGATCGCCCGGCACAGTTTGCCGCGATCCGCACGGATGAAGATCTGAATGAAATTGAAGAACCCATCGAACTCTTCTGTAAGCAGAGTGATGATTATCTGCCGCATCCGCAGGCGGTACTGATTACCGGTATCGTGCCGCAGGATTGCCAGAGCAAAGGCCTGAGCGAAACGGATTTTATTGGTCGTATTAATGAGGTATTCAGCCGGCCGGGTACCTGCAGTGCGGGCTATAACAGTATCCGCTTTGACGATGAATTTACCCGCTACGGCCTGTACCGCAATTTTTATGATCCTTATGCCCGTGAGTGGCAGGGGGGAAATTCGCGCTGGGATTTACTCGATGTGGTGCGCTGTGCTTACGCGCTGCGCCCCGAAGGGATTGTCTGGCCGGAACATGAAGACGGCCGTAAAAGCTTTAAGCTGGAGCACCTGACCGCCGCCAATGGCCTGGATCATGGCAAAGCGCACGATGCGGTATCCGATGTGCGTGCCACCATCGCCCTGGCGCGACTGATCAGAGACAAGCAACCCCGGTTGTATCGCTATTTGTACGACCTGCGGCAAAAAGCCCAGGTCGGCGCGCTGGTGGATGTGCTCAACCACAAACCGCTGGTGCATGTGTCCGGGATGTTTCCGGTCGAGCAGGGCTGCATGGCGGTGATTGTTCCCCTGTGCTGGCACCCGGTTAATAAAAACGCCTTTATTGCCTTCGATCTGCATCAGGACCCGACACCGCTGTTCGAGTTAAGCGCCGAAGACATTCAGCAACGGGTGTTTACCCGTACTGCCGATATGCCTGAGGGCATGACCCGCCTGACTTTAAAAGAAGTTCACATTAATAAAGCGCCCGTTCTGGCTCCGTTGAATACTCTGTCGAAGGAGCAGGCAGAACGCTGGGGACTGAGTGGTGAAACACTGCGTCGTCATCTGGCGCAGATTAAACAGAATGGCGATTTAACCGCCAAGCTGCATCAGGTCTTCAGTGGCCGGGAGTTTGCACCGAGTACTGATGTTGACAGTCAGTTATACGATGCGTTTTTTCCATCAGCCGATAAGCAGGCGATGCAGACCGTGCATGAATTATCGCCCTGGGATCTGGCCGACTGGCCGGCACCGTTTAAAGACCGCCGGGGCGAAGAAATGTTGTTCCGCTACCGGGCCCGTAATTTTCCCGACACGCTCAATGAAGCCGAACGTGAGCGCTGGGAACAGCATCGTATGGCGCGGCTGATGCACACCGATCCGGCATCGCCGGTGATGAATTACGAGCGTTTTGCCCGCGAGCTGCAACTGGCGGCGCAACAGGTAGCCGATGATCCGGTGAAGCTGCAATGGATTCAGGATCTGCAGGTCTATGCAGAATCCATTTATCCTTACGAAGACGCCTACTGACTGACCGCGCTCTTCAGACGATACAAACGCTGTACCGGTTTCCGCTACAGCGTTTTTTTTTTAGCCTGTCTTATCGTTCTGGCCACTTCCGGCACAGCACTATTGCTTAAAATACACTGGATAAATCCCGTATTTTTCCGCAAGCGAAAAATACGTACGACCTTGGTTTAATTTTAAGACTAAGGTGGTGTGCGCTGCCCTCGCTAATCGCATTGTCATTCTTTAATGTCCGCGGCCTGTAACAAAAAACAATAAATGAGGAAAAGAGCGATTATGCAAATGCAGCAACGTACGCCGGGTGGCGAGCAACCGTATTGGCCCGCTGGTCCGTTTAAAATCCGCTTGCCTTTTGTTCACTACCGCTGGGAAATGCCGGAAACCATTCAGGCGCTGGTAATGTTTGTCGTCGGACTGGCGATGATTCCATTACTGGAAAAATACCTGGGTATGCCTTATGAAGCCGCACTGGCTTTTACCTTTGTCGCCGGTCTTGGTTATATTTTACCCGCCCTTCTCGGGGTGCCGCTGGTACCCGGTTGGATTACACCGGCCATTCCGGTTGTGATTCTGTTTCTCAGTGGATTTGAGCCGGGACCAGAGGCTATTAAAGCGCTGTTTGCCCTGCAGATTCAGGTGACACTGATTTTCCTGATTCTTGGCCTCACCGGCTGGGGCTCGAAACTGGTTCAGGTTATTCCTAATTCGCTGAAATCGGGCATTATTATTGGTGCTGGTATCGCAGCCTTAATGGGCGAATTAAAAACCGGTGGTCGTGTGGATGCGACACCGATTTCGCTGATTATCGGCTCCGTGGTATCCGCCTATGTGCTGTTTTCCCTTTCCTTTAAAAATGTGGTTGAGCAATCGGCCATCGCCCGTCGCATTGCCAATTTCGGTATGGTTCCGGGAATGATCATTGCAATGGTTGTTGGCTGGATGGTTGGCGAATACCCCTTGCCGGATATTCAGTGGGGGATTACCCAGCCGGATTTCTCCTTAATGTTTCAGTATCTGACATTTACCGTTGGCTTTCCTGGCTGGGATGTTTTTCTGCTGGCAATTCCAACAGCATTAATTGCCTATGTTATTGCCTTCGGTGACATTATTGTTGGTTTTACTCTGGTAGAGCGCGTCGATAAAGTGCGTACCGATGAGAAAATTGAAACCAACGTTGACCGTGTGCACATTGTTACCGCTATCCGTAATGGTATTCACGCCTTCTTTGCACCCTGGCCGGGTCTGGCTGGTCCGCTGTGGACAGCTGCACACGCAACCGTAGCGGAGCGCTATGCCATGGGCCGTAAAGCCATGGATTCTATTTACAGTGGTGGCGGCACGTTCTGGCTGACTGGCTTACTGGCTCTGTTCTGTCTGCCGCTGGTGACCATGTTTAAACCGGTATTGCCCATTGCCCTGTCGCTGACACTGATTCTGACGGCTTATATCTGCATCATGGTGGGTATGGAGCAACTGCGAAATCCAACCGAGCGTGGTGTCGCCGGTATTGTGGCAGTGACGCTGGCAATGCCGGACCCGAAATCCACTGTGTATGCAGTGATTATCGGTCTGTTGCTGTATTTCCTGATTGAGCGCCCGAGACTGATGGGCAAACATAAAACGGAAGACGAATTTATGTTCGCCGATCCGCAGGAAAGCACTGAAAGTAAATAAGTATTTATTTATGTGCTGAAAAGCCCCGCTCATTGGAGTGGGGCTTTTTTATTTTCGCGCTACTGTTCTGGCTGATAAAGGCGGCTGATTATTTTGCCGCAGAACGGCGGATTTCAATCAGCTCCTGCTCGCCGGGAAAATCCGGTATCAACCAGATTTTTTCAAAGCAGTGATGGGGCAGTTTCAGATGGCGGACGATGGGTAAAAAATCGTCACGACCCCACAGCGGACTGGCATTACGGATGATCAGCCAGACGCGTTTGGAATGATAACGCTTACGCGCTTTATTCAGCAGAATACGGTTAAGCGCGGTATGCAGTTTTCGGCTGCTTTCCAGACTGGCGAGGTCGGCCAGATAGCTCCATAAATGATCATCACCGTGGTAGTGATTGCGATCAGCTTCGCTGGCCCGGTCACCGGAAGCAATACGCGCCTCATTTTCGCTGGCGTACAAGTGCGCAATTTCCAGATCCAGCGCTTCCCCATCCAAGTAACAGGAAATATCGGGCTTGGCGGGTTCGTTATGCCAGATATGACGGATTGGCTGGTGAAATTCCCGTTCATAGGCCCGCATAAACAACCTGGCGGCATCACGTTCCAGACGCCGTTTCTCCGTTTCCGAATGGCTTAACGGTTTGCCATCCTGCGTGTGGTGAATATCTGAGGTCATAAACGCTCCCTTTACGCAGTTGCAAGAGCGGTGCTGTCTGCAATGCTGGCCTTCACGTATGATAACCACTGCTTATTTTCCGCAAAGAATACTATGCCTGAGTTATCTGTCGAGGTGTTGCTTTTATTGGCGCTGGTGGCCTGTGCCGCAGGCTTTATTGATGCCATTGCCGGTGGTGGCGGGTTGCTGACCATTCCGGCATTGCTGGTTGCCGGGCTGAATCCGGTGCAGGCGATTGCAACCAATAAACTGCAGGCGTGTTTTGGCAGTTTTACCGCCACCCGTTTTTTTGTGCGTGAAGGACTGGTCAGTCCGTGGCAGCAACGCTGGAGTGTTATCGCCACCGGACTTGCTGCTGCGGCTGGTGCGCTGGCTTTGCAATGGTTTGACAGTGCGGTTCTGGTGGTGGTGATGCCCTATGCATTAATCACCATTGCCTTTTATTTGTTGCTGGCACGTAAAGCCGGAGAGCAGGAAACAACCGCCCGACTGAGCGCCGGGCAATTTAACGCCAGTGCGGTTCCGGCGGTGGGTTTTTACGATGGCTTTTTCGGGCCGGGTACCGGCACCTTTTTTACTCTGGGATATTGTCAGCTACGCGGCATGAATATGCTGCAGGCTACCGCCCACGCCAAACTCCTGAACTTCACCACCAATATTGTCTCGCTGATGATCTTTATTTTATCGGGTCAGATTGCCTGGATGATTGGGTTCAGTATGGCGTTAGGGCAAACGCTTGGTGCGCGTTTAGGAGCGGCAACGGCGGTACGGCGCGGGGTTGTTTTTGTTCGCCTGATGACGGTGGCGGTGTGTGTGGCGATGAGCATCAGCTTATTATTCAGAAACAGTTAAGGCACCTGCGGAAAATTCGCAGGTGCCTTAACTCTCAGCGTCAGCCACGTTTGCTTTGCGCGGTTTAAACCCGGCGCACTTTAATGGCACGGCCTTTAATGCGGGTTTTCTGCAAATGGTTCAGGGCGATTCTGGCCTGATCACGCTGTACCGCGACATACGCGGCATACTCCAGCACTTCAATTTTACCGACGGCACTGCCGGCAATGCCGCCGGGTGAGGTCAGGGCGCCAAGAATATCACCGGGGCGCAGTTTATCTTTACGACCCGCTGCAAGGCACAGGCTGACGTTGGCCGGTTTTTCCGCCTGCAGCATCACATCGCTGAGTTCACTGAGCGGCATTAACGGAATATCGCGGCCCTGTTGATCAGCAATGGCGGCACGTTTGTAGTCCTCGCGTTCGGTGGCAATGGAAATCGCCAGACCTTCTTTACCGGCACGGCCGGTACGGCCGATACGGTGCACATAGACTTCCGGGTCGCGCGGTAATTCGTAGTTAATCACCGCTGGCAGATCATCGACATCGAGACCCCGGGCGGCGACATCGGTCGCCACCAGAAAGTTGGTGCTGTTCTGTTTGAACTGCACATACACCTGATCACGGTCACGCTGTTCCAGATCGCCGTGCAGGGCGAGGGCGATAAACCCCATATCGCGCAGAATCTGGGTCACTTCTTCGGTCGCCTGTTTGGTATTACAGAACACCACGGCCTGCTGGATACCAAAGTGGCTTAATACCCGCGCCAGCGCCTGTTCTTTTTCATTGCGTTCGCACACAACCAGATGCTGTTCAATGCTGTTGCTCTGATGCACGGCTTCGACTTTGACATTCAGCGGGTTGTGCTGAAATTCGGCACTTAACTGGCTGATGTTTTCCGGGTAGGTGGCCGAAAACAGCAGCGTCTGACGGTTGGCCGGGGTGTGCGCGACAATATGATGAATATCGTCGGTAAAGCCCATATCGAGCATGCGGTCAGCTTCGTCCAGCACCAGCGTCTGCACCTGATCAATTTTCAGGGTTTCTTTGCGCAGATGATCTTTAATCCGTCCCGGTGTGCCGACCACAATGTGTGCGCCGTGTTCCAGCGAGCCGATTTGCGGGCCAATAGACACGCCGCCGCACAGCACCACCACTTTAATATTGGCCTGAAAACGCGCCAGCTTACGGATTTCTTCCGCCACCTGAGTGCTGAGTTCGCGGGTCGGGCACAGTACCAGTGCCTGTACACCAAAAAAGCGTGGATTAATCTTGCTTAATAATGGCAAAGCAAAAGCGGCGGTTTTACCGCTGCCGGTTTTCGCCTGAGCAAGAATATCCTGGCCGGCGAGTGCGGCTGGCAGTGTCTGCTGCTGTACCGGTGTCATCTGGGTGTATCCCATACGCTCAAGGTTTTCCAGCTGGCTGGCGGGCAGATCGAGCTGACGGAAGGCTGATGATGCGGTGCTGTTCATGAAGGGTTTTTCCGGGTCAGGACCACACCGGTTTCGATATGGTCGGTATAGGGGAACTGATCAAACAGCGCAAAGCGTCTGATCTCGTGGGTGTTACACAGCACCTGCAGGTTGTCGTGCAGCGTATTGGGGTTGCAGGAAATATAAATAATGTTGTCGTAGCCCTGCACCTGTTTGACCGATTCATCGTCCAGGCCGGCCCGGGGGGGATCGACCAGTACGGTACGGAAATCATAGTGGCTTAAATCGACGCCGGACAGGCGTTCAAAGGTGCGCTCGCCGCGCAGTGCCTGCACAAATTCTTCGCTGGATAAGCGCGCAATCACGACGTTATCAAGCTGGTTATCGGCAATGTTGACCTGTGCGGCTGCAACCGAGGTTTTGGAGATTTCAGTCGCCAGTACGCGGCGGAAAGTGTCCGCCAGCGCCATCGAGAAATTGCCGTTGCCGCAATACAGCTCCAGCAGATCAGATGACGGTTCGTGGTTGTTTTGGCCGTTGTTACCGTCATGATGAATATCGGCGGCGGCAGAACGGGCCCAGCTCAGCATCTGCTGATTCATCCCGCCATTGGGCTGGGTAAACCCCCCTTCAATCTGGCGGTAGTGCAGGGTTTTACCATCCACCTGCAGAGCTTCGCTGACATAGTCACGTTCCAGCACCAGCTTTTGTTTACGTGAGCGGCCCACAATCGGGTAGCCCAGGCGTGCCTGCAGCGCTTCGGCTTCGGCGCGCCATTCATCCCCTAATGGCTTGTGGTAAATCATCGTGATTAAGGCATCACCGCTCAGGGTGGTTAAAAACTCGACCTGAAACAGCTTTCGGCGCAGTAATTCGCTGGGCTGAATCTCCTCCAGCAGACGCACCATGAGCTCGTTGATTAAGTGTGAGGCAACAGGGAACTCACGTACTTCATAGACTTTGCTTTTATCGCCCGGCTCGAACATGGCGTAAAAGCAACGGTCGCCATCGTGCCACAGGCGGAATTCTGCACGCAGACGGAAGTGGCTGGGCGAACTGGCATGTACCTGTAACGACGGTGGATTAAAGTCGGCAAACAGGTCGCGCAGGCGCTGTGCTTTCGCCTCCAGCAGCTCGGCGTAATGCCCGGGGTTTACATGGTGCTGGTAGAGGTCACGCTGTTGCATAGGTCGCCTGTGTTAAATCGGGTTGTGCGGAAATCGTGTGTTTTGGGTCTGAAGCGGTCAGGCCGTCTGCTGGTCGGGCCGTTCTGCGCTTCAGGACAACAACATCCCATTGCAAAAAGGCCCGGTATTATACGGATTACGCGTCAGTGTGCATCTTTTAACCTCAGTGTGCCGGTTTGTCGCCAGATATAGGGCGATCGCTTCGCCGGTGATGGTTCAGGAATGGCAATTACGGCCTTGTTCGGGGCATTTTTGGCAATGAAGGCACTGGGCTTAGGCGCTGGCTTGTGAAATAAAGGCGGGTCGGTCTGCCGGATTGGTTTATCCAATAGCAGATGAACAGGATTCAAGATGTCACGGCGGCCAATGTGCCGGAGGATTGAATCCGTATTGTTAAACGTATTGTTGACTGAACAGATGTTTCACCTGCGGATCAGGCCGTACAACAGCGCCGCTCCGTGCCGATACTGAATAAGAAACAATGATGGGCGGTTTGCTGCACCATCAATCAGAGCAGGGTTTTATGATGAGCAATGTAACCGAAGAATTGATTGAGCTGTTAAAGCTGGAAGCCATTGGTGTAAACCGCTTCCGTGGTCAGAGTCAGGATCTGGGCTTCCGTAATTTATTTGGCGGACAGGTGCTGGGGCAGAGTTTATCGGCCGCCATTCAGACGCTGACCGCTGGCGATTGGGCCCCACACTCACTGCATGCTTATTTTCTGCGTCCCGGTACCGTGACCGACAGTGTTGAATTTGAAGTGGATGTGCTGCGCGATGGCCGCAGCTTTGCCACCCGTCAGGTAAAAGCCAGTCAGAATGGCAAGGCGATTCTGACCATGATGTGCTCGTTCCAGCATCCGGAAGCGGGCTTCGAGCATCAGAATCCGATGCCCGGCATCAAAGGCCCGGAAGGCATTCCGTCGCAGCTGGAACTGGCGCGGATGTTCCGCGATTACTTCCCGGAACGGGTACGTGATATTTACACCGCCGACCAGCCGATTGAAATCCGCGTGCTCGACCCGGTGAATATTTTTGCGCCGCAGAAGAAAGAGCCGGTGAAATACGCCTGGATGAAGGCCGCTGCGCCCATCGGCGATAACCCGGATGTGCACGCCACCATGCTGGCCTATGCCTCCGACTTCAACCTGATTACCACCGCGCTGCACCCGCATGCGGTGTCGGTCTCGCAGAAAGATATGCAGGTCGCCAGCCTGGATCACAGCGTCTGGTTCCACCGTCCGCTGCGGATGGATGAGTGGCTGCTGTACGCCATCGACAGTCCGAATGCCGGTGGCGCACGTGGTTTCTGTCGCGGTCAGCTGTTTAATCAGCAGGGCGTGCTGGTGGCATCGGTGGCGCAGGAAGGTCTGATGCGCAAGATTGATCTGAACGCCAGGTCCGGCGAAGGCAAAGTATGAGTCAGATGCTGCGCTCGGCCCTGATGTTTGCCCGCCGTCCCTGGGCCAGGCCGGCAACGGCGCTGGATGTGTTTCACACCCGGTTCCGGGTATTGCCCTGGGATTGTGACCTGAACCTGCATTTAACCAATACCCGTTATCCGGCCTGGCTGGATCTGGCGCGCACTGAGTTTTTTCTGCGTCTGGGCAGTGGTCCTTTGTTTGTGCGTAAGGGCTGGCGCTCGGTATTGGCCAGTCAGACTTTAACCTTTGTACGCGAGATCAAGCCGCTGGCGCTGGTGGATGTGGAAAGCCGGGTGCTGCACTGGGACCGTAAGTATTTCTATATGGAGCATCGCTTTCTGGTCGATGGCCGTTTGCATGCCAAGGCGCTGGCACGCATTGCTGTGCTGAAGGGCGGCCGGGTGCGCTCGCTGGCGAGCATGCTGCAGGCCATCGCCCGTCTGAACAATGAACCGGATGATCTGCCGGAAGCACCACCGGCCCCGCTGGAGGTGCTGGCAAAAATTGAGTTGCTGGGGGCTAAGCGTCAGGCGGAGGAAACGCGCAGCCTCTGACGCTGCGCGGCGTCTGTTTCAGGCGATAAAGTCGTTCAGACGAATTCCAAAACGGGCCGGATCGACGGCCTGCAGTATTTCGTCCTGGGTTGAGGGCTTGCTCAGGTCGATGATTTCAACCGGCAGGTAACGCTGGCGTTTGCTGTGAAAAATGACTTTTACCAACGGCAGACGCTGGTCGGTTTCGGAGCCTTCAATCACCACGGCCAGCCGCTCGCTTTTCAGTTTGACCAGCGAGCCTACCGGGTAAATACCCATTGAGCGGATAAAGCGGTGCACCAGTGTCTGGTCGAGGTGGGTACCGCTCCATTCGAGCAGTTTTTTCAGCGCCATCGTCGGTGGCAGGCCCTTGTGGTATACGCGGTCGGCAGTGATGGCGTCGTACACATCGGCAATGGCGCACATCTTTCCTTCACGGCAGATATCACAATCGTGCAGGCCTTCGGGGTAGCCGCTGCCATCGATCCGTTCATGGTGCTGGGCCGCGACCCTGATGGTCAGCTCACTGACGCCCGGTGTCTGTTTTAACAGTTCACGGCTGAACACCACGTGGTTGCGCATGATGGCAAATTCGTCATCCGTGAGTTTGCCGGGTTTATGCAGTACTTCGTCGGGAATCATGACCTTACCGATATCGTGCAGCATGGCGCCGACGATGGTCTGATGCATGGTCTCGCGGTCGATGTTCATGCTTTTGGCAAAAATGCCCATCAGGACCGCCAGATTGATGGAGTGTTCCAGCAGGTAATTGTCTTTTTCGCGGATACGGCCAAGGCAGGCGAGGGCATTGTGATTACGCAGCACCGAGTCGACCATGCCATCGGCAAGACGGTCGAAGGCCCCGACATCAATGGCCCGGCCCAGCTTCACATCCTTTAATACGTTGCTGACCAGGTCCTTGGCCTGGGTATGAATTTTATTCGCCTTCAGCAACTCTTCCTGCACGCCATTACGTGGGTTCAGGTCCGGCTTAAGGGCTGCTGCTTTATCCAGTGCCTGCTGGTTGGCCCGATCCACCTCGGCGGCTGTGAGGGCGTCATCGCCAACATCCAGGCCGCGGCTGGTATCAATATAGACCTCGCGGATTCCCCGGCGGCGTATTTCATCAACGATGTTCTGGTCGGGGATGCGGCCTTCTTTCTGGTAGTTATGGTGGGGAATCCAGTCGCAATTCAGATCGGAGACATACATGTCGGGTTTGAGCTGGTCGACAGAGATTTTTTTGATCATGACGCTGTTTCAGAAAAGGCCTCACTGGAGTATAGACCCTGAGCGTTGCTTGCCGGAGTTATCGGTAAGATTATCCGCCCGCCGGATTATTCGTCAGAGGCCGGCTTTTGATCGGGTATGCCGCTGGCCTTTTGTTGCTTTTCCAGCAGCGAGCGGGCACCGCTGAAATCAAAACCGGTATCGTCGTTTAATGCATCAGGATCGGGGCGGATGCCGCAGCCGCTGCCTTTGACCGGCAGCAGGCCAGCGGTGCCCGGGTGCTTTCTGTCACTCATGGGAGGTCTCCGTGGGTTCGGCCTGCTCTTGGTTCTGCTGCTGTGCAGCGGCCAGTATTTTGCTCTTTTGCCAGGGGGAAAGCAGCAGCAGCGGATTAATACGGGCGTTGTTCAGACTGACGGTCCAGTGCAGGTGCGGGCCGGTGGCCCGGCCGGTTGCTCCCACCTGACCAAGACGCTCACCGGCAATAATCTCTTCACCGGCTTCGACTTCGATAACGCTCATATGGCAGAACATACTGATCAGCCCCTGGCCGTGGTCAATAAAGACGCTGTTACCGTTAAAGAAAAAATCGCCGGTCAGCACCACTTTGCCATCGGCTGGCGCCAGAATGGGGGTGCCGGTCGCGGCGGCAATATCCAGTCCGCTGTGCGGGTTGCGTTGTTCACCGTTAAAGAAACGCTTCAGGCCAAAAGCGCTGCTCATCTCGCCGTACACGGGCCAGGCCATCGGTTGCCACGGACGTGCCGGGCTGTAATGGGTGTACACCGCCGCCATCTGCGCCTGCTCATCGCGGATGCGTGCCAGCTCTGCTGCACTTGGATTGACGTGATTTTTTTTAACGCTCAGATGCTGTTCCGGGTAGGCGTGGTCATTGACGGTAAAGCGGATACTTTTATTACCCACCCTGATGCTGGTTTCACCGGGCTCCTGGCTGAGCGGGATCCCGATCATGGCCAGCCAGGGCTTTTGCTCATCCGGGCGGATGACCATCACCTGCTGACCATTAAAGCTGACCGCCGGAGGCTGAATACCATAGCCGACAGGAATAACCGTTAGGCCACCGGGAATACTTTGCTGTAATGGCAATGGACCTTCGGCGGGGGCCGGGGTGGCGCTCTGGATGGAACCGGCGGCGAACAGCGAGACGATAAACTGCATCATGCTGTGAAAGAGTTCGGCCATGCTTAATCCTCGCTGGTTTTCTTCCTGGGAGTGGACTTCCGTGTGCGCACTTTGTTCACACTTTGCGGCTGGGCCACAGCATTGTCGGTATGGATTGCAATCACTTCTGACTCCAGCCAGCCCTGATGCAGACGGCTGCGAATACGCGCACCGGCAACCACCTCGCTGGCCTGTTGCACGATACGGCCATCGGTTTGCTGGGTAATAGAGTAACCGCGACCGAGAACGTTCAGCGGACTCAGGCTGTTCAGCAAATGCGCCTGAGCGGCCAGTTGCTGCTGGCGCTGGCTGAGTCGTTGCTGAATCAGGCGGGTAAATTGCTTTTCCAGCAATCTGACCTGTTGCTGCCGCTCACGCAGCAGACGTTGCGGATGCTGATGAACCAATGCCTGTTGCAGCTTTTGCAGGCGGTGATGGCGCTGTTGCACGTGCTGCTGCTGTGCACGCAACAGGCGGATTTCCAGCTGATCCAGATGCTGAGAACGGCTCTGCAGCAGCTGCCCCGGAGCACGTAAGCGTTGCTGAATACGCAGCAGCCGTTGCTGTTGCTGTTGCAACTGGCGTTGCATGCTACGGTTCAGGCGCTGGTGGATTAACTGTATCTGGCGCAGTTGCTGGCTTTGATCCGGGCTTAATAACTCAGCGGCGGCAGAGGGGGTGGGTGCCCGGACATCGGCGACAAAGTCGGCAATGGTGAAATCCACTTCGTGCCCTACGGCGCTGACAATGGGCAGGCGCGAATGATGAATGGCCCAGGCCACGGCCTCTTCGTTAAAACACCATAAATCTTCGAGCGAGCCACCACCACGACCAATAATCAGGACATCGACATTATGATCGCGGTTGGCGCGTTCAATGGCGGCAACAATCTGAGCGGTGGCATCACGCCCCTGTACCGGCGTGGGATAAATATCGATGTCAATGGCAGGGCAGCGGCGGCGGAACACCGTGAGCATATCGTGAATCGCGGCCCCGGTGGGGGAGGTAACAATACCAACCCGGCGCACTGAGGGGATGGGCTGTTTGTATTGATCGTCAAACAGTCCGGCCATCGCCAGACGGTCTTTTAACTGCTGAAACGCCAACAGCAATGCACCTTCACCGGCGGGCTTCATGGCATCGACAATCAGCTGATAATCACCACGGTTTTCGTACAGGCTGACCTTGGCGCGCAGCTCGACCTTGTCGCCTTCTTTCGGCATAAATTTCAGCAGCGCGGTGCGTGAGCGGAACATGGCACAACGTACCTGAGCGCCACTGTCTTTTAAGGTGAAATACCAGTGGCCGGAAGACGGGCGTGACAGGTTGGAAATTTCTCCTTCAACCCGGACATTGGCAAAAGACACTTCCAGTAATTGCTTGGCACGCTGATTCAGCTGGCTGACGGTGAAAATAGTATTGGCTTGCACAAAAATGAAAAAAACCGGCAGTAGAATGTGTTCAGAGGGTGCCACGACAGGGTCGTATTGGCCAGTGTTTTTCTTTTGTGTATCAAGGATGTGCGCGGCATCACCATTGGACTTATGGCGCTATTGATGACGTAGACAGAAGGTTTATAACGCGCTAGGGTTGTTGCCTTCAGCGCAAGCTGAATACAATTTCAAACAGGCTGACACAAGGATATAGCCCATGAAAAAGTTTATCGCAGGTGCAATTCTGGTTTCTTCTTCTACCCTGGCGTTTGCAGCTAATCCATACGCGGGTTGCGGTCTGGGTTCAGCGGTTGTATTCCCGGATGCTAACGAATGGCATGAGCACGTACTGGCTGTGACCACCAACGGTACTTCCGGTAACCAGACTTTTGGTATCACTTCCGGCACTCTGGGTTGTGAAGGCGCTAACGGCCCACTGAAACTGGCTCAGGCGTTCATGGAAGACAACATGGATCAGCTGGCTCTGGACGCTGCTAAAGGTCAGGGCGAAACTCTGGCGGCTCTGGCGGAAGTCATCGGTGTTGACGCTCAGGACACTGCTGCGTTTAACCGTACCATGCAGTCTAACTTCGACAGCATGTTCAACGCTGATGCAACCTCGGCTACTGCTTATGAAGCGATGACGGCTGCCATGGCGAAAGACGCTGCACTGCAGAAATACCTGGGTTAATTCCGGTATTGATAAAAAAGCGCGCCCCGGCGCGCTTTTTTATTGTCTGATTTTTACGTATGAATCAATGAAGGAGAGTTAACGCTATGCGCTGGTCAGGGATACTGGGACTTTGTGGATGTTTAATGGCAGCATCGTTCGCAGCGCGTGCCGAGGCAACGTCTCTGCCAGATGATGAGGTATTGCGGTCATTGGCAGAAAAACCACAATGGGCGCATTTGCTGCATTATCGTCTTCACCCGTTTAAGGGGCGTTATCTGAGCCAGAACGACAGCCCGGAATTTTTTCTGGCTGCCGATGGCAAAAACGATCTTACGGCTGAGTTAAAAGCCGATCTGAGTGCTTTTTTGCAAACCCATCAGGCGGATAATGAATCGGCGCAGTGTCAGTTTCCTGCCCGTTATCATTGGTTAAAACACCAATTGCCGGATGTTGCATTTACCGATCAGCCGTGTCCGGAATTTGAACAATGGCGCGACGAACTGGACGCCCATGCATTAACCCTTATTTTTCCGGCTTCTCATATTAATTCTCCATCGTCGATGTATGGCCACACGCTGGTACGCATGGATCGCGCCGATGATTCGCGCAGCAAATTGCTGGCTTACAGCGTTAATTTTGCCGCCAATGCCGACCCAACGGATAACGAGCTGGTATTCAGCTATAAAGGTTTAAGTGGTGGTTACCCCGGCGTGGTATCGGTGATGCCGTACTACGTAAAAACCAATGAATATCAGCACATGGAATACCGCGATGTGTGGGAGTACCGGCTGAATTTCAGCAAAGCCGAAGTTGACCAGTTTGTGCGCCATATCTGGGAAACCAAAGACACGTATTACGATTACTTTTTCTTTGACGAAAACTGTTCCTACCGGTTATTGGCATTGCTGGACGCCAGCTCAGAACGCGCCGATTTAACCGAAGCTTTTACCTATAAAGCCGTTCCGGTCGATACCATCCGCGCATTATGGCAGAGCGAGCTGGTGGACAAGACCGAATACCGACCTTCAGCGGCCAGCGATATGGAGTTCAAAAGTACTCAGGTAAATGAAAAGGTGCTGGTGGCAGCGAAGGCGCTGGTGGACAGCGACGACGATATTGAAAGCCTGATCGCCGGTTTCAATCCTCAGGATCAGGTACGTGCGCTGGAACTCAGTCACGCTTATGCCCGTTATCTGGCGATCAAAAAGAAGCAGGCCAATCCGGTGTTGCGTCAACGCACACTGGCGCTGTTGTCAGCCCGGGCCAAACGTCCGGCGACGGCGGATTTTACTGATGTGCCAATGCCTGTTGTGCGTGATGATCAGGGCCATCTCACTTCCCGCGCTGGCCTCTGGGGCGGGCAGGTGAGTGCGTCTGGTGAAACTCAGGCCTACAGCGATCTGAGCTGGCGCATTGCCTACCACGATATTCTCGATCTGCCGTCCGGTTTTGTGCCCGGCTCACAGATTCAGATGGGGCAGTGGGATCTGCGCGTCTGGGAAGACGACGGCGTGAAGCTGCAACACTTTAAAGTGGTGGATGTGCTGTCACTCAGTCATCAGACCTATTTTCAGCGTCCGGTGGCCTGGGCGGTAACGGCCGGTGCCGGGCGATTTGCGGGTTCTGAAGCGGAGTTGCATGGGTATTTGAAAGTGGCCTTTGGCCGGGCTTACCAGACGGCGTTCGGGCGCTGGTATGGTCTGGCAGAATCCCAGCTGCTGGCGGATAACCAGTTTGACGATGGTTACCAGCTCAGCGTTGGCCCGCGCTTGGGCTGGCTGTTGCAGCATGAGCAGGTGCAGGCGCAGGTCGAAGCCAACTGGCAGCCGCTGAATACCGGTGATGATACCGTGCGCCGCACTCTGCGTGCCGAGGGCGGTTACGCGCTGGGGCAGAATCTGCAGTTGCGCTTAAAAGCTGAACGTCAGTTGTTTGCCACGGATGCTGGCACCGCAGGTGTCAGTGAAGTCTCCGCCGGTATGCAATGGTATTTCTGATGAGGCGGACGCTGCGGATGTTACGCAGCCCTGTCAGCCTCGCACCGGTGCTGCTGATTGTTCTGATGCTGGGCGGTTGTACCGCCAGCACCGGGCTGTTTTTCTATCCGCAGAGGGTATGGATTGCGACCCCCGCCGATGTGCCGCTGCCCTACGAAGACATTACCCTCACCGCCCATGACGGCACCCGCCTGCACAGCTGGTGGTTGCCGGCGCAGGGTGAAGACAGCGGCGTCATGGTGCTGTATCTGCACGGCAATGCTGAAAACATCAGCAGCCACAGCCGCAGTATCTATTGGCTGCCGCAGCAGGGCGTGAGTGTACTGGCGCTGGATTACCGGGGGTTTGGTGCATCCGAAGGACAGGCACTGCTGCCGGGGGTGTTGCTGGATATCGAAGCCGCTGCACAATGGCTGCGTACTCAGCATCCAGACAAGCAACTGGTGGTGTTAGGACAGAGCATTGGTGCGGCGCTGGCCATCAACTTTGTTGCCCGCGCGCAGGATAAGTACCGGATTCAGGCCCTGGTGCTGGATGCCCCCTTTACCGGCTTCGGCGCAGTGGCCCGTCATGCCATGAGCCGCAACCTGCTGGGCTGGCTGATCTGGCCGTTTACTGTACTGGTTCCCGGCGAGTGGGACCCGGTTGACCACGTCGCCGCCATTCATATTCCGACGCTGATCATGCACAGTCCCGACGATGGTGTGATTCCTTATCAGCAGGGGCGTGAGATTTTTACCCGTATGAGTACCCGGCGGGCGCAACAGAGCGGCAATACCGGTGCCAGTACCCGCGCATTGTGCTGGCTGGACAGCCGCGCCGGTCATATTGCCTCTTTTGCCTTTGACGATCTGCGCGAGGCCACCCTCAGTTTCCTGCTCACGCAACGCTGTCCGGCGTTTACCGCCCCCTGAGCTTTCGTTATAATGCTGCGCCTTTCCCATACCCTCGTTCTGGAAGGCACTTTATGTTGCGAATCGCTCAGGATGCACTCACCTTTGATGATGTGCTGCTGGTTCCCGGTTATTCCGAAGTTCTGCCCAATCAGGTTACCCTGAAAACCCGCCTGACCCGTGGCATTCAGCTCAACATCCCGCTGATCTCCGCCGCCATGGATACCGTAACCGAAGCCCGTCTGGCGATTGCCATCGCACAGGAAGGTGGTCTGGGTATCGTACATAAAAACCTCACCATCGAAGAACAGGCCGCGGAAGTCCGCAAGGTTAAAAAATTCGAAAGCGGTGTGGTTAAAGACCCTATTACCGTGCCAAGTACCACCACCATCCGTGAATTGCTGGAGCTGACTCAGCTGCACAATATCTCCGGTATGCCGGTGGTGGATGGCGATGAACTGGTGGGTATTGTCACCAGCCGGGACGTGCGTTTTGAGAAAAACCTCGACGCCACCGTTGCCAGCGTCATGACACCCAAAGATCAGCTGGTTACCGTACAGGAAGGTACCAGCGCTCAGGACGTACAGGACCTGCTGCACATTCACCGCATTGAGAAAATTCTGGTGCTGAATGCCGAAGGCAAACTGGCCGGTCTGATGACCGTAAAAGACATCGATAAAGCCCGCGCCTACCCGAACGCCGCCAAAGATGATCAGGGCCGGCTGCTGGTCGGCGCGGCGGTGGGTACCGGTGCCGGTACCGACGAGCGTGTTGCCGCACTGGTGAAAGCCGGTGTTGACGTCATCGTGGTGGACACTGCCCACGGCCATACCTCCAATGCCTTTGGCACCGGAGTGATCGACCGTGTGCGCTGGGTAAAAGAACATTACCCGCAGGTGCAGGTGATTGGTGGCAATATTGCCACGGCTGAAGCCGCAATTGCGTTGGTCGAAGCCGGTGCTGACGGTGTAAAAGTGGGTATTGGCCCTGGCTCTATCTGTACCACCCGAATCGTGGCTGGCGTGGGTGTGCCGCAGATTTCTGCGGTGGCTAATGTGGCGGCCGCGATGGAAAAATACGGCGTTCCGGTGATCGCCGATGGCGGTATCCGTTTCTCCGGCGATATCGCCAAAGCCATTGCCGCCGGTGCCAGCGTGATCATGGTTGGCTCCATGCTGGCCGGTACCGACGAAGCACCGGGCGAAGTGGAACTGTTTCAGGGCCGTGCTTACAAGTCATACCGTGGTATGGGCTCTCTGGGTGCCATGGATCAGTCGCAGGGTTCTTCTGACCGTTACTTCCAGGACAAAAAAGCCGGTGCCGATAAACTGGTACCGGAAGGCATCGAAGGCCGTATCGCCGTTAAAGGTCCTCTGACCAATATCGTGCATCAGCTGATGGGCGGCGTACGTGCCTCCATGGGCTATACCGGTTGTGCAACCATCGACGAAATGCGTACCAAACCCCAGTTTGTGCGCATTACTGCCGCCGGGATGAAAGAGTCCCACGTGCACGATGTGCAGATTACCAAAGAAGCGCCAAACTACCGTCTGGGTTAAGACCGGCGGGCTTTGATTTTTCTGGGGATGCACTGCATCCCCGCTTTCGTTTTACGGGAATTAGTTATGTCTCAAGACATTCATGCTCAACGTATCCTGATTCTGGATTTCGGTTCACAGTACACCCAGCTGATCGCCCGCCGTGTGCGCGAAATTGGTGTGTTCTCTGAAATCCGTGCCTGGGATATGGACGAAGCGGAAATCCGCGAATACAACCCGACCGGTATTATTCTGGCCGGTGGCCCTGAGTCGGTGACCGAAGAAGGTTCGCCGCGTGCGCCGGAAATCGTGTTCAGCATGGGGCTGCCGGTACTGGGTATCTGCTACGGCATGCAGACCATGGCGGAACAGATGGGCGGTAAGGTTGAAAGCTCCACCATCCGCGAATTCGGTTACGCCCAGATTGCGGTAGAAGGCAGCAGCCGCCTGCTGCACGACATCAAAGACCATGTTGATGCGGCCAGCGGTAAAGCCCTGCTCGACGTCTGGATGAGCCACGGTGATAAAGTAGTGCGCATGCCGGAAGGCTTCGAGCTGATGGCCTCAACGCCAAGCTGCCCGATTGCCGGAATGTTCCACGCCGGGAAAAACCTCTACGGTGTGCAGTTCCATCCGGAAGTTACCCACACGCTGCAGGGTAAGCGTCTGCTCGAACATTTCGTACTGGAAATCTGTGGCTGTGAAGCGCTGTGGACACCCGCCAAAATCATCGAAGATCAGATTGAAAAAGTCCGCGCTCAGGTGGGCACGCAGAAAGTTCTGCTGGGCCTGTCCGGTGGTGTCGATTCTTCTGTGGTTGCCGCGCTGCTGCACAAAGCCATCGGCGACCAGCTGACCTGCGTGTTCGTCGATAACGGTCTGCTGCGTAAGAACGAAGGCGACGCCGTGATGGATATGTTCGCCAAAAACATGGGCGTGCGTGTTATCCGTGCCGATGCCGAAGCGCTGTTCCTCGATGCACTGGCCGGTGTATCTGAGCCGGAAGCCAAGCGTAAGATTATTGGCGGTAAATTCATCGAAGTCTTCGATGCCGAAGCCACCAAACTGACCGACGTAAACTTCCTCGCCCAGGGTACGATTTATCCGGACGTGATTGAATCGGCGGCTTCCAAAACCGGCAAAGCCCACGTGATTAAATCCCACCATAACGTTGGCGGTCTGCCGGACGATATGAAGATGGAACTGGTTGAACCACTGCGCGAGCTGTTTAAAGACGAAGTGCGCAAAATCGGTCTGGAACTGGGTCTGCCATACGATATGGTTTACCGTCATCCGTTTCCGGGTCCGGGTCTGGGTGTTCGTATTCTGGGTGAAGTGAAAAAAGAATACGCCGACATCCTGCGTGAAGCCGATGCCATCTTTATTGAAGAGCTGCATAACTTCGACTGGTACCACAAAACCTCCCAGGCTTTTGCGGTATTTATTCCGCAGAAATCCGTGGGCGTGGTGGGTGATGCCCGCCGTTACGAGTGGGTGATTGCCCTGCGTGCGGTAGAAACCATCGACTTTATGACGGCCCGTTGGGCGCACCTGCCGTACGAGCTGCTGGAAAAAGTATCGAACCGTATTATTAACGAGATCGAGCATGTTTCCCGCGTGACCTACGATGTGTCGAGCAAGCCACCAGCGACGATAGAATGGGAGTAAACCGACAGGTTTACTCCATTCGTTGACAAAACGTCAGGACAGACGTTTTGGGCAAACTTCAGTTTGGCCGTAGGCCGAAGGGCAGGGATGCCCTGAGTCAATGGGAGTCATTCCACGCTCTGCGTGGTAGTGTCTGTCGTTTGGTGTTGCAGTCGTGTCTGTGTTCGCAGAGAAGGTCAGGCGGATGTAATGAAGTGCATAACATTCCGTATAAACGCACTTTATGAATCGCCCCCTTATCTTTAAAAAAGATAAGGGGGCAGGGCACCATCAGAGTTTTGCTGCGAGACGCACACCCTGATCAATCGCACGGCGTGCATCCAGTTCGGCGGCAACGTCGGCACCACCAATCAGGTGAACACTGAGGCCACTGTCCTGCAGTTCGTTAAATAAACTGCGCTCAGATTCCTGACCGGCACAGATGACGATGTTGTCGACGTCCAGCACCTTCGTTTCACCGTTAACCGTGATGTGCAGGCCCTTGTCGTCAATCAGGTCGTAGCTGACGCCCGGCATCAGTTTTACGTCGCGTGCTTCAAGCCCTGCACGGTGAATCCAGCCGGTGGTTTTGCCCGGGCCGGTCAGTTTTTTCTGTTTACGTTGCAGCAGGAAAATCTCACGTTGCGGCATTTCCACTTCGGGTGCTTTCAGACCACCTGCGGTGGCGTAGCTGGTATCAATGCCCCATTCCTGATTGAACTTGGCCGGGTTAAGGCTGGCGCTTTCGCCTTCATGGGTCAGGAATTCCGCCACATCAAAACCAATACCACCGGCGCCGATAATCGCGACTTTTTTGCCGACGGGCTTGCGGTCACGCAGTACATCCAGATAGCTCATGACTTTCGGGTGGTCGATGCCCGGCACGGGTGGTGTGCGCGGCACAATACCGGTGGCCAGTACCACTTCGTCAAAACCTGCGGCTTTCAGTTCTTCGGCAGTCACGCGGGTGTTGAGGTTGAGTGTTACCCCGGTCAGTTCGATCTGCTTACCGAAGTAGCGCAGGGTTTCGTAGAACTCTTCTTTGCCCGGTACGGTTTTGGCAATGTTGAACTGGCCGCCGATCTGGCTGCCGGCATCAAACAGCTCAACCTGATGTCCACGCTGGGCGGCGGTAACGGCAAAGCTCAGACCAGCAGGCCCAGCGCCGACTACGGCAATGCGTTTGGCAGCGGTGGTGTCTTGCAGTGGAATTTCGGTCTCGTGGCAGGCGCGTGGGTTGACCAGACAGGAGGTTATTTTCATGGCGAAGGTCTGGTCGAGACAGGCCTGATTACAGCCGATGCAGGTGTTGATTTCGTCGGCACGGCCTTGTGCGGCTTTTTCAACAAAGAACGCATCGGCCAGGAACGGACGTGCCATGGACACCATGTCGGCACAGCCGTCCGCCAGTATCTGTTCGCCCACTTCCGGCGTGTTGATGCGATTGGTGGTGACCAGTGGAATGTTCACGGCGCTCATCAGTTGTTGGGTGACCCAGGCGAACGCCGCACGCGGCACCTTGGTGGCAATGGTCGGTACACGGGCTTCGTGCCAGCCGATGCCGGTGGTGATGATGGTGGCACCGGCCGCTTCAATGGCTTTGGCCAGCTGAATCACTTCGTCGAGGGTTGAGCCGCCTTCGACCAGATCGAGCATGGACAGACGGTACAGGATGATGAATTCCGGGCCGACACGTTCACGCACTTTGCGCACGATTTCGATCGGGAAGCGGATGCGGTTTTCGTAACTGCCACCCCATTCATCGTCACGATGGTTGGTGCGCGCCGCAATAAACTGGTTGATCAGGTAGCCTTCAGAGCCCATCACTTCGACGCCATCGTAGCCTGCTTTCTGTGCCAGACCTGCACAACGGGCGAAGCTCTCGATGGTTTGCAGTACTTCGTCGTGGCTCAGTTCACGCGGCACGAAGGGGTTGATCGGGGCTTTTAGCGCGCTCGGTGCTATCTGGTTTGGCTGATAGCTGTAGCGGCCGGTATGCAGAATCTGCATGGCAATTTTGCCGCCGTTGGCGTGCACGGCGTCGGTGACCACGCGGTGATGTTCGGCTTCTTCCTCGGTCGTCAGTTTGGCGGAACCCTGAAAAACAACGCCGTATTCATCCGGTGAAATACCACCGGTTACGATCAGACCAACGCCACCACGGGCCCGTTCGGCGTAGAAGGCGGCCATACGCTCAAAGCCATGTTCGACTTCTTCCAGCCCCAGGTGCATGGAACCCATAAGCACGCGGTTACGAAGGGTGGTAAAGCCCAGGTCCAGTGGCGCAAGCAGGTGAGGGTAAGGCGTTGAGGTCATCACGGTGATCCTTTTATGCAATTAGTTGCATCTTTATACGCACTGGCGTCTTTAATTGCAACTTGTTGCATAAAGGCATTATTCTGCATCGGAAATCCTTAAATGAGTCACCTATGTCATTGCCCCATGCGTTACTGACCTCGTTGCTGGAGCAACCCTGCTCGGGTATGGATCTGGCACGGCGCTTCGAGCGTTCCATTGGCTTCTTCTGGCCGGCGACACATCAGCAGATATACAAAGAGCTGGGTAAGCTGGAGGCGGCTGGCTGGGTCCGTTCAAGCGCAGAAGAGGGCGCGCGGGGCCGGAAGCGGTGCTACGAGGTCTTGCCCGCGGGGGAGCAGGAACTTAAACGCTGGGTGGCGGAAGCGGATGACCCACCACCTCTGCGCGATGCCATGATGGTGCGCTTACGAGCCGAAGCGGCACTGGGCACCGGCGCCGGGGTTGAGAATGATCTGCTCCACAGGCTGGCCCGGCACCGCACGCAGCTGGCGTTGTATGAAGACATTGAACAGCGTGATTTCACCGGCCGGGAATTGTCGGCGGCTGAGCAGCTGCAATATCTGATTTTGCAGTCCGGCCTGGCCACAGAGCGTGAGCAGATCCGCTTTTGTGAAAAAGCGCTGGCGCTGCTTGAGACTCTGGCCAATGCCGGGGGGTAAGACCCGCCAATCCCTTTTACAGTCAACCAATGTGGCATGGTGTGCCGTGCCGCGGTTGTTTAGTCTGCGCTGATACTCAGGAGAATTCTATGATTCAGCATGCTGCGGGCATTATGCAGATCGACGCCGATTACGTCGCGCACGGTCTGGCCAGTGTTTATTTAATCCGTCAGGGCGACCGTCTGGCATTAATCGAAACCGGTACCGCACATACGGTACCGCATGTGCTGGCGGCGATTGCCGAACTGGGGTTAACGCCTGAGCATCTCGACTGGATTATTCTTACTCATATTCACCTTGATCATGCCGCTGGTGCCGGGGCGTTAATGGAGAAATGTCCGAACGCGAAACTGGTGGTTCATCCGCGCGGTGCGGCGCATATGATTCATCCGGCAAAACTCGAAGCCGGTACGATGGCGGTTTACGGCGAGGACAATTACCGCAAATTATACGGTGCATTAATTCCGGTCGCCGCAGAGCGAGTGGTTGAAACCGCTGAGGGTTTTACGCTGAATTTTAATGGTCGTATCTTTACCTTTTTCGATACGCCGGGGCATGCGCTGCACCATGTGTGCATTCACGATTCACTGAGTAATGCGCTGTTCAGCGGCGATACCTTTGGTGTGTCGTACCGTATTTTTGATACTGCAGAGGGGGATGTACTGTTATTTGTGACCACCACGCCGGTGCATTTCGATCCGCAGGCGATGCGTGTCAGCATTGAGCGGATTGCTGCGCTGAAACCGGCAGTGGTGTATCTCACCCATTACGGCCCGGTTGCTGCCGATGAGACCAATGTGGCGCAACTGCTGGCGTCGCTGGATGCCTTTGTGGCGATTGCTAACGCTGAAAAAGAGCAAAAAGAAGGGCGGGTTGAGCGTCTGGCCGCCGCCATTCTCGACTGGCTGATGATTCGTGCGCAGGCGCTGAATCCGGCGCTGGATGACGCCCTCCGCCGGCGCTGGCTGGCAGCCGATGCCCGGCTCAATGCGCAGGGGCTGGAGGTCTGGTTAAACCGTCAGGAAAAATCATCCCAGTAGGGCGTATCACCGTAATAAGCACTGATGAAGTCGAGGAAACGGCGTACTTTGCCAGACAATAACTGGCGGTGCGCATACACCGCATACAGTCCGATGGATTCAGGTTCTGAGTCTTGTAAAATCACCTGCAGTTTTCCTTCCCGGATCGCCGGCCCGGCAATAAAGGTCGGCTGTACGACGATGCCCATTCCATTAATCGCGGCCTGGGTTAATACGTCACCGTTATTGGCCTGAAAGGTGCTGTTCAGCTGGCCGCTTAAACCGGCGCCGGGCACCAGAATGGTATCTTCCGTGGCGTAGCTGTAATGCAGATAGCGATGCTCTTTCAGCTCTGTGCGGCTTTGTGGTGTGCCATGGCGGGCAAGGTAGTCCGGAGAGGCGCAGGTCACCAGTCTTACTGGCGCAATACGCCGGGCAATCAGTGATGAACTCTGCAGACGGCCAATACGCAGGGCAATATCAAAACCCTCTTCAATAATGTCCACCTTGCGGTCGTTCAATTGCAGGTCAATGTGGACATCGGGCCACAGAGCCTGAAACTCGGTCAGCGGTTTTGCCAGATGGCAGATGGCAAAGGATACCGGCGCACTGATGCGTAATACGCCGCGCGCGGTGTTCTGCAGTTCGCCCAGCTGATTTTCCAGATCATCCATGTCGGCCAGTATTTGCTGTGCACGCTGAAAGCAGGCGCTGCCAGCTTCGGTAATGCTGACCTGACGGGTAGTGCGGTTGAGCAGGCGGGTATTCAGGTGAGTTTCCAGTTGCGAGACGTATTTGCTGACCAGCTGTGGGCTGAGTTCCAGCCGCTCGGCAGCGCGGGCAAAGGAGCCTTCGCTGACCACGGTGACAAAGGCTTTCAGGCTGACGATGCGATCCATAATTTATCTTCATATCGTTGATAATTTAACAATGATAGTGCCATTTATCCTCAAAACGAAAATAACTACATTGAGCTCAAGCCGTGAGGAATTCTCCTCAGCCCAAACAAATAACAGCGGGAGCAGATTATGAACACTCAACTTATTCAACGCGTACTCAACACCAATGCCGGTCTGGCCGCTTTGGCTTTGCGGATTCCGGTTGGCCTTATTCTGGCTGCGCACGGTGCGCAAAAACTCTTTGCCTGGTTTGGCGGATACGGTCTTGAAGGCACCGGACAGTGGATGGCCAGTATCGGTCTGGAACCGGGTTATCTGATGGCCTTGCTGGCGGGCAGTGCGGAATTTTTTGGAGGTCTGGCGCTGGTCGTCGGTCTGCTGACCCGTCCGGCGGCGGTGGTCAGTGCGTTCACCATGCTGATTGCGATTGTCACTGTGCATATCAGCAATGGCCTGTTTATGAGCAATAACGGCTATGAATACGCATTGACCCTGTTTGCTGTAACCGTTGCGCTGGCGATTCAGGGCGGTGGTGCACTGTCGGTTGACCGGGTGCTGGCCGAGCGTCTGCGCTGAGCAGCAGAGTTTGAGGCCCGCTTTGGCGGGCTTTTTTTTCAATCAATAGCGCGGCGGGAGGTCGTTATGTTAGTGAATGGGGTGTGGACTGCCGACTGGCAGCCGGTACAGGCAACAGATAAAGACGGACGCTTTATCCGCCAGACGTCTTCGTTCCGCCACTGGATTACCGCCGATGGCAGCGCCGGGCCAACGGGTGACGGCGGCTTTAAGGCTGAAACCGGGCGTTACCATCTGTACGTAGCTTATATCTGTCCCTGGGCGTCACGTACGCTGATGGTCCGTGAGTTAAAACAACTGCAGGCACTGATCAGCGTCAGTGTGGTGAATCCGGTACTGACGGAGCAGGGCTGGGCCTTTGGTGGTTATCCGGGGGCCGATACCGACACCCTGAACGGCGCGCAGTATCTGCATGAACTGTACAGTCTTGCTGACAGCCAGTTTACCGGACGGGCCACGGTGCCGGTGTTGTGGGATAAAAAGACCGGCACCATCGTGAATAACGAGTCGGCTGATATTTTGCGCATGCTGAACCGTGCTTTTGATCACCTGACCGGCAATACGCTGAATCTGCATCCGCCGGTGCTGGCGGACGCAATTGATGAGCTGAATGGGCGTATTTACACTGAGCTGAATAATGGCGTGTATCAGGCAGGATTTGCCTCATCGCAGGCAGCTTATGACGAAGCGTACAGGCGTGTATTCGCGATGCTGGATGAACTGGAAAGCCGGTTGTCGGATGGCAGAGCGTATCTGTTGGGTAATGTTTTCACGGAAACGGATATCCGCACCTTTGTGACGCTGGTGCGTTTTGATGCGGCTTATCATGGTTTGTTTAAATGCAACCGTCATACGCTCAGCAGCATGACGCATTTATCGGCCTATATGCAGCGTGTTGGCGAGTTGCCGGGCGTTGCGGCAACGGTGAATATTGACCATATCAAGGCTGGCTATTACTCGATTAAAACACTCAACCCATCAGGAATAGTGCCGCTGGGGCCGGAAATATTCCGTTCTGATTGAAAAATAAACGTTGACAGGGTGGGGGATAGGTATAGACTGCCCGCAGCTTGTTAGTTAGTCCTTATATTTATGGTCACCGCTTGATGTCCGCCCCGCAATGTTGTCTCAGTCTCTGAGCAATCTGCAGAAGCTCCTCATCCTGTTTTGTTTTTCATAAGTTATTTGTACATCTTCCAGCATACCGGCCATCTGGCCATCCAACTTTTGAAAAAAAACAGGAATATTGATTATGTCTAATCAAATCACCGGCACTGTAAAATGGTTTAACGAAGCTAAAGGTTTTGGTTTCATCGAACAGGAAAACGGTCCAGACGTTTTCGCTCACTTCAAAGCGATCACTGGTACTGGTTTCAAAACTCTGGCTGAAGGCCAGAAAGTTAAGTTTACTGTTACTCAGGGCCAGAAAGGTCCTCAGGCAGAAGACATTATCCCTCTGTAAGTATTTTTCTTTATCTGTCCGACGGGACGATAAAGTGTTAAATATCTGAGAGAAAAAAAGCGAACATTATGTTCGCTTTTTTTATGCCTGAATATGTTGAAAACGACGACATTCAGCCGTCGTCGTCTTCTGCTTCTTTCAGGCGTGCGCGGCGCGCTTCTTCTTCGGCCAGTACGGCTTTAATTTCTTCCAGTACATTGGCTACGTCGGCGGATTCTTCGCTTTCAGTAAATTCGCCGGTGAGTTCAGTGTCAGGCAATAATTCGCCTTCTTCGTACAGTGACCACATTTCCTGCGCGTAACGTGTGCCGCTTAACTGTGGCGCGTATTGAGCGTAGTAATTGGTCATGTTATCGACGTCGCGCTGCAGCATGGCTTTTGCGTGATTATTTGCCGCAGCATCAACGGCCTGTGGCAGATCAATAATCACCGGGCCATAGTCGTCAACCAGTACGTTAAATTCGGATAAATCACCGTGTACCAGACCTTCGACCAGCATTAATTTAACGTAATGCATGACCTCGTAATGGTCTTCCAGTGCCTGCTCTTCGCTCATGGCGACATCGTTCAGGCGCGGTGCGACGTTTCCGGCGTCGTCGGTGACCAGTTCCATCAGCAGTACGCCGTCAAAACAGCCATATGGCGTCGGTACGCGCACACCGGCACGGGCCAGCCGATACAGTGCTTCCACCTCGGCATTGTGCCAGGCGTCTTCCTGCTGTTTACGACCGAATTTTGAGCCTTTTTCCATGGCGCGCTGGCGTCGCGTGTTACGCACTTTGCGGCCTTCCTGATACTGCACTGCTTGTTTAAAGCTGCGCTTATCGGCTTCTTTATAGACTTTGGCGCAGCGGATCTGGTCGCCACAGCGCACTACGTAAACAGAAGCTTCCTTGCCACTCATTAATGGGCGGATAACTTCGTCGATCAGACCGTCATCCACCAGGGGTTGTAATCGTTTTGGTATTTTCATCGGCGTGTTATACCCCAGAAAAGGGGCAGATGGAATCCGGGGAGGCAGCCGTATTCAGCAGGTCAGCATGCGGCTGACCTGCTATCGGCCCGTTTTAGTCAGTTCAGAACTTCGAAAGACAGATCGGCTTTTTCCTGCAAGCGCCGGATAAAACGCTCGTCAAACATGGAGGCTGGCGTCCAGAAACCACCCTCGCGGTCGCATTTTTTTCCATCGCGGTAATAATCGAGTGCCAGACCACTGGCCGCCTGACCGAGTACTTTGGCGGTGGAGCCATAACCCGGATCGCCCTTGCCTTTTACGCAGGTGATGAGGGTTTGGCCATCGTCGCTGCGACCGATAAAGCGGATATCAAAAAAGCCTTCCTGTTGCTGTTTTGGGCTTGGGCCTTCGCCGGGCTTGGGCAGTACGTATTTTTCCAGCAGCCAGCGGCTGGGTTTTAAGGCTGCGCCGAGTAAAAATGCTCCGATCCCGCCTGTCATCAGCGCGGCCCCGATCCAGCCCTTCGCACCTGAACCGGTTAACACGGCTTCGTTGTAGCAAAAATGGCTGCCATAGGCATGGTTACGCAGGGCGTTGGTGCGATGAACAATCCGGGTATTAATCGCAGCCATGATAAAGGGGGCGGTATAGCTCAGCAGGTCGGTATCTTTCTCAATTCCGGACATTGTGTTCTGGCGCTGGCTGAAGCCATGACCAGCCGGGCACAGGGAGTAGGGGTTGGCTAACTCTTTGCGCAGAGCCGGATTCGCCATCACTTCTTTTGTCAGTTCCAGCATGCTGGCGATGGTTCCGCCGGAGATTCCCCCTTTGCCTGCTTTAAGCCGCATATGAACCTGGCTGGCATGATGACCAAACCGCTTTTGGGCTTCGGCTTGCAGAAAATAAACGCCCATATCGGAGGGAACTGAATCAAATCCGCAGCAATGCACGATGCGCGCACCGGAGGCTTTGGCAGCGGTTTCGTATTTTTCCAGCATGCGTTTAATCCACTGCGGCTCGCCGGTTAAATCGCAATAATCAGTACCGCTTTCGGCACAGGCTCTGACCAGTGGTTCGCCGTACAGGGCATAGGGGCCAACGGTGGAAACGATCACTCTGGTTTGTTCACACAGGGCACGAACCTGGTCGTCGCGGCTGGCATCGGCGAGCAGAATCGGCAGATGTCTGGCGTCGTCTCCCAGTGCCGGCACCAGACTGCCGCGCACCGTTTGCAACTTACTTTCTGAACGGCCGGCAATGGCCCATTTCAGTTCGCCATTAAGGCCGTAAGTTTCCGCCAGATAGCGGGTGAGAATCTGGCCGACAAAACTGGTGGCGCCAAACACGATCAGATCGAAATGAGGTGTGGTTGCATCAGGGCTGGTGGCGGTCATAGCTGGCTCCTTGTCATTTTCTTTTGGGCTGCGGCAACGCTTTTTATTATCAGAGGCAGGCAAGTTACCGCTAAAGCCGATGGAATGTAAGGGCTGGGAAGACCACAGAGGAGGGCATCCGGGTCAGTGTGGCATGGCAGGGTTGTATATATGGATAAACGTATATATGATTTTCCGCATATTTTGGCTGGTGTGTGCTGTGAATCCGCTGACGCTGTTTAAATGTCTGAATGATGAAACCCGGCTGGTGATGGTGTTGCTGTTGCAGCAGTACGGCGAGCTGTGTGTGTGCGATTTAATGGCTGCACTGGAAGAAAGCCAGCCGAAAATTTCCCGCCATCTGGCACAACTGCGTTCGGCAGAATTACTCAGCAGCGAAAAGCGCGGTCAGTGGGTGTATTACCGCTTACATCCGCAGTTAGCGCCATGGGCGGTACAGATTATTGCCACCACCCTGACCGCCAATGGCGATTTTATTACGCCTTATGCCAACCGTTGCCGTGTACTGATAACCGATAACCCAACGTCCTGTTGCTGAACAGGCTACGGACATTTTCAGGATATGTTATGAAGCTGTTATTTGTGTGTACCCATAACCGCTGCCGCAGCATTCTGGCAGAAGCCATTTGCAGGGCAGAGAGTAACGGCGTTTTCGAGGTGCGCAGCGCTGGTAGCCAGCCAGCGGGTGTGGTGTACCCGGGAACGCTGAATTTTCTGCAGCAACAGGGAATCAGCACTGACGGTTTGCGCAGTCAGAGCTGGGATGAATTCGCCGATTTCGCCCCGGATGTGGTGATTACCGTGTGTGACAGCGCAGCGGGGGAAGCTTGTCCGCTGTGGATGGGCAACAGCATGAAAGTACACTGGGGGCTGCCTGATCCATCCAAATTACCTGAAGCGGAACAGAGTGCGGCCTTTTCTCAGGTCGCCGCTACGTTGCGAGAGCGCATTCGTGCCCTCAGTGCTATCGACTGGTCGGATAAGCATCCGGCTGATATACAGGCGCTTTTTCAACAACAGAATCAACGGCACAGCGGAGCATAAAACATGGGTATTTTTGAGCGATTTTTAACTCTGTGGGTTGGCGCCGGTATGGTGCTGGGCGTTGCACTGGGACTGGTGTTGCCGGATTTTTTTGCCGCCATTGCTGCGCTGGAGGTGGCGCGGGTGAATCTGGTGGTGGCGGTCTTAATCTGGCTGATGATTTATCCGATGATGATTCAGATTGATTTTTCAGCCATCAAAGACGTTGGAAAAAAACCACAGGGGCTGGTGCTGACACTGGTGATCAACTGGCTGATTAAGCCGTTCAGTATGGCCTTACTTGGCTGGTTATTTTTCAAAGTCTTTTTTGCCGGTCTGGTCGACCCCCAGACCGCCAGTGAATACATTGCCGGTATGATTCTGCTGGGTGTGGCACCGTGCACGGCGATGGTGTTTGTCTGGAGTCAGCTGACAAAAGGTGATGCCAATTACACTCTGGTTCAGGTATCGGTTAACGACCTGATCATGATTTTTGCCTTTGCGCCCATTACCGCTTTTTTATTGGGCGTATCCGATATTCAGGTGCCTTGGGAGACTCTGCTGATTTCGGTGCTGCTGTATGTGGTATTGCCATTGCTGGCCGGTGTTCTGACACGCAAGTGGTTATCGGCCGATCATCATGCTGAGCGTCTGACCCATTTTATGGCAGCGATTAAACCCTTTTCTGTTCTCGGATTAATCAGCACCGTGGTTATTCTGTTTGCTTTGCAGGCACAAACCATTGTCGCCAAACCGTTCGATATTCTGTTGATTGCCATTCCACTGACATTGCAGACTTACGGCATCTTTTTTATTGCTTATTTTATTGCGCGCAAAATGCGTCTGGCACACAACATTGCGGCGCCTGCCTGCATGATCGGCACCAGTAATTTCTTTGAACTGGCTGTGGCCGTGGCCATCTCGCTGTTTGGCCTGCATTCCGGTGCAGCACTGGCGACGGTCGTAGGCGTGCTGGTAGAAGTGCCGGTCATGTTATCGCTGGTGGCTTTTGCCAATAAAACCCGCGATTGGTTTCCGCCCGTCAACCGCCAATAGGGTTAAGCCATGAACGATTTACCGAATCTGATTCCGGAGTTATTTAACGTCCCGGCGGCTGACGAATTATTTTCCCGCGAGGCTGCCCGCCATAAGCCGCGGATTCTGCTGCTGTACGGCTCACTGCGCAGCCGTTCGTTCAGTCGCCTGGTGGTGGAAGAAAGTGTGCGCATATTGGAGGCTATGGGGGCCGAAACCCGGGTATTTAATCCCAGTGGTTTACCGCTGCCGGATGACAGTGACGACAGCCACCCCAAAGTGCAGGAATTGCGTGAACGGGTGAACTGGAGTGAAGGCATGGTGTGGTGCTCGCCGGAGCGCCACGGTGCCATGACCGGTATTATGAAAGCGCAGATCGACTGGATTCCGCTGAATATGGGCGCGGTGCGGCCAACGCAGGGTAAAACACTGGCGGTAATGCAGGTATGCGGTGGCTCGCAATCCTTTAATGCTGTGAATCAAATGCGAATATTAGGCCGCTGGATGCGGATGCTGACGATCCCCAATCAATCATCGGTAGCCAAAGCCTGGGCTGAGTTTGATGACAATGATCGTATGAAGCCATCGCCGTATTACGACCGCATTGTCGATGTGCTGGAAGAGCTGCTGAAATTTACCTTGCTAACCCGCGATCGCAACGATTACCTGCTGGACCGTTATTCCGAGCGTAAAGAAAGCGCAGAAGAGTTAATGAAGCGCGTCAATCAGCGTTCCATATGAGCGCTCAGATGATCGGCCTTGGTGATGACAAGGCCGCTTTTCAGGTATTTATTGCCAACCGTCCGCCGCTGGCGGAATACCAGCAACTGAGAACTTTGCAACCTTTGCAGCGCGGTGACATCGCCCGCATTGCCAGCGACACCGGCAATCATTGGCGGAAAATATTTAATGTGTACGCCAAGCTGATCTGTGCCTTGCAGCAGGCCGGTATTAACGGGGATAACAATCAGGAAATGTCTGGTTTTACACGCTGGCAGGATCTG
This sequence comes from Saccharospirillaceae bacterium, assembly GCA_021208685.1. Taxonomy (GTDB): domain Bacteria; phylum Pseudomonadota; class Gammaproteobacteria; order Pseudomonadales; family Oceanobacteraceae; genus Venatoribacter. The sequence continues at coordinate 190,677 of JAJOJJ010000011.1, forward strand.
CGCGATCAGCAGTTATTGCAGGCGGACAGTGGGCAGGCATTGTTATTTTCGCCGCCACAGCTGAACCCAGATACCACTAAAATCCGTTTATTACTGGCTAAAAGCTATGCCCAGACTCTGGGGTTAAGTACCGAGCTGATCTGGCTGGATAATGACTTTGCCCTGCATCCATCATCGGGCATTGTGGTGTGTCCGTATTTTGATTATCGCCAGTTATCGGATATTAAAATTCAGCGGTTGGTGGGGTGGCTAAAGCAGAGTGGTTAAAATAAGGAGGTTAAAATTATAGTGCGGCGGGAAATGACGTTCAGACAGACACGGCAAACAACAGGCAATAAAAAGGGGAGCTGTTGCCCCCCTCACGCATTGCTTTGTTCAGTTGCCGCTTGGCCTGATGACGTTTGGCCTTAGTGGTGCTTTCGTGGACACCGCCTTTGCGCATAATGGCTGCACAGGCATGCAGGTTACGCCGTACCGGCTGGCCAGCCAGGGCATTGGATTTTTTGCTCATATCTGTCTCCGCTGTGTTATTGATCAGGCCTTTCCTGTTCAGATCTTTAGGCGGCAGTTGCTGCCGCCGCGCTATGATTACATAAAGCGGCAGCCGTTCAATCGTTATCTTGATAAACACAGAACTTTCCTGCCAGTTGTTCTGCCTGGGTGGTAAAACTACTTAGGGCCTGTTAACACTAATTAAACAGGCCTGTTATTGGCTAAAAGTTTCTCAGACAAGGCGCTGAGAGTGTGGCCTAACGGGTTAAGCGAACGAACAGCAACGCAGGATGAGGAATTTTTAGCCATAACCCTTCGGGCTGAGGCCAGTTTTACCCATGAACATCGTCGTTCGTCATTCATTTAACCCGTTAATATCCCTCCTCACTCCTTGTTCTGAGAAAAACTGGCTCTCAGCAGGCCCGATTCACTTAGTGTTAACAGGCCCTAGTGTCGACAGGCCCTGGTCTGGCCTGTGGTGCGGGTGTATTCATCCTGGGCTTTAATCCGGTTATGCTGGGCGTCTTTGGCGTTATATTGGTTTGGAGTATGGCCGGATGGCAGAAATTGGCTTAATTAACTGGCTCAGTCTGGCCTGGTTTATCGGTTGCTGGGTGGCCTATACCCAGTTTGCCAAGTACAAAGCGAAAACGTCGGCCTCACTGTCGTCTGTTTTGCATGTGCATCGTATTAACTGGATGAGACGATTGCTGCAGCGTGAAGTGCGGGTAGGCGATGCTGCGTTGTTGGCTAATCTTGAGCGTAACGTGAATTTCTTTGCCTCTTCCTGTGTGCTGATTCTGGCGGGTTTGCTGACTGCACTGACCGCCGTCGATAAAGTCGAGGGCATGTTGTCCGGAGTCTCGTTTGCCGTGGTCGATACCTTACTGGCGCTGGAACTGAAAATCCTGACCTTAATTGGCGTGTTTATATACGCCTTCTTCACCTTTACCTGGTCGATGCGCCAGTTTGGCTTTGCCTCGGTGCTGGTGGGTGCGGCACCGTTACCGGGTGATGATTCGGTAACCGCTGCAGAGCGCCGCAGTTTTGCGATTTACGGTGCCAAGATTATTGATCAGGCCAGTCGCAGTTATAACTACGGGTTGCGTGCTTTTTATTTCTCATTGGCGCTTCTGACCTGGTTTGTCCACCCCTGGGCGTTTATTGCTGCGGCTGCTCTGGTCGTCGTGGTGCTGTATGAGCGGGAATTTTTATCGAACTCGCTGGAAGCGCTGAAGAAAGTGGAAAATGTTGGTGATAAATTATTTAAAGACGATAAAGAACTGTCGCGTTACTGAAGCGCTATTCAATAAAAAACGCCGCATCTGCGGCGTTTTTTTATGTGTTTTTCCCGTGCTTCTGCTCAAGCCAGCCGGCAATATCGGCGGCAATGCTTTGCCAGCCGGGCTCGGCAATCAGCCAGTGAGCATGATCCGGGTAGCAGCGATATTCGGCGTTGGCATAGCGGGTGGCGACTTTTTTGTTGATGGCGGCGGGGGTTATATGATCATCAGCGCCGGATATGACCAGTAAAGGCTGCATGACTTTGTGCTCATCAACCCGGCTGGCGTTATTGCGGTCAAGTAACCAGAAGCCAATTTCGAAGGCCGCGCGGCCACTTTCAAAACGCATCTGCTGATAAGCCGGGTTTACCCTGTCATCCGGCAGACGATTAAACAGGGCGTAGCGCGCTGCGGCGGGAGACAGTTTGTTGGGCTTTTTCCAGAAGCCCCAGCGTGTCATTACGCCAAAAAAACTGCGTACAACAGCGGGTGTCAGTGCATGGACACCGGCCGGTGACGCCGGGCACAGTAATACCGCAGATGCTGCCAATTGCCGCGCACACAGCATTTGTGCCAGTAATCCCCCCATTGAGTGACCAATCAGCACTGGCGGTTGCGGCAGTGTGCGGATAAAGGCTTCCAGATCGGCGGCGTAGTCGCGCAGACTGAGTTGGCCCAGCGTTGTACTTTCGTTGTCCCGCATCTCATGCAGGCGTAACGCCGGTGTATAGCAGTGATAGCCGCGCTCAGTGAAAAATTGCCGGTACGGGTCAAATACTTCAGGCCCGCACCACATGCCATGGATAAAGACGATGGGTGGATGTGATGACGCATCGGTGTACGGTAACGGCATAATGTCAATTCCTGTTCACTGGACGAAAGGCCATTAAACGGCATGGTACTGATGCCGTCCAGTCGCTAGAATGCCGGATTACTATATGGTTCCGGGAGTTATTATGCTGAATATTCTGCTGTTGGTGGTGATTGCAGGTCTGCTGATTTATGCATTACGTCGTGCCGGGGTCGGCAGTGGCAAAAGCGCGGTTGATAATGTCGCAGCGGGTGCAGAATTTCTGGCGGAAAATAAAAAGCAGGATGGCGTTAAAGAAACCGCATCCGGTCTGCAATATCGGGTATTGCAACCGGGCACTGGTGAGAAACACCCTGGCCCGCGCGACCGGGTACTGGTGCATTATCACGGCACCTTGCTGGATGGTTCTGTGTTTGACAGTTCTGTGGTGCGTAACGAACCCATTGCCTTTGGCCTGAATCAGGTGATCCGTGGCTGGACGGAAGGCTTGCAACTGATGGTTGAGGGCGAAAAAACACGTTTATTTATTCCGGCCGATCTGGCCTACGGTAATCAGCGCGCCGGAACCATTCCGGCTGGCTCGTTGCTGATCTTTGATGTTGAATTATTAAAAATTGAACGTTGATAAATAATGAGAAAGGGCTTTCTTTCAAAGCAGCGGACTGAATATAAGCTTCAGTGATTATCGGCAGCAGGGAAAATACGCAATGTGGCAGTGGCTGTTCAATAAACTGGCAATCTGGGCGAAGCCCGAGGTGAAAGCATTACCTGTCTGGCAGCCGGAATGGTCTGACTTTTTATGGTCGCACGTGGCGTTTTATCAGCGTCTGGATGAAACGCAGCGTCGGCAATTTGAGCACCGTTGTCAGCTGTTTCTGGCGACCACTGCGGTTGAAGGTGGTGTCGATGTTGAGGTGACCGATGAAGATCGCCTGCTGGTTGCCGCGAGTGCGGTGATTCCGGTCTGGGGTTTTCCGGGCTGGCATTATTTTAATGTTCGGGCCGTTTTTCTGTTGCCGGGCGCGTTTAATGCGGCGTTTCAGTGTGGAGCCCCGGATTCGTGTATTACCGGCATGGTTGGCACCGGGCCGATGGCAGGTAAGGTGGCACTGAGTAAGCCGGATTTACACGCCGGCTTTGCCAATCAGAAAGACAAGCACAATGTGGGTATCCATGAGTTTGTGCATCTGGTGGATATGGCCGATGGTGCTCTGGATGGTTTTCCTGAACGTCTGGAAAGTTATCGTGTCAGCGATGCCTGGTTCAGTCTGGTGCAGCAAAAGATTGGCGAGATGGAGCAGGACAGAACCGGTATCCCGGAATACGGTGCTACCAATCAGGCTGAATTTTTTGCGGTTGTTTCGGAATATTTCTTTGAGCGTCCACAGCTGCTGCAGAAAAAACATCCGCGTCTTTATGGCTATCTGAGTGAATTTTATCAACAGAATCTGGCGGATCTCAGGTATGCGGCTGCTCCCCATAAAAACAGCCTGTGCCCCTGCGGCAGTGGTAAAAAGTACAAGCGCTGCTGTATGCCTGACGATCATCAGACATCCGCATCGTAACGGTTTTATTTCTAGGGCACCTCTGAATAATTCAGTGCCCGCTTCGGCTTACTGAAAAAGTTCAGATCAAGGCGCCACGTTGAAGGCATAACGGGTTACGTCAAAACGTGGCAACACCGAGCTGGATTTTTTCAGCAAGCCCCGAAGGGCGTGGGCTGCAGAGCGTTTTGACGGTGTTGTCGATTTTATAAAGGACTCGCCATTCACTGCAATCGACGCCTTGTCAAAAGCACTCTGCAGCACTCACGCGAAGCTGTGCAGAATTATTCAGAGGTGCCCTAGTATGGACAGATTATGCGCACAGGCCGGTTACTGATTACACTCTATGTTTTGTTGCCACTGCTGATGGTTTTTCCTGCTCAGAGCGAGCCGGTTCGCATGGGTACCTTTACGATTCCTTTAATGGTTGAATCGGAAAATCGCGGTGTGTTTATCCGTCTGGCGGAAGCGGTAGCGGAAGACGCCGGACTGGAATTAAACATTGCTTTGTTCCCGACCCGGCGTGTACGTGAGGAATTTGCTGAACAGCGTCTGGATATGATCTTTCCGGCAATCAGCGAGTCCATAAAATCGCCATATCTGGCAACCACGGCGGTGTACAGTAAGCGTGTGTTCGCTTTTACCCGTGTGGAGGATCCTCTGGTATTAAAACCAGAAGATATGGCCGGAAAGCGTATTGGTTACACGGATGGATTCAGTTACTCCGGGGATGTGTTGTCCGTTGCCGGAGCCAGCTATCAGGGCACGATCACCGATCCGCAGAATATTAAAAAACTGTTGGCGGGACGTATCGACGTATTTATCGGTGATGAACGCTCTGCGCTGCGCGCCATTGCAGAAGAACAGGCGAATCATCGGGTGCATTATGAGCGTATGCATCCATTGAGTGAGCATCCGGTTTTTTTTGCTTTTCAGCGGACTTCGCGCGGTAGTGAATTGCATCAGCGTTTTAATCAGGCGCTGGCGAGAATGGCCGCCGATGGACGTTTGGCGGCCATTCTCAGCCAGACCCGCTGAGTTTATCGCTTACTTTCCTGCAGTACCGTCATGCTGATTTCAATGGTTTGGCTGCTGTCTCCCAACCACAGCATGCCATCCTGAATACTGGCCTGCAGGCGCATGGTGCGGCTTGTCAGCTGCTGCAGCTGGCCGATGGCGGCAGCATCAAAATCGATTACCCGCAGATTATTAAAACGCTGACAGCTGTTTTCAACCTGTTGCCACCAAAGCTGAGCGGCACGTCCGTGGTAGCTGTAAATAATGACGTGCTTTGCACGGTTGCAGGCTTTACGGATACGTTTTTCATCGGGCTGACCGAGCTCAATCCACAGGTCTATTTCATCGCTTAATGAATGCGCCCACAAATCCGGTTCATCATCGGTGCTCAGGCCTTTGGTGAATTCCAGTTGTTCGCTGGCATTGAGGGTGAAGGCCGCGAGGCGAACCATCATGCGCTCGGTGGTTTCTGACGGATGCTGGGCAATGGTCAGGTTGTAGGTCTGGTAATGGTGACGATCCATATCAGAGACATTTAATTCGGCTTTAAAAATGGTTGCTTTCAGCGCCATGGGACTCGTTGCCAGAAAAAATAAGTGCGTACTCTAATGGTTTCGCCTGTCCGCGGCTATGGTTCAGCGGTAGCCGATGAGCGCCGGGAAGCCACGGTCTTATATTCGATCATGCTATTTGCCTCTGATCTTCTTAGTTTAAAGCGGTCTTTTGCCTTTCTGCCCGGGTGTTTCTCAGCTAGATATTAAATGGTCGTTCTGCCACAAGCAGAGCGGCAATTGCTCTTGATGGGTAACGCTCAGGCCAAAAGCCGGAGGTGCAACATGTCTCTTCAAATGATCTTCTGCGGTATTTGGCTGCGGAGCCGACGCTTCCCCTTGGTCTCATACATTCCGGCGGCCTGACTGACGGAGGAAAATACTATGGCTCAAATTCCGGTTTTTGATCCCGGCGCTATGACGCAGTATCTGGGCTGCGACGGTGTTCCTGTGCGTGATGTTCCTCTCTGGGCGCACGACGTTGAACCGTTGTTACGCGCCTATGAGTGGATGATGCTGACACGGATGTTCGACCAGAAAGCGGTAGCCTTGCAACGTACCGGACAGCTTGGCACTTTTCCATCTTCGGTCGGACAGGAAGCCATTGGCGTTGCCTGTGGTCTGGCTCTGGAAGCGCAGGATGTCTTTGTGCCGTATTACCGTGACCACGCCACGCAGCTGATCCGCGGGGCGGCCATGCAGGATCTGCTGTTGTACTGGGGTGGGGATGAGCGTGGCAGCTACGCAGGCCCGGCGCAGGATTTGCCGGTGTGTGTTCCCATTGCCACTCAGTGTGGTCATGCGGTGGGCGCGGCGGCGGCGCTGAAAATCCGCCACCAGCCGCAGGCGGTGCTGTGCACTCTGGGGGATGGCGCGACGTCCAAGGGCGATTTTTCTGAAGCCCTGAATCTGGCGGGCACCTGGCATCTGCCGGTGGTGTTTGTCATCAATAACAACCAATGGGCGATTTCGGTACCGCGTGCCGCGCAGTGTGGTGCGCCGACGCTGGCCCAAAAAGGCTGGGGCGCAGGTATACACAGTGTGCAGGCCGACGGTAACGACATCATCGCCATGCTGGAGGTGGTGAACGAGGCACTGGATCGTGCACGCCACCGCAAAGGCCCGACATTGATTGAGGCCATCAGCTACCGTCTGGGGGATCACACCACCGCCGACGATGCCAGCCGTTATCGTGCCGCAGATGATGTACAAGCTGCCTGGGAGCGGGAGCCGCTGCTGCGCCTGCGTCGGTTTCTGACGTCACAGGGTGCGTGGAGCGAGGCCATGGATGCCCGTTGGCAGGAGCATTGCCAGGCTCTGATCAGTAAAGCCGTAGAGCAATATCTGGCAACCCCGCCGCAGGCCGCAGAAGCGATGTTTGATCATTTATACGCGGAGTGGCCAGCCGCGCTGGATGAACAGCTTGATCTGTTTGCCGCGCGCATGGCCGTACGGGAGGTGTGATATGAGCCTGCAAACCACTGAAACGGTCGGTCATGTGCCTGAATCCTGCGATCTGACTCTGGTTGAAGCCGTGAATCTGGCCCTGGCGCGGGCAATGACCGAAGACCCGGACGTCGTATTGTTGGGGGAGGATATTGGCCTTAACGGCGGAGTCTTCCGCGCCACACAAGGGTTGCAACAGCAGTTTGGCCGCGAACGGGTAATGGATACGCCACTGGCCGAAGCCCTGATTGCCGGTACGGCCATCGGCATGGCCACTCAGGGGCTGAAACCGGTCGCCGAAATTCAGTTTATGGGGTTTATTTTTCCGGCCATGGAGCAGCTGGTGACCCACGCCGCAAGGTTGCGCAACCGTACCCGCGGGCGGTTGCATTGTCCGCTGGTGATACGTGCGCCGTTTGGTGGTGGCATTCATGCGCCGGAACATCACTCCGAAAGCACCGAAGCGCTGTTTGCGCATATTCCCGGTTTGCGGGTGGTGATTCCATCGTCGCCGCGACGGGCTTATGGCCTGCTGCTGAGTGCGATTGATAACCCCGATCCGGTGATATTTCTCGAACCCAAGCGCCTTTATCGCGCACTCAAGCAACCGCTCAGCGATGACGGTGCCCGTCTGCCACTCGATACGGTATTTATTCTGCGTGAAGGGCATGACATGACGCTGGTCAGCTGGGGGGCGTGCATACAGGAAACACTGGCAGCGGCGCAGGAGCTGGAGCAGCGTGGCATCAGCGCTGAAGTGATCGACGTGGCGACGGTCAGTCCGCTGGATATGGACAGCATCCGCGCCTCGGTCGAGAAAACCGGACGCTGTGTGATTATTCATGAGGCCGCCCGCAGCGGAGGAATCGGTGCCGATATTTCTGCCCGGCTGAGTGAGCAGAGTCTCGATTTACTGCAGGCTCCGGTGATCCGGGTGACAGGCTTTGATACGCCAATGCCGTATTTCCGTCAGGAATTGCTCTATCTGCCGCAGGTGGCCGACATTGTCGCCGCCGCTGACCAGTGCATGAGCTACCGTTAAATCGGTAACAAAAACGAATGGCCGGTAAATCAGGAGTGTCTATGCGTTATTTCCGCTTACCCGATTTAGGTGAAGGACTGGCGGATGCCGATATTGTGGAATGGCATGTAAAAGCCGGTGATACCGTGGCGGTTGATCAGTTGCTGTTGTCGGTTGAAACCGCCAAGGCCATCGTTGAGCTGCCGTCTCCCTGTGCGGGTGTGGTCAGCCATTGTTTTGGCGAACCCGGCGATACCGTGAATACCGGCGAGCCATTGGTGGAGTTTGTTCAGGACGGCAGCAGCGCTCTGGCAAGCCGGGAAGATAACGGTTCCGTGGTGGGCGAAATGCCGGTCGCCAGAGAACGCAGTGACGATCATTTTGTGATAGGAAAGGGTGGTCCTGGTATCAGTGCCGACCGGGTGCGGGTGACCCCCAGTGTGCGGGCACTGGCACGGCGTCTGAATGTCGATATTCAGCAAGTCAGTGGCAGCGGCCCGCATGGCCGGATCACCGCTGACGATGTGGAAAAAGCCGGACGCCTGGACCAGCAGCTGGGGCAGGGCGAGCGCCTGACCGGTGTGCGTAAAAGCATGGCGCGCACAATGGCTCAGGCCCATGCGCAGGTGGTGCCGGTTACCCTGTTTGATGAGGCCGATGTGTCGCACTGGGATGCCGGGGAGGATGTCAGTATCCGGCTGGTGCAGGCCATTGCCGCCGGTTGTGTTGCGGTGCCGGATTTAAACGGCTGGTTTCATGGCGATGAGCAGCATCAGCAGATGACCCGGCGACTGATCAGTCAGATTGATCTGGGCATCGCCGTTGATACCCCGCAGGGCTTATTCGTACCGGTATTACGCGATGTCGGTTCACGCAGTGCGGACGATTTACGTGCCGGGCTGGATCGCCTGAAAGCTGACGTCCGTAAACGCACCATTCCGCCGCAGGAAATGCAGGGTGCGACCATTACATTATCGAATTACGGGGCCATCGCCGGGCGTTATGGCACACCGGTGGTGGTGCCGCCAACGATGGCCATTCTGGGTGCCGGACGGGTTTTGGAAAAACCGCTGTGTGCGATGGGAGAATTGTTCGCCGGTAAAGTGTTGCCACTGTCACTGACCTTTGATCACCGTGCGGTGACGGGAGGCGAGGCCAGTCGTTTTTTAGCGGCGGTTATTACCGACCTGCAGAAAGAGCCGGACCTTATTGATCGCTGAACACCTGCTGAAACCGCTGCCGGCCACACAGGCCGGCTTTTATCCGCTGTGACCGGCGTGTTCCTGTGCCCAGGCCAGCAGCATACGGTGAACCCGTTCGTCGCACGGCAGATGATGCAGTTCGCTTTCATCGAGCGCGTCAGCATCCTGCCATTCATCACGGCAGTCGCTGATTTCAATGCTCAGATCGCGGCTGCAGGCGTCATACAGTTTTTCCAGCAGATCGGTGACCCGCGCGGGATCGTCGGCAAACAGATAAGGCTGTTCCAGATCGTGTTCCAGCTCGCGCATCACCGACCAGGCGGTTTCGCCACGCTGGTACAGCGTATCCGGTGTAATACCATGCAGATCCTGCAGGCTGATGTCCCAGTCGTCCCAGTCATCTTCCGGCTGAATCAGCGTTGTTTTTATCTGACCATCGGACTGAGACCAGGCAATGGCAACCGGGTGGGCGTGTTCTTCAAACGAACTGCCGTCGATGGCAATAAATTGCGGGTATTTCACAATGGCCTCACAGGATTCAGAGAAGCGCCGAATCTACTCAGATGCACCGGGTTTGGCAAGGGCGTCAATCCGGCAGGTCAGGCTCAGGAATAAGGCCGTAACCAATCCGTTTACCGGTTGGGACGACACCCATTACCCGTGGTTGTCAGCCTGGCCGGATATCGGGTTCATGGCGCAGCAGGCTGTCGAGCGTGTCGATGACTTCGGCCCAGTCGGCATCCTGAGCCAGTGACTCGCGCAGAAAGGCTTGTTGTGAGGGCGTAAAAAAATCAAGTTCAGCCAGTTTGGTTTTACCTGACACCGGCTTGTGACGCTCGATAAAGTCGGCAATATTCTGATCAGAGTTGGGCAGACCAAGCTGCGCAAACAGAGCATTAAGGTTGTGCACCGGCGATTCCATAAGCATACCTCTGGAGGGGAGTGTGTTCTGGTATTGTACTGATGATACCGCTTAGCCGCTCAATGTCAGAGTACCGGCTTCAGTCATGCTGGCCAAGCTGGCGCAGATGCCGGTAATGGCCCTTCAGTGCTGCCCAAAGACCCGGATAACTGCGCACAGGATGCCCCTGCGCCGCACAGGCGTCCTGCAGCAGCTTATGCAATGCCGGGTAGTGGATATGGCTGACACGGGGAAATAAATGATGCTCGACCTGAAAGTTCAGACCGCCCAGTGCCCAGGTCAGAAAGCGGTTCTGAGTGGCAAAATCAACCGTCGTGCGCAGCTGGTGAGTTGCCCATTCATCGCTCAGGGTGCCGTTTGCATCCGGTTGTGGAAATTCAGCCTGATCGACGATGTGCGCGAGTTGAAAAACCACCGCAAACAAAAAGCCGAGTACGGCATGCATCAGTAAAAAGCCGGCAATGACCGTTGTGCTGTCAGACAGCGTCAGAGGCAGCGCGACGTAAACCAGCAGATACAGCAGTTTACTGGCCCAGAATTCGGCATGATCCGCAATGGACAACGGGTGGCTGAAGCTGCGCTGGGCGATTTTCTGGCGGAAGTAGGCTTTGTAATCCAGTGCGAAAAACCAGAACAGGCTGGTCAGTGTGTACAGCAGCCAGACATAAAGATGCTGATAGCGGTGAAACCAGAAACGCCGCTGGTGCGGACTCATGCGAAACAGCCCCAGAGCATCGATGTCTTCATCCACGTCATCAACATTGGTAAAACTGTGGTGATTACGGTTGTGCTTCTGTGCCCAATAAAAGCGGTTACTGCCAATCAGATTAAAGGTGAGGGCCGCTAAGCGATTCAGGCGGCGTGAGGCACTGAATGACTCATGAGCGCCATCGTGCATGACATTAAAACCAACCAGTGCTGTGGCTATTCCATGAATGAACCAGGCGGCAAGACTCCAGGGGGACGGCAGTAACAAAAGGGCGGCATAACTGGCAGTGAACAGCAGCACAATAAGTATGGCTTTACGGTACAGACGCTGGTCACCACTTTTGGCAATGCCTTGCTGCCGGAAATACTGGTTAACCTGAGCGGAAAGCTGCTGATAGACCGGCCGCTGATCGGGAGAGAAATGAACCTGATTCATGATTTATTATGATTGTTATGGTTGACGCCATGCTACCTGAGTTTGAAATTTTGTAAAACGTACGTCTCAGGAAGGCAGATCCTCGCTCATGCTTTCTTCGGTGGCATGCCCCCGGATCTGCTCCCGCGCTCTTTTACGGAAAGCGCGTGGCGATTCCCCCAGCCAGCGGCGGAACGCACGGCCAAAGTTGGAAGGATCGTTATAGCCCAGCTGCTGGGCGATATCTTCCACCGATGCGTTGCTTTCCAGCAGCAGTTGCAATGCCTGCTCGCGCCGGGCTTCATCAATAATATTCTGATAAGTGGTATTCAGCTGCGCCAGCTGACGGTTGATGGTCCGTGGACTGGAGTTCAGTGTGCTCGCCATAACCGTCAGGGTTGGGAAAGCATCCATACGATCAAGGCGGCGACGTATCTGCGTGACAAGATCCTGCCCGCGGTCAAGTTCGGCCAGCTGCTTTTCGCATTCGGCTTCTGCCATACGCCGTGCAGTGGTATTGGCCGTGGATACCGGAATATCGAGCAACCAGGCCGGGATGCACAGCTGATTGTGTGGCTGATTAAACATGACCGGAATACCCAGAATCCCTTCGTAACAGGAGGCTGGCCGAACCGCTGCATCGGTAAACTTGGCGACCGCCGTTAACTCTTCGCTGTTCTGGGTAAGAAACCGCGAAATAGTGACCAGTGTCGAAATAATATTCTGCACCACAAAACTGAACGTGCTGGGCATCGCCGCCAGACGGTTGATCTGAATAATCGCGCTATCGTGATCATGAATAAAACGGATATCCGCCAGCAGGGTGCGGGTGCGGGCGTAACGGATGGCCAGTGACAGCGCCTGACCCAGCGTATCGCTGGCCATAATGGCAAAGCCGAGAAAACCGTGGCTGGAAATATTCATGCGCTTGCCGTGTTCAAGCCCCAGCAACGGATCACCGCTGAGGGCCAGAGCATTCTCGACCACCTTGTGATATTGCAGCGGTGAAATGTATTCCTGTGCCGATGCCAGCGTCTTGCCACTGAGGCCTGTCCCCTGAGCTAGCTGCGAGGTATTAATTCCCTGCTGGGCCAGTAATTCAATTAATTGCGACAGGTATTCGGTGCCGATAAAGGCGCGGTTGGCGGCGGACGAGTGTGACATAGTGGCCGGAATATTCAGGGTGGCGTGTTATGACCGGAAGCATGTCACGTTTTCCTCTTTAACTCAACGCAGGTTTCGGTCATAGTTTTGGCCATTAAAAAAACAAAAACCTGAAATCTGAAGGGGAACCCTGTGGAAGCATCTTTCTGGGACGGCAAACGCGCACCTGGTGTCAGTGATCACATTGATCTGAATAAATACAATGCCGTGGTAGAGGTAGTGGAAAGCGCGTTTCAGCGCTATGCCGACCGCGCTGCATTTACCAGTATCGGCTACACACTGACGTATCGTCAGATTGATGAATACAGCGCAGCGTTTGCGGCTTATCTGCAAAATCATACCAGTCTGCAACCCGGTGATCGCATAGCGATTCAGATGCCGAATATTCTGCAATTTCCGATTGCAATGTACGGGGCATTACGCGCTGGCATGATTGTGGTGAATACCAACCCTCTCTATACCGAGCGGGAAATGCTGCACCAGTTCAACGATTCCGGCGCCAAAGCCCTGGTGTGTATGGATGTGTTCGCCCGCTCTGTGCAGAACATCCGCGCCCAAACCGGCCTCCGGCATATTATCGTCACCAGTCTGGCCGATATGCTGCCCTTCCCGAAACGCACGCTGATTAATGCTGCTGCCAAGTACGTTAAGAAAATGGTTCCTGCTTACAGCCTGCCGGATGCGGTGCCATTCCGTAAGGCCTTGTCGCAGGGCGCTAAGTTTGGCGGTTTTGTTGCCAATTACATCAAGAACCCGAACGATACCATCATTCTGCAATATACCGGTGGCACCACGGGTGTGGCCAAAGGTGCTGAACTGACTAACCGCAATCTGGTGGCAAACATGATGCAGGCACGTGCCATGCTCAGTCAGATTGATCCGGCAACCGGCAAGCAGATCAAACCGGATACTGGCGTAAAGGTGGTAGCACCGCTGCCGCTGTACCACATTTATTCGTTTACCGTGCATCTGATGGCGCTGTTTGAAACCGGAGATCACAGTATCCTGATTGCCAACCCGCGTGATACCAACATGTTTGTGCGCATGATCAAACCGCACCAACTGACCGGATTTATTGGTCTGAACACGTTGTTTGTTTCACTGCTTAACCATCCGGAATTTAAAAACTGTGATTTCAGTCAGCTGAAACTGACCCTCTCCGGTGGTACCGCGCTGGTTGAAAATACCGCCCGTCGCTGGAAGGAAGCCACCGGTTGCGGCATTTCTGAAGCCTATGGTTTAACCGAATGTTCTCCTGCTGTCTGCATGAATCCATCCGGTGGTCTGGAGCAAATGGGCACCGTGGGACAGGCTGTTCCCGGTACGGCACTGAAATGTATCGATCCTGAAGGCAACGAAGTGGCTGTGGGCGAGCGCGGTGAGCTGTGCGTGAAAGGCCCGCAGGTCATGAAAGGCTACTGGAATCGTCCGGAGGCCACGGCTGACAGCTTTACAGCGGATGGCGAATGGCTGCGTACCGGTGACGTTGCTGTGATCGATGAAGACGGTTTCGTGAAAATCGTTGACCGCATTAAAGATATGATTCTGGTATCTGGCTTTAACGTCTATCCAAATGAAATTGAAGATGTGGTGGCCATGCATCCGGCCGTTGAAAACTGTGCAGCGATTGGTGTCCCTGATGAGAAAACCGGTGAAGCGGTTAAATTATTCGTCGTGGCAACCGATCCTAATGTGACGGTGGAAGACATTAAGAAACACTGCCGCGAAAATATGACCGCCTACAAAGTGCCGCGTCATGTTGAGTTCCGCAGCGAATTACCAATGACTCCGGTCGGTAAAATTCTGCGTCGTGAGCTGAAGGATGAAGAAGCAAAAAAGCAGGCTGAGCCAGCCTGACCGGCTCATAGCCTGAATAAAAAAGCCCGCGCCTGATGCGGGCTTTTTTATTTCAGCTTCCGGTGTCTGCCCGCCAACCTCCGATAGGTTACCCAAGTGACGGACAGCCGCGGCCGCATAGCCAATGGCGTGACAGGTCGCTGTTGCCAAAATCGCCGCACATTTTTACCCGATAGCGGGCAGTCCATGTTGCCCTGAGTTCTGCGTTATTCTGAGGATGTGCAAATGATCCAGTACAAGGCTCCACTTAAAGATATTCAGTTTCTGATTAACGATGTATTCGATTTTCAGTCCCACTACAAAAGCATTCCCGGTGGCGATGAGGCTACGCCGGAAATGGTCGATGCCATTCTGACGGAAGCCGCGCGCTTCAGCGAAGAAGTGGTTTCTCCGCTTTACCAGAGCGGTGATGATGGCTGTGTGTGGAACGATGGCGAAGTCACCACGCCAAAGGGCTTTAAAGAGGCCTACGGTCAGTATGTTGAAGGCGGATGGCAGGGGATGTCGGCACCGGTGGCTTACGGTGGTCAGGGGCTGCCGCTTTCTCTTGGGGTCATCAAATCCGAGATGATTGGTACGGCCAACTGGGTGTGGGGTATGTATCCTGGTCTGTCGCTGGGGGCAATGAACACCATTTATATGCATGGTACCGAAGAGCAGAAACAGACCTATCTGGTACCGATGACGGAAGGTCGCTGGACCGGAACCATGTGTCTGACGGAACCTCAGTGTGGTACCGACCTTGGCCAGGTTAAAACCAAAGCTGAGCCTAACGGTGATGGCAGTTACAGTCTGACCGGTACCAAAATTTTTATTTCGTCCGGCGAGCATGATCTGACCGAACAGATCGTTCACATTGTTCTGGCGCGTTTGCCGAATGCTCCGGAAGGCACCAAAGGTATTTCACTGTTTATTGTTCCTAAATTTCATGTCAACGCTGATGGTTCGCTGGGTGACCGAAATCCGGTGGTCTGTGGTTCGATTGAAGAAAAAATGGGTATTCATGGTTCATCCACCTGTGTGATGAACTTTGATGGTGCAAAGGGGTTTCTGATCGGGCCTGAGCACAAGGGTCTGATGTGTATGTTCACCTTTATGAACACTGCCCGTATCGGCACTTCGATTCAGGGGGTTGGTGCCGCTGAGTTGTCGTTCCAGGGTGCGTTGCCTTATGCCAAAGATCGTCGCTCGATGCGCTCGTTAAGCGGTACCAAGCATCCGGATAAAGTAGCTGATTCGCTCATTGTGCATCCTGATGTACGTCGTATGCTGCTGACTCAGAAAGCGATTGCTGAAGGCGGTCGCGCCATGCTGTATCACGCTGCCCGACTTGCTGATTTTATGATGGCGGCGCATGACCGTGGCGATAAAAAGGGCTATGACCAATTCGATGATAAGCTGGGCTTTTTAACCCCGATTCTGAAAGCCTTTCTGACCGAGCTGGGTTATGAGGCAGCCAATCACGGTGTGCAGATTTACGGTGGGCATGGTTTCATCAAAGAATGGGGCATGGAGCAGATTGTCCGTGATACCCAGATTGCCAAACTGTACGAAGGCACGACCGGGGTTCAGGCGCTGGATCTGCTGGGTCGTAAAATTCTTTTGGGGAAACTGAAATCCTTTAATGAATTCCGTGCTGAAGTTACGGCTTTTATTAAAACTCACGAAAACCGCGCAGAAATGAAGCCGCTGATCAGACAGCTGAAGCGTTATATGCTGCAATGGCGCATCAATACATTCCGTGTAGCGTACAAGGCATCGAAAAATCGTGATATGGTCGGCGCGGCTTCGGTGGATTACCTGATGTTCTCCGGTTATGTTGTTATGGCGTATTTCTGGGCTCAGATGGCCGATAAAGCTTACAGCGGCATGAAATCCGGTAAGGGTGACCGTGATTTTTATCAGGCAAAAATTCATACCGCAGAGTTTTATTTTGATCGCTTGCTGCCGCGGGCAAAAGGTCACGCGAAAATGATGTTGAAAGATCCGAAAACACTGATGCAGATGAAAGAAGAACACTTCGCATTCTGATGATGTGACGAAATAAAAAGCCCGGAAATCTCCGGGCTTTTTAGTATCTGCGCTTCACCCGTGGGCGATCCGTTACAGCCGCGCCATATCCAGACTGAATTCCAGCCGCAGTGTATTGGGAGCCGTCAGCATTCGTTCCAGCTTACCGTCAAAACGCAGTGAAATAATATGATCGCACAGGTCGTAAAATTCGTTGCCGGGGTTGCTCCGTCGGCTGCTGTTCAGATCGGTTGGTGCATTATCCGGCGGTGATGCCAAGTGAAAAACAAGGGTGGTTATGATCTGGTTATTCATCAGGCGCAGATTCAGATCAAGCTGCGAGCAGCGATTCAGCATTGGTTCCTGCAGGATAAGATAATCCAGCAGGAAACGTATCAGGAGTGGATTTTCTTCAATAATTAATGAAAAAGGCAATTGCGGGTTAACTATTATATTCTCTAAGGCCTGCGCCTGACTGAGCCACTCTTCTATGCAGTGCGTGAGGTTAATGCTGGTGCGTTCATCCTGAGTGGTTATGCGCAGATATTGCAGAAAGATCTGGATGCCGGGGAGCATTTCAGGCTGGCGAATGTGTTCGGCCAGGTGTTCCAGTTGCTTGAGCAGCAGGTGATTGATTTTTTTCTGCTGTTGCTGGCGTTCATTCGTGTTCAGCTGTTCCAGCTCATATTCCAGCTTCTGTACTGTGGCTTTGGTTCTGAGCTGTTCGTTGTACAGTTCTTCGGTGCGTTGGGTGACTTTGTTTTCCAGTGAAATGGTCAATTCCTGTGCGTGACGGCGGGCAATCTGTTCTTTGGTCCGGTCGACTACGCAGATTAAAATCTGCTGCGGACGGTTTTCGTCGTAGCGGATAATCTGCAGTGTGATATCGAAATAGCATTCTTCTTTGCGGAAATTGTACAGACAAAATTCATCGTGAATACGGGCGATCCGCCCCTGCAGTAATTTATTAATGCGCTCTCGTTGTTCTACCCCGTGCGGGCCACTGATCATATCCATCAGCCGGTCCATCGGATGCTTCATGCTTTCCAGCTCCAGTTCGGTGCTGGCCAGCTGGTTGGCAAAGTGGTTGTTGCACTCGAAAGTATCTTCATCCGGCAGATAACGGCAGAAGCCAATGGCGGCATTATTAATGGCCATGCTGAGCTGTTCTTTGGTGTTCTCAAGCTGCATTCGTGACCGTTCACGCTCATCAACATCCTGCTGCAGGGTGTCACGCATGCGGTTAATGGCATCGGCGACCATATTCAGCTCGTCGCGTTTGTGCGGTGGATCATTCAGCAGCAGAGGATGATCCAGCTTGTTCAGATTGAACTGGCTGGCCCATTCGGCCATCCGGCCAAGGCGACGGGTAATCACCTGATGCACAATAAAAAGCACGAATACGGAGATGGAAAAGGTTTTTATGAATTGTGTCAGTAAGATGTTGACGGCTTTATGTCTCAGCTCATCGTACAGGCCCGTATAGTCGATATTCAGATGCAGGTTACCCAGATGATATGTCTGACCAGCGCTCTGGTACTCCAGCGGAAAGGTGTAACTCTGATCCGAGCGGGTATACACGTCTCCGGCGCTGTGCAGCACATTGCCTTTGTTTTCAACATAAACGAATACAACGCCAGGAAAGTTAAGAATCCCGTTCAGTTGCGACTCAATCTGCCGCGAATCAAAATTCCAGAGGCTGTAGCTGATGCTCTGCTGATAACTGGTTTGGATCTGGCGCAGGTTTTTGTCATAGCTGCTCATGCCCCGCTGATAATCGGACATGAGAATGAAGAGAAAAGCGGCCAGTGTGGTCACAAAGCTGAATGCCAGCAGATACGACAGCAGTCGACGGCCAAT
The DNA here is from genome assembly GCA_021208685.1 of Saccharospirillaceae bacterium. Classification (GTDB taxonomy): domain Bacteria; phylum Pseudomonadota; class Gammaproteobacteria; order Pseudomonadales; family Oceanobacteraceae; genus Venatoribacter. The sequence goes on from JAJOJJ010000011.1 coordinate 208,980, forward strand.
GGATGAATAGCTTCTGTAGCTGGCTGGGGTATTCACATCAGTACTTCGCAGTCAGTTGCTGGAATATATCTCAACCGGGTTCTTTCCATTTTTTATGGATTTATATTAGCCCGTGTTGTTCATTCTGGCGGGCTTACAGCAAGAAGACAATGAAATAGTCATGCCAGAAGTGGCACAGACTGCGGGCAATGTTGTTGTAAGTTGACATGACACAACTTCTTTTCGGGTATAACCCCGGTCATTTTTATTTCTTGATTTGCATCAAACCGCATGGCGGATTAACCGTTAATCTGAGCCCATCTTTTGAGCATAGATGAGGAACACAGAATGAAACTGTTGAAAACTTTGTTAGCAAGCGCCGTCGCGGTTTCGGCAATGCCAGCACTGGCTTATGAAGCCGGCGATATTATTGTTAAAGCGGGTATCGTTAATGTGAATCCGAAGGAAGACAGTGGTGTTGATGGTCTGACTGTGAAAGATGACACTCAGCTGGGTCTGACGCTGACTTATATGGTTGCTCCACAGATTGGTGTTGAAGTATTAGCGGCAACGCCTTTCAAACATGGTATTGAATTGAACGGCAATCGTGTTGCAACAACCAAGCACCTGCCACCAACAGTATCCGCTCAGTATTATCTGATGGACCCTGCATCCAAGTTGCAGCCTTATGTGGGTCTGGGTGTGAACCATACGTTCTTCTTCGAAGAGGATGGTGCGGTTAATCATCTGGGTAAAAGCTGGGGGCTGTCATACTCAGCAGGTCTGAACTATGACCTGGGCAACAATCTGTTAGCAAACGTTGCTGTCTGGAAAATAGATATTGACAGTGAGGCTGATACTGCACTGGGCGAACTTGATGTTGAAATCGATCCGCTGGTATTTATGGTCGGCGCTGGTATGAAGTTCTGATAACAGAACGGAAGTATGTAAAAAGCCACGCATTGCGTGGCTTTTTGCTTTATCTGCTGTGATGAATTGAAGATTTAATCGACAGCAATGTTGGCATGCTGCTGATCAGTCAGCCCCAGAATTTCATGTTTAAAACGCTGGGATACCGGGTGTTCTCCAATCCAGATTTTCAGTAACGCGTCATACAGGTCTTTGCCAGGCAGGGTGCCCTTGATTTCGCCGTTAATTACCACGCGAGAGCCAAGGCCGGGAATGTAATCGACATAACCGACATCGCCGCGTTCCAGTTTTCCATCAAACATTTTTACTAATCGGTCCAGTCGTTCATCCATGTGGGCTGCTTCAGCATCCGATACGTTCAGTTGCAGCGCGTCATACATCGCGGTTGCAATGCGACGTCCGCTGACGCGGTTGGTCAGTATGTGGTAGACGATGCGCTTATAACTGTCCTGTTCGATCAGCTGCTCCGGATTATCCGAGGGCTGTTCTGTATAGAGCAGACCAACATAGGTATCGACCAGATAATACAGGGTGCGGACAGAGGCACCATTTAACTGCAGCGCCGGGATTTCGCTGGATTGAGGCAGTATCTCGGGGAATTCAAATCCTTCGATGGTGCGTGCGTGGCTGGTGGTGCTCAGTGCGAGCATGCCGGTAAACAAAAAGGGTTGCAGGGCTGATGTGAACGGGTGTTTGAGAGCTTTGCGCAATAACAGCTTAACCATGGAGATCCCTCTGGCTTTTTATTGTTATCGCTTCACTCTATGCCTCATAGGGTGCTGGAGCAATGACTGTCATAATTAATTCATCAAACTTTGTTATGGCGTCCCATCAGGTTTCTTCAGATTTTCGCATGACTATCTGGCTGTTCGTCTGGCAAAAATATCGGCAGTTGTCCGGACGTTCACAGCAGAGGGGCCAGCAGGCGGGTTGTTTTGGCCAGCAGCACCGGCCACCAGTGTTGGCTGATGATTGTCGGTTCGGAGTGGCTGAAATCGGTCAGCAGCATGGCCTCAACATCTGAGGCAAAACGCCGGCTTTGTATCAGGGCGCCGATTTCAAAATTAATCCGCAGTGAGCGGTTGTCGAGGTTGGCGCTGCCAATACTGGACCATTCATCATCAATCAGCAGAACTTTCTGATGTAAAAAGCCTTTTTTGTACGTGTAAAAACGGACATTGCAGTGGCTGAGTAAATCGATGTAGCCACGCATGGCTTGTTGTACCAGCCAGCTGTCACTTGTTTCCGGCACCAGAATGCGGATATCAATGCCACGCAGGCCGGCCAGTTGCAGCGCGCTGACCAGGTTCTGATCCGGAACAAAGTACGGACTGACCAGCCAGCAGCGTTTTTTGGCGCTGTGAATAAGATGGGTGAAATACAGACTGGCGCTTTCCGTTTCATCGGCAGGCCCGGAGGCAATGCACATCACATTATTATCGCCCTGAGCAGGGCAGCCCAGCCATTCGATGCTCGGCAGATATTGCGTGGCCCAGTGCCAGTCTTCGGTAAACGACAATTGAAAACAAAGCGTGGCGGGGCCATGAATTTCTATGTGAGTGTCGCGCCAGAGGCTGTTCTCCTGCGGATTGCCAAGGTATTCATTACCGACGTTATAGCCGCCGACGTAAGTAAACTCGCCATCGCAGATCACCAGTTTACGGTGATTGCGGAAATTGAGCTGGGTACGGTTGCGCAGTTGCAGAGGGTTAAAACGCGAGACACGGACACCGGATTCACGCAGCCTTTTCAGAAAGTGACGGCCCAGTCCGCGGCTGCCGATCTCGTCGTACAGCAGGTAAATGGCGACGCCGGCGCGGGAGCGTTCACAGAGTAAATCGGCCAGTTTCTGACCGGTGTCATCGTCGCGCAAAATATAGAACTGTACGCACACATAGCGTTGCGCTGCAGCGATTCGCCGGAACATAGTGCTGTAGGTAATCTCACCGTCAGTCAGAAGGCGACACTGATTGCCACGGATCTGTGGCAGACGGAACAGTGAGTAGAGTGGGCGTGTCAGCGTGCCAGCGCTGAGCGCAAAGGGTTCAAGTCCTCGCTGAACCTGATCCGCGATAAAGCTGAGGTTGTGATCACCGTGACGGCGTGCACGTAAATAGCCGTGGAAACGGCGACTGCCAAAGAATACGTACAATGGCAGGGTGACCAGCGGCATCAGCAGTAAGCCGAGCACCCAGGCAATGGTGCCTTGCGCGGTGCGCCCCTGCCAGAGTGCATCAACCGCTGCCAGTATCCCGAAGGTATACAGCAGCAGCGGCCATATCCACCACGCTTGCTCTGGCATGACGCCCCCTTAACTGATAATTATCCGAGTAAACGGGATTATCAGAGGCCAATCAAGCGCATAAATTCGTCGCGGGTTGCCGCGTTGGTGCGGAAATCACCTTTCATGACCGATGTGCGCATCATGGAATTCTGCTTTTGTACTCCACGCATCATCATACACATGTGTTGAGCTTCAACGATGACGCCAACACCGCGACAGCCGGTAACTTCGTGAACGGCTTCTGCAATTTGTTTGGTCATGTTTTCCTGAATCTGCAGGCGGCGGCCGAACATGTCGACAATACGGGCAAATTTAGACAGCCCCAGCACTTTACCATCCGGCAGGTAGCCGATGTGACAACGGCCAATAAAAGGCAGTACATGATGCTCACACAGGGAATAGAACTCGATGCCCTGAACCACGACCATCTCATCGTTATCGCTGGTGAAAACGGCATTGTTAACCACCTCATGGAGATCGGTGGTGTAACCGCTGGTCAGAAACTGCATCGCTTTGGCGGCGCGCTTGGGGGTATCCAGCAGGCCTTCACGTTCAACGTTTTCGCCCAGTTCCGACAGTACCTGCTGGTACAGGGATTCTAGATTTGACATGTCTATACCGTTGTTAATTTAAATACCTGAGCATTTTACTCAATTTTCTAAAACTTATACAAACGAGTTTTTGTATAAGTTTTATTTTTCTGGCAAAACCGCACAGCGGCTTACCGGTCCCAGCGTACTGAGATAGCGGATGGCTCCGGTTGGCTCCTTGTGGCTGTCCGTCCAGAAACATTGCAAATCGCCATTGCGGGCAGGATTTATGGCAGTGGCCAGCGTTGTTGACGATACCGTTTGTGGTAACAGATCCGCGACCCGGCGGGCGATGGCGTTGCCGGAATCAACCCATGTAATTGCTGGCCACTGTTGTTGCAGTTGTGCTTTCAGCAATGGGAAGTGGGTGCAGCCAAGTACGACGTGGCTTAATGGCACCGGGTGTTGCAGCCAGCTATTCAGATGCTCAAACAGCCCGTACGGCGTGCGTTGTTCATTGATCCAGTCTTCAGCCCACTGCACCAGTTCTGTGCTGCCGAAGCGACGTACCGTGCAATGCCCGGCAAAATCGCGGATCAGGTTATCGGTGTATGTACGGTTGATGGTCGCCGGGGTTGCCAGCAGGCCGATGTGTCCTCCTGGTCGCCATGAGTCCGGTGTGCCGGTTGTCTCAGCCGCCTGAGCCGCTGCCACCTTGATCGCGGGAACAACGCCCACAACAGGAATACTCAGCTGTTCACGCAGCTGCGGCAGGGTGAGGGTGCTGGCTGTGTTGCAGGCGATGATCAGCAGGTCTGGCTGCAATGCCTTTACCGCAAGGGTGCATACTTTCAGGACCCGCGGAATGAGTTCGTCATCGGGCTTCAGACCATAGGGAAAGGCTTCGTTGTCCATCAGATAGTGCAGCGAGAGATGCGGTAGCCGTTGCCGCACTTCAGTGAGAATACTGAGTCCTCCGACGCCGGAGTCGAAGATCAAAACCGATGAATTCATGATGGTACAGGTTGAAGAAAGCGCAGCAGTTTAGCAAAAGTTTGAGCGTTTATCTCCCGTTGGCATTCAGTCAGCGCGAAATGACAGCGAGCATCTATACTTTCTGGGATCGATAAGGAGCCGTAACTGAGTGGACTTACAGGAATTACTGGATAACGCCCGGCGCAATGAAGCACTGTTGCGCCGTCTGCAGGCCTTTGAACTGCAATTGCTTTCCTGCCAGACCTGGTTTGATTTTCTTACCCTTTTGCTTGAGGGCCTGCCTGCCCAGTTTGATCTGGACGCTGCCACTCTGAAAGTCTGTGATCCTGACGGCGAACTGAAAGCGGCCATGTTGCAATCTCTCGATCTGGAACAGGGAGTGCTGCTGAATCAGCTGGAGTTTCAGAGTCGCGTCCCGATTGTTGAGGCTGCGCCGGTTGCTCCGCCGCCCCCCTGGCACAGCGGGCTGGCTTTGCCGCTGTTACGCAATGATGTGTATCTGGGGCAATTACGTCTGTACTCAATGAATCCTGCGCGCTTTCAGGGCGGGATGGCCACCGATTTTATGCAGCATCTGGCGGCCGTCATTGCCGCATGCCTGATGATGGTTAAACAATCGGAAGAGCAGGCGCGACTTGCGCTGACAGACCCTCTGACCGGAGCAGAAAATCGGCGCGGTTTTGAACGGGCCTACCAGCGCGAGTGGTCACGCGGACAGCGGCAGTATCATGTTTTTGCCATGATTCTGCTGGATCTTGATCACTTCAAACGGGTGAATGATGTACACGGTCATGGTACTGGCGACCGCGCCTTAAAAACCTTATGCCGGACGCTGAAAGGCGTGATGCGGCCGACCGATCACATCGGCCGTCTTGGCGGGGAAGAATTTGCGCTGTTGCTGCCCGGTTGTCAGCCGGATCAGTTACGTGCTGTGGTTGAGCGGGTGCAGCAGGCCATCCGTTCAATGAACGTGCATAACGATCTGCAGCAGGTGGTACCCATGACCGCCTCAGGCAGCTATGTTTCAATCACCCCGCGTCCTCACCAGAATCTGGAATTGGGACAAATTATTGATCACCTCGACAACTATCTGTATCAGGCTAAGCGACAAGGTCGTGACTCGTTCATCAGTGCCGAACAGTGACGAGAGTCAAAGGTTGCCCCGTGAATTGGGTTACAGTTCATTTTTATCGGAGGTTTCATGACGGATTCTTCTTCCCGCTCTTTTCCGTTGGTCATCCCGGTCGTTAAAACGGCTGACGTGGCTGAACCGGAGAAAACCATACACTTGCCCTATGGTGAGCGTATGACCCGCGAACGCTATGAACAGGAAAAGCAGAGCCTGCAGATTGAGCTGCTGAAAATGCAGAGTTGGGTCAAAGAAACCGGGCAGAAAATGGTGCTGCTGTTTGAGGGACGCGATGCTGCCGGTAAAGGCGGAACCATTAAGCGCTTCATGGAGCATCTGAATCCGCGTGGCGCACACGTTGTTGCACTGGAAAAGCCCAGTGATACGGAACGTACCCAATGGTATTTCCAGCGCTATGTTCAGCACCTGCCCGCGGCGGGTGAAATCGTGATGTTTGACCGCTCATGGTATAACCGTGCGGGTGTTGAGCGGGTGATGGGGTTTTGCAGTAACAGCGAATATCTGGAATTCATGCGTGAAGTACCGGAGCTGGAGAGAATGTTGGTCCGCTCAGGAATACGGCTGGTGAAATTCTGGTTTTCCGTCAGCCGTCAGGAACAGCTGAGACGTTTTCAGAGCCGTCAGGTGGATCCGCTGAAGCAGTGGAAGCTCAGCCCGATAGATCTGGCATCACTGGATAAATGGGACGACTATACCGAAGCCAAAGAAGCGATGTTTTATTACACCAACCATCTCGATGCTCCCTGGACTGTGGTGCGTTCCGATGACAAGAAACGTGCCCGCCTGAATGCAATGCGCTATGTGTTGAATCAGCTTGATTACACCAATAAATCAACGTCGCTTGACCTGACACCCGATCCGCTGATTATTCAGCCTGCTACTCAGTCTATGGACTGTTAGGACGCATTATGCAGGACAGACCGCACCGCAAACACGCGCAGAAAATTGTGCAGAATTTCCGCAATGAACTGGATAAGACGTTAGCGGATGCCATTGGTGACTACCATTTTGGCAGTCTGGAAGTATTGATTGAATCGGCACTGAACACCGTGGTGATGACGGCAATGAATGAAACCGTCAACGATATTGAGCAGCTGCTGAAACAGGCGAAGCAGCGTGCCAAAGGCTGATGTCGCCGCTGACGAGTCAGCGGCGACAGAACACCATCCCTTTATCAGCTCCGGAAGGTCAGACTGAAACTGACCGGAACCACTTCCGCGATGCGTTCCAGTTTGGCAATGTCGCGCAGTTTCTGGATTCCGGCGGTCAGGGCAAAGCTGTCCGCATGCAACAGAACTGGCTGCAGACTGGTGATGACCACGCTTTTATCCTGAGCCGGCACGATTGATACCGGAACACTGATGTCTTCCTCGTGACCATGCAGCATCAGTTTTCCTTTCAGCGTCAGGGTTTGGCTGTCTCCACCGCTGGCCTTATTCAGAACGTCAACAGGGACCACCGCATTAAACGTTGCATGACTGAAGCGGTTGGTTTCGAACAACCATTCCTGCATGCGGGTATCGCGTATCGGAATACCGGAATCAATACTGGTCAGGTCGATACTCAGCTCGGCCATTCCCTGATCGCTGACCTTGCCACGGATGCTGCGGAATTGATGGACTTCGGTCAGATGCGTGTTTTTCGTCGTCAGAAAGGTCAGTGAAGAAGACGGTTGCAGTGTCCATTCAGCCTGACTGAATGCACTCAGCAGCAGGGCTGGGATAAGCACTAGGTAGCGCATGATGTGTTCCTTTTATGGGGTGAGTCCGGCACCGATTAATGGATCAGCGTGACGGCAGGGAAAGAATAACTGACCAGCCAGCGCAATTCGCGTTCAATGACTGCGCGGTTTTCTTTCTCCAGTGCCCAGCGCTGCTGGTCCAGTCTGAACTGTTCCTTGCGCGGCAGTTGCTTATAAGCATCCAGAATCGGCATTGATGATGTTGACTGGTAATGGCTGCGAATGGCGCGCAGTTCATCCTGCTCCCATACTGCCGGGTCCAGAGCCGAAAGCAGGTACTGAATACGCAGCACGCCTTCGGTGATTTCGCACTGCTCGTCGAGAACAGAACGGGCGATAAAGCGGATATCCTGCAGCAGTTCCAGCTGGCGGTTGCGCAATTGCAGTGTGGCCTGAGCCTCTTCGTCCTGATGACGCTGTTGTACTGCGCTGACCTTGCGTGTCAGGTGCCAGGCATAGCCTGCCAGCAGGGCGATAATCAGCAATCCCAGAATCATCAGGCTGTACGTCAGGATCATAAACGGGGCTCCGTTATGTAGCAGGGCAGGCATCATAGCCTGTGAGAGGATAGAAATTAACCTGCAGTTACTGGGGGAATATTAACCCTGGGCATCAGCGGCACAGACGGCAGGCACTGCGGGGTGTTGTACCTTCGCGATAACAGACGCGCCAGCGGGCCCCGTGACGCTGCGGCTGAACTTCGTAGTGGCGTCCATCGGTTCTGGTGTCAACCGCTCCGGCCATTTCTTCGGCGCTGGATACAGATTTACCATCAGGAAAAGCATCCGCCCTGCGGATTTCTGCGCTTTCTGAGGTTCGTTGTTTCATACGGATTACCTTTACGTTCGTCCTTTCAGCGGTCTGCCAGAGTGCGTAATGCCTCACTGGCGGTGAAAAATACCTGACCCGGGGCGAGCTCTTCGAGCAGATTGGTTTTACCCAGCTGATCCATGACCGGGCCTTTTACTTCGGCCAGATGCAGTTGAATGTGCTGCTTGCGCAGTTCTCTCAGCAGGTGTTGCAGGGTTTCAAAGCCGCTGAAATCGATATGATTGATGGCGCTGCCGACCAGAACCACATGGCGGATGTGCCCACCGCGTTGCAGGCGCTGGCGAATAACATCTTCCAGATACTGGCCATTGGCAAAATACAGATTTTCATCAATCCGGATCATCAGTACCTGTTCGCTGGTGGTTACCTGATGACGTTTAACATTACGGAAATGATCACTGTTACCAACGCGGCCAATCTCCGCTATATGAGGTTCGCTGGAGCGGCGCAGATACAACACCAGTGACATCACCATGCCCAGTAAAATGCCATCGACCGCGCCGGCAGCCAGCACGGCGGTAAAGGTGACCAGCCACACCAGACCGTCACTTTTCTGAAAGCGCCAGGCCTGGATGGCATCCCTGAAACTGATCAGCGGTATGACGGCACTGACAATAATGACGGCGAGAACCGCGTAAGGAAGATCCATGAATAACCGGCTGGCGAACAGGCAAACCAGTGCAACCAGCACAACGGTAATGATGCTGGCCAGTTGGGTGCGGGCACCAGCAGCGCGGTTTACCACGCTGCGGCCAAACCCACCGGCTACCGGGAACGCCTGGCTGAAGGCGGCAGCCAGATTCGCGGTCCCTAACGCCAGCAGTTCCTGATTGCTGTGCAGACGTTGCGGCGCCGCGGTTACTGATCCTGTGTCCGGTGCCGGCGCAAGGGCTGCTGCCGCCGAAAGACTCGACAGATAGCCAAGCAGGGCAATAACAGCGGCGGCTGGCAACAGCGTTTGCCACTGCTCAAGGCTCAGGATTGGCAGCGTCAGTGCTGGCAGGCCTGCCGGTAATTCACCAATGGTCGCGATGTCCGGGGCGGTCGTCTGAACGATGATAATGCCTGCGACAACGGCTGCCAGTGGTCCGGATTTATTCAGCAGGCTGCTCAGGCTCTGGGGCAGACGGGCGGTCATTTTGGGTAACAGCCATTGCCAGACAGACAATAACAGCAGGGCAGCCAGAGCAACGCTCAGTGCGTCCGGCTGCCACTGCTCAGAGTTGCTGATAAACAGTATTGCCGTTTGCCACAATGAGTTACCACCGGGTACAGGAATGCCGGTTATGTATTTCAGCTGGCTGACCACAATCAGAATGGCGGTTGCACTGGTAAAGGCAGAAATCACGGAATGGCTGATGAACGTCGTCCAGCGTCCCAGATCAATCAGAAAAAACAGCAACAGCCACAGACCGGTCAGCAGTGCCAGAGCACTGGCCATGCTCAGATACTCTGTGCTGCCGGGCATGGCCATATTGTGCAGTGCTTCAAAGGTCATCAGGGAAATAACAGCCACCGGGCCAACGGCCAGAATTGGGCTGCTGCCCAGCAGGGCATAGGCCAGTACCGGCAGCAATGCGGCATACAGTCCGGCCTGTGCCGGCATTCCGGCCAGCAGAGCGTATGCCATGGCTTGCGGTGTGATCAGTGCGGCAACGATCAGTCCGGCTGTCATGTCAGGCATCAGCCAGCGGCGCTGATAACCCGACAGGGTGTTAGTCAGGCGCATGCAAAGAAGTCTCCTGATGGGCGGCAGGCGGTGTTGTATCGCAATATAAACCGTTCAGTACGTTGATAATCCGTTCGGCTTTATCGTCACTGAGCTGATAATAGACATTCTGAGCGCTGCGCCGGGTGTGTACCAGATGTTCGCTGCGCAACCAGGCCAGATGCTGGGACAGTGCCGACTGACTCAGAGGCAAGCGGTTGGTCAGTTCGCTGACCGATATTTCACCATGGCGCAGGCAGCAAAGAATGGTCAGGCGGTGCTCATTGGCCAGCGCCTTAAGCAGGCGGACGGCCTCCTGACGATGATGATCGAGGGCATCGTGGTTGATCATGAATTGTCTTCCGGACTACGCTTTTGGAAGTGTATATCAAATATTGCTAAATAAGAATATGCTAATATAATCACGCTAAATTCATGTCGCCGGAGGTAACCATGACCCGCCTGCCAAGTGATCCCGCTATACACATCGACAGTTTTTTCCACGCCGATACGTTTACGTTCACCCACCTGCTCATTGATAAAAGCACGGGTTATGCGGCAGTTATCGATCCGGTGCTCGATTTTGATCAGAAGTCCGGGCGGACCAGCACCGCATTCATTGACGCTATTCTGGCTCAGGCCGCGCAGCAATCGCTGACGCTCAAATATGTGCTGGAAACCCATGCCCATGCCGATCATCTGACCGCTGCGGATTACATTCGCCAGTACACTGAGGCACAGATTGTAATTGGCGCTGACATTCGTCAGGTACAGCGCACCTTCAAGAACATTTTTAATGAAGATGAGCGCTTTCTCGCTGATGGGCATCAGTTTGATCAGCTGGTCAGCGACGGCGACCGTCTGCCGTTAGGTAACAGTCAGATTGATGTGCTGGCGACGCCCGGCCATACGCCAGCCTGTGTCAGCTATCAGGTGAATCAACGCGATGTCTTTGTCGGCGATACGCTGTTTATGCCGGATGTCGGTACGGCACGCTGTGATTTTCCCGGTGGGGATGCTGCTGTTCTGTTTCAGTCAGTGCAGCGATTACTGGCGTTGCCGGAGGATACGGTACTGCATTTGTGTCATGACTATCCGCCGTCTGATCGACCGGTTTGCTCTGCCGTTACGGTGGCGGAGCAGCGGGCTGACAATATCCATGTAAAAGCCGGTATCAGTGAGGCGGATTTCATTCAGATGCGTAACGAGCGTGATGCCGGACTGGATATGCCGCGTCTGATTCTTCCGTCTTTGCAGATAAATATCCGGGCAGGGGCTTTTCCTCAGGCTGAAGACAATGGCGTGGCATACCTTAAGCTGCCATTAAACCTGTTATAACGGGCTTTGCATGGCAATGACTTTTTGGCATTTGCACCGATTTCTATTAGTCTGAATGCAACCAAACAAAAAGGAATAAGCCATGCTGGCGAACAACCGTTGGGTCAGGGCTACCGGTAGTCTGAATGATAAACCCATCAGTATTCAGTACCGCGAAGACTGGGAACTTGCCCGTGAAGCAGAGTTATACCCGCTGTGTGTACAAATCGCCTGGAACGCTCACAGCGTTGACGACAGTACCGGCTTTCCCAGCTTGCCTGAGCAGGGCAAAATCCTCACCTTTGGTGAGCTTCTGCAACATAATCTTGAGCCCGGCGAAAATGCCCTGGTTGCAATGGTGATTACCCACGACGGAGTATGTCAGTGGATCATTTACTGCAAAGATATTGAGCGGCTGAAAGAAGGTCTTGATCATATCCCCACGGGTGAGGGCTTATACCCGATTGACGTGGTGGCGGATGAAGACCCTCTGTGGAATACCTTTACACAGGTTTATCAGGCGATTCGTTCAGAAGCCTGAGCGCCTCCAGCCGGCGTTCTTCAATTTCAGCCAGCTCCTGTTCGACTATGGCCGGGTTTTCCAGCGTAATCCGGCCAATTTTTCCCGCCCGCAATTCATGCAGACACAACTCAGCGGCTTTATGCAGATCGGCAATGCCACCGGGTTTCAGGCAGCCGCGTTTTGCGGCAATGGTGCTCAGGGCATCCGAAGCGGTTGCCGGTAATTCCTTAAAGCGAAACCGTGCCGACAGCTCTGAACCGTATTGATTGAGCAGATAACCAAGCGCATAGGTTGCTACATCGGTGTATTCCATGGCGGTATCTTTCACTGCACCGCTGGCCGCCAGGCGATAGCCGCTGTGTTCGTTCTCAAATTTGGGCCAGAGAATTCCCGGGGTATCTGAAAGGACGATGCCATTCTTCAGGTCGATCATCTGATTGGCCTTGGTTACCGCAGGTTCATTACCGGTTTTAGCGATATAGCGCCCCGCGAGGGCGTTGATCAGGGTGGATTTACCCACATTGGGAATGCCCATAATCATGACCCGGACAGAGAGCTTCTTTTCCAGTCGGGCAGCGCCCAGCTTTCGGCATAAATCAATGAGTTTCTTAACCTGACTGCGGTCTTCTGCGACCAGCGGAATGGCCTGAGTATTGTGTTGCTTACCAAAGTAATCGACCCATTGCTGAGTCACTCCGGGATCGGCCAGATCCGCTTTATTAAGCACCTTTATGCAGGTTTTATCACCGCGCAGTTCGTCAACCAGTGGGTTGGTGCTGGAGTATGGCAGGCGGGCGTCAAGTACTTCGACCACGATGTCGATGTCAGGCATCGCTTCGCTGATTTTCTTGCGGGCTTTGTTCATGTGCCCTGGGAACCATTGAATGGCCATAGTGACGCTTTCCAATTGACGAGTGATTAAAAGGGCGGCACATTGTAAAGCAAGGCCAGTGGAGAGCAACCGCTCACTTAAGCGCAGTGGCCTGAATATAGGTAAGAACTGCGTTTACTGGTGAGAATCTCCGACACTGGACTGTCACAATTGCGGGTTACCCTAAACCTCAATCGGCAAGGTGAAATTGATCGGATTGGAGACAACTATGGATGTCTTACCAGAAAATTTTGCCCGGAGTGCCAAGAAGCAGGGGCGTCAGGCTTCGGCAACGGTCTCCGGTCGGCGGCGTGCAGGATTTCTGCTCGGCAATAAATTTGTTTTTTCAGATCAGTCTGAGATTGTCTGGGTTGAAGCTGGACCGGGCGAATTCAGGGAATTGCGGATCTGGCGTAAATAGCCGGCAGATTGTCAGTCATTGCCGCTTTGCTCGCGGAGTCATTGAAATGACCGGAGCTTTTCACAGCTCCGGTTCGGTTTTGTCAGCTGCCGAACATCGACAGTGGCTGTTTTCCTTCGCTGGTTTCCTGCGCGTGATGATCAGACGCTTCTGGCGTTGCTGACATGGTGGTCACACCGTTATCGCTGTTGTTGGCATTGACCGGCGTATTCTCAGCCTGAGGTGCGATCGGTGCTGTTTCATCATCAGTGTCGGATTCGTCGTTATCCGCGTGGCTGGATGAGGGACGATTACCGGACTCCTGTAATTTAGCTTTTTTACGTTCAATCTTGGTGATCTGGCGATCATGATTTGCCCAGACTCCGGTTTTGATTTCAACGTTGTGAATACCGTTTTCCTCAGCAATTTCATCCGCCAGTGAGCGTGCTGCTTCATCAGCATCCCGGGCCAGCAACTTACGTTCACCGGCATCCAGCCGGGCGAATAGATCAATCAGGGCGTTGGACAAAACTTCCTGGGCGATTTCGTCCCGGTTTTTACGGAAGCGGCGCGCAATCACATTGAGCATGGCCAGATCGTTGGCGTCCAGACGTATGGTCAGTGCGGCCAGAGTCTGCTCGCGTTCACGTTTTGCTTTCTCTTCCTCGTAGTAACGATCAACAAGAGATTGGGTGCTGGTAATATCGATATCCTGCATGATTGGCTTCCGTCTGGTGGTTCAGATTCAGTCGGGTACTGTATATGTTTACATGGGTTTTGTGCAACCGCCTGCGGTTGTTTATAGTAGTTGCCGTTGTCAATTTTGTTATGGGCTGATTATGAATATTGCTGATTCCATTGCCGCTAAACTCGCTGTTTTATCCCCTTCGCATCTGGATATCCTTAATGAAAGTCATAGACATGCGGGGCCTGCCACTGAATCACATTTCAAGCTGGTTGTGGTCAGTACAGAATTTGATGGTAAGCGTCCGGTCGCGCGACATCAGCGGGTTTATCAGTTGCTTGCCGAGGAGCTATCCGGGCCTGTTCATGCTCTGGCTCTGCATCTTTATTCACCTCAGGAATGGCAGGAAGCGACCGTGCCGCCATCCCCTCAGTGTCAGGGCGGTCATTGACCAGCGCCGCTAGCGGGGCATTATAGGCCTGTATTTGCGGGCCTGTTTCCGCGTCGGATCTGCCGCTCAGAACCGCGCTATTTTGGCTGATGTGCACCTACATTGAACCTGAAAGTGCAGGCATTCTGCGGCCTGTAATAAAGCATAGCGAGATCTATATATGCGGTTGGCTGCTCGTCTGCTGGTAGTGCTGTCTTTGTTGTTGGGTCAGGTCTGTATGGCAGACTGGGAGCTGGCTAAAGACGATAAAAGTAATCAGATTCGTGTGTATACGCGTGATGCTGAAGATTCAGATATGCGTGAATTCCGTGGCGAGATGCACGTTCAGACGTCCTTGTCTGCACTGGTGGCGCTGATCGAAGATAATAAAGCCGGTCCGCAGTGGATACATCACTGCCGTGCGCTGGAAGTGATTGAGCAGATTTCTGACTATGAGCGGCTGTTTTATATGGTGACGGAAGCACCCTGGCCGGTAAAAGACCGCGATAGTGTCATCTACAGTGTTCTTACTCAGGATAAGGCGGATGGGACGGTACATATCGACATGCAGGTCCGCAATCAGGTATTTCCGGCCAGTGATGAGTTTATCCGCATAACCGATATGCAGGGTTTTTGGGAGTTTCAGCCGCAGGATAATGGCTGGGTCCGGGTAATCTATCAGGTTCATGCAGATCCGGCAGGAGGGATTCCGGCCTGGCTGGCCAATAGCATGGTTGTTGAAACCCCTTATTACACGCTGAAAAATATGCGCAAAATGATCACTCAGGAGCCCTATGTGAGTGCGTACCTGTCCCATATTCAGGACATTGGCGTAAAGCACTAATACCTCAGAATGATGCCGCGGATTCATGAATATTCGTTCCGGACTCGGGCATTTGTCATTGCATTGTCATAAAAGCGTCATACAATCCCGCGCACATTAAACTCAGAAGTAAGTACTATGAATTTCTGGCGCGCTTCCTTTTCTTTAATACTAACGTTTGTCTTCGCTGCAACGGCGGCTAAGGCTGGACAAACAGCTCCTTTTGAGGGGTTGCCTGTTGATGGGGATGTTAATCTCTTTTCTGTTCAGGGTTCGAACACCATTGGTGAAGATTTGGCCCCACGACTTGCCAGAGCTTACCTGACCAGCAAGGGTGCAGAGGATGTCCGAATTCTTGCGGGAACGATTGAAAACGAGCGTATTATCACAGGCTTTTATCGCCCGACCCGAACCCGTGTGAGTATTTTTGTGGCGGCTCATGGTTCAGGAACCGGTTATTCCGGCTTGCTGGATGGCAGTGCGGATATTGCGGCCTCGTCCAGACCCATCAAAGATTCGGAATATCAGATGCTGCGCGATATTGCTGATATGCGCAGTGTGAAGAGTGAGCACATCGTTGGCATCGACGGTCTGGCGATTATTGTTAATCCTGACAACCCTGTCAGTGATCTCAGTGTTCAGGAACTGGCTGACATTTTTTCCGGTGAATATCAGGATTGGTCTGAACTGGGCGGTACTCCGGGGCCAATTAATCTTTACGCCCGTGATAATAATTCTGGTACCTGGGATAGTTTCAAGAGCATGGTTCTGGGGAGCCAGTATCGCCTGAGTGAGAAAGCACTGCGTTTTGAATCAAGCCAGGAGCTGTCTGACAGGGTATCAGCGGATCGCTACGGTATCGGTTTTATCGGTTTGTCGTTTGTCCGTTCAGCAAAACCGATTTCTGTCTCTGATGGCAGTGCCAAATCGTTATTACCAAATAAACTGACCGTTGCGACAGAGGATTATGCATTATCGCGCCGTTTGTTTATGTACACCGATGATGAGCCAGCCAATGCGTATGTTAAAGAATTCATTGATTTCTCTTTACAGGATGACGGGCAAAAAATTGTTGCCGATGTTGGATTCATCTCTCAAGAACTGAAAGCCGTTGTACCTGAATTTTACAATGAACTGCCTGAGGATTTCCGGCAGCTGACAACTGATGCCAAGCGCCTGACGATTAACTTCCGCTTTCAGGAAGGCAGTGCAAAACTGGACAATAAAGCGCTGAAAGATCTGGAACGTCTGGCCGATTTTCTCCATGCCAATGGTTCTGCTGAGGTGGTGCTGATTGGGTTTGGTGATAAAAAGAAAACCGAAAAACGCTCGCAGTTATTATCCAAATTGCGTGCAATGGCTGTCCGTCGCGAGCTGGTGCGTTATGGGATTTATCCTAAGGATTCGGTTGGCTACGGTGAGGATCTGCCCGTTGCTTCCGTTAATGGTTCAGAAGGGCGCAACAAAAACCGCCGGGTGGAAGTCTGGGTGCGTAACGCCGGGGCGTGAGTTTCCCTGCAATGATGGTTCCGCTCTGATGGGCTGCGGTCTCTTTTGGTGCCCATTCAACTTTTTGGCGTGAATGCGGGTTTTGCTTCGTTTGTGAGCATGGCCCGCTGCTGTTTACCGTGGCTTTTATGAGTGTTGTGATGGCAGCGAGTCCGTGCGATCCGGCAATTTAGCGGCCATTGCGAGGAGCCCAGCGACGCGGCAATCTTGCTTAAGATAGACGCGTGGGTTGTTTCGTCGCTGGGATTCCGTTCGCCACTTATGCCGGATTAATCTTCGGCGTGCAGCAGCAGGTACAGCTCAACCACGGCAGCCGGAATGTTGCTGCACATCTGGTTCGACAGATCGATGTCTTCGTCAATGTCCGCCATTTCATCTTCATCCATAAATAACCCGGATGCGTACATGATTGGGAACAGGTGTTGGGCAACGGTTTCTTCTTCACGCGCATACCACTGTTCTTCCTGCAGCAGGACGCCGGTCATGAATCCCATGGCCCAGCTTTCGAGTGGCGGTTCTTCTTCATCGTCGACCAGAGTCAGGTCGGCCGGAACCGGAAAATCCTGACCAGAATCGAGCCATGCCTGAATCTCTTTGGCCAGTTTGAGCAGCAGGGTATTAACCTGTTCTTTTTCGGCTTTGCTGAAGCCCTGTTGTTCGTCGAAGGCGCAATCCCAGATTTGCTGAACGCTGAACTCTACCGGGCCAGCAATCAGTGCTGTCATCAGGCCATGAACGGCGAAGAAATCAAAGCTGTCCTGACGGTCGGCTTCGTCTTCGAGCAATACGCCCAGGGTTTCCAGTTCGTCTTCATTAAGGGATGGGATACTATTGAGATCGGACATACGCTACTCCTGAATTTGGCGCTAATCCTAACAGGCTTGAGACCGTGCGGAAATCTTACAAACAACAATTCTGGCTGACTGTTGGCGGTGAACAGGTCGCTGTTCATCTCTCGGCTATGCGGCGTAAGAGTATGCGTATGTTGGTGAATGCCGATGGTAACGTGGATCTCCGTATTCCGCTTGGCTACCCCAAAGCGGAGGTGCTGGCGTTTGTGAATGCCAATCACGACTGGTTGCTGAAGCGTCGCAGTGAAGTGCTGGCACGACAGCAGGAAGCGCAACAAAGCGTTCTGATCCGTGGGCGCGAATTGCCGTTTAAACGCAGTGCGCTGGATGAGTTTATGGTGGCTGAACAGGCTGTCTGGGTACCGGAAAGCTGGCAGCCCGCGCAGATTGAACAGGCGTTGGATGGTTGGCTCAGAGCCGAGGCCCGCTATGAATATGCGCAGATGATTGAGCGCTGGTGGCCATTCTTCAGCCAGTTTGATGTACGCCGCCCGCAATTGCGTATTAAAAAAATGCGCACCCGCTGGGGCAGCCTGTCGCAGCGTGGTTATATCAACCTGAATCTGGCTCTGATGCAGTTACCGCCCGGGTTGCTGGAGCTGGTGGTGGTGCATGAGTTGTGTCATCTGCGCCATTTTGATCATGGAGTAGGGTTTAAAACCCTGATGAGTCAGTGTCTGCCGGATTGGCGACAGCGCGAACAGCAGTTAAATCAGCTGTCGCGCCGTTTGCTCTAGGGCCTGTCAGCGCGATTTGACGGCGCTGTTAATCCATAACTGCGAATACCAGTAATACCAACCCGGATGGCGCACACTGGGGGCTGTGCAGTTGTAGCGGCTGCGGCCACCGCGAATGGCTTTCTCTGCACGGGCGCTCAGATTAACCATGCCATTTTCGGCGTCTGTTTGCGTGCTGATCGCACCTTCGCCACTGGCAAAACACTGAATCTGACGCGGGCGCAGGTCAACTTCCGGGAAATGAATGGCCAGTGTCGGCGGGTTTTCTTCGGCCAGTACCGGCTCAATCAACTGCGAAGGTGGCACCGGCAGAGCGAGGGTATAGAGTTTGGTTTTCAGGGTTTTTACGTCGGCATATATGCCAGAGGCCGGATACCGTGGCAGTGCCTGTGGATGAGACATCGGTCCGACCGGTCCGGACTGCTGGCCAAAAGCAAGATAGCCGTTCGCTGCCAGCCAACCGATGATTTCCAGATTGAATTCACCATAAGGATAAGCCAGCAGCTTATGGCTGGTGCCCAGTTCTTTCTGCAGACGCGCTTCCGGCTCTGCCACTTCCTGAGTCAGCCAAGCATCGAGTGTTTTACCTTCAGGGCGTTCAATCAGATAAGGGTGGCCAGCACTGTGGTTGGCAATTAAGGCACCATTGTCCTGCAGTTCTTTCAATTGTTGCCAGTCCATCACCACGCTGTGCTGTTCATCGACCGCATTGGTATTGACGAAGACGGTAAAAGGCCACTGGCGTTGTTTCAGCAGTGGATAGGCGTTGTCATAGACCGAGCGATAGGCGTCATCGAACGTAATGGCGACGGATTTCTCCGGTAACGATTCACCCGCACGGATCTTGGCCAGCGCCTGGCCGAGATCAATCACATGCATATTCTCCTGTTCCAGCAATTGCAGATGGCTGGCAAAACCTTCGGGGCTGATGCTGGTGGAGGCCGGCGTTGTGACGGATATATGGTGATATTGCAGAATCACCAGCTGAGCGCGCGCTGAGACAGAGAAAAGCAGGCTGAGCAGAACGAGCGGGAGAGAAAACTGAATCATGGATACCGGTGCTTGAGTCGTTGAAAGGCGGTCTGAATCGTGCGGAAGCGGTTGATATCACCGCCACGGTCGGGATGGTGCTGCATGGCCAGACGCCGGTATTGTAATCGAATCTCGGCCCCTGTCACTGGCTTGCTGAGTTCCAGTTCAGCAATGTCCTGATCTTCCTGTTCTGGTTGCAGCATGGTTTGCCAGAAGCTGCGCAGCAGCTCATCGACCTCTTCCTGAGGGGTATTCAGCTGACTGAGATCGAGATAATACCCAGCCACTGGCTGGTGCTCCGCCAGTGTGCTGCTCTGAGCGGTCAGCGGCCAGGGCTGGCGGCAAATTCTGAGGGCGCTGATATCGAGCAGGGCGCTTTGTTCAGCCGCCCATTGCTGCTGCAGGCGATAGAGGCAATGCATCAGAACAAAGTGGCTGCGGAACATGGTCAGTGAGTCGCGCAGGGCATCGGGGCGGAAAATTCCCTGTTCAGGGGCCTGCAACCAGCACAGCAGGTCATATTCGCTGCAGGCCTGACCGTCGGCCAGACGCAGACTCAGTAATTCCAGCAGGGGAGCGAAGTCGTCAGTGGCGCTGTCACTGGCCGCCGGAGTGTAGAGGGCATCTGAAGTCATGTCCCTATGCTAGCACAGGGTGATTGGCAGGGGGGCTCAGGGCTGGTCGGGGTCCGTATCCTCAATCAACTTGCGGGCAAACGCCGGTAAGCGATGTTTAATGCTGTTCAGCTTGTGTGAGAACGTGCGGTAGCGACGGCGCATAAACTGCAAAAATGCGCGTACCTGGGGGATGGTCGATACCAGCATAGACAGACCCAGAATGATCAGGATAATGCCCAGCGGAATGGGCATCGGCGTGATAATAATCCCCAGCAGCAACAGCAGAACACCGGTCACCATTTTAACGCTGCGTTTGATCATTCTGTATCATCATCCCAAGAGTTTGCCGGTTTGTCCGGTGCGGTGGGAATGCGGTGCGTTGCTGTTCAGGCATGCCCATGCTGACACCCTGACATGACTCTGTTGCGAAACCATGAAAATTTTTGGTACAGGCCCCGTTGTTTATGACTGAACAGGAAAAAAAACCGCTGCCGAAGCGCAGCCATCTGATTACCCGCGAAGGCGAGCAGGCGTTGCGCAGAGAGTACGACTACCTGTGGCGCACCGAGCGCCCTAAAGTGACGCAGGAAGTTTCCGATGCCGCCAAACTGGGCGACCGTTCAGAAAATGCCGAATACATCTACGGTAAGCGCCGTTTACGCCAGATCGACAGCCGCGTCCGTTTTCTGCTGAAACGTCTGGAGATTCTGACTGTGGTGGACCGGCTGCCCGCCGATCCGCAGAAAGTCTTTTTCGGTGCCTGGCTGGCGCTCGAAGATGATGGGGGCCATGTTCACCGCTATCGTCTGGTGGGCGAAGATGAAATTGATCTCAAACGCGGCTATATCAGCGTTGATGCGCCGCTGGCGCGCGGCTTACTGGGCAAGCGGGTCGATGATGAAGTGACTGTGCGCCTGCCGAAGGGAGAAGAAACCTTTTACATTCTCAGCGTGTGTTATCAGCGGCCTGAATGGGATGCCGGCGGTACGGATCAGGCGGTATTTTCTGCCTGATACTCTGACAGCATGGCCGTTCACCTCTGCTAGGCTTACTGGCAGGAGGATCATTATGATGTCAGTACGTGGTATGACGGCTTTGCTGCTCTGGCTGAGCGCCGGAGCGGCGATGGCGGCGGATGTTTCAGCGGCAGCTGAAGAAGGCGAAACCTGGCCTTTTGCCGGTGTGTATAAAATGCCGGTCTGGATTGATCAGGTGCAGCGGGTTTGCCCCTGGAAATCGGAAGCCGGAGAAGGCTATGTCCGTGTTGTGCGCACCAATGTGAAGGGTCCGCACGGGCTTTATCTGCAGTGGATCCGCAAAGGCATTGCCGGCAGTGAGACCAAGGCGATTTCAACGGTACGGGTAGAAGAGCTGGAGGAGCAGTATCAGGTCCGCCTGCAAATGCCACAGCCGGAATTAAGCTCTACGGCTTGCCATCTGACAGGCCTGGCTGAATCCATCATTACCGACCGGCGTTACAAAATGGAATTCATCATCAAAGGGCCCGGAGACTATCAGCTGCTGGTCACCAGTATGTTGCAAGGCGGTCTGTGACCGCCTTTCTTTTGGGCTCAACTCAGATCAGTCGATCTGAACCACATCCAGACGGGTAAACAGATGGCCTTTGTCCTGCTTGTCTTGCAGGGTGACAAAGTCAAAGAGTTGCGTATCACCTAATTGCGACGGCGCGACGTTACAGATGGCTGAAAAAATATTTTCACTGCGTCCCGGCTGCTCTTTCTCCCACTGCTCCAGCATCATTTTGATATTCTGCCGCTGCAGATTTTCCTGTGAGCCGCACAGGTTGCACGGAATGATCGGGAAACCTTTGGCCTGGGCAAACTTTTCAATGTCCTTTTCTTTGCAATACGCCAGTGGGCGGATCAGAACGTGCTTCTGATCATCACTCAGCAGCTTGGGGGGCATCGCCTTGAGCTTACCGCCATAAAACATATTCAGAAACAGGGTTTCGATGATGTCATCACGGTGATGGCCGAGGGCAATTTTGTTGGCGCCAATGCTTTCGGCGAAACCGTACAGGGTGCCACGACGCAGGCGTGAGCACAGGCCACAGGTGGTTTTACCTTCCGGGATGATTTCTTTCACCACGCTGTAGGTGTCTTTTTCCACAATGTGAAAATCAACACCCAGCCCGCTCAGGTATTGCGGCAGAATATGTTCAGGAAAGCCAGGCTGCTTCTGATCCATGTTGACCGCGACGATATCGAAATGAATCGGCGCGCTTTTCTGCAGACTCAGCAGAATATCGAGCATGGTGTACGAATCTTTACCGCCGGACAGGCAAACCATGACCTTATCGCCATCTTCGATCATGCGGTAGTCTTCAATGGCCTTGCCGACATTACGGCGCAGGCGCTTCTGCAGTTTGTTGAACTCGAGTTGCTCTTTGCGCTCGGCAGCGGATTCGATCATAAAAACACCCTGAATAATTGCGCCCGCTTTATAGCAGAATGCATCGGGGGAAGGAACCGTCAGCACAGGCCTGACAGCTGATTCTGTGCAGAACGAAGCCCCGGAGTAACGGTACAGATGGCCTTCAGTTTAGGGGATATTCCTTATTTTCTATTGAGCACATAACTTTACACTGGGCGGCGGACATCAACCAAACGAGGATATATCTGTGACGACAGTACATGACGATAAACATCCACGCATTGACCCTGCCGAAGACAATGCTTTCTTTCCATCCCCTTATTCTCTCAGCCAGTTTACTTCACCGAAATCGGATCTGAGTGGTGCAGATTATCCTGTTCCCTACAACGGAGGCCGCTGGAAAATTCTGCTGGTCGGAGCTGACGAACGCTACCTGATGACGGATAACGGTTCTCTTTTTTCAACAGGAAATCACCCGGTTGAAACATTGCTGCCCATGTATCACCTCGACAAGGCAGGGTTTTCATTTGATATCGCCACGCTTTCCGGCAATCCCGTGAAATTCGAATGGTGGGCAATGCCGTCTGAGGATGAAGAGGTCAAGGGCCTTTATCAAAAATATCGCACACCCTTTAAACAGCCACTCAAATTAGCGGATGTTGTAGAAAATGCGCTGGGTGAAGATTCCGATTATATCGGAGTATTTATTCCGGGCGGTCATGGCGCTCTTATTGGCTTACCCGAAAGTGACGACATGAAAGCGGTACTGACGTGGGCGGTAAATCATGACAAATTTATAATTTCATTGTGCCACGGCCCGGCAGCCTTTCTGGCGGTTGGCGATGATCCAATCTTCCGGGGCTATCAAATAGTCGCTTTCCCTGACGAGATGGATTCCCAAACCCCGTCAATCGGTTACATGCCGGGACATCTCACCTGGAAATTTGGTGAAAAACTCAACGCTATCGGGTTTGATATTCTCAATGAGGGGATTTCAGGTCAGGTTCATCAGGATCGCAAACTCCTGACCGGGGATAGTCCTCTGGCCGGAAACGCACTGGGTCAGCTGGCTGCGCAGGCTTTATTAAATGCCGTAGAAAAAGAGTAAATCGAGATGCCTGCTGACGATATCACCCGCTGTTTGTTGGAATTTGATCAGAGTCGTGATTTTTCAACGGTTCAGCAGGGGGTTCGGCAGTGGGCTGACCGCTATGGCTATGACAGGATCGTGTTGTTTTCTGCTCATTCCGGTCTTGATGGCATTGTGGAGCGGATTTATTGGATTGAAGGCGATTGGTTTGATAACGGTAAAACCGTTGATGCCCGCGATTACGTTCGCTATTGCCCTGTGACCCGCCATGTTTTGGAAACGGCCAAACCGTTCTACTGGACTAAGATATCTGACGGAACAACGGATCAGTATCGCATTGTCAAAAAACCTTCCGGCGCAGGGGTTCATGGTCTTCAGATTCCCGTGTTTGGCCCGCTTGGTCTTGAAGGCGCCATCAGCCTTGGCGGGAAAACCATCGAGAGTTCGCCTAAAGCTGCCCTTGAATTAACGCTGCTTGCCAGTGCGGCATTTTCTGCAGCCCGCCGCCTGCTCGATGGTGTGCAGGAAGAGCAACCCCAAACACTTTCCGGACGCGAAAATCAGGTGCTGTCATTGACGGCTCTGGGGAAAAGGCAAAGCGATATCGCCCTGTCTCTGGGACTATCCATCAGAACGATTGAAAATCATCTGCGCAATATCCGGATAAAACTGGGGGTTGCCACGACGGCTGAGGCCGTCAGGATCGCTTTGCAGAGGGGATACATTAAGGGCTGATCGTCTCTGGAGCCTGATGTTTTCCCGCAAACCGGTTTTATGCATCACCACATGACTCGCAGGTACTCCGGATTGGCTTCGATCGAATGAGCGCTTATTCGTGCATAACGGGGAGCGATGTAAACTCAGGCTGCGCGGTTGGGCAATGCGCTGACTTCTGCAAAGTGGATGCAGAAATCTTCAATACTGACGCTGCTGCGAGGGTGGTAGAAGCGTTTCCACAAACGGGCAAGCTGCTCCGGTGTTGCGCTTAGCGGTAAAACGAAGTCGTTATTACGGGCATAAATAAACCAGGCAATGGCCGTCGCATAGGATAAATTGGTGGTCAGTTCGGCGTGAGGATGGTTAAGAAAATCATGCTGACTGGCAAGACCGCGAACGGTGCTGGCCAATTCTGGTTGCCGCGCCAGATAAGCATCCCAGACGTGGCGGTGAGTCAGGCTGTGAATGCGATAAATTCCCAACCCCCGCTGACCGGCCGCTTTCAGATGTGATCCAAGAGCGGATTCCTGTGCCGCCGTTGCCAGTAACAGCGTGCACGCCATCGGGTTGGTAACGCCAATGCGTTGCAGGGTTGGCTGGATCACCCAGCGGGTCAGTTCGTGTGCGCAGATGCCCATGGTCACCTCCTTATACGTCATATCGGCTGAATGACGTTGTTTCTGCAATCTTAGATCAGATTATTTTATCTGCTGCGGTTTTATACCAATTGCCAATAGCAAGTCTGGAAACCGGCGCCAGAAAAACACCCTCTATACAGCCTTTACTGCAGGAAAGCATTTCCCGTACCACAGGAACCTGAGGCCTGCGAATGAACATGCGGGCATAAAAAAACCGGTCAGTGACCGGTTTTCAGGGAATGGCGACTGGCTGCTTATTCCTGTGGATGAGCGGCGCACTCTTTATCACTGTTCAGACCCGCCAGTTCATAGAGCATATCGGCATCCTGCAGAATCACCTCTTTGCCCTGTGTTTCGATCAGGCCGTTTTTCTGGAAGCGGGTGAATACCCGGCTGATGGTTTCAACCGCCAGGCCTAAGTAGTTACTGATGTCCACCCGCGACATTGGCAGGCGGAAATGACTGGCTGAGAAACCACGGCGCGCGTAGCGCTGGGAAATATCAATCAGGAAAGAGGCAACACGTTCTTCGGCGTTCTTTTTGCTGAGCAGCAGCATCATGTTCTGGTCATGACGGATTTCAGTGCCCATGGTGCGCATCAGTTGCTTACGCAGATCCGGCAGATCATCGGCAAGCGTGTCGAGTTGTTGCAGCGGAATCTCACAGACCGTGGTGGTTTCCAGTGCTTTGGCGGTCAGCGGATAATTGCCGTTATCGTAACCGGCCAGACCAACCAGCTCAGAAGCCAGGTGGAAACCGGTAATCTGTTCTTCACCGTTGCTGGCCAGTGTGTAGGTTTTCAGGGCGCCGGTACGAACCGCAAACACCGACTGAAACGCTTCACCCTGTTGAAACAGCAGCTGGCCTTTCTGGATCGGACGGCCGCGGCGGATGATATCGTCGAGGCGCTCCATATCGGAATCGTTCAGAGACAGTGGCAGGCACAGCGCGTTCAGCGAGCAGGTCTGGCAGTGTGGTTGATTGCCCCGTAGCGGAGCAGGCGCAACATGTGTCGTTTTCATGACTGATTCCTGAGTAAAACTCCGAAGGCGGAGTATGTAACAAGTGCAGCAGTTGCGGCTATGTTCGGCATTAGCATGCAATCTGTCAAGAAAGTAGCCACACCGATGCTGCCGTCCACAGACCAAAGCCGATCAGTAATCCTCCGGCGATCTGACGCACGCGACCATCGCTCAGCAGTGGCGTCAGCACATTGGCCGCCAGTGTGCTGGCAAACAGTGCTGGCAGGGTACCCAGACCAAAGGCGAACATCGCCGCCGCTCCCAGCAGTGGCTGACCGTTAGCAGCAACCCAGCTTAAAGTACTGTAAATCAGACCGCAGGGCAGCCAGCCCCAGAGCATGCCCAGCCACAGCCGGTCAATGGCGCGCGGAGACTGCATAAAGCAGCGGGTCAGGGGCTGCAGGTATTTCCAGATGCCCTGGCCCAGCTGTTCAATGCGGGTCAGCATCAGTGACCAGCGGGCAATGTACAAGCCCATCAGGATCAGCATCAGTGCAGCCAGCGTGCGTAACAGCAGCATCAGCCAGTGATGCTGGCTCTGCAGCCACAGGCCGGCACTGGCAACGATCAGTCCGGCGATGCTGTAGCTGAGTATACGCCCGGTGTTAAACAGCAGGGTTACACGGATGCGTTGCGTTCCGGCGTTGCTGCCAATCGCAGCAGCAATGCCACCGCACATCACCAGGCAGTGGCTGGAGCCGAACAATCCCAGCAGAAAAGCCGTCAGCAGCGAGAGCGGTTCAATCATGGTTTTTCCGCAGGCGTCTTATCCTGCTGCGCGGATGAGGTGTCATCGGCGGGATCATCATCGAACAAAATGCGATGGGCAGGAGAATCCATGTCATCAAACTGCCCATTACGTACCGCCCAGAAAAAAACGGCAATGGCGATGCCCAGCAGCAGCAAAGACAGAGGAACAAGTGCGTAGAGTAAATCCATCAGGGGTTCTCCGGCGGCAGAATCGTTTGAGTGCGCAGCAGCCGCATGGCATTGGCAACGACCAGTACAGAGCTGAGTGACATGCCGATAGCAGCCTGCCACGGTTCGACCAGGCCAGCGGCGGCAGCGGGCAGTGCCAGCACATTGTAACCAATGGCCCAGATATGATTTTGGGTGATGATACGCCGGGTTTTAACGCCGGTATCCAGACTTTGCAGCAGCACTTCCAGCTGACCGTTCGTGAGTAAGGTATCGGCATTGGTTTTTGCCAGATCACTCGCTTCGTTGACGGCCAGGGAAAGATCGGCTCCAGCCAGCACAGGCACATCATTAATGCCGTCACCGACCATCATGATTTTCTCTCCGGCGTTCTGCCATCTCTGAACGGCTGCCAGTTTGTCTGAAGGCGTCATGCCTGATCTGACATCACGGATACCCAGCTGGGCAGCAACCAATGGCCCTGATTCTCCCGGATCTCCGGTGAGCAGCGAGACCTCAATGCCGCGTTGCTGTAAGCCGCGGACAACGGTTGCAGCGGAGCGGCGCAGGCTGTCGTTCAGCTGAATCCAGCCAAGAGGCCCGATATTGTCAGCCGCCAGCAACAGCCACTGACCATTGCCTTGCGGCACGCTGAGTGGCTGATGCCAGGCAAAATCCGCCCGGCCGAAGCGCAGGGTCATGCCATTCCACTGGCCCAGAATGCCTTGTCCGGAAATCTGCTCCGGCTGTTCAACCCTGGACGGTGTAATGCTGCTGAAGGCCTTGGCAATCGGATGGGTACTGTACTTTTCCAGACCTGCTGCCAGCGCCAGTAATTCAGCTTCGTCTTTATCGGCAAGGGGAATGACCTGCTCCAGTGTCAGTCGTCCCTGGGTGAGGGTACCTGTCTTGTCAAAGACCACGCGATTGATTTGCGGCAGGGTTTCCAGAACATGGCTTTTACTGATCAGCAGTCCACGTTCGCGCATGGCGGCCGTGGCGGCGGTCAGCGCTGTGGGCGTGGCCAGCGCCAGTGCACAGGGGCAGGTAACAACCAGAACAGAAAGAGCAATAAAAAAGGCTTTTTCGGCGCCATCCTGTAACCAGAACAGAAAGACCGACAGCGATATCAGCAGCACCGCCATGACAAAATAGCTGGCGACTCTATCGGCGATGAGTGCTGCCCGTGGCTTCGCCTGCTGGGCACGGTCAAGCAGACGCATAATGGTCGACAGTTGCGCATCGGCCCCTGTGGCGGTTACCCGCATGGTAATGGGGCTTTCGACATTCATCGTACCGCCAATCAGGGTGTCGCCCACTTTCTTGCTGACGGGCATGTACTCGCCGGTCAGCGCGGCTTCATCGACCGAGCTGCGGCCTTCAATCACAACACCGTCGGCGGCAATGGCCTGACCGGGTTTAACCCGTAACACATCACCGACCATGATGTCTGTCGAGGCAATCAGGACATCGTGGTCACCTTCCACCCTGAGCGCCAGATTGGGCAGCAGCGTCAGTAGATTATTACCCGCACGGCTCATGCGGTGGCGGGCGCGCATTTCAAAGTAACGGCCAACCAGCAGGAAGAAAATAAACATGCATATTTCGCTGAAATAGACTTCAACCCCCTGATTGAAGGTACTCCAGATACTGGCACCAAAGGCCAGCATAATGGCCAGGGATACCGGGACATCCATGGTCAGATGACGGGCTTGCAGGTCACGCAGGGCGGCGCGGAAAAAGGGCGCGCCGCTGTAGAGAATAACCGGAACCGCCAGCACCATCTGCGCCAGACGCAGAAAGAATTCAGCGGCAATGCTCATGTCCGAATAGGTCGGAATGGACATCATCATAATCTGCATCATGCCGAAACCGGCCAGTGCCATCCGCCGGATGGCGACTTTATTCTCTTTGTGACGGGCCTGTTCCTGTGACGTTGCAGAAAAGGGCGTTGCTTTGTAGCCAAGACGCAGCAGCGCTTCAATCAGGGTGGATACGTTGATCTCTGCATGCTTCCAGCGCAAAAACAAACGATGGCTGGACAAATTCAGCAACGCTTTATCGATACCGGGTAATTGCGCCATGCGATGTTCAATCAGCCAGCTGCAGGCTGCGCAGCTGATGCCTTCGATAATAAAGGTGGCTTCGGCGAACTCGCCATCACGGGCGACAAACTGCTTCTGCAAAGCGTCGCTGTCATAGAATAACAGCGTGTCACGGGCTTCAATGTCGGCGTTGCTGAATTCCGCCGGGGTCACTTCCGGCAGCACAGTGCGGTGGCGGTAATAATCTTTCAGGCCACTGGCAACAATGGTTTCAGCAATGGCCTTACAACCGGGGCAGCACATAGGCTGCCGCTGGCCATCAATCAGGGTTGACCAGCGCTCACCGTCGGTGGTGGCTTCACCACAGTGAAAACAGCGCTCTTGGGCGGAATGTGCAGTCATTGGGCGTGTAAATTTACAACCTTATTGGCTTCGATCAGTTCGGTACCGCGGATACGCCATTGCTGTTCCTGACTGATCAGCCAGAGATGGCGGCGTTCCGGTAATACCAGTTCATTGACCCCGGCATAATGACCCTTGCTCATGCGTTGCAGTAACACCGTCAGATCACGATCCTGCAGCGTCGGGTGAATCAGTTGCAGTTGCAGGGTGGCGGGTTCTTCATCGAGATAGCCGCTGAGGGTCAGATGCACTTCATCGGCACTGAACGTTAACCCGGCTTTTATTTGCAGGCGGGCGGCATGAGCATCGGCTTCAACGTTTTCGGTATAGCTGACGCCATCCTTGTAGTAACTGTCGCTTACCAACGAATCTTTTGAGTCAAGGGCCAGTGTCAGCATCACAAACCCCCAGCAGATGGCCAACAGCGGAATACCCGCAACCAGCCACACCATAGGTTCTTTATACCAAGGAGCGTGTTCTTTGGATTCGGTGTTCATAGACTTCTCAATCGGCAACGGGCGGGATAAAAAAACCGCCCAAGTTTAACCACTTGGACGGTCAGTCTCCAGTTTGGATTTGTCAGATTTGCTGACGCGGGTCATGCTTATGACAACCCGTTCTGATGCGCAAAATCAACCGCGGGGAGCAATAAAGCGGCTTTCTTCCCGTGCGACTTCTTCTCCGCTGTCACCATCCGTAATGACAAATTCGATATCCACCCGGCTGCTTGGGATCTGAACCTCATCCGGATCCACTTCAATGGTCAGAAGAACCTCTTTCAGCTCGTTGACACGCAGGTAATGCGTTGTCTGCACATCCATTTTCATACCTTCCAGACCATTCAGGCTGAGCAGGTAGGTTTTCGGACTTTGCGACATATTAATCAGCTTAAGCGTATAAGAATTGGTAATGGTGTCGTTGGCCGTCATCTGATAAAGCGCACCACGGTCACGCTCAATATCCAGCTTGAACGGTGTACGGGTACCGATGGCGTAAACAAAGGCTCCCATCATAATCAGCAGTAACGCCGCATACCCGACCAGACGCGGACGGAAAAAGTGAGTCTTTTTCCCTTCCAGTTCATTTTCGGTGGTGTAGCGGATCAGGCCTTTCGGCTTGTTCAGTTTTTCCATGATGGAGTCGCACGCATCAATACAGAGTGCGCAACCAATGCACTGGTACTGCAGACCATCGCGGATATCAATGCCGGTAGGACAGACCTGCACACACAGCGAGCAGTCCACACAGTCACCGAGCCGATCCTGTTCCGCAGCATTTTCCTCTTTTTTACTGCGTTTGCCGCGCGGTTCGCCACGATTAACATCGTAAGAAACAGCCAGGGTATCCGGATCGTACATCACCGACTGGAAGCGTGCATAAGGGCACATATAAATACAGACCTGTTCACGCATCCAGCCGGCATTAATGTAGGTGGCCGCAGTGAAAAAGACGATCCAGAATAACGCCCAGCCACCCGTGTTCAGGGTAAAGAAATCCGGCACCAATTCGCGGATCGGGGTGAAGTAACCGACAAAGGTTACACCGGTCCAGATGGCGATGATCATCCACAACGTATGTTTCAGCGCTTTTTTGCGGAATTTGCTGGCGCTCATCGGTTCTTTATCAAGCTTCATGCGGGCGTTGCGGGTACCTTCGGTACGCTCCTCAATCCACATAAAAATAAACGACCAGGCCGACTGCGGGCAGGTATAACCACACCAGATCCGACCGGCAAGGTTGGTGATTGTGAACAGGCCGAAGGCGCAGATAATTAATAACCATGACAGCAGCATAAAATCCTGCGGCCAGAAGGTAACACCAAAAATATGAAACTGACGCGCTGGCAGATCGAACAGAATAGCCTGTCGGCCTTCCCAGTTAAGCCAGGCACTGCCGAAGTATCCGAGCATTAAAGCCCACAGCGACCATGTACGTAATTTCTGGAAAAAACCCTCAATTTCACGCACGTAAATCTTTTTACGCTTTTCGTACATGCTTTGGGTTTTGGGAGTGACATCTTTGACCGGAATATTACTCATAACGGCAAATCACCTTGGTTGGGAGTGCATGACGGCGCTTTGCGAAACCAGAGACGGAGCAGGGCTCCACAGCGCTCTATATAACGCAGCAATTATATAGCTTGTTGCTGGTTGCTATAACGAAAAAAGCGGCTTAAAGCCGCTTTTTTCTGTTTTTATTGCCTTAGCTCAACCCCGGCTGGTTTCACCTGTCCGGGGTCTTGCTGCGTTTACTGCTGATGAGACAGCGAGTAAACGTAAGTGGTCAGCAGATGGATCTTGGCTTCAGCGTTGTTACCAAGAATTTCCAGATGCGCAGGCATTTTACCGTTACGACCATGCTTCAGAGTGAACTCAATCTGCTTGGAAGAACCGCCATACAGCCAGATATCATCGGTCAGGTTCGGAGCGCCGAGCATCTGATTGCCTTTGCCATCGGTACCGTGACACGCCATACACAGCTGCTGATACTTCGGCGCTGCTTTTTCAGCGGCTTCTGCATCATGCTTCAGACCGGACAGGCTGCGGACGTAGTTCACCATGTCAGCAGTACCTTCTTCGCCCAGAACTCCACCCCAGGCTGGCATTGCGCCCTGACGACCGTATGTCAGGGTGTGTTTGATGGCTTCAGGAGAGCCACCATACAGCCAGTCGTTATCGGTCAGGTTCGGGAAGCCCTGAGCGCCTTTGGCGGTAGAGCCATGGCACACGGCACAGTTACTCTTGAACAGGCGCTGACCGGTCTGCAGAGCGTCTGCATCCTTGGCCAGTTCCTCAACCGGAGTGGCAGTGAACTTGGCGTACAGAGGAGCGATGTCGGCATCGAACTTCTGTACTTCGGCTTTCCACTGGTTGGTAGACGTCCAGGTAACCTGTTCGCCGTCGACTTCAACGGTCAGCAGACCATCAAAGTTACCCAGACCGTACACGCCGAGGTAGCCAAAACCAAACACGATGGTGGCCCAGAACATAAATACCCACCAGCGTGGCAGCGGGTTGTCCAGTTCCTGAATACCGTCGTAATCATGACCAGTTGTCTGGTCAGTTTCTTCTTTACGCTGGCCGCGGCTGGTGTACATGATCAGTACGCCGCAACCAATCATGGATCCCAGTACGATGACTGCGATCCACACTTGCCAGAAAGTGCTTAACATATTTATTTACTCCGATCTTTATCGTCGTGCGCTGGCATTTCATCGTTATCGTGAAATGGAATCTGAGCATCATCGTCAAAACGCTTTTTTCGGCTGGAGCCATAAGCCCACCAGAAGATGCCTGCAAAAGCCATCAGGGCGAAAATACTGCCCAATCCGCGCACGTCGTTAATATCCATGGGAATTACCGTTTAGTGACTACAGTGCCCAGGTGCTGCAGATAAGCAACCAGAGCTTCGATTTCACGTTTGCCGTCAACGGCCTCTTTTGCACCTTCGATGTCAGCATCGGTGTACGGTACGCCGACCATACGCAAGGCTTCCATTTTCTTCGGTGTCAGGCGACCGTCGATTTTGTCTTCAAACAACCATGGATAAGAAGGCATGATCGACTCAGGTACAACGTCACGCGGGTTGTACATGTGAGCACGGTGCCACTCATCAGAGTAACGGCCACCCAGACGCGCCAGGTCAGGACCGGTACGCTTGGAGCCCCACAGGAACGGATGTTCGTATACGGATTCACCCGCCGTGGAGAATGGGCCGTAACGCTCCGTTTCTGCGCGGAACGGACGAACCATCTGGGTGTGACATACATGGCAGCCTTCACGGATGTAGATGTCACGGCCTTCCAGCTGCATCGCTGTGTAAGGTTCCAGGCCCTCTGCAGGCTTATTGGTGTCTTCATGGAAGAACAGCGGAACGATTTCAACCAGACCACCCCAGCTCAGGGCGATCACAATCATCACCACCATCAGCGGCAGACTTTTCTCAATATTGTCGTGCTTAATCATGTTTCAGTACTCCTTAAGCCTGTGCTGCGACTGCGTTGCCAGCTTCTTTATTGGCAGCGCGTACCGTCATGAACACGTTGTAAGCCATGATCAGCATACCGGTCAGGAACAGCGCACCCCCCAGAACACGAACCACGTAGCCGCCATGAGAGGCTTCTACCGATTCAACGAAGCTGTAAGTCAGGGTGCCGTCAGCGTTCACTGCACGCCACATCAGACCCTGCATGATGCCGTTTACCCACATCGCAGCGATGTACAGTACGGTACCGATGGTGGACAGCCAGAAGTGAACGTTGATCAGTTTTACGGAGTGCATATCACCGGCTTTACGGCCGAACATGATCGGGATCAGGTGGTACAGGGCACCGATGGATACCATCGCAACCCAGCCCAGAGCACCGGAGTGAACGTGGCCAATGGTCCAGTCAGTATTGTGAGACAGCGCGTTTACCGTCTTGATCGACATCATCGGGCCTTCGAAGGTGGACATACCGTAGAACGACAGGGATACCACCAGGAAACGCAGAATAGGGTCGTTACGCAGTTTGTGCCACGCACCGGACAGGGTCATCATACCGTTGATCATACCGCCCCAGCTTGGTGCCAGCAGGATCAGAGACATAACCATACCGGCAGTCTGAGCCCAGTCAGGCAGAGCGGAGTAGTGCAGGTGGTGACCACCGGCCCAAACGTAGATAGAAATCAGCGCCCAGAAGTGCACGATGGACAAACGGTAAGAGTAAACCGGACGGCCAGCCTGCTTCGGCACGAAGTAGTACATGATGCCCAGGAAGCCTGCAGTCAGGAAGAAACCTACCGCATTGTGACCCCACCACCACTGGATCATGGCATCGATGGTGCCAGCCCAGACAGAGTAAGACTTGCCGAGAGAAACCGGTACTGCCAGGTTGTTACCGATGTACAGGATCGCAATCATGATCATGAAAGCAGCAAAGAACCAGTTGGCAACATAAATGTGGCTTTCTTTACGGATAGCCAGGGTGCCAAGGAAGTTCACCACATAAGCAACCCACACCAGAGTTACCAGAATATCGATTGGCCATTCCAGCTCAGCGTATTCTTTGGCAGAGGTCATACCCAGAGGCAGAGTAATGGCAGCCGCCACCACAATGGCCTGCCAGCCCCAGAAGGTGAAGCTTGCCAGCGTGTCCGAGAACAGACGGGTGCGACAGGTGCGCTGCACAATGTAGTAAGAGGTTGCAAACAGTGCAGAACCACCGAAAGCAAAAATAACCGCATTGGTGTGCAGCGGACGTAAACGACCGAAAGACAGCCAAGGCGTATCAAAGTTCAGTGCAGGCCAAGCCAGCTGGGCAGCGATAAGTACACCAACCGCCATGCCAACAATGCCCCAGACTACGGTCATGATGGCAAACTGTCTTACCACCTTGTAGTTGTACTCGGGATGGTCAAATGCTGTGCTCATGATCAGATTCCATTTAACAGCGAGGATTGAGGGTTAAAAAAATCGGCGCAATTATGGTGTTTGATACCATTATTTGCAATCAAACACCGGAAAAACGCCAGATTTTACAGCAGGTTATCCTGCTTTTATGGAGCTTATGAACGGCCAGCTGAGAACCTCTGTCACCATGACATGGTGGTTTTCTTCAGCGAACAGCCCACACTCTCTGCCGCTGACAGAATAGCTGGAAGTTATCCTGATAGCGGTTGAGCAAATCATAAGGAAGTAGCAACCGCGAATCTTGATATAGCGCAAGAAGCACTGGGGACGGGAAACACAATTGCAACCCATGCGGCAATTTTCCGCGAAGGCCATGGGATAACAGGAAATAAATGAACAAAAAATACACAGTAACCGGCAATCCCGATCATCCGCTGTTTATTTTTGCCCACGGTGCCGGGGCCGGCAGTGACAGCGAATTTATGCAACAAATGGCCGGGCGGATTGCGGCGCAGAAACTATGCGTGGTGCGTTTTGATTTTCCCTATATGGAGCAGTGCGCGCTGGATGGTAAACGTCGTCCACCGCAGCCGCTGCCTGCATTACTGGATGATTATTCCGGCTTAATTAAGCAGCTTGGCCGGCCCTGCGTCATTGGTGGGAAATCCATGGGCGGACGGGTGGCATCGCTGCTGATGCAGAGTGAAAACGCATCGGCGCTTATTCAGGGTTGCGTGTGTCTGGGTTACCCGTTTCATCCCGCCGGAAAACCGCACACATTGCGCACAGAACATCTGCGCGCCATTCATCAGCCGCTGCTGATTGTGCAGGGCACGCGGGACCCTCTGGGGTCGCAGGAAGAGGTTAAAGGTTATGACCTTGATGATGCGCTGCAATGGCTTTGGCTGCCGGATGGTGATCATGATTTAAAACCCCGTAAATCATCCGGTTTCACTCATGGGCAACATTTGCATTCTGCTGCCACGGCGGTGGCGGAGTTTGTTTATGCAAGGGCATCCCGGAGTCCTTCAGGGGGACCTTAAATAACTCGCGACACGCTGAATGAGATTTAATTCATTTTATAAATAAAAATTATTCGCAATTGAGTTGTGTTGTTGTTAGCATGCGCTGCGTTTTTGATGGGCTTCTCAGAAAAGCCTGATTTATGACCAGCATGTGTTTAACAGGGGATAACACAATGATCAGACCAACTCTCTGGCGTCAGGCTGTTTTGCCAGCGGCAATCGCCTTGGCCAGTTTTTCTGCACAGGCAGACCAGGCCGAAAAAAGCGCGGTAGACCTGAGCAAAATGGTTGTTTCAGCCGCCGGTTTCGAGCAGAAAATCGTCGAGGCACCTGCCAGTATTTCCGTCATTACTCAGGAAGAGCTGCGCTCCCGCCCGTACATGACACTGCTGGACGCGGTACGCGAACTGGAGGGTGTGGACATTGGTGAAACCCGCGATAAAACCGGTCAGGGGTCGGTCAGTATCCGCGGCATGGGAGCCGATTACACTCTGCTGCTGATCGACGGACGCCGGCAGAACAATCACGGCGATATTTACCCGAATAATTTCGGCGGCAACCAGTTTAACCACGTGCCACCACTGGATGCGATTGAGCGCATTGAAGTGATCCGTGGCCCGGCCTCAACCCTGTACGGTGCGGATGCGCTGGGTGGTGTCATCAACATCATCACCAAAAAAGTCACCGACGAGTGGGCGGGTTCCGTCACCCTGGGCCGTTCATTTCAGGAGCAGGACGAATACGGCAATGACACCACCGCCGATTTCAGCCTGATGGGCCCGGTCATTAAAGATGTGCTCGGCATTGAACTGCGTGGCAGCCTCTACCAGCGCGATGCCTCCGAACCGGAATACGAAGATGTCACCGACCCGGCCGGTGTCAGCCGTAAACGCACACTGGGCTTTGGTTCCGGTGGTAAAACCACCGACAACACCAATACCAACCTGGGCTTTGGCGTGAACTGGAAGCTGGCCGCCAATCAGACTCTGACGCTGGACGTTGACCAGTCCGAACAAACCTACGACAACAAACCACTGGCCGACGGCAGCTTCCCGCTGGGCACGGTCGACAGCATCGACACCCTCTGGCGCGCCCGTGGTGGTCAGGTGCAGCCGCGGGTCGGTTATGCCAAAGATCAGGAATTTACCCGTGATCAGTGGGCCATTGCCCATGAAGGCGAATGGTCATTCGGCAGCAGCTGGGTGTCCTTGCAGCATATTTCGACCGCCAACGAAGGCCGCACCGTACCTTTCTCCGTGGCAGAGCGTGAGCTGCTGCAACAAATGTACGACGGCACTGGCGCTTATGCGGGTCTGACCGTTGACGAGCGCAAGACCATTGCCGCTGAGACCTTCCTGCCGCGTCCGAAGCGCACCATGGAAAGCAGCCAGTACACCCTGGATGCCAAGGTCGATATGCCGGTGAATGATTTTTATGGTCATCACCAGGTCGTGGTTGGCGGCCAAGTGATTGTTGCTGAACTGAAAGACGGAGTCTTTGGTCTGGAAGGCGGTGACGCTGGCAGTGAAACCTCCGACTTCACCATGTACTCGCTGTTTGCTGAAGATAACTGGTCAATGCTCGACGATTTCACCCTGACCACCGGTGTGCGTTACGACAACCACGACGTGTTCGGCAGTAATGTCAGCCCGCGCCTGTACGGTGTGTACAACCTTGACCTGAGCTGGACAGTAAAAGGGGGCGTATCCACCGGTTACAAAACCCCGAAAACCACCGATCTGTTTAACGGCATCACCGGCTTCGGCGGGCAGGGCACCATGCCGTTTGCCGGCAACCCGGATCTGGAACCGGAAAAAAGCGTCAACAGCGAACTGGCACTCTACTGGGAAGCGATGGAAGGCGGGCATAACGTCAACGTCACCGCTTTCCATAATAAGTTCAAAGACAAAATCGCCAGCGGCGAGCGGGTACCGACCTGTGCCAGCACCAACGGTG
This sequence comes from Saccharospirillaceae bacterium, assembly GCA_021208685.1. Taxonomy (GTDB): domain Bacteria; phylum Pseudomonadota; class Gammaproteobacteria; order Pseudomonadales; family Oceanobacteraceae; genus Venatoribacter. Next base: position 246,522 of record JAJOJJ010000011.1, read on the forward strand.
CCAAGCCCTGTGTGAATCTGGGCGAGTACGAAACGCTGAACTACACCAGCTGGAGCCAGAAAATCAACATCGACGAAGCGCTGGTGCGCGGTGCCGAAGTTGCAGCCCGCTGGCAGATGAGTGAGGCGCTGTCACTGCGTGCTAACTACACCTACACCGACAGCAAACAACTGTCCGGTGGTGAAAAAGGCCAGCCGCTGACCAACAGTGCCAAGCACATGTCGAACCTGACACTGGGCTGGGATATCAACGACAAAGCCAACGTCTACCTGACCGGCGAAACCCGCTCGTCACGCTTCCGCGATGTGGACGAAGACGGCAACGCGCTGTACTTCAAAAACTACCGCGTACTGCATCTGGGTGCGTCGTATGAAATCAGCACCAACCTGAGCGTTAATGGCCGCATCAACAACCTGCTGGATGAAGACTTCACCAGCTATCAGACCCGTTTTGAGGATGGTGTGAACGGCGATGCTGCCGACGGCGATTATGACGATGACGGTGAAATCACCTACATCGACGACTACAACAACAAAGACAAGCGCCGCAATGTCTGGCTGGGTGTGAACTACCGGTTCTGATCCGGCGTACAGACGCTGAGCGCACACAACAGCCCTCACTCTGAGGGCTGTTGCGTTTTTCGCCCTGTCTGGCTCAGCGCGGATGTGCAACCGATGTGCAGTCGATCTGCGGCGATTGTTGAGTGATAAATGAATAGAAGTGTCAATTTACTAATGCAAATTGTTCGTATTTGCAGGTTTTCTGATAGACTGCCCGCCCTCAGCACCCCCGACAGCCCGGTAGCCGCCATGAAATACTTCCGATGACCCGATTGTTCTCCGCCCACCTGCCTGTATTTGGCAGCCTGCGCCAGTGGCACTGGATCAGCTCAGCCCTCTGTCTGGTGGGCATGATTCTGTTTGCCTTTACCGGCATTACGTTAAATCACGCGGCGGATATCAAAGCCGAGCCGGTTACCGTCACGCTGGAAACCGAGCTGTCCGCCACCTTATTAAAAACCCTGTCCGGTCGCCGTGAAGGCCCGCTGCCGCTGGCGCTGCGCCAATGGCTGCTGCACGAGCACAACATCAGCGTGCCATCCACCGATGCCGAATGGCAGGGCGATGAAGTGTATCTGGGCATGCCCAGACCCGGTGGCGATGCCTGGCTGAGCATTGAAACCGACAGCGGCGTCCTGCTTTACGAGCGCACCGAGCGCGGCTGGATTTCGTACCTGAATGACCTGCACAAAGGCCGTAATACCGGCCCGCTGTGGTCATGGTTTATCGATATTTTTTCGCTGCTGTGTCTGATTTTCTCACTCAGTGGTTTGTGGCTTCTGGTGCGCTACGCCCGCCAGCGGCCTTCGACCTGGCCGATGGTCGCACTTGGCGTGGTCATCCCGCTGCTGATCATCATTTTGACTGTGCATTAAAGGAAGGAATATGAACAAAGCAAGTCCGCGTACGCTGCTGCCTGCGCTGCTGCTGGCCGCAGCACAATTTGCCAGTGTGCAATCGGCAAGCGCCGCCGAAATGACCCTCGCGGTCGAGATTCCAACGCTCGACGTCGCCGAATACCACAAGCCCTACGTTGCCATCTGGATTGAAAACAACCGCACCAAAGCGGTTACCAATCTGGCTGTGTGGTACGACACCGGAATGCGCAATAACGAAGGCGAAAAATGGCTGAAAGACATGCGCCAGTGGTGGCGCCGCACTGGCCGCACGCTGCAGATGCCGGTCGATGGCGTTACCGGCGCGACCAAGGGGCCGGGTCAGCACAACCTGCAATTCCGCTTCGGTGCGCAGCCACTCGATACCCTGGAAGCCGGTGATTACACCCTGCGGGTAGAAGCGGCCCGTGAAGTCGGCGGACGCGAACTGCTCAACCTGCCGTTCAGCTGGCCTTTAACCGCTGAAGCCAATGACGCCAGCCGCACCCATACCGGCGGCATCAGCGTTACACAATCCGGAACCGAAGAGCTGGGCAGCGTTGCGCTGCACATTAACCCCTGAGTCAGGAGACCCCTATGTTGAACAAAACTCTGTTAAAAACGCTGTTCGTTGGCGCTCTGGTATCCGCCAGCCTGAGTGTGCAGGCTCACCGCGCCTGGATCGTACCGCAGGAAACCGTACTGTCCGGCGAAAACCGCTGGGTCAGCTTTGATGCGGCAGTATCCAACGACATCTTCCTGGCCAACTACAACCCCGGCCGCTTCAGCGATGTACAGGTGCTCAACCCCGACGGCAGCAAAGGCCAGGTTGAAAACCTGCACACCGGCAAATACCGCAGCGTGTTTGATCTGCCGTTAACACAGGAAGGCACCTACCGCCTGTTTATTGCCTCAACCGGCCTGCGCGCCCTGTGGGAAGAAGACGGCAAGCGCCGCATGTATCCGGGCCGTGGCGAATCATACAGCGCCGAAGGCTTCGCCAAAGCCGTACCGCAAAACGCCGAAAAATTAGTGGTATCGCAGGCGTCCCGCCGCATGGAAACCTTTGTGACGCTGGGAGCGCCAAGCCGCAACGCACTGGCGGCCAGCGGGCAGGGACTGGAGCTGGTGGCCGTCACACACCCGAATGATCTGTTTGCTGGTGAAGAAGCCACCTTCCGTTTTCTGATCGACGGTGAAGCCGCACAGGGAGCCGACGTTACCCTGATCCGCGAAGGCACCCGCTACCGCAATGCGCAGGAAGAAATCACCCTCAAAACCGACAGCAACGGTGAAATCACCGTACGCTGGAACGGCGCCGGACGTTACTTTCTGGAAGCCGAATACAAAGACAACACAGCGCAAAAACCCGCCACCGAACGCAGCGGCAGCTATGTGGCCGTGCTTGAGGTTCTGCCAGACTGATCATGATCTCTCTGCAACCCTGGGCGCAGGCCACACTGCTGATACTTGGCTGGTGCCTGCTCACACTCTGGTGTTTCCGCACAGCCCTGCGGCAGCGCTGGCATAACCGCCGCGCTGCTCATCGTCGCTTGTCTGAAACGGTTGCTCCTGTGACGGTTGATCCTGTAGTAGTTGCCTACGCCAGCGAAGGCGGCACGGCAGTCGCCCTGGCCGGGGATTTAGCGCAGCAGTTAGAGCAGGGCGGCGAGACGGTTAGCCTGCTGCCCCTCAACCAGCTCAGTCCGAAGCAACTGAGCGTCAGCCACCGCTTACTGATCATTGCCAGCACCTATGGCGATGGTGAAGCACCGACCAACGGCCAGCACTTTATCCGCCGTCTGCAACAGGCACTTAAGCAACGGCAGCCCGTGCTGCAAAACCTGCGCTATGCCGTGCTCGCCCTGGCGACGACGACTACCCGCAGTTCTGCGCCTTTGGTCTGCAACTGCACAAACAGTTGCAACAGGCTGGTGCGCAGCCCATGTTTGCGCCGCTGTGCGTGAATCGTCTTCAGCGGCAAGCGCTTGAACAATGGCAACAGCAACTGGCGGCGCAGGGACTCACCGTGGCCTGTACGGTGCAAGGCTGTGACAGCGCCAAAGAACAACTGACGCTGGAACAACGGCGCTGGTTAAACCCCGGCAGCCCGGGAGCCGCTTTGTATGAACTGCACCTCAGCAAGCCACCGCACAGCCACTGGCAGGCCGGAGATATTGCCCGCTTATGGCTGGCCGACCGCTACCGCGACTACAGCATCGCCAGCCTGCCGGACGAAAACCATCTGCGCCTGCTGGTGCGCGAGCAGCATCATGACAACGGCGAACCCGGACTGGGCTCCGGCTGGCTCTGCCAGCAATGGCCGCCCGGCACCACAAGCCCGTTCAGCCTGCGCAGTAATCCTGCGTTTCATGCGCCCTCAGCGGCTGTGCCCCTGATCCTGATCGGCAATGGCACCGGTCTGGCCGGACTGCGTGCGCACCTCAAACAACGCAGCCTGCAAAACCCGCAAGCCCCATGCTGGCTGCTGTTTGGTGAACGCAGCCCGGAACATGACCGCATCTGGCAACAGGAACTCGACCACTGGTATCAGACCGGCGTACTCAGTGAACTCGACCGCTGCTACTCGCGTGCAACCGGCGTGGCAGAACTGCCCGAACAGTGCGGACGAACCCACAGCGGCTACGTACAACACGCCCTCCGCCGCGAGAAAAAACGCCTGCTGCAATGGCTGAAACAAGGCGCCGCGATCTACATCTGCGGCAGCCGCGACGGCATGGCCAGCGACATCGACCAGCTGCTGCAACAATGGCTCGGCAGCCGCGCCATCCAGCGCCTGCAACAGCAGGGGCGCTACCGGAAAGACGTTTATTGAATATGGTTAAAACCCTATTATTGGTGGGAGCGGCATTTCTGCGCGTGATTTGTGGGAACGGCATTTCTGCCGCGATGGCGAGTATCACGACTGAAAGTCGTTCCCACAGATGTTATTCCCCAGACATCGGAATTATTGAAGCGGGAGCGGCATTTCTGTCGCGATATAAACACCGCGTTTATTTGAATGTGTCCCCATTCCGCGAAATAAAACACCGCGCATATTTGAAAATGTCACCATTCCGCGTAGGAGCGGGCCATGCCCGCGAAAAAAACACCGCGCATATTTGAACATGTCACCATTCCCCGTAGGCGCGGGCCATGCCCGTGCGTGATTCGAAACGGTGTAAATATCCCGTAGGAGCGGGCCATGCCCGCGAAATAAAACACCGCGTTTATTTGGAAGTGTCACCACTCCCGTAGGAGCGGGCCATGCCCGCGATCATGCATATGCCGCGATTCGGGCAAAATCCGCAATAACATTCCGGCCTGTGATTCACATCCAGATTGCATCCCAGAACGGATACTCCCCAACTCTGCGTACCAACCCTGCACGCAGAGGATTTGCCACAACGTATCGAGCCAGTGGCAGAATATCGTCTTCACTGCGCACAGCATGGTCATGAAATGCCGGTGCCCAGACACGCTGCCTACAACCGGCTTGCCTTACAGCCCGTGCCGAAGATGATTTCATCGCTCCGACCAGCCGGGACAGCTCGGTATCATCACCTGGCTGCAGCAACCAATGGACATGATCCGGCATCAATACCCAAGTCATTACCCGGGATTTTTTCAACAATGATGGCTGCAGAAATGCCTGAATAGCCGCTCTTGCATAACGCCATTCAGAAAAAATACGTTCCCGATCAAACGTACTGGTGGTAATCAGATACACACGACCTGTCTCGGAAAAACGTCCGATACGCAGTTGTTTATGGCCTGTGAATGGATGGAATTGCGGCATACCACACTCCTTGTGGTGAACTTAAACAACCTACCTATAACATAACCTCCGGCGTTATTCGCGGGCATGGCCCGCTCCTACGAATATGCTCCGATTAACCAAAGAATATTCTACGCATATACCGATATACCCCGTAGGAGCGGGCCATGCCCGCGAAATAAAACGCCGCGCCTATTTGAAAATGTCGCCATTCCCCGTAGGAGCGGGCCATGCCCGCGAAATAACTGCAGCGGGAACGGCATTTTTGCCGTGATAACTAACATCACGACTGAAAGTCCTTCCCACAGGTGTTATTCCACAAAGGTCATTCGCCGCGTCATCTCACTCGCTTCATTCCCCAAAAATTCTCGCTTTCGCAGAGTGCGGCTTTTAAAACAACAACGCCTAAAACAACAATGCCCGTCCTGAAAACAGGGCGGGCATTGCTGGTTGCTCTCTGTGTCACTGCTGGCTGTCAGGCCGGGCATGTCAGAACAAAAACAGATCGTTCATCACACCGTCAGCAGTGTGATTTTTTCTTCGCCTTCCAGAATCGGTTTAATCGCCGCCAGCAGGGCCGCGCGTTGCTCGGTATGCTTCCACATATCCCACGCCTGCTCACTCTGCCAGGTGGTAATAATCACCCGGTGGGCGCTGTTCTTCATATCGACATAGTTAACACCGGAGGTATAGCCCGGTGCTTCAACCATCGTGCGCAGCATGGTTTTCATAATCTGCTCATAGGTAGATTCCATACCCTCAGCAATATTGCGCTCGATAATGACCTTAATCATGCGGATGTTCCTTACTCTCTGTGACAGTTTGCAATAAGGTAGAGTCGCCGCCAGCCGAATGCAATGCGGCAGCCCGTTTTAAACCGCAATAAACAGCAAAAAAGGAAAAAACATGCGCACATTGTGGGTTGCCGGGTGCGGCAGCGAAATTGCCAAAGCCTTAATTGAGCACTGCCAGAGCCAGAATCACGGTCAGGCACAACACCAGACCGACCAGACCGCCCAGAGCATCCGCGTCATCAGCAGTGGCCGCGGGCCAGACTCCGCCGCCAGCGCCCATTGCCAGACCGATACCCGCGAGCCGCACAGTGTGGCCGAACTGCAGGCCTTTATCCGCCGTGAAGGCACACCCGATGCCGTCATCGTCTGCAACGGCATACTCCATGATCAGCACCACGGCCCGGAAAAATCCCTGCGCGACCTCAGCGCCGACTGGCTTCAGCACAGCCTGCAAAGCAACGTCATCAGCCATATTCACACCGCTCAGGCTCTGGCTCCCTTTATTAAACGCGACAGCCAGCTGCGCTGGTTGTCGTTATCGGCCATGGTCGGCAGCATCAGCGACAACCAGCTGGGCGGCTGGTACAGCTACCGCATGAGCAAAGCCGCGCTCAATATGTTTATAAAAAACCTCAGTATTGAATGGCAGCGCAAAGCGCCGCACTGCCTGGTTGCCGCCGTACACCCCGGAACCACCAACACCGGCCTGTCGGCACCGTTTCAGCAGAATATCGCCGCCGGCAAACTCTACACCCCACAACAAACCGCGCAGCGCATCAGCGACGTATTGCTCAATTTACAACCAGAACAGCACGGCCACCTGCTGCACTGGGATGGTCGCGTATTGCCGTACTGACAGCGGCTGTACGTTGGTACGGATATTTACTAATCACAAAAAAGTTATTATCGTCGCGACTGGTCAAAAAAAGACAACACTGCGGTCAGGGAAGGCTTTGTTTTATCTGCATATCTCTTCCCCCGGTCTTTCCTCGGCTTGCCCGGCCTGTACCCAGCTTTGGCGTGGCAGGCTGCAGCGGTAGGCACCGAGAAAACAGCCGTTATAATCCGCCACCATGCTGCCGCAGAGTCTTATTGCTACAGCAAAGCAGTAGTGGCACTTAATCCGGTCGTGATTTACCGACCCTATAAACGCTGACGAGACAGACATGACCCATCAGGAAGAACAGAAATTTCTCAACGAGCTGGAAAAGAAGCTCTGGGCCGCCGCCGACAAGCGGCGTATTGCCGACGTTGCCAGAGAGACGGGACTCAGCCGTGTTACAGAAACGTTGCTCTATAAAGAGACTTCTCAGAAAGTGGATTTGAATACTATAGAAAAAATTTGTCTGTTATTTGGCTTTGGAATTGGCGATTTTCTGGAACTCCAAATTTCAAATAAATCGAAGGAAAATCATCCTCTAAGTGAAAATAAGTAATGAATGATTTAGATGAAATCAAAGAAAAACTTCGTCAGTTTTCGCTAGCACGTGACTGGGATCAATTTCACTCTCCAAAAAACCTATCAATGGCTTTGGCAGGCGAAGTTGGCGAGTTATTAGAATTGTTTCAGTGGCTTACGGAAGAACAGTCAAAAAATCTAACACGGGAACAGCGTAAGGCCGTGGAGGAGGAAGTAGCGGATGTTTTCCTTTATCTAGTCAGATTAACAGACAGGCTAGGTGTTGATTTGCTGGAAGCAGCTAAACACAAAATAATTATAAATGAGCAGAAATACCCAGTGGATAAAGTTAAAGGCAGCTCCAAGAAGTACACGGAATATTGATCATGCTGGTATATAGTGGAAATAAGCATAAATTTATCGAAGATGTCAGTGATAATGCTATAGAGAATATCATACTAACAGAATTTGAAAGGAGGTTATTCAAGCACCCTTCTAAAAATGAAGTGCTTTCATGGAAGAACTCCATGCAGTACATGTTCAAAATCCTGATTGATCCAGATATTCCACATGATTCCGGCGTTTCGATTGAATACGTTTTACCACTAACTAGCAAGCGCATCGACTTTATATTGACCGGAAAGGATGAAGAAAAACGAGAGACAGCAGTAATCATTGAGCTCAAGCAATGGAGTGAAGTAAAAAAGACAAGCAAGGATGGCATTGTAAAAACTTTTTTGGCCGGATACGAAAGGGAAACTAATCATCCCTCATATCAGGCTTGGACATATGCTGCCTTGATCGAAGATTATAACGAAACCGTTCGGCAAGAAGAAATAAGATTAATGCCTTGCGCCTATTTGCATAACTTAATTTCTGACTCGGCAATTAATGATCCTTTTTATACTGAACACACCAGTAAGGCACCGATTTTCATTTCAAAAGATGCCAAAAAGCTCGCTGAGTTTCTCAAAAGGTATGTCAAATACGGCGATAGCGATAATATCATGTATCGCATCGAGCATGGGAGAATTAAGCCTTCAAAGGGTTTAGTTGATAGCCTCGCTTCGATGTTAAGCGGCAATCAGGAGTTCCTAATGATTGATGATCAAAAGCTGGTTTATGAGGCCGCTATTGATCTGGCGCATGAGATGCATAAAGGCAAAAAGCAGGTGTTAATTGTTGAGGGGGGGCCGGGTACAGGAAAATCAGTAGTTGCCATCAATTTGCTGGTTGAGCTTACCAAGCGAGAAATGAATACCCAGTATGTTTCTAAGAATGCAGCGCCGCGGGCTGTGTTTGCTGCAAAGTTGACCGGCACTATGACAAAAACAAAAATCAACAACATGTTCAAAGGTTCAGGCTCTTATATCGGATCGGAAACTAATTTCTTTGACGCGCTGATTGTTGATGAAGCCCACCGATTAAATGAAAAATCAGGCCTTTATGGGAATCAAGGTGAAAACCAAATCAAGGAAATCATTAATGCATCTAAGCTATCAGTATTTTTTCTTGATGAAAATCAGCGCGTAACCCTGAGCGATGTAGGTTCCCTTGAGGAGATTGAGGGTTGGGCAACCAAGCTGGGTGCGAATATTTCCCGTATGGAATTAAAATCTCAATTCCGCTGTAATGGTTCAGATGGATATCTCGCATGGCTTGACTCATCTCTACAGATACGAGATACGGAAAACACTACACTTGAGAACATCGATTACGATTTTAAAGTGTTTGATTCGCCTACTAGTTTGCGCGAGGAAATTTTTCAGAAGAATGCCATTAATAATAAGGCTCGATTAGTTGCTGGATATTGCTGGAAATGGGTGAGCAAGAAAGATAAAAACGCTATGGACATCCAAATACCAGAATATGGGTTTGAAGCGCAATGGAACCTGACGACAGATGGTAGCCTGTGGATTATCTCACCAGAGTCTGTGCGGGAAATAGGTTGCATCCATACATGTCAAGGGTTAGAGGTAGATTATATCGGAGTAATTATCGGCCCAGATTTGATTGTGCGCAACGGCAAGATTATTACCGATGCCAGTAAGAGAGATGGTAGGGATAAAACTATCAGGGGCTACAAAAAACTCTTGAAGGAAAAACCTAATGAAGCAGCTAAAGCTGCCGATGACATCATTAAGAATACATATCGAACATTGATGACGCGCGGGCAAAAGGGCTGCTATCTGTTTTGTGCTGATCCAGAAACTAACGAGTACTTTTCAAGCTTGATCGATCAGGCCCGCCAAGTTCGAGAAATAACCTTGGAAGAAAAATATCCTGGGTTGAGTCTGCGTATTTTACCAGCGAAGGATGTTAAACCCTATGTAAACTCTGTTCCTGTGTATAACCTTAAGGTCGCTGCTGGTGACTTTAGTGAATATCAATCTTCTGGTGATTTTGACTGGGTTGAATTACCTGAGCATATTCGTATTTCCAATGGTTACTTTGTAGCACAGGTCGTAGGCGAGTCCATGAATCGACGAATTCCCAATGGTTCATGGTGTCTTTTCAACGCCGACGCAGGTGGCTCACGCGAAGGAAAAATTGTCTTAGTGCAGCATAGAGATATTCAAGATGTTGAGCAGGGAGGTCATTACACGGTTAAGGAATATCATAGTGATAAGATTTATTCGGAGGATGGAGGGTGGCAGCATTCTAGAATCATACTTAGGCCAAAAACCAATTCGCTGGGTTATAAAGATATTATATTGACGGAAAATCAAGCAATAGATTTAATGGTTGTTGGTGAGTATGTCTCTATTCTAAGTTAATCAGTTTTATATCTTCACAAATTGTGCAGTTGCTACTTTTGAATGCATTTAGAGAATATGGACTTCTATGAGTGATATGAACAAGGAAATGATGGATTGGTTGAACGATTTTTGACCTGACGTTGCGTATATGTCTGTGAGAATTACTTTCAGGATTGTATACGCTAAACGTAAACCCCGGTTGGCAAAATCTACCGGGGTAATTCAACTGTAAATCAGGCAATGTCGCAGGCTATTCTTTAGTCGTTATGTGTAGAAGCTATTTTTATAAAGGTACTGTGATGATCCACCTCTACGCATCCAAAAAGCTGTTCGAAAAACTGCCAGTCAATGGCGACGGTCTTCTGTTTATGACGCCGCGCAGTCAGTGGCTTTATCAGCAACCCCGGCTTGAACACAATCCGTTAAGTGGCTGGCACGGGCATGTGGTGACCATGCAAAGGCGTAACTGTGTGTTTTTTGTTCATGACGAAACACGTTTTTCGCTGTTTCTGCCGGCGTTAACCAAGCCGGATTTTGCTGATCTGAATGATCTGTTTATCGATGCCTTTATGAATACCTTGCTGAAGAGCGGGGCGGATGATCGCCATATGACCGCAGCACAACAGTACCTGCGGCCGTTGCTGGTCGATACTCAGTGCAACCGTTCAGTTCAGGGAACCCTTAATCGGGTGAAGTTTGAAGTTGAATGCATGCTGGACGATGAGCCGGTCGATTTAGCTGAAATCGCAGGTTATAGCGTGGGTGCCTGGCTGTCGGATACGCCGCGTAATATTAAAGGCAAGGGCATGCTCTGGCCGGATCGGGCCATGCTGGAGTTGCTGGAAAGTATTGTCTGATTCATGTTTGATGACGGGTAGTTTGCGCAGCTTGCAGATTGCTCCCCCCTGGTTTTATTTTGGTTGTTATTTATACAGACTGCGCTGCAGCGGGCCTGATCGGATCCGGTTCAACACAGCGGATCAGGTTTCAGTTGCTATGCCGGAATGTATTCACGGATGACCGGCTTCTTACAGGTTACTTTCCTGGCCAACATCGTGTTGATAATTCTCATTCTTTATCATTGATTTTTGCTTTCTAATGCGTATTATCTGAGCGTTTTTTAATCGTTGGTTAACCTGGAAAGGAGTCCTTATGAAGCGTTTATTCGCCTCGTCTGTGTTCACGCTTGCTTGTCTTTTACCTTCGGCGCCTGCTTCGGCGAGTTTGGAGCCGTATATTGGTGAAATACAGTGGTTTGCTTTTAACTTTTGTCCCCGCGGATGGGCGGAGACAAATGGTGCTCTTTTACCCATCGCACAAAACACGGCTTTGTTTTCATTGATAGGAACACACTTTGGTGGCGATGGCCGGACGACCTTCGCGTTACCGGATTTGCGTGGTCGTTCTCTGGTGGCGCGTGGGGATGCTCCAGGGGTAGGGAGTTTTTATATTGGTCAGTACGGAGGCGCAGAGAGTCAGACACTGACCATTGCCAATATGCCACCTCATCACCATGACATTCAGGCATACCCGGCAGCCTCTGAGCCTGGTAATACTTCCGATCCTGTCGGAAGCTATCTTGCTGATGGCCAGCGTGCTGCTATTTACCGTAAAGCAGAAGATACTTCCGCAATTGATTATATGGCTGATCCCCGCGCAAAAACCGGTATCAGCGGAGCCGGTCAGGCCGTACCTGTGCGTGATCCATATCTGGTCATGACGGCATGCATTGCTACACAAGGCATTTTCCCGTCACGCAATTGAGGCATTGAGCATGCAACCCTGGAAGGTTCTTTTTATTTGCCTGTCAATTCTCACAACGGTTAATGCCAATGCTGCAGAAATAGATTTTGAAACGCAGCCGTGGAGCAATCATGAAGAGCTGGCATCATCGGTTATTGTCGATGATCTTGTTTTTTCGGTGCCGCCGTCTGCGGGTATGAAGGCGGTCGTCACGCCCGCTGCGCTGTATCCGGGTTTTGATCCGGACTATCCGGCGCAGACGTTCACCATTGCACCTGCGGATGCCGATCAGCAATTAACGCTGAACGGTTTTACGGCAACCGATCTGTTTCAAATGGCGGATAAATTTCTGTTGGTGCGTGGTTATCGCAACGACGCGGTGGTTATTACGCAATCCGTTCAATCATTCTGGGATACCGATAATAAAACCGGTGTGACCGTTGCGCTGACCGGGTTTGATCGTCTGGATAAGGTCGTTATCAGTAACGATATGAATCCGGATCAGAGCGATGTGTATTTTTTCCTGGAATCGGTTAACTATGAACTGAAAAAGCGGGTGGTTGCCCCGGAAATTACAGCCGCTCAGTCATTGTCGGCTACCGCAGGTGATTATGTTGAAATCCGGTTGGATTATTTCACCGTAACCGGTGGGCAGGCGGTTTATCCCGATGGATTTACTCTGCAGATAACTTTGCCGGACGATGGGCGTTTTACGCTGGAAAGTGAAGGTATCCGTATCAGTGAATCCTATGTTGGTGAGTTGATCGTTCTTGTCGCGGTTTATGATGGGTTGTATGTCAGCAATGAGTATCCGTTGATTATTTCAGTGGCTGCAAAGCCGACTGATCCAACCGATCCAACCGATCCAACCGATCCAACCGATCCGACTGATCCGACCGATCCGACC
>JAJOJJ010000004.1 GCA_021208685.1 Saccharospirillaceae bacterium
AACAGGTCACTCAGATCAAGCAGGGACTGTTGAAAATGCATAAAAAAATCCGGCATCAGGGTTCTGATACCGGATTTTCGTAAAAGCCCGTTCGTGCTTCAAATGCTTAAGTGAACAGCATTACGGCCAGTGCCGGGCTTTGCTGGCAACGGTCGTTACTCCGTAATCCGCAGCGGGATAAACATCGCCGCACCGCGCCGCACGATACGCATTGGTACGCTGCGGTTAGCCGGAATGTTAGCGACGACGGCATCAAAATCAGCCACGCTGCGCACAGGCTCTCCGGCAATCATGGTAATGATGTCACCATTGACCAGACCGGCAAATGCCGCCGGGCCACGTTTTACATCACGTACAACCACGCCGTCGCCCACGCTTTTACGTTGTGCATCGGTCAGTTCACTGACCACGACACCCAGACGGTTGCTGGTGCTTTCCTGTGGACTGGCATTGTTAATCGCCAGCTCGGCACCATCACCATCCGGCAGGATGCCAATGGTCACGTTGACTTTTTTACGCTTACCGTTGCGTACCACATCCAGCTTAACGCTGCTGCCCGGCTTCACCCGCCCGACCTGATGGGGCAGATCGGACGACAGGTAAATCGACTTGCCGTTGAAGTGGGTAATGATGTCGCCGTTTTTCAAACCGGCCGCTTCCGCCGGACTGCCGGGAACAATCTGCGCCACCAAGGCTCCTGCCGCTTTTTCCAGACCAAACGACTCGGCCAGATCTTTGCTGACCTCCTGAATCACCACACCGAGCCAGCCGCGGCTGACTTTACCCTTGTCTTTCAGCTGATCAGCCACATCCATCGCAACGTTGATAGGTATCGCAAAGGACACGCCCATAAATCCGCCGGAGCGGGTATAAATCTGGGAATTGATACCCACAACCTTGCCGTCCAGATTGAACAGCGGCCCACCGGAGTTGCCGGGGTTAATGGCCACATCGGTCTGAATAAAAGGGACATAATTTTCGTTCGGCAGACTGCGGCCTTTGGCGCTGACAATACCCGCAGTCACGGAGTAGTCGAAACCAAAGGGCGAGCCAATGGCGACGACCCATTCGCCCACTTCCAGTGCGTCGGAATCGCCCAGTTCAACGATGGGCAGATTCTTGGCTTCGACCTTCAGCAGTGCCAGATCAGAGCTTTCATCAGCTCCGATCAGTTTGGCTTCCAGCTCACGGCGATCATTGAGGCGAACGATGATTTCGTCAGCGTCTTTAATCACATGATTATTGGTCAGAATGTAGCCATCTTTGGAGACAATGAAGCCGGAACCGAGCGATGCCCGTTCCTGCTCACCACCACCGCGCGGCCCCTGCCCCGGCGCACCAAAGAAGTGACGGAAAATTTCCGGTACATCCTCCGGCAAGCCGTAACGCTGCTGGAAGCCATTATTCTGCACATGCTGAACGGTACTGATATTGACTACGGCCGGTGATGTTTCTTTCACCAGTTCGCGGAAATCGGGTAGCTGCGCCTGGGCCACAGAGGCCAGCAACAGCAGTGGCAGCACGAATAAACGGATCATCGGTGTCATGGGTTTTCCTTGCTCAAACATGTTCTGAATGAATCATTGGGATGCGTTCACAACCGGGTTTCAATGTCGGTTGCCATTGTGACTGATAACGCTCTGCCAGCTTGCGTGCCAGTGCAAAACCGGCACCCAAACCACCAATGGCTGCCACACCAGCCCAACCGTCGTTGCCGGTTAACTGGCCCGCCAGTGCACCGCCAATCAGGCCCAGCAAAGGCAGGCCATACATAACCAGAGCACTCAGTGCCAGACTGCCGTCCGGCAGACTGAGCACGACCTGCTGACCTGGCTGCAGTTTCTGTTCCGTATTGACCCACAAGCGCATTGGCCGGCCGAGTTTACTCAGGCTGTGCTGACCACAGCCGGAACGGGCATTGCAGCTGTTGCAGGCACTGCGCTGGACAGCTTCTACCCAGATGCCGCCATCGCCCTGTTCGATCACTTCAACGATTTCCTGACTCATCGGCTGTTTATTCCTCTGCCACCGGAGGCGCATTGTTTACCGCATCGGAATGATGTTCTGCAAGCGCCGCAGGTGCAACCGACGTGGCAATACGGATCATGGTATCGATGGGTAACTCGCCCACAACCGTCACTCTTAAATGCCCTTCGCCACGATCAAACGGCTGCTCACGATAACGCACAACCGCAGCCGTAGCGCCCCAGCGACGCGTGATTTCCGGCATTTGCTGCTGATCCACCGGGTCGATAAACAGGGTAAACGCTGCCAGCCCATCGCTGTACATAAGCCGTACCGGCAAGGTATCGGATACATCATGGTGCGGAGGGCCGTCAGCAGTCTGCTGCGATAATCCGGACTGAATCACTGCAGTAATATGAAATCCGTCCGGAACCCAGCCGGGCAGCCAACCGAGATCAGCGGTGCCGGCCTGATGCGGATCGGAGATCACAGGGTTAAGCGTCCGACGATGGCCCTGTCTGTCGGCTTCAAACGCGGCCACGGACAAATCAAGGCCAATCTCAATGTGGGCAAACTGAAACCGTTGCAGCACCTGCTGCTGGCTGTTAATCAGATCGGAACGCAATAACAGGCCGGTATCCTGATCCAGCCACAGCTGATAGCCATAACGATGATCATCTGTCGGAGTGATATTCAGCCGCTGAGCAAAATGACCGGCAATACGCTCAACATTGCCGAGGGTAAACCGATATTGATCCTGAACATCCATCACCCGTGAAAAGCCATGCAGCGGATTGCTGAGTTCACTGTGCTGATGCGGAGGATGGCTGCCGGGATGAACACAGGTGACCTCATCCCCATGGCGAACTATTTCACGCGGCACTCCTGTGAGGTGTTGCAGTTTTTCCTGCTCCACGCCGTCGAGAACCGCGTGAGTAATGGCCAGGCTATTCCATTCCTGACCATCGCCATACATCAGCACGCCACGGTAATTCTGTTGCTGAAAGGCCTGAGTCATTCGTTCCAGCCAGCTCAGGGCCTTTTCCTCAGCCTGTGCACTCAGCGTCAACACACTGAAATTCAGAACGAGCAGACTGCCACTCAGGGTAAGCAGTAATCTGCCTGCCCTCATTGGCTGCCCTCAGCCGGTTGCTGAAAATCGACCACGCGGGCGAATGGTATGGCAGCCCGGCTGCCGGTCATGGTTGCCTGCTCAGTATGCTGCAACACATATTCCTGCAATTTGCGCTGCGCAGCTTCAAGCTGGGCGGCATCCACTTCAGGTAAGGCCTGAGCCGGGGCAGATGCCAACTGTACCGCCGCGGGCTGCATTGTCTGTTGCTCGGCGACCAGGGCATCGGGTTCTGCACTGTTCATTCGCACGCCCACCAGCACAGCAAGTGTTACGGATGCAGCAACCGCACCGGAAGCCAACCAGCGAAAGCGGTGGCTGCTGGACGCTACGGGTTGCGGACGGCTCACTTCATCCATTGGCTCACCATCGAGTGCCTGCATAATGCCGCGCGACAAATCCACCGCGGCTGAAGGCTCACCACGCATCAGCGAACCAATCATCTGGTAACGCTGCCAGGTACTGCGGAGTTCATCATCCTGCTCCAGCTGGTTCAGTATGCGGCGGACTTCCAGTTCGTCGGTTTCACCGTCCATCAGGGCGGATAAAGATTCATTCATGCGTTCATTCATCGGTTGCTATCCTCCCGGTCAGGCGATGGCGCTGGCGGTATCGGCCAGCAGCGGCTGCATTTTGCGGTCAATGGCTTCACGGGCGCGGAAAATACGCGACCGCACAGTGCCGATCGGGCATTCCATCACCTCGGCGATTTCTTCATAGCTCAGGCCTTCAAGCTCACGCAGGGTCACCGCCATACGCAGTTCTTCCGGCAGGGCTTCAATGGCATCGAACACCACTTTCTGCAGCTGATCGCGCTGCAATAATCCATCCGGGGTTTCGATATCTCTCATGTTAGCTTCATCGGCGAAAAACTCGGCATCTTCCAGATCAATGTCGCGGGTAGGGGTTTTACGCCCGCGACTGACCAGATAATTTTTTGCCGTATTCACCGCGATGCGGTACATCCAGGTGTAAAACTGGCTTTCGCCACGAAAACCGGGCAACGCCCGATACGCTTTGATGAACGCTTCCTGAGTCACGTCCTGAGCCTCAGCAAAGTCGGGCACAAACCGTCCGACCAACGCTAAAATGCGGTGCTGATATTTGATGACCAGCAGATCAAACGCACGCCGGTCGCCTTTCTGTACGCGGGCAACCAGTTGCCGATCTGTCTGTTGTTGATCTGTCATGCTGTTTTCCGCTGTCATGCGCTGTGTCTCTACAGCCATTGCTAAGCTCATCTACCCAGCCTCCTGTATGCCAGTGTGTCGACCTGGTTCTGGGAGGATAGAGGGGATTTATTCGGATTAGTTCCGCCAGAGTGTATCATGGGCGCCCAATGTGGCCGATGGCGGACAGTAAGCGACTCCCCGTACAGCGTCCGTTATGGCCCGTCCGGCACTGGCATCTGCCACCGCGGCGGCATTATAGTGCCCACCACTTTGATACGTACAATACAGCATGAGCCAATCTTTCTCTTTCGATGTTCTTATTATTGGCAGCGGTGCCGCCGGCCTGACGCTGGGGTTGTCTCTGCCTGACCACATGAATGCTGCCATTATCAGCAAAGACAGTCTGGATGCCGGCTCCACGCGCTGGGCCCAGGGCGGGGTTGCCGCCGTACTGGATGAAGACGACAGTATTGAAGCCCACGTTCAGGACACCCTGATTGCCGGTGCCGGTCTGTGCCATGAACCCAGCGTGCGTTTTACGGTAGAGAACTCCACCGCCGCTATTCAGTGGCTGATTGATATTGGCGTCCCCTTTACTCAGGACAGCCCCGATCATTTTCACCTGACCCGCGAAGGTGGCCACAGCGCCCGGCGCATCATTCACGCCGCCGACGCCACCGGCCATGCCATCTCCGATACACTGCTGGCAAGGGCGAAAGAAAAACCAAACCTCAAGCTGCTGCAGAACTACATCGCCATTGATCTGATCACCCGCGAAAAACTCGGCCGCGGCGGCCATGGCTGCATTGGTGCTTATTTTCTGAATAACGAAACCGGCGATGTCGATGTTATTACCGCGCGCTCAGTAGTGCTCGCCACCGGTGGTGCCAGCAAAGTGTATCTGTACACCAGCAACCCGGACGGCGCTTCCGGCGATGGCATCGCGATGGCGTGGCGCGCCGGTTGCCGCGTCGCCAATATGGAATTCAACCAGTTTCACCCAACCTGCCTGTACCACCCGCAGGCCAAGTCCTTCCTGATTACCGAAGCGGTACGCGGTGAAGGCGGTAAACTGCTGTTACCCAATGGCCAGCGTTTTATGCAGCGCTTTGATAAACGCGCCGAACTGGCCCCGCGCGATATTGTCGCCCGCGCCATCGACCACGAAATGAAGCGTATTGGTGCCGATTGCCTGTTTCTGGATATCAGCCACAAGCCGGCTGATTTTATTAAAGAGCACTTCCCCACCATTTATGAACGCTGCCTGGAACTGGGCATCGACATCACCCGCCAGCCGATTCCGGTGGTCCCAGCAGCGCATTACACCTGCGGTGGCGTAGTCACCGATATTCATGGCCGTACCGATATTGAACACCTGTACGCCATTGGTGAAACCGCCAGCACCGGCCTGCACGGTGCTAACCGTCTGGCCAGCAACTCATTGCTCGAATGCCTGGTATTTGCCCGTTCGGCAGCGGCTCATATTGCGGCCAATATTGACCGTGCAACGCCGGTTCCCGAAGCACCGGCCTGGGACGCCAGCCAGGTGACTGACTCTGATGAAGATGTGGTGATTGCCCATAACTGGGACGAATTGCGGCGCTTTATGTGGGACTACGTTGGCATTGTGCGTACCACCAAGCGTCTGGTCCGTGCCAAACACCGGGTGCAGATGCTGCGCCAGGAAATTCAGGAATTTTACAGCAACTACCGGGTCAGTAATGACTTACTTGAGTTGCGGAATCTGGTGGATGTGGCGGATGTGATTATCCGCTCTGCGCTATTGCGTAAAGAAAGCCGGGGACTGCATTTCAGCCGCGATTATCCGCAACCGCTGCCACGCGCCTTCGATACCGTGCTGACGCCGAAATACCTGAAGGAACTGGGCGAACTCTGAGCGGACTCTGCTCCGCCCGAACCATCAATGCAGATCGTTATACAGCGCCGCCGTCAGGCGGCGGAAATCTTCGCGGCCACCCACACTGTCCGGGCGGATCATCAGCCGCTGCCAGGGCCAGAACGACCACTCCAGAATCAGCACATCGGCGCGGCGCACGCTGCCATAACGCCAGCGCACGCGAACCCTGCGGCCATGCTGTTCAAGCCACCAGCCACGCCGGTCGCAGCCAATTTTATGTACGCTGAAACGACGCCAGCCCAGCAGCATCAGCGCAGACAACAGCATGCCGGAAAGCACCCAACCGGACAGCGGCAACAGACCGCTGAGCAAAAGCACAACCACCAGCACAAAGGCAGCATCAAGCCAGCGCTGCCGTGCCGATGGCCGCAATAGCCACTCAGCGCTTGCGGGCATGCTCCAGCACCAGCCCTACCATGCGGGCCATATCAGGATCATCCGGCGTCTGGGATTCCATAAACCAGGTGAACAGATCGGGGTCTTCATGCTCCAGCAGTTGACGGTAACGGACTTTATCGTCCGCACTCAGACTGGTAAACGCCTGCTCAGCAAAAGGCACCAGCAGTACATCCAGCTCCAGCATGCCACGGCGGCTGTGCCAGCGGACACGTTTTGCTTCAATTTCGTCAGACACTCAGGGTTCCTCATTTAATAATCCGCGGCGGGTGCAACACCCGGCTGCCAGCCAGCGGATGGCCGCCACGACAACGATAAAAACGCAGTATATCAAAGCTGAATGCCGATATTGCTATGCGGCAAAGGAATTACACCCATAGCCACACAATCTGCGTCGTTAAGCGAACCGCCGATTTACAGTAAACTGCGTGCTGTATCCGTTATCACCGACACAAGATCCGTTACCACTATGTCTACAGAATCCATCGTCATACCTGTCCAGACCGGCCATCGGGGGTTTACCCCCGAAAACAGCGCCCGCCACGGATTAACCTGGTTATCCGCTTTTGCGCTGCTGGAAATCAGCGGCCCGGACAGCGAACGCTTTCTGCAGGGGCAGCTGACCTGCGATATGGCCAACCTGAGCGCCGGGCAATGGACTCTCGGTGCCTGCTGCACCGCCAAAGGCCGCATGGTGGCAAACTTTGTCATCGCCCGCCATGGCGATCATGTCTGGATGCGCCTGCCGCGGGCCCAGGTTCCGGCTTTGCGCCAGCATCTGGCACGCTACGCGGTGTTTTTTAAAGTCACCATGACCGAACATCCGGACGACTGGCTGATTACCGCCAGCCTGCCCGCTGTTGCCGCCAGCGACAACGACAGCCGGTCTGACGAGCGCCAGCTGCAGCACAACAGCGCTGATAACAGCCTGACCCTGTACTGGCCGGATGGCCGCATTGAGTACTGGCAACCTGCCGCAAAGGCGAGCGAACAGCTGCAACAGGCCGCCACGCTGACGGACGAATACCATTGGTGGCAGGCCGATCTGGCCGAAGGCATTGTCTGGGTTGAAGAAGCCAGCCGCGAGGCCTGGGTGCCACAGTTTATTGACTGGCATGTTCACGGTGGAATCAGCTTCCGCAAGGGTTGCTATACCGGTCAGGAGATTGTGGCCCGCCTGCAATATCTGGGTAAAAGTAAAAAGAATCTGATCAGCGTCAGCAGTGCCGAAGAGGCAGACATCCGCATCATGACGCCCTTGCAGGACAGCAACGGTAAGACACTGGGCGACATTGCATCCTGGCACGGCAGTTCCGGCCTTGCAGTGATGAACAGTGACTGGCCGGAACAAGGCGTAAAAGCCGGGGAAATTCCCGTCACTCTTGCGCGTCTTTCCTATACTGACAGCACCACTGAGCAGAATAACAGCGACACGACTGCCAACGCTGCTGCCCCCGCAGAAACAAACGACTGATCCGGCCACCGGGCCGGACCGCTTAAGAGGCTGGCCCATGAGTAACCTGGCACAACAGGTCAAAGACGACATCGTAGCGCAAATCAAAAATGACGAACTGGTACTGCCTACGCTGCCCGAAATCGCGTTACGCGTTCGCGAAGTAGCCGAAGATACCAACGCCACTATTCCCCAGCTCAGCCAGATTATTGCGCAGGACCCGGCACTCAGCGCCCGCATTATTAAAGTCACCAACAGCCCGTTAATCCGGGCCAGCAACCCGGTGACGGATCTGGGAACGGCGATCTCGCGTCTGGGGATTGATTTCACCAGCAACCTGGCGGTTGGTCTGGCCATGGAGCAAATGTTTCAGGCCACCCACGACATCATTGATAAACGCATGCGTGAATGCTGGGCACGGGCGATGGAAATTGCCTCTTCCACTCAGGTGCTGGCGCGCCATTTCACCAAACTTCAGCCCGATCAGGCCATGCTGGCCGGACTGGTGCACCAGATTGGTATGCTGCCGATTCTGGCCTACGCCGAACATCACAGCGATCTGCTCAACGACAGCTTCTCACTGGATCTGGTCCTGGAAAAACTGCATCCATCGCTGGGCAGCTATATTCTGCGCAGCTGGGAGTTCTCACCAGCGCTGGTCAATGTACCGAAGGAATACCTGAATCTGCAGCATCAGGCAGACAGTGCCGATTACTGCGATCTGGTGCAGGTGGCCACCCTGCAGAGCTACGACGGCTCTGACCATCCGCTGGCCAGAATCAACCGCAGTGAGCTGGGTTCCTATCAGCGTCTGGGTCTGGACGCCGATGAAGAAATCACCCAATGGCAGGAGCTGAACGAAGAAGCCGAAGCCACTCAGGCCGCCCTGCGCTGATAAGCCCCTGCGCTGGTCTCAGATATGGGCCAGCGGATGTTTATCCTGCGGCCAGGGGGAGTGCATCAATTCCTCAACCCAGCAGGCCGGGACATCATCGACATGAGCGTGCTGCCAGCGCGGTTTAAAATCTTTGTCCACCACCATTGCGCGGATACCTTCGGCAAAATCCGGATGGCGTACCGACTGATAAGCCAGCACCAGTTCCCACTGCACCACCTCTTTTAAACTCATCTGCCTGCCACGGTGCAGCTGCTCCATAATCAGATGAGCGGTTGCCGGACAGCCGTTCTTGAAGTTATCCAACCCCTGCTGCAGCCAGGCGTTCTCACTGCGGTGTGCAGCAAAACGTGCAGCAATCCTGCTCAGATCATCACAGGCAAACAGCTCGGCCAGTTCGGCCTGCACCGGCTGCCATTGACTGGCCGGCATAACCGGTAACACCGGGGCTTCAAGAGCATGCAGCAGTGTACGGACGGTATGATGGTTTTCCGCCTGATTATTGCTCCAGTTCTGCTGACGCAACTGCGCCAGCACCTCTTCCTGCTGGGCATGCGTCAGGCAATAGTGGGTCAGCTTCAGTTCTTTGCAATCCACGGCATTCATATGACTGCCGGATAATCCCATCCAGTGACCCGCCGGATACGGCAGGCGCGACAGATACCAGGTGGCGGCCACATCCGGAAAGAGGCCAATACGGATTTCCGGCCAGGCCAGTTTCAGTGTTTCGGTGCCGACACGATGATTGGCACCGATAAACAGTCCCAGTCCGCCCCCCATGACAAAGCCATTGCCCCAGGCAATTAATGGTTTTGAAAATAAATGCACGCGGTAGTTTTTGCCGTATTCACCACTAAAAAAATGGTCGGCGTAGCGGCAATGGTCATCACCTTCGGCGCACATGCTGTCGTACAGCTGGCGGATATCACCACCGGCAGAAAAGGCTTTATTACCGGCTCCCCGCATCAGCACGGCCACCAGTTTGTCGCTCTTTTCCCAACGCTTCAGCTGCTTATCAATGAGGTTGACCATGGTCAGATCCACAGCATTCATAGCGTCAGGTACATTCAGCGTCAGCACACCGATTTTATGGCCGGAACGGGTGGTCAGGGTATCAAACAGAACCGGGGATTCAGCAGTCAAAACAGTCTCCTTGAATTATGCAGCCGGAACAGAGTCAGCGGGATACAGGACAGGCCCCGCGCATCATACAGGAGTGTTACACTCCGACGTAAAGTCATAACCTGTCAGAGTGAACGCCCAGCATGACGCCATTACTGAGTCTGATCATAATTGCAGCCATTATCGGCCTGTTGTTATTGCTGATGCTAGTCGACCGAGGTAGCAGAGGTGCAGAATTATCAGACCTGGCGGACCGGCTTGGTCTTGCCTATCGCCCTTATGCGTCCGTCAGCCAACGCATCCGTGATGCACATTTTCAACTGCTCGACATTGGCCAGTTCCGTCATTTCCGCCATCTGCTTGAAGGGGAGCTGCACGGTGATCACACGCACTATCTGAACCTGTTCGACTACAGCCTGATTACCGCCGGAGGCGCTTCCACGCAAACCGTTATACTGCTCCCCTGCCCGCTGCCCGACAGCAGCGCGTTCAGCATCTGCCGGAAAGGCTGGTTACAGGAAGATGTATTTTCTGAAAGCCAGCACAAAAAGCTGGCCCCCCCTGACGGAGCAACAAAAACCCCTGCTGCTGCGTCAGTGGCAATTACACAGCAGCCATGGCGAACGTCTGTGGGCATTACTGAAACCGGAGGTCTGTGATTGGCTTTTGGCGCATCCCCACCTTCACATTGAATGGGCAGATGGCATTCTGCTGCTCTGCCGGCCACATCATATTCTGCCGCCAGCCCAGATCGAATATGCCCTGCAACATGCCCTGCAATTGATCCAGTGCCTGCAAAAAAGCGCCAAAGCGATCTGAACCCTTATCGGCATTTTAATAATAAATACAGGTATTTCTTATGTTGCGATTATCCGTACGCCTTCAATGTCCAGCACGCTGGCTTGCCAGTCTGGTCATACTGACAACCTTACTGCTGGGCGGTTGCTCTGAAAGCCAGCAGGAAGTGATTTATAACAAAACCATTGATTTTGCCCGCAGCGCCGCCGGACTGACCCTGAAGCAGGCCAATACCGGTGACGTTACTATGAGTTATCTGGAACGCGAAGGCAGCGGACCTGCGGTATTGTTATTACACGGATTTTCGGCCAACAAAGAAACCTGGCTGACATTTGCCGCCGCACTGCCACAGAACTATCACCTGATTATTCCCGATCTGGCCGGACACGGTGAAACACCAGCGCCCTTAAATCAGGATTACAATTTAATCCGGCAGGCCGAACGCCTGCGCCAGCTGATGTCCACGACCGGAGTCAGCCAGTTTCATATTGCCGGTAATTCCATGGGTGGTGCCATCAGCGCAATTTATGCCAGCCGTTATCCGCAACAGATTCTCAGCCTGACATTAATCGATGCCGCTGGTGTTGAGTCACCACAGCCAAGCGAATATATGCAGGCATTGGCCGAAGGAAAAAATCCCTTAATTGCCACCGACGAAGAAAGCTTTGAATATCGCTGGAATTTCGTCATGAGCGAGCCGCCGCTGCTGCCCTGGCCGTTGCGTCCGGTCGTCGTGCGCAAAACACTTGCCCGCGAAAATATTAACCGTGAAATTTTTGCCGATATGCTCGCCACCCGTGAAGAACTGGAAGCAGGTGATTTTGAACAACAGCTGAGCGAAAAAGTCACCATGCCAACGCTGATTATCTGGGGTGAGAATGACCGTGTACTGGATGTATCTGCGGCGCAGGTATTTAAAGAAAAACTGCCGCAGGCGCAGGTAAAAATTTATCCGGGAATTGGTCATTTACCCATGGTCGAAATTCCCGATGAAACCGCAGAACTGTACAGCCGTTTTATTGCAACCGCGGAATAATTCTGCAAAGAGAGAATGCAGGCCCAAAAGCCCCGATATCCGGGTAATGCTGTTCACTTAAGCAACCAGCCAGCGCTGACTGCATCTGAACAGCCGTTGCGGGGCAAGCCCCTGCGCCCCAACCCGGGGAACTTCTCCCCGGACCCCTGCTTTGCGCTGTCTGGCCCGT
>JAJOJJ010000010.1 GCA_021208685.1 Saccharospirillaceae bacterium
CCAATAACAACGCTACTTATAAAAAACCACCGCACTGTAGGGCGGGCACTGCCCGCGAGACGGTGGAAACGGCTTTCACCTGCAGAACGATTTTCACCTGTGGCAACGGCTTTCATGTGTGGCAACGGCTTTCATGTGTGGGAACGGCTTTCAGCCGTGATAACCCGCAAAAGCCATTAAATAACGGTATCGCTGGGTTCCCAATAACAACGCTAATTATAAAAAACCACCGCACGGTGGCATCGGACATTTCAAATTACGTTAAAACGTTCCGTGTGACGTCTGGTTAAACGGGTCATCACCATCGCGACAGGTTTTATAGCCCGCAACGCCAAAAATACATAAACCCCTATCACAGGGTATTTTTTAAGTTCTCTAACGCTTCGCCACTGAGTATCACGGGTGACACAACAGGTTCACCAGACTCAGTAAACAATGGCGACTTACGATACTTACCGCCGATGCGCATGGATAAAGTAATCCACAAAAATCTTACCATCATACCGGCAAGTCCTTTTTGCTTCGGCTTCGGTTCTCCTATAGCAGAATCCACATTGACTATCGCGATATTCTTGCCAAAGTCCTCCGCTATTTTTGCAGGATCAAGCACCGAATGAATAAGACCAATAAAAGATACCTTAGGATCAGGCAGTATATTACCAAGGGGAGTATTACAGCAGGCAGCATACCAACGGATCATCCCCTGATCGCTAAGCCGCACAGCCGCGAGATGCTCTTTACCTTGTGAAAAAACCACACGAGTCTGCGCTAACTGCACAATGTCAGTTCCGCCCTGTGCATCCAGCACATCACCTGCCCGGCCTAAAAATTTCGCAAAAGCCTGACAATCGGCACAGTAACAGACCAACCGGCTGCAGGTTCCGCCCTCCCGAACATGACCACTAAGAGCCCCGCATTGACACTGAATTTTGTGCATATTCTTTACTCGTCACTGAACATGGTATCTGGATAGATTTTATGATGCATGCTTAGGGCCTGCTAACACTAGTTAAATTTAAACCGTGTTTCTGGTGATCAGACTGATATTGAGGCACTGAGTTTTTGAATCGTCATCGTGGGCAGTCACTGTCCCGACGAAAACCGGCGAAACGCTGGCAAAGAGTAAGTAGAGCCAGCCGATAAGCTAAGTTGGCTAACTCCCCATCCCACGCCATTGTTGGGCTCTGTAGGAGCTAGTCTACCACTTTGTATCAGTTTTTGTAGCACCAGAGAGGGGCTGTGTTTAGCCCCTGAGAACCATACACAGCGCCCCATACAGAAATTCTAAAATATCTATCTGATACTAAAGATTGCAGATCATCTATCTGATCCAAGGCTAGATTAGATTTCTTCTAATTGTTTTTGAATCAACGCCATCTTTTCATCTAAAGATTTGACATAATCTTGAGATTCAGAGGGAGTCGTCTTCGGTAGCCTCACAGCCCCCATTATAACAGAAAACCCTTGAGTTCCAGCAGAAGTCTGATCACGAACAAAACCTCGCTTTGAATCTAAACGGTACAATTGAACATAAAAAGACACTGGTGTTGCCTGAGTTGAATTCAACTCTTTCAAAATCTCGATCAGCCTCTTTTGTGTCGTCACCTTTTCTTCACTAGATTTAGGCTGAAAGCGTAATTTATTGAAGAAAGCGCCTTTTACGCTCCCTGCATTGTGGCCCATTTGACCGCCAGAAGTTGGTATAATCTGTATGCCGAATTCACCCAGTTGTTTTGAGTAAATCTCTCTAAAACACATATCCATGATACGTGAGCAAAAGACCTCTCCTGCTTTAAACTCACTGACATTTTGAGTATTTACAGCAGCCCCCTGAGAATCAGCAGAAGATACTTCTACAAAACCAGCACTGAAAGAAGCAGTAACTTCACAGCTCACTTGTCCAGATGATTCATCAAAGCTAACCTTTTCGCTCTTTTCTAGCAGCTTAGCAAATGACTTTGTAGTAACCATCTGATCAGAGCGCTGAGCTACACCATTTGAACTTTCCATGCTGCTGGTGGTTGATTCAACCAAAGATGTCGCCTGCTGTGCGGCCTCCCTTCTAGCTGCGTCCAGTGCTATTTCACAAGCTTTTGCTTTGCTTTCTGCCACACCTATCCCGGTGGTTTTGACAGTTTCCTGATTTCCATGCGCTGGTAAGAAGCTCAACATTGCAGCTGCAACCAACATCCCTGCCTTCCATTTGGACATAATTAAATTCCTATTTTTCCTTGTAACGATAAACAGTAGCACGACCAATTTTCAGCCGTTTTGCTACTTCCGTGGGCTTAACTCCTGCAGCAAGCAAATCTCTAATAACTTGTGAATCAACAGTTGCCGGCCGTCCTTTATAGCTCTCAGGTCTTTCAACCTTTGCCTTAGCAATCCCTAACATTTGCCGTTCTTTGCGTAGGTTTGTTTCAAATTCTGCAAATACACCAAGCATCTGCAGGAATGCCTTTCCACTGGCTGAGCCTGTATCAATTTTCTGATCCAGAATCTCAAGAGTTGCTCCCTTGTCCTCAAGTCTTTTAACTATCGACATAAGGTCACTCATATCCCTAGCTAAGCGATCCAGCTTCCAGACCACCAGCTTATCGCTTTTTGATAACATATCCAACAATAGGGAAAGTACCTCCCTTCCCCTTGTAGTTGTTCCAGACTTTTTTTCATGCCTAACAATGGCATCAGGATAAACCTTGAGAATTGCTTGAGACTGCATCTCAGTGTTTTGGTCTGTTGTGCTGACGCGGCAATATGCGAAAGTAGTCATCATAAAATCCCATAAGAGTCTAGTGTTTAATGAGAATACATAATTTCTCACAAAAAACAACCCAAATGAGACAGATCTTCAGTGTATCCCTTGGGTATACCCTATTGAGACAGCAATCCAACCGATTGCAACATGAAATCAGAAGTAAATCCCCCGATTACTCGTCTTGCACAAACCTTCATTTTTCAATCAAGGGCTTAGCAGACTTGTTTTGTAGTGAGAATCGATTGATCTTCCTGTCACCAAAAACAGCTTTCAAGTTATGAGGATTCTCTCTAAGAACAGACCTTGTATAACTTGATATCTTGCTTTCACCAATTCGTCTCACTTTTACACTGCAACCATCAAACTTACTAACATAGTGACTCAAACCAGCCGTCCTGAAATCACCTGTTGTAAAAGCAGTCCAATATGGCGTTACACCGCGACCCTTCAGTTTTTGAGCGCAAGCCGCCACAAAAACACAGAATCAGGGAAGGCTCTAGCTAGTGCTTTTCTCAGCCTCAATCCATCATCTAATGCATTCTGGATAGCAACATCTGTTTCGTCATAAAAAAT
This sequence comes from Saccharospirillaceae bacterium, assembly GCA_021208685.1. GTDB lineage: Bacteria > Pseudomonadota > Gammaproteobacteria > Pseudomonadales > Oceanobacteraceae > Venatoribacter. The sequence continues at coordinate 3,332 of JAJOJJ010000010.1, forward strand.
GGATATCTGCTTAACCCACTGATAGGAATTAAGATATTCACAGAATTTCCTTTTCGATCTATCCTCTGCACTTTCTGTCATCTCCACTCCTAATCAATATTAAAATAACAATACAATAATTCTCCTTAATCACATCAACACCATCTGCCTTAAAAACCGCGCAACACTCGATGAATACTGAACGAAAGATACACTCAACCTTCAGAAGGATGTTCTACTTTAACGGTAGATACTGTTATTTCAAAAAAATAAATACAGGGAAGGGCAGAAGGTGTGCTTAACAAAAAAACAACGTTTTAAAGCGGTAGAACCCTCAAACCCATACCACCCCATTAGTCATCACTCAAAAGGCTTTCAAAGCACTCTCACGCAGCCCTAGAGGCCATAATCAATGGCATCCACAACCTCTAGCAAGTCTTTTACAGGGTATTTATGAGTATACCTATCCGTAATACCTGCACTGGTCTTTTCATGACCAACAACTTGTTGAATTTTATCTAAACTGACACTCTTGCTTCGAGCCTTAGTTATAAAAGAATGGCGAAGAGAGTGAAAAACCTTCCTTTTTCCATAGTCATCTACTTGGCTCACCCCCGCCAAATCTCTAAACCGCTCACCAAACCACTGTGTTATAGTTTTGGAGCGTATGGAAAATAGATTACCGCTCTTTGATTCAGACCACTCTAAAAATCCAAATTTGATTAGATTCATATGAACAGGAACAGTTCTTTTAGCTGCCTCTGTCTTTAATCGTCCACCATACTCATCTGTTACCAATATATAATAACGTTCAGAATCATCATCAAACCTTATTGAACTTGAATGCAACGCATGGATCTCACCAAGCCTCATACCAGTGTATACACCAATCAATACGACCCATTTATGCCATTCGATACTCTCAGCAATTGCCGCCTCTACCAACTTCCTCACTTCAGAATCAGAGTATAGCGCATAGGTAACATCTGTTTGACTAGAATCAACCTTAAGATTACTCACAGGGCTTGTTGATATAATCTCCTCATCCCTTGCATAAGCAAATACACCTTGAATCCATTTCTTATATTGACTAACTGATTTTGGTGCAATCAGTTCTTTGGCATGACACTCAGCACCGAGCAATTCTTTAATCGCCTTCCCCTTATATGGTTTCAAATTTCTCTTAGGCAATCGGGAAACATTAAGAAGAAAGCTCTCAATATCCTTCCTCTTATAATTATCAATCTCTTTATCCTCCATGATCTCTTCCCAGTCTGAATAGAATCTCGCATAGTCTCCCTGTATCTTCTCAGTCAATCCACCAGATATCTTTTCCTTTAAGAAACCTTGATACACAACAGAGAAAGGAGGCTTTTGCTGTGGTTTCTGCTCAATATCAAAATCCCGAGTTTTTTTATTAAATTTCAGAAAACCCGGAGGTTCAACTTTTGTATTAAAATCCAGAGAATTACCCAACTCCTGAAACTTATATGCCATTGCTTTTATTGATTCGATAACTATCATACTAACATAAGCTTTATCATCATCATCAAGCGATTCATATTTTAAAAAACCAGAAGTAGCATCTGAAATAAAATCGTTCCGTAAACAATCAAAAAATGACACTATTTCTTGATCATCATTTTCAATAACCATTGATTTATCATCAATGGTCTTTAAAGCCATCCCGGAAATACTCTTGAATAAATTACTAAGCTTTTCAGCACTAAAGGAATCGCTACTCATTTGTGCAGCATAATGCGCCTTTAGCTCATCGCTATCCTTATCAATTGACAGACCATAATCAACTTCTTGCTGAGCGGCATACCATACATGCTCAACCATCGATTCGTAGTATTCTTTCGTGATGATTCCCATGTTTTCCTGATCCCTGAGGTTCAAAATCTGCTTAACACAACTGCTATATCGTACACACCGTTGCTGAGCCTCCCAATAGCTTGCTGTCCGCAGAGACTTTACCAATGCAGTTCGTCTAAGAATAGGGATTAACTTTTCAGGTACTACCCATCGAAAGTAGTAGATGTGTCCACGCTTTTGTAACACTTATTGTCACACCTCAGGATTGAGGCGTAGGAAGGAGGCTGTAAGCCCCATATTTCAGGGGCCTACAGCACATTTGGAGTCAGCCGATAAGCCGGGTTCTGTCGTGGACAGTCATTCGTCTAGGCCTGCAATCACTCACAGGCTCAAGCAACCTACCCGTTCCCAGCGCGGGCCGCGCCTGTAGGGAACCTATTTGGTCTTGCTTCGGGTGGAGTTTACCGTGCCACGAACTGTTACCAGCCGCGCGGTGCGCTCTTACCGCACCCTTTCACCCTTACCTGATCCCGCTTGCGCGGGCCATCGGCGGTTTGCTCTCTGTTGCACTGGTCGTAGGCTCGCGCCTCCCAGGCGTTACCTGGCACCCTGCCCTGTGAAGCCCGGACTTTCCTCCCCCGGCACTGTTGCCAGTGCCGGCGGCGACTGTCTGGCCGACTCCGGGCGCGGATTCTACACAATCACACCCGGATTGTCTCAGCGTTATTCAGCACGGCTGACTGTCATTCAGAACCAACGCCTACTGGCGCAACGATCTTCAGCGCAGATAACACACCATCACACCCGGATTGTCTCAGCGTTATTCAGCACGGCTGGCTGTCATTCAGCACCGGCGCAAAGACCTGATCCCACAACGCAGCATAACGCTGGCGGTGCCAGCCGATATGGCCAATGCGCTTCTGGCCAATATCCTGTGGCGTCACCCGCACATGGCGCTTGGGCGCGCCGGTAAAAAAGCCGTGCAGCATCGCCACACTGCGCGCCGACATCATCTCATCGTCGCTGAATTCCACCGCCGTCATCGGCGTTTTTACCGAGGCAAAACGCTGCCGCAGCCAGTCGCCTTCCGCACCCACCGCGTATTCTTCCTTCAGGCACCAGCGCCGCCATTGCAGAATCACACCTCTGGGCATATCCGTCATAATGCCGAGCTTTTTACCGGGGAAATACCCCGCTACCGGCACCACCACCGGCACCAGGAAATACCACAAAAACCAGGCCACGCGCTTGGTCGGCGCCGAGTTATACCACCAGGTCCCCACGCCCGAACCCACGGTAATAATGCGGTCGATATCCGGGTTATGTCCCATAAAACCAATCATATGGCCGCCCACGCTGTGACCAATCCAGATGCGTTCCAGCCCCGCAAAACGCTCTTTCGCATAGGCCAGCACCGCCGGGCAATCGTTACTGGCCCAGCTCAGCTTGTCGCTTTTGCAGTGCTTAAGATGTCCGCGCACCGAATCGCCCATGCCCTCGTAATCGAAGCTCAGCGCCACATACCCCTGCCCCGCCAGCCAGCGGGAAAAATCGTCGTACAGGTAATGCGCCACACCCGTCGCCGGGGCAATAATGCACACACCTTTGGCCGCGCCCTGCGGCCCGAACACCTTCGCCGCCAGCTCAGCACCGTTTTCAGTACGGATGCGGATATTCTCGGCTGCCAGCGTTTGGCTGTGCCCGGCGCTGGCCGTATGTTCCGGTACATTGAGGGATGCGGTCATATCAGCCTCCTCAGAAGGTCTGCAAAATAAAGTTAAGAAAACGCAGCACTACCTGCATGTCGTCGTCGCTGAATTCCTCGGCAAAGCGCTTGTTCAGCTGATGAATCAGCGGCTTCAGCTGCCGGTTTTTCGCCATGCCCGCCTCCGTCGGAAACAGGCTCACCGCGCGCGCATCATCCGTGCTGCCGCGCTGCACCAGCCCGTTCTTCTCCATACGGCCAATCAGCCCGGTAACAGCCGATTTATTCAGCTCCAGCGCCTGAGCCAGATCTTTCTGCAAACAACCGGGCTGCTGACAAATGAGCATCAGCGCCGCCAGCTGGGTAACGGAGGCATCCAGCTCGCGCTCACACACCGCATCGACATGGCGGAAGAGCTTCTTCTGCGCCATGTTCAGCAAAAAAAAGAGACGTTTATCCATAAGGGCCGGCTCGTTCAGGGGTTAGTGGTCACCAGTATCATGGGGCTGGAGAATGGTTCACATCTAAACAATATTTAGTTTACATGTAAACCTTTTAATCGAGCCGCGAAGTACTGGATATCCCCCCAGATTATTCAGCGAAACCACCAGAATCGTGCGCGTTTACGCGCCAGTGCCAAAATACCAATGCGCGAATTACCGCCAAGGCCTAATAAATTGTCCTTTAAAATCAATGATTTAATAGATTACTCAGAGTGATAGTGCGCAACGTGTAAAGACAACCAAGGGGGGATAGTGTGCGTGCGCGTTTACAGCCTGATAACGATATTATTAATGGCGCTTTTCGTAACAGTAACCGTGGGTTAGACTCGGTTCTTAAACAAAGACACAGGTGTGTAAGTGAGCATGCCTATGAAGAAACTGTTAGCCGTATGAATAGAGTAATAGCCACACTTTTAGGAATAATATTTACCATGACCGCGAATGCTGAAGAAGAAAAAGGAATAATTGGTCGCGTATACGAAGACGGATTGCCCGTAATCTACAAATTCGTCAATGAACTACCAGAGGATACTGTCAGATCACACTTGTCATGGCTAACGGTAATATCTTGGAAATACGATGGCGAATCGAATAACGGGATGCCGTTAAACGATGAAAACAAAAACATGATCATACTAGAGGATGCCATCGAAGATCATATCGAAAATGATCAGGTTCTTCGTCACGCATATAGCCGAACCGGCAACAATCTAAAAGAACTTGTTTACTACATAAACGACCAAGACAAGTTCTTAGAGGCTTTTAACAAAGCTCTTAATGGTCACCCACGCTATCCCATAGAAATTAGTTTCTATCAGGATGCTGAGTGGGAAGATTTTAAAAGATTATTAAATGACTTCGACAAAGCGGCTAACAAGTAGCTGCACCGGACAAAATACTCGCTGCGCTCCTATTTTTCCGGTGAGCTAGGCGTTAGATTTTATGAGGCGTCTGGATGCTTGAATGGCTAATGATACTAATTTTCGGCGGTAGGACGATAATCACTACCGACTCGCTTTATTTATCCGAGCAGCAGATCTCAATCTCCTTTGATGAACCAATTACGGCTTACAACAAGTGGGCTACATTTCACGTAGATATTAGCCAGTACTCTAATGAAAGCTTAGAATTTCTGGAGCAAAATCAGCATCTGCGTTCAATTTTCCCAGAGGGCTGTCTAAAACTGACTCTTATTGGTCTAAATGGTAGCGAGTATAACTTTACCAATGCCAATTCAGCGCTTGGGCGGAATAGTCCTACTGATATTTGGGCAATACTCAGCACTAGTGAAAACTTACCGAAAATTAAATATGTTTCGGCAAGAATTTCATCGTGCAAAACATTTTCAACTGCCAAAATAAGCTGGTTCAACTATGGAAAAATCTAACAAGGCGTTCAAATCGGATTCTGATCCTCCCCCGCTTTAACGGACACCAAAGTCAAACTGACGAGGTGTCCAATGCCAAAATATACTCAGCCAAGAAAGACCTGGCAGTATTCAAATGAATTTAAAGTGAAAGCAGTTCAGCTAAGTCTGATTGAAGGGATTAAGGTTCAGGAAGTCGCCAAGACACTCGACATACATCCGTTCATGCTGTCACGATGGCGTAAAGAATACCGTGAAGGAAAAATCGTGGCAGATAAGCGCAAGAAGTTAACCGAAGCAACCAGTAAGCAAGAGAAAGAAATCTCCAAACTGAAGAAGCTTGAAGCCGAGAACAAAAGGCTGAAACAGGAGGTTGACCTGCTAAAAAAGTGGCAACGGTTTCTTGCGGAGGAACATCAGCAAGATATCGATTCATCGAGAAGTTCGGACAAGAGCTAGGCATCAAGCGCACGTGTGAGTGGCTGGGTGTATCTCGTAGTGGCTTTTACGCATGGCTTAACAGAGAGCCGTCTGAACGTGATCAGTCAGATATGGGATTAAAGATTCTCATCAAGAATATCTCGGATGAGAACGAAGGTCGCTATGGCAGCCCCCGAATCTGGAAAGCGCTGTTAAAGCAGGGATATCAGGTCAGCAGGAAGCGTGTAGCGCGGCTGATGCAAGAGATGGGATTAATCGCTCGGGTAACTCAGGTAACGCACCGGGCGCCAGGGTTGAAGCGCTTTTTGGCATCAGGACAAAACCTTCGTCCTGACGGTGCGGTTCCTCATTGTAAAGACAAAGTATGGGTGGCCGATGTGACTTATCTGAAAGTTAAAAAGCAGTGGCACTATCTGTCGGTCATCATGGATCTCCATTCCCGACGGATCATAGGATGGAGTCTGGATAGCAAAAGAACAATAGAAGTTACCCGAAGAACACTGATGGCTGTAATACGAAAGCGTCGTCCATCTGAGGGGCTGATGCTGCATACGGATCGCGGTGTTGAGTATCGCGGATCAGGATATCAGAAAGAGCTTCACAGACAGGGAATTAAGCACAGCCTGAGCAGACCGGGAAAATGTACTGATAATGCGCATATGGAATCATTCTTTCATTCAATGAAAGCTGAGCTTATTCGTAATACGACATTCCACTCTGCGGAAGAATTGAAGTATGCTTTGGCGAGATACATCAATGATTACTACAACAGAAAACGGCTGCATTCGGGAATCGGTTACTGTTCACCGATGGAATATGAGCGAATAGCAGCATGAAAATGAACGTGTCCGTTTTATCGGGGCAAGATCATTCCGTAATATTGTCACCTTTGCTGCAAAGAAACGCAGCAAAGTCGCCAACATTACTCCACCGTTTAACGCAACGTTATGCACTTAGGATGATATGGAAGAATTCTTAGCAAGACTAGATTCGGAGTTCGATGAGGCGGAGGGTTGGATTCGTATCGTCGACGCAGATTGGTATGCGGACGACCTTCGATTGAACATCTCAATATCTATGCATGATGGATCACCGCCTGAAATCTGGGAAGTGTCATGTGTTGGCGTGGTTGAAGAGTCTTTAAGTTCGGTTGGGGAAGAAAAACTTACTGTTTTATCTGAATCACCTCTGCTCATACCATATCGAGAGATAGAGGTTGACCTCATGTTTTCGGAAAACTCATGCAAGCCAGAGTCACTTCTTGGTCTTCTTTTTAGCAGCTGTTTTGAGGTATTCGAAAAATCAGAATATCTAGCACGGTTTTTAAATCAAAAGCCGACTGTTAACGGCATAGTTGCCTCCAAATTCGGCACTTTAGGTCGTTTCCCTAAACCACTGGCGGATAAAATTACAGAAGCATTGGCGAGCCAACCAATTCGTGTTAATCCAATCGAGGTAGGGCCGCCCAAGTATTGGACTGGAACTGAATTTATTGGTTACCCTTCGCTATCGGTTTTTGAGTTAGGGGTTTCATACGTTATAGGTGAGAGCTTTAGTGCACAACGTGCATAACAAAAAGCTGCACCTGACAAATATTGCTACGCTCGTTTTTGTGTATGTCGCGTAGCTCCATTTTACACAAAAACGCTCTCCGCAATATTTGCAGGTGAGCTTGGCGTTACAAGCTTCCATGATCTGATGGTTCGCAGTACTATTATGTAATACATATGAATACATCGGAGGTGAGTCATGAGCTTGACCAGCATCCGCCTCAGTAATGAGGTCGAAATCCCGCTTGAAAATCTCTCAAAGAAGCTTGATAGAAGTAAGAATTACCTTATTAATCAAGCGATTAGAGAGTTTATTGCACGCCAGGAAATGGAGGAGACTCTTTGGTCGGATACCCTGGAGGCTCTTGATTCTATCAAGTCCGGTAAGTCGGTTAGCGCCCAAGAGGTGGAATCCTGGTTGCAGAGCTGGGGCGGCCCAAATGAGAAGGCGCCACCTAAACCATGATTTTGCAGTATTCACCGGAGTCTATTGCTGATCTTACCCGCCTGAGAGAGTTTATCGCTGAGAAAAATCCAATTGCGGCACAGCGTATTGCCGGCGAGCTTTTAGAGGGCATCAAGAAACTTGAAGACTTTCCCCAAATTGGCATTCCAGTTTCTCGTGCGCCTGACCCGGATAAAATTCGAGACCTGTACATCGGAAAATATGCGATCCGGTATCTGCTTGCTGTAGATGCCATTTACATATTAAGGCTCTGGCATACCAAGGAGGCGGGCCGCGGCTCATAACAGGCAGCGCAGAGCGACATTGATCTGATCTTCCCCCGCTTAACGGACACCAACATATCCCTCGACTGGTGTCCACCTCCCCCGCCTACGCCTTCCCCCGCCTCACGCCTTCCCCTGCATCTCCAGCGCTTTCTGGTACAGTTCTTTTTTATTCTCGCCGGTCAGCTCGGCAATAATGGCCGCGGCTTTTTTCGGCGGTAATTCCGCCAGCAATAAGCGGAATAATTTATCACTGTTTACTTCGCTGGCCGGTGCCGGGCTGGGGTTACCGGCAACCATCACCACAAATTCGCCTTTTTGCTGGTCTTCATCGGCGCTGATCTGCGCCAGAATGTCGGGCAGTGTGCCGTGGTAAAACGTCTCGAAGGTTTTGGTTAATTCGCGGGCAACACAGGCTTGGCGTTCTGCACCAAACACATCAGCCATCACTTCCAGCGTATCGAGAATCCGGTGCTTGGATTCGTAGTACACCAGGGTGCGTGCTTCCTGTTCCTGAGCCAGCAGTTTTTCGCGCTTGGCTCCGCTTTTATGCGGCAGGAAACCTTCAAAGGTAAAACGGTCGGTCGGCAGGCCTGCGGCACTGAGAGCGGTAATGATGGCGCTGACGCCGGGCACCGGGCTGACATGCAGGCCGCGTGCGCGCAGTGCCTGCACCAAAGGATACCCCGGATCGGAAATTAATGGCGTTCCGGCATCGGATACCAGCGCCATGCTCTGGCCCTGTTCCAGATGGCGGGCAATCTGTTCTACACGCTCGCGTTCGTTGTGTTCATGCACCGATAACAGCGGCTTACGCAGGCCGAGGTGCTGGAGTAATTTTGCGGTATGTCTGGTATCCTCGCAGGCAATTACATCAACGCTGGTCAGCACCTGCTTTGCGCGCTCGGTGAGGTCAGCCAAATTACCAATGGGTGTCGCCACGACGTAAAACGTGCCGGCCTGCATTCTGGGATCTGAAGTCATGCGGGGAAACTTACCTGATCGTTGGTTACGCGGATTATCGCTGCTGGTTGTCAGCGCGGGTCTGGGTTTGGGAGGTTGTTCAACCACTCCGGTGCAAACCGGGCCGGATAACAATCGCCTTACCGAGAGCAGTCGTCAGAGTAATTCAGTCTTAATGCAGCAGATTGGCCGCCAACTCGACGACGGCGAGTTTGGCAATGCTGCGCTGCAATTGCAACTGTTGCACGAGCGTGCGCTCACGCCACAGGAGCAGGTGGAATTTATGTTGCTGTCGGCGCAGATGCATCTGGGCAGCAACGAGCCGGAAATGGCCAGCGAATATCTCAGCCAGCTTGCCCAGCGTATGGATTACGCCACGCCGGAGCAGGAGCTGCGCGCCAGCCTGTTAAAAGCGCGCTGGTATGAAAGCAAAGGCGAATATCTGGCCGCCGCCCGTGAGCGCGATTTTTTATCGGCGGCGTTAACCGCTGAGCAACGCGAACAGAATCATGAGCAAATCTGGCAGGATTTAATGGCCATGCCGGAACTGGAATTACTGGAATGGGCAGAAAAAACGCCGGCCACTCAATTGGGCGACTGGCTGCGGCTGGCGGCTATTTCGCGCAATTCGCGCCTGACGCTGGACGAACATCTGGCAGCGGTGAATATCTGGCGTGAGCAGCACCCGGCCCATCCGGCGGCGATACAGTTACCCGGCGGCCTGGCGCTGCTGGCGGATCTGGCGGCTAACCGTCCGACCAATGTGGCGTTATTGCTGCCGTTATCCGGCCCGCTGGAAAAAACCGGCGGCGCTATCCGCGATGGATTTATGGCGGCGTATTACGAATCGTTGAATAAAGGCTACGCCATTCCGCAGGTGCAGCTGTACGACAGCCAGCAATATGGCGACATCGACGTTGCCTACGCTCAGGCGCAGCTGGATGGTGCGCAGTGGGTGGTCGGGCCCATCCATAAAATGCAGGTGCAGGCGCTGCAACAGCGTGAAACCCTGCCGCTGCCAACGCTGGCGCTGAATTACGGTGATCGTGCTGAGGCCGAAACCCTCCCGGCCAATCTGTTTCAGTACGGTCTGGCCGCCGAAGACGAAGCAGTACAGATTGCTGAAAAAGCCTGGTCAGATGGCCTGCGCCGGGCGTTGGTGCTGGTGCCTGAAGGCAACTGGGGCGAGCGTATTTATGCGGCGTTTGAGCAGCGCTGGCTGGAACTGGGGGGTGAAATCGGCGAGCAGCGTTTTTATCCGAACCGTCAGGACTACAACCCGGAAATCAAGGCGCTGCTGAACGTCGATGACAGCCAGAAGCGTTATCAGACCATTCGCCGCCTGCTGAATCAGCCGACCGAGTTTGAGCCGCGCCGCCGTCAGGATGTCGACTGGGTGTTTATGGTTGCCCTGCCGCAGCAGGCCCGTCAGATCAAGCCGACGCTGGCGTTTAACTTTGCCGGTGATCTGCCGGTATACGCTACCTCGCATGTGTATTCCGGTGAACCGAATCCAACCAAAGACCGCGATCTGAACGGCGTACAGTTCTGCGATATTCCCTGGCTGCTGGAAAGCAGCGAGCTGTACCGTACGGTGGAAAATGTGATGCCGAATGGTCAGGGCGGCTATGCCCGTTTATACGCCATGGGGGTGGATGCTTTCCGCCTGCTGCCACGGCTGAAGCAACTGGAGGTATTTCCGCACAGCCAGATGTTTGGCAGCACCGGCGCGCTGGCGCTGGATCACGAGCGCCGTATTCACCGCCGTACCGAATGTACCCAGTTCCGTTCTGGCCGGCCTCAGCGCTTAGCCAAACGCTGAGCCTTAACGCAGCACTGTTCACGGGGCAAGGATGCCATGTGGTTTAGACGTAAAGACAATACTCCGCAGGATTCCGCGCACACGGCAGAGAATGCCTCCGCCGCCCAAAGCAACGCGACTGAAAGCCCCACCGCCGCTGATAAGCCTGCGACCCGTAAACCGGCAACCCGCACCAAAGGCGCCGAGATAGAACAGGCCGCCGAACATTTCCTTAAACGTCAGGGGCTGAAAACCGTTACCCGCAATTATGCTATCCGTGGCGGCGAGATCGATCTGATTATGCGCCACGGTAAGGTACTGGTGTTTGTTGAGGTGCGTTACCGTGCCAGCCAAAGCCACGGCAGCGGTGCCGAAAGCATTACCCACCACAAGCAACAGCGTTTACTTAAAACCGCCCAGCATTATCTGCAGCAACATTATGGCGCGACACCGCCGGACTGCCGCTTTGATGTGATGTCGGGCAGTGGCCAGCCGGTGCAGTTTGAATGGCTGCAGAATGTGTTTGGCTGAGCCCGTTTAACAACGGGCAGGCCCTATCAGAACGAATACGCCGCCGCCAGACGCAGGGAGCGCGGTTCAATCACATGGTAATGAATATCCTCCTGCTCGCTGCTTTCACCCGGCAGCCGTGAGGCGTACCAGTAATCGATATCGTGATCGCGGCTGTCGAACAGGTTCAGGACATCGGCACTGAATACCCAGCGCTTAAGGCTGTAGCCGCTGCGCAGGTTCACCACGGTGGTCGGATCAGACATGACCGAACCATCTTCCACCAGTGGCCGCTCACCAAAATAACGCAGGCGCAGACTGCCGAACCAGCCAGCACCGCGCTGGCTGCTGATACCGGCCTGCACGACGTTTTTAACGGCACCGGGAATCTCATTGCCCTCGGCGGCATTGCCGCGTAATTCAGCGTTGGTCCAGGCGTATTCCAGATCCATATTCCAGTGCTCGTTCAGCTGATAATAGAGCGTCATCTCTACCCCTTTGCGGCGTGAGGCGCGGCTGGCTTCGGTGTTACCGGCATCGCCGACAAACAACAGTTCGCTGTCGAGATCCAGCTGCCACAGCGCCAGCGAGGTGCTCAGGCGCTCCGCCCAGACTCCGCGAATCCCGGCTTCGTACCCCATGGAGTCCACCAGCGGATCAACTGCTTCCACGGCACTGCCATCCGCCGGGTCCACCTGAATGGTGGTGCCACGGGCATCGTTGGAATGCAGGCCCTGGCCCGCCGCCAGATACGTCTCCCAATCGCGGTTCAGTGCCACAATCACGCTGCCTTTTAAGGCGATATTGTCGTCGCTGGCCTTGCCGCTGTTGACGCTCAGATCCACCCCGTTCTGGTTACGGTTGATACGGCTTTGCACATCAAAGCGGTAGTCGTCGTAACGCACACCCAGCACGGTGCGCACCCGCTCATTCCAGAACAGGGTATTTTCGGCGTAAAGGCCGGTGCTGAGTTGCGCCACGCGATCACTGCGCACCGTGCCCAGACGCTGACGTTCTTTGCTGTGATACAGACCCACTTCGCCGATATCGTCATAACGCAGGTCTGCCCCGATGCGGCTGGACGTTGCCAGTCCGGCAATCTCAGAGTGCCAGAGGTAGCTGAGCTGACCGCCGTAAATCCAGCGTTTATCGACCTGTTCAAACTGGTCGCCATTCACGCCGTCATCAAGAAAATAGGTGAAGTCAGACCACAGGTTCATGTCGTAACGGATGGCATAGGCGGAGGCCTGAATCCCCTCTCGCTGCCAGAGGGCATTCAGGCTGTAACGGCTGGATTGGCCGCCAACGCTGTCATTGAGCGAACCGAATTCGTCAATCAGGCCGCTGTCGACGGCGCGCTGCGGAATCTGGTCGGCGCTGTTCCACTGGTTGTCATAGCCCATAAAAGACAGGCTCAGTTTGCCACCCGCGAGGGAACGGCGATGCTTGAGCAGCACGCTGGTTTTATCCAGATCTTCGCGGATATCACTCCAGGGGCCATCGTAGGTATTGCGTTCCAGCGCATACAGCCAGTCGCCCTGAGCCGTGCTGATGCTGTCGAGCAGCAGTGCCCGGCGGTACTGGTCTTCGCCCAGACTGAGCTGCGCCAGCCCCTGCTCAAAGGTATCGGCTGTCTGCACGGAGGCACTGCCCGCCCCGCTGAAGTCACCGACATCGGCGTAGTAACTGCCCTTCTGATAACTGAGTGAGCCAATGCTTTCGGGGATAATAAAGTTCAGGTCGGTATAGCCCTGACCATGACCGTGGGTACGCATATTGACCGGCATACCATCCACAAAGGTGGCGAAATCGGTGCCGTGATCAAGGTTAAAACCGCGCAGAAAATACTGGTTCGCCTTACCGCTGCCGCTGTGCTGAGTAACCACTAAGCCGGGCACCAGCTCCAGCACTTCGCCGGTACGCAATAACGGCCGGCGGTTAATCTCGTCACCGGTGACGTACCCCTGCGATGCCGACATGGCCTCGCCCAGCAGTTTTTCCCGGGCCGTTACGATCTGGTTATCGAGCCTGGCTGCATCTTCATTTTCTGCTGCGGGCGGCTGCGCCATGGCAAGCACAGGCAGGCCCAGCAGTAAAAGACCTGAATACTGTCTGTTCATCTTTATCCTCAATGTCCGTTTAACCGTCGGCCACCAGAAAGGCATGATTGCCTGCGGGGCCTGTATTAATGAAAATATCATCGTATGAACAACAACTTAGCAGCACTGACCAATACCGATAACCGCTCGGTGTTCTCCATCCAATGACGATCTCCCTATGACACGCGCCGCTGATTTAACCCGCTGGCTGAAGCTGCCTTCCGCACGCTCACGCACCCCTTCGCTGGGCAAACGCGAGCTGGCCATTCTGGAAATCCTCTGGCAGCAGGGATCGTTATCTGCGCAGCAGGTGCATTCTTTTTTGCGGGAAGACATCACGCTCAGCACGGTACAGAGCACGCTTGAGCGTCTGCACCGCAAAGACCTGCTGCAACGCCACAAAGAAAACCGCGCGTTTTTCTACCGCGCTGTCCTGCAAAAACCGGATCTGATCAGCAACCTGCTGCATGACATTGCCGCCGACCTCAGCGCCGGTGATATGGCACCGATGGTGTCGGGCTTTATGGATTATTTAGCCGATGTTGCTCCGGCGATGGGTGAACGCCTGAACAAGGCTCTGGCCGCTGAGCCTGATCACCATGGCGCTGACCATGATTCATGAGCTGGCCGATATGGCTCTGGCCGGTGCGCTGAGTCTGGGCGCGTCGTCATGGCTGGCTTCCCTGTTGTGGCCGCTGCAGTTCAGAGCCGTGCGCATGGTCACTCCGCAGCAGCGCACCCGCCTGCTGATGCTGTACGCCCTGCTGCCCTGGGTGGTGACGTTTTGGGTGGTATTGCTGCTGATGAATCCTGAACTGGCGGGCGCCTTGCACAATGCCCATTGCCACGGTGATGTCTGCGGCCCGCACGTGCCGGATGTCAGCTCGGCATCGTTATCTGCAGCATTGCTGGCAGGCGCTGTCAGCACCGTTTTGCTGTTTGCCCTGCTGTTTCTTAACCGCCAGTTGCGGCGCGGCCATGAACGGCTGAACACGATGGATCTGCTCAGCACGGCGGCAACGACAGCGGATTTCCGTCTGATTCATTCACATTTGCCACTGGCCTGGTGTGCCGGGTTATGGCGTCCAAAAGTGTATATTTCCAGTGCCTTGCAGCAACAGCTGAGTGAGCGCGGGTTGTCACTGGTGCTGCAGCATGAACACTGCCATGTCATACGGCGCGATAACCTGCGCAAACTGGTGCTGCACTGGCTGACCCTGCTCTGGCTGCCTGCCCCCCGTAAAATGCTGCGCCGTCAGTATGATCTGGCCAGCGAACAGTTATGCGATGCCTATACCGCCAGCCAGGGTTACACAGCCGATGAAATCGCCGCCGTCATGCAACGGCTGCACGCTGAGGCCGATGCCGCCCGACCAGCCGCCCATTCAACAACAGAACTGCGCACTGACGAGCTGCAGCGTCCGGTAAACCAAAGCAGCGCCGATGGCTGGCTGTTCTTGATGACGCTGCTCTGCGCTCAGGTGGCTCTTTTCAGCCATTGGCTGCACCCGCTGCTGGATACATTATTTCTCTGAGAATCACTGTTATTTGGTTTTGTCTCATGGCTCATTTATGATGGCCCATCTGTTACTCCCGGAGCGTTATTGTGCAGGATCGGATCATCGGCCATTTTGGCGCCAGTATCGAAACCAAAACCCACGCAGCAGAAGAGCTGCCGCCTTATATTGAGCGTGCAGCGCAGATCATGGTTAACGCCCTGCTCAGCGGCGGAAAAATTCTTACCTGCGGTAACGGCGGCTCCGCCGGTGATGCCCAGCATTTTTCGTCTGAATTGCTGAATCGTTTTGAACGCGAGCGTCCGAGTCTGCCAGCCATCGCTCTGACCACCGATTCCTCAACCGTAACGTCCATTGCCAACGATTACAGTTATAACGAAATTTTCTCCAAGCAAATCCGTGCCCTCGGCAATGCCGGTGACGTATTACTGGCCATTTCCACCAGCGGCAATTCCGCCAACGTGGTGCAAGCCATTCAGGCGGCCCATGAACGTGATATGACGGTGGTGGCCTTAACCGGTAAAGACGGCGGCCATATGGCGTCACTGATTACCCGTGATGATGTCGAAGTACGGGTTCCGGCCAATGTGACCGCACGCATTCAGGAAGTGCACCTGCTGGTGATTCATTGCCTGTGTGACCTGATTGACTGCTCGCTGTTCGGCGAAGAATAAAAACGCAGCCGATAAAAAAACCGGCCATGTCAGCCGGTTTTTTTTTACAACCCGTCAGCCGTTTTATTCATCTTTAAGACGATTAATACCCAGCGCTTTTAATGTGTATTTTTCATAAATCGGCTCACTGGAGCCGGTTTTCATTTTACGGATGAAATATTTTTCAAACGCAATTTTCGCCAGATGCACCCACTTACCTTTTTTGAACCAGGTAACGTTGCGTGGCGGAATCTGCGGAATGGCAACAAACGCCGCTCCGGTGTCTCCCATATCGGCCAGACAAATCGCATTCCAGGTGCCACGGGCATTAGCTTCGCCTTTACCGTCCAGATCAGCCGCCAGATTATGCGCAATCGCCGTCATCATGGATTCAATCATATAACCGGTTTTCGGCGTACCGGTCGGCACCGGCGTATCTTCTACCGGAGGAATGGCGACACAGACACCGGCCGAGAAAATATTTTTAAAGGTCGGATTGCGCTGGAACTCGTCGATAATGACAAAGCCTTTCGGATTCACCAGACCTTCCACCGCCGCCACCGGGTCAACCCCGGCAAACGAAGGCAGCATCATGGAGTGTTTAAATGGCAGCTCATGGTGTTTTTTCAGCGAGCCATCGTCGTTCATTTCATCCACAAACATCATGCCGTCAGCCACGCGGGTGACCTTGGCATTGGTGATCCATTTGATATGACGGTTACGCAACTCGCTTTCCAGCATGGACTTGGAATCCCCTACACCACCCAGCCCCAGATGGCCAATGTAGGGCTCACTGGTCACATAGGTCATCGGGATACGGTCACGGACTTTTTTATTGCGCAGTTCTTTATCGAGAATAAAGGCGTACTCATAAGCAGGCCCAAAGCAGGAAGCACCGGGCATCGCGCCGACAATGGCAGGCCCCGGCTCGGCGATCATGGCTTTAACATTCTCATAGCAGGTTTCAGCATGATCCAGTGAGCATACCGATTGGGTAAAGCCGCCGTGCGGGCCCGCCCCTTCAATGGCAGCAAAGTTGAGTTTGGGGCCGGTACAGATCACCAGATAGTCATAGGCTTCCACATCGCCATTGGCCAGCGTCAGCTGGTTGGCTTTGGGATCAATGGTCACCACCGCTGAGGCAATAAACCCGATGCCTTTTTTTTCCAGATACGGACGGATCGGGAAGCTGATTTCGGGACGCTCACGCCAGCCAACGGCAATCCAGGGGTTGGAGGGCACAAACTGGAAGTCTTCCCGCTCGTTGATGACCGTAACCTGATGCTCTTTATTCAGGATTTCGCGGATTTCATACGCGCCTGCCATACCACCGGTACCGGCACCTAATACGATAACTCTGGCCATAGTCTGCCTCGTGCTTGTTATTGTCGATGTGACCGATAAAGAGCAAAACAGAGGCCAAACATTACTGCATAAGCATAAAGTAGAATACATGACGCGAAGCGATTGAATTCACAGTGAATTTCAACCGCTTTTTCAGGTAGCGAACCGCACAGAAAGCAAGACAAAAAGCACAGGATGACAGATTTGTCGGGAGCAAGCGTCAGTTCTGGCAGTCAGCACACGAGGGATTACGGCTGATGCCCCAGCGGCGCCATTCGCCCTGCAAGGCATCAAAGGTCAGCAGACGTCCGTTCAGACTTTCGCCCATGCCGGTCAATACTTTCAGCGCTTCCAGTGCCTGCATCGCGCCAATCACTCCCACCAGCGGTGACAATACGCCGCTTTCGGCACAGCTGAGCTGCTGCTCATCCAGACTGGGATACAGACAGCGATAACAGGGAGCACCGGTCTGGCGCGGATCAAACAGCGTGATCTGACCATTCAGTCCAACCGCGGCACCCGACACCCAGGGCACAGAGTGCGCGATGCAGGCGCGGTTAAGGGCATAGCGCACCTTACTGTTATCGCTGCAGTCCACCACCAGATCGACTTTTGCCCGGTCTTCCTGCGCGTCCCCCACAGCGGACAACTGCGACATCAGCCAGTCGGCATCGGCACGCAGGGCGTGAGTAACCACCTGCACATCGGGGTTTAACCGCTGCACGTCGGCGGCGGCGGATTCCACTTTCAGCAGGCCGACATCCGCACAGCCATGGGCGGTCTGACGTTGCAGATTGGACAGCTCAACACGGTCATCATCGACCAGACTGAGGCGACCAACGCCACTGGCTGCCAGATACTGCAGCACCGGGCAGCCAAGACCGCCGAGACCGATGATCATCACGTGGGCATCGAGCAGCGCCTGCTGGCCGTCAATATCCAGCTGTGGCAACAGAACATGGCGCGAATAGCGCAGTAACTGCTGATCGTTCATGAGCTAGCCCAACCTTTGCTGCGGCCAGCGGCCGCCACTGATGCGGGGTTGGCCACCGAGATCGCGGCGATAACTCACATCAGCGAAACCACGGGCGCGCAATAACTCACACACCGCATCCGCCTGCTGATAGCCGTGCTCCAGCAACAGCCAGCCATTAACCCGCAGAAAGTCCGGCGCACGGTCAATAATCAGCGCCAGATCACTCAGGCCATGATTATCGGCCACCAGGGCCGAGCGTGGCTCAAAGCGCACATCACCCTGTGCCAGATGCTCATCTTCTTCATCAATATACGGAGGATTGCTGACGATCAGGTCGAAATGGCCGCTGACGCTGCGGTACCAGTCGGACTGAGCAAAAGCCACCCGTTCCAGCCGGTTGCGGACAGCATTGCTCTGTGCCAGCGCCACCGCATCGGCATTAAAATCAACACCGGATACCTGCCAGGATGGCTGCTCCGACGCCAGCGCCAACGCTATTGCGCCGGTTCCGGTGCCTAAATCGAGCACCCGGCTGTGGGCCGGCAAAGGGAGTTCCAGCGCCCATTCCACCAGGGTTTCGGTGTCAGCACGGGGAATTAAGGTTGAAGGGTTCACATTCAGATTAAGCGACCAGAAATCCCGCTCACCCAGCAGATAGGCCACGGGTTCTCCGGCCAGACGTCGCGCCAGCAAAGCATTCGCCGCCTGTTGCTGTTCTGCGCTTAATGGCCGGTCAGACCAGGTGTAAAGCCAGGTGCGGCTCTGCTGCAGCACATGGGCCAGCAGCAATTCAGCATCCAGCCGGGCGCTGTCGGAGCCAGGCTCCAGTTGCCTCCGCGCCCCGGCTAACCAGGCGTCAATGCTCAGCACGGATGCCGGATCAGAGATCATCAGCCGCCTGCCATCTCGGCCAGCAGGTTCGCCTGATGCTCGCGGATTAACGGTTCAATCACCGGCGTCAGGTCGCCCTGCACAATTTCGTCGAGCTTATACAGCGTCAGGTTGATGCGGTGATCGGTAACCCGGCCCTGCGGGTAGTTGTAGGTGCGGATACGCTCTGAACGGTCGCCGGAACCGACCAGACTTTTACGCGTGGCCGCCTGCTCGGCATGGGCCGCCTGACGTTGTGCATCGCGCAGACGCGTGGCCAGCACGGCCAGCGCTTTGGCGCGGTTTTTATGCTGCGACCGCTCATCCTGACATTCCACCACCAGCCCGGTTGGCAGGTGCGTAACGCGGATGGCCGAGTCAGTTTTGTTAATGTGCTGACCACCGGCACCGGAGGCGCGGAAGGTGTCGATGCGCAGATCGTTCTTGTTGATGTCGATCTCTTCTTCGCTCTCAACTTCCGGCATCACCGCCACGGTACAGGCTGAAGTATGAATGCGGCCCTGACTTTCGGTTTCAGGTACGCGCTGCACCCGGTGCGCTCCGGACTCAAACTTCAGCTGCGAATACACATCGGTGCCGGAAATACGGGTGATCACTTCTTTAAAGCCACCGTGCTCGCCTTCGCTGGCACTCATCAGTTCGGTACGCCAGCCACGGGTTTCGGCATAGCGGGTGTACATACGGTACAGATCACCGGCAAAAATGGCGGCTTCATCACCGCCGGTTCCGGCACGGATTTCGACTATGACGTTGCGGCTGTCATCCGGGTCTTTCGGCAGCAGCAGAATTTCCAGCTCATGCGCCAGTTGCTGCAGACGACCGGAAGCGGCCTGCTCTTCTTCTTCGCCCATGGCGCGCATGTCCGGGTCGGGGTCGGCGGCCAGTGCTTTGGCTTCGGCCAGATCGGCACCTGCCTGCTCATAGCGGCTGTAGGTCTGGGCGATGAGTTCCAGATCAGCGTATTCCTTCGACAGCTTGCGGAAACGGTCCTGATCGTTGGCGGCATCCGGCTCAGACAGCAGATGTCCGACTTCTTCGTAACGATCACGCAGGTGTTCAAGTTTATTCAGAATCGAGCTTTTCATGGTTTATTCGGTATCAGCAGAGGAGGATGGCGCCGCATGGCTGTTCAGGCTGAACAGTTCACGGGTCCAGTCGAGCACTTCCAGACGGCCTTCAGCACCGGCTTTGCGCAGCGCCGTGGTCGGTGCGTGCAGCACCTTATTGCTGAAGGTATGGGCAAACTGGCGCAACACTTTTTCTGCGTCGGCACCGTTTTCGAGTTGTTTCAGCGCTTTGCTGAGCTGTTCTTCACGCAGCGCATCAATGCTGCTGCGCAGGTCGGTGAGGGTTTGTACCGCATCCAGCGCTTTCAGCTCGCGCATAAAATGGTCAACGCCGGAGAGAATCAGCTCTTCGGCCTGACGCGCCGCATCTTCACGCGAGCGCACGTTTTCTTCGATGATGCTGCGCAGATCGTCGACCGAATACAGATAGACATCCGACAGCTCGCCAACTTCTTCTTCGATATCGCGTGGTACGGCAATATCGACCATAAACATCGGCTTATGACGGCGTTTTTTCAGCGCTTTTTCCACCATGCCCTTGCCCAGAATCGGCAAAGGACTGGCGGTGGATGAAATCACGATATCGGCGCGTGACAGTACATTGGGAATATCTTCCAGCAACACGGCTTCTGCATGAAATTCCTGCGCCAGATTCTGTGCCCGTGCCAGGGTGCGGTTGGCGACGATGATGTCACGAACACCCGCCTGATACAGATGACGGGCCACCAGTTCGATGGTTTCCCCGGCACCGATCAGCAGGGCACGACTGTTGGCCATATCGGCAAAAATATGTTGCGCCATACGCACGGCGGCAAAAGCCACTGACACCGGGTTTTCGCCAATGGCGGTATCGGTACGCACGCGCTTGGCAATGGAAAAGGTCTGACGGAACAGCCGCCCCAGCTCGGAACCCACCGTGCCGGCTTCCTGCGCCACCGCAAAGGCCGATTTCATCTGCCCGAGAATCTGCGGCTCCCCCAACACCAGGGAATCCAGCCCGCTGGCCACGCGCATGGTGTGCTGCACGGCCTGCTCGCTGGTCAGGCAATAGAGGGCAGAATCCAGATCACGGCGATCAATCTGATGGTGGCGGACCAGCCAGTCAACAATCACCTCTTCACGCAGATCGTCAGCGGAACAATAAATTTCGGTGCGGTTACAGGTCGACAGAATCACCACCTCCGACACGGGGTCCAGCGCCAGCACTTCGCTCAGTACGCCAGTCATTGACGCCGGATCGAAGGCAACACGCTCACGCACAGCAACCGGTGCTGTTTTATGGTTAATCCCCAGTGCCCAAATACCCATCTCGACTGACGCTGCTCCCGCTTTCAAACCGCCCCGCTGACCATCATCAGCGGCAGAGTGCCAGACCCGCCGGAATCCGTCAGTGAGCACTGCAACCAAACAGCACTTCTGAGCATCTCAACGGGTGGCGACTGTGCAAAAGCGGCGATTATAAACATCTGGCCGCGGCTTTGCCGCTGAAATCTTTGACTTAAATCGCTATCTGACCCTAAATAGCATGCGCTATCTCATACTGGCATCCGAATCATCAGGTCTTCTCTTTCTATGTTTTTTGACATCCGTGAGCTTCCTAAACCATCCCCAGATTCCCCCCCACTACCGGTCATGCGGCGTAAGGGCCAGTGGCTGATACCCCTGCTGGCAGCCTTAATCGTTTTGCCCGGCTGTGCCGGTTTCAGACAAGCGGTTTCATCGGATACAGAGCAGCACACGACAACAGACCATCAGAATACGCCGGACACTCAGGCCAGGAGCAGCTCACAGGCCGATTCACCAGATCGCCCGCCTGAACCGGTATACCGTCCGATTCCCGCAGCCACTCTTTATTCCCTGCTGGTTGCTGAAATGGCCGGCCAGCGCCAGCGCTTTGATATTTCGCTGTACAACTATATGGATCAGGCGCGCACCACCCGCGATCCGGCCATTGCCGAACGCGCCGCCCGCATCGCCCAGTATGTTGGCAGCGACAGCCACGCCATAGAAGCAGTTGCCATCTGGCTGGCAGAAGATCAGGACAATCCGGCGGCTCATCAGGCGGCAGCCCAGTTATTGATGGAACAGAATCAATTCATCCGGGCACTGGAACATCTGGTGATATTGCAGGATCTGGCCGGTATCAGTCAGTTTGATTATCTTGCTGCCAACGCCGCTGAACTGCCGGAGGAGCAACAAACTGCCCTGCTGGAGCAACTTCAGCTTCTGACACAAAAATACCCCGGCAATGCCTCCCTCTGGTATGCCTGCGGAATTATGGAGCAGCACCTGCGTCGGTATAAGCAGGCACTGAACAACATTGACAAGGCATTACAACACAACCCGGCATACCTGAGCGCCATCCTGCAGAAGGCCCGCATTCTGGTATTAATGCAACGCTCTGACGATGCCATTGACTGGCTCGAAGATGCACAGGATGACCATCCGGATCACAAAGGCATTCAGGTTCTGCACGCCCGCATTCTGCTGGAACAGCGCAAAATGGACAGCGCCCGCGATGCCTTTGCAGCCCTGCACAAACGCTTCCCTGAAGACTCCGCTATTTTGCTGTCGCTCGCCTTGCTCGAAGAAGAACTCGGACAACGCGAGCGGGCAAGGGAATATCTGTATCAGCTGCTGGCCAGCCAGTCACATACCAACGAAGCGCATTTTTATCTGGGTAAAATTGCCCAGGATGAAAACGATTACGAAGCCGCCATTGAACAGTACGCACAGGTCAGCAATGGCCGCGAGTTTCTTGCCGCTCACCTCAAAGCCTCTTATCTGCTGAATGAAACCCAGGGCATCGATGCTGCCCGCCATTATCTGAACGATCTGCGCGCTGACTACCCCCAACATTCCAGCGAACTGGTGCGGATTGAGGTTGATCTGTTATCAACCGCCGGTCAGCCGGAAAATGCCATGACACTCATCAGTCAGGCCCTGAGCGTAGCCCCTGACGACATCAATCTTCTTTATACCCGCGCCATGCTGGCTGAACGCCTGGACGACCTGAATACACTGGAGCAGGATCTGCGCACCGTCATCCGCCTCAGACCCGACCATGCCGAAGCCCTGAATGCTCTGGGCTACACCCTCGCCGACCGTACCGACCGCTGGGCAGAAGCCCTTCCGCTCATTGAGCGTGCACTGCAACTGACGCCGGATAATCCCGCCGTTATCGACAGCCTCGGCTGGGTCTATTTCCGCATGGGCAATCTGGAACGCGCACGCCCGTTACTGAAAAAAGCCTTCGATATGATGAAAGATCACGAAATAGCCGCTCATTATGGGGAACTGTTATGGCTCAGCGGCGACCTGAATGAGGCCCGTGACATCTGGCAGCAGGGACTGGAACAGACCCCGGACAGCGAAATTATTCTGCGCACACTGCAACGCCTGAACATTGATCCGGAAACCCTGAGCCAACACTGAACAGCCACACAATGACCACACAAATGTCTATATTCACTCTGCTTCTGCTGACACTGCTCAGCGGTTGCAGCAGCCTGCTGCCCAAACCGGACAGCAGCCAGCAGGGTCTGCAAAGCAGCCTCGACCGCCTGCAACAGTGGCAGGTACGCGGTAAATTATCGGTAACCTCACCCGATGACAGCGTTACCGGCTACCTGACCTGGGAACAGGATAAACAACGCTATGATCTGTTCATTTCCGGGCCTTTCGGCTCCGGAGCATCGCGCCTGCAAGGCAATGCGCGTCAGGCCGAACTGACCCTGCCCGGCTGGGATAAGCCACAACGGGCGCGCACCCCGGAACAACTGATGCAAACCCACATGGGCTGGAACTTTCCGGTTACCGACATCCGCTACTGGGTAAAAGGTCAACCCAGCCCCAATGCAGCATCAACCAGCGAATACGATGAGAGCGGCCTGTTAAGCCACCTGCAACAGCACGGCTGGGATATTCACTTCTCACGCTATCGCCAACAAGGCGAATACTGGCTGCCGGGCCTGATTAAAATATCCGGTCATAATTTCCGTTTTGTATTTTCGATCAAAGAGTGGACTGTTAATGGCTGACCTGCCTGGACATAACGGCTGGCTGAGCGTACCCGCCCCGGCCAAACTGAATCTGATGCTGCACATCACCGGTCGCCGGGACGATGGCTACCACAATCTGCAGACGCTGTTTCAGTTCATCGACTATGGCGACGAACTGCACTTTAAAGTGCGCAACGATGACGGGTTAACACTCAGTCCGGCCATTGAAGGTGTCGGTTTCGAAGACAATCTGATTATCCGTGCCGCCCGCCTGCTGCAGAAAAAATCCGGAAAAAAAATCGGTGCCGACATTCGTCTGGATAAAAAACTACCCATGGGAGGCGGTCTTGGAGGTGGCAGCTCCGACGCCGCAACAACCCTTCTGGCATTGAATTCACTCTGGAATCTGCAACTTTCTCTGGATGATCTGGCCGGTCTCGGACTCACGCTGGGAGCCGACGTCCCAGTCTTTGTGCGGGGTGAAGCCGCTTTTGCCGAAGGCGTGGGTGAGATTCTGACCCCGGTACCGGAGCTTGCCGAACCCTGGTATCTGGTGGTGTGCCCGCAAGTCCATGTAAATACAGGAAAAATTTTTTCACATGAGGGGTTGACCCGCGATTCGGACCCCATTAATATTCGCACCGCGCTGAAGCAAGGGGGCAGAAATGACTGCCAGGCAATCGTTTCAATGCTGTACCCAGAAGTTGGTAACACATTGAATTTGCTAAATAAATTTAATCTTGCTAAGATGACGGGTACTGGAGCTTGCATATTTTCAAGCTTCGGTTCTGAAGCAGAAGCCATCAGTGTTTCTGAGCAGTTACCGGCTGAGTATGTGGCCTTTGTGGCTAAGGGTGTTAACCAATCACCTGCACATAAGGTATTATTCAGACCGTCTTAAAAGTTGTTGGGGTGTCGCCAAGTGGTAAGGCAACGGGTTTTGATCCCGTCATTCGTAGGTTCGAGTCCTACCACCTCAGCCAATTCTCTTTATTTCCATCATTGAATAACTGCATCAAAGGGGACAACTGTGTCTAAGTTGATGGTTTTTACCGGTAACGCTAACCCGGAGCTGGCAAAGCTCGTTGTTGAGCGTCTCGATATTCCCCTTGGCGAAGCCACTGTCGGCAAGTTCAGTGATGGTGAAATTACCATCGAAATCAACGAAAACGTGCGCGGCAAGGATGTGTTCATCATCCAGCCTACCTGCGCACCGACCAACGACAATCTGATGGAAATCCTGCTGATGGCCGACGGCCTGCGCCGCGCCTCAGCCAGCCGCATCACAGCCGTTGTGCCTTACTTCGGTTATGCCCGCCAGGATCGTCGTCCGCGTTCTGCCCGTGTGCCTATCAGTGCCCGCGCGGTTGCCGACATGATGTCGACGGCCGGTATCGACCGCGTTCTGACCGTTGACCTGCACGCTGACCAGATCCAGGGCTTCTTTGATGTGCCTGTTGATAACGTCTACGGCTCTCCGGTACTGATCGATGACCTCGAACGTCAGGCTTACGAAGATCTTATCGTTGTCTCTCCGGACATCGGCGGTGTTGTTCGTGCCCGTGCGATCGCCAAACAGCTGAATGTTGATCTGGCCATCATTGATAAACGTCGCCCTAAAGCGAACGTCTCTGAAGTGATGCATATCATCGGTGATGTTTCCGGCCGTACCTGCGTACTGGTCGATGACATGGTCGATACCGCCGGCACCCTGTGCCACGCTGCAAAAGCTCTGAAAGAGTTTGGCGCGAAAAAGGTTGTCGCTTACTGTACACATCCTGTACTATCCGGCCCCGCTGTTGAGCGTCTGGCCAATGCCGAGCTGGATGAGCTGGTCGTTACTGACACCATTCCGCTGTCTGAAGCCGCCAAGTCGATTGGCCGTATCCGCCAACTGACCATTGCCGGTCTGCTGGCCGAAGCGGTACGCCGGGTAAATAACGAAGAATCCATCAGCGCGATGTTTCGTTAAGCCATAAAAGCAGCACATTAAACGATTTTTCGGGCCGTTTGAGCTGGTCGCAAGCTCAAACGGCTTTTTATGTCAAAACCATGAGGAAATACCCATGTCAGAATTTAATCTGTCAGCTGAACTTCGCGAAGATGCGGGGAAAGGTGCGAGCCGCCGCCTGCGTCGCGAAAACGCCGTGCCAGCCATCGTTTACGGTGGTAAAGCCGGTGGTAACGACCGCAAGCCACAAGCGATCGTACTGAAAGCTAACGAACTGAACAAACTGCTGGAAAATGAAGCCTTCTACAGCAGCGTTATCACCCTGAACATCGGTGACAAAGCTGAGCAGGTTGTTCTGAAAGACCTGCAGCGTCACCCATCCAAAGCCCTGATCTGGCACGCTGACTTTCTGCGCGTAAGCAAAACCAGCAAAATCAAAGCACACGTACCTCTGCACTTCATCAACGAAGACAGCTGCGTAGGCGTGAAAACCGGCGGTGGCAAGATTGCTCACCAGCTGACCAGTCTGGACATCATCTGTAACGCTGGCGATCTGCCGGAGTTTATTGAAGTTGATCTGGCCAATGTTGAAGTGGGTACCGTCATCCACCTTTCAGACCTGAAACTGCCAAAAGGCGTTGAGT
Organism: Saccharospirillaceae bacterium; assembly: GCA_021208685.1. GTDB lineage: Bacteria > Pseudomonadota > Gammaproteobacteria > Pseudomonadales > Oceanobacteraceae > Venatoribacter. The sequence goes on from JAJOJJ010000010.1 coordinate 29,840, forward strand.
CTCTGGCTCTGTCTCATGGTCCTGAGCACGACACATCGGTTGTTACTGTTATCGCTCCTAAAGGCGGCGACAGCGACGAAGCAGCTGCCGAGTAATTCCGGCTGCTGTAGCAAGAAAGCGGGGCTGGTCCCCGCTTTTTTATTGGTGATTCTTTATCATCCGGATATCGATATCATGTCTGACCCTATTCAATTAATCGTAGGCCTGGGTAATCCGGGTGCCGAATACGAACATACCCGCCACAATGCCGGTGCCTGGCTGGTTGAACGCCTGGCGCACAGTGAACGCATCCGTCTCAATGCGGAAAAAAAATTTTCCGGTCTTGCCGGTAAAGGCCATCTCGGTGGACAGGAATGCTGGCTGCTGATTCCCACAACATTTATGAATCTCAGCGGACAGGCCGTACAGGCGCTGGCGAATTTCTATAAGCTGAAACCCGAACAGATTCTGGTCGTTCACGATGAACTGGATCTGCCAGCGGGTACGGCCAAATTCAAATTTGGCGGTGGTCATGGTGGCCAGAATGGTTTGCGGGACATTATCAGCAAACTGGGTAATAACCAGAACTTTCATCGTCTGCGTATCGGCATCGGTCATCCCGGTGACAAATCTCAGGTAACCGGCCATGTACTGGGCCGCGCCAGTAAAAGCGACCAGCAGGCCATTGATGCCGTGATCGACGAAGCATTGCGCGTACTGCCCGATGCGCTCAATGGCAACCTGGCCAAAGCCATGAATCGACTTCATTCATTTAAAGGGTAAAATACCCGCCAAATTTTAACGCTGTTACGGCAGCAGTACGGATTACAGGATACTTTTATGGGCTTTAAATGCGGTATCGTTGGTTTACCCAACGTCGGCAAATCCACACTGTTCAATGCGCTGACCAAATCCGGCATTGCCGCCGAGAACTTTCCGTTCTGCACCATTGAACCCAATTCCGGTGTGGTTGCCATGCCCGACAAGCGCCTTAATGAACTGGCAGCCATTGTTAAGCCTGAGCGTGTGGTGCCAACGTCGATGGAGTTTGTGGATATCGCAGGTCTGGTTGCCGGTGCTTCTAAAGGTGAGGGGCTGGGCAACCAGTTTCTGGCCAATATCCGTGAAACCGATGCCATTGCCCATGTTGTTCGCTGCTTCGAAGACGACAATGTGATTCACGTTGCTAACCGGGTCAATCCAGCCGACGACATTGACATCATCAACACCGAACTGATTCTGGCGGATCTTGAATCCTGTGAGAAACAACTGCAGCGTATTACCCGTGTCGCCAAGGGTGGCGATAAAGAAGCCGTTGCCCAAAAAGCCTTACTGGAACGTCTGATTCCGCATTTCGAGCAGGGTAAAACAGCACGTATGCTGGAACTGAATGATGATGAGCGCAAACTGGCGCGTACATTTCACCTGCTGACCATCAAGCCAACCATGTACATTGCCAACGTGGCGGAAGATGGTTTTGAGAACAATCCACATCTGGATGTGGTTCGCGGTATTGCCGAATCTGAAGGCGCCTCCGTTGTTGTGGTGTGCAACAAGATCGAAGCGGAAATTCCGAGCTGGACGATGAAGACAAACTCGAATTCCTGCAGGAAATGGGCATGGAGGAACCGGGGCTGGATCGCGTTATACGCTCCGGTTACGAACTGCTTGGCTTGCAGACCTACTTTACCGCCGGGGTAAAAGAAGTGCGCGCCTGGACCATCAAGATCGGCGATACCGCCCCACGCGCGGCAGCGGCCATTCATACCGATTTTGAACGTGGTTTTATCCGTGCGGAAGTGATCGGATATGACGACTTCATTCACTACAAAGGTGAGGCCGGTGCCAAAGAAGCCGGCAAATGGCGCCTGGAAGGCAAAGAGTACATCGTTAAAGACGGTGACGTTGTGCATTTCCGCTTTAACGTCTGAGTCCCGAACGGGAAAATTGCTTTGCAACAACGCCAAAAAGCGCCTTCGGGCGCTTTTTTATTGACGGAGGTTATGCAGGGCGGATGTGAGTCAACTTTGTGGGCAAACCGATAAGAAACTGTCGCACTTTATCCGCATATCTCACTATACTTTCAAACCTCAATCCAAGACGACACGGAGTCCGGCATGAAGCTGCACCATCTCGCCACGCCCCTCACCCTGCTACTGGCTGCTTCTCTCACCGCCTGCAGTGGTTCAAGTACGAGTACCAGCAACGAAACCAACGACAACAGCTCCGGAGATAACGGCCAGACTCAGGAGCCTGTTACGGTACAGCGCGTGAGTCTGACCGGGCTCGCGGTCAAAGGAACCGTTATTGGTGCCAAAGCCGAGCTGTTCCGTCTTAGCAACGGCAGTATTGAAGCCTCTGCGTTCGCAACCGGCACCACCGATTTTGAAGGTCGCTACAACCTGACTGCCCTGTCTGAAGAAGCCTACGATGGTCCGGCACTGGTTAAAATCAGCTGGCAGGAAGGCGCAGAGATGATTTGTGATGCCACCTCCGGTTGTGGTTCTTTTAATTCTGGCGATTCCCGTGATCGGAACACTAACCAGACCATCGACTTTGGCGAAGCCTACGACCTGCCAGCCGATTTTTCGATGACAGCCTTCATTCCCGGAATCCGCAGCAGCGAGCTGGATGAACGCACCTACACCGCCAACGTCTCGTCACTGACCCACATTGCCGCGCAATATGCCAGCAGCCAGAGCGCGCTGGATGAAGCCCTGATCCGTCGTCTGAATAACCGTGTCCGTGTGATGTTTGGTCTCACTGAAGACTCTCTCGGCGAAGCGGATCTGCTGTTGACCGAACCGCTGGACCCAGCTCAGGATCTGAGCGGTGAAAGTGCAGCCCAGATAGCCTACGGACTGCTCACCGCCGCTCTGGCCGAACTGGCCGAACAGCGTGACGTGAGCGTTGCCGCGCTGCTGAATACGTTTGCGGCCAACTTTGCCGCTAATAATGGTCAGCTGCGCTGGAATAATCCCGGTTCGGCCAATGAATTGAACATTGCTGAGATTCTGGCTGCGGCCAAAGCGATTGCCGATCAAAAAGGCGGGATCAATACGGTTGCATTAGTGGACGCCAAAACAGACGCCGACAACAACAGCGGTGTCAGTGCCATCAACCCTCCGCAAGCGAATGCCGGTGCAGACCAGACCGTTTCCCCCGAAGCACCGGTAACGCTGAGTGGCAGCAGTGATAAACCAGACGCCACCCTGACCTGGAGTCAGGTCAGCGGCACCCCTGTTACGTTAAGCAGCACCAGCACCGCAAGCCCAACCTTTACCGCCCCCAAAGCGGCAGGTGATCTGGTGTTTGCCCTCAAAGCGTCTGACACCAGCGGCGACGATATTGACCGTGTGATCGTCAATGTAAAAGCGGCAGCCGGCGTTAACAGCAGCGTGACCGGTAATTATTCGCTCTATTTCAGCTCCAGCTACTTTGGCAGCAGCGCCAGCACCAATCGAGACAGCTACCTGGAATACAATCTGGGCACCATCAGCAACCTTCAGATTGCTGCACAGAGCAACAGCACCAGCGGACTGAATTTCAATTTCAGCGGTGCAGAAAAAGACTGGCGTCTGGAAAACCGTTACACCAATGGCAGTCTGTTCGCTGGTTCAGGCTCCCCGGCCAAATCCGAGATATTCAGCGGCAGTTTTCCGACCGCCAGTAGCGATTCCACCAGCGAATCCCTGCAAGGCAGCGTTGACAGTGCAAAGATAATTGCCATCGATATTCCTGCCAGCAGTGAACTTAAAGAAGACAACAGCGGCAAGATGACCGTACATTACGACTTCCCCAATACGCTGAAATTCCAGCCGGTTGGTGCTGACAGCTATCTGTCTCTGGCCGTCCAAAAAGCCGATGGCTATGCGCCGCAAGCGGCTGACAACTCTGAGCCTGACTTCAGCAAGCCGGTGTATCGGGACTACAGCGCTGAAAACATACTGCTGGTTAAAAACAATCAGACCTTCACTCCGGCCAGCTTCGCCCAGAACTATGGCGTGGTTGTTCTGACACTGGCCTCTGACGAGGGTATGAGCCATGGTATTTCTTCCGAGTTGCAACGCTGGGCGATGGCTCCTGACAGCCAGGCAAGCAGTGTTGTTGAAGCCACACTGTCATCCGATCCCGGCTATAGTGGCAAAGGAAAGTGGACGAGCGTTTATAACCATGACCTGATTCTTGAGTCCGGCATCTACAGCGAGAATCTGGGAGCATTCTCTGTCGTGTCATTGGAAGAAGCACCCACCAATGACCCTCAGCAACCCGGCAGTGTTATCTTTGCGGTGAACAGCAATGGTCAGTTCCGCATCCCCGCATCGCTTACAGATAGTCTGCTCGAAAACGGCAGCGCCATCATGGAAGGTACGGCAACAACCAATGGTGAACTGTTTATCAGCCACCTGATGGGCAAAACCTCCAAGGGCACCTATAACAACACCCCCATCAACTCCATCATTGACGAGCAATACATTGCCATAAGCATTGATAACAAAACCTTTGTTTCTGGCGACTTCACCAACAAAACCTACGCGATTCAGGGCATCGAATATTCGCTGGAAGCCGGGGATCGTGGCCCTGGTGTGACCGTTATGCGCGGCACCCTGAGTTTTGGCAGCAATCCAAATGCTCCGGTCGCAGCCATTGATAATCAGGATATTAATCTCAATAACCGCTTATTCAGCGTCCGCCGCGGCAGCGAAAATTACTCATCAACTGCCGATCCACTGGCAGCGGAATTCGGCGAAAACTCAGCACTGAAACTGACTGACAGTGAAACCACACTGGATGGTTATATCAGCGCAGACCAAAAGCTGATTCTGCTGCGCATCCTCAGTGCGGGCGATTCTGACTATGCCTCCCATGGTTTCATCATCGGTCGGCTGGTTGAATAACCCGACGGCTCACTGATTCATACCGTTAAGGGCCTTCGCTGAAGGCCCTTAATTTTTACCCTCTTATCTGATTTGGCCGTGACAGAACAAACTGAACAATCCGTTCCAGATCCAACACTCACGACTCTGACAGATAACACCTACAATGCGCCTTGTGCAGATCTGATCTGACCCGTCTCTTTGTGCCTGGCAATCTCTGCCCGGCCTCCATGTCCGGAACAACTATGCCCGCTCGCACACTGCCACTTCCTTTGCTGTTGGCCTTACTGACCGCACTATCGCCATTGGCAATTGATATGTACCTGCCAGCCATGGAAGCCATGGCCGGTGATCTGCAAACCAGTATTCATTTGGTTGAATTATCCGTCAGCACATATTTGCTGGGGTTTGCTCTGGGGCAACTCAGCGGTGGGCCTCTGTCTGACCGCTACGGCAGACGCCCGCTGATCATCACCGGCCTGATTATTTTTGCCCTCAGCAGCGTGGCCCTGATCGTGACAACATCGCTGACTTCACTGTTAGTTCTGCGCTTTATGCAGGCCATTGGTGGTGGTCTGGCGACGGTTAATTCCAGCGCCATCGTACGCGACCGCTTTCAGGGAGCCGACGTGGCCAAAACGCTGTCATTGGTTTCAATGATCATGATGGTTGCGCCGCTGGTTGCACCGATGCTCGGAGCGCTGACGCTGAATGTTGCCGGCTGGCGAACTATTTTTATCACACTGTCAGTCTATGCCGCCCTCGTTCTGATCCTTCTTGTATGGCAGCTCGAAGAAAGCCATCCTGCGCACAAACGTCAGCACCGCCTCCCACTGGGTAACTATCTGCGCGTGATCAAACACGTCCGCGCACGGCGTTTTATTCTGGCACAGGCTCTGGCATCAACCGGGATGTTCGTTTTTATCACCGCATCCCCCTACCTTTACCTCGAGTATTTTCAGCAAAGTGCAGAACGTTTTCCCTGGCTGTTCGGCGCCAACGTTCTGATGATGATGTCGATGAACCGGCTGAATATTGTGCTGCTGCGCCGCTTTGACAGCGGCCATATTTTGCGGGCAGGCCTGTTACTGCAATTAATCAGCGCATTATTGCTGGTGTTGCTGTTTGTCGTGCAGCCGCAGGACGCATCGCTGTTACTGGTATTACCGCTGATGATGCTGTTTGTTGGTTCGCTGGGACTGATTTCAGCCAACTCGACGGCGACTGTCCTGCACTACTTCCGCGATATCAGCGCAACCGCCACCGCCTTATCGGGCGTGACCGTATTCTGCAGCGGGGCATTATTTGGCCTGATCTGGGGTCATCTGCATAACGGTACTCCAATCCCGATGATGCTCGTGATGCTCAGCAGTACCGCGCTGGCCAATCTGGCTTTGTACCGGATTCCGGCAGAGCGTCAGCATGCTGAAGCAGAAGCAACAATATGAAGAAAACAGACTGGTGCATGAGTGAGACAAAACCGGCTTGTCTGTGGAATAAAAGAGGAACAGAATGAACGTTCAGTCCGAAACGCGAAGAACCATGGATAAACGCCAGCAAATTCTTGAAGCCACCGCCGATCTCATTGCGGAGCAAGGGTTGCATTCCTGCCCTATGGCGATGGTTGCAAAGCATGCCTGTTGTGGTGCTGGTACGATTTACCGTTACTTCGAAACGAAAGAGGAGCTGGTTCAGCAGCTGTTTCTGCATCTGACGGAAGTGATGGCCAACCACTGCATGAACGGTTATGACGCCAGTGCCGGTGTTAAGTTAAGGTTTTACAGCTTCTGGGGGAATTTTTATCGCTACATGCTTGAGCACCCCAGAAACCGCACACTGATGGAACAACTATCGGCTTCGCCAGCCATCAGCGAGCTGCAGAGGGAAGAAGCATTAAAGCCGATGAACAAAGCCCTGACGTTGCTGTTGGCCGAGGGTAAACAGCAACAGCTGATTAAGAATCTGCCCGATGAAGTGCTGATTACCACGACGTTCGGCAGTCTGACCATGATGGCCAAGAAACTGCAGTTGTCACCGCAGATGTTTTCGCAGGCGGTGCAACCCGATGATTTGCTGAATCTGTGCTGGGATGCCATTAAAGCGTAACAGGCGGAATCATCAAACAGGCCCACAAGGCCTTTTTTTAAACGCCAGAATCTGAATGAACGTTCACTCTCGTTGATTCAAACCTAACTAAGGAGACATACCATGTCGAACAGCTTACCTCAGGCGTCAGAATCCCCGGTATCAATGCCAGCGAATGCCGTCATGACACCCTCCGTACGCAACAGGGGCAGCGATTTTTATTCCATGCTGACCGATCTGACCCTGACACAGAAACGCAACCGCGCAACTCAGCGCAGAAATGCCTGAGTTGCGCCGTAGCGGTTGTGCCATCTCAGTGCAGGATGGCATCCTCTCCCAGATCTGCGTCAGCAAATGAAGCCGGCAAAACGCACAGACGGTTAACCATCAACAGGCTGTGATCAGGGATCAGCAGTTCGTCGTTATCCATCAGCGCATCCAGCAAAACGCAGGTCGCATCAATCGAATCCAGTCCGACAATAATCGCCAGCGCAAAGCCATATCGGGTATTGAGCGCCACCAGATCCCCTACTTCCAGCTCTTCACGCTCGGTAATGATATCGTCGCCAACCAGCTCATCGGTCGGCCAGGGCGTCTTAAACCGCGCCAGTGCAACCAGCTGCACAATGCCCTGTATCACGCCATCACTGATATCAACCTCAATGTCGCCTTCTTCTTCAGGCTCCATCAGACGATCCAGCAAACTCATAAACAGATCAGAATCTTCTTCTGACCAACGGAGGTCTACAGGATGATGACTGCTTCGGTTAGAACGGAAACTGACTTCGGTGGGGAATTCTGCCGGATCTTCACCGGCGCTGGCGGCAGGCATTAACAAACTGACGGCTTCAAAACCGCTCTGATCCTGATCACTGATACGCCAAAACAAGGGTTGCATTTCTGCATTCATAGGGATCACTCCGTATTCACCATGATTCAATGGAGCCTGCGTGGCAATGAGTCTGACGAACCTCCCTTATGCTTGGCTATGTGCGTTATATAGCAGGGCTGCATTGCACTGACAAGACACGGAATGACAATAACGCCGGGCAGTGACGACAAATCCTGTCATGACGGTTTGAGGTAAGTTGCACCCTAAACGTTGGCTGAGTGAAAAATGATGTTAACATCAGGATCTAATAACAAACTCTGACAGAACCCCGGGGAATTACCATGCATTCATTATTTACCCGCACCCTGCTCACCGGCTGCGGTTTGTTACTGCTGTCCGGCTGTGCCACACCAATCGCTAATTTTGATGCCATCAGTCTGGATGCCAGACGCGACGCAGCCATGGCCGACGAATCCGCCTCCCGCACCATTCAGCATGCTCAATCGAAAATTGAACTGGGAAAAAGCGAAAACCTGAACGTCTATGCCCCCCGCCACCTTGAGCAGGCACAGAAACAATTGCTGGAAGCGCAGGAAATGCTGACCAGCGGTGAGCCGGACGGTGTTGTAAAAACCGTTGCGATGACATCGTTAAAAACCGTTGAAGCCGGACTGGCGGTGAAAAAAGACATCCTCAAACAGCTGAAACCCACGCTGGATCACCGTCAGGTTCTGAAAGACATTAAAGCCGATCAGTACTTCCCGGCCGACTACCTGACGATAGAAGAAGAGCTGACAAAACTGATTGATCTGATGGAAGACCACCAGACGATTAAAGCCGACGCCGGACAAAAGCAGCTGTTAGCCGAGATGCACCGTGTTGAGGTTGCAACCATTGAATACATCCGGCTGCAGCCGGTAAAAGACCACCTGGAACGTATCAAAAACAAAGGTGGAGCTTCCGTTGCACCAATCAGCTGGGATACTGCGCAGAAATCCCTGCTTCAGGCTCAGGTCTTAATCAGCAAGACACCGCGCGCTGAAGGTGCCATCGCCAAAGCGACCGTCGCAGCGACTAAAGCGGCCCAGCATGCGGAAGTCATCACCAACCTGAGTAATGAAATTCTGGAAGCCAGTAAAGACGATGCAGAAGCCATTGCCCTGCGGATGGAGCGCTGGCTGTACCGCATCAGCGTTGCCCTTAAGCATGAGGATATCCGCCATCAGCCGCTGGACGAACAGGCCACTGAATACGCAGCGTCCATCGAGGCACTGATACGCAACCGTTAGACCAGCATCAGCCAAAAATAAGCCCGGAATTCCGGGCTTATTTATGCTCTTTTACCGCTCAGAGATCACTCATCTTCATCGCGCGGAGGAAGAAAGCGGGTTGGGAAATGCGAAATATTCGAACCTTCGCCCTTACTGATTTTAGGGCTGCCTTCTTTTTCGACTTCATCAATACGCACGATGCAATGCATCGGAATAAAGGTACGTTTAACATCGGCAAAAGTGGCTTTGAGTTTTTCCGCATCAGGGTCAACCACCAGTGATGAACGCTCACCAAACAACAGCTGCTCCACTTCAATAAAACCATGCAGATCGCTCTGATAGATGTAGCGGGCGTAAATCTCAACCACATCGCCCTGTTGCTGATACACAATACGGTAAGTTGGTTCCTGCTTATCTTTACTGCTCATGATGCCTGCTTATCGACCTGATATTCCGGCAACTGCACCGGACAAAGAAAAAGGAGGCAATTGTAACACGGGAGCGCAAGTCAGGATGCAGACAGCCTACGGATACTGGTGACTAACTGAGCAGGGACAGTATAATGTTGCCCCCTTTGTATAAACCGCTGACGAGGCCGGAAACTCCCTCATGACTGATCAGGTAAAAAAGCTGTACATCAAGACCCACGGCTGCCAGATGAATGAGTACGACTCATCGCGCATGGCCGATATGCTGGGCGAAAGTCATCAGATGGAGCTGACCGATAACCCGGAAGAAGCGGATGTTATTCTGCTCAATACCTGCTCGATCCGCGAAAAAGCCCAGGAAAAAGTGTTCCATGAGCTGGGCCGCTGGAAAAGTCTGAAAATTAAGAATCCGGATCTTAAAATCGGTGTAGGCGGTTGCGTTGCCTCACAGGAAGGCGACGCCATTATCAAACGCGCCCCCTTTGTGGATATGGTATTCGGCCCACAAACCCTGCACCGTCTGCCGGATATGGTGAATGAGGCGTCCAACGCCATTCAGGTCGTGGATGTGACCTTTCCGGAAATCGAAAAATTCGATTTCCTGCCAGCGCCCAAAGTCGAGGGCTGCTCTGCTTTTGTGTCCATCATGGAAGGCTGCTCCAAATACTGTACCTTCTGCGTTGTGCCATACACCCGCGGCGAAGAAGTCAGTCGCCCGCTGGCCGATGTACTGAAGGAAGTTCAGGCACTCGCCGATCAGGGCGTACGTGAGGTAAACCTGCTGGGACAGAACGTTAACGCTTACCGTGGCGATACGGATGATGGTGAATTTGCTGATCTGGCTGAACTCATCACTCTGGTAGCCGACATCGACGGCATCGACCGGATTCGTTTCACCACCTCGCACCCGCTGGAATTCAGTGACAGCCTGATTCAGGTATACGCCGAAGTGCCGGAACTGGTCAGTCACCTGCACCTGCCGGTACAGAGCGGCTCCAACCGTATTCTGGCGGCGATGAAGCGCGGCCACGAAATCGACATGTACATTGATAAAATCGAACGCATCAAAGCCCTGCGCCCGGATATTTCGATTTCATCAGACTTCATTGTCGGCTTTCCGGGCGAAACCGATGAAGACTTTGAAGACACCATGAATCTCATCAACCGCATCGGCTTCGATACGTCATTCAGTTTTATCTACAGTCCGCGTCCGGGAACCCCGGCTGCCAATCTGGAAGATGACACCCCGGAAGAGGTGAAAAAGCAGCGTCTGCAGATTCTGCAGGCCCGTATCATACAGCATGCCCAACAGATCAGCCGCCGCATGGTGGGACGCGAAGAAACCATCCTCGTTACCGGCGTATCACGCAAAGACCCCGGAGAGTTACAGGGCCGCACCGAAAACAACCGGGTTGTGAACTTCAAAGCTGACGATCACCGCCTGATCGGTAAATTCGTTAAAGTCAGCATCGAAGATGCGTACCCCAACAGTTTGCGTGGCATCCTGCTGAATCCGGAGTTAGCCTACTAAAAGAATTCTTGTCTGTGCGGCCCGTTCGCCGCACAGATAACCCCCTACAGAGAGAGTTTTCATTGACCCGCAAAGATACTGAGCAACCAGAATCCCCTGAGGCCATTCAGCCTGCCGAGACTGAAAGTGTCACCCCCAACCGTCACAGCACCAGTTTCGCCCTGGAACCGAACGACGCACAGCGTCTGGCCAATCTGTGTGGTCATTTTGACAGCCATATTGAGCAGATTGCCGATCACTTTGAGCTGGAAATTTACAACCGCGGTAATAAGTTCACCATCGAAGGTAAGCTCAAACTGGCGCAACGTGCGGCCCTGCTGATTCAGCGCCTGTACCGCGAAACCGCAAACGGCACCCCCATCACTCCGGATCTCATTCACCTGTTACTGCAGGAAGACGGCAGCGAACAGGCCGCCGGACGCAAGGCCAAATCGGACTACGACAGCCGTACAATCAAAACACCACAAGCGATCATCAAGCCGCGAGGCCCGCACCAGCTCGACTACCTGCAGCGTGTACGCGAATTTGACATCAACTTTGGTGTTGGCCCGGCCGGCACCGGTAAAACGTTCCTCGCCGTTGCCGCCGCCGTCGAAGCCCTGCAACGTGATGAGGTGAAACGCATCCTGCTGGTGCGTCCGGCGGTTGAAGCCGGTGAAAAGCTGGGTTTCCTGCCCGGTGATCTGGCCCAGAAAATTGACCCGTATCTGCGTCCTCTGTACGACGCACTTTACGAAATGCTCGGTTTTGAACAGGTTGCCCGACTGCTGGAACGCAATGTGATTGAGATTGCACCGCTGGCCTACATGCGTGGCCGCACGCTCAGTCACTCGTTTGTGATCCTCGACGAATCCCAGAACACCACCAAAGAACAGATGAAAATGTTCCTTACCCGTGTTGGCTTTGGCTCCAAAGCAGTTATTACCGGCGACGTCACTCAGGTTGACCTGCCTCGCGGCGTTTACTCCGGACTGAAGCATGGCCTGGAAGTGCTCGATGGCGTACCGGGTATTGGTGTTACCCGCTTTACCAACGCCGATGTGGTTCGTCACCCGCTGGTACAGCGTATCGTTGATGCTTACGACCGTTTTGAAGCAACAGAAAAACAGGCCGAAGAAGAGCGCAGGGCAACACGCCTTGCAACACAGCGTAACAATGAGGATGCGGAATGAATCTGCTGCTTGATGTGCAGACCGCCGACGAGCTTGAAGGCTTCAGCGCCTTCCTGCCCAGCGAAGAACAGTTACACCACTGGGCAAGCGCTGCCCTGAGCGGGCGAACAAACTTTGCCGAACCCGAGCTGACCATCCGTCTGGTGGCGGAAGATGAGAGCCAGGAGCTGAACAGCGAATACCGCGGTAAAGATAAACCGACCAATGTTCTGTCCTTCCCGTTTGAGGCTCCGCCTCAGGTACCCATCGAATTATTGGGTGATCTGATCGTCTGCGCTCAGGTGGTGCACCAGGAAAGTATCGAACAGAACAAAGCGGCCGAAGCCCACTGGGCTCACATGGTCGTGCACGGCTGCTTGCATTTGCTGGGGTACGACCATATAAGGACGACGAAGCAGATGTGATGGAAAACCTGGAACGCCAGATTATGGCCGGACTGGGGTTCCCTGATCCTTATCCAGATGAGGCACCATGAGCGAAGACCGATCGGGCCAGCATCGTAGCTGGCTGGAAAGACTGACTGATTTATTTTCCGACGACCCACAAAGCCGTCAGGACATCAAAGTTATTGTGCGTGAGGCAGCCGAACGCAGCATTGTCGATAACGAAACGCTTAATATTCTCGAAGGTGCTCTGCAGGTTTCCGAAATGCAGGTGCGGGATATTATGATCCCGCGCTCGCAGATGACGTCCATTAACGTCAACGATTCGCTGAAAGATTATCTGCCGCAGATCATCGAATCTGCGCATTCCCGTTTCCCGGTAATGGGTGAAGGTCAGGACGAAGTGCTGGGCATTATGCTGGCTAAAGACCTGCTGCCATTAATCCTTAACGAAAATCGTGAAGAATTCCACCTGAAAGAGGTGTTACGCCCAACGACCTTCGTTCCGGAAAGCAAGCGCCTGAACGTGCTGCTGCGCGAATTCCGTGCAACCCGCAATCATATGGCCATTGTGGTCGATGAATTTGGCGGAGTAGCCGGCCTGGTCACCATTGAAGACGTGCTCGAGCAGATTGTCGGCGACATTGAAGATGAGCACGACTTCGATGAAGAAGACAGCATGATCAAAGAAGTGGAAGACGGCATCAGCATGGTCAAGGCACTGACGCCGGTGGAAGACTTCAACGAACACTTCAGTGCACGTTTTCCGGACGATGAATTCGATACCATTGGCGGCATTGTGGTCCATCACTTTGGCCGGGTGCCGGAATGCAATGAAAGCATCCGCATCGAGCAATGGCAGTTCAAGGTGGTCAACGGTACCAGCCGTCAGATCAACCTGCTGGAAGTAACGCCCATCACCGACGCCGGTTAAACCGGCGTATTCAACTGTATTTTAATTATTTTGGGTAAGGCTATGTCGGGCTGGGCTGCGCGGGCGTTGTTACTGTTGGCGGGTGCATTATTTCCCCTGGCTTTGGCTCCCCTCTTCTGGTGGTCCGTCGGCCTGTTGAGCATTGGCGTTTTTGTGCATTGTCTGCTTCAGACCAGAACTGCCCGATCAGCTTTTGTCTGCGCCTGGTGGTTCAGCCTGGGCAAGTTCTCGGTCGGCATATCCTGGATTTATGTCAGCATGCACGATCATGGTGGTACTCCGGCGGTACTCGCCGTACTGATGATCGGACTGTTTGCCGCCTTTCTGGCGACCTTTCCCGGCCTCTGGTTTGCCCTGCGCCAGCGTTTTCTGGGACAAACACTGGCCTGGCTTACCATTCCGGTTTTCTGGTTCCTGCACGAATGGTTCCGAAGCTGGTTTATGACCGGCTTCCCCTGGCTGTTTGCCGGTGATGCGCATATTGGTACCTGGATATCAGGCTGGGCACCGGTATTCGGCAGCTATGGCCTGTCGTTTATTTGCGTACTGACCGTTACCGCCCTCTACCGCTTTTGGCAGACACGCCAGCCTGCGCTCCTGCTGGTACTGTTGTTGTGGCCTGCAGGCTGGCTGCTGCAGCAACAGGACTGGACAGAGAAAACCGGGGAGATGAACGTCAGCGCCGTGCAGGGCAATATTCCTCAGAATCAGAAATGGCTGCGCGAGTGGATCAGTCCAACCATCAATGCGTATTTCCAGCAAACCAGTGAGCACTGGGACAGCGACCTGATTCTGTGGCCGGAAACCGCGATGACGCTGCTGCTCGATCAGTTTCAGCCATACATGGATGATATGGCGGTTGAAGCTCAGCAAACCGGCACAACGGTGATTACCGGAATTCCCTACCGCTATCCGCGTGGCCATGAACTGGCTGGCCAGTTCCACAACAGCGTGGTGGCCTTTGGCAACGGCGAAGGTCTCTATCACAAACAAAATCTGGTGCCATTTGGTGAGTATGTCCCCTTACAGGCACTGATCCGTGGTCTGATTCCGTTTTTTGATCTGGATATGTCCAGCTTCCTCCATGGTCCGGCGGATCAGCCGCTGCTGAAAGTGGGCAAACATTCCGCCGATGGTGAAGAGCTCTATTTAGTCGCGCCTTATATCTGCTACGAAATTGCCTATCCGCAATTGGTCAGCCGTATGGCAAAGGATGCTGATTTTCTGATTACGGTCAGCAACGATGCCTGGTTCGGGGATTCTCTGGGGCCCAAACAACACATGGCGCTGGCTCAGATGCGGGCACTGGAAACCGGTCGCTGGCTGTTACGCGCAACCAACACCGGTATAACCGCTCTGGTCGATAATAAAGGGCGAATGGTGTCGCGCCTGGCCTATGAGCAGCGTGCAACCCTGAGCGGAATTGCAGAAATGCGTCAGGGCAAAACGCCTTACATGATCTGGGAATTGTGGCCGCTGTATATCCTGAGCCTGCTGATTATCAGCGCAACCCTGTGGTTGCGGCGCTCACACAGAACCCGTGAGGCTGCGCAGACTGATGATATTGCGCCCATTATGGAGCGGGGAACGCAGTAACCGCGGCTGCTCCGGAATACGATTCAAGTGCTCACGTAATGGCTGAGTCAGGGTGTCGATGTACTGTTGATACTGCTGAATCAGCTCATCCAGACGATAATCTCCCTGCTGGGTACGCATCAGCATCTGGACCTGATAATCCAGATGGGCACGGACATCAATCTGCTCAAACAATTTTCTGGTGAGCAGACTGCGGATCCGGCGCGAACTGGTCGCTGACGCCTGTAACACCTGATTGCCCGTCGCGGTCATGATGGTATCGATCATCGCCACTTCCAGATCGGCCAGATCCGTCATCGGCACCCCCTCATTCAGGCCCTGATACATGCGCTGAACCAACGCCGGAATCGTCGCATCTTCTGGCGCGCCACCGCTGCGCTGGCGCTTTTCCAGTGCAAGACGGATGGCCGTGGGAATCGCGCGGTTGAACAATTCCAATCCGGCCAGCAGCAACTCACCGCCCAGTTCCAGCTCCGGTATGCGGTACAGATTATCAAGAAAATCCAGGCCCATATCACGACGGACATCACCAACGCGGATACCTGAACCCTGGACGCTTCGTACAGCATTCATCCGCCCAAGTGTGCGCAAAGCCATACGCAACGATGTACGGTCAACATCGAGAAATTCCGCCAGCTGGCGTTCCGGCGGCAGTTTTTCACCCGCTTGCAGATCGCCGGTAAAAATAAGGGATATCAGCAGATCAGCAATCTGATCCGGTAAGGTTTTACTCATTATTATACTTATCAGGTGGTGAGTCATTATGTGCCGGTCTGAGCCGGCGGCCTCAGTCTGGCGAAAATCGTGCCCTGACGCAATAGTTCCGGATCAGACCCTGAGTGCTGATCTTTACTTGCACAACGCCAGATCCTGAACTAGCATTGGATTATCCAATTTGAGAAGTGCACACTCTCAGAGCTTCAGCCGCCACCTCCGGGTTTGGCGGCTTTTTTATGCCTGCCTGATTCAGCCGGAGTTATTGCGGAATTTTGGTTACAATAGGCCCGAATGTCTGAGCTGAAGATCACCATGGCCAAGCTGCTGTTCCGCCTTAATGGCGTAAATGACGATGAAGCGGAAGAAGTCCGCAATCTGCTGCACGATGCAGGGTTTGAATTTTATGAAACCGATGAAGGTCGCTGGCGCATCTCAGTGGCGGCCATCTGGTTACGCCACAATGAGGACTATGGCCAGGCGCGAAGCTTACTCGATCAGTATCAGCAAGAGCGTCTGCAGCGTATCCGCAGCGAATATGAACAGCAGCAGGCAGGAAATACCCGGAATATATTCCAGCGGTGGCTGGAACAACCGGCTGAGCTAATCATGACACTGATTGCCATTATGCTGGTGCTGGCCCTGACCCTGTGGCCATTTCTGTCACTGGGCCAGTAAACGCAGAGGGGAAAGATCAGCTCAGACGAGCACGGATGACATCCAGAATAGGCTGGTTCGCCGCCGGAAACTCAAACTCGGATAACCGGGTAAACGGCAGCCAGCGTACTTCCTGACCTTCTGCTCCATGAGCCAGTAAAGCGGAATTCATATCAGCCTCGACCCAGTACACATCCAGCAATACACGTTTGTCCGGATAATCAAAAGGAATCTGCAACAACGGTGACATGCACTGTTCGCTCACGCTGAGTGCAACTTCTTCATTCAGTTCGCGCACCAGCGCCGCAGTGACACCTTCCCCGGCTTCTACTTTGCCGCCCGGAAATTCCCACAGACCGCCCTGATGTTTGTCATCCGGGCGACGGGCAATCAGGATGTCGTGGTCATTAACAACCACGACACCGACAGCAACATGTACGCTTTTCATCAGGAACGATAGTTAGCGTTAATGGTTACGTACTCATGGGAGAAATCGCAGGTCCAAAGCTCTTCCCTGAAATTACCCCGGTCCAGTTCAATCCGGACACGGAATTCAGTCAGGGCGAAAACAGCCGCACCAGCTGCTTCGGTATAGGATTCACAACGGCCACCGTTTTCCACGATCTGCACGTTATCGATAAAGATCTGCACTTTTTCCAGATCAAAGTTCTGCACACCAGAACGCCCCACCGCCGCCAGAATACGCCCCCAGTTAGCATCGGATGCAAACATCGCGGTTTTAACCAGTGGTGAATGCGCCACGGTATAAGCCACATCCAGCGCTTCTTTCTGGCTTGCCGCTCCGCCGACTTCAATAGTGACAAACTTAGTAGCCCCTTCACCATCACGCACGATCGCCTGAGCCAGAATCTGGAAAGCTTCTTTCAGCCTGGCAAAGACCAGTTGTGCTTCCGGACTGGCAACATCATTGATCTGCACACCTGAACGGCCGGTTGCCATCAGTATGCAGGAATCGTTGGTTGAGGTGTCGCCATCAATGGTTACGCGGTTAAAGGAGCAATCGGCCAGCTCTTTACACCATGACTGCAACAGCGCCTGAGAAATGCCGGCATCCGTTGCAATATAACCCAGCATGGTGGCCATATTGGGCATGATCATACCTGCACCTTTGGAGATGCCGGTGATGGTGACGGTTTTGCCGTTAACCTCAAACTGCGTGCTGTACCCCTTTGGCAGGGTATCGGTGGTCATGATGCCTTTGGCAGCACGTGCCCAGTTGTCCGCACTGAGGTTTTCCAGAGCAGCCGGAATACCCCGTTCAAATGCGGCCAAATTCAATGGCTCACCGATCACACCGGTGGAAAATGGCAAAATCTGAGAAGGCTGAACAGCCGTGGCTGCCGCCAGCATTTCACAACTGCGAACCGCATTCGCATACCCCTGAGGGCCTGTACCGGCATTGGCATTACCTGTATTGATCAGCAGGTAGCGCGGTGCCGTGTCGGACAGATGACTTTTGCAGATTTGTACCGGCGCAGCACAAAAGGCGTTAGTGGTGAATACACCCGCCACCGTTGAACCTTCTGCCAGCTCAATGACCACCATATCGTCGCGGTTGGCATAACGCACATGTGCCTGAGCCACGCCGAGACGAACACCATCTACTGCTTTAAAGTCTTCAAAAACTGTGAAATTAACTGCCATTTTTTTGCTTACGCCTTACGACTATTATTTACGACAACGTGCCGTGACAATGTTTGTATTTCTTACCAGAACCGCACGGGCATGGCTCGTTGCGGCCGACTTTCTTTTCATCGCGGACAAATGGCTGAGCCTGCTCATTGCTCTCATCAGGCGCCGGAGTGCCGCCGGCCAGTGATTCAGCCGCTTCATGCTGATACTGAGCACGCTGAGCCTGAGCCTCCATCGCAGCACGACGCTGCTCTTCTATCGCTCTGACTTCTTCTTCCTGACGCACTTTTACGTGGGACAGAATACGAATGGTTTCCTGTTTTATATTACGCAACAGCTCCTGGAACAGACCGAAGGACTCACGCTTGTATTCCTGCTTCGGATTCTTCTGTCCGTAGCCTCGCAGGTGAATACCCTGGCGCAGGTGATCCATCGTCGCCAGATGCTCTTTCCACAGGTTATCGAGAATCTGCAGCATCACCTGCTTTTCAAACATACGGATGGGTTCAGCCCCGACCGTCGCTTCTTTTTCTTCATAGGCTTTCTGGATAGCATCCAGAATCCGCTCACGCAGGGTTTCTTCGTACAGCTTGTCTTCATTATCCAGCCATTGCTGAACCGGCAACTCGATGTCAAATTCAGCTTTCAGGTGGCCTTCAAGACCCGCAATATCCCACTGTTCTTCCAGACTTTGCGGAGCGATATAACTATCTATTGCTTCGTTAACAACGTCTTTACGGATATTGGCGATGATTTCAGAGATATCATCCATCGCCATAATATCATTGCGCTGGTTATACACGACACGGCGCTGATCATTGGCAACGTCATCGTATTCAAGCAGCTGTTTACGGATATCAAAGTTGCGTCCCTCAACCTTGCGCTGCGCCTTCTCAACCGCATTGGTCACCATCTTATGTTCGATGGATTCACCGTCTTTCATGCCCAGTGCCTGCATCATGCCGCGCATCCGCTCAGACATGAAGATACGCATCAGGTTATCTTCCAGCGACAAGAAGAAACGGGTTGAACCGGCATCGCCCTGACGACCGGCACGCCCACGTAACTGGTTGTCAATACGACGGGACTCATGACGCTCAGTACCGATGATATGCAGACCACCGGCTTCCAGCACCGCATCATGGCGCTTCTGCCAGTCTGCTTTAATAGCTGCAATCTGACTGTCGGTCGGATTGTCCAGTGCGGCGACTTCAGCTTCCCAGTTTCCGCCCAGCATGATGTCGGTACCACGACCGGCCATGTTGGTGGCAATGGTTACAGCCCCCGGGCTACCGGCTTCAGCAATGATTTGTGCTTCGCGGGCGTTTTCTTTAGCGTTGAGGACATTGTGAGCCACTTTCGCCTGAGTCAGCAGATGCGAAATGTATTCTGACGATTCAATCGACGCAGTCCCCACCAGAACCGGACGGCCCTGAGCGGTGACTTCGCGGATTTCCTCAATAACGGCATCAAATTTCTCTTTCTGCGTCGCGTAAATAACGTCGTTATAGTCGATGCGGCGCACGGCTTTATTGGTCGGAATAACCACCACATCAAGGCCGTAAATCTGATGAAATTCGAAAGCTTCAGTATCAGCAGTACCGGTCATACCAGCGAGTTTTTCATACAGACGGAAGTAGTTCTGAAAGGTGGTCGAAGCCAGAGTCTGGCTTTCGTTCTGAATATTCACCCCTTCTTTCGCTTCAACCGCCTGGTGCAGACCTTCGCTCCAGCGACGGCCAGGCATCGTGCGGCCAGTGTGCTCATCAACAATAACGACCTGCCCGCCCTGCACGATGTAATCGACATTCTTCTGGTAAATCGCGTGAGCCTTAAGCGCTGAATGCACGTGATGCAGCAGATTGAGATTACCCGCCGCGTAGAGACTCTCGCCTTCTTTCAGAATACCTTCGTTGGTCAGCAGCTCTTCAACGAATTCATGGCCTTCTTCTGTCAATTCAATAGAGCGCTGTTTTTCATCCACAAAGTAGTGACCAGAAGACGCTTCATTGCCCTCATCAGCAGCCTGACCACGCTCCAGTCTGGGAATCAGTTTGTTGATTTTGCGATACAACTCGGAGCTGTCTTCCGCCGGACCAGAGATAATCAGTGGCGTACGGGCTTCATCAATAAGAATCGAGTCAACCTCATCGACAATGGCAAAATACAGTTCACGCTGCGCTTTATCCGCCAGAGAGAAGGCCATGTTGTCGCGCAGGTAATCAAAACCAAACTCATTATTGGTACCGTAAACGATATCGGCCTTATATTGTTCGCGCTTTTCCAGCGAGTTCTGGCCTGGAACGACAATGCCGACGCTCATGCCAAGGAATTCATATAAAGGACGCATCCATTCGGCATCACGACGGGCTAGATAATCGTTCACCGTAACGACATGCACGCTCTTACCGGTCAGAGCATTCAGATACGTCGGCAACGTAGCGACCAGCGTTTTACCTTCACCGGTACGCATTTCCGCAATACGGCCTTCATGCAGAGTGATACCACCGATCATCTGCACATCGAAATGACGCATCCCCATGACGCGGCTGCTCGCCTCGCGGCAGACAGCAAAGGCTTCCGGCAATAATGCATCGAGTGAAGAACCATCGGCTAAACGCTGCCGGAACTCTGCCGTTTTGGCTTTGAGTTGCTCATCAGAGAGCGATTTTAAAGAATCTTCAAAGGCACCGATCTGAGAAACCAGTTTGCCCATGCGCTTGAGTTCACGGCTGTTTTTACTGCCAAATACTTTACTAAAGAGATTACCAATCATGGAATTATCATTATCCGGGAAACAAAATAAGGCGCTGGGCCAAAGTGCTAAAGGCTACTTATAACCCAGAATGATGACAAGCGTGTTTAGACAGAAAGATTACTGAGGGGTGCGGTGAATATAAGCCGCCGGGTCGACTGTGCGACCATTTTTATAGACTTCAAAATGAACATGCGGACCCGTCGAACGCCCGGTACTGCCCATTGATGCAACCACATCTCCTTTGCGGACAATATCACCAAGAGCGACGTTCAGATCCTTACAATGGGCATAGCGGGTTTTATAGCCATTGCCATGATTGACCTCGACCATATTACCGTAACCGTAGCGGGGTCCTGACCAGGTAACAACACCTGAGGCAACAGCGACAATATCTGCCCCCATCTTGCCGGCAAAATCAACACCGCCATGCCATGCGAGCCTGCCTGTAAAGGGATCGGTGCGCTTACCATAACGGGATGACATCCAGCCTTTGGTGATAGGACGTCCGGCAACAAAAGTATCTGCGCTGAGTTTATTGGCAGACATGAGATCATCTAAAACTTCGAGCTGCTGTTCACGGCTGTCGATCCGTTCTGCAAGCTCATTGAGAACCTGATTGATTTCAGGTACCTGATACGCTTCACCGAGCGTTCCGGGCCCGCCAACCGCGGGCTGCATGCTGAAGTCAAACTCTTCGGAGTTAAGATCCGACACATCGACAAGACGCTCGCCGAGCGCATCAAGACGCATCAGCTTAGCCTGCAGCTCGGCAAGACGCAGAGTAAGAGCCTCAAGCTCCTGATCCGTTTGTTTACGGATCTGTTGCAGCTCCTGACGCTGCATGTTGAGGTCACGCTCCCAGGCTTTGGCAGCGTTCAGATCCAGAATACCTTCATCAGCAAGACGCTCAGCCAGCCAGTAACCAGCAACGCCCATAGCAAAGGGCAGGGCAAATAAAAAACCAAACATCATCGTACGCGCAGAAGCGCTCAACGTGTAAGTTCTTGATTCACCGTGGCGACGGCCAACAATAATGATATTCATAGTTAGCTATTAGATTCCTATTCGGCTGCGCAAACTCTATGGCACTGACTTCCCGCCCGCCTGATCCACACCTGCAGATCACCAGCCACCCACAAAACAAAGGCCATAACGTAATTATGGCCTTTGTATGAGGATACTCAAACGCATTACTGTATCAATAAGTTAACCAGCTGCCGCCGGACGCATGTAGGTTATTGGCGAACTTTCTTCAGCAAATTCAACAAATTCCCAGGCATCCTCCTGTAACAGCAGCTCACGCAGCAGCTTATTATTCAGACCATGACCGGATTTGTAACCAATAAACTCACCGATCAGACTGTGTCCCAGCAGATACAGATCACCCACAGCATCCAGAATCTTGTGTTTAACAAACTCATCGTCGTAACGCAGGCCATCTTCATTCAGTACGCGATACTCATCAACAACGATGGCGTTCTTCACACTGCCACCCAGTGCCAGATTTTTAGAGCGCATATACTCAAGATCTTTGGTAAAGCCAAAGGTACGGGCACGGCTGACCTCTTTTACATAAGAAGTCGAGGAAAAATCCAGACTGGCTTTTTGTACGCTCTGCTTGAAGACCGGGTGATCGAAGTCGATCTCAAAGCTGACTTTGAAACCATCGTAAGGTACGAAAGATGCAATTTTATCGCCCTCGCGCACTTCAACCCGACGCTTGATGCGAATGAAACGCTTGGCTGCATTCTGTTCAGCAATACCGGCCGACTGCACCAAAAATACAAACGGACCTGAACTGCCGTCCATAATAGGTACTTCCTGGGCGCTCAGTTCAACGATGGCATTATCGATACCCAGACCAGCCATGGCTGAAAGCAGATGTTCAACGGTATCGACCCTTGCGTGATCTTTAACGAGCGTTGTGGAAAGAGTCGTTTCACCGACATTCAGAGCATGAGCTGGGATATCCACAACCGGATCAAGATCAACACGTCGGAATACGATACCCGTATCAACAGGAGCCGGTTTCAGTGTGAGGTAAACCTTCTCACCTGAATGAAGGCCAACACCCGTTGCCCGGATAGCGTTTTTTAACGTACGTTGTGGAATCATCTGAACAATCCTGCCATTACTGAGCAAATTTCATACAAAAAGAGTAGTCCGGCATTATAGCAACAAATGAAGAATGCGCCAGTGCGCATTCTTTAATCAGCCTGACGACGCAAGAATGCCGGGATATCCAGATAATCCATATCCGGACGAGCTGCGACATCTAACTGCTTTGCTGTATTTCCTGCCTGACGCTTAACGGTTGGCTGATCCAGCTGACTGTAATCAGTTGTACCATCCGCCTTGCGTGCATTAACCGTGTTATCGACCACTTTGGTTGGTTTTTGTTCCTCAACCGCATCACGACGACCCAGACCAGTAGCAACAACCGTAACGCGCAGCTCATCGGACAGATCAGGATCAATCACGGTACCCACAACCACGGTTGCATGTTCCGAGGCAAACTCCTCAATAACACTGCCCACCTCACTGAACTCACCCAGCGACAAATCAAAACCAGCGGTTACGTTAACCAGGATACCGCGTGCGCCCTGCAAGTCGACATCTTCCAGCAACGGACTGCCAATGGCGCGTTCTGCCGCTTCACGTGCGCGGTTTTCACCACTGGCAACACCAGTACCCATCATCGCCTGACCCATTTCAGACATCACTGTGCGTACGTCTGCAAAGTCAACGTTGATCATGCCCGGACGGGTGATCAGATCAGCAATCCCCTGCACCGCGCCCTGCAGCACGTTATTCGCTTCTTTAAATGCATCCAGCAAGGAAGTGCTTTTTCCCAGTACCGAGAGCAGTTTTTCGTTTGGAATAGTGATCAATGAGTCAACATGCTCAGCCAGCTGCTTCAGACCCTGTTCAGCAATCAGCATGCGCTTTTTGCCTTCAAACGGGAAAGGCTTGGTAACCACTGCAACCGTAAGAATACCTAATTCTTTGGCTATCTCAGCAACAACAGGCGCACCACCGGTTCCTGTACCACCACCCATACCAGCAGTGATAAAGACCATATCAGCACCTTTGAGTGCTTCAGCGATACGCTCACGATCTTCCAGAGCAGCCTGACGGCCGACCTCCGGATTCGCGCCTGCACCCAATCCCTTGGTCAGACCGTTACCCAGTTGAATAATGGAACGGGAACTCACATTCCGCAGTGCCTGTGAATCGGTGTTTGCACAAATAAAGTCAACACCTTCAATGTTGCCAGCAACCATGTGCTGTACCGCATTGCCACCACCACCACCAACACCGACGACTTTAATCACCGCCGACTGTTGTAAATCATCTGCCAGTTCGAACATATCCCCTTCTCTTTGCTGAGACATAGCGTTATCTCCTTAGCGCGCTGATAATATTTAATCTTAAAAGTTGACTTTAATCCAATCTTTTATTCTGGAATAAATGCCATCCGTACGTTCTTCATTGCGGGTGTTATTTGTTTTATTCCTGTGTTGCTTTGCCGCATACAATAACAACCCCACAGACGTCGAATAAATCGGGTTATTAATCACATCAGTCAATCCTGAAACACCGTAAGGCTTAGCCAGCCGCACAGGCATATGGAAGATTTCTTCGGCCAGATCAACAACCCCTTCCATCTTTGCCGTACCGCCGGTCAGAACGATGCCTGCCGCGACCATATCTTCAAACCCGCTGCGACGCAGTTCGGCCTGAATTAATGTGAATAATTCGTCATAACGCGGCTCAACCACTTCCGCCAGTGCCTGTCGGGACAAATCGCGCGGTGGACGCTCCCCCACACTCGGAACTTTGATCGTTTCATCCGCTTTGGCCAGCTGAGTCAGAGCGCACGCATATTTAATTTTAATTTTCTCGGCATGCTGTGTCGGGGTGCGCAATGCCATGGCAATATCGTTGGTTACCTGATCTCCGGCAATCGGAATAACAGCCGTATGACGGATTGCACCTTCAGTAAAAATAGCGATATCCGTTGTGCCGCCACCAATATCAACCAGACACACACCCAGTTCACGCTCGTCATCGGTTAAAACCGCATAACTGGAAGCCAATTGTTCAAGGATAATGGCATCGGTTTGCAGACCACAGCGCTGCACACAACGCTCTATATTCTGCACTGCATTAACAGCACCGGTAACCAGATGAACTTTTGCTTCAAGACGCACACCTGACATACCGACAGGTTCTTTAATACCTTCCTGATTATCGACGACATATTCCTGTGGCAGAACATGCAGAATGCGCTGATCCTGCGGAATAGCAACCGCCTGAGCAGCATCAATAACCCGGTCAACATCCATTGGCGTAACTTCACGGTCGCGTACAGCAACAATGCCATGTGAGTTCATGGAATGGATATGACTGCCGGCGATCCCGGCATACACCGAATGAATGGTGCATCCCGCCATTAATTCTGCTTCTTCTACCGCACGCCGGATTGACTGTACGGTGGATTCAATATTGACCACAACGCCTTTTTTAAGACCACGACTCGGGTGCGAGCCCAGACCGACAATTTCTATATTACCGTCCGCCCCTAACTCACCGACTATCGCCACAATTTTTGAGGTGCCAATATCCAGGCCAACCAGCATATTTTTTTGTTGTACCTGACTCATCATCCCATCTCCTGCACTGGGCGCCAGCCAATTGCGGCACCTTTTCCATAACGTAAATCCACACTCACAACCGCGTTCTCAGGCAGTTGTGCAATTAATAATTCAAGGCGCTGCACGCGCTCTTCAAAGTACTGTCTGCCGAAACGAACCTGCCAGCCATTGCTTAATTCCACATCAACCGCGCCAACAGCTGAAACGGTTAACCGATTAATTCCGACATTAAGATGCATCAGCGATTGCTGAATACGGCGGAAATGTCGCACCGCCTCTTCTGCATATCGATGATCACCATCAATTCGTGCCAGATTTCCGGCGTCCAGATGCGCCGGAATTTCGCTCAGACGGCCATTAGCACTCAGTAACTGGTCGTTATTCCAGATGGCCATTGGGACATCTTCATAAACCGTCAGCTCAAGCGTACCAGGCCAGCGTTTGCGCACCGTCACCTGCATAATCAGTGGCAGTCCGGACAATTGTTCATAAACTTTCTGCAGATCCAGTGAGAAAAAGCTTTCGTCTTTTACCCAAACAATGCGCTCTGCGATATCTTCAGGATTCCAGACAGACAAACGCCCTTTTACTTCCACGTTGCTCATTGGCCAACTCTGATAACCCCAGCGCATGCCAGCCAGCAATCCTGCCAATAAACACGGCACAAGCAACCACTGCCAGGCAATGACCGGCATCGTCACACGCCATTGTCTTGGCTGTTTTACGATCACGGGTGTCGCGCCGCGTGGAGCTGCTTTTTTAGCCACGGATTCTGCCTCTGGCTTCCGTCAGTAAGTTAATAACCAATTGCCGGAAGGTCATACCGACTGCCGCTGCCGCCATAGGAACCAGACTGTGATCGGTCATGCCCGGACTCGTATTCGCTTCCAGCAACCAGAACTGTCCGCTCTGATCCTGCATTACGTCGATGCGCCCCCATCCCTGGCCACCAATCACTTCAAATGCATTCAGTGCCAGTTGCTGTAATTCCTGTTCTTTTTCTGCCGACAATCCGCAAGGCAATAAATACTGAGTGTCGTCTGCCTGATATTTTGCGTCGTAGTCGTAAAAAGCATGACTGGTTTTCAGCTGAATGGCCGGTAATGCTTTGCCATCAACAATCGCAACCGTGAATTCAGCCCCCTGTACCCAGGACTCAGCCAGAACCAGTCCATCGTATTCGCGGGCAAAATTAAAACTGTCTCGCAATTCATCGGCATTTCGAACCTTGCGCATACCGATGCTGGAACCTTCGCGTGCGGGTTTGACAATGGCATCCGCATTCAACGCTTCAATCAACTCAGACCAGTTACTGTCTGCGGTCAGCAGAAATGCTTTTGGCGTTGGCAAGCCGGCTGCCTGCCAGATTAATTTGGTTCGCCATTTATCCATCGCCAAAGCGGATGCCATGACACCGCTGCCGGTATAAGGCTTATCCAGCCATTCGAGTACTCCCTGAATAGTACCGTCTTCGCCACCGCGTCCATGCAAAGCAATAAACGCAATATCGAAATCTGCGCCGGTTAACTGCTCAATGGCATGAGCCTGAATATCAATAGCGACGACATCGGCACCGCTTTGTTGCAAGGCGGAATAAACAGCCTGTCCGCTTTTCAGCGATACGGCACGCTCGGCAGATGTCCCCCCCATCAACACCGCAATTTTTCCTAACGCAGCAACATTCATACATTTACCTCTGCTAACCATACCGGTAACTGCTGGGTTAATGTCACGGCCAGATTACCAATGTCACCAGCCCCCTGAGTCAATAACAAGTCACCGGGTTTCAGGACACTTTTAAGCGGTGCTTCCAGTGATTCATCACGCCCGATAAAAATAGGATCAACCATACCGCGCTGGCGGATACTGCCGCACAAAGAGCGTCCATCGGCGCCGGCAATCGGCTTTTCTCCCGCCGGGTAAACATCCATCAGCAGCAGAACATCGGCGCCGGATAAAACACGGGTAAAATCTTCATACAAATCACGGGTCCGGCTGTAACGGTGTGGCTGAAACACCATAACCAGACGTCGATCAGGAAATCCGTTACGGATCGCTTCCAGCGTGACTTCCAGCTCACGCGGATGATGGCCATAATCATCAACCAGCATGACATCACGATTGCCTAGCGGAAATTCGCCACAGACGGTAAAGCGGCGACCGACACCGGCAAATTTTTCCAATGCACTCACAATGGCAGCATCCGCTACGCCTTCATCGTCTGCCACAGCAATAGCGGCCATAGCATTTAACACATTGTGTTTACCCGGCATACGCAGGCTGATATTCAGCGGTGCACGACCGCCCGGACGCTGCACCGTGAAATGGGTAAATAACCCATTCTGATGCAAATCGGTTGCACGGTAATCGGCATCTTCAGCAAAACCATACGTCACCGTCTGACGACTGATGCGCGGTAATAATTCGCGTACAACATCATCATCAATACACACCACTGCCAGGCCGTAAAAGGGCAAATTGTGCAGAAATTCGACAAAGGTATTTTTTAGCTGTTCAAAATCTCCGCCATAGGTTGCCATATGGTCGGCATCAACATTGGTCACAATTGAGACCATTGGCTGCAGATGCAGGAAGGAAGCATCACTCTCATCAGCCTCGGCTACTAAATAGCGGCTCGCACCCAAACGGGCATTAGTGCCCGCGCTGTTTAATTTGCCACCGATGACAAAGGTCGGATCTAGACCTGCCTCAGCAAGTACCGATGTCACCATACTCGTGGTTGTGGTTTTACCATGGGTTCCGGCAACAGCAATACCGTGCCGGAAACGCATTAATTCTGCCAGCATTTCTGCACGACGAACCACCGGAATCCGGGCTTCCAGTGCAGCGCGGATTTCCGGATTTTCCTGATCAATTGCCGTTGATACCACCAGCACATCAGCATGCTCAATATTGCTTTCCTGATGGCCAATAAAAATAGTGGCACCCAACGCCTGCAGCCGTTCAGTCACAGCTGACTGGCGTAAATCCGATCCGGAAATCTGATACCCCTGATTCAGCAATACTTCAGCAATACCACACATCCCGGCCCCACCGATGCCGACAAAATGCATACAACGGATGCGGCGCATTTCCGGTATAAGCTGATTCAGCGGAGCGTTGGTTTTATCAGTCACGGGCAAACCTCTTTATCTGTTCAACAACCAGAGCGGTTGCATTGGTGATGGCCTGGCAGCGCGCCTTGCTGGCCATCTCCAGTAATAATGTTTTATGTTGTGAATAATGCTGCCACTGCGAAGCCAGCCATTCAGCCGTTAATTCATGCTGCTGACAGATTACCCCGGCACCAGCATTAGCCAGATATTCTGCATTAGCTGTCTGGTGATCATCGACGGCAAATGGAAAAGGAACAAAAATGGCAGCGCAACCTGCTGCAGCAACTTCCGATACCGTCAGCGCACCTGCACGGCAAATGAGTAAATCCGCCTGACCGTAAGCGGCAGCCATATCGTCAATAAATGCGACAACTTCGGCCTGCACACCGGCCTGTTCATAGGCAGCCTGCATGTCTGTCAGATTACGTTTACCGACCTGATGGCGTAATTGCGGACGCAGACTCTGAGGCAGTAATTGCATGGCTGCCAGCACTGTACGGTTCAGCGCAGCCGCGCCCAGACTACCGCCGATAATCAGAACGCTTAACGGCTCATCGGTTTTCATCCGCTCTGCAGGCTGCGGCAAATTCAGTACACTTTCACGCACCGGATTTCCGGTTACCTGTGCACCGGATAATGCGCCCGGAAACGCCTGCATGGCATGCTGACTGATGCGGCTTAATAAACGATTTGTCATACCTGCACGGGCATTTTGTTCATGGATCAGCAGCGGCACACCACTTAACCGTGCCGCCACACCACCGGGACCTGTGGCATAACCCCCAAACCCTAATGCAGCGACAGGTTTTACCTGCTTCATAATATTCCGCGCCTGCCAGATGGCCTTAATAATGCGCAAGGGTGCCGTCAGTAATCCCAGCTTGCCTTTACCACGCAGGCCACTGATATTGATACAGTGCAGTGGATAACCTTTAGCCGGCACCAGGTCTTTTTCGATACCG
This sequence comes from Saccharospirillaceae bacterium, assembly GCA_021208685.1. Classification (GTDB taxonomy): domain Bacteria; phylum Pseudomonadota; class Gammaproteobacteria; order Pseudomonadales; family Oceanobacteraceae; genus Venatoribacter. The sequence continues at coordinate 59,446 of JAJOJJ010000010.1, forward strand.
GATGCTGTTCCCAGCCAATGAATGGTGAAACCTTCCTGATGTAATTGTTCAGCAACCGCCAATGCCGGAAATACATGGCCGCCAGTGCCGCCCGCCATTAATAACACATTGCGTGAAGATGCCTGATTCATACAGCACCTCCATTATGATCTGCAGCATCTTCATCTGTGTCCGGTGTCGGTACGCTTTCATGGGCGATACGCATAACAATACCGATCATGACGCAGCACACCAATAAACTGCTGCCGCCATAGCTGAAAAATGGCAGAGTCAGACCTTTGGTCGGCAACAAACCAATATTAACGCCTAAGTTAATCACAGCCTGCAGACCTAACAGCGAGGCGATACCAATCGCCACGTAAGCACCGTATAACTGCCCTTTAAGTTGTGCATTCCATGAAACCCGCCAGATTTGTGCAATAACAACCGCCAGTAATGCCAGTGCAGCGATACCCCCGATCAGGCCGGTTTCTTCCGCCCAGATAGCAAAGACGAAATCGGTATGTGCTTCCGGCAAATAAAACAATTTCTGCACACTTTCGCCCAGACCAACACCGAACCAATCGCCACGACCGAAAGCAATGAGGGACTGAGTTAACTGATAGCCGGTGCCGTATACATGCTCCGGTGCCCAGGGATCCAGATAGGCCATCAAACGCTCAACCCGATAACTCTCGGATGTCAGAACAAGCACACTGATCATCAGCGTGGCAATCAGCAGCAGGAAAAACTGCCCGGCTTTTACCCCACCGAGAAACAGCTGGATCAGTACAGCCCCCATCAGTACCACCACCGCACCAAAATCCGGCTCCAACAACAGCAAGAAAACCATCCCCGCCAGAATTGCCAACGGCTTGAGAAAACCGGACCATTGTTGTTTAACTTCATCCTGACGGCGTATCAGGTAACCGGACACATAAAAAACCGCGGCCAGTTTTGCCAGTTCGGAAGCCTGAATTTTAATAATGCCCAAATTCAGCCAACGCTGACTGCCGTTAACCTCATGGCCAATCCCCGGCACGAATACCAAAACCAAGCCGGCAACAGCCAGCAACAGAAAAGCCACATCCACCTTACTCCACCACATCAGTGGAATCTGGCTGACGGCATACACAACCACAACGCCCAGAAGCAGATAAACCGCATGGCGAACAGCAAAATAAGCGGCATTACCGGTGTAAAATTCGGCAATTCCGGTCGAGGCTGAAGCAACCATCAACCAACCAAGACACATCAGCCCCAGCCACGGAAGGAAAATATTCTGCCGGCTTTGCCACAGGAAGCGATCAATATTCACAGCATCGCCTCCTTGTTGATTGTCGCTGCGACCAGAGCACTGAAATATTCGCCGCGGGCAGCATAATTTTTAAACTGATCAAAACTGGCACAGGCTGGAGACAGCAGAATGACATCGCCGGATTGCGCCTGCGAACAGGCCCGGCCAAATGCTTCCGCCAGCGTTGACTGCTGTGAGGTTGTACAGGCGGCAGATACAGCGGACTGAATCAGTGCTGCATCCGCACCATAAGTCAGAACTTCAGCTGCGTATTGTTTGCAGGCAGAAGCCAATGGACTGAAATCCTGTCCTTTCCCTTCACCGCCCGCCAACAGCCAGATTTTCCCGCAGATTTCAGGCCCGAGCCCATAAATGGCGGCCAGGGTAGAACCAACATTGGTGCCTTTTGAGTCGTTGTAAAAATCAACTCCGCCGAGATTACCCAACCACTGACAGCGATATTCCAGACCGGAAAAATGACGCAAAGCCGGTAATACTGCTGCGATATCAACACCCACTGACTTAATCAGGGCCAGCGCAGCCATCACATTCGCCAGATTATGCTGACCTTTAATTTTTAATTCGCTGGCAGCGATGATTTTTTCAGCACCAAACGTGATCCAGCTTTCACCAGCAATGCGCTCAAGACCAAACTGACCAATATCGGCCTTATTTAAACCAAAACTCAGGCGCGGCATTTTATCGGATACCAGCGGCTGACTGAGGGCATCATCCCGGTTCACCACAATGGCACGACACTGCTGAAAGATACGGTGTTTAGCCTGATGATAATCGGCCATGCCCTGATAGCGATCCATATGGTCTTCGCTCATATTGAGCACAACGGCGGCAGAAGCCGCGAGATTTTCTGTGGTTTCCAATTGAAAGCTGGACAGTTCCAATACGTAAATATCGGTTTCAGCACCACCGATCAGAAGATCCAGAGCAGGCACACCAATATTTCCGCCAACAGCAACGCGTTTACCCGCTGCCGCCAGCAACTCACCGGTCAAAGTGGTTACTGTGCTTTTCCCGTTAGAGCCGGTAATAGCAATCAGCGGTTTATCACAAACATCGGCAAATAACTGAATATCACCGGCAATGCGGGCACCGGCCTGACGCGCAGCTGCAATGGCCGGATGAGAGACTGCCATTCCAGGGCTGACGATTAATTCATCGTAGCGACTGAGAATGTCTGCCTGCAGCTCACCGGTAAATATATTCGCTTGCGGAAACTCCGTGCGGACAGTATCCAGCCCCGGAGGTACATCGCGGCTGTCACACAAATCAAATGACCAGCCGCGGCGCTGGCAATAACGGGCAGCAGAGAGCCCGGTCATACCAAGACCGACGATCAGTCGTTTGTAATCTGTGGAAATCAACTGCGACATAAACTCAGTTTCCTCAGCGAATTTTCAGGGTGGCAAGACCGATCAGCACCAGAATAATGGTGATAATCCAGAAGCGAACAATAACACGCGGCTCCGGCCAGCCTTTTAATTCATAGTGATGATGCAGCGGTGCCATGCGGAAAATACGCTTGCCGGTCATTTTGAAAGAAGCAACCTGAAGGATCACTGAAACGGTTTCTGCGACAAAAATACCGCCCATAATAAAGAGCACGATTTCCTGACGAACAATCACCGCCACCACACCCAACGCGGCGCCCAGAGCCAGCGACCCGACATCCCCCATAAAAACCTGAGCCGGATAGGTGTTGAACCACAGAAAGCCAATACCGGCGCCAACAATGGCGGCACAAAAAACCACCAATTCACCGGCACCGGCGATATAAGGAATGTGCAGGTAATTGGCAAAATTGACGTTACCCGCGAGGTACGCACAAATACCTAAAGCACCACCGACCATGACCGTCGGCATAATAGCCAGACCATCAAGCCCGTCCGTCAGATTGACCGCATTACTGGAACCTACGATGACGAAGTACGTCAGCAGAATAAACAGCAGACCTAACTGCGGCATAACATCTTTAAGAAACGGTACAACCAGCTGCGTTTCCTGTGGGCTCTGCGCACTGTAAAAAAGATAAGCGGCAGCGATTAAGGCAAACACAGACTGCCAGAAATACTTCCAGCGTCCGGGCAAACCGCGAGAATTTTTCTCCACGACTTTACGGTAATCATCCACCCAGCCGATTGCACCGAAGACCAGAGTCACCAGCAACACAACCCAGACAAAGCGATTTTCCAGATTTCCCCAGAGCAACGTGCTTACCGCAATAGACAGTAAAATCAATACACCACCCATGGTCGGAGTACCGGCTTTGCTTAAATGCGATTTAGGTCCCAGCTCACGGATTGCCTGACCAATCTGGTATTCACGCAATTTGCGGATAACCACAGGCCCGAGGAGCAATGACACCATCAAAGCAGTAATCACCGCCAGAATCGCACGCAGTGTTAAATAATTAACCACTCCGAACCCGGAGTAATACTGCGCTAACCAGTCTCCCAGCCATAGCAACATGATCAGTTTTCCTCTGTATTCTTTTGCAGCGCCCGGACCACCTGATCCATACCGGCACTGCGCGACCCTTTCACCAGAATAACGTCCTGATTTGTGGTCTGTTGTTGTAAATACCGCACCAATTCTTCTTTGGTTGCGAACCAGTGCGCTCCGGCACCAAAAGCTTCCGTTGTTTTACGGCTGCGCTCACCCGTAGCCAATAAATTCTGAATTCCCTGTTCACGGGCATAACGGCCAATAGCCGCATGAGCGTCGAGTTCATTGTCGCCCAGTTCCGCCATATCACCTAAAACCAGCCAGCTGCGGGATGCATTTTTTAACACATTAATGGCTGCTTTTACCGATGCCGGATTGGCGTTATACGCATCGTTCAGAATACGCTGACCAGAGTGTCCATCCAGCCAATGCAAACGACCAGCTACCGCTGTCGCCTGTTGTAATCCCTGAATAATTTCCGCCGCACTCAACCCCAAAGCATAAGCAGCCGCTGTGACCGCCAGCGCATTCCGCACGTTGTGTTCGCCCAGTAAAGGCAATCGGACGGTAAACGCTTCGTCATTCAGATGCAGAATAAAGTGACTTCCTTCAAGATCACACTGCAAGGAACTGGCGCGCACATCCGCAGTGGCCGAAAATCCAAAACTGACTTGCTTAACAGTTGCCGAACGCTCTGCCCATATTTGGTAAAAATCATCATCGGCATTTAATACGGCGTATCCACCGGGCTCTATAAAGTCGAGTAATTCACCCTTGGTTTGCACAACGCCATTCAGGCTGCCAAACCCTTCAAGATGAGCCTCTGCCGCATTGGTAATAATGCCAACCCGGGGTTTTACCCATTGAGCGGTATACGCAATTTCTCCGGCACCACTGGCGCCCAGCTCGATCACAGCCGCTTCGTGTTCTGCGGTCAGCGCTAACAGCGTCAGCGGAGCACCAATATGATTATTGAGATTGCCCTGTGTCATCCAGGTGCGATACCGCTGCGCCAGTACACTCGCCATTAACTGCTTCACGCTGGTTTTCCCGGCACTGCCGGTCACTGCAACGACAGGCCCATGAAATAAGCTGCGGTTCCAGCCAGCAATTTGTCCCAGAGCAATCAGACAATCAGACACCCGTATCAACGGCAAATCGGGCATCTGTACAGCGTCAACATCCTGATCAATCAATGCGGCAACCGCACCCTGTTCAGCAGCCTGAGCGATAAAGTGGTGGCCATTAAAGCGTTCGCCGCTTAATGGAACATATAAATCACCCACCGTGATTTTACGGCTGTCAGTACTGACTCCACGAATAACGACATCCTCTGCGGCACCCTCTTCCGGTGAAACAGCGCCAGCCTGTCGCTGCCCGCAAACGATCCGAAGCAGTTCAGACAGAGACAAATTACTCAGCATGATCATCTCCGCTCCGTAATTGACCGGCCTTCCGGTAACCCAGCTGCAACAGAACGGCAGCATCGCTGTAGGGTAATTTCACGCCCTGAATATCCTGATATTGTTCGTGTCCCTTTCCGGCAATGACAACAATGCCATCAGCAGCCGTCATATCCAGCGCCTGCGCAATAGCAATGCTGCGGTCGTGTTCGCAATAAAAATCGCCGGTATTTTCGGTATTAAGAACATCGGCAAATATTTGCTGTGGATCTTCACTGCGCGGATTATCATCGGTAAGCCAGACGATATCGGCCTGAGCTGCTGCCACTTGAGCCATGAGAGGCCGCTTACTGCGGTCACGATCACCACCACAACCAAATACCGTGGTAATTTTTTTATTCCAGGGCTTGAGTGCCTGCAGTACATTCAACAGCGCATCCGGTGTATGCGCGAAATCAACCACAGCTAATGGAGCATTGGCTTTAACATAAAGCTCCATACGGCCAGCCACTGGCTCAAGCTTCTGCGCAGCCTGTAATAACTGGTTAAAATCAAAACCCTGTAAGGCCAGAGCAGCAATGGCTGCCGTTGCGTTCGCCAGATTAAATTCGCCGATTAATGGCAGAACCAGCAAGCCGCTGCCCCAGGGAGTATCCAGCCATGCCTGCATACCACGCGCCTGCATACTCACTGCTGAATAGCGGACATCGGCCTGCTGACTGGCTCCATAGGTAATGATTTTTGCCGCAATATTGCGGTCGGTGGTCAGCTTACGGCCATAGTCATCATCAATATTGATCAATGCGGCGCGGACCGCATGGGCAACAAATAACTGGCGCTTGGCGGCAAAATAGTCCGCCATGCTGCCGTGATAATCGAGATGATCCTGGGTGAGATTGGTCAGTACCGCGACACCGAAATGTAATCCGGCAACTCGTTGCTGAGTCAGTCCATGGGAGGACACTTCCAACGCGGCGGTCTTAACGCCGGCGTCCTGCATACGCTGCAGATCACGTAAAATAACCGACAGATCAGCCGTCGTGTTGCGACCCGGATGTAAATCCGGCCATACGCCATTTCCCAGAGTACCTAATACGCCACAGGGAACCGCACAAAATCCGGCCAGTTGTGCCATATATTGCGTTACCGAACTTTTGCCGTTGGTGCCGGTAACAGCCGTCAGTGTCATATCGGCAACAGAGGCGTAACGACGATGCAACCAAATCGTTAAGCAGGCCGCGATATCACTGCTGAAAAATACCGGCACTGCTGGAAAATGCGGGCTTTGCTCACAACGGAACCCGAGTTCACCTTCAGCCAGCACCGCCACCGCGCCCTGTGCAATTGCGGTGGCAATGTGTGCTTCGCCGTGACTTTTTAAACCGCGCCGGGCAATAAAAACATCACCGGGCTGCACGTCGCGACTGTCGGCGACAACCTGAGAAAATTCACGATCCCACTCCGGTGGGATAAACAGCTCTGGCATGACCATCTGGCTTAATTTCATGCCGGACCTCCCGCCATCTGCAAGTGGGGTACACTGCCATCATCCGGCGCGACCTGACGCAAACGCAGAGCTTGCTGCATAATGCGGGAGAACACTGGCGCAGCAACTTCACCACCGTAATATTCTTTACCCTGCGGCTCATCAATCACAACAACCAACACCAGATCCGGTGATGAAATAGGCGCAATACCAGAAAATACCGCTGTGTATTCTGAGTCTTCGTAACCCTGCTGACCCACTTTATGCGCCGTTCCGGTTTTACCACCTACCCGGTAACCGGCAACTCTGGCACGACTGCCGGTTCCCTGCTTGGAGGTAACGGTTTCCAGCATATCCAGAACCTGCCGCGCAATGTTTTCAGGCATCACCTGCTGACACTCAGTCTGTGGCTTATCGTTCATTAATAAGCGTACCGGTTTAATACATCCACCCTGAGTAAAACTGGTATAGGCGTGCGCCAGCTGCAAAGGCGAAACGGATAAACCGTAGCCGTAAGAAACGGTCGCCAGACGCAGGGCATCCATCTGTTCCGGATATGGCATGCTTCCCACGGCCTCACCGGGAAATCCCAGCACCGTCGCCTGACCGATTCCGGCTTTGCTGAAAAAATCCCAAAGACGTTCAGCACCCAGCTGATGGGCCAGAAAAGTAACGCCAACATTACTGGATTTGGTAATCACGCCAGTAATATCAAGTACGCCATAATTACGGTGATCACGGATGGTTTTATTTTTTACCCGGACAAACCCCGGTGCCGTATTAATTTCACTGTGCGGAAAATAGCGACCAGAATTTAACGCAGCCGCGACCGTAAATGGCTTGATCGTTGAACCAGGTTCAATCAGATCCGCCACGGCGCGGTTCCGCATATTCTCAGCACGAAGGCTGGCCCGATTATTCGGGTTATATGAGGGCTGATTCACCAGCGCGAGAACATCGCCATTACGGGCATCCACCAACACTGCACTGCCGGATTTTGCATTATGCTGTGACACAGCGGCTTTTAATTCACGGTAAGCCAGATACTGCAGACGCAGATCCAGCGTCAGCGCCAGATCACCGCCCGGCTGTGCAACAGCATTTACTTTTAATTGTTTGATGACGTTGCCATACAGATCTTTAACCACCTGACGCGAACCATGACTGCCCTGCAGAAACTCATCAAAAGCGAGTTCCAGACCTTCCTGACCATGACCGTCAACGTCAACAATACCCACCGTGTGGGCTGCAACCTCAGCGGCCGGATAAAAGCGGCGGAAATCATCATCGCCATATATACCGGCAACGCGGCGCTTTAATACCTGCTGCGCCAACTCAGGCTGAACCTGACGCTTGAGGTATACAAAAGAGCGACCCTGAGTGGCCGCCCGTTCTACTTTACGGATTAATTCCTTCGGACTGAGACCCAGGTCCCCTGCCACAGCAGGCAGCTGTTGCACATTCACCTGCTGCGGATTAAGCCACAGGGTAACCACCGGCGTGCTCACCGCCAGCGGCTTGCCATAGCGGTCGGTGATCATGCCCCGCATCGCCGGCTGCACTTCCTCACGCACCGTACGTTTTTCTCCCTGCTCAAACAGGAAAGGCTGCTCGACGGTGTGCAGCATGACCAAACGTACAAGAACCGCCCCCAACAAACAGCCGAACACGACCGCCACCAGCGTAAAACGCCAGAGAGTAATGCCACCGGATGATGTCTGCTGGTTGGGTTGCGCATTCATTGAGAAAGCACCTGCACGTTGTCTGGTTCCGTCATATTTAATTGTTTACGCGCTTGCTGATCGATCCGGCCATGCGCGGTTAATGTGCTTTTTTCCAGCAATAAACGTGTATGTTCCTGCAACAACTGCAAACGCAGCGCATCGTCCTGCTGCCACACCTGCAACAATGTCCGGTGCCAGTGAACAACACCGATCTGCGCCGAGGCCGAGATCAGCACCGCTAACCACAAAATCGCAGCACCAACGTTCACGCCAGCCGCTCTGCTATGCGCAATACCGCACTGCGGGCACGCGCATTAATCCGGACTTCATCGTTTCCGGGCATAATCGCTTTGCCCACTTTTTTCATGGTGCGGCCCAACATGTCGTCCGGCACCGGAATTCCCGGCGGTAAATCACGACCTTTCTCCTGCGCGCGGATAAAACGCTTCACCATACGGTCTTCCAGCGAGTGGAAGCTGATAACGGCCAGACGACCATGCGCCAGCAGTAAATCCACACTGTCAGCCAGAACGGTTTCCAGATCACCGAGTTCGTTATTCACCGCAATTCGGATTGCCTGAAAAGCACGGGTCGCCGGATGCTTATGTTTTTCCCAGGCCGGATTGGCTTCTTTAATTAACTCAGCCAGCTCGCGGGTACGGGTAATCGGCGTTTGCGTGCGGGCATTAACAATGGCGCGCGCCATACGCTTGGCGAAACGCTCTTCACCGTATTCTTTCAGTACGCGGGCGATTTCTTCTTCAGACGTCTGCGCACACCATTCGGCAGCACTCAGACCGGCATCCGGATTCATACGCATGTCCAGCGGGCCGTCCTTCATAAAACTGAAGCCGCGCTCCGCATCGTCCAGCTGCGGTGAAGACACCCCCAGATCCAGCAAAATGCCGTTAATTTTGTTGATACCCAGAGCACCCAGCTCTGCTTTCATGTCAGCAAAACTGGCCTGCACAATCTGAAAACGGCTGTCTTCCTGCTCCAGCTCTTTGCCGGTGTTAATTGCCAGCGGATCCTTATCAAAGCCAATCAGACGGCCTTCGGGGGCCAGCCTGCTCAGCAGCAGGCGGCTATGGCCGCCACGCCCAAAGGTTCCGTCAACATAAATACCCGCCGGATCATTCAGGCAGCCGTCGACCGTCTCCTGCAGCAGTACGGTGGTGTGAGCAAACTCACTCAGGTTCATAGCGACAGACTCTGTAGTTCTTCGGGTAATTGTTCGGGCTGACTGACCATATCCAGATATTCATCGCGGCGGCTTTCCCACAACGATTTACTCCACAGCTCCAGTTTTTTGCCCTGCCCCATCAGCACGCTTTCTTTTTCCAGCGACGCATACTCGCGCAGCGGCTGTGGCAACAGGACGCGACCAGCACTGTCCAGTTCCAGATCGGTGGCATGACCAATCAAGAGACGCTGAATGCGGCGGGCAACCGGATTAAAGCTGGGCAAGGCCTCAATTTTGGCCTGGATCAGTTCCCATTCGTTTACGGGGTAAATCAGGAGGCAGCGTTCTTCGGTATCAATGGTGGCCACCAAACGGGCGCCACAGAGCTCGACCAGCGTTTCCCGATATTTGGTCGGGATCGCCAGACGCCCTTTAGCATCCAGATTGATCGTGTGCAGCCCCCGGAACATGTGCCCTTCCTGTTGGTTTGGGAGTGAATGCTCTGTCGGTGTAAGTAGTTACCAACACCTGCAAAACTCCACTATTACCCACTATTTTCCACTTTGCGACACTATAGGAAGGCAAATAGCCTTTTGCAAGCCGCATCGGGGTGTGGATATCTGCATTTTTGCTTTGTGCCACAAGGACTTAGAAAGGCTTCACGGCAAGGTGGGAAAAAGTGGAGGGCAAATATTAAACAGCACTCTGAGCCTGCATCGTGAAGTTAAAGTAACTTCTGAAGTTAGTACCCACTCACAATGCGTTTTATATAATTTTGCTATAAGAAGTGATCACTAACTAATCATTCCATACAGCCCTCTTTCCAGCGCACTTATGATGGCCAAATCCGCTGTCGGAAACCAGTTCTTACGGCTTAGATTTCTATCACCCACCATCAAAAAAAGCCTTCAGCAGGAGCGGCCAAGGCGGTAACATCAGCGCCCTTTACATCATCACGCAAGCACCGTCATGAGGACTCCTGCATGCCAAAAGCAAACGAACTGAAAAAAGGCGGCGTCGTCGAATTCAAGAATCAGACGTGTCTGATCAAGAATATCGAAGTGCAGAACCCACACTCCCGTGGCGGAGCCACTCTGTATAAGATCCGTTTTCAGACCGTTCCGGGGCGCCAGAAGCTGGAAGAAAGCTTTAAGGGTGATGATCAGCTGCAGGCCATTGAGCTGCTGCGCCGCCAGATTGTGTTTTCTTACCGTGAGGAAGACACCTACTACTTTATGGACGAAGAAAGCTTTGACCAGTATCCGATTGATGCCGCCACCCTGGATACTGATGCCCTCTATATCAACGAATCCATGAAAGGCACGATGGGCCTGCTGGTTGATGGTCAGCTGATTGCCATTGAACTGCCATCGGCGGTGGAAATGACCGTTATCGAAACCAGTCCCGGCATTAAAGGCGGCAGTGCCAGTGCCCGTACCAAACCTGCGCGCTTTGCCACCGGCCTGGTGATTCAGGTACCTGAATATCTGGAACAGGGCGAAACCGTGAAGATCAATACCGCCGAAAGCCGCTTTATCTCCCGCGCCTGACCGGCAGGCCTTGCCTGTGGCTGACGCAATGTATAGTTCCGTCAGCCATCTTGGCGAAGCGCGGTGGCTGTGACAGACTTCGCGTCGTCTTGCTACCAACCATTCCAGACCCAATCCAACCATGAATATTCAGCAATTACAGGCCGCTTCGCAGGCCGTGCGTGACAATAAAGCGTTCGAGCTGTTTGTTGTCGCCATCATTATTATTTCCGCTCTTCTGATCGGTGCCAAAACCTACAGCATTCCCGATCCGTTCATGATCGTGCTGAACTGGCTTGATACCGGTATTACGATTATTTTTCTGATCGAAATCCTGATCCGCTTCTTTGCCGATCCGGATAAAAAGCGCTTTTTCCGTAATGGCTGGAATCTGTTCGATACACTGGTTGTCGTTATCAGCCTGATCCCGGTCGATGAAAGCGATATGGCACTGATTGGCCGTCTGGTAAGAATATTCCGCGTACTGCGGATGGTGTCGATCATCCCCGAATTGCGCCTGCTGCTGAATTCGCTGTTACGAGCACTGCCTCAGCTCGGTTATGTTCTGCTGCTGATGTTTATTATTTATTACATCTACGCTGCCATCGGCACCACCTTCTTTGAGCCGATCAATGAAGTCTTGTGGGGCGATATTTCTATCTCCATGCTCACGCTGTTCCGGGTCATGACCTTTGAGGACTGGACCGATGTCATGTACGAAACCATGACGGTTTATCCGCTGTCATGGATCTATTATCTGAGCTTTATTTTCCTGACGACCTTTGCCTTTCTTAATATGGTCATCGGAATTGTGGTAAACGTACTGGAAGATGAACACGCGCAGGAAAAAGCCGAGCAGGATGCCGCCGATGGCAAAGCCACCCTCGACGATCTGGCAGCGGAAATCCGCGAACTGAAAGCGCTGTTGCAACAGCAGCAACCACCCAAGTCCTGAGGCAAACATGATGAAACGCTATCTGCTGCAACCACTGGTTAAAGGCTCCATGGTGGTATTGCCTTTATTGGTCACCGTCTGGTTGCTGTGGTCCGCCTTAATGTGGCTGAACGGTCTGGGTCTTAACCTGCTCGCCAGCCTGCATATTCCCAGCCTATTCCCCGGTATGGGTCTGTTACTGATGCTGCTGGCACTGCTGCTGGTCGGGCTGTTATTTCAGTTTAATCCGGTCAGCTGGTTGTATCAGTATGTCGAAGATGCCCTGCTGCGCTTCCCTCTGGTAAAGACGCTGTACGGTGCAGTGAAAGACTTTGCTGCTATGTTTGATCAGGAAAAACAGCACAATCAACAGGTCGTGCTGATCGACATGCCCGGTGATGCGCAATTACTGGGCTTTATTACTGCCAGCAAAATTCCGTCTGCGGTGCAGAACGCCGGAGAGAAGGACGATCTGGTCGCCGTTTATCTGCCCATGAGCTATATGGTCGGGGGCTATACCTTATTTGTTCCCCGCGCCCGCCTGACCATACTCGACTGGTCATTTGAAGATGCCATGCGCTTTGCTTTAACCGCCGGAGTTTCACAAAGTCAGGCGCGAAAAACCAAAGAGCCATTACGCCCGCTGAACAGTGACGATAGAAACAACGCCGCAGCCTCCTGAGAGATTACCCACCAGGCTCCTGCCCGCCGCTGACCGGATCTGAGACAGGCAGTAAAATAAAGCGGGCTGTGTGATAGTGTGCAAAAATAGACTCATCAGTGCGTTACGGATCAGGCAACAACAGTATGGAAGATTCTGTCAACTCATCCTCCAATCCTTCGGCAACGGCGTCCGCAACAACGCCGGAGCCTCTGCTGTCGACAGCACAGATCCAGCGCTTCATTCCTTTCGATGAACTGTCTGCCCACGCTGTCAGCGAGTTGCTACCCCATTTCCGCGCTTACTCGCTTGCCGATAAAAAGATTCTGTTCAAACGCGGTGAAGAAGACGAAGAATGCCACTTTCTGCTCAGCGGCACGGTCGATCTGGCCGATGACCAGTTCCGCATTACCCAAATCAACGGTGAGGATGACGAAAATTTTCTTGCCCTCGATGCCAGCCACCCCATTCATCGCCACGCAGCCATCACTCAGTCGGCCTGCAAACTCTTTGCAATCAAACGCCAGCATCTGGAACTGATCACAACCTGGTCAGAGCTGCGTCAGGCCTATGGACAGGAAGAAGAAAACGAACACGACTGGCTTGAAAGCCTGCTGACCTCGGAGCTGTTCAACCGCATACCGCCGGGCAACATTCAGAAACTGCTGACACGGTTCACGGAGCGGGAGGTTTCACTCGGCGAAAATATTATCGCCGAGGGGGAAGAAGGCCGGGAATGCTACGTTATCAAGCACGGTAAGGCCGTAGTGAGCCGTAAGATAAACAACAAACAGGAAACGCTGGCGGCGCTCGGCAGTGGCGATCTGTTCGGCGAAGATGCACTGGTCAGCCATCTGCCACGCAATGCCAGCATCACCATGAGCAGCAATGGCGTACTGATGGTATTAACCAAAGAAGACTTCGATACCCTGCTGAAAGAACCGGTAATCGAATACGTCAGCGACAACGAGCTGAACGCCCTGATTGAAGAAGGGGATACAGGCACCGTGCTGCTTGATGTGCGCCTGCCACAGGAAGTCGCTGCCAGCCCGATTCACCGGGCCACCGCTATTCCACTGGCACAACTGCGTAACCGCCTGACGGAATTATCCAAAGCCTTTGTGTATGTAGTAACCGGCGAAGGCCGGGCAGAAGCTGCCGCCTATATTCTCACCGAAGCGGGCTATCAGGCACGGGTGCTGAAACACCGCGAGTAACATCGATTTGCCAGCGGTGAATGCCCCGGATTCAGGGCCGTGTGACCGGTGCAATCATCTCTTCATACGCCTTCATGTAGCCCGGTAAGGTATTTCGGTCGAGCCAGACGGCCATACGCTGGCGGTTGGCCTCTGTATTTTTCTGCTCATTCACCCAGCGATTAACCACGGCCACCACCTCCTTACCCCAGGGCGTTTTCGGGCAGGCCATGTATCCTCTGGCAAATTGCGATAACTCCTTAATCGATAACGCCACCAGTTCATGCTTTTCCGGAGACGGAATCGTGTCAGCCATGTAACGGTTGATCCAGGGGTATTCGATGATGTAATCGATACGTCCGGACTGCAGCATACGATAAAGACTTGCAGGCCCGTGCAGACTGGAAAGCACGGTCGCCCGCTGATAAACCCCTTCATCTCTGAGCAACTGATCAACAAATACGTAATAGGAACGGTCAGCGATAAGCCCCAGCTTCATATCCGTGCGCGCCAGCATGTCTCTGGCCGCAACAGACATCTGCGGTGCAAACAGAGCGTCATAATCTTCCAGCCTCACCATAAATGCCAACGAGGGAAATAACGCCGGAGAGTCGCTGAACAGGGTGTACGCTGCCCGCTCCGGGGTATACAACGCCGCCGGATGGCAGATATTTTCACCGGCGCGGATCAGCTGCCAGGCTCGGGCCGGAGTCATCTCTTCACGCACATGACGGTATTGAGGCGTTGCTGCCGCTACCTCCTGCAGATACGTATCTGCAATACCCTTGCCGGCCATCGGCCCCTCAACAATATGCAACGGTGGATATGGCATAACAATCCAGCGCAGCAGCGGGCGCTCATCTGCCACAGGCGCTTCCTCCGCCCTGCAGAACGTCATTACAAACACCCCAATCACCAACAGCCAGCGCATACGCTACCCCGCTCTCCATCCAGAGTTAAGCGTAGACCAGCGATCAGCCAACGATTAAGGCCATGAATGGAAGCCATAAAAAAACCCGCACAAGGCGGGTTCATCAGGCGCAGCAACTTTAGAGTTTGCCAGCTTCTTCAGCCAGATACTTGGCAACACCTTCCGGAGATGCGTCCATACCTTTATCGCCTTTGTTCCAGCCAGCCGGGCAAACTTCGCCGTGAGCTTCGTGGAACTGCAGAGCTTCAACCAGACGTACGAGTTCATCGATGTTACGGCCCAGTGGCAGGTCGTTGATGTTAGCCGCACGTACCAGACCTTCTTTATCGATCAGGAAAGCACCACGCAGCGCAACGCCACCAGCCGTTTCTACGTCGTAGGCTTTACAGATACCGTGGTCAACGTCAGCCGCCATGGTGTACTTAACTTCACCGATACCACCTTTGGCCACCGGCGTGTTACGCCACGCGTTGTGAGTGAAGTGAGAGTCGATGGACACAGAAATCACTTCCACACCCAGTTCCTCGAACTTGGCCATACGGTGATCCAGTGCGATCAGCTCAGATGGACACACGAAGGTGAAGTCCAGCGGATAGAAGAACACCAGAGCGTATTTGCCTTTGGTTGCTTCTGCGAAGTTGTATGAATCAACAATGGTGCCGTTGCCCAGTACAGCCGGAACGGTAAAATCAGGTGCTTTCTTACCTACCAGTACGCTCATGTTTCTTACTCCCTGTGAGTTCTGAAATTTATCGGTATTATCCGGCAACACCTGCGGCGCAACCGGAGCATGAAGAGCGGGTATCATACAACGCACTCCCGGCGAAGCATACCGCTGCCGCCGGAGAATCAGGGCTATGATTACGGTCACCCGTCATGATCGTAGCCATCACATCCAGAACAGGTAAGTCATTGTGGCAGAAGGATTTTTCAGAAAAATCCCGGCACAGCAACGGAAACATTACCAACGCCTGCTGCTGGCTGTGGCGATCTCGTTGCTGCTGCATACCCTGCTCCTGTCGCTGCCATTCCCTGTCGCGCAGACACCCCCGCAGACCCACCCGGTCATCAATGCCGAACTGCGCCTGCCCGACGTAACGGCCCGCACATTAAGCGACGATGCCGCGACTCAGGCAACGCAACAGCCCCAAGCCACCACCGGCAGCCCCGGAGAATCCGCCGCCGGATCAGCCAATCCAGTGACCAGTACTCAACAGAGAAGCGCTCATACCCCGCCATTACAACAGCCTGCCCGACCATCAGCACGGCAGTCGGCGGAGCAAAGGGATCAACAACAGAAACGCACATCTGACCCGTCACAGGAACACAAAGCCGGATCACAACCCATGCAACCATTGCCCGAACAACCAGCACCACAACGCAGGCAAACAGGATTGGTAACTGAAAAAGAAGCGTTATCCGCCGACCCGCTGGAACGCAGTTATCAGCAGCGTCTGCTCGCACATCTGCGGGAAAGGGTGATAGCACCAGCATCATTCCGTGGCAGCGTTCGGCTTGAACTGACACTCAGTTATCGTCAGATCGCCACCAGCGTACGCGTCATCCGCTCCAGTGGTGATCAGGCTATGGACGACTGGGCAATCAAATCGGCCCTGGCCGCCAACCCTTACCCCAGAGTGCCGGACGAATTACCGGCGTCTTACACCTTCCGCCCGACCATCCGAACCCAGCCATAGCGCAGCGGAATGCTCTGAACGCAGGCCATAAAAAATGGCCGCATGAGCGGCCATTTCTGCGGATAAAACGACCGCTTATTTACTGTGTTCCAGAATATCTTCCACGATTTCCTGCTCTTCATGCAGGTCTTCAGCTTCCGCTTTTGCATGGGGTAACAGCAGGTTCAGCACAATCGCCACCACACCACACAGGCTGACGCCCTGCAGGTGGAATTCTGAAGAACCAATGGCCATACCACCGATACCAAATACCAGCGTGGTTGCCACAATCACCAGATTGCGCTGCGCGCTCATATCGACTTTGGCTTTGATCAGAATGTTCATGCCAACACCGGCAATAGAGCCGAACAGCAGAATCATAATGCCACCCATCACCGGCGTCGGAATGGTCTGCAGCAGCACACCAAATTTGGCAACAAAGGCCAGCACAATGGCGAATACCGCTGCCCAGGTCATCACCACCGGATTGAACGCTTTGGTCAGCATCACGGCACCGGTCACCTCGGAGTAAGTGGTATTTGGCGGGCCGCCAAACAGAGAAGCCGCCGACGTCGCCAGACCATCGCCCAGCAGCGTGCGGTGCAGGCCTGGCTTCTGTACGTAGTTTTTACCGGTCACACTGCCGATGGCCAGGACATCCCCCACATGCTCAATCGCCGGCGCAATCGCCACCGGAATCATGAACAGAATGGCTGCAAGCTGAAATTCCGGCGCCACAAACTGCGGTAACTTAATCCATGGGCTGGCGTCCACAGCCGTCAGATCGACCATGCCGGTAAACGCAGCAATGGTATAGCCCACGGCCACACCCGCCAGAATCGGCACCAGACGGAAAATACCTTTCGCCAGAGTCGCTACCAGCAACGTGGTAATCAGTGCCGGCATCGACACCCACATGGCATCGGCATAAGGGAACAGTTGCGCCGATGCATCCCCGGCTTTACCCATAGCCATATTCACCGCAATAGGAGCCAGACCCAGACCAATCACCATAATAATCGGGCCAGTCACTACGGGCGGCAGCAGGCGATGCAGAAAACCCGGGCCACGGAGAGCCACCGCTGCCGACAAGGCAACGTATACCAATCCGGCACAGAACAGCGCCCCCATGGTTGCCGCCATCCCCCAGGTTTGTACGCTGAACAGAATCGGCGCAATAAAGGCAAAGGATGATGCCAGAAATACCGGCACCGACCGTTTGGTGGTGAACTGAAAAATCAGCGTACCAATACCAGCGGTAAACAGCGCCACGCTGGGATCAAGACCGGTGATCAGCGGTACCAGCACCAGCGCCCCGAAGGCCACAAACAGCATTTGCAAACCGGCCAGCACCATACGCCAGCCGGTATAAAGGTTATCGGTATTGTCCTGCATAAAAACTCCCCTGACTTTTCATTATTTCGTGCCGAAGATCTTGTCACCGGCATCGCCCAGACCAGGGATAATATAGCCCTGCTCATTCAGATGGCTGTCCACCGATGCGGTATAAATATCCACATCCGGGTGGGCATCCTGCACCTTTTTAATTCCTTCCGGTGCCGCCACCAGAACCAGCGCACGGATGCTGGTGCAACCCGCTTTTTTCAACAGATCAATCGTCGCCACCATCGACCCACCGGTCGCCAGCATCGGGTCAACAATCAATGACATACGCTGGTCGATATCACCGGCCAGCTTGTCGAAGTAACTCACCGGCTCCAGCGTTTTTTCATCACGGTATAAACCGACCACGCTGATTTTGGCACTCGGCACCAGCTCCAGAACGCCATCCAGCATCCCCAGACCAGCACGCAGAATCGGTACCACGGTGATTTTTTTGCCGCGAATCCGCTCCGCCTCAACCGGACCACACCAGCCATCCAGGGTGTAGGTTTCCAGCTCCATATCTTTGGTTGCTTCGTAGGTCAGCAGATTGCCGACTTCAGCCGCCAGTTGGCGGAAGGTGCGGGTGCTCATGGATTTGGATCGCATCAAACCAATTTTATGCTGCACCAGGGGGTGGCGGATCTCATGTACGCTCATGCATGCCTCATTCTGTCTTTCGGGTACAATAACGGCCGCAATTTTCGCACAGCACCTGATCCTGCGCGACGCAAAATTTAACCGAATGGTCAGATTGGCCTGATACACTGAATCCGAGGTAAGTATGCCCCGCGCCTGCGCCCGCCATATTCTGGTAAAAACCAAAGAAGAAGCCGATAAACTGAAGCAATTGCTCGACAAGGGCGCCGACTTCAGCAAGCTGGCCAGGCAGCATTCCATTTGCCCCAGCAAAAAAAGCGGAGGCAGCCTGGGCGAGTTCAATAAAGGTGACATGGTCAAAGCCTTTGACGATGTTGTATTCAAGGGGCCATTACTGACGGTTCAGGGGCCGGTGAAAACCCGCTTTGGCTACCACCTGATTGAGACCATTTACCGCAGCTGACGCCCGTTCCGCCTTTGTTACAGCGCAATTATCTTTTTCTGCCCATGATGACATTTACCATCCGGCAGCGCAGACTAAGCGCTTTATTTTCAGCCTCCGGACTCTGCTATGCGCATCGCCATTCTTTCCCGTAATCCCAATCTTTATTCGACCCGTCGTCTGAAAGAAGCGGGGGAGCAACGTGGGCATGAGGTCGATATTATCGACACCCTGCACTGCTACATGGACATCACCAGTAACAAGCCGACGGTGCGTTATAAAGGTGACGCCCTGCCGCAGTACGACGCAGTGATTCCACGGATTGGTGCCTCCGTTACTTTTTACGGTACGGCAGTGGTGCGTCAGTTTGAAATGATGGGCACCTACTCCATTAATGAATCGGTCGCCATCAGCCGCTCACGTGACAAACTGCGTTCGCTGCAATTGCTGTCACGTAAAGGCATCGGCCTGCCGCGTACCGGCTTTGCCCATCGCCCGGATAACGTTGAAGATCTGATCAAAAACGTCGGTGGTGCACCACTGGTGATCAAGTTGCTGGAAGGTACTCAGGGCATCGGCGTGGTACTGGCCGACACCAAAAAAGCGGCAGAAAGTATTATCGAAGCCTTTATGGGGCTGAATGCCAACATTCTGGTGCAGGAATTTATTAAAGAGGCCGGTGGTGCCGATATCCGCTGTTTAGTGGTTGGCGGCAAAGTCGTTGCCGCCATGAAGCGTCAGGCTGCCGAAGGCGAATTCCGCTCCAATCTGCACCGTGGCGGTAGCGCCGAAATCGTACGGTTATCGGCGGCTGAACGCAAAACCGCCATCGACGCTGCCAAAGCCATGGGCCTGAATATGTGCGGTGTGGATATTCTGCGCTCCAACCATGGCCCGGTGGTGATGGAAGTAAACTCCTCTCCGGGCCTCGAAGGCATTGAAACCGCCACCGGTAAAGACGTTGCCGGCATGGTGTTCCAGTTTCTGGAAAAATCCGCCCGCAGCAGCACCAAAACCCGCGGCCAGGGTTAATGCCATCGGTGCTCAGGGTTAATACGTAACGATCAGGGAAAGCATGCCAAGACGTAATATTGAAATTGCCGGAGTCAGCATCGCCCCCGGCGAAAGCCGGAAAATCGAATTACCGGTCGGTCGTTTATATACCGATAACTCCGTATCCATGCCGGTGTTTGTCAAACGGGGCAAGCGCCCCGGTCCGACGTTATTCATCAGTGCAGCCATTCACGGTGATGAGCTCAATGGTATTGAAGTCATTCAGCGCCTGATCAATTCCCGCAAACTCACCAGCCTAAGCGGTACCCTGATTGCGGTGCCCATCGTCAACGTATACGGCGTGATCAACCACAGCCGTTATCTGCCCGACCGCCGCGATTTAAACCGTGCCTTCCCCGGCAGCAAAAAAGGCTCACTGGCGGCGCGCATGGCGAATATGTTTCTCGAAGAAATCGTCAGCAAATGCGATTACGGCATCGATTTTCATACCGGTGCCATTCATCGCTCGAACCTGCCGCAGATCCGCGCCAACCTTGACGATGATGAAACCGCTGCCATGGCCCGCGCCTTCGGTGTCCCTGTATTGCTGAACTCCAACCTGCGCGATGGTTCGTTACGTGAGGCCGCTGCCGATCACGGCGTGCGCATTCTGCTGTACGAAGCCGGTGAAGCCCTGCGCTACGACGAACTGTGCATCCGTGCCGGTGAACGCGGCACCATTAATGTGATGCGTCATCTCGGCATGCTGCCCCGCAGCCGGGCGAAAAAATCTCATGTGCTGGAGCCGGTGACGGCACGCACCACCGCCTGGGAACGCGCGACCGACAGCGGCTTTGTCCAGCATCATAAAGAACTCGGTGACCGCGTACAGAAACAGGAACTTCTGGCCACCATCCGTGATCCGTTCGGCACCATACTGGATCAGGTACGCTCGCGTTATGAGGGCATTATTATCGGCAAAACCAACATCCCTCTGGTGCAGGAGGGCGAAGCCATGTACCACGTTGCCTACTTCCATCAGCCCGATGATGTGATCGAGGGCATCGAGCAACTGCAGGATCTGCTGCCGGACGAAGCCCTGAGCTGATTCCGGCCTGCCTTCGGGACGGGACAAAAGCAGCACAAGCGCAACAATGCGTTGCGCTCCGCTGCCTTTGACTCTTCTCACCAAACTCCCTATATTGCCGCCGCGTCCTCAGCCTGCTGAAGGCGCATCGTTCTCGGGGCGGGGTGAAATTCCCCACCGGCGGTAACAGCGTTGATTAACCCTGAAGCCCGCGAGCGCTTGCCCGCAGTTTAACTGCCGGCAAGGTCAGCAGATCCGGTGTGATTCCGGAGCCGACGGTATAGTCCGGATAAGAGAGAGCGTGTCAGACAGCACAGAGGCCAGCCTCTGTCCGTGCTTTTGTCTGCCCGTTCGCCCTGATTCAAATACGCTTTTACAGATGAATCAGAGCCAATGAACACTTTTAATCCTCAGCAACAACGCATCGCCTTCATTCATGCATCCTGGCACACCGACATCGTGCTCAAGTGTCTGGATGGCTTTAAAGACGAACTCGCCCGTCGTGGCTACGACCTGAACAACCTCGATGTGATTGCCGCGCCCGGTGCCTACGAAATTCCCCTGCAGGCCAAACTGCTGGCCAAAAGCGGACGCTACAGCGCCATTGCCGCCAGCGCTCTGGTGGTCGACGGTGGTATATACCGCCACGACTTCGTTGCCGCCGCCGTGTGCAACGGCCTGATGCAGGTGCAACTGGAAACCGAAGTACCGGTACTGACCGCCGTACTCACTCCACATAATTTTCACGAGCATGACGAGCATAAAAACTACTATGCCCGCCACTTTGTGATAAAAGGACAGGAACTGGCCAACGCCGCCGATCAGGCCATGCGCTTAACGGCCAGCGCCAAAGCCCTGGCCTGAAAGCCAGACTCACCCTCCGGCAACGACGCTGCCGGAGGGTGTCAGCCCTGCCAGCCTGATGCAAAGCACTGGCACCCGTGCAGCATTGCGATATGATTGCCGCATTTTCCGGGTCTGGATTGCCTCCGGGTCCACCTTCAGGTTCCCGGCTGCGGTCATCCACGCTCTACAACTGCAAAGGGCCGCTATGCACCGTACCATGTTTGATACCCCCATCCTGAAAACCCTGCTGCGCTGGGGTTCCATTGCTTTTCTGAAGCTTGCTGGCTGGAAAAGCGTGGGCCATATCCCACCGGATCTAAAAAAATGCGTGATGATTGCCGCGCCCCATACCAGCAACTGGGATCTGCCCTTCATGCTGATGATCGCGTTTGTCTTCCGGGTCAAGATTTACTGGATGGGCAAAGAGCAGATATTCAAACCGCCCTTCCGTGGTCTGATGATGTGGATGGGCGGCATTCCCGTTGACCGCTCCAAAGCCAACAATATGGTGCAGGCTTCCGTCGATGCTATTAACAGTCATGAACAGCTGTTTCTGATCGTGCCGCCGGAAGGTACCCGCGCCAAAGTCACCTACTGGAAAACCGGCTTCTATCATATTGCCCATAACGCCGGGGTGCCGGTATTGATGGGCTTTCTTGATTATCCGAACAAAACCGGCGGTATTGCCGGTATCTTCCGCACCACCGGCGATATCGACGCCGACATGCAGGCCATTCAGGCAGTGTACGCACCGATGAAAGGCAAAATTGCCGGGCATTAACACCGGTCAAATACGCCGGACAGCAGTCCGGACAAGCATTCTCCGATATCACAGCGCAGCGCATCCGCCTGCGCTTTTTTCGTCCGTACGCCAACAGAAGCAGAGATGATCTGCGCTTCAGGCCGGTTTTATGCCGTGCACGCAACATCAGACCAAGACAAAAACCAACATCAGTTCACCGCCTGACTTGTCACGCCCAATAAACTGACAAAATTCGTCACACTTTTAACCCATAGTGACGAATTTTGTCACATTGCATCATGTTTTATGGTCGATTGCCGTTACTATCCCCCTGCGGCCGCGGTCTGTGCCGACCTTTTTATACGCATCACCATCAACGCAGGAACAATGTCATGACTGCCACACTAAATTCAGAGCGGTCGCCCACGGCGACAACGCATCTCAAAAACCATGCTCCGGCCTATCCTCACGGCAAAATTGAACAACTTTTCTGGGATATTTTCTGGGTACAGGGCAGCATCCGCATCGGCCCCGGCATGAGCATGAACCGCAACATGATCATTATCCGCAACCGCCATGAGCTGACGCTGATCAACCCGGTTCGTCTGAACGAAGCGGAAGAACGCACGCTGAAAAAACTCGGCCGCGTAACCCACGTGTTCCGCCTCGGCGATTTTCATGGTCTGGATGATCAGTACTACGTCGACAAATATCAGGCGCGCTTCTGGTGTCAGCACGGCCAGAATACCTACAAAACCCCAACGGCCGATGTGCATCTGAAAACCCGCCAGGCCCTGCCTTTTCCAAATGCCGAACTGTTTATTTTTGAACAGGCCCAATACCCGGAAGCCGCCCTGCTGTTAACCAAGCACAAATGCCTGCTGACCACCGATTCTCTGCAATATCTGGATAACTGGAACTACACCAGCCTGTTCAGCCGTCTGGTATTGCGCGTTATGGGTTTTAAACCGGGCATGAATATCGGCAAGCCCTGGCTGAAACGGGCAACGCCGAAAGGCAAAACGCTGGAAAGTGATTTCAACCGCCTGATGAATCTGGATTTTGACCACCTGCTCGCCGCCCACGGCTCACCATTAATGAACAATGCCAAAACGGCGGTTGGTGAACAGCTGCGTCAGTTATTTAATTAAGGCACCTCTGAATAATTCAGTGCCCGCTTCGGCTTACTGAAAAAGTTCAGATCAAGGCGCCACGTTGAAGGCACTATTTTGAAGGCATCATGGGTTACGTCAAAACGTGGCAACACCGAGCTGGATTTTTTCAGCAAGCCCCGAAGGGCGTGGGCTGCAGAGCGTTTTGACGATGTTGTCGATTTTATAAAGGACTCGCCATTCACTGCAATCGACGCCTTGTCAAAAGCACTCTGCAGCACTCACGCGAAGCTGTGCAGAATTATTCAGAGGTGCCTAACCCGCATTCGTTGCTGCAGCGCTCAGCCTGCAGCATCGGCTGAGCGCCTCTTTTACCATCAGACCTGTGGCCGCCCTCATACTGCGACGGGCACAGTAATTCCTCATTTCACGCGTTATAATGGCCACTGTCCGCACGAAGGCACGCAGCCATACGCTGCCATCCTGCCGTTGTTATGAGTAAAAAGAGCCGTTATGAGTAAAAAGCGTCGTGATATTCCGGCCTATGGCCTGCCCATTATCGAAACCCACTTTCACCTTGATTATCTGAAAGAAGGCAGTGCCGACGATATTCTCAGCGCCGCCCGCGCCATCGGCGTGGAACGCTTTATGACCATCAGTGTTGAGCCGGACAACATGCCCAAAGCTCTGGCGCTGGCCGAAGCCCACGCCGACCTGTACGCCACACTGGGTGTACACCCGCACGAAGCCGCATTATTTAATGAGGCAACGGAAGGTTATATCCGCACCCATGCCATCCACGAAAAGGTGGTCGCCGTCGGTGAAATTGGTCTTGATTATTATTACGACCACTGTGACCGCACGGTGCAGCGCCAGGTATTTACCCGTCAGCTGCAACTGGCGGTAGAATGCGGATTACCCGTGGTTATTCATACCCGTGAAGCCGACGACGACACCATGGCCATTCTGCGTGAATACGCCCCGCAGATGAACCGCAAAGGTGTGGTGCACAGCTTTACCTCCGGTATGGAACTGGCCCAGCTGGCCGTTGAACTGGGCTTTTGCCTCGGCATTAACGGCATTGTTACCTTTAATAAAGCCGACAATGTACGCGAAGTGGTTGCCGCTACCCCACTCAGCCATTTATTGCTGGAAACCGACGCCCCTTTCCTCACGCCGATTCCGTTCCGCGGAATGGAAAATGCTCCGAAATATCTGCCTTTTATTGCCGAGAAAATTGCCGGCGTAAAAGGCCTGAGTGTTGAAGAGGTGTTAGCGCAGACTTACCAGAATTCCCTGCGCGAGTTCTTTTAATGTTCAGCTGCCTGCCCGATTGCCAGCTCAGTGAACTCGGCGCCATCGACTGGCTCTGGTTGCTGGCTTTCGGGGTTTTTGTTTATGCCAGCTCACGACTCTGGGCGCGCTGGGCTTTTAGCTACAATAAATACCCTTTCACCAGCCTGCGCTGGCATGCACCACGCTTTATTTATATTGCCTTTGTGACCGCGATGCTGACCGTCGTGCCGGTATACACTTTTTTAGGTGAAGACGCAGGTTACTGGTATTCACGTATTCTGTATTTTCCGACCACCTTTATCGCCTACGTTGCCTGGCTGTTGGTCGAACTCAATGACCCTGAAAAATAGCGGCACTCACACAATGGAGAATTATTCATAAGTGTCTTCGGTCTGAAAAAATCACATCACAACCACGCCATTAAAAATCGCTGATTTTCTGTAACCGTCCGGACATGCATTCTTCTACCTCTTTTTTATAAGAATAAAACGTCTCAGCAAGCCGGAATCACTCAGATCCTGTTAACACTCATTAAAAAGGCTCTGACACGAACAGTTCCCGCCAATCACGCGGTCAGATTTTGCGTTGCTCTTTTTTCAGCTCAACGCTACGCTACCGCAATAACATCAGCCACAAGGCTGCGGGGTTTTTCGGCATCATGTAATCTGGAGAAAACAATGAACATCAGCGAAATAAATGGCTTTGAGGTTACAGGTTTTGTGATTCGCACAACGAATGCGGATGAAGCAAATCCATCGACTGCAAAAATTGGAAATCTCTGGTCAGCGTTTTACGCAAATGCAGCACCAAAACTGGAGGAACGATCAAGGGTTTATGGTTTATACACCCATTATGAATCGGACTTTACGGGTGCTTTTGACGTTGTTGCCTGCGCAGATACATTATCACCAGAACAATTGCCAAACTCAGTAAAATTTATTATTCCATCAGGGAAGTACGTAACTTTCTCTGCAAGCGGTGAAATGCCCAACGCGGTTATTGATCTCTGGAGTGAGGTGTGGAATTACTTTGGTTCCGAAAACTGTCCTCACGAGCGAGCTTATACAACAGACTTTGAATATTATAAAAGTGCCAATGAAATCGAGATATTCATTGCGGTTAAGTGACTACCTCATTCCCTAAAAAACGGGCCTCATCTGAGGCCCGTTTTTATTTTACGCGACGGTATTATTCCCCCACGCAGGGAGATTCCTGCGCAGCTTTATCCCTGTGCCGGGCGGCGTGGACGGCGCGGTGCGCTGCCTGCCGGACGGCTGTTACCGCCATTGTTGTTACCGCCATTGTTGTTGCCGCTGCTGCCGGATGAACGACGCTGTTCACCCTGCTTTTGCTCACCCTGTTTCTGAGCTGAGCCAGAACGACCAGAACCGGAACGGCCAGCGTTACCGCCATGACCATTTGAACGACCACTGCCTGCCGGACGCGGAGCACGTGGTTCACGGTCGAAAGTGTCTTTAAAGCCCTTAGGTTGCTTGGCTTTTTTAGGCTTGCGCGGCGATTTAGGGCGCGACACCGGCAGCGGGGTATGAGGTTCAAACCCTTCCTGCACACGGCGTTCAATGCTTTTACCGATTAAGCCTTCAATGCCTTCGAGGTCTTCCAGTTCTTCGGCACAGACCAGAGCAATGGCTTCACCACTGGCACCGGCACGTCCGGTGCGGCCAATACGGTGTACGTAGTCGGCGGCAACGTTAGGCAACTCAAAGTTGATAACGTGCGGTAATTGTTCGATATCCAGACCACGGGCAGCGATATCGGTCGCTACTAATACGGCAATATCGCCGCTTTTAAATTCAGCCAGCGCACGGGTTCGGGCGCCCTGACTTTTATTACCGTGAATCGCGGCGGCGGTAATACCACGATCCTGCAGATGCGTGGTTAAGCGGTTAGCACCGTGTTTGGTACGGGTAAATACCAGCACCTGTTTCCAGCCGTGCTGTTTCAGCAAATGACTGAGCACTTCCGGTTTGCGCTTTTTATCCACCGGAATCAGCCACTGCTCAACGGTGTGAGCGGTGCTGTTGCGCGGGCTGACGTCGATTTCTACCGGATCGTTTACCAGGCCTTTGGCGAGGGTTCGGATATCATCGGAGAAGGTCGCTGAAAACATCAGGTTCTGGCGGTTTTTCGGCAGCAGCGCGAGGATTTTTTTGATGTCGTGAATAAAACCCATGTCGAGCATACGATCGGCTTCATCCAGCACCAGAAATTCCACTTCGTCAAAGCGAATGGCTTTTTGCTGATACAGGTCGAGCAAACGGCCCGGACAGGCCACCAGCACATCAACACCACGGCGCAGGGCAATCATTTGCGGATTAATGCTGACACCGCCAAAAACAACGGCGGAGCGGATATTCAGGTATTTGCTGTAGTCCGCAACATTTTCACCCACCTGAGCGGCCAGTTCACGGGTAGGCGTTAATACCAGTGCGCGACAGCGATTGGCGCCTGCACGTTCGCCCTGCTGCAGTTTGTGCAGCATTGGCAGGGTAAAACCGGCGGTTTTACCGGTGCCAGTCTGAGCGGCGGCCATAACATCGCGGCCAGCCAGTACGGCAGGAATGGCCTGAGCCTGTACCGGTGATGGTGTGGTGTAACCCTGATCAGCAACGGCTTTCAGGATGGCATCGGCTAAGCCGAGTTCGGAAAATTGGGTCATGAGTGCGTGATCTGCTCTGAGAGCTGACATTGCAAGGAGAAATGGCGCGGTGTCAGCAGCCGCGTCCATCCGGGCGGTCGCCCGGCAAGGCAGGTCAACTGCGGTTGACCCGGCCTTTGAGAGGGAGCGGACTGTACTGGAATTAGCAGGGTGAGTCCAGAAAAGCCCGGTGTGTGAATGTAGCGCTGTGTCAGGGTCTGTCATTAACAGAGTCACAGACCCTGCGCGCAGGTGCCGACGCCGGCGTATTCATGGGGCCTTAAACCAATTCATCATCCAGTTGTCGGGTTATCACGGACATGACCTGCTCTTTCAGGGCTTCAGCGGCTTCACGCCCCTCGATTCCTTCCGCCAGTTTTATTTTTTTGCCATCGGCATTGACCAACAGAGTGTAGTATTCGGTTCTCACGCCATGCTGGTCTGTGGACGACAGGCCAACACTGAGTTGTACCTGGCTGGGCGAGGTCACTGTGCCGTTACGCTGGTATAAAGTCACACCAAACAGGCGCCGCACCATGCGCACATGGCCTGCAGACACGTCCGCCTGCAGTCCACGTCCAAGCCAGAACAGACCAAAGCCGGTGATCAGCAATCCGGCCAGTAAAAATACGCCCCCCATCAGCCACAGCATGGCTTCACCCTGTGAGGCCTTATGCAGCAGAAAAACAGCGGCGCCGTCAAATATGCCACCAAACAGAACCATACCCAGAGCCATGCGCGCATGGCGGCCACGCTGGCTGCTGAGGTGCAGGCTTTCTCCCTGTGTCGCAAGATTAATCTGCGCAGCAGCACTTTCCCGCGCCTCTTCACGTTGCTGCTGATGCCACGCCTGTTGTACTTCTGAGGGTATCTGAAAGGAGGACGCGCGCTGGCCCTTTTCTACCGGAAGGCTCCAGCTGCGCTCAAATTCGACGGTTTGGCGGTTATGGCTGCGCATTGCCCTGCTGTTATCCACACGCGGGTTATAAGATGCCGATACGGGGAGGCTGATGGTGCCGGTGCAATGCAGACTCCACTGAATAAGACCGTGGTAACCGGGCTGCGAACCACTGCCCGGTACATCCGCCGGCACATCAAACAGCGCATGCACATCGCAGCCGCTGTTTTTCGGCTCAGTATAGGCACGCCCCTTACTTTGCCAGATGACATCATGCTGGGTCCGGCGCTCTTTACCACTGCCGGTACTGTAACTATGCGTACAGGTCAGGCGAACCTGCGGCGGTTTAATCCATTCACCACGGGTCAGGTGAAAACAGCCACCAACCTGACCACCGGCATAGCCGGGTAAAGGGTCGGGGAATAATGGTGTCGGGCCAATCTGCAGGTACCGCTTACGCATCCGCAGCGCAAAAAACAGGATGACGCCGCCCACAAGGGGGAATAAAAATGCCAGCAATGCGCTCCACTGCCCATCGCTCAGCGCATCCGCAACCGTCACAACGGCGGGCAATGAGATCAGTATAAAAAGAATGCCGAATACCAATAAAATTTTATAGCCACCACGCTG
Source organism: Saccharospirillaceae bacterium (assembly GCA_021208685.1). Classification (GTDB taxonomy): domain Bacteria; phylum Pseudomonadota; class Gammaproteobacteria; order Pseudomonadales; family Oceanobacteraceae; genus Venatoribacter. The sequence goes on from JAJOJJ010000010.1 coordinate 88,596, forward strand.
ATCGCTGGCGATTCCGCTACGGGCATGTTCGATATCATCGGCGTTATTGCTGGGGCGCCAGCCAAGATACATCACACCACCACCGGCCAGCATAAATACAAGGGCAAAGACACCGCCGAACAGCATCATTTCAGGCCGCAGACTGCGATCAAGATAGGCGCGCTGCGGATCATCCGGATTCACATACGCGTACGCCTGTTGACGTTGTTTATCCGTGTTCAGGCGTGAATAGAGTAACTGCCAGTAATTGCCGATATTATCTGAGCCACTGCTGAGCGAGACGCTGTTGTTGTAATACGTATTACCATCAACGAAGTATTGATAACTGGCTTCGACCCGCCAGGTTACGCTGTCTTCATCATATTTCGGAATCAGCTCCAGACGGGTGATGGTGACCGGCACACTGTCCCAGCCCTGGCTTTCGAGATAAAGCACAAACGGTTTACCTGCAGTGATGCCGGCAACCAACAGGCCAACCGCCAAAAAAATAGAGCCAAAAGCAATCACACCCCAGCTTCGTCCGGATTTTTTACCGCGGCCAGATGATGACGATGTCATATAAATTCCCTGTCATAAAATAATGACCACTATGATGGGACAGGCCACCAAAGGCTGCAATCACGATTATCATTATGTGCGCGCCGTGCGACCGGATTCACACCGCCATCAGAGGTTTTACAAAACCGGTAACTGTGGCAGGCTGAGCGGCTGCTGATCAACAAGGAGACGTTATTATGAATGCCGTTCGTCGCTGGCTGGCCCACCCGGTATTGGTTATCGCCATGGCGGTTATCTACCTTGCCTCGCAGAGTATGATTGCATATACCCTGCAACAGGGTGGTGTCGGGGATCTGCTGTTCAGGTTTCAGTTCTGCTATCAGGCCGACGCCTTTAATGCGTTACTGAACAGTATCAGCCCCGCCCAGTTAAATGCCCTGCAACAACATTTTACTTATGATCATATACACCCGCTGTGGTACGGATTGCTGGCACTGTCACTGAGCAGCTGGCTGTTTGATCTGAATCGGTTATCAGCACGCTGGAATCTGCTGTTGTGGCCAGCCGTATTGATGTCGGCTCTGGATGTTATTGAAAACAGCATTCATGAACCCTGGTTTAACCTGCTCAGCACCCCCAGCGATCCCTGGGTAATGATTGCCGGAGTATGCGCAACGTTAAAGTGGCTGCTGGCGGCCCTGTATCTCTGCGCAGCATTGATACTGGGCATGCGTTACGCCATTGTTCGCAACCGGTAATCGGTCAGGAACAGGCCGCAGACGTATTTCTGGTCACCCCATGAACCCATGACCTGCCAATCAGCACAGGTCCGACCTTACAGGATTAATCCGATGACACAACGACACGCTTTTCTGCTACTGACAGCACTCAGTCTTACAACGCTGCTCAGCGCCTGCAGCGATGATGAAGTGGGTGATGTATCCCTTGGTCTTTTTACCCTGAAAGACATCAAACTGAACGTCATGACCGATCCGGTTGTCACCGGCGTTACCTGTCACGTTGCCTCAGTTGAGGCTGACCTGAGTTTTTCAGACCCGAGTGACAGCTCAATTTCCTGTCGTCAGACCGGCGAAATAACGCCGGACATGATTGCTCAGATTGATAAAACGCCATCCGGCGAAGTCGTGTTTAAAAAATCAAAAAGTATTTTTCTGAAGAATATGAAAGTTCGCCGGATTTACGACGCAGACAGTCAGACGCTGATGTATTTATCCTATGCCACCAAAGAGACGTCCGGCAGCTTTAAACACAGTTTATCGACCGTACCGTTATGGGGGACAAAAGCCTATCTGCAGCAACCAATGCCTGCAGCGCAATAACAGGCTGTTGATTTTCGCTTCCGAGGCCGTCAATGCAAGGCAAAAACCGGCGAAAAAGCGCAGTTTACAGGTCGTAAATGTGCATTTTGAGTCGGTTTTTAACACGGCAGTGGCAACGCAGATAGAACATCAACAGTCTGACAGGACTCAAAAGGACACCAACAGGAAATACCACGCCCTACGACATACCATTGGGGAAATCCGAAAGCCCTGCACAGAGCTGAGTGCGCACAGGTTTCAGCGCAGCACTGTAGGTAAGTAATTGCTCCAGAGCATAGCGGGTGCGCTTCTCCAGATACTCATCACTGCTACGCCCTTCCTGACCAACCCAGAGGTCGCCTACATCACGCAACAACAGATGTTCCGGCAGATAGAGCAAGCGCGCATTCTTGTAGCCACTGTGGCGTAATTCTGCAATCACAAAAGCACCACCGGAAGACGCCGATAAGCCCACCAGTAATATCGGTTTATGGGCCAGCTCATTCGCACCACACCAAAGCAGAAAATTCTTCAGTCCAGCCGGTACCATGCCATGCCATTCCGGTACCAGAAACACGAAGGCATCAGCCGCATCAGCCCGGTTTTTGACGTCAGTGACACGCTGTTCTCCGGTACTTCCGGGGATCAGCGCGGCGCCATCCCAGAGTGGTAATGGACTGTCATAAAGATCAATCAGGCTGGCTTTACCGGCAAGAAAATGCTGATTGATATAATCCGCAATACGGCGGCTTTGCGAATTGGCCCGATGACTGGCCACCAGCAGGCATATATTCAGATCAGAATTCATAACATCCTCCATGTTGAGGCCCGCCGCACAGCGCACTGTGCGCAGGCATCCGGTCCGTTATGCAGTATACGACGGACGCGCCTTCATGTGCGCATGCCAGCGCTGGATGGCGGGAAACTCATCCGTAATACGCAGTTGAATCACCTTACCGAATTCCAGTGAGCAAAGGGCGGTAATGTCAGCCACCGAAAACCGGTCTCCGGCGACATATTCATGCTTTTCCAGCTGCTGTTCCAGCACAGGTAAAAACTTACCCGCCAGCTTACCGGCTTCCTGCCCCCACTCTGCAATGGGTGTCATACGGTCTTTGAAAAATCCGGACGTATGCTGAAAGCACTGACCAATCGGCATAAACAAAGCATTTTCCAGACGGCGATCCCACATCTCGATGATGGCCTTTTCTACTGCAGTACGTCCCAGCAGATTGGGCTCTGGCTGAATTTCCTCCAGATATCGGTATATTGCACTGCCTTCCGATATACAGGTTCCATCGTCTAACTCCAGCACAGGCACCTTAGCCATGCGGTTGCGCTCGCGGAATTCCGGCTTAAGGTTCTCGCCTCCGGCCAGATCAATATTAATGACCTCAACACCGGTTATTCCTTTTTCTGCCAAAGCCATGCGGCTGCGACGGGGACTGGGTGCCATATAAGCGCTGTACAGTTTCATACCGACTCCCTGCATCAACAATAAAAGTAGACTGCTCACCATTTTTCAGAATGTGCATTCTGGATTACACTAGCCAATATCAGAATGATCAGTCAAGAAAGAATTTCTGTGCCTGATTGCTATTTCCATACAAGCCAACCGCTAAAAACAGGCAGCACCGATGGCCAGAACCAAGACATTTGATCCCGCACAGGTACTGCAGCAGACCATGTTGCTGTTCTGGCGTGAAGGCTTCCGCCAGATATCGATGGAAAGACTGGTGCAAACGCTGGGAGTTAACCGCTACAGCCTGTACCAGACGTTTGGCAATAAGCAGCAATTATTTCAGCAGGCGCTGGTGTTATACACGGATAGCGTCTTCAACAGGCTGCTGTCCCCCCTGCAGGCACAGCAAGGTAAAACCGCCATCCTGGCCTATTTCCGCCTGTTACAACGTCAATTGCAGAATGATCAGGCCAGCGCCGGATGTATGCTGCTGAATGCCAACCTGCATGCCGCTGAGCTCAGTGAAGAAAGCATGAATCTTATTAAGGGCAGTTTGCGCCGTCAGGAAGAAGCTCTTAAACATGCCTTGATTCAGGCAAACGAAAACAGCGAATTCAGGCGATCCCGTGACCCTCAGATGGCCTCGCGTTTTCTAACCAGTCAGGTGCACGCCATGGTTCTGTTGCGTCAGAATGCCGGAAAAAAGCGCGTACATGATGTACTGGAATTTATGATTGACGAACTGGAACACTGGTAAAACGAAGATATCAGGGCCTGTCGACACTCATTAAACAGGCCTATTATTGGCTAAAAATATCTCAAACAAGGCGCTGAGAGTGTGGGATGTTCCTGATAATATCACTCCTCTCTCCTTGTTCTGAGAAAAACTGGCTCTCAGCCACTGCTGTCCCACAGTTTTTAATCAGCACCATAGCGGACAAAAACAGCACTTTTTAACATCAAGGCCTGTTGCCTCCCAGGGGAACTTATCCCCTTGCCGGCGGGCCGACCCCAGCTTCGCGCTTTCTGGGCCGTCACCCT
>JAJOJJ010000043.1 GCA_021208685.1 Saccharospirillaceae bacterium
CAGCGAGGAGGCATCCGGGCGGGCTTGCCCGTTCCATCAGCGGAGGATGCATCCGGGCGGGCTTTGCCCGTTCCATTAGCGGAGGATGCATCCGGGCGGGCTTTGCCCGTACCATAAAGAGAAGCGCCGGATACTTTTTTCGGCGCAGAGTCAGATGCCGCAGAATCAACAGGTTTGGTCACAGGAATCATCACAGAAATAACAACAGATAGCCGTGCATATTAGCACGGAGCGCTGCATTCAGCGGCAAACTCCATTATCCTGCTACCTTCTGTGCCATATCACCGCATCAGCAACCGGCCTGCCTCTTCTGACCGGAACCGGTCCGGCAGCCAGGCCCACACAGAGCCGGAGCCATATGAACGAACTGATTGCCACCTTTATCTTCTTTTTTGCCGTGATCGACCCTATCGGCACCATTCCGGTGTTTATTGCGGTCACCGCACTCTATGACGAAGCCACCCGGCGTAAAATTGCCATTCAGGCAACCCTGTTTTCGGGGGCCATTCTGTTATTTTTTGTGGTGGCCGGGGAAGTGATTCTGACGGCCATCAATATTCCGCTGTCAGCGTTTCAGATTGCCGGGGGCATCGTGCTGTTTTGGTTTGCCATGACCATGATTTTTGGCGAAGGCAAACCAGCTGAAGAAAAGCGTATTGTCCGCGACGGTAAAGAAACCGCTATTTTTCCTCTGGCAGTACCGTCCATCGCCAGCCCCGGCGCCATGCTCGGCGCGGTTCTGATGACCGAGAATAATCGCTACAGCCTGCTCGAACAGTCGCAGACCACGCTGGTAATGCTGTCGGTTCTTGGGGTGGTTTTTGTTTTGTTACTGCTGGCCAGCCGGGTTCACCGGCTTATCGGTGATGGTGGCGCCAGTATTATCAGCCGGGTGATGGGGCTGATTCTCTCATCCGTGGCGGTAAATAATATTCTGGCCGGCATCAAAACCTACTTTTTGCTGTAACCCTGTGCCAGCAAAGTACCGGCCTGTTGTCGTACGAATCCAAAGCCGCCAGGCGGCATTACAAACAGGATGTTTATGTCATCACAATCCAGAACCTTGCAAAGCCCGCTGTACTGGCTGCACCCGAAACAAATCTGGTCTCATGTCAGCGCTATTGATGAGCAGGCCGAACAGGAGCGACTGACCGTCAGCGCGGTAACCTTAAAAAACCGCGCCTGGATTGTGATTGCCGTTGCCTGCGTTTGCTTACTGATGCTTCATTACCTGAAATACTCGAGCAATCTGCGCGCTGTTATTCCACTGTTTGAGAGTGTATTTGCCGTAGAAGGCAATCAATGGCTGATCAACTATCAGCGCAGCCAGTACCGCGAATTACTGGGCTATGTCTGGTGGGGCGGCTGGCATCTGCTGGCTTTTATTATTATCCCGATGCTCACCATCCGATATGGACTGAAGCAGTCCGTGCGGGATTACGGCTGGCAATGGGGCGAAGTGCACAAGCACTGGTTAGGGTATTGCCTGCTGGCTACGCCGATTGTGTTGTTTGCCATTCTGGCCAGCTTCCGCAGTGACTTTGCCAACCACTATCCGTTTTATGATCTGGCCCATAAAAGCTGGCTTGATCTGTTGCTGTGGGAATGTATTTACATCACCCAGTTTATTGCCGTTGAGTTTTTCTTCCGCGGATTTATTGTGAACGGCCTGCGGCCACAGTTTGGCAGTTTATCGGTCGCGGTGATGTGCCTGCCCTACCTGATGCTGCATTTTCCGAAGCTGTGGCTGGAGTCAACCGGTGCGATCTTATTCGGCTTTTTCCTTGGCATTTTGGCGTTAAAATCACGCTCAATCTGGGGTGGTGTTGCGGTGCATGTGGTCATTGCACTGGCGATGGATATTGCTGCCATGCTTCAGACCAAAGGCCTGCCGGAGCAGTGGATACGTTAAGGGAAATATCGTTCTTATTGCGTAAGGCATCAACGCTTGATCGCGGGCATGGCCCGCTCCTGCGAAAGATCAATACTGCTGAATTGATAGATGATGCAATGTCGTTATCGCGGGCATGGCCCGCTCCTACGAAATATCACTACTTCTAAATACCTCGACCATTTTAAAACGCCAATATTCGTAGGTGCGGGCCATGCCCGCGATCAAGCACTGTCCCCAATCTCGGTCCTTTTAAAAACGCCGATATTCGTAGGAGCGGGCCGTGCCCGCGATCAAGCACCGTCCCCAATCTGGTTCTTTTAAAAACGCCGA
>JAJOJJ010000026.1 GCA_021208685.1 Saccharospirillaceae bacterium
CTGAGCGGATTGCTTAAACCGGCGATCGTGCGGCGCCAGACAACCAGATGATTCTGCGGCCTTCAGAGCAAAACCCTGCCCCGGAACGATACCAATGTTTGGTGTTTTAAAGTGTCGTTCCGGGGCGGGTTAAATGGCAGGAGCCATTTCAACAGCCGCAGGCTGGCCCGAAGGGTGAAGGGCATGGATGCCCGGAATCACTGTTTTGCGTGCCGCATAATCATTGCCGTTGGCTGGATGAAGCCGGACGCGCCGAAAAGAGAGGATCGGAAGGAGATACCTCTCCTTGCAGGGGGCCAGGGGCTTGCTCCGGAAAGGCGTTTCAGATTGAAAAACAGTCGTCGATTAATGCTGCAGTTTGGAGTGACACGATGTCACTCCAAACTGTGGGACAGCAGTGGGCCTGTCGACACTCATTAAACAGGCCTGTTATCGGCTAAAAACTCCTCAGACAAGGCGCTGAGAGTGTGGGATGTTCCTGACAATATCACTCCTCTCTCCTTGTTCTGAGAAAAACGGGCTCTCAGCAGGCCGGATTTACTGAGTGTCGACAGGCCCTAATTAAACCCCAGAACCACCTCAGCCTTTTCGCCTTGCTGAGGTTTACACAAGGTAATTCTTGGCGCTAACGATTCCCCCTCGGCGTCCGTTTGCTGCGCCAGCCAGGCCTTGATAGCCGCACCACGCTGGCGGGCCAGTGCCGGCCAGTCTTTTTCCCGCATGTTTGCTTCCGTGTTACTGACAAAAGGACAGACCTGCAACTCCAGCTCCGTCTTTTTGTACATTAACTGCGCGACTTTCTGCAGATGAAGCATCTGCTCATCATTAATTACGTCTTCGTTTTCGGCAAAGGTTAATGCGTCCAGCCGAATTGCCATTAATTCCGAACCGGCATATGACGCAATACTCAGCAGCAGACCATAGGGCTGCAGACTTTGTTTCAGATAATGCATCGCCGCACTTTGCAGCGCTAACCGGCTTAATTGCGCGGTAATATCGCCGGTGCCAAAATCCGGGCTTGTCATATCACCGGATACCGGAACGGTCAGGCGGACATTGCCATTATCATCACGCAGCAGATCCAGCGCCGTATCAACCGGCATCGAAATCTGTTTACTGAACCGTTTAATGGTTTCTTCATTTTCCGGCACAAAACGCGAATTACGCAACAGCACCCGCACTTCCCCACCCAGCCGGGCCTGCTGCATATCCATATCCACATCCAGATTCAGCATGCCTTTTTCCAGGTGATAGCCCATGGCCTGCGCCAGATACCCATTAAACGCCACCATATCCAACTGGCTGATGCGCAGCGTAACATTACCCTGCGGATACAGTGCTGCAGCGTCATGACTGGCCGTGTTCTGAATATTGGCCAGTGTCAGACTGGCATCAAGCGCCATGCGGTTATAATCATCCAGCGACAATACTGCATGTAATTGTAATGGTTTCAGTAATTCAGGCTGTCCTGAAACCGCAGAGAGTTCAGCGGATATTTCGCCGATATTCAGTTCACGAATCTGAACGCGGCCGTTAAACGCAGGATTGACAACCGCATCGGCGATTTCAGCGCCGCTGCTGTCACCGTTCTGCTGCACACCGGCAATAAAAATACTGAACGCCGCGGAGGCTGCTGGCTCTGTTTGCATGTTTTTCTGCATAGCCGTCTGACGCATTGGCGTCTGCTCATTCTCGGTCGAATGCGCCTTCGGCAAACCATGAATCGCACCATCCGCCAGACGTTGAATCGCCAGCTGTAAATCATCATATTCATGCAGGCCAGTGACCAGCTGTGCGGGTGAGGACGATATATCACTGATTTTATAATGACCCAGCTGCAGCAGTGGCTGCTCTTCAGACCCCAAACGGAATTGTTCAAGGCTCAGCATTTCCAGACTTTGCGCGTCGGCACCGGCCAGTAAATGCGTTAACTGCAAGCGTTTAAAGGCCAGCGGCGGAGCATCGGCCACGCTGATACTGACATTATCCAGCGTCATATCACCCGCCCATTGCGGTGCCGTCATCACATCATTTAACTGGCCATTAAGCGTCAGGGTCAGTGGTTGTTGTAAGTGAAGCGGTTTTTCGGCCTGTAATCCGAAGCGCGTTAATTCCAGCTCGAGACTCAGCGGCAGCACCGCAGCGGCGACGCTGTCAAACGGGCCAGCCTGCAGCGATTGAATCTTTACCTGCCCCTGAGTGGCAGGGCTTGTAACTCTGTTATTTGGATTATCAGTATCCTGCAACGGCAGAGCATCCTGCTGCCAATTAATTATTTCATCAGTCAGAGTTAAGCGTCCAAGACGGATACGCCAGGGTATTGATGCCCCTTTGCTTTCGGGCATATCGTCTGCGGCGCTGTGCGGTGTACCGTTATCGGCGGCTTCTTCACCGGACATGGGAATGGTCAGGCCACTGACCAGCACGCGCATGGCATCGTCGTATTGCAGATACGCGTTCAGGCGCAATCCTTCAAGACGAATATCACGGATATCAATTTCATGGGAAAACAGCGCCCAGGGATCAATATTCAGGCTCACTGTCTCCAGACGACTGATGGCAGCGGTCGCACCATCGTCAACACCATCGCCCACCATTTCCGGCGGATGTTTCAGCTCAATACCGGTCAGCGTCAGTTCGGTGCGGAAAGGGGCAAACTGCCAATCCGCAACACGCAGCTGATACCCTTCTCCCTGTGCTTCATACCAGCGCTGTCCTGCTTTAACCGCAAAAAAAGGAGCGCTGTACAGCAATACAAACAACAGCACCAACAGCAGCAGAAAAATGACGGTCAGGACCGCCATAAATGTTTTGAGAAAGCGGCTTTTTTTCAGTACGCCAGTCTGATGTGGAGGCATCACACACTCCTGATCATGATAAAAAAACAGAGCGCCGATAATACGCTCTGTTTCTTTATTTAAAAACCGCCGAAGTAATCAGCTGTTCAGGTCACGGGCAAAATCATGCACACCGGCTTCTTTCAGCAGAGAATCGACCAATGGTGCCATCGCACGATGTTTTAATGCGCTGTTAACCAGAGCTTCGGGCAGGCTCTGGCCACTGGCAGCATCCGGATTCAGTACGCCGCTGCCATTACCGCCACGTTCACTGCCCATCTGGTTCAGACCATCAATGGCAATAATTTTCATGCCGTCAATATTTTCCAGGGGCTTAACACTTTCACGGACAATATCCGGCAGCGCGGCATGCAGGCTAAGCACCCGTTTCAGCGCAATCTGCGCATCACTCAGACTGTTCAGAGCTTCGTTCATCAGGCGCTGACCTTCCGCATCCACGGCGTATTTCTCGCGGTCGGCTTCTACTTTTATGCGAATAGCATCGGCTTCGGCGTTGGCCTGCAGACGCAGCGCTTCGGCCTTATCCTCAGCAGCCATTTTTTCCGCTTCGGCTGCAATTCTCACCCCGGTCGCCTGACGTTCCGCTTCTTTTTGCGCTTCGATCAGCTCAATGGCTTTTTCACGTTCGGCGATTTCCACCTGTTTGGCGGTAATGACTTTCTCTTCCGCGCGTACCGCTTCTGATAAAGCTTCGTTAGCGAGTTTATCGGCCAGGGATTGCTCTTTGGATTTTTCGGCCACGGCGATGGCCCGTTCCTGCTCAGCAATTTCCAGTGCTTTCTGTTTCAGGATTTTGCGTTCTTCAAGCTGACGCTCGCGCTCAATTTCCTGCTCACGCAGACGACGGTCTTTTTCAATTTCCAGTAACAGGGTTGCCTGATCGGCAGCAATGCGCGACTGGTCAATTTCCCGCTGCGCTTCAATTTCGGCCTGTTTGGCGCTCCGTTCTTTATCGGCCCGTTCTTTGGCAATCTCAGCCTGCTGATCGGCTTCGCGCGTGGCAATTTCACGTTCCTGTTCCATTTTGGCGTAACGGGTTTCACGCTCAATTTCCAGACGCTGACGTTCAGCTTCGAGGTTTTTCTGTTCAATCAGAACACGGGTTTCCTGCTCAATTTCGTTCACTTCCTTACGGCGTGATTCAATCGAACGGGTCATGCGCGCCAGACCTTCGGCATCGAACACGTTATCCGGTGAAAAGAATTCGCGCGGGGTCTGATCCAGACCGGTTAACGAAACCGATTCCAGCTCCAGACCGTTTTTCAGCAGGTCTTCACTCACCACCTGCTGTACTTTCTGCACAAACTGGCTGCGCTGTTCATGCAGCTCAGCCATTTCCATTTCGGCGGCGACCGAGCGCAACGCATCGACGAATTTACCTTCGATCATGTCTTTCAGTGCATCCGGATCCAGCGTACGGGCACCCAGCGTCTGTGCCGCATTGGCAATGGCATCGGCATCGGGTTTAACGCGCAGATAAAATTCGGCCAGTACGTCGACACGCATACGGTCTTTGGTAATCAGAGCCTGTTGCTCTTTGCGGGATACCGCCAGGCGCAGGGTGTTCATATTGACCGGAATAATTTCATGCAATACCGGCAGCACCATCGCACCGCCGTTCATGATCACTTTCTGCCCGCCCATACCGGTACGGACAAAAGACCGTTCTTTCGATGCGCGGGTATATAAGCGCGCAAAAATCATCCCGATGACCAGCAGGCCGATAAAAATAAATCCGGCAAACATGACGGCTGAGAAAAGGTTATCCATAAATGCTCCCTAAGGGTTTTTAATTTTTTCCGTAATGGGTATTGGGTTATTGCAGATGTTTATTATCGGGGCGGATACACTGATAAACCGCGCCGCGCTGCTGCACCAGCAAAACGTTTTCACCGGCGCGATAGATTTCATCGGTATCCGGTTCAACCATCAGATAATGGGTTGTACCAAAGTGATCGCGGAATCGCGCCTCCGCCGGACTGCCCTGACGGGCTTCTCCCAGCGTAATGGTCGCGACTTGGCCGATAAAAGACGCGGAAGAGACGGCTTCTGTTTCGTCTTTCAGCAGTACTTTACCCAGCAATCCGGTCAGCAGACGGGTAAGCGGCAGCGCGATTGCCAACGCAGGCACAACCGCAACAAGCGCCGGCAACATAAAGCCAAAGGCCGACATCAACAGCGATTGCAGCAGCACACCGCTGAGTCCGAAGAACATCAGCAGCAGCACCAGAATAATCAGTACCGGCACTTGTCCGATACGCAGCCAGGCCAGAAAACGGCTGAGCCCCATATTCGGCACCTCGCCGTCAGCGCTCAGGTCAACATCGGGTAACAGGCCATCAATAAATTGCGATAAACCCAGACCGATGACCACCAGCACGCCTTCCAGCACGGCGATAATCAGCATTAATACCAGCGCGACGGCAAACGGATAATTGCCATCAGAAAACAGAAATTCCATTAATCGTTCGCCTGCGATTTAACCCGTGCCAGTCGTTCCTGAATGCGGTTCTGACGGGCCAGCTGATCGAGTTCGGCCAGCTTTCGCTCATCACCACTGCTCACACCCGGCGCACCGGCTTTATGCAGAATGCGGTTAAAGGCATCGGTCGCCTGCTCCACCTGAGTGGCGGTCGAGGCAGTACCGGCATGTTCCGCCTGAACCGCAGCGGCATTAGCGATTTCATACTGTTTCAGGGTTTCCTGCATTTCGCGTTTTTTCGCCTGCAGTGCCTGAATGTAGGAATTGAGTTCATTAATTTCGGCGTCACTGTCGGCGATGCTTTTTTCCACCACGGGGATCATGGCTTCGATATCCATCTGGCGCGCAATCGCGGCTTCGGCCAGATCATCACGTCCCTGCGCAACAGCCACTTCAATCTGCGCCTGCAGTTCGGCATGGCGGCTGTTATCCGCGTTTAAACTTTTGCTGCTCAGATAACGCGCCGCTTCGACTTTGCCCAGCTGGGCGCGGACATCGGCAATGGCGCTGTCGATCTCGCGGATCGCTTCTTCCATGACCAGGGTCGGTGCAGCATTTTCCAGGCTGTCGACCAGTGAGTTGGCGGATGCCGACACCAGCCGGCCAATGCGTTTTAATAATCCTTCAGACATGGTGTTACTCCTTGCGGTTGGCGTAATTCAGGTGAGAAAAATCCGTCAGCAGCTGCTGTTGCAGTTGCTCAGCCAGATCATTGTTCAGCAGTGTACCGCCGCTGTGTGCCAGTAATGGCGGCAGCAGACGGCGCAGCAGATCGCTGATAACGGGAAATAATTGCCGCTCAAGATCGGCAGCACAGGCTTTGCTGTCCTGCGACTGAATAATGGCCGCGCTTTCGGTCAGCAGATCAAATACCGCTTCATTCAGGATGCTGCGGTCAGATTCGGGGGATTTATAACGGGCGCGATACGGCGCCATGCTGTCACTGGCGGTAATAAACGAGCGGGCAAAACTTTCGGTGCCCACCGCTTCCCGCGCCATAGCAATCAGCTCGCGGACTTTATCGCTTTGGGTCAGCGCACCGTTCTGGCGGATGGCCATCAGATAGGCGTAATCCTCTTCCGATAAACGCACACTGATGGATTGTGACTTGCTGATCATGAGCTTCCCTGTTCATCGGCATACACAGTGAATACAAATGTATACAGCCTTGTTTACGTGGTCAATAAAAAATACTGAGCACGTAAACAAACACCGGCGTCAGCAAACAGCGGAGGAACCACCACACCTGACCTCAGCGCTGAGGCCAGAGCGCCTCACGCAATCCACTGGCGCGCTGCACGCGGGTATTCAGCCCCTGCTGCCAGCAGGCTTCACTGCTGAACAGGCTGAACCTCTGCTTCGCCCGGGTGATCGCGGTGTATATCAGCTCACGGGTAATCACACTTTGCCATTGTTCCGGCAGCAGCAGACACAGATGATCAAATTCCGATCCCTGGCTTTTATGCACCGTCATGGCAAAGGCGGTTTCATGGGCCGGTAAACGGCTGGGCAAGAGATAGCGCACACCGCCCCCGGCATCCGGGAAGGCAACTTTTAACGTCTGCGTACCCTGATCATCCGATACCGGCAACGCGATCCCGATATCGCCGTTATACAGGCCGAGGTCATAATCGTTACGGCTGATCATTACCGGACGGCCGCTGTACCAGCCGGATGCCGAGGCGCGGGTATCCAGCAAACCCGCGGCCTGCAGTAAACGCTCCGTACGCTGATTCACCTGCTCCACGCCATAAGGTCCCTGACGCAGAGCGACGAGAATCTGAAAACGGTTAAAGGCTTCAAATACGCCGACGGCACCAGCGCCTGATCTGGCGTTCGTACAGGCTCCGTCAGCAGACAATGCACGCACCGCTTCGGTGTAATCACGATAGCCATCCAGCAGCGTCTGCTGCCATGCCGGCTGTTGCCAGAACGGCTGCTCGGCCAGTGGCGTCAACAGCACCGAACGGACATCGGAAAACTCACGCAACACCTGCCCGGCACGCGCCAGATCGCTGTTATTAACCGCAGCGGCCAACTGGCCGATACCGCTGGCTGCGGTGAAACGGTGAGACACCCGCAACGACGCCACCGCATTCTGCATCGGGCTGACGGAGGCTTCCGTGACGGAGGTTAAGTCATATCCGGTCAGCGGCTGCAGGCGCTGAGCAAAGCCCGCATCCGGGCCGTGCTGTACTCCGGCATCGCATAAATCGGCCAGCACACTGCCCGCTTCCACCGAGGCCAGCTGATCGCGGTCCCCCAGCAGAATTAAGCGGGTATCGGCGGCTAACGCCTGAAACAGGTGATACATCATCGGCAGGTCAACCATTGAGGCTTCATCCACCACCACACAATCGAACGGCAAATGGCGATTGGCGTTATAACGGAAGCCGCGTGGTGACCAGCCCAGTAAGCGATGCAGGGTGAAGCTGTCGTCCGGAATCTGTTCTGCAAAGGGCAAGGTGTTTTCACCACGTTGCTGTGCCCGCAATTTGGCACCGCGAATGGATTCCGTCATCCGTGCGGCGGCTTTACCGGTGGGTGCAGCCAGCGCAATCGACATACCGGGTTTCTGGCTTAACAGCGCACTGAGCAGACGCGTGACCGTGGTGGTTTTGCCGGTACCCGGGCCACCGGTAATCACGGAAAAATGTCGGATGCAGGCACTGGCGGCAGCGACTTTCTGCCAGTCAATAACCGCATCGGAGTTAACCGCAGGCTCACCAAACAATTGCGTCAGCGTGCCGGTCAGCTCTGCATCATTCAGCGCAGGTTCCTGCGCGAGGCGCTGATGAATCTGGGTTAATACACCGCGCTCGTAGAAAAAGTAGCGCGCCAGATAGAGATTATTGCCATGGAGTACCAGCGGCTGCTGGGCGTAATCACGAAATTCGCCAACGGCTGGTTTCGGGTTAGCTTCCGCCACATACACCGTACGGCAGGCAGCCAGCTGTGCACTGGCCAGTAATGCATGTTCATGCCAGAACTCGCGCCATTCAGGCAAGGCACAGGATGTCAGCGGCAGACACACCTGCCCTTTGCCCAGAGCAACACTGACCATTACCGACGCCATTGCCAGTCGTTGCAGCCTTTGTGGTTCGGGTTGTGCGTCAGCCGACGCCTGCACTTCCCACTGCAGAATCTGCGTAGCCACCTGACGATCAATATCACGCAGATTTTTCACGTCGGTTGCCGGTAAACAGTGCAACAACAGCGAATTCATACAGCGGCCTCCGCTGTGTTATCACGCCTGTTTTGCATGGAGACAGAATCCGGCAACACCGCCTGCCGCCAGCGTTGCAATTCATCGGAATCCACCGTGTGGAAATACACCCCCGGCACCTGAGTCAGCGCCGGTGCGGCAAATAAATCCGGCTGTGAGGCGACGCTGCTTTCAGCGCTTAAGCGTGGTGCCTGTGCCCCCAGATGCATGCCGCGCAGCCAGAAATAGAAAACCCCACCGAGGTGCTGCACCGGGTCATACTGTGGCAGGCGCGAACGCAGCAGCTGGTCGAGAGCGACCGTGTAGAGCCAGGCCTGTAAATCATACTGATGATCAGCCATCGCCAGATTTAACGCCGCCGGGGTGTAATCTCTGAGGCTGAAGCCCAGATGGTTGGACTTATAGTCGGCCACGTAATAGCGTCCCTGATAACAGAAAATAAGATCAATAAAGCCTTTTAAATAGCCGCTTAAAGTATCGAAATGAAAGCGTCCGTTTTTCGCCGGATCGGTTAACAGGCGATTAATCTCCGCCGCCTGCAAAGCATGAACCGGCAAATAAAATTCCATTTCATCCAGACGGTCATCGCGGCCAATATCGGCCAGCGTAAATATATCGCCCTGAGCGGTCATCAGTGGGCTGTTTACCACCGCCTGCAGCCAGTCAGCAACGTCAGTGATGTGCTTTTGTTTTTCCCAGCCTCCCACATCATCCCCGCTGAGCGCCAAACCATAATGGCTAAGTTCACGTTCGGTAATGCTGAGCAGCGCATCGGCATCCACAAAATCCCAATGCTCAAAAATGGCATGCAAACAGGTACCGGCGTTGGCACCTTTGGCAAAGGTCAGCGCCGGAGCCGCCGGATCAAACTCTTGCGGGCTGGTTTCGCTCAGTGGCGCAGCGCCGATGAGTCCGGCAACCGATTCGTCACGGTCTGTCTGTTCGTGGCTTTCATCCATGATCAGCACCTCATCGTGAGCCGATTGCCCGCTATGATCATCGGCGGTCAGCTGGCTGTAACTGCTGACCCGCCAGCTGTCCCAGCGGTGAGCCCGGCACACCGCCGCCTGCGGCTGTTCGTGTATAACGGCATGGCGACGCCATTCATCCACCGGCCAATGCGGTAAATCGGTAATGAAACATTCAGCGGAAGCGGATTGTTTTAATCCGGCCCAGTCAGGATCATTCTCAACCGCCAGCAGATACCCCAGCGCCGTCTGCGCAATCCGGGATTTTTTCTCCTGTCGGGTTTTGCCATCCACGGCATCGGCCAGCCAGATAAAACAGCCCTGTACGGCACGGGTGACGGCGACGTACAACAGGCGTAAAGACTCCGCCAGTGAATCACGCTGAGCCAGTGCTTTGGCGTCCTCGTCCGGCTCCAGATTCAGCACCATGCCGTCTTTTTCGCTGAAATACTGAGTATCGCTTTTCGGATTCGGTAAATAACTGTCGTCCCACAGAAACGGCAAAAACACCAGCGGGTATTCCAGACCCTTGGATTTATGGATGGTCACAATGGTGACCAGATTGGCGTCGCTTTCTAACCGCAGCTGCGCTTCATCGTCGTTGCGGTTTTCAGAGAAAATATGCTCGCCAAACCAGCGCAATAACGCCTCATGGCCGCGTAACCGGCGGGCAGCCCCCTGTAGTAATTCGCCCAGATGCATCAGGTTGGTAATGCGCCGTTCACCGTCCGGCTGAGCACGCAGCCGCTGAGCGCGGCCCTCCTCCTCCAGCCACTGCATCAGTGCGGCCATCACGCCGCGACGCTGCCAGAGCTGGTGATACGCATGATTTTGCGCCAGCGCATGCTCCCAGGCCTGCTCGTCATTTAACAGGGCATCCAGTTGCGCGGCGGTTAAGCCCTGGGTTTCGGTCGCCATCGCGGTACGCAAAGCGCGCTCATCGGTGGGGTGCGCCACGGCCTGTAACCAGGCAAACACATCCCGCGCTTCAAGGCTGTCGTACACGCTGTCGCGGGTTAAAAACACACTGCCGATCTGACGCGCGGATAAAGCTTCACGGATTAAACCCGCCTGTTTCCGGCTGCGCACCAGCACAGCAATATCGCGTGCCTGTACCGGTGCATCCCCCAGCGTCGCATCGCCATGCATTAAGGCAGCAATTTTTTCGGCACACTGGGCTGCAACCCGAAGTTGCGCACGGGCGCGGGAATATTCTTCCCCGTCATGCCACAACTGCAACGGCGTTTGTTCCTCGCCCGCCACGCGCAGCGGTCGGCTATCCGGCTTACCCGCCGCCGATACGTTAACGAACTGAATGTCGTCATCAAACACGAAGGGGCTTTTATGCCCGGCAAATAACCGGTTTACCCCGGCCACCAGCCGGGTATGACTGCGCCAGTTTTTTTCCAGCGTGAAACGGCGTTCGTCGGCTAACTGTCGGCGGGCTTTCATGTAGGTAAAAATATCGGCACCGCGAAAGCCATAAATAGCCTGCTTTGGGTCGCCGATCATAATCAAACCGTGCTTTTCTGCCTGCCGCTCCTGACCTACCAGCGTCGCCAGCGCGTTATCTGTCTCACTTAACGGTGGGTAAATCCGGTTAAATATTTCGTACTGCTGCGGGTCGGTATCCTGAAATTCGTCAATCATCGCCAGCGGATATAAACGGCGGATCTGACTGGCCAGCAACCCGCCCTGCTCAGCACGCAATGCATTCACCAACAGACGCAATAAATCATCCGGGGTTAATGCACCGGCTTTTTCCAGTAATTCGAAATAACGCGCCTTAATGGCGTCCATCCAGGCGGCTTCCATAAGCAGCGTTAATTGTTTTACCGCCTGCAGGACAGCTTCCGTTGCCTCAAAGGCCGCATGCTGCGGCAACTCGCCACCGTCTTTCAGCCTGTCGGCCATACCGGTGGGCGTCATACGGTAGAGATTTTTCGGCGCAGGCATATAAAAACGTCCGGAAAAATACTCTGAAGCTTCTGCGACCCAGGCGGGCGCATGACGCTTGCTGTAGGATTTTTTATCCAGCCCGGAATCCGCAATTAACTGCACCGCATCAGCGATGCTGATCTGCGACCAGGCGGATTTCGCCGCCATAAAGGCTGCTTCAGCCGTTGCCCAGACGCTGGCTAAACCATCCGCAGACATCGCCGGAATGACGGTCATATCGGGGCGGTTAATGCGTGCTTTGACTTTCGCCAGTACGTCATCCGGGCCGGAATAACGGCTGATTAAATAGCGGCTCGGTTGCTCGTCCAGCGCATAGGCCTGCTGCCGCCAGATATCTTCGCAGGCTTGTTGCAAATAGCGGTCACTGTCGAGCACCAGTTCGGCGTTAAATACCACGCCACTGTCAAAAGCAAACTGCTTCAGCATGCGCTGACAAAACCCGTGAATGGTATAAATCGCCGCTTCATCCATTAATGCCAGATTGCTTTGCAGCCAGGGTTTCAGTTGCTTACACAGGCTGTCGATATCGCTGTGCCAGACATTGCGGTTCTGGTCATTGCCGTTCTGGTCATTGCCGTTCTGGGCAGCCGCTAATTGCTGTAAATATTGCAGCTGCTGCGCATCAATCGGCTGGCCATTTTCCAGCGACAATAAATCTTCCAGCGTATCGCGCAGACGCTGGCGGATACGCCCGCGCAATTCTTCGGTTGCGGCACGGGTAAAAGTCACCACCAGAATCTGATCACAGCCCAGACGCGCACCATTATCCCGGCCGTGCCCCAGAATCAAACGGTTATACAGGCCGGTGATGGTAAAGGTTTTACCGGTTCCGGCACTGGCTTCAATCAGCGACTGGCCGTACAGCGGAAAATCAGGTATGGATAAGGTTTTCATACGCCTTCTCCTCCACTGCAGCTGGCAGCGGAATCTTTATGCAGCTCATCGGTTTTTATGTGTTTTTTCAGACTGGTCAGCAAGATGCCCTGCTCAGCAAGCCACTGATCGGGCGACTGGCTTTGCAACTGCGCGACAAATCCCGGCAAGCAGCGCTGTAAATAGGGTGATGCCAGCTCACCAAAATCCCGCTCGGCCAGTTTGCTGATTTCTTTTTGTATGGCATCGGCTTGCGCGTCGGCATCGTCGGCGTGTTTTTCGGCAAATAATTCCTGCGCCTGAATCAGAGTCCACAGGGTATCGGGTAAATGCGCGATGGGTTTGCACCAGCACTGCCAGTACCAGTCGACGGCCTGTTTAATTAAAGCCAGCGCCGTGTCCGCTGCGGGCAAGCCCAGCTGTATTTCCCGCAACCAGGTATTCCCCTTGTCTTTGCTTAACCCGAGCAGACAGACATGACGGATGCTGCCGGGACTCGCGGCGGCTACCAATAAAGCATCCAGCCAGGCCTGTAATAAATGTTTACCGTGAATATCCCCGACGCGGTGGTACAGCAAATAACCGCACTCATCCCCAGGATGACGCACAAAGGCCTGCTGTAATTCGCCCTGCACGGTGCAGTTTTCAAGCGGCACCGACAATGCTTTTACCTCCATGCGGAATTCGGATAATTCGACGATTTTCTGCGCCAGCGGACGCGAATAATCAATCAGATCATCACTCCAGACTTTACCCAGCGCATTGACCGGTAATTGCCCCAGCGCCTGCTGACGACGGGTAAAGGCCAGCTCGTCACTCAGTTCATCAGCATGTCCCCGCTGGATATCGGCCATGGCCAGTTGCAGCCAGTCATCCTTCAGCTGGTACAAATCCAGGCCGTTCAGCGCAAAGGGTTCTTCGGTTTCATGCTGTTGCCAGTACACATCGAACGAGGCTTTTAAGCGCCGGGTGACAAAATATTTTAACGGGTCTGTCAGGGCCTGTTTAACGTCTTCCCAGGCAACCATACGGGTATCGATATCGGCCGGAATGGCCAGCGGCTCGCTGAAGAAATCATTATCCGCAAAGGCCTGCGGATTGTTTTCCCGGGCAGCGACATCAGCCCAGACCTGCTGATAGCTGCGCACATGGCGGGGGCTGTCGCCGTCATGACGGAACGCCAGACGGTTATAGGGCTGTAACGGCAGCTCTTCCTGCAGCCAGTTCAGCATGGCGCTGCGGCTCTGCAGATGGGGCCGTGACCGGTCAGCTTCAAGGCAATAACCATCGCATAAATAATCGCGTAATTCCGCCACCAGCACCGATGGCTGCAATTCGGCATTTTCACGCACATCGTGGCCACGGTAGCTGATGTACAGATAATCCTGCGCCGAACACACCGCCTCCAGAAACAGATAGCGGTCATCTTCGCGACGCGAACGGTCACCGCGACGACTGCGCCCGGTTACCATTAAATCGAAGCCGACCGGCGTGACCCGGCGTGGGTAATCTTCATCGTTCATGCCCAGCAGGCACACGGCTTTAAACGGAATCGAACGCATCGGCATCAGGGTGCAGAAGTTCACCGGCCCGGCGAGGAAACGCTGCCAGCCGCCCTGCTGGCCTAACTGCTCGTTAAACCAGCTGCGCACCACCGGCGCAGACAATTCGCCGTTAAAACCGGCCAGGGTTAATTCTTCCTGCCAGCGCTGAATAGCATCACGAATCCGTTGCAGCGCATTCTGCTCCGTACTGTCGGCCAGATACAGGTCGTTCAGCATACGCAGCAATGCCTCCGACCACTGCGCCACCGGGCAATGGCCGGATGACAGAATGTTCTGCCAGCGTTCCAGAGCATCAATGAACGTCATCAGATGGCCCAGCAGTTCACCCGCATTGCCTTCCGTGGCGGCCACCGGAAAATCGCCCATAAAATCCTGACGGCTGTCGGGGGTCAGGTAGCCCAGCAGCAATTGCCGCAAGCCTTTGCGCCAGCTGTTCTGCTCGAACAACGGAAACCCCAGCTGGCCGCGCTGCTGGCTGTCCAGCCCCCAGCGAATCTGCGCCTGCGCCAGCCAGTCACGCAGTACGGGTAAGTCCTCTTCACTGATAGCAAAGCGGTTGCGGATAGCCGCAACGTCCAGCCAGTCCTGCACTTCGGTAATCAGCAGTCGCGAATCGCCCAGTCCCAGCAGGCTGAGGAAACTGTCGATCAGCGGATCTTCCTGCGCCATCGACTGGTCGGCAATCGCCCACGGAATCCGATACTCACCCCCGTTCTCCGTGCGTGCCCGGCTGCTGGCAAACACCGCGTCGATATAGGGCGCGTACTGGTCGATATCCGGCACCATCACCACGATATCGCGCGGTTTAAGCTCCGGGTCGTTATCCAGCCAATACAGTATCTGGTCGTACAGGCGCTGCACTTCGCGCAGCGGACTGTGGGCGCTGATCAACCGCACACTGCCATCATCAGCTGCAACGCCTTGCTTAAAGTCGCTGTGCCGCTGAGCCTCTTTGCTGAACGCGCCCTGCTGACGGTCGGTTAATGTCAGAATGTCCTGCTGCAGGTGCGCCAGCAGCGTCTGCGGCCCGCGTTCGATATAGGCGTCCACATCCTGAATCCGGCCTTCATACTGCTCGGCGGTTTCGTGAACCAGCGTCAGGAAATCCCGTCCGAGCCGCCCCCAGGAAGCGAGCAGCGGATTGCCGCTGTCCAGCAGGTGAGCACTATCCGGATGATCACGCAAAATACGCATTTTCTGTCGTTCGCTGACAATGTCGCCCCAGAAGTTTCTGCACGGATTCAGCAAAAAGAAATGCACTTCGATCACCGGCGAAATCGCCTGCAGTACCTGCCAGTAGCTGCCCGGCAACGCCGCAATACCAAACACAAACAACCGCTTGGGCAAATCCGCCAGACGCTCAGGATGAGCCTGCACCAGCGGCTCCAGCGCCTGCAGCAGGCGTGCACGGTGATCGAGTGAATGGCCCAGCTCTGCGCTGTCGGCGACTAACGCCCGCCACACCAGCGGCTGCCACGGATGCGCCGAGACCTGAGTATCGGCAACCTCATCCTCACCCAGCTCCCAGCTCAGCAGCCAGTCCGGGCGATACACCAGATACTGGTCAAAGACGTCAGCGATGGTCTGCGCCAGCTGGTAACACTTCACACCGTCGCCGTCATTCAGCAAATAATGGGCAATGGCCTCACAACCCGGCTTTTTTGCCAGCACCGGCAGCAGGCGCACCAGCTTCCAGACCATGATCTGTTTATCGAAATGGGAGCGTTCCGGCAGTTCCGGCTTCAGACGGTTAAACACCTGCCAGACAAAACTCGACGGCAGCGGAAAATCCACCTGCGCAGCGATGCCCAGCGAATCGGCCAGCTGCAGCTTGAGCCAGTGCGACATGCCCTGACTCTGCACCAGAATGGCTTCCTGACCAAAGGGGCCGACGGGCGATTCCTGCATCTGATGAACAAGAATGCCCTTAAGAATTTCAAGATCGTTGGAATGATAGAGGCGGAACATGCTTTCCCTGCGGGCAAATGATTGGCAAAAGCGCAAAGGCCATAGAGTACCAGAGAAGGCTGTCTTTGAGAGCCAATAACACACACAGGATGCAGGGTGGGACTGACCACGGAAAAATCGTCATTGCGGGAAACAATCTAACGTCGTTGCGGGAAACAATTTAACGTCGTTACGGGAAACAATTTATCGTCATTGCGAAAATGTAGGGTGGGCACTGCCCACGGAAAAACCGTCATTGCGGAGAGGAACGGCGACGTAATCGCCCTCCAGCCAGGGCCGCGCGGCGATTCGGGAAATACGATTCTCCCTTTCTATTCGCGGGCATGGCCCGCTCCTACGGATAAATTTAACGTCGTTGCGGGAAACAATTAACGTCGTTACGGGAAACAATTTAACGTCATTGCGAAAATGTAGGGTGGGCACTGCCCACGGAAAAACCGTCATTACGGGAATACAGGGTGAACACTGCCCACGAAAAAAAACGTCGTTGCAGGGAGGAACAACGAAGCCATCTCCCATGCCGAACTGCGGCCATTCAAATGCGATTGCCGGGAATTTACAGACCCAGCAGCGTTTCCCTCTGCACGTACGCCACCCCCTGACTGGCCGCCACTTCCGGGCTGGTCAACGCACCCTGACAAACGTTCAGACCCGTACGCAGATACGGATCATCACGCAGCGCCTGCTCAATGCCTTTGCCCGCCAGCGCCAGCACAAAGGGCAAGGTGGCATTGTTCAGGGCCAGCGTCGAGGTGCGTGCCACCGCTCCCGGCATATTGGCAACGCAATAATGCACCACACCGCTGTCAACGTAGGTGGGATGACTGTGGGTGGTTGGTCGAGCACTTTCCACACAGCCGCCCTGATCGATGGCGACATCAACGATCACCGCACCGCGTTTCATGCTTTCCAGATGAGTGCGCAATACCAGTTTGGGCGCTGCGGCACCGGGAATTAACACCGCGCCAATCACCAGGTCGGCTTTGGGCAGACAATCATCCAGCGCGGTGCGGGTGGAAAACCGGGTATGAATACGGTTGCCATACTGCTGATCCAGCTCGCGCAGCGCCTGCATCGAGGTATCCAGCACAGTCACCTGCGCGCCCATACCCACCGCAATAGCGAGCGCATTACGCCCGACCACCCCGGCACCGATGATCACCACCTCACCCGCCGGTACGCCCGGCGCACCGGCCAGTAATACACCGCGTCCACCGGCTTCCATCTCCAGACTGCGCGCACCGGCCTGCACTGCAATCCGACCGGCGATTTCCGACATCGGGGCTAACAGTGGCAGCCGCCCGGCTTTATCGGTGACGGTTTCATAAGCAATACCGGTGGCGCCAGACGCCATCAGGGCTTGCGTCAGCACCGGGTCCGGTGCCAGATGCAGATAGGTAAACAGCGTGTGTTCAGGACGGATAAACCCGATTTCCTCCGGCTGCGGCTCTTTAACCTTAACGATTAAGCCAACGCTGTCGAATACCTCCCCGGCACTGGCCACCACCATCGCACCGCAGCTCAGGTAATCATCATCGCTGAAGCCAATGGCCGCCCCTGCGTTCTGCTGCACCCAGACCTCATGGCCGTGATGTACCAGCTCGCGGACGCTGTCCGGGGTCAGACCGACCCGGTATTCGTGGTCTTTAATCTCTTTCGGAACACCAATACGCATAAGCACCTCCGCAGTGAATGACAATAGTGTAGCTGGGTGGAGGCTGCTGGGCGAAGTAATGAACACCGCACCAGACGACTGAATAGCCCACCAGATTATTTTGATAACCGGCCGGAACCGTGCGCGTTTACGCGCCAGTGTCAAAACAGTAATGCGCGAACTGTCGCCTGTCAGGAAGAATCGACCCTGTAAAATCAATGAGTTAAAAGATTACCCAGAGTGATAGGCGCAACGTATAAAAACGACGCCGGAGGGATAGTGTGCATGGGCGTTTAGAGCCTGCTAGCAGTTATATCAGTGACACTTTTCGTAATGAGGACAGTGGGTTAGACTCCGGGCATAAACAAGGACAGAGGTGTGTAAATGAGCATGCCTATGAATAAGCTGTTAAATCATATATGGAGAACCCTGTGGTCGAATACTTAATAGCAAACAAAGAATGGATATTTAGTGGAGTTGGAGTTGCTGTTATTTCATGGCTGCTTTTTCGAAAGTCAGCTAGTTCAACCATGAATCAAAAAGGCGGGAATAATTCAACAAATATTCAAGTAGGGCGGGATTTCAAGAACAGCAACAAGGACAAGAATAGTGGAGATAAATAAAAAGTCTCAACAAGGTGGAGACCATTCGGTAAACGTTCAAGCGGAAAACGTTACTGTAAATGCGGGCTTATCTATCGCTCATGTTAAAGAGCTTGCCTTGGAAGTTTTCGAAGGAAATTTCTATAAACTTGCAGGGATTGCAAAGGAAACTGCTGACGAGAGAGCGAGAGAGATAACTGATCAATTTCTGCAAGAATTGGCTGAAAAGAATCCTGAAGGACTCAAAGCATCAGAAGATCCTGACTTTCAGCATTCTTTATTTCAGGCTCAAAAGGAGTACGCAAGGTGCGGAGATAAAGAGCTCGGTGACATTCTGGTAGATATATTGGTAGATAGATCAAAAGAGGAGCAAAGAAGTCTTCTACAGGTAGTGCTTAATGAATCACTAACCATCGCGCCAAAACTGAACTCAACACAGCTGGATATCCTAGCTTGCTGTTTCAATATTGCCTACACAAGAAGGCTCGATATCGCTAATGCTCAAATGTTCTTAGAGTATATTAATAATGCGGTACTTGTATTCGCTGATGCCATTGGTGAAAAGGATTCGAACTATCGACATTTAGAATATGTTGGATGTGTTTCAATTAGAACAGGCTCTAGAGATATTGTAAAAATCCTAACACAGACTTATAAAGCTATATTCTGTAAAGGGTTTGAACGCGACTCACTGGGCGAGATTGCGAAGGAATGCCCCAATATATGGAAAGTAGTAATTCCCAACTTACACAATGTGAACCTCATTCAAGCTGGTGGTATGGATGATGAAACTATCAAGACGATGTGCAATCAGAACGCGATTTCAGAAGAAGCTTCAAACAAGCTGATTCAGCTTAATAATCAAAATATGATGAACCAACAAGAAGCAATAGATTATCTGAAATCGCAGTGCCCAAAGTTTGAGAAATTTCTGACGGATACCAAAAAAACACCCTTCAAGAGTCTAGAGCTTACAAGTGTTGGCATTGCAATCGCGCATGCTCATTCACGTAAAAAAGTAGGTTTTGATGCCGATTTGTCGATATGGATTTAACAAACGCGTCAATTAGGACGCTCGCAAGCTCGCGCCTATTACGCGGGCGTTATGCGAGTCAGGTCTGTCGCAAAATTTAAATATGGACATGAATGAAACGAAGCGATTTTGAGTATATTGCTTGGCTATATAAAATTGTGCCTTTGAAGTTTCCGAGAGAGCCGCATAGATTTCGAAAAGGAAACTGGACGAATATCGGCAAAAGGGAGTTCAGGTCATATATAGTCAGGATCTCGATCCGTGAGAAGCGCAGCTGGCCAGGACCAGTTCGTAGTCACTGGCGTAAATTGCGCTTTGAGGCAATTGAATATTTCGAGGGTAAATGGGGTGTTGTCCCTGAAGCAATGGGTCGCAGGGTCGTTCCTCCAAACTACATATTGTATAAATCTGATGGATGGTCGCAGTGGGCTCGGAGTTAATGACGATTGTTACAAAGCATGAACTAAACTATCAATTCAAAGGCGCACATAACAAGTGGGGCATGGGAAGCCAATATGAAAGAATGGCGCGATATTAAAAAAGAATTTGAGCCAAAAGGTTCGTTGAGAGATATCTATATTGAAGATATCAATGAGTCCGTTTGGAATCTTTTTTTAAGCAATCTTCCTGATTCGGGTTATGAGTTATATTTTACACATGGCCAGGAAGTTGTAGCTTTGCCGCAGTCCTTTGCTGAAATTAGGAAGCTGCAAGAAACTGAACCAACGACGCTTGGAATTGCTATCGAGGATGGTATTTGGATAAATTGCCATTTTTGCATAGAGTCAGAAATAGAGCTGGACCTATCACCGAAGGGTATCGATACCGATAGCAAATTTAAAAACCTTATAGACTTTCTTCACTGGCTGAATTTAGGTCTACGAAAACCTGTAAAGCTAACTCACGAAAATACTCAAACAGATATTATTCTATATTTAAGCTAAAATCGTATAACAAGTTGCAGCGCTCGGCCTGTGATCTTCCCCCGCTTTAACGGACACCAAAGTCAAACTGACCAGGTGTCCGATAGCAATTTTCTCTCCTCCTTCTCCGTCCCCACCCTGCACTCACCCGGTTTTTCCTACCCCTGCCCCAGAACTGCGGATCACAAACACAGCGAGCACCAGCGCCCACAACAACAGGCCGCAGGTGAGCAGTAATCCGGCACCAAAGGCGGCGGCCAGCCCGAATTGAATGGCGTAGCCTGCCAACAGCACGAATACGGTCAGTATTCCGGCCAGCTGCATCTGGCGCCGGAACCGGGCGGCTGGCTGGGCAATTATCGCAAGCACCAGCGCTGCCAGCAGCACGCTCCAGAACAGTGTTACCGATGGCCAGCGCGCTAACACGCCGCTGATGGCGGATACGGTAATCGCCAGCGGTGCTCCCCACACCACCGCCACCCATAAGCGGTTGAGCAGGTCTTCGTGTTTGCGCCGGTTCAGCCAGATATTAATGCCGCTGACGCAGACAACGGTGAGGGCCAGCCCCATTAAAAAATACACAATCTTGCTGCCCATCCCGGCAAAATTGCCGAAATGCAGGCGATAAATGGAGTACACAATCTGTTTGGCCAGATCACCGTCGGAATAGCCGGCATGGTTGAGGAAATTGCCCTGCATATCGAAGCGGTAATTTTCGGAATAAATCAGCCGCCCCGGCTGCTGCACATAATATTCCTGAAAGCGTTGTTCGCTGTCGGCTTCGTGGATGGTCATAAACAATAACTGACCATCGGGCACGTTGGCATTCAGATACTGCAGCGGTTGCTGAATATTCACCTGCAATGGCTGTGCTTCGACCACCGGGTCGCCACTGAAAAACTGCCGCGTTACCGCTTCCCGGTCGCCATCATGAAAGGCTTCAGCAGCGATCAGAATAATCAGCCCGGCCAGGCCAAAATACGCACCGGTAAAGGCCATCATCAGATGAAAGGGCAAACCCCAGACGCTCAGACGGTTATGCAGATCAGTAAAATAAATGCGCTCAGAACCGGAGCGCCAGGCAAAGGCATCTTTAATGATGGAAGGATGCGCCAGCAAGCCGCTGATGATCAGCGCCAGCAGAATAACCCCCATCGCACTCACCAGAATCATGCCGATGTTTTTCGGCAGGTGCAGGTAATAATGCAGGTCACTGAGCTGGTGCGCCCAGTCGTCATAGGCGGGCACTCCGGCACTTCCATCGGCATTGCGGTATTCACCCTGCTGCTCGTTGGCGAATTTAATCCGTGGCATCGCGTCTGACGGAAACACCAGATACATGTGCGGCGTCAGGTTATCGGGCGTGGTCAGATAGTCATTGAAAGCGCTTTCAACGGCGGCGGCATCAAACTCATGGAATTCCGCGGCCAGCGGTTGCTCCCAGCGTTCGATGTGCGTATGAAATACCACCAGCGTGCCGCTCAGAATAATAAGATACAGCACCGCTGCCATGCCAATGCCCAGCCAGCTGTGCGCGCTGAGGCTGGATTTCACTAATTGTCTGGAATATTTCATAACACCATCAAACCAATAACCATAAGGATGACACGAGTGCCGCTACGGTGCTCAGCAACAAGACTTTCCACGGCTTACGACTGCTCAGAAACCAGCACACCGAGGCGGCCCAGAGCAAAGGAAATAACAACAATGCGGACGCCAGATTCAGATTGGCGGCAAAGGGGAATTGCATGACCAGCGCCACACTCACCAGCAGCATGGCCACCCCCAGACCGACAAATAACCCGATAAAACGCGCAATATTCCGCCCGATTCCCCGCCAGGATGGTGCGCGCATCGGTTGAACAGTCTGCGGCGCTGACGTTTTACGGCGGCCTTTACGGCGCTGAACAACAATCATCAGCCAGGCAACAAAAGCGGGAAATACCAGCGCAAACACAACGCCGTATTCGGCCCCGGCCAGCTGTATCCAGCTGAGCAGCGACAAAGCCAGCAACAGCCAGCCATAAAGAACCAGAGCACGGCCTTTAGCCGCCGTTTTCCACGAATGATAAAGACAACCAACCCCGCACAAGGCGGGGGCAGTGGCCATCACAAATAACATCATGATGAATTTCCGTTAAGGTCTGACACTGACAACCAATAATCAGAAGTTGTAGCTGACGCGGGCATTAACGGTACGGCGCACACCGGGGAAACAGTCGCCACGCGCCAGACAGGATGTGAGGTATTCCTCATCGCCCAGATTGCGCACATTCAGCGCCAGATCCAGCTGCTCGGTTGCTTCATAGCCCAGCATCATGTCGACCAGGGTGTAATCCGGCGTAACGTATTTAACCGCTGCGGTTTCCGATACGCTTTCACCGACATAGCGCACGCCGCCACCCATGCGGAATTTACCCGCAGGTTTCCACGTTACCCACAGTGACGCATTGCGATCCGGCTCAGCCGCATATTGGTAACCGTTCTGATCTTCCGTATTCAGCGTACTCAGCGCACCCTGAATATAAAAATCACCAACATTGGTTTTACCTTCCAGTTCAACACCATCGATTTTCGCTACGCCCTGCTGCTGTGAATTGGTGCCCGGCACGCCATTCGGATTCGGCAGATTGGTGATTTCGATATCGAAATACGACAGCGTGAATAATCCCGGAAACCCGTTCGGTTCAAATTTCAGACCGGCTTCATACTGGGTGGCTTCACGCGGCTCCAGTTGCTTGCCGTTCGTATCAAGACCCACCACGGTTTCAAAGGATTCGGAATAACTGATGTACGGTGCCAGGCCATTATCAAAGGCATACAGCACACCGGCACTGGCGGATACGGCATCGTCTGATTGCTTGCGGCTGCCGCTGTCATTATCGACTTCGTCATAGCGCAGGCCAGCGGTAAAACGCCAGTTTTCATAACTGATCTGATCCGACACATATAAACCGATACTGTCGATTTTCTGTTCCGGATTATCCGTGTAGGTAAACATGGAATCGTCCGGCGCACCCGTGTATTGCGGATTTTTGAGATCCAGAACGTAATCAAAATTCCCCGCTGAAACACCGCCATCGGCAGAACGGGCGGTGTCATTATCCGTGGTCACACTCTGCTTTTGTGCACCGACCAGAATCTGGTGACGCAACGCCCCGGTATCAACATCCGCTAACAGACGCACATCCAGCGCGTACAGCTGAAATTCGTTATCGGCTTTATAAAAAGTCCGCGCCACGGTGGTATCGGTAAAGGCATTGGTTCCCAGAATATCGTTCAGATACCGGCTGTTACCGGCACCGGTAAACACTGGCCAGGCCTGATTATAATCGGCGCTGCCTTCGCGCCATAACGCGGTGGCTTCCAGCGCCAGATGGGTTGTCAGCTGATGTTCAACCAAGGCGGTTAACTGATTGGAACGGGTATCGTATTTATTCCAGCCCGGTTCCCCGGCGTATACGTCCTGATCGAGATAGGTACCGTCTTTTAACGGATTTAACGTTCCTTCCACCGGCACGAACTGCGCACCGGTATCACTGTCGCTGTCCTGATGCAGGGCAATTAAGGTGTAGCGGCTGGTTGCAGATGGCACATAACTGACCGACGGCATCAGCACCAGGGCGTTGTCTTCAACGTAATCCATCTGCGTATCACTGTTGCGCTTTAACGCCACCATACGATACAGCCATTGCTCATTGCCGAGCTGACCCGTCGAATCCACAGCCAGCTGCTTGCGGTTATAGCTGCCCATTTCAGCCACGATTTCGGTGGCCGCTTCTGCCTTCGGGGTTTTCGATACGTAGTTGACAATACCGCCCGGAGTGCCCTGCCCATACAGCACAGAAACAGGGCCCTTCAGCACTTCGACCTGCTCCAGCGTATACACTTCGGCACGGGTGGTGTTGTAGCTGCCGAATAATTCCTGAATGGAATCGCGGTAACGCGGCAGGCTCAGACCACGGGCATGAATAGCATCGCCACGGGTGGCAAAACCATAGGTTTCAGCCGTCACACCTGCCATGTAAGTGGTTGTCTGGGAAAGATTCAGTGCGCCTTTCTCTTCAAACCGCTCACTGGTCTCTACCGAGACAGAACGCGCCGTTTCGACAACAGGCACACTGGACTTGGTGGCACCGAAGGATGTGAGTTCAGCGCGAACAATATGGCTGTCGAGCTGCACAGCATCTTCTGCTTCGTTTGAGTCCGTAGCGGCATCAGCAGCAATAACCGCTGAGTTTACGGACATCACAGCAACAGCCAGAAGCCATGGTTTGAGTGTTGTTATCATACTGCCCCCTTGTTTAAATGCGATGCATTATCATTACGGGGAACTTTTCAGTCAATAACAATTCTTATTTATATTTGCATCTTAATCTTATTTTCTCTACCCCTTGCGGCAATACCGCTCATGCAGCCAACCCGTCATCGCCGCCATGACGAAGAGGTACGACGAAGCAATCTCCTGCGCAGACAAGCCGTCATGTCAATCAGATGGCCGCGTCGCCTGAGCTTCGCACAACGACGGTACTCATCAAAAAGCCCCAGGGCCTGTTATCACGAATTAAACAGGCCCTGATCCGTTCGCCTTCAGGCAAACACTGGGCAGCATCCGATACCGTGCAAGAAACCGCTTAAGGAGGAGCGTTGGAAGCAAGCCTGAAGGCCATGGCCATGCGCGAGCAGGATGAAGCAAGCCAGCGGAGGGAACATTGCTGCGTGCAGACGGAACGTGACAGAGGATTAGCAGACTAAGCGGGTTCTGATATCGGCCATGGCAATGCGCTGACGGTTCAGCCATGACGAACGATGCATGATCGGCCTGCTGCCCCACTCTCCGGCATCGGAACCGGCACGAACACCCGCACCAGCGAAGAGGATTAGTGGTCTGAAAGCCACCAATCCCCATCAGATCATCAGCGCTTAGGGCCTTTGGCGTTTTGTGGTTTGCGTGCCGGTGCGGATTTACTGCCCGGTTTGCCACCCGGATTAAACCCGGGGCGACGGGCACTTTTCAGCATGGCGTCTTCTTCCGCAGGCACCAGCGCTTTCGGGCCGTTGCCGATCAGATCACTGCGCCCCATGGCTTTCAGTTCTTCGCGCAGCAACGGCCAGTTTTTCGGATCGTGATAGCGCAGAAAGGCTTTCTGTACCCGACGCTGGTTCATATCGCGCGGAATATAAATCTTGTCGGATTTATAGCTCATGCGGTGCAGCGGATCGCGTTCGGAATGGTACATGGCGGTCGCCAGCGACATCGGCGACGGATAGAACGTCTGCACCTGATCCACCTTCATTTTCTGGCGTTTTAACCACAATGCCAGATTCATCATGTCTTTATTTTCTGATCCCGGATGCGCGGCAATAAAATACGGCACCAGATACTGTTCTTTGCCCGCTTCTTTCGAAAATTTATCGAACATTTTCTTAAAGGCGTCGTAGGTCCCCATGCCGGGCTTCATCATTTTATTGAGCACATTTTCTTCGGTGTGCTCCGGGGCAATTTTCAGCAGGCCGCCCACATGGTGAGTAACCAGTTCGCGCACATATTCCGGATCACGCACAGCAAGGTCGTAACGCAGACCGGAGGCAATGGCGATGCGTTTAATGCCGGGAATTTTACGCGCCGCGCGATACAGTGCGGTGGTGTGTTCGTGGCTGGTTTCCAGATTCTTACAGATGGTCGGGAACACGCAGGATAAACGCCGGCAGCTTTTCAGAATGGTTTCACTCTTACAGTGCAGGCGATACATATTGGCGGTCGGGCCACCCAGATCGGAAATGGTGCCGGTAAAGCCCGGCACTTTGTCGCGGATTTCTTCCAGTTCATGCAGGATGGATTCCTGCGAGCGGTTCTGAATAATGCGCCCTTCATGTTCAGTGATCGAACAGAAGGTACAGCCACCGAAACAGCCGCGCATAATATTCACCGAAAAACGGATCATCTCATACGCCGGAATTTTAGCATCGCCGTAACTCGGGTGCGGCACCCGCTGATAGGCAAAGCCAAACACGGAATCCATTTCATCGGTCTCCAGCGGAATCGGTGGCGGGTTAACCCACACTTCCTGATTGCCGTGCTTCTGAATTAACGGACGCGCGTTGTAAGGGTTGGCTTCCTGATGCAGCACGCGTGAGGCATGGGCGTATAAAGCACTGTCATTGCGTACTTTTTCAAACGACGGCAGGCGGATGCAGGTTTTATCCGGATCAAGATCGGCTTTACGCTGTAATGGCATCGGCACAATTTTGACCGGCATGATGTCGTCGGCCTCAGGGTTATCGCCGGCGTCATTATTGGTGCTGCAGCTCATGCTGCTGGTGTCTTTCATGTCGTAGGGATTGGGGATCTGGTCAATATGACCAGGCCAGTCAATACGGGTCGAATCCACTTCAGTCCAGCCTGCCGGGGTGGCATCACGCACAATGGCGGTGCCACGCAGGTCGTGTAAATCGTCGAGGGTTTTGCCTGCGGCAAGGGCGTGGGTCAAGTCAACCAGAGCACGTTCCGCATTACCGTAGAGCAGGATATCGGCACCGGAATCAATCAATACCGAACGGCGTACCTGATTACTCCAGTAATCGTACTGGGCAATACGGCGCAGACTGGCCTCAATACCACCGATCACAATGGGAACGTCTTTGTACACCTGACGGCATTTTTGCGAGTACACAATCACTGCCCGGTCGGGGCGCTTACCCGGTTCACCATGAGGGGTGTAAGCGTCATCGCTGCGGATTTTAAGATCGGCGGTGTATTTATTGATTAATGAGTCCATATTGCCGGCCGTTACGCCGAAATACAGATTGGGTTTACCCAGCTTTTTAAAATCGTCCGGATTATTCCAGTCCGGCTGAGCAATAATCCCCACCCGGAATCCCTGAGCCTCCAACAAGCGGCCCAGCACCGCCATGCCAAAACTCGGATGATCGACGTAGGCATCCCCGGTGACCAGAATCACATCACAGCTGTCCCATCCCAGAACGTCCATCTCTTCGCGGGACATCGGCAGAAAAGGAGCAGTGCCGAAACACTCGGCCCAATAGGGGTAGTAAGAAAACAGATGTTGCGCTGGCTGAGTCATAGGTCCGGACCGGGAAAAAACGGTCGCCATTGTCCCAAATTAAGACGCCTGACAAAAGCTGAAAGTCAAAATATTCCCTGTCTTTCAGCGCCGGTTAATGGGCGCATTTCCTTCCGGAATGTGAGGTTTTAGCACGGATTAAATCCGTCAATATCCCGGACGCATCCATTTTATCTGCACGATCGTCTTGTCTTTTTTTGCGCACTCGCCGACTATCCACCTGAATACACAGCGCACAAAATAAGAAGAATGTACGAGCCAAACAATGCCTCCTTTTGATCCTTTGTTGTTTTTTGCTGCCTCAGGTGCCGGACTCAGCCTGATTCTGGTGTTGCTGATCGCCCGTGATTTTTCCCGGACGCTGGCAGCCCGCTTATTCATTCTGCTGCTGGCAGCGGCAACGTACATCTGTTCCACCCCTGGCTGCCGGCATCCTGGCATGGTTATTCCTTTGCGATACAAAGTGCAGCACCGGCCCTGTTCTGGATGTGCTGCCGCATCACCTTTGTCCCACCGGATGAACCGCGGCGCGTGCTTTGGGGAGTGGCGTTTTACAGCTTCATCGGGCCCTTGCTGTTCTTGCTGACAGGCACGCCCGAATCCTGGCAATTCGTGCTTAAAGGTATCCCGCAATGGCTGGAATATCTGCTTATTCTGGCCGGATTGTGGGAAGTCATCAGTCACTGGAACAGCGATCTGGTTGAAGCCCGCCGCCGGATGCGGGGAGGCGTTATGCTGGCGACCGGACTGGCCGTAGGCTGGGGAATTATGTCATTCAACCTGAACATCGGTGACACCACATCACGCTATCTGGCCCTGAATCTGTCGATACTCATTCTGGCCTGGATGCTGTTGCAGGGACGCTCAGAATTGTGGCGCCTGCTGCCACAAGACAGCCAGACCGATGCGCTTAGCGGCAGCGGCTCTTCCGCATCATTACCGGGGCAAGCGCATGACCATAAGGCAGAGCATCCGCACATCAGTGAAGAATTGCAGCAACTGCAGCAGCTGATGAATGAGGGGTTTTACCGCCGCGAAAATCTGACTCTGGCGATTCTCGCGCAGCAGCTCGATTTACCGGAATACCGTTTGCGGGCCACCATCAACAAAGCGCTGAACTACAACAACTTTAACGAATACATCAACGAGCTGCGCATCGGTGAGGCCGCCGAACGGTTGCTGAACGAAACCGATACCCCCATCACCAACATCGCGCTGGACGTTGGCTATCGCACCATGAGTTCGTTTAACCGTGCGTTCCGCAAAATTCACCAGTGCACGCCTTCTGACTACCGCGAACATCGTGGCCAGCCCCCGCAGCACTGATTCCCCTCCGGACGACACCGGCAAAACGCAGTATTGACTCACCGGCAGCCGTATTAAGCCTTCCGGACAGCGCTCATTAATGGGCGCTTTTTTTGCCTCCCTGCACGTATTCTGAGCATCCCTCAGCCAACCGGATTCAGGGTGCACCAGAAGCCCGCACAGCGCCCCAAAACACCTCATTTACGACTGTGCAGATTCTGCGTTTCACGTTTTGCACAGCCGCTTTTCCAGAGCCTGAAAATACTCCACAACCCGCATAAATACTGGCATTTCATAAAATGCACAGCCACTTCCAGAGATTGCAGCACGATTTGCTTTTACCGCCAGAGCGCCTTTCGCTTTTATGACTGCGGCTGGGAAGCTACCGACATAACGCTCAGGGAAGGAATCCGGGCGCTTTAAAAAAATCAAAAGGTATTCAACATGCAGAAAGCACTCCCCCTCCGTGGCCAGAAACGGCTGGCACTGGCGATGGCAATTGCTGCCATTGGCCTGACAGCCTGTGGTGGCAGCGATAACAAAAGCAGCAGTGATAACGGCCTGAAAAAAGCATTCAACTGTACCGACAGCAGCACCGCCGGGGCGCGGGTGATCTGTATTGGTTCAGCCAATGATCTCAGCGATGCCGCCGTACAGGATGAACTGATCGGTGCACTCGCCGATGCACAAACCGGCGACACCTTTGTATTACCGCAGGGGCGCTACGCATTTACCAGCACCATCGATTTTAACGGTCTGGTGGATAATATCCCGGTATCCAACCTCACCTTTAAAGGTGCCGGGATGGACAAAACCATTATCGATACCAGCGGCGCAGCAGCCGATGGTTTTCTGATCAACAACACCGACCATCTTATTTTTGAAGACTTCGGCATCTACGAATCCAACAACAACGCGCTGAAAGTCACCAAGTCCGACGGCGTGATCATGCGCCGCATGGCAACCGTCTGGGAAACCGACTATCAGTCCACCAATGGTGCTTATGGCCTGTATCCGGTGGAAACCAGCAACGTACTGATTGAAGACTGCTACGTAAAAGGCTCTGCCGATGCCGGTATTTATGTCGGCCAGTCCGATAAAATTGTGGTGCGCAACAACATTGCCGAGAAAAACGTCGCCGGTATCGAAATTGAAAACAGTACCGAAGCGGATGTGTACGGCAACAAAGCCACCGGCAATACCGGCGGCATCCTGATTTTTGACCTGCCGATCGGTAATGGTAAATACGGTTCCGGTGTGCGGGTATTCGACAACCTGGTCGAAGCCAACAACGCCCCGAACTTCGCCAACGTCGGTTCCTTTGCCGGTGGTGTGCACATTGTTCCGCCGGGTACCGGCATTATCGTGCTCTCTACGTCGGATGTTGAGATTTACAACAACACCATTAAAGACCACCAGACCACCGCGATTGCGGTAACGTCTTACATGCTGCCGGACGATAAAGTCGCCGCCGTTCCGCAACAGGATGTTGGTGGTGCCGATAATGATCCGGCAACAAAGGCCGTCATGGCGTACGGCGATATTCATCCCTATGCTGAAATCTTTATGGACGGCTGGTCGCCGTTTGTCCGTAACATCAACATCCGCAACAACAGCATCAGCCTGGCTCCGGCGCTGAATAATCCGCAAGGCTCACTGATTCAGGACCTGATTGACGGTTATACCGCCTTCCACACCCAGTTACCGGATGTCGCGGGCGGTAAAACCACGGTACCTCATATTCTTTATGATGGTGTGGGTGAACTGCTGGCCAACACGCCAAACCCGGGCGGTAACGGCGAAAGCATCATGCAGGCCATTGCCGGTGGCATTAATCAGGTGGCGGCAGCGATCAAAACCAACATTCCTGGTGCCCCTGATTACACCGACATTGACCTGAGCAAGTTTGCCCCGTACGCAACCGATGGCGGCCTGTGTCAATCCGCTAACGGCATTGATGGCGTCAATCTGTTTGCGGCCTCAGTGTACGAAACCACCGCAACAGCCAGTACGTTTGACGCCAACAGCGTGCCGTTAACCAAACTGGAACAGCTGGCCACCAACGCAGGCATTGCCGCTTCCGTGATGGCCGATCCGGCTGGCGTCATGAGCTGCGGCTCCGGCTTCGAAGGCAGTCCGGCCACCGTTACCTTTAATAATCAGACCTTTGGTTGCACCGCTGACGACAGCACGAATCCGTCCTGCGCCCTGTAATCACCACGGGGGCCACCGGCCCCCGTTTTATCCAAGTTTGTATACGGATTGAATGTATGAAATCAATAAACTCTCTGGCGGTCATTTCTGCGGCTGTATTACTGAGCGCCTGTGGTGGCGGTAGCAGCACCGGCAGCGATAACGGCAATGGTGAAACGTCGGCCTGTACTGCGTCTGAAAAAAACGTCAACTGGGAAAAAGTCCTGCAGGCCGATGCGGCAACACTGGCTGAATATCAATTATTTGATAACCCCTGCGACCCAACACAGAATGCCAGCGATCGCGGCTTACCCTACACCCTGTCGGCACCGCTGTTCACCGACTACGCATCCAAATATCGTTTTGTTTTTATTCCGCAAGGACAAACCGCCACCTATTCAGAAAAAGAAGTGTTTGAATTCCCGGTCGGCACCGTTATTACCAAAACCTTTACCATGCCCGCCGACACCTCTGACCGTGGGGTTGAAAAGGAAAAAATCATTGAAACCCGCCTGCTGATCAAAAAAGCCGGTGGCTGGGTTGCACGCCCTTACGTCTGGAATGAAGCAGAAACCGAGGCCGTCTGGGATAAAACCGGCGAACTGGTGGCCATTAATAATCTCAAGCACGGTGAAGACACGCTGACGTTTAATTACGGTGTACCGAATCAGAACTCCTGCACAACCTGCCATCAATACAACCCCAACGGCAATAATGATGCGGTTAATGGTATTGATCCGACACCGGCCCATTTCGCCCCGATTGGCCCTAAAGCCCGTTATCTGAATTCTGACTATGACTTTGGTCAGGGTGCCGAAAATCAGTTAAATAAATGGGTCGCCAGCAACATGCTCAGCGGATTACCGGCAGAAAACAGCAGCATCCCCCGCGCTCCCGCCTTCAGCGACGACACCTCTCTGAGCGAATACAGTGGCACACCGGAACAGCTGACCGCCACAGCAAAAGCCTGGCTGGATATTAACTGTGGCCATTGTCACCGTACCGAAGGTCAGGCCAGCAATACCGCATTCCGGGCTGATTACAACATTGCCTGGAGTGGCAACGAAGGGTATCACGGAGCCTGCGCAGTGCCGGTTTCCGGTGCCAGCGAAGGATCAACGAAAATCATTGTTCCCGGCGATGCTTCACAGTCACTGCTGTATAACCGCATGAACACCACTCAGGCCGGTAAACTGATGCCCCCGGTCGGTCGTGCCGTTATTCACAAAGAAGGCACCGCTTTAATCAAAGCCTGGATTGACAGTCTGGACCCGGCGCTGTGCAATTAATTCACCTCAGCGGGCGCTTCTGCGCCCTCATTTTACTGTTATTCATCAGCGGCTGCGGTGCGGATACCGACGATAAAAAAACCATTACTCCCACCTCCGCAGACCCGCTCTGCAACGCCTCTGGCGGCGACATCAACTGGCAGGCGCTGCAACAGACTCGCTGTCCGTTATTATCGCAATACGGTCTGTTTAAAGGATTACCCTCCGAGATTAAAAACAGTAACGGCGGTATTTATTATGAATTAGGCAGCGAATTATTTACCGATCACGCGCGTAAATACCGCTATTTCTTTCTGCCCGACAATACACAGCTGGGGTATCAGCCTCAGGACATTCTCGATTTTCCCGATGGCAGCGTCATTGTGAAAGTCTTTGCCCTGCCCACCCAAAGCACCGCGGACAGCGCGGAAAATATTATGGAAGTCCGCCTGCTGGTTAAACGCGCTCAGGGCTGGGTATTTATCCCTTACGTCTGGGATAACCGGATTAACGATGGTCGTCTGGCCATAGCCGGCAGCAAAACCCCGGTCAGCTTCACTCACCGCAATGAGACGCTGAATCTGATGTATGAATCACCGTCGCAGTCCGCTTGCCAGAATTGTCATCAGATCAACCACAATGGTCAGCTCAGTTTTGTCCCCATCGGCCCCAAAATCCGCCATCTGAATCAGATCATTAACGTAAACGGCCAGCCGCTGAACCAGCTTGAATACTGGCAATCTCTTGGCCTGATCTCCTTGCCTGACGGCGAGCATCCGTATGCGCCCGACTGGCGCGATACGTCAGCACCGCTGCAGCAGCGCGCCAAAGCCTATCTGGATATTAACTGCGCCCATTGCCATAACGATAACGGCGCCGCCGCACTGTCCGGTCTGCGACTGGAATACTGGCGCACCGCCATCGACTACAGCCACGGCGTTTGCAATTCCGCCCACGGCTGGCGCGGTGGCGGTTATGACATCTGGCCCGGTCGCGGCCATGACTCCAGCCTGCCCCTGCGCATGGAATTAAACGCTGCAGCAGACCGGATGCCTCCGATCGGTCGCAGTGTCGCTGACGAAGACGCGGTGGCCTTAATCCGCGCCTGGATCGATACCCTGCCCGCAGAGGAATGTGCCAGTGGCTGACGCACGGAACACCAGACCGTGCACCATATGCGGGCAACGCCGCCCTCAGCTGCGGCGTTAAGTCTCCACACTGCCCCCTGTGCCAACCAGACTGGACCGCTGCCTTTCAGCCTGCATTACCCAGTCAGCCGTGCATCACCAGCCACTCTGGGTAAAACCGCCGCAGGGAGTGCAGGTGGTACTCATCTTGCACCA
Source organism: Saccharospirillaceae bacterium (assembly GCA_021208685.1). Taxonomy (GTDB): domain Bacteria; phylum Pseudomonadota; class Gammaproteobacteria; order Pseudomonadales; family Oceanobacteraceae; genus Venatoribacter. The sequence continues at coordinate 33,306 of JAJOJJ010000026.1, forward strand.
CTCATGGGCAATCCCTCTGTTTACTGGTTTATAAGGATTCATGTCCGTGCAGGATCTTCACAGCGTTGCCTATCTTCTGAACCTCGGTCAGCAACAGGAAATACAGGAACTGGAACAGTTTGCCCGTACCGGTCAACTGGTCATTGCCATCAGCAACCTGTTACACCAACTGCAGTATGAACGAGGGTTATCCAACCGCTTTCTCGGCAGTTGCGGCCTGCGCTGTCAGGACGACCTGCAACAGCAGTGGCTCAGCAGTAATGACCAATTGGTGCTGTTTCACAAAGCGCTGGCCAACTTACTGCCGGAACACGGACAGCACGCCTTTCCCGCGCGCTGGTTTCGCCGCCTCAGCTATGCCCTGCACAGCCTCGGGCGGCTGCCCCAGCTGCGCCAGGATGTTGAACAGCTTAAATTCAACACCACCGTCGCCATCAAAGCCTATTCTGAAATGATTCAGAGCTTACTGGCGGTGGTATTCGAGGCTGCCGGACATGCGACCGATGAAATAACCGCCCGCATTCTGGTCGCCATGTTCAATTTAATGCAGGGCAAAGAACTGGCCGGACAAGAACGCGCCTGTGGCGCTGCCGGATTTTCTGCCCACGAATTTGATCCCGGCCTGCGCCTGCGACTGACACAGTTAATTGACCGTCAGGACCGCTGCTTTCATATATTCAGCGATTATGCCAGCGACGAAGCCCTGAACGCCTGGGAACAGGTACAGCGCGGCGAATTCCAGCTGGAATTTGAACGCCTGCGTCGTCTGGCACTCACCGCCAGCCCCCAGTCACTGGCCGCAGCGGATTATGATGTGCGCTGGTTTAACTGCTGTTCCGAACGGCTGGATGCCATTAAATATGTCGAAGAAATTCTGGAGACCCAACTGCTGTCGCACAGCCAGCAGCGCATTCTTGCCGTGCGGGAAGCAGCCCTGAACCCAGACCAGCAGGTGAATGATCTGCAGCGCGGAGCCTTCGACGACGTACCGTCTTTTGCGTTGTATGTGAGCCATCCGCACTCCGGTGAACATCAGCCTCGGCATGATCTCAGCGGTCCCGATGATGATATGGTGCATAACATCAGCAAACCGGTGGTCGAATTAATCGAAGCTCAGGGCCAGCGTTTAAAAAGCCTGAATGATGAACTGGATGCCGCCCGTACAGAATTACACGAACGGAAACTGATTGACCGTGCAAAACGCGAATTAATTCAGCGCCGGCAGATGACGGAACAGGAAGCCTATGCCTTATTACGCAGTATGGCGATGAATCAGAACCGCAGACTGGTCGATGTTGCCGCCGGATTATTAAGCATGACCGAACTGCTATGACCCTGAAAATCTGCACCAAGTCGCAGCACCATCTGACAACCTGCTCTGCCACAGAGCACAAAATAACTCGCCGCTATACCGCCGATTTTATTTCGCTGTATTAACAAGGGCAGTGAAACGATCACAGAAGGGATGAAAGTAAATAAAAACAGCCAGTTAGCGACTATGTACGCATAAAAACGCCACAACCGGACATCGCCCGGAATCTCTGGCACGCTTTTGGCAATAACCATAGTGAATTTCAGATTCAGTACCAACCCAATGGCGGGTAACCGTACTGAGACATTAATACAGCAAAGGCGCTTACAACGGACAACCGTTGAAGCGCCTTTTTTTGTTGTCCAAAAAGGGGAAAATCATGCAAAGAATGAACACTCTGCGCCGCGCACTGATAAAAAGTGCAATGATTCTGACGACAGGCCTGACCATTGGCTTATCGGCAATGTCAGCAGCCGTCAGCCATGCCGGCGATTTTGCCGAAAAGGAAGAACTTAAATTCGGCTTTATCAAACTGACCGACATGGCACCCTTAGCCATTGCTTACGAAAAAGGCTTTTTTGAAGACGAAGGCCTTTACGTCACTCTGGAAGCACAGGCCAACTGGAAAGTATTACTCGACCGGGTGATTGATGGTCAGCTGGATGGCGCACATATGCTGGCCGGACAACCGCTGGGAGCCACCATTGGTTTCGGCACCAAAGCCGATATTATTACGGCCTTCAGTATGGATTTAAATGGAAATGCGATTACCGTTTCCAATGACGTCTGGCAGCAGATGAAACCCCATATCCCCAAAGATGCCTCAGGAAAACCCGTACATCCGATCAAAGCCGACTACCTGAAACCGGTCATCGAAAAATACAGAGCCGAAGGCAAGCCATTTAATATGGGCATGGTATTTCCGGTATCCACCCATAACTATGAATTGCGTTACTGGCTGGCCGCTGGCGGCATTCATCCCGGCTACTATGCCCCCGCCAAAGGCGATAATTCCGGACAATTAAAAGCCGATGCATTGCTATCGGTAACGCCACCACCGCAAATGCCGGCCACCATGGAAGCGGGTACCATTTATGGATACTGCGTCGGCGAACCCTGGAACCAGCAAGCGGTATTCAAAGGCATTGGTGTGCCGGTCATCACCGATTACGAAATCTGGAAAAATAACCCGGAAAAAGTCTTTGGTGTGAGCAAAGAATGGGCTGATAAATACCCTCAGACCCACAAACGTGTTGTCAAAGCCCTGATACGTGCTGCGGCCTGGCTGGACGAAAACAATAATGCAAACCGTGAAGAGGCCGTAAAAATCCTGGCCAGACCACAGTATGTAGGTGCCGATTACAACGTCATTGCCAACTCCATGACCGGAACCTTCGAATATGAGAAAGGTGATAAACGCCCGGTGCCGGATTTCAATGTCTTTTTCCGCTACAACGCTACCTATCCTTATTATTCTGATGCCATCTGGTATCTGACACAGATGCGCCGCTGGGGCCAGATTGACGAGGCAAAAACCGATGACTGGTACAAAGACATCGCGAAAAAAGTCTATCGCCCGGATATTTATGCAGAAGCCGCCAAAGCACTCATTGCGGAAGGCAAAGCTGACGCCAAAGACTTCCCCGATTTTGCAACCGAAAGCGGGTACCGCGCACCGCAAAGTGAATTTATCGATAACATCACCTACGACGGCCAGCAGCCCAATGCTTACCTGAAAAAATTCGCCATCGGCATGAAAGGCGAAGAAAAACTGTAACCAACCCATATCAACCGGCTGTCAGAACAGCCGGTCAACCACAAGATCCGCATGACTATCGCACAGCCCAAAACCCGCCAAGGAGATTATATGAGCATCGCCCTGACTCAGAAACTCAGCAAAATAAGCTGGCTGGAACCAGTAATCAAAGCCGCTCAGGGTGAAAACCGCAGCCAGAATCTGAGTATCATCATAAAAGCTGTCGGAATTCCTCTGGCTGGCATCATGATGTTTTTAATGATCTGGCATGCAGCAGCGTCCGGCATTGATACATCACTGGGAAAATTCCCCGGCCCTGCCGATGTTCTGCTGCAAAGTAAAACCCTGATCAGTGAACACATCAGCGAGCGTGACAAAGCCGCCGCATTTTACCAGCGCCAGAATGAGCGCAATGCCGATCGCCTGGCAAAAGATCCGGATTATAAGGTTAAAATCCGCGCTTATACCGGCAAGCCAACCTATGTCGATCAGATTTTTACCAGTCTGATCACGGTTCTGAGTGGATTTCTGCTTGCCTCGCTGATTGCCATTCCACTCGGTATTGTTATTGGACTAAGTGCCAACCTCTATGCTGCATTTAATCCGGTCATTCAGATATTCAAACCGGTTTCACCGCTGGCGTGGTTACCACTGGTCACCATGGTGGTCAGCGCACTGTATGTCAGTGACAACCCGGTGGTGCCTAAATCGTTCATCACCTCCATGATTACCGTCATGCTCTGCTGCCTGTGGCCAACGGTTATTAATACTGCGGTGGGCGTTGCCTCGATTTCTCAGGATTTAAAAAATGTCAGCCAGGTACTGCGCTTAAGCTGGCTGACTCATGTCCGGAAAATTGTGTTACCGGCGGCGATTCCGATGATGTTTACCGGCTTACGCCTGTCACTGAGCATTGCCTGGATGGTGCTGATTGCTGCAGAAATGCTGGCACAGAACCCAGGGCTGGGAAAATTCGTCTGGGATGAATTTCAGAACGGCAGCTCAAATTCCCTTGGCCGCATCATGGTCGCTGTTATCACCATCGGCTTAATTGGTTTCGCTCTTGACCGCATGATGTTGCTGCTGCAACGGATTGTGTCCTGGGATAAATCCGCCACCTTACGCTGAGAACCGGAGAAAACTATGAATCCATTACTCGAACTGACTCAGGTAGGGATTGAATTCAATACCGCCAAAGGCAGCTTTCGTGCTTTACAGAATGTCGACCTTAAAATTCATAAAGGCGAATACATCTCCCTGATTGGTCACTCCGGCTGCGGAAAATCCACGGTATTGAATATTGTTGCCGGTCTGCTGCAGGCCACGGAAGGTGGCGTGGTACTGAATGGTAAAGAAGTCAACGAACCGGGCCCTGAACGCGCCGTGGTTTTTCAGAATCATTCCCTGCTCCCCTGGCTCAGCGCCTATGAAAATGTCGAATTGGCGGTAAAGCAGGTGTTCCGTGGTAAAAAATCCAAAGCAGAAATGAAAGCCTGGATTGAGCACAACCTTGAGCTGGTGCACATGACCCACGCCATGCATAAACGCCCGGATGAAATTTCCGGTGGTATGAAACAACGTGTCGGTATTGCCCGCGCCCTGGCGATGGAGCCACAGGTGCTGTTAATGGATGAGCCTTTTGGGGCACTGGATGCCCTGACCCGTGCCCATCTGCAGGATTCATTAATGGATATTCAGAAAGAACTGAATAACACCGTCATTATGATTACCCACGATGTCGATGAAGCCGTTCTGTTGTCTGACCGTATCGTGATGATGACCAATGGCCCGGCGGCCACCATTGGTGAAATTCTGGACATTGAGCTGGAACGTCCGCGCAACCGTCTGCAGTTAGCCGATGACCCGCGTTACAACCATTACCGTCATCAGGTGCTGAGCTTTCTCTATGAAAAACAGCGCAAAACAGATGACAACCCGCCTGCCACTCAAACCCGAGATCAGGCCCCGGATTCAACAATAATAAAAGAACGCCATGACACCCGCGCGATAAACACCCCGGCCAGGCAAGCAGATGCTCGCGGGCCGGAGCAGGAAAAACTCAATGCATTGAAAACCGCCTGAATCATCACATACCGGAGAACAGATAATGGAAAAGAGAAAAACCCTGATCGCTGCCGCCCTGGGTTTGGCCGCAAGCCAGATAGTATTCAGTCAGAGTGTACTGGCAGAAAACCGTATTACCGACACACTGAAACAAGGCGATGTTATTGCCGATCTTCGTCTGCGCTATGAAAGCGCTGACGATGACGATGCTGCCGATAAAGATTCAGCCAGCGCCCTCACCCTGCGTTCACGCCTCGGTTACGAAACCGCCGACCTGAACGGTTTTAAAGCACTCTATGAAATTGAAGATGTACGCGCCGTTATCGACGACTATGCCCCGGAAAATACCGATTATGATACCGTGGCTGATCCGGAAAATACCGAAATCAACCGCGCTCAGATCAGCTACAGCAAAGACGGTTTCAGTGTTGTGGCCGGTCGCCAGCGTATTATTCTCGATAATGCCCGCTTCGTTGGTAATGTCGGCTGGCGTCAGAATGAACAGACCTTTGATGCGATAAAGGCTGGCTATAAAACCGGTGATCTGAATATCCAATACGCTTACATCGATCAGGTTAACGGTATTCTGCGCAGATTTGATGCCGACGTTACCAGCCACTTATTTAATGCTGCTTATTCCGGGCTTAAAGCCGGAACCCTGACCGGTTATGCCTATTTATTAAAAGATGACGACAGCGACGCCAAACTGGATACCTACGGTGCGCGCTTTGCCGGAAAAACCGCCGTTAATGATCTGAACCTGATCTACAGCGCAGAGCTTGCCACCCAATCCAGCGATGATTTTGATGCCGGTTATTATGCGCTGGAAGGCGGTGTGGTGTTGTCCGGCATTACCCTCGCACTGGGCAATGAAACTCTGGGCAGCGATGAGGGTGCCTATGGATTCCAGACCCCGCTCGCCACCAAACATGCCTTTAATGGCTGGGCAGATAAATTTCTGGTCACGCCGGCCGATGGTCTGAGCGATACCTATGTCAAAGTGGCTGGCGCTGTTGCCGGTATCAAATTACTGGCCATGTATCATGACTACAGCGCGGTTAAAGGCAGTGATGACAAAGGCAGTGAAGTGAATTTTCTGGCCGCTAAAGGTTTCTCGGAGCATTACAGCGCAGGTCTGAAATACGCCGCGTACAGTGCCGGAGATACGGGCACTAACAGCGATAAAGCCTGGCTCTGGCTGGAAGCAAAATTCTGACGCAAAAGCGGATCGGTGGCGTTCTGCGCCACCGGTTTTCAATTGGAAAACACCATGGCATCCAAAACACTGGTTATTATCGGCAATGGCCTGGCAGCCAACCGGGTATTAGAACAACTGGGGGAGACACATCCGTTCAACGCCATTCACGTTCTCAGTGACGAACCGGTTGCCCATTACAATCGCATTATGCTGTCACCATTACTGGCTGGTGAAACAACGTTAAACACCATTACCCCACATACTGAAGCATGGTATCAGCGCAAACTTATTGCTGTTTATCTGAATCAGAATGTCGCACATATTGATACTGACAGGCAGCAGGTAATCTGCGGCAGTGGCAACCGCTTTGCCTATGACGCACTGATATTCGCCACTGGTTCCCGTTCGTTTATACCTGAGATTCCCGGTTCAGAGTCAACCAATGTCGTTGGTTTCCGCAGCCTCCATGATGTCAAGACAATACTTGAACGCTTAGCGGAAATACAGCACGCCACCGTTATTGGTGCTGGCCTGCTGGGTGTGGAAGCCGCCACAGGTTTGCGCAGCCACGGCATTCAGGTAACCCTGCTGCACCGAAACCCGGTACTGATGAACCGCCAGCTGGATGCAACGGCGTCGGCATTATTAAAAAAAGAATTGCTTAACCGCGGCATTGATGTTCGCACCGGCTGCTCCCCGCTTGAATTATGCTGCGACGACGCACCAGCGCGGCAGATTAACGGCATTATATTTGAACAGACGGATCACCATATCCGGCAACATCAGAACACCGATCTGGTGGTATTTGCCACCGGCATTATTGCGAATAAAGAACTGGCAGACAATGCCGGTATTCACTGTGGTTCTGGCATTCAGGTCGATGCATTAATGCGCACCAGCCACCCACATATTTACGCATTGGGTGAGTGCTGTGAATTCAACGGAAATACCTATGGCCTGGTGGCTCCGATCTGGGAGCAGGCCAGTGTTCTGGCTCAGTATTTACGCCATTACTATCAGCCCTGCCAGCAATCGCCGGTCAACACCGCCGAACCGCTGCCGCGCTATCAGGAGCAGCACCATTTAACCAAATTAAAAGTATCCGGAGTTGATATTCACAGCCTTGGCCAGTTTGAACCCGACAGCAGCACCGAGGTTCTGCAATTGCTGGATGAACACGCGGGTATTTATAAAAAAATCCTGCTGCGTGATGATCGTATCGTCGGCGCGTTATGCGTCGGTGATGCCACTGACAGCCACTGGTACTACGAATTAATGCAACAGGGTGACAGCGTTACCGCTCTGCGGCCAACCTTGCTGTTTGGCAAGGCGTATTGCTAAAGGCCCTCTCGCTACGCTTTTCCGAAGACCAATGCAGAAGACCAATGGATGATTCCATATACCGCCACCGATAGTTGTCCGATATCGGCATCAGGGCCTGATCTTACGCTGCAGAATGCTTCCGATTATATTCATCGGAATATTCCTGACGAGAAGAGACAAATACTGATAATCAAAAGGGTTACCGCCAATCAGCGGCAACCATTATTGACAGCCTATTCACTCAGCCAAGCTGAATAAGCTGCTGCATTAACCGCACCGGATAGGTTTTAAGCACAATATGACGGTACTCCAGACATTCTCCGGTCGCCAGATCGTAATGCTCTTTATATAAGGGGGATGCCACCACCAGCCGCTCGCCAACAGAACCGACAATTCCCCGGGACAATACGTTGGCTTCACCCAGCGGATCGTAATTACTGATGGCGAAAACCTGCTCAGTACGCCCGATGCGGAACAGCGCCACCTGCTCGCCCTGATGCAGCGCACAAACTCCGGTATCCGGCGCAATATCATCCAGCCGGCACACGGTATTCCATGGCGCAGAAGTCTGCTCCTGTGCATGGTTCAGTGTATTTATTAATGTCATTTTCTGCTCCTTAACAATCAGTCCTGCACGCTACTGAGATTAACCAGTTCAATCCGCTCGCTGCTGGTTGCGGGGCGGCGCTGGCCACGTTCGCGCACATACAGCAGGTTGCTGTCATCGTCATCGGCATTGATAAAATGCTGGAAACGTTTGAGTTTTTCCGGATTTTCCAGCGTCGTTTTCCACTCACACTGGTAAGTACTCACCACCCTGGTCATGGCATTTTCCAGTTCGGTACAGATATCCAGCTTATCGTTAATAACGACCTCACGCAGATAGTCCAGCCCGCCCTCAAGGTTTTCCATCCATACCGATGTACGTTGCAAACGTTCTGCAGTACGTACATAAAACATCAGCACGCGGTCGATGGTTTTAATCAGGGTTTCATCATCCAGTTCCGTGGCAAATAAATCAGCATGACGCGGACGCATACCGCCGTTACCGCAAACATATAAGTTCCAGCCTTTTTCGGTAGCAATAACCCCAATGTCTTTGCTCTGTGCCTCCGCACATTCGCGGGTACAGCCGGATACGGCGAATTTAATTTTGTGTGGAGCACGCAGACCTTTGTAGCGGTTCTCCAGTGCGATTGCCATCGACACACTGTCGAGCACACCATAACGGCACCAGGTACTGCCAACACAGGATTTCACTGTGCGCAACGATTTTCCATAGGCATGGCCGGTTTCAAATCCGGCATCAATCAGACGCGCCCAGATTTTAGGTAATTCATGTAATTGAGCACCAAATAAATCAATGCGCTGACCACCGGTAATTTTGGTATACAGATCGTATTCTCTGGCGACTTCACCCAGTACGATCAGTTTATCCGGCGTAATTTCGCCACCAGCAATACGCGGCACTATCGAGTAAGAACCGTCTTTCTGCATATTACCGAGGAAAATATCGTTGGTATCCTGCAGACCGATATGCTCGTCTTTCAGAATGTATTCGTTATGGTAGGAGGCCAGCACCGAACCGACCGTTGGCTTACAGATTTCGCAGCCATGACCCTTACCATGCCCCTGCAATACCTGAGCAAAGGTGGTGTACCCTTTAACGCGGATAATGTCCGCCAGTTCAGCACGGGTATAAGCAAAGTGTTCGCACAGGTTGTTATTAACCTCAACTCCCAATGCAACCAGCTCAGCATCCATCACCTGCTTAACCAGTGCAGAACAGCCACCACAGCCGGTCGACGCTTTGGTCGAGTTTTTAATATCCGCCATTGTGCAGCAGCCACCCTGCACCGCGGCCGCCAGATCACCTTTGGTAACATCAAAACAGGAACAGATCTGCGCCGTTTGCGGTAAAGCAGCAACCCCCAGACCGACGGAAGCGTCCCCCTCCACCGCAGGCAGAATCAGTGCCGCCGGATTACCGGGAATATCCATGGTGTTCAGCATTAACTGCAACAGCGTTCCGTACGCTTCAGCCTCGCCGACCAGCACCGCACCCAGCAGTTTTTTTCCGTCGGCAGAGACAATCAGGCGCTTATAGACCTGGGCAATATCATCATTAAAGACATAACTCTGACTGCCAGCAGTATGACCATGTGCATCGCCAACGGAGGCAACGTCAACGCCCAGCAATTTAAGTCTGGTGCTCATATCGGCGCCTTTAAAAGTCAGCGCCGGCTCTTCGTGGGTAATTAATGAACTGACAATATGCGACGCACTGACTTTGGCCATCTGATAGCCGGGAGCGACCAGACCAAAGATTTTGTTATCCCACAGCGCGCACTCACCTATGGCGTAAATATTGTCATCGGATGTCTGGCAGTAATCGTTAATAACAATACCGCCACGCTCACCCAGATCAAGACCAGACTGACGCGCCAGTTCATCCTGCGGACGAATACCGGCGGAGAACAGAATCATATCGGTTTCCAGAAAACTGCCATCGGCAAAATTCATGCGATAACGGCATTCCTGCCCAGCAACAATGTCTCTGGTATTTTTTTCGGTATGAACCGTTACGCCCAGGTCTTCAATTTTACGCCGCAGTAATTGACCGCCGCCTTCGTCCAGTTGTACGGCCATTAAGCGCGGTGCAAATTCCACCACATGGGTTTCCAGACCGGCCTGTTTTAACGCGTTGGCCGCTTCCAGTCCTAACAGTCCGCCCCCCACAACCACACCGGTTTTACTGACGGCAGCGGAAGCAGAAATCGCTTCAAGATCTTCAATCGTGCGGTAAACCAGACAATGATCCTGGTCTTTGCCGGGAATCGGCGGGACAAAGGGATAAGAACCCGTGGCCAGTACCAGTTTGTCGTAACCTTCCTTGCGGCCACTGGCCGTTGTCACGGTTTTTTCATGACGGTTAATAGCAACGACTTTATCGTTCAGGGTAAATAACACGCCCAGGCGCTCATAATCATCGGCAGTGGTCAGTGCCAGATCGGCGGCGGTATAACCGGAAAAATATTTACTCAGCTGAACCCGGTCATAAGCCAGACGCGGTTCTTCTGAAAAGGTAACGAGTTCGAATTCGGGGGAGTGTGCTGAGGTGGCAAGAGAGTTAATAAAGTGGTGTCCAACCATGCCGTTGCCAACGACGATAATGCGCTTTTTGCTCATGGGATGGCCTCGCTATCGGGTCATAATCTGCTTTCTCCTGTATTTGCATCGTTGCTCTCTTTTCACACCACGCCGTTGCGGTGCAAAAACATCAGTAGGGTTTTAGCAACTTGAATGCCAAAGCATTATTCTTCTCATATCCCCGCATTGAACGGCTTTCCGGCCCGCGGTGAGACGATAATTGTGAAAAAGCGCACCAGAAACAATCGCAACCATATTTCGCCGCCCTCACACAGTGCAACAACTGTAATTCACTGACACCGGGTGGCGGCCTGACCACCTAAACAGTGCGGAATACGATCCGTAAAACAATGCCATGATTGGCAGAAAGAGATAACGGAGGGGGCTGTACCGGGCGAAAATTCCTGCGATGCTTGCGCCGTTAAACGCTCACGTTGTGAAGCGGATTCGCGCACTCGCCACACCGGATTCAGAGAATCTGAGTGTGGCTTTTTTTATTCTTCCGGCGATGCTGAGGGTTCAACACACACAATCTGATCACGGCCGGCTTCTTTGGCGCTATAAAGCGCGGCATCCGCCTGTTCCAGCAGACTTTCGACCATCATTCCGGGCAGACAACGCACCAGACCGCCAGAAAAGGTGTACGCAGAATGGCCAAAGGGGTTCTCTTTCAGCGTGTCAGCCATCCGTACAAAGGTCTGCCGGGCAACCGCCAGAGTGGTTTCCGGCAATACCGCCATAAATTCCTCTCCGCCGATCCGACCGACAATGTCGCCATCACGCAGACTGTTTTTCAGCAACAGTGCGAAATGCTTTATCACCCGGTCTCCAACCGCATGACCGTGGGTATCATTAATCTGCTTAAAACGATCAAGATCCAACAGCGCAACACACAGCTTATTGCCATAACGCTGGCAACGCAGAACCTCTTCCTGCAGGCGACGCATGGATTCCCGGCGATTCAACAGAGCCGTCAGCGAATCACGCGTGACCAGATTGCGCACCATACGGCCGCGACGGATACGCGATTCCACCGCAAACAGCAGATCCAATGGCTGCACCGGTTTGGTTAAAAACACATCCGCACCGGTACACATCGCCTGCACCTGTATTTTCGGACTGATCTCATTGGAAAGAAAAACAATGGGCACACTGATCAGGCTATCCTGTTGACGGATCACCCCGGCCAGCTCCTGACCACTGATACCCGGCATGTACAGATCCAGCAGAATCAGGTCAGGAAGATGATTTTGCAGATACGGCATCAGCTCCGTCATCGGCCGGGTAATAACGTGCGTAACAAACCCGGCTTCCTGCAACGTGGACGCCAGAAACTCTGCCACTGACGGCTGATCATCAACAATCAGAACCTGATAAGGATCGCGTTCATAGCGTTCCGTCAGCGCATGAATCTCTTCCAGCACCTGATCGTCATTAACCGGGGTGGTGATAAAAGCCTGTGCGCCCATGCGGATAGCGATAATGCGTTCTTCGAGTCCACTGGCAGTACTGATCGCCAGTACCGGCAAATGCAGATTCTGCTGTGCCAACTGCAGTACACGCTGCTGTTGCTTATTGTTGAGCGCATCCAGGTTAACGATCAGTGCACAGGTATTATTACCTTCGTGGTGCAACAGATGAGAGATGGATTCCACCTCTTTAAGACGGTAACCCGCCCCCCGGATTTTTTCCGCCAGCGATGGCGGCACTGTGCCAGTGCCAAACGCCAGAATGGTGATGGGTATACCCGGCTGGTAGTGCTGAATACGCCGGTTCAGTAAGGGAATTTCAGCCAGCAGCCGCTTGATTCCGGGATTATCGATTTCGTCGGTCATTGCATCCTGAGCCTGTCTGCATCGGTTTAATTCACCGTGCTGCGAATCTGTTTACAAAGTGTAGCAATGAATCCAGCGTCCTCTGGTGTAAAACCCGGCGAAAGCCGGACTTTATCAAGCACAGACGCACCACTTTTGCTCATATAACAACACCAGCGCCTCATCTGAATGCACAGTATCTGATGACCAGACCCCGGTTTCCCTTCAACACCGGCAGCACAGCTGGGTGTAACAGCCATTCCGCGTTTTTATGGTTTATTTCTGATTCATGGTCAGGGTTGGCATTTATTTTGATAGAACATCCACTGTGAAACAGTGGCTACCCGTCTGTTTCCGGCATCAACGCTGATGCCAGCCGTCATACACAGTGCTTACAAGGCCTGTCGCGACGGAACGAATGTTGTGCAATATGAGCATTGGCGCTCACAGGTAAAAACCTGTGGGCGCTTTTTTTGGAATTTTCAGAGTAGATTGCCGATGAGCGCCACTGAGCTGACAGCAACGCCGTTCAATGCCCTTCAGCAAACAAAGACCACCTGCCCTTATTGCGGTGTTGGCTGTGGCGTTGATATCCACCAGCGGAACGGTCAACTGTTGCCCGTTAAAGGGGACGACCGCCATCCGGCCAATTCGGGGCGACTGTGCGTTAAAGGCTCGGCACTGCATGAAACCACCAGCCATAACGGCCGCCTGCTCTATCCTCTCATGAATGGCCAGCGCAGCAGCTGGAGCCAGGCCATCAACCTTATTGCCGATAAAATTCAGCAAGTGATTCATACCCATGGGCCAGATGCTGTGGCTTTTTATGGCTCAGGCCAGCTGCTGACCGAAGATTATTACGTTGCCAATAAACTGATGAAAGGCTTTATCGGCAGCGCCAATATGGATACCAACTCCCGTCTGTGCATGGCATCGGCCGTTGCGTCGTATAAGCGTGCGTTTGGCTCCGACACCGTACCGGGCTGTTACGGGGATCTGGATCAGGCCGACCTGCTGGTTCTGACTGGCTCCAATGCGGCATGGGCGCACCCGGTGTTGTATCAGCGCATGGTGGCCGCGAAAAAAGCCAACCCGGATCTGAAAGTGGTGGTGATTGATCCGCGCCGAACCGCCACCTGTGATCTGGCCGACCTGCATCTGGCTATCCGCCCTGGCAGTGATGCGTTTCTGTTTACCGCGCTGCTGGCGTATCTCGTTGAAACCAATCACCTCGACCACGAATTTATCGCCCGGCATACCGAAGGCTGGGAGGCCGCAGTCGCAGCGGCCCGGGATCAGTGTCGCGGTCTGAAAGAGGTGGCCGCTCAGCTGGATATTCAATCCTCCGATCTGGCGCAGTTTTTTCACTGGTTTGCCGCCACCCCACGTACGGTTACTTTTTATTCTCAGGGCATTAATCAGAGCGCCACGGGCACCGATAAAGGCAATGCCATTATTAATGTGCATCTCGCCACCGGTCGCATCGGTAAGCCCGGTGCTGCGCCGTTTTCCATTACCGGTCAGCCCAATGCGATGGGTGGCCGTGAAGTGGGCGGACTGGCTAATCAGCTGGCTGCGCATATGGATTTTTCCGCCGCCGACCGCGACCGGGTAAGGCGCTTCTGGCAGGCACCCAATCTGGCCGAACGGCCGGGCCTGAAAGCCGTCGATCTGTTTCAGGCAGTAAAACGCGGCGAGATCAAATTTCTGTGGATTATGTCCACCAACCCGCTGGTCAGCATGCCCGACGCCGACGAGGTGAAAGAAGCCCTTAAACACTGCGAACTGGTGGTGGTCTCCGATTGCATGGCCGATACCGATACCGCCGCTGCCGCACATGTTCTATTACCGGCAGCCAGTTGGGGCGAAAAAAACGGCACCGTCACCAACTCCGAACGCCGGATTTCACGTCAGCGCGGTTTTCTGCCCCCACCGGGCGAAGCCATGCCCGACTGGTGGATCATCACCCGCGTCGCTCACGCACTGGGTCATGGGAGTGCGTTTAATTACAACCACCCGGCCGATATTTTTGACGAACACACCCGGCTCTCGGCTTTTGAAAATAACGGCAGCCGTGATTTTGATTTAAGCGCATTAAGCGGTATGAGCCGGGCGCAGTACGACGCCATGGCACCGCTGCAGTGGCCCGTGAATGCGCAATATCCGCAAGGGCGTCAGCGCTTTTTTGATGACCATCGCTTCTATACCGATAACGGTAAAGCACGCTTTATTACCGTGACTCCCGAACTGCCAGCACCCCGTACTGGCGGTGATCTGATTATGAACACCGGCCGTGTGCGCGATCACTGGCATACCATGACCCGCACCGGTAAAGCGCCAGCACTGGCGCAGCATATCAGCGAGCCTTACGCCGATATTCACCCGCAGGATGCCGCCCTGCGCGGCATTAAAGACGGCTCGCTGGTACGTATTTTTAATCCGCGCGGCAACCTGCTGCTGCGTGCCCAACTCAGTGAAAACCAGCGTGCGGGAGAAATCTTTGTACCGATGCACTGGACCAGCCGTTACGCCAGTGCCGCGCGCATGGGCATCCTGACCAACAGCAGCGTGGACGCCATCTCCGGTCAGCCGGAGCTGAAGTACAGCGCGGTTAATGCCGAGCCATTCCACACCGACTGGCAGGGCTTTGTATTAAGCCGCCGTGATATCGGTGCACCGGATTGCGCGTACTGGGCCTGCGCAGTCTTTGGTGACGATATCCATAATCCCGGCATGGTCTGCGAAGTGGCTGGCCGGGGCGATGCCAGCCAGTTTGTCGATGCTCTGCGCCAGCGGCTGCAGGATCAGGCAATGAAAGGCCAGTGGTTAATGCTGAGCGACCCGGCGCAGCAACATTACCGCCATGTTCTGATGCTTAATAACCGGCTTGAAGCCGTGATTTTTGTTCATAAAGATCTGCACTTCAGTAACCGCCAGTGGCTGACCGAATGCTTTGCCCAACGTGAACTGAGCCCTCAGCAGCGCCGTGCTCTGCTGGCCGGCCATCCAGCCGATGCCCCGGATCATGGTGCCATTGTCTGCTCCTGCTTCCAGATCGGTGAAAAACAGATTATTCAGGCCATTCATACCGGTTGCGACAGCAGCGACGCACTGGGCAAGGCTTTGCGTTGTGGCGCCAACTGCGGCTCCTGCATACCCGAAATAAAAACCCTGCTGGCCAGGCACAGAACCGGTCGTGATCTTCAACCGCCAACCGCTTCAGAAAACCCATTCAGCAACGCGGTCAGCACCGCAGTGGAATAACGGCAATGACAACCGTAAAAAATACCTCAGAAACCTCCGCAGCGTCCCGGCACAACGTCAAAACGGCGATAAAAGGTTCCGGCAAAGTCTGGCTGGTCGGCGCCGGTCCGGGCGATCCGGAATTACTGACCTTAAAAGCCATGCGGATCATCGCCGAAGCCGACGTGGTGTTGTACGACAGCCTGATTTCGGCCGAGATACTCGCCCTTCTGCCCCGTCAGTGTGCCCGTATTCATACCGGCAAACGCTGTGGCGCACACAAGATGACACAGCAGGATATTAATAAAGCCTTATGTTCAGCAGCCGGAAAATACCAGCGCGTGGTGCGCTTAAAAGGCGGCGATCCTTTTATTTTTGGCCGGGGTGGTGAAGAAATGGAATACCTTCAGCAGCACGGCATCGAAGTGGATATTGTACCCGGCATTACCGCCGCCGGAGGCTGTGCCGCAGCAGCCGGAATTCCCCTCACTCACCGCGATTACGGTAATGCCCTGATGCTGCATTCCGGCCATAGCCAATTTAACGAATTTTCGCCATGCCAGAATCCGACCCGGGTCTTTTATATGGGATTACGTCAGGCCGGTGCCATTACCGCTCAGCTGCTGCAGGAAGGTCTGCACGAATCTACCCCGGTGGCATTAATCACCAACGGTACGCTGAGCAATCAACAGGTTTATAAAGGCGTACTGATGGATCTTCCGTATCTGGCCGAACGCTATCTGAAAAGCGAAAGCGATGGTCCGGGGCTGATGATTGTCGGAGAAGTAGCAGCGATGGCACGCAGCCATAAAGAATTACAGGCCGAGCGGAATGCACAGGCAGTAGCCTGAGGATATAAAAAAGCCCTGCAGTGCAAGGCTTTCGTCTGGCATTAGCGTAATGACGGGGCTTAATTAAGCCCCGCCGCTGCCGCCCGCGCTGCATGCAGCTTTTTATAGCTGGCAATTAAACGCAGATGTTTATCCAGCCCTTCCAGCTGCATATTGGTTGGTGTTAAACCGTAAAAACGCACACTGCCCTCAATGGAACCGACAACCGCATCCATCCGTTCGTTACCGTACATCCGGCGGAAATTGCCGATGTAGTCTTCAGGCTCCAGTTCGTCATCCAGCACCACTTCCAGCATCACGTTCAGCGCCTGATAAAACAGACCGCGTTCAACCGTATTGTCGTTAAACTGCAGGAAGGTTTCGGTCAGTTCTTTCGCTTCTTCCAGACGATCCAGTGCCAGATAAATCAGCAGCTTCAGTTCCAGAATGGTCAGCTGGCCCCAAACGGTATTGTCGTCAAATTCAATGCCGATCAGCGTCGTAATATCGGTGTAATTATCCAGCCCGCTTTCTTCCAGACGTTCAGCCAGATCATTCAGCTGGTCGTCATCCAGTGTATGCAGATTAAGAATATCTTCGCGGAAATACAGCGCCTTATTGGTGTTATCCCAGATCAGATCCTCAACCGGATACACCTCTGAATAGCCCGGCACCAGAATCCGGCAGGCGGTCACGCCTAAATCGTTATAGACCGCCATATAACTTTCCAGACCGAGTTCTTCCAGAATGGCGAACAGATTAGCGGCCTCTTCTTCATTGGATTTTTCGTTATTGGCCGAAAAATCCCATTCAACAAAATCAAAGTCTGCATTGGCACTGAAAAAGCGCCATGACACCAGTCCGGTTGAATCAATAAAATGTTCGACGAAATTATTCGGTTCCTGTACGGCCTGACTTTCAAAGGTTGGTCGCGGCAGGTCATTTAATCCTTCAAAACTGCGGCCCTGCAACAATTCCGTCAGGCTGCGTTCCAGTGCAATCTCAAAACTCGGGTGCGCACCAAAAGAGGCAAACACGCCGCCGGTACGCGGGTTCATCAGGGTGACACACATCACCGGGAAGCGCCCGCCGAGGGAGGCATCTTTAACCAGCACCGGAAAGCCCTGCTCTTCCAGGCCCTGAATACCGGCAACAATACCCGGGTATTTGGCCAGAACGTCCTGCGGTACATCCGGCAAGGCGATTTCGTTTTCCAGAATTTCGCGTTTAACGGCGCGTTCAAAAATTTCTGACAGGCACTGTACCTGTGCTTCGGCCAGAGTATTACCGGCGCTCATGCCGTTACTGAGGAACAGGTTTTCAATCAGATTGGAGGGGAAATACACCGTTTCGCCATCCGACTGGCGCACATACGGCAGCGAGCAGATGCCGCGTTCAATATTACCGGAATTGGTATCGTACAGGTGCGAACCGCATAATTCGCCATCGGGATTATAAATATCCAGACAGTAATCATCGAGAATCTCTTGCGGTAATTCATCGTTCGGGCCGGGTTCAAACCAGCGTTCATCGGGATAATGGACAAAATCGGCGTTGGCAATTTCTTCGCCAAAAAACTGATCGTTATAAAAGAAATTGCAGTTCAGGCGCTCCAGAAATTCACCCAATGCCGACGCCAGCGCACTTTCTTTGCCCGAACCTTTACCATTGGTAAAACACATCGGCGAATCGGCATCACGAATATGCAGCGACCAGACATTCGGCACGATGTTACGCCAGGACGCGATCTCGATTTTCATACCCAGCTCGGCCAGCTTGCCCGACATATTGGCAATGGTCTGTTCCAGCGGCAGATCCTTACCCGGAATATAGGTCGCGGCATTGTCAGCGGGCAGGGTCATTAACAGCGCCTGAGCGTCTTCATCAAGGTTATCGACCACCTCAATCACAAACTCCGGGCCGGTCTGTACAACCTTTTTGACCGTACAGCGGTCTATTGAGCGCAGAATCCCCTGACGGTCTTTCTCCGAAATATTTTCCGGCAGTTCGACCTGAATCTTAAAAATCTGGTTATAGCGGTTTTCCGGATCAACGATATTGTTCTGCGACAGACGGATATTCTCGGTCGGAATATCACGGGTCTGGCAGTACAGTTTGACAAAATACGCCGCACACAAGGCTGAGGAAGCCAGAAAATAATCGAACGGTCCCGGTGCTGAACCATCGCCCTTGTAACGGATTGGCTGATCGGCCACCACCGTAAAGTCGTCGAATTTGGCTTCCAGACGGAGGTTATCGAGAAAATTGACCTTGATTTGCATGCACAGTACCCGATAAGCAAAGAATGAACGGACGCGCTGAAGAACTGAGCCAGCACTCCGCACAAGAATAGGCGCTATTATCCAGTTTTTACGCGCCGAGTCTTGCCTTCACTGTTCAAATCTCATTGCGTTATTCATCAGACGGCGGAATCTGCGGAATTATTCCGCTGCCAATCCGCTGGCGGCTGCCCTAGGATATTCATCAACCGATGAATACAGGTTCTTGCGATGAATCAGCCCCCTGAAACGCCTCTGCCCGACCGACAAAACTCCGCCTCTGAGCGCCGGACAACGGGCATTACTGAAGAAAAAAGTCTCCGCCGTGGCCGCCCACAGGGCGATTCCGATGCCCGCGAGGCACTGCTCAATACTGCACGCGAATTGTTTGCCAGCCGCCCTTACCGCACCGTCACCTTACGGGAAATCGCGCGCTATGCCGGGGTCGAAGCTGCACTGGTGCGTTACTATTTTGGCGGCAAAGCCGGCCTGTTTGAAGCAATGATGCGCGAGACTCTGGCGCCGGTTCTTGATGCTTTGCGGACATCTGGTCAATTCCGCGCCAGCACGGGCGAACCACCGCAACCCAGGCGTCAGGTTGAACATGTCATGCAGACTTATTACCGCATTATGGGCCGCCATCCGCACTTGCCCCGTCTGGTATTCCGCATCCTGAACGAAGGGGATGATCTGGAACCCTTTGCCATTTTAAGCCGCGTCTTCGGCGATGTTGTGCAGGCGTCTGACGTCTGGATAAAAAACGCATTGTTGATACCCGGCGAACTGGAACAGAACGTTAATCCGGAGTTTGCCCGTTTATCCTTTATCAGCCTGATGGTCTTCCCGCTGGTCGCGCCGCCTTTAGTGTTGCGCCGCATCGGCATCAGCGTTAACCCCGACACCCTGACAGCGCTGGCCAGTCATAACAGCCGCTTATTCAGTCAGGGCGTATTCACACATTCCGCGTCCACTGCCGGTGAGGATGCCAGCGGGGAGATTCTGACATGAAAACGCAATGGCTTATCCCCTGTTACCTGTTGCTGTGCGCCTGCGGCAGCGACGATACATCCGTTGCTCTGGGTACGCTGGAGCGCGACCGTATCAGCCTGAGTGCACCGGCTACGGAAGTCATCCGTACCCTGAATGTCACTGAAGGTCAGAATGTTCAGCCCGGCGATATTCTGCTGACCCTCGACAGCACACTGGCTGAAAGCCGCTTGCATCAGCGTCAGGCCGAACTCGACAGTGCCCGCGCCACACTGGATGAATGGCTGGCCGGCGCCCGCCATGAAGAACGCGCCGCGGCCGCGGCTGCGGCGGAAGCCGCGCGCGCCAGCCTGACCGAAGCCAGCCAGCATCTGAACCGGAACCGTACGCTGTTTAAACAGCAGATGGTGGGTCAGGCCGAACTCGACAACGCCATCGCCCGGCACGATGCCGCTGCTGCACGCCTTGATCAGGCCGAAGAGCAGTTGCGCCAGCTGACCAACGGCACGCGGCCGGAAAAAATCCGTCAGGCTCAGGCCGCCGTCAGAGCCGCCGAAGCCCGTCTGGCCGGTGAGCAGAAAAGTCTGGCGGATTTAACCCTGCGCGCACCGGTTAGCGCACAGGTCGATCTGATTGCCGCCGAAGCCGGTTCACGGGTGAATGCAGGAATGCCCCTGCTGACCTTACTGGCCAATGCCGATCCCTATGTGCGGGTGTACGTGCCGCAAAGCAAAGTGGCCAGCCTGAGTGTTGGTACCGTGCTTGAAATCCGGGTCGAAGGCCTGTCAAAACCGCTGCATGGCCGGGTGCGCAATGTTCGTTCTCAGCCCGCCTACACCCCCTATTTCGCCCTCAGCGAACGTGACCGCGCGCGACTGATGCATCTGACGGATATCGTGCTGACGGATGTGCCCGCCGGGCTGGCCAGCGGTCTGGCCGTTGAGGTTTTACTGCCAGACGACGCATCAGCACAGGGAAGCAAACCATGAGCGATCTGGCGATTAACGTACGGCAAATGACGCGCCGTTTTGGCAAGACAATCGCCGTCGATCAACTCGATCTGCAGATTCCGCGGGGCACTATTTATGGTTTTCTGGGCCCCAACGGCTGCGGTAAATCCACTTCCATCCGCATGCTGACCGGCCTGCTGACCCCCACCTCCGGCGAGCTGGAAGTACTGGGTCAGCGCCTGCCCGATGACGCCGAAGCCCTGCGCCTGCGCATTGGCTATATGACGCAGAAGTTCTCGCTGTACGACAACCTCAGCATCCGCGAAAACCTCAGCTTTGTTGCGCAGATCTACGGCCTTAACCGCCGCCAGAGCCGTGAGCGCGTCAATGAACTTCTGTCGCTCTATGCACTGGATAAGCGCCAGACACAGCTGGCCGGTTCGCTCAGCGGCGGTCAGAAACAACGGCTGGCACTGGCAGCCGCCACCCTGCACCATCCGGACCTGTTATTCCTCGATGAACCAACCTCGGCGGTCGATCCGGAAAACCGTCGCGAATTCTGGGAACGGCTGTTTGATCTGTGCAATGCCGGTACCACCATTCTGGTGTCCACCCACTATATGGACGAGGCTGAGCGCTGCCATGCGCTGGCCATTCTGGAAAACGGGGTCAAACGCGCCGACGGTTCACCGGCGGAATTAATGGCCACGCTGGGCGCGCATGTGCTGGAAGTGGACGGCAACGATCTGCGCACCCTGAAAAGCCAGCTGGTGCAATGCCCGCAGGTGCTGTCAGCCGCGCAGCTGGGCACCCGTTTGCGGGTACTGATACGCGATCAGACCGAACAACCACAGCAGTGGCTGCAGGCTCAGGTCAATGGCCGCCGCATCGACGCGGTACGCCCAAGTCTGGAAGATGTGTTTGTGGCCTGTACCGGTCAGCACCCGGCTTCAGCAGCAACGGCCAGAATGGCTGCGGATTCTGAGCAGGGAGAACGTCATGCCTGAGCTGCGTATGCAACACAATCCGCTGTTGGCCACCTCACGCCGCATGGCCGCCATAGTGGTTAAAGAAATCCGCCAGCTGGCGCGCGACCGCATGACCTTTGGCATGATTGTGATGATTCCGCTGGTGCAGCTGCTGCTGTTTGGCTACGCCATCAACACCGATGTGCGCCATATTCCGGCCGGACTGGTCGACCTGAATCAGTCGTCGTACAGCCGCGAACTCATTGCCATTACCGAGGCCAGTCAGACCGTCAGCTTTGTAAAATTCTACGCCTCAGCTCAGGAGGCCGAGCAGGCCATTATCCGTGGCGATGTCAAAGCCGTGCTGTACCTGCCCGCCGATCTTGGTCAGCGCCTGAGTGTGCATCCGGCCTTTAACCGCAACAGTGACCGCAGTACCCCCCAAGCGCTGCAGCCGGTTGGTCAGTGGCTGGTGGATGGCGGTGACACCGTGATTGCCGCCAGCATCCGCAGTCTGCGTCAGCTGCCGCTGGATACGCTGGCCGGACGGACACTGACAGATAACGTCCCCACCTTTGAAGTGGTGCAGTTTTTTAACCCGGAGCAGCGCAGCGTGGTGAATATTGTGCCTGGTCTGCTGGCCATTATTCTGACCATGACCATGATTATGTTTACCTCCGCGGCCATCGTTCGGGAACGTGAACAGGGCAATATGGAGTTTCTGATTGCCACGCCGGTAAAACCGATGGAATTAATGATCGGTAAAATCGTGCCCTATGTGCTGGTTGGTTTAATTCAGGTGGGGATTATCTTAGGCATCGGACACCTGCTTTTTTCGGTGCCGGTACGCGGCGGTTTACTGACCTTACTGGTGGCCGCACTGTTGTTTATTTTCGCCAGCCTGACCCTTGGACTGGTGATTTCAACCCTTGCCAAAACCCAGCTGCAGGCAATGCAGATGACGGTATTTATTTTAATGCCATCGATTTTATTATCGGGTTTTATGTTCCCCTACGAGGCCATGCCGCAGCCGGCACAGATTATTTCCGAAGCACTGCCGGCCACGCATTTTATGCGAATGGTACGGGGAATTGTCTTACGCGATGCGCTGCTCTGGGATTTACAGCACGATGCCTTATGGCTGGCAGCGTTTACTCTGGGCGGATTACTATTTGCAGCATTGCGCTTTAAAAAGCGACTCGACTGATGGCGCTGAATGTCAGTCACCGGTTGGCGTAATACGGAACTGCCGGATCGAATCCGGTGTGGTGATAAGCGGCCGGTTCATCAAACTGCCGCCCACTGACAAGTGCGGCTGAGAACAGAAAAAGAAGACCGATAACACGGGGATGATCGTGGTGCCTGAGCGCTATTGTTGAGCACGACTGATGAGCACGGCGAATAAACGGCAGGTTAAGGGCAGACTTTCTGAATAACCGCGTCAGCAATGGGCGCAATAATATATTCCTGCGCCTCACCGGCGCTGATATCCATGCTTTCAAACACCAACCCCGCTCCGCTGACGCTAACCGTAGCGGCGTTACAGTTGACCGCCACAGGAACCGACAATTCGCCGGATTTACCGCTGCGCTGCAGTGTAAGCCCTTCCAGCCGGACAGTATCCCCTTGCAGATACCATTCATCAAAATACGGGCCACCGACTTCATCCAGATACACCAAGACACGGGGATCGGTGCTGCTTTCTTCCTGAGCAGAAGCAAACGAAGTAAGAGACAGCAGCACTGCGGCGGCCATAAGTCTGCTGACGATCATCAGATCATAATTCCTTTGAAATTGAATACTAAGGCACCCCTGAATACAGCATCACCCGCTTCAGCGCTGGTTATCCGGGTGACAGGGACAGTGGGTCATATGGTCGTTCACCAGCCCCATACTTTGCATAAAGGCATAACAGATGGTCGGGCCAACAAAGGTAAAACCCGCTTTTTTCAGTGCTTTACTCATGGCTTTGGCGGCCTCGGTTTCAGCCGGAACCTCGGCCATACTGACAAAGTGATTAATCAGCGGTTTACCGCCAACAAAACGCCAGAGAAATTCGACAAAATCAACGCCCTGCTTTTCCAGCGCCAGCAAGGCCAGCGCATTTTTACGGATACCATACAATTTTAAGCGGTTACGGATCAGCCCCGGATCGGTCAGTAATACGTCAATCTGCTCATCGGTCATGCGAGCAATTTTTTCCGCTTTAAATCCATAAAAACAGGCACGGTAATGCTCACGTTTACGCAATACCGTAATCCAGCTTAAGCCCGCCTGCTGACCTTCAAGGCAGAGTTTTTCAAACAGCTTCTGCCGGTCGTAACTGGGGATACCCCATTCGTTGTTGTGATATTCAAGATAATCATCTCCTTTCGCCCAGGCGCAGGGAGTGAGTATGTTTACAGCAGAGGAAGACGACGCATCAGACATATTTTTGCAGTATCAGAAGACGATTATTAGCGGGCATGGCGATGTCTTTCATCAGGCGCAGCTTTTCTTTGCGCGCGGCCAGTACAACCTGTTCAAAATCTTTAATGCCAGAGTCCGGATCACGTTCTCGCAGCCATTGATCCAGTATACGATTGCCTTCACTGGTGAACTGACCACCGTAATTAAACGGGCCATAAAAAATCGCCAGCCCGGTGTGCTTCAGCACCCGGCCGATGCCCGCCATCATGGCACGGACTTTGGGCCAGCCAATAAAATGAACCACATTCGCGCTGAATACGGCATCCACCTGCTTGACCGGCCAAAGGTCCTGAGCAACATCCAGCACCAGAGGCGGTAAGAAATTGGCATTCTGACTCTGTTCACGCCAGGCATTGATGCCCGCAATACGCCCGGCAAGTTCAGAAGGCTGCCATTTGATACCGGGCAGACGGCGGGTAATAAAGGCAGCATGCTGACCAGTACCGCTGCCGATTTCGAGCACAACAGAATGCGCTGGCAGTTCCCGTTCCAGCATATCGGCAATGGGTTGCTGGTTGCGCAGACAGGCTTCAGACACCGGTAATCCGTCCGGCGTTTTAACCTGTGTCGTCTGCACACTGTGCGCCGTACTGTGCAAATCGCTGGCTTCCGCCATGGCATCACCTTTTACAAGGACGAATGGGCCGTGAGTATGTCACAGCAGAATGACTTCACAAGAGGCCTGCGGTGAATTTTATATGTCAGTGACAGCAACCGATTACCCTCCCACGCCCTGAGCAGCTCATCAAATAGCAAATTGCCGCCGAAGCCCGCAGGCTATAAAATCGCGCCACCTCCTCCCATTGGAATACAGACAAAGCTTATGCGCGCCACCGAATTTCTGATAGCCACCGAAAAAGAAACCCCGGCCGATGCCGTTGTCGTCAGCCATCAGCTGATGTTGCGCTCCGGTATGATCCGCAAACTGGCGGCAGGTCTGTACACCTGGATGCCTCTCGGTCTGCGCACCCTGCGTAAAGTCGAAGCCATTGTGCGCGAAGAAATGAACCGCGCCGGTGCTCAGGAAGTGCTGATGCCTGCGGTACAGCCCGCCGAGCTGTGGGAAGAAACCGGGCGCTGGTTCCAGTACGGCGGCGAACTGCTGCGCGTAAAAGACCGCCACAACCGTGACTTCTGCATTGGCCCGACCCACGAAGAAGTCATCACCGATCTGGCCCGTAACCAGCTGTCGAGCTACAAGCAGCTGCCGGTTAATCTGTACCAGATTCAGACCAAATTCCGCGATGAAACCCGTCCGCGCTTTGGCGTGATGCGTGCCCGTGAATTCATCATGAAGGATGCTTATTCCTTCCATGCCGACGAAGCCAGCCTGCAGATTACCTACGACAAAATGCACGAAGCCTACTCGCGCATTTTTACCCGTCTGGGTCTGGATTTCCGTCCGGTTCTGGCTGACACCGGCTCTATCGGCGGAGCGTCTTCGCATGAATTCCACGTGCTGGCTTCTTCCGGTGAAGATGACATTGCCTTCTCTAACGAGAGCGATTACGCCGCCAACGTCGAACTGGCCGAAGCCGTAGCACCGGCAGGCGAACGTCCGGCAGCCACCGCCACACTGACCAGTGTTGCCACGCCCGCCATGACCAGCATCGAAGACGTTGCCAGCTTCCTCAAAGCCAGCCCGGCTCAGGTACTGAAAGCCATCGTCGTGCGTGGAGAGCACACCGAAGAAAACGCGCAGGGCGAACCGGCTCCTGTGGTGCTGTTCCTGCGTGGCGACCACGAGCTGAACGAAATCAAGGCCGAGAAAATTGCCGGTGTCGCAGCCCCGCTGCAGTTCGCTTCCGACGCTGAAATCGCAGCCATCGGTGGCGTCAGTGGTTTTGTTGGCCCTCAGGGCATCCAGGCCAAGTGCTATGTTGACCGTTCTGCGGCACACATGGCCGACTTTATCTGTGGCGCCAACGCCGCTGACACCCACCTGACCGGCTTTAACTGGGAACGTGACGGCGCGCTGCCGGAAGTCCGTGATCTGCGTAACGTGGTTGCCGGCGACCCAAGCCCGTGTGGCAAAGGCACACTGGAAATCAAACGCGGTATCGAAGTGGGCCATATTTTCCAGCTCGGCACCAAGTACTCCGAAGCGATGAAAGCCAAAGTGCTGGATGAGAACGGTAAAGACCGTACGCTGGTGATGGGTTGTTACGGCATCGGTGTGAGCCGTGTTGTTGCTTCTGCCATCGAACAGAATCACGACGACAAAGGCATTATCTGGCCGGATGCGATTGCACCGTTCAATATCGGTATTGTGCCGATGGCTTACCAGAAATCCGAAGCGGTGACCAAAGCAACGGATGAGCTGTACGCTCAGCTGACGGCTGCGGGCTTCGACGTGTATCTGGACGACCGCGACAAGAAAACCAGCCCGGGGGTTAAATTCGCCGATATGGAACTGATGGGTCTGCCGCATCGTATCGTGATCAGCGACCGTGGTCTGGAAGCCGGTAATGTGGAATACAAAGCACGCCGCCATGGCGAAGCGCAGGATATCCCGCTGGCCGATATTCTGGATTTTCTTAAGCAGCAGATTGGTTAAATGCTGATCGCTGTGCCGTTTTACAGCAGAAATAGCATCACTGAAACCAGCGGACGCCTTGTGCGTTCGCTGGTTTTTTTCGTTCTGCTGGCAATGGCCTTGTCAGTGATCAGCCTGCCCTCCTACAGCTCAACCCAAAGCTCAACCCAAAGCCCTGCACAAAGTATCGATCCGGAACTGCGCAACGCCTTAATAGATGCGGTAAACAACAGCGAATCCTTTGAGGATAAATACGATGCTCAGGTCTGGCTGGTCGATATGTCGGCACGCCTTAAGCGCTATATCAAAGACGAAAAACAACGGCTGGAATTACTCAGCCTGATTCATAAAGAAGCCAGCCGTGCCGGGTTATCACCGGAACTGGTGTTATCGGTCATTCAGGTCGAAAGCGCTTTTGACCGTTTTGCCCTGTCTTATGTGGGTGCTCAGGGTTATATGCAGGTGATGCCGTTCTGGAAAAAAGAAATCGGACGCACCGACGACAACCTGATGCACCCTGCCACCAACCTGCGTTACGGCTGCACCATTCTCAAACATTATCTCGATAAAGAAAAAGGCGACTGGATTCGTGCGTTAGCACGCTACAACGGCAGCCTTGGCCGCACCAAATACCCGGAAAAAGTTATGCTGACCTGGGAACGGCACTGGTTTGTGAACTATTGATCTGGGGCAGGTTTATCAGGGCGCCAGCAAACCAAAACCCAGTGCCAGCGGAATTAATCCGATCACATTGAGTGCTTTCCGCCGCAGGGCAATAAAACCTACCACAGCAAAAACAATATCGGCGCCATTCAGCAGGCTTGAGCTGGCCACCGGTGTGACCAGTGTGGCCAGCAACAGTCCGACAACCGCGGCATTAATCCCCATTAAAGCGCGGTTTAAACCGGGTTTAACCAACCAGTGCGACCATAACGGCGTGAATGCCAGCAACAGAATAAAGCCGGGTAAAAATACGCCCAGCGTTGCCAGCAGCGCCCCGGTAAACGGTGCTTCCGGTAATAATTCAGCGCCAGCAAAAGTAGCGAAGGTAAACATAGGCCCCGGCACCAACTGTGCAGCGCCATAACCGGTCAGCAGGATTTCGGTGCTCAGCTGATCCGCAAACTGCTGCTGTACCAGGGGCAATACCACATGGCCACCACCAAACACCAGACTGCCGGTCTGATAAAAGGCGGCAAAAACATTCAGCGCTTGCGCTGAGCCATCCGGGCTGCTGCCGTTCAGCCCACTGAACACATACAGCCCCCCCCAGAACATCAGCCCGATCAGCAGCGCCAGACGCCCGGCCTGATACGGCCCGGCCTGTTGCGCTTGCCGCTCTGCCGGCATCGCAGAATCTGCCGGTGCTTTTCCCTGCCAGCGCGAATATATCCAGCCGCAGAACGCCGCCAGAATCAGCAACAGCCAGACCGGCAATGGCGTCAGCCAGAGCGCAACGGCCGTCAGCAACATCAATATCCGGCTGAAAGCGGTGCTGCAAAAAGTCTTCGCCATGCTCAGCGTGGCATCGGCCACAACAATGACAGCCAGCAGTTTCAGGCCATGAATCGCCGCTGGAAACCAATGATATTGAAGCAACAGATCAAGGCTGCTGGCTAATGCCAGCATCAGCAAGAAGGACGGCAGGGTAAAGGCAATAAACGCGGTCATTCCACCCGCTATGCCACCACGCAGAACACCAATGCCAAACCCAACCTGACTGGAGGCCGGTCCGGGCAGAAACTGCGCCAGCGCCACCAGCTGAGCATAGTGTCCGTCACTCAGCCACTGAAGACGTTGCACAAAGGTGCGCTGAAAATACCCCAGATGCGCTGCAGGGCCACCAAAACTGATGCAGCCCAGCCATAAGAACTGGCGGAAGACATCCCATAACCGGACGGCCATCGGCGTTGCGCACTCTGTTGAGATTTCTGGTGAGGCTGACATGGTTTCGGTTTCCGTGGTGACGTTGGCTGTGGACCGGAAATGTACCTGAAAACCCTGACTGAGGGTAAATCCGGTCACCCGAAGCCGGGTAATCAGCCTTACACGACCAAAGTCTAGGGCATACTGGATAATTGGTCTTACCAATAATTTAATTCCTTGCCTTCCCCGAGAACCCAGCACTGACGCGGGTTGCAGGCTAATCCGCTGTTTCAGCATCCGTGCGGTAACGGCGACAATATAGGTATAACTACTTAATCACACTCGCCTTAACTACTTACAAAACCGCAGTCCTGCGGATAGTCACCAACCGCCACGGCTTGCACACTCGAAAAGTCAGGGTGTGCTGCGCCTGCTTGAAGGTGCGCACAATCAATCTGAAACACTAAAAAGGATAATAACGATGATCCGCCTATCCCGCTTTAAACAGGTACTGGTAGCCGCTGCGTGCAGTCTGGCTATCTTCGGTACTGCTCAGGCAGACGACAAAGTTTACCGTCTGAAACTGGCCGAAAGCTGGCCGACCAACTTCCCCGTCTTCGGCGATGCCCCGCGCAACATGGCTGCCATGGCGGAAAAAATGTCGAACGGTCGCCTGCAGATCACCATCGACTCGGCCAACAAGCACAAGTCAGCCTTTGGCGTGTTCGATATGGTACGTGCCGGACAGTACGATATGGGCCATTCAGCCTCGTATTACTGGAAAGGCAAAGTGCCGAATACGCTGTATTTCACCACCATGCCATTCGGTATGACAGCACCTGAACAATACGCCTGGTTCTATCACGGCGGCGGTATGGAACTGATGGAAAAAGTCTACGGCGAGTTCAATGTTCTGAGCTTCCCGGGCGGTAATACCGGCAACCAGATGGGGGGTTGGTTCCAGAAGGAAATCAACAGTTTGGAAGACCTGAAAGGTCTGAAAATGCGCATTCCTGGCTTTGCCGGTGAGGTTCTGGCCAAACTGGGTGCCAGCCCGACCAATATTCCGCCGGGCGAGCTGTACACCGCCCTTGAGCGCCGCACCATTGATGCACTGGAATGGGTAGGTCCATCCCTCGATCTGCGCATGGGCTTCCACAAAATCGCTCCCTATTACTACACCGGCTGGCATGAGCCTGCGACTGAACTGCAATTTATGATCAATAAGCGTGCCTGGGATCGCCTGCCGGCTGACCTGCAGGAAATCCTGCGTGTCGCAATGCGCACCGCTGCCTACGACATGTACATTCAGTCCTATCATGAATCTGCAGAAAATATGGCGGTATTGGATAAAGATTATCCGAAAGTCGAGATCCGCACGTTCCCGGCAGAGGTTATGCAGGCTCTTGAGAAGGCTAACAATGAATTGCTGGCTGAAAGTGCCGCTAAAGACCCGCTGGCCAAAGAAATTCTCGACTCTCAGGCGACGTATCTGAAAAAAGCCCGCCGCTGGACCGATATCTCTGACAAAGCCTACCTGAACAGCGCTGACTGAACAGAACCGGCCGATCAACAATAACAACGACAGACGCCCCGCCGGGCTTATCCAGTCCGGCGGGGGCAAACGGGAGTGCATTATGCTGATTAAGGCAGAACGGGCCATTAATCGCTTTTCCGATTTTCTCGGCACAGTTGCCGCTGTGCTCTTTATTCTGATGCTGATGAATGTCTTTATTGACGTCGTTATGCGTTACGCCCTGAACGAAGTATCCATTGCCATGCAGGAAATGGAGTGGCATCTGTTTGCCGCCATGTTCATGCTGGGCGTCCCTTACACGCTGCGGGCCGGTGGCCATGTGCGCGTGGATCTGGTGTACGAAAACTTATCGGTACGCCGCAAAGCCATCATTGATATTGCCGGTGGCATTGTGTTTTTACTGCCCTTCTGCCTGCTGGTTGGCTGGTACGGTGTTGGCTTCGCACATGAAGCCTGGAGTCTGGGTGAAACCTCCGGCGACCCCGGTGGCTTAACCAATCGCTGGATTCTTAAAGCGGTTATTCCATTTGCATTTTTTGCCACCGCAATATCCGGCATTGCCATGATTCTTAACAGCATCATTGCCCTGAAAGATGAGCATGAAACCAAAATCGACCGGGGGCTTTTATGATCGGTATTATTATGTTTTTTGTTGCCCTGCTGATGCTGATTTTTGGCTTCCCGGTGGCATTTACCTTTGGCGGTGTTGCACTCATTTTTGGTGTACTGGCTGAAGGCCCGGATATTTTTGCGTTTATGCCTTTCCGCATACAAAGCATTATGGAAAACGTCACCCTGATGGCGGTGCCACTGTTTATTTTTATGGGCATTGTGCTGCAACGCACCAGACTGGCTGAACAGCTGCTGGAAGCCATGGGTAAACTCTTTGGTGGCGTGCGCGGTGGACTGGCCATTTCGACCGTTCTGGTGGGCGCGTTACTGGCGGCTTCTACCGGTGTTGTGGGTGCCTCCGTTGTCGCGATGGGGTTAATCTCATTACCCGTCATGCTGAAATACAACTATGACAAATCACTGGCCTGCGGCACTATTTGCGCGTCAGGCACGCTGGGACAAATTATTCCACCGTCCATCATTCTGATTATTCTCGGCGATGTGCTGGGCATTCCGGTCGGCGATTTATTTCAGGCGGCATTAGCGCCCGGCCTGGTGCTGATTGGCTGCTATGTGGTCTACATTCTGGTGTATACCTGGCTTAAACCGGAGGCTGCTCCTGCCCTGCCGATGGACGATGATTTAACCCATCGCCATGAGCAATACATCCGCGCATTAAAAGCCATTATTCCTCCGCTGGCACTGATCCTGATTGTCCTCGGCTCTATTTTTGCCGGTATTGCAACGCCGACAGAATCGTCTGCGCTGGGCGGTGTAGGCGCTTTGATTCTGGCCGCGATTTATGGTCAGTTTAATTGGAAAATGGTGTATGAAGCCTCACAGGAAACGGTAAAAATCACGGCCATGGTGTTCGCTATTCTGCTCGGGGCAACGGCATTTTCAATGGCCTTCAGCTACACCGGCGGTGACTATATTGTTGAGGAATTACTGTCCGATATGCCGGGCGGCGCCATGGGCTTCCTGATCCTGTCGATGGTGGCGATTATGATCCTCGGTTTCTTTATCGACTTTGTGGAAATCAGCTTTATTATCGTGCCGATTCTCGCACCGGTGGCCAATGCACTGGGGATTGCTCCGGTCTGGTTTGCCATTCTGATTGCCATGAATCTGCAAACATCGTTCCTGACGCCTCCGTTTGGCTTCAGCCTGTTTTACTTAAAAGGGGTTGCACCGGCGGGTGTGCGCACTATCGATATTTATCGCGGTGTTGTACCTTTTATTTTAATGCAGGTCGGCGTGGTTATTTCCATTCTGCTGTTCCCTGACTGGTATGGCCTGCTTGACTGATCGCAGCAATACTCTGTCGTCCGATACTGGTAAGCTTGTCGGACGACAGAACCCAGTGCCAGTTCACACCCCGTGAATCCGCCCTGCTGACCATAATAATGACAATAAAATACTTATGAAAACCCGGCAGCAAAGCACCGAATCCGGCTCAGAATCCCGACTATCTATCCCTGGCGACAGGTTTTAATATGGGTAACCTGTTAATTCCGCCACGGCCACCGGGTATGAATCTGACGTTAAAAGCAAAAATACTGCTGCTTACCGTACTGCCATTGGTTGCCCTGACCCTGACCATTACCTGGATTACTCAGCGGCAGGCACAACAGCTGGCTCAGCAACAGGTGGCCATTTTTGAAGAAAACGTTCTTGCCAGCAAACGTAAAGCGCTGGTTGATTACGTCAGTCTGGCCATGACATCCATTAATCCGGTATTGGAAGAGCTGGAATTTGGCCTGAACCAATCCCGTGCAGAGTATGAAATTAAGCGGATTCTGCAAGGGCTGACCTACGGCAATGATGGTTACTTTTTTGTTTACGACCAGAATGGCACCAACCTTGTTCACCCTGCTCAGCCGGATCTGGTTGGCCAGGACATGTTTGATTTTCAGGATGATAACGGCCAATACGTTATCCGCGACTTACTCGCTCTGGCAGAGAAAGGCGGTGGTTTTTACCGCTACATCTGGAATAAACCCTCGGTTTCCGGTCAGGAAAACAAGCTCAGTTACGTTGTTAATATTCCCCATCTGAACTGGATGATGGGAACCGGGCTGTACGTCGATGATATCGCCGCTGAAACCCGCCTGCTGCAAAACAGAGTTAATAACAATGTTCGCCGGACCTTTCTGGCAGCATCGGTCTTACTGGCCGTTACCCTCGCGCTGGTGGTGATCATTGTTATCATTATTAATATGCATGCCACGCAGCTTGCCGATCAGCGTTTACAGGATCTGGCGCACCGCTCGGTCGCTTTTCAGGTGATGCAGCGACGGACATTTGCCCGCGAATTGCATGATGGTATTAATCAAATGCTGGTTTCTGCCAAGCTGAGGCTGAATCTGGCCGATAAAAAATGGCCGGATACGGATGCCCGCGAACATCTGCATAAAGCCTCCGATATGCTGAACATGTCCATTCAGGAAGTCCGCCGGGTTTCGCACAACCTGCGCCCGGTAATGCTCGATGACCTTGGCCTTGAAGCAGCACTGCACAGCTTGCTCGATAACCTGAGGGAATCGGGGAAAATACGCATAAAACGGCGAATTCGCCTGCCCGAAACCCGCCTGCCCGATGCCATCGAAATGACGCTGTACCGTTTGGTACAGGAAGCCATCACCAACGTTCAGAAGCACGCTGAAGCCACACAGGTGAGTCTCAACATCAGCCACAATCTGCACAGTATTCTGATTGAAATGGAAGACAACGGTTGCGGCTTTTCACTGGAAGATGATCAGAGCGGCATTGGCCTGATGAATATGCGCGAACGGGTTGAACTGGTTGGCGGAAAGTTCAGTGTCCGCAGCCGGCGCACACAGGGTACACTGATTCGCGCGGAGTTTTTCCTTAATCCGGAAACAGCCTTAAGAGAGACCGATTTATGATGAACAGCAAACCCATTCGCCTGATCATTGCCGATGACCACCCAATGGTTCGCGAAGGACTGAAAGTCAGCCTCGAAAGCGAAGGCCTGAGTGTTATTGCCGATGTCAGCAACGGTGAAGAAGCACTGGCCGCCGCCGCAGAGCATCATCCCGATGTGGTTTTGCTGGATATTTCCATGCCGGTGATGAATGGTCTGGATGCCTGCATAGCCTTTCAGGAGCAACTGCCGGATATTCGTCTGCTGATTATTACGATGCACGACGACCGCGAATATATCCTTAAAGTTATTCAGGCCGGAGCCGCCGGTTATGTGTTAAAAGATGTTGCGCCGGAAGAACTTATTCTGGCAGTTCAGACGGTTCATCAGGGCGGAACCTACTTCAGCTCCAGCGTCGCCAAAACCCTGTTCAGTGAATTTGGCCGCCCCCGCCCGCCCGCCAGCGAAGATGTATTAAGCCCGCGCGAAGAAGATGTTCTTGCCCGCCTGGCGGAGGGTTTGGGTAATAAAGAAATTGCCCGTGAACTGGATATTTCCGTGCGTACAGTTGAAGCGCACCGGTTAAAAATAAAACAGAAACTGGGGATCGGAAATTCTGCCGGATTAATCCGCTATGCGCTGGATCATGGCATTGTCCGCCGCTGAAGCAGCCATTCATCCCGCGTTACTGCAGACGAATATCCGCGGGCGCAACCATGCCGGATTTCAGCCAGTTTTCCCAATGGATCTTCAGTGCCTGAGCACCGCCGATGTAGTGTTCATCCAGCAAATAAAAAGCGCGCTTATTTACCCCGCGCTTATAATCCTGCAATAAGCGCGTAATCAGGCTGCGGCCATAAGATGTCGACAACAGCATATACACCAGCTGCCCGGCCATTTGCTGGTTAACCCCATGCTGATGATTGGCATTGCGCCAGTCGTCGCTGCGCACTTCGATGAACGTCAGCACATCCATGGCGTTTTTCTCGCGGGCAATCAATGCACGGCGGTTATTGTCATGACGGCTGATGCTAAATCCTTCTGCCCCATAACGAAGCGTTTCCATTTGCTCAGCCATACCTTCATTGAGCCAGTCCGGCAATATCTGCGCCAGTGAATGCAGAATGGCATGACTGGCTTCATGACGGATGGTTTTGTACGTACTTTCAATACCCCCTGATGCATCATCGTGAATAAACACGGCAATCTCATGGGTTTTGGGCAAATACACACCGAGAGAATTGGCTGCTGAGTATCCGGAAATACGCTGCACAAAAGCCATGTATTCCTGCTGATCAGCCAGCAGATGAATGTTTACCGGCACCTGACGGTAAAAATCAAAATACATCACCTGATCATAAAAGCGATAAACCTCATTGACCTCTCGTTTGATTCGCGCCAGATCCAGTTGTTGGGCGGACGAGGCCAGACGGCCCTCCTGAGTCACACGGATATCCAATGGCTGCCAGCCATGATTCCCCTGCGGTTTCAGCTCCAGCACTTCGGCCTGTTTATGGGGTTTATCAGAAAAGTGTA
Source organism: Saccharospirillaceae bacterium (assembly GCA_021208685.1). Classification (GTDB taxonomy): domain Bacteria; phylum Pseudomonadota; class Gammaproteobacteria; order Pseudomonadales; family Oceanobacteraceae; genus Venatoribacter. Next base: position 68,623 of record JAJOJJ010000026.1, read on the forward strand.
CCTGACCGCGTTCATCGACCCAGCGATACACGGCTGCCTGAGCGACAGAAGCGCTCAGCAGCCAAAAGACAACGCACTTAATCGCGGCTGCGACTGCGTTCCGCCGGCACATAGAGCTGCTCCAGCAGGTAGACTTTAAAATCCTCAGCAAAGGGTTGCTTTGCTGCGGCGACGTTCATACACAGCAGCCAGGCATCCCGCTCCGCAGGGCCGATAGGAAACGCCTGGTGAAATTTAGGAATGGCAATCGGGCCGTATTTTTCGCTGAATAAACGCGGCCCACCGAGCCAGCCACACAAAAAACGTGTGAGTTTATCGGCTGACGCTGATAAATCAGCCGGGTGCATGGCGCGGATATGCGCCGCCTCCGGCAAGGTGTCCATTGCGACATAAAAATCATCCACCAGCGCTTTAATGCCATCAAAGCCACCGGCAGCCTGAAAAGACGCATCCCCCTGACCGTAAGGACGCTTTTCTTCTGCAGAATCGTTCATCAGGCAAATTCCTCCATAAAATCGAGTGCCGCCTGATGGCGAATGGTACGGCGATGATTCGCCCACAGCTCTTTGACTTTTTCCTGATTGCACTGCTGACGGTCAATCAACACGCGGGTCTGCAGTTCACCTTTTTTCTGCCCGCCGGTCAGCGGTACTTTGGAGAATACAAACTGGTTGGAAATCAGATCCATAAACGGACCGGATTTACTGGTCGGCATAATAAACAGCAATTGCAGCCCCAGGCTTTCGGTGAGGTAATTAATCACCTCTTTCGAGCGGGTTTCATCCATTTTCGAGAAGGCTTCATCCACCAGCACGACACGCAGGTGAGTATCCCCTTCGTTAAAGCGGAACGCTGAAGTAATGGCCGCCGAACGGATAATATAGGCCGGTGTTTCCAGCTGACCACCCGAGCCGGTGCCGTACTGACTCAGGGCAATCGGTTCTTTATTGGCCGGTTGCTTGTAAATTTCGTAGGCACGGTAATTACGGTAATCGGAAATCCGTTCCAGTTCGCGCATGGCTTTCTGTTCGTCATCGTCGAGCAGCATGGTCATCAGGTGATCACGCACACGTTTGGAATTTTTCGACAGATCAGCGGTAAACAATGTTGCGCCGTCACCCAGGCTTGGATTTTTGATAATTTCTTCGAAAAACTGCCAGTATTCCTTGTACTCCGGCACCCACTGCCAATCGAACCAGTAGGTTTCACGGTCAGCACCAAACTGATGATGTGCCAGTTCTTTATTCAGGTCTTCCAGAATTCGCTTACCATCATTAATGGCCTGATAAATAGAGTGACACAGGTTGGTCACGAAAGCGTTGTTAAAGCTTTCACGCAGCTGCACCAGTTTGTCCTGTTTTTCCACCAGAATGTTATTTTTCAGGCGGTTATAAACGCGCTCCACTTCGCGCTCCAGGCCACAGACCGTTTTAAAGAAAGCAACGCTGTGCTCCTGACGGTAATCCGGAGTATAGACAATGGCATCCATGGTCTGACAACGCAGATTGTGCTCGGCAATATTGCGTTCAATTTCGTAAGCCGTGGAATTGAGCTCCTGGCTGATGCTCTTGCGGTGATTTTCAATCGCTTCCGCCGGACTGTCCTGCGCTTCTTTATCCGCCGCGGCCAATCGTGCTTCGGTATCAAATTCCGGCCAGACGCTGACAATATGACGCAGGGCTTCTTCTTTGCTGTCAGCGACTGCTGCGGTCTGCTCCTGCTGATCACTGAGATTTTTGCACTGTTTTTCGCTGTCGTTCAGCTGTTGCTGTAACCGGCCTAATTCACCATCAAGCTCTTTAATCTGCGCATCCAGATCATCGGCTTTGTCTTTCAGCGCATCGAACTGACCTTCCAGCTGGGAGAAATCGGACAGATCCACATTACTCAGAGCCTGCTCAGCCTGTTGCATCTGATAATGGGTATCCAGCATCTGCTGCATCTGATCGGCAAAACTCACATGGCGCAGTAAATTCACCGCATCGAGCAATTGCTGAACCTGTTTCAGCTGGTATGCCGCTTCATTGGCCTGTTCAACCAGTGTATCCAGTTCGGCTTTTTTCGCCGCCAGCGCCCGCTCACGGGCGCCCAGACCAAACACCAGTTCGGTATCATCCAGATCGCAGCGGTAAACTGAATACGCACCGGAACCCAGGCCGTCTTTGGTAACCCCCCCGGCGGGTCATTCGCAATGCCTGCGCATCCGCCACCTGTTCAACGGCACCGTAACTGGCTTCCAGATAATAACGCGCGGTTGCGTGTTCAAATTCCATCAGGTGAATAATGGATTTATCGGACAATTTCAGGCGTTCGCAGTCTTTTTTCGCTTTTTCGCCCTGAATAACCCGCGCCCGGCTGCCGCCCGGAATAGAACGCAGAATATGCGCCGCTTCGGCTTCAAATACCGCCTCCACAATAATGCTGAAGCGGGCACCACCAATATACCCTTCGATAGCGCTCTGCCATTGAGGATCGGTAATTTCCACGTAGTCAGCCAGTACGCGTGGATCGGCCTGCGGACATTCGCGGCGAATCGCTTCCAGTGCCTGCCGCACAAAGCCCGGATAATTCAGCTGACGCGATTCCAGACTGTCGATGTCGGCCTGCTTTTGCGCCATCCGGCCCTGAATCTGTTGCAGTTTCTGCTCTCGCCGGTCCACTTGCTTGGCGATCTGATCACGCAGGGAAATACCACTGCTTTCCAGCTCGGTGGAATGGAAACGCTCACGCCACTGATTGACCAGCATCTGCTGTTGCTGGGCATCATCGAGGTGCGCTTCAAGCGGTGATAAATCCACCCAGTCTTTGCCCAGCAGTTTGCGGAAATCAACCGCACCCTGATCTTTAATCGCCAGCACCTGTTTGGCCTGATCGATGATTTTCTTTTGCCCCAGCGTCGGAATATCCAGACCGATGGAGGTTTTCTGCAACGCCCCGTAAACCAGTTCGGTAGCGCGCAGTGAGGCCTGTAATAACTGGTCCTGCTCCAGCAGCGGAATCGCCTGCTGCTGTAATTGTTTTTTACCGTTGGCAATGGCCTGCTCGGCGGCGTCTTTATCCTGCAGCGCATCAATACCGCGGCGCTGCGCTTCCATGCTGATTAATTGCTCACGCAGTTGTTTGCGGCGCTCCTGAGCGGTTTCCCGCTCTTTTTCGGCCTTGTGCAGACGCTCACGAATACCCTGCTGTTTTTCTTTGGCCGCCAGATACGCGCGCTGATCATTGATATAGCGGCTCTTGGCGGCGGTGTATTCCAGCACGTTGTAATCGATCCACTGATCAATGTAGCGCTGCGATGCACCTTTGGTATTGCTCAGGATGGCAATGGTTTCCGCCAGGGTATTGGCATCGGATTCCATGGCATAAATCGTTTTCATAAGGTCGGAAACGCTGCGGATAGCGTCGCCCAGATCTTTGGCTTCAAGAATTTCGTTGGCGACAAACCCGTTGATGCTTTTCACCGGTTTATAAGCCATAAAACGCGAGAAGGTACGCGCAGCATTCATCGCTTCGCGTTCACTGACCGCATCGTGTCGACCGCGCAATGCACCATATAAACGGCGCAGATATTGTTTTTTGGTATCGTATTTTTCGATATGACTGGCGTCCATCCGCGCTTTCAGATGGCCGGGCAATTTGTTCAGGTCAATCACATTGCGCTGACCGTCTTTGTCATCGTAGAGAAAATCCGACAGTGTCAGCTGTTCAGTCACGATATAAAACTGCAGATCATTCTGGCGCGCGACCGGCTGACTGCCCGCGCGGTCAATCGAAGCACTGACACCGATAATCGCGGTGAACGGTTCGCCACTTTCACCGGCTGCACCATCGGCACCGACGGTAGGATGAAATACCGCCGCCAGATAACCCACCGCGCCATTCGGACGGGCATAGCTGCCGTCGTCACACCCCAGAACGTAAGACGCCAGTGTGCGGACATTTTTACCACGGCCACGCTGGGTCGCTTCATCCTGACCCGGGTTGTAATGAAACAGGGTATCGTGTGCTGCCGTCATAATGGTCTGAATGGCATCGGCTGCCGTGGTTTTACCGGAACCGTTACCACCGGACAGTAAATTAATCGGGCCAAATTCAAATTCAGTGGCCGGAATATTGCCCCAGTTAACGTAAATAAATTTCTTCAGAAACATAACGATTATTCCCCAAACAAACTGGCAGGTTGTTTTTTACTGTCGGTGACCTGCTCGGCTGCCATGGCTGCAGCATCCTGCTGCGTATTTTCGCGGTCAGAATCCGGGCTCTCTGCCTCGGCTGATTCGGCAGTACGGGTTTCGGTAGCGGTTGCTTCGACTGTTTCAGCAAGGGTCTCCGCTGATTCGTCAGAAGCAGCGCTTTCCGCGGTGTCGGCGTTCTCATCAGCCGGACGCTCAGCATCGTCCTCCTGCAGCTCATCCTCCATCAGTTCCGACAACACCTGATCGGAGACATAACTCATAATCATTGGCCGTACACGCAGCCACATGTCGCCATCGGTTAAGCTATCTTCGTTGGCAATCTGCACCAGGCGTAATTGTTTTAAGCGGCGAAACAGCGCCTTTCTCTCTGTCAGGTTTTCCGGCAAGGTGCGCTTCAGCAGATTTTTCATGGCAATGCTGAGCGCTTCGAGTGACACCATGACACAGCCCTGGTCATCGACCAGTCCTTCGCGCAGGGCTTTGTCGTATTGCGCGCGCAGCACCAGAATCAGCGCCACTTCATTCTGATTCAAGCGGCTGCGAAAAGCCTGAGCACCGCTGTTTTGCGTATCATCCACCATGCCGGGTACCTGGGCACCGGGCGGGTATAAACGCACAAACTGAAAACGGCGGTCATGCTGAATGCGGATGCCCAGCAACGACAGATAATCTCCGATCAGTTCTTCCAGCCGCAAATAGCGATCATACAGCTGCTGCTCAATCTGGCTTTCATCACGGCAAATAACGCCATAATCCAGCAGGCGCACCAGTAATTCGGAAAAATCACGCTGGCTGAGGCCTTCTTTTTCTAATTCTTTATCAATCATCTGCAACATATTCAGGACTCTTTCTGCACCAGCTCAAAGGTGAAGTGGTCTTTTTTCAGGAAATACGTGGCGCTGTTTTCGGCACCTTCAGCACGCTCAGTATCGGCCTGCTCGTCGTATTCAATGCGGAATTCAAATTCACTGGATAATCCATCGGCAGCACCCAGCCCGATGGCATGAGCAACCGCCAGAAAATCTTTGGCATTTTCAATGGGTAATTCACGGGTAGAGACTTTTCGGCCACGGCCGAGGTGTTTTTGCATATAATTTTTCAGCGCCTGCTGGTTCACCAGAAACGCCTGATCCAGCACCTGCTGGATATAAATATCTTTACGCGCTTCTGTATCAAAATCCCCCTGACCATCATCGACGGCGGCATCAATCATGCGCCGCTGACGTGGGGCATTCAGCCGCACCTGGCCGGGATCAACCAGCGCAATCTGCGGAACGGCCATCCGGTCGGCGGCTTTGTCCAGCAAAGCATTCTGTTGTTTTTCCGGCATGGCAGCCAGACGCTTGCACACCGCCAGCACATCGTTGTGTTGTTGCGATGCCAGATAACTCATCTGACGGATAATAATGTCGGCACGTTTGGTAAAACTCTGCAGCGCCTTGCGCAGGGCCGGCAGCATAATGTCAGAGGCGTTGCGCAGACGCGTATCAATACCATCAAGAATGGTCCACAACACCGATTGCCCGTCCTGGGCAATATCCGGCAATAATTCACGCAGGCGGCGTTCTGCATTGGCTTTAAAGCCTTTATCGCGTTTGCGGATACCGGCAATCAGCTGGCTGATCTGGTCGCGGTGTTTTTCCACGTTATCGGCGGATAAACGTACCGATAAATCCGGCTGAAAGCGGTTTTCCATAAAATCGAAAAAGGCTTCACTGGCACGCTGCACCAACAACTGATCTTCCATTTCACGCACCAGATCGCGTTTACGTTCTTCCAGCTCGGCAATGACATCGGTGAAGTCGCTGATAATGCGTTCGGAATATTCGTAGGCATCCAGCAGATCGTAAATATCACCACGCTCCAAAAAGGACTCTAGCGAGTTGCGGGTATTGCGGGTATTGCGATGGCGGGTGCGCGCCATGCTGCGGCTTTCCGCCACAAAAGGTTCGGTAAACAGCCGGCCATAGCGGGTAAAGGCAAAGGTGCTTTGCAGCGTCGCTTCATCGACCTGTTTTTCTATCCAGCCATATTCCAGCAGTTGATTCAGTACCCACACGGCGTGATCACGGCTGTTACGGAAACGGCCTTCGCTGCTGTCATCGCCATCATGGCCCTCTCCGCTGTCCGCCAGCCCGTCATCCGCCAGTAATGGCGCACGTACCAGTGCTTCCTGAAAGATTTCAATCAGGGTGTCGCGGGCCAGAGCCTGACCGTAATCGGCACTGCTGGAACTGTACAGGCGCTGATACAACTCGCGCAGACACTCCATCACCTGAGCACGATACTTACTGGTCAACGGGCGGAAAAACTGCCCTCGTTCCTGTTCAAAAAACATACACAACGTATCTGTAAGGCGAATTGAATGACCGGCTAGATTACTGAAAGGCCGTGCCAATGACCAGCACTGCGGTATATTCGCCGCCAGCCCGCAGCAGGCCTGACATGCTCAGGGATCGAACAGCATTTCCCCGCGAAAACAGCCGGGTTATACTGCCGGCGTAACGACTCACGACGCCATCATTCAGGACGCCGCCAGCATGCAGCCCCACCCGGAACAACAGCAAAAAGCCACCTTTTTTCAGGTAGGCACAGAAAAAATGATTGAGCTGACGCTGTCCACCTTCGGCCTTTATGCCCTGTTCTGGACCTATGCGAACTGGCAGCAATTGCAGCGCCGCGGTGAAGCAGTCAATCCCCTGCTGCGCACCCTTCTGGCGGTGGTGTACCAATACGATCTGTATCGGCGCATTCATCAGCGCGCACGGATTGAAAACGTCACACCGCGCTGGTCGCCATTGCGCATTTACCTGCTGTTTCTGATGTTTACGCTGGTACCACTGTGGCTGCTGGCCACCGATCATCCCTGGGGCATTCTGCTCAATCTCATGACACTGCTGCCGAATCTGCTGGCCAATCAGAGTATTAATCAGATACACGATAAGCACCTGCACTTCTACGCACAGAATACCGAGCTGTCGGGCCAGAACTGGGCGGCGATTGTGGCCGGACTGGTCGGCTGGTTGACCCTGCTCACTCTCGCACTCACCTATAACCCGTAATATCCCGCTTTATCATTCTTTTGTTTCAGGATTCTTCCATGGCCACCGCCGGACGCACGCTTCCCCGTCACCCATCACCCGCACAGCTGCTTCTGCTGCTACTGATCTGGGTGATCATGCCGGTGGCGGCTCATACACCAGAGGCTTTGCCAGAAGGTTTACCAGAGACAACAACGTCCGCAGAGAAACAGCCGGATACGATTCTGCACCTCAACACGCCCGGTGATTTCAGCCTTGGGCTATACAGTCAGTGGCTGGAAGATCCGCAGCGCAGCCTGACGGTGGATGCCGCCATGCTGACAGACGGCTGGCAAACCAGTGAATCGGACAGCCTGAATTTTGGCTTCAGTAATTCTGCCTTCTGGTTACGCATCCCGCTCAGCACCGGCAGCCTCAATGACTGGTATCTTTGGAACCGCTATTCCCTGCTTGATCAGGTGGATATTTATCTGTGCCCCCGCCCTTACAGCAACAGCCGCGAATGCGTGCACAAACAAGCCGGAGACCTGCAACCCTTCGATATCAACCGCGACGTCTCGCACCCGAACACCATCATCCGGCTACCCACCGACAAAGGTCACGACTACCTGTTATTACTGCGCGCCGAAACCCATGGCACCTACCAGCTGCCAGCCAGTCTGGTCGATGGCCAGACATTGCATAACGAATTATTGCTCAACAACATCATGCGCGGTGGCTACTACGCCACCATGTTGGTAATGGGCCTTTATAATCTGTTTATTTTCTTTTCAACCCGGGAGCGCAGCTACTTTTACTACTCAGCGTTTGTGCTGTCGTTCCTGCTGTTTCACATGACCTACGAAGGCTCTGCTTTCCAGTTTTTCTGGCCCGATCTGCCCGGCATCAACAACACCGCCTTCCTGTTGGCATTTTCACTGAATCAACTGATTCTGTGTTTCTTTGTACCCAATTTTCTGCGCCTGAAACAAAACAGCCCGGCAGCCTACCGGCTGTTCCGCGTTTATACCGCGATCACCCTGATCACCCTGCTGATGATTCCGTTACTGCATTATCAGATCGTCGTGCCGATTAATAACCTTCTCAGTATGCTGATCACAGCATCTGCTCTGATCGTCAGTATCCGCGTATGGATCAGCGGAGAGACAACGGCACGGTTTTTTACCATTGCCTGGGCGATGCTGATAGCCGGACTGATTCTGGCCAATGCCCGCAGTCTCGGCCTGATACCCACCAATACCTTTACCCTGTACGCCTACCAGATCGGCTCATTTATGGAAGTCATCCTGCTGTCACTGGCACTGGGCGAACGCATTATGCGCCTGCAAAAAGAGCAACTGGAATCACGCAAAGCCATGCTGAAAAGCCAGGAAGATGCCATTCAGTATCTGCGTGATTATGAAGACCTGTATCAGAACTCACTGACCGGCAAATTTCAGCTGGACGAAGACGGTTTCTTCCTCAAAACCAACCCGGCCTGGCGCAACATGCTGGGATACAGCGAACAGACCCACTTCAACGAAGACAACCCCAGCTTTGACAGCCTGATAGCCGAAGCAGCAAAACGCCGCACCCTGTGGCGAAAACTGCGCGACAGCGGACGCATACAGGCATTTGTCGTCACAATTATCCAGCCACTGAGCGGCGAACGGCTGATGGTATCGCTCACCATCCGCAAACGCGTGCCGGGCGAACGTGCGGCCTGGATAGGTTCCGGACAAAACATCACCGAGCAATATCAGCAAGAACAGGCGCTGATGCAGTTACAAAAAGAAAAGACCCTGGCGCTGCGCCAGCTGGTCATGGGCATTGCCCACGAAATGAACACCCCGCTGGGCAATATCCGTCTGGCCGAAAGCTTCTTAACCGAACATCAGGATGACTGGAGCAGCCACGAAGCCCAACAGCAACTGCAACAGGGTCTGGTGCATATTCACGACGGTATTGAGCGCCTTAACAGTCTCAACCAGCTGATGAAAAATGCGGTTGTGCTGGAAAACCAATACGCCAGCGAAACCATTGAGCTGAGGCCGTGGCTGGAGCACTGGCGCAACAGCAACAGCCAGCAACATCCACAGGTAAAATTGCGCACCGGCATTCACAGCTACCTGACCGAATGGCAAACCTACCCGGAAGCTCTTGCAATTATTCTCAACCAACTGGTTGATAATTCCTGTGTGCATAATGCGGAACAGGAAGCCGAAGGCAAATTGCAGATCAGCGTTGATTTACGCGAACGTGGCGAACAGCTGGAACTGCATTATCAGGATAATGGTAAAGGCATAAGCGCCGAGCAGCGTGAAGCCATCTTTATGCCGTTCTATACCACCCAGCGCTCTTCAGCGCGCAGCAAAGGTCTGGGTCTGTATCAGACCTATAACCTGATAACCGAATTACTGCACGCCCACATCGACTGGCCGGACGGCGCGGAAGGATTTTATCTGGTGGTGCGATTTGCCCTTCCGCAGGAAGCGGACGAAACGGCCCAAAGCTGAAATCGGCCCAAAAGGACACCAACGTATTAACCCGTTGACATGTTAGTCAGTTGCCAGGCAGACACTTACTGAGAAACATAATTGTTTGAAAATGAGCGCCTCTTTATAATCCGCGCTCATTTTTTTACAGGGTTATTGAATCAATGAAAAAACATCTTACGTTTACCGTCGTATCCGCATTTCTGTTAAGCGCCTGCGGAGGCGGCAGCAGCGGCAGTGGCAGCAATGACATTCCCGCACTCAAAACCGATGTTAACGTCGCATCGGCCAGTCAGGGAGCCAGCGCCAGCAGCAATCACAACAGCACGGATGCCAAAAACCTGATTGATGGAAACAGCAACACCAGCTGGACCAGCGAATCAGAAAAGGCCATCACTGTTGATTTTGGCCGGATTGAAACCATCAAAGAAATCACCCTGACCCGTCAGGCGGCAAGAGCCACCTATGGCAGCAACCCGGACATTCTGGTTGAGTTGTCCACCAATGGCAGCAGCTACAGTGCCTCTAATATCAGCAAGGTTTTCGGTGGTATTGCCTGCACCAGCCAGACCATGAACGACACGTCCATGAACTGTAAAATGACAGGGCATGAAACCCGTTATATCCGGATTACTTCGCAAAATGGCAAAGCTTATGATTTTATTGAGCTGGAAGTTATTGCTAATAAATAACCGTAAACAGTAATACGCACTGATCCGGTACAATGCTGTTCATATCAATCCGTCACGGTTTGCCTGTGAACAGCATAACAACTCGGTATCAAATGTCGCCATAACAGCGGAGAGTGTACTCCGGTAGTTGTCTGATTTACTTGTTATCACATAGCGGTTAGTCGAATTACAATCCAGGCGGTCCGCTCTTGTATAATCCAGTTGGATAAAAAGATATTCCACCCCTCCACGAGCATAAGGAATGCACCCCTTAATTTTACCCGTATCAATGGAATATGCACCAACCAGCGGTGACATCAAAAAAAGCAAACTAAGATAATTTTTTTCATAAAACATCCTTATTGATTAAATATTAAAAGACATGAATGGCCTGGATCGATACTATTCGGCAGGTTTTGCCATCACTATTTGTATAGACATCCACGCTTTTTCCTGAAAGCGATATAGCCATTACCATCGAGAACATCCGATAACGCTCTTCTGGCGTTCCTTGAAAATAAAGCCAATAATACTGACCACCATCACACTTATCCGGAGCAACTAACCCATCAAGTCGGTAGAAAATATTAATACCTATCCAACATATCAAGATATTTTGTAGGCTTATCCCCTACTACTGCACTAGATGCACCAGACTCTATGAGTTCAATAAACAAACTCCTTGCCTTTATGTAATTTCCTTCAGAAAGCGCTTTTACCGCCTCAGAATACTTACACTTGACCAAGTCGCTTAATATTTCTTTCGTTCTAAAAAACTCATCCTTTAGCGATATATTATGCTCATCGCGATTTATCAAATAGTTGTAATAGCCCGGCCACCAAGGTGATTCCTCAAACCTTTCAACATAGTTTTTTCTTTCACCTATACCCATAGATAGAAAATAACGTTCAAATTCTCCTAAATCTTCCGACAGTACAACACGTACAGACGATGATAATCTATTGCCTTTGGGGCAAAGAATCCATGGAGGATACTTCATCACAGAGCTGGTCCGGTATATGGTACTTCTGAGACAATCCAAGAGCCCGGTATGTATAAAGGCACCAGCCATTCGTTCTCTTGAACAAGTCTCTTGGGAGACCAAGGATTCTGAATATCCATTCCATTAGGGGTATAGTTATTCAGGTTTTTAATAGCTCGACCAGCGGGTACATTCAATGTATATACAGAGGTATTTTCCCCTATCCCTTTTCCTAACGCAGCAAACGCTTCCGCTACCAACATATTGTCTGATGTCGATACAAACAAGCTATTTTCAGAATCCATCGAGTGGTAAAACATATTTATAGTCAAATCCTCAGAATTTATCAAAGAGCTTAATCCTTCACTAGGCGTATAATTGCCGTTAAGTATACCTTTAGCAACAAAACCGGATTGTCCGGAGAGGTCTCCTCGATACAACGTCATATTAGATACACTCCCCCCCTCTACAGAAGCTACAACATTCTTTATGTCTTGTGAACTTAATGGGTTCTACCCCGTTTTCACGGACGGTTTAATAAAGCACTAAATCTCTGATCTTGTGCTGCCAGTCTACGTCTCATTCTCGGGTTATGGAACCGTTCGATGTAGTCAAAAATATCCGATCTTGCTTCATCCTGCGTGCGGTAATTTTTGGGGTTGATCCGTTCTCGTTTCATCACACCAAAAAATCCTTCACAGGCCGCATTGTCTGCACAATGGCCAAACGCACTCATACTGCTTATCAGGTCATGCTGCTTCAGCAATCGTTGATAGTCGCCACTGGTAAACTGTGAACCGCGATCTGAATGCAGGATTGATGAACCGGTGCCCTGTTTTTGCCAAACCGCCATATCGACTGTACGCATCACCATTTGCCGATCCTGCCGGTGATGCATCGACCAGCCGATAACCAATTTGCTGTACAGGTCCAGCACCACGCATAGATACAACTTGCCTTGCTGAGTTTTGACTTCCGTAATGTCGGTAACCCATTTGCTGTCAGGCTCCTGTGCCGTGAAGTCCCGTTTCAGGTGATTCCGTACGCCACCGGGGCGCACGGATGAGCGTTTTGATCCACGACTTTTCTTTCGCGGCCAGCCTTGTAATCCATTCTTAACCATCAGCCCGGCAACACGATTCAGGCTCAGCTTTTCACCTTCTGCCTGCAGATCTTCGTGCATGCGGTGAGCACCGATCACGCCACCGCTGTCGCTGTGAATCTCCTTCATCCGGACAGCGATGCGGGCATTCTCGATCTGCCGCTTGCTGGGTATACGTGATTCCCAGGCATAATAACCACTGGCTGATACCTTCAGGCATCGGCACATTAGGCGTATAGGATAAGACTCGCGACAGCGTTGAATAGCCTGATATTTCAGGTCTAGCCCTTGGCGAAGTACGCTGCCGCTTCCCGCAAAAAATCGCGCTCCTTGGTGACTCGTGCGAGTTCACGTTTAAGACGCGCGACTTCTTCATCCCGTGGATTGCCACTCCCCTGAAAGGCTTTGTCGCTGATAGCTTCTGCTTCGCGTTTCCAGCGGCTCAGGAGGTTGGGGGCTACACCGATTTCGAGTGCAATCTGGCTGCAACTTATCCCCGGCTGTAGGGTCAGTTTGACAGCTTCTCTTTTGAACTCTGGACTGAATTTTCTTCGTTTGGTCATGAACACTCCTTACAGGCACATTATGCCTCTTTTAGATGTGTCCGTGAAAACGGGGTAGAACCCAACATCAGCTGCGCAACGCCTCCGAAAAACTGGACCGTCAACGACCGCCCGGACTAAAGCGCTGCAAAAAAGCGCTTTATTAATAAGAAAACGCCACCTACGCATAAATCAGGCACGACCTGAATTTTTTCATTTCTGACATTCATCAAAAACACTAAAACTCTCTCGATTTATTCAACCGAGGATCTTTAGTAATTTCATTATTTTAATTTGCCGCCATACAGTTCAGATTTTCTCCTATTGGCCCTAAGATGGAGCTGCTAAAATGGACATTCTATCAGTTCAGCTATCAATTCAATCGCACTCAAAAATGAGCATCCTATTTACCCTACAACCTAAAAATCAACAAAAAATCGACAACACAAGAGGAAAGACAAAATTAAGGCATACCGATGCCATAAAAATAAAAAGTGATAAGAAAATCACCGTTAAAATCTTCGACCCTCTAATTTTCTTATAACCACGGTCAATTTTATTAGCAACAAGCGAAAACACAACCCAAAAAACTGACATAAGAATACCACCCATCGGCAGCGGATCTTCACCTTCAGAAAAACAAACACCTCCAACCTGATATGCAGAAACTACGCTTAACATAAGCATACCCGCCCCAAGAATATAGAAAAAAACAGGATTAATAAAATCTCTAAAAAACATCTAAAACCCTCCAGTACGAGGCACCCCATCTATTTCAAGAGGAATTCCATTTGGATAATCACCTGGCTCCCACGCTCTGCGTGGTAGCCCTTGCTGGCACAGTTGCATTCCCACCCAGAGCGTAGGAACGAGGAATTTTTTAACATTTTTAAACGTTTCCATACAAAAGCTGTTCTGACATTCAGCACCCACAGAAAAGCCATCCCGGTTAACATTCCACTGATATAACAAAAACGCCGCATTAAGCGGCGTTTTTTATTTACTGAAAACCCATCCGATATTACAGACTGGCCGCCAGCTCGCTGGCCAGTTTGATCGCACGCTTGGCGTCCAGCTCACCGGCAAACTCAGCACCACCCACTAAGTGCAGACCAAAGGCTTTGCTTTCGTCGGCTTTCAGGGTTTCGTGCAGTTCGTTAACCGATACCTGACCGGCACAGATGACGATGTGATCAACGTCGAGTACGCGCTGGCTGCTTTCTTCACCTTTGGTGATGGTGATGTGCAGGCCCTGCTCGTCGATCTTGTCGTAAGACACACCGCCAATCATTTCCACGCCTTTCATTTTCATTACAGCGCGGTGTACCCAACCGGTGGTTTTGTTCAGTCCTTTACCCAGTGACGAAGCCTTACGCTGCATCATGTACACTTTGCGTGGTGATGGGTGAATTTCGGCTTTTTTCAGACCACCGCGGGTGCTGTTGCTTTCGTCCACGCCCCACTCTTTCATCCAGGCATCTTTATTCAGCGTGGTGGATTCACCTTCGTGGGTCAGGTATTCGCTGATATCGAAACCGATACCACCGGCGCCCATCACGGCAACGCTTTTACCCAGTTGCAGTTCTTTATCCAGCACTTCCTGATACGACACCACTTTCGGGCTGTCGATACCCGGAATATTCGGCATACGCGGTGCCACACCGGAGGCGATAACCACTTCGTCAAAACCACCGGCTTTTAATTCCTCGGCCGTTACGATGTGGTTCAGCTTCAGATCAATATTGTATTTTTTGATCATAGTGGTGAAGTAGCGGATAGTTTCTTTAAATTCTTCCTTGCCCGGAATTTTCGAGGCGTAGTTGAACTGACCACCGATTTCGCCACGGCCTTCAAACAGAGTAACCGCATGACCACGCTCAGCGGCCGTAACGGCACAGGCCAGACCGGCAGGGCCAGCACCGACAACGGCTACTTTTTTCGCCTGTTTAACCGGGATGTACACCAGTTTGGTTTCGTTACAGGCACGCGGGTTGACTAAGCAAGATGCACGCTTGTTTTCGAAGGTGTGATCCAGACAAGCCTGATTACAGGCGATACAGGTATTGATTTCGTCAGCGCGGTCTTCTTCAACCTTTTTCACCCAGTACGGGTCGGCCAGTAACGGACGCGCCATCGACACCATATCGGCTTTGCCGTTGGCGATAATATCTTCTGCGGTTTCCGGCATATTAATACGGTTAGAAGCGACCACCGGAATATTCACCTGCGCTTTTACCCTGGCAGTCACATCGGCGAACGCTGCACGCGGAACAGAGGTTACGATGGTCGGAACACGGGCTTCGTGCCAGCCAATACCGGTGTTAATAATGGTGACACCGGCTTTTTCCAGTTCTTTCGCCAGATGGATAACTTCTTCCATATCGGACGCTTCTTCCACCAGATCCAGCATCGACAGGCGGAACATGATGATGAATTTTTCGCCGACAGTCGCACGCATTTTGCGGATGACTTCCAGCGGGAAACGGATACGGTTTTCGTAAGAACCGCCCCACTCGTCGCTGCGCTGGTTGGTGCGTTTGTTGATCATCTGGGTAATGAAATAACCTTCAGAACCCATCACCTCGACACCGTCGTAACCGGCTTTCTGTGCCAGTTTGGCGGCACGGGCATAGTGGTCGATGGTTTTATAAATCTGTTTGCTGGTCAGCTCTTTTGGCTTGAACGGTGTAATCGGCGATTTAATCGCAGAAGGTGCAACGTTCAGCGGGGTGTAACCGTAACGGCCGGCGTGCAGAATCTGCAGCAGAATTTTGGAACCGTTTTCATGAACGGCATGGGTAACTTTTTTGTGGAAAGGCACCTGCCAGCTGCTCATCATTTTGGAGCCAAACGGCAGCAGGTCACCGGCACGGTTCGGTGAGAAACCACCGGTTACCAGCAGGCCAACACCACCACGGGCACGCTCGGCAAAGTATTCTGCCAGCTCACCAAAGTGCCACGGACGATCTTCCAGGCCGGTGTGCATGGAGCCCATCATCACGCGGTTTTTCAGAGTGGTGAAGCCAAGATCCAGTGGCTGCAGAATATGGGAGTACTTGCTCATGGTTGCTTTCTCACAAATCGGTTGTGTTGGCACAGGTTATTATCATCGGCTGCCGGACAAGCCGGCATCCTGTACTGCTTTATGGCGAACCAGTTTACCCGGCTTTGCGGGCAGGTAAATGACCAAACATAGCATATGAATGATCATTCTTAACATCAGCTTCTGAAAGCAGACTCCCTAAGCCCCACTACTGTCCCACAGTTTTTAATCAGCACCATAGCTGACAAAACAGCATTTTTTAACATCAAGGCCTGCAGCCTCCCAGGGGAACTTATCCCCTTGCCGGCGGGCCGACCCCAGCTTCGCGCTTTCTGGGCCGTCACCCTTGAAACCTTGATATTTACTGGCCGCGCGGCTCATCGGCCATCCATGGCCGGAGCCGCTTGTCCGCATCCCTGCGGACAGACCAGACATATCAGCGGTTTCTGCGGCGGCCCCAGAGGCGCAGAAAACCATCACCGCACTGCCGCTTTTCAG
>JAJOJJ010000031.1 GCA_021208685.1 Saccharospirillaceae bacterium
TGAACAGCCGTTGCGGGGCAAGCCCCTGCGCCCCAACCCGGGGAACTTCTCCCCGGACCCCTGCTTTGCGCTGTCTGGCCCGTGATCCTTATTCACTCGGTTTTTACTGACCACGCGTATATTGGCCGTCCATGGCCACATACGCTTGTCTGGCATCCATGCCAGCCAGATCGTAAAAACCATCGCTCATGGCGGCGGGCCCAGAGGCGCGGTTTATCCCAGCCGCACTGCTTATTATCTCGAACAACAATGTCCGTTCTGAAAAGCCGCTTGGCGGAATAATCAATGCGCCTTGCAGGCCGCCGGAATAAAAGAGCAACGAGCCGGTACGTCTCTGCAGGGATGCAGAGCGAGCGGATAGGGCCATGGATGGCCCATTATCCGCGTTACCGTGACCGAGTTGGTCTGAATGGAGGAAAAAGGCCTGCACAGCGCGAAGCTGGGCCTGTTTTTGCTCCTGCAAAACATGCATTTCCGCCATCCATGGCGGTCAGGTATAAAGCCCCGCCGGCAAGGGGATAAGTTCCCCTGGGAGGCATTGGGCGTTTCAAACGATTTAAAACGCTAAGTGAACAGCATTAGGACAATGCCGGGCGCTTTTTATACCAGGACAAGCAGGTTCTTACTTCAGGTTATCCAGATAACGCTCCGCATCCAGCGCCGCCATACAGCCGGTACCCGCAGAAGTAATCGCCTGACGGTAGATGTGGTCGGACACGTCACCGGCCGCAAATACACCTTCGACACTGGTCTGGGTCGCATTACCGTTGTTACCGCTCTGCACCACCAGATAGCCGTCTTTCATGTCCAGCTGCCCCTGGAAAATACCGGTGTTCGGTGAATGGCCAATGGCCACAAAAATACCTTCCAGCTCAATGGTCTGGGTTTCACCGGTTTCACGGTTCTTAATACGCATGCCGGTTACGCCCATGTCATCACCCAGCACCTCATCCAGCTCGCTGTTCCAGTGAATGGTGACGTTGCCGTTAGCGGCTTTATCCATCAGTTTATCGGCCAGAATTTTCTCTGAGCGGAAACCATCACGACGGTGCACAACAATCACTTCAGAGGCGATGTTGGACAGGTACAGGGCTTCTTCTACAGCCGTATTACCACCACCGATCACGGCTACGCGCTTTTTACGATAGAAGAAACCATCACAGGTCGCACAGGCCGACACACCCTTACCTTTAAACGCTTCTTCACTCTCCAGACCCAGATACTTGGCGCTGGCACCGGTAGCAATAATCAGGGCATCACAGGTGTATTCACCGCTGTCGCCTTTCAGCCGGAAAGGACGCTGCTGCACATCCACTTCGCTGATCTGATCAAACACAATCTCAGTTTCAAAACGCTCCGCATGGGCTTTCATTCGCTCCATCAGCTCCGGACCCTGTACGCCCATGGCGTCACCCGGCCAGTTGTCCACTTCCGTGGTGGTGGTCAGCTGCCCCCCCCATTTGCATGCCGGTGATGATCACCGGATTCAGGTTCGCGCGCGCGGCGTAAACCGCAGCGGTGTATCCGGCAGGACCGGAACCCAGAATCAATAATTTAACGTGGCGTGCTGCGCTCATGCTGATGCGTCTCCAATATCGGTATTCGGTGTTCAGTGGTGGGCCATTATAGGGAGCAATGCCGCCGGGATAAATCGAAGTTAAATCGTGCAACAACGTTTTATCTGGCAACCACCGCCGGCTGTTTCCGGACCTGCCACGACAATGGCCCGCAGAGTAGCGGTAAAATGGCCGCAGGGTAAATAAATATTGTCAATCTGCTTATCCACCCCGGCTATCAGCACAGGCCAGAGCAGCAGCTCAGCAATTCCTGTCTATACTCGCTGTAAGGGGAAGCAGCGGAATCCCCGGCAACGTTAAGTTACAAATTGGCCTGTTTTTGTATTTTCTTTCTATATCAACACGTTACAGAGGCCAGACAACAGGTAAACGGTTTCCGTCAACGTCCTTTCGTTGTTCCCCCGGTATCACTGGGGCAGCATATTGGTGTACGGAATAACAAGAACCCACTAAAGGTCATCTAGCATGCAAAAGCGCCAGGAAATACAGCAACGCTCACGTCTGGGCACCCTGCTCATTCATAAAGGAATGATTACCCGTCAGCAACTGGATGACGCCCTCACGTTGCAAGCCCGGACGGGTATGCGTCTGGGTGAAGTACTGGTGAACAACGGCTGGTTAAGCGAACGGCAGCTTGCCAAAGCCCTGAAGAAACAGTCCCGTTACCGTTTAATCGCGGCTGTCAGCGCAGTGCTTCTCGGGCCGATTCAGCCCTTTATGGCCAATGCCGCAACAGACAACAGTCATGCCGTTGCCGAACAACAGATAACGGAGCGAAACGGTATGCAGATGCTGTCGGACAGCGCAATGTCCGGTGTGACGGCTCAGGGCGCAATGACCAACTACGAGCGCCTGCTTGATATTGTTAATACCGATCTTGGCAGCGACGATGAAGCTGCCATTACCACCCTGGAAACTCTGGCGTCCTCACTGATTCCCGGGACAAATCTGCTGGATGCCGATATGGAAATCTCCGGTGTTGAATATGAACCGGGCCCACGCACGACCATTAATGCCGACGGTTCACTGCAGGTGCAGATGCCGACCAGTATTAAACAGATTGCCTTTCGCAACGTCAGGGTAGCCGGTTCGGAAGGCCAGCATATGGGGGATGTGGTTATCCGTGATATCAGCTTTGGTGCGGGTACCAGTGTGAAAATCCACCTGCGCTGAAACCGCGCAAAGCAACAAAAACGCCGCCGTTGCGGCGTTTTTTATGCGCTGTTTTCCGTATTGTTGAGCAACGCTGCCATGAAAACCGTCACATCAACCCGGTTCTGGCCTGCGCTATCCCTGCTGGCATTCACGGGCAGCGGGGTTGTCAGAGGCGACTCAGAAAACGCTGAATTAATTTTGCCTTATCATCATCGCTGCTGTTGCTGGCGATCTGTTCCAACTGGCTGCGTTGGGCCTGACTGAGCTGAGTGACATCCAGATTCGCCAGAATAGCCTGATTCACCAGATTGGACGGCTCCCCCTGCAGGTGGTCCAAAAGCAACGGATAGTGCTGCGGATTACGGCTTAACGTCATCCCGGCAGCATAACGCTCACGACTGGAGGATGAAGCCAGATGCGCGATGATGGCAGGCTCCAGATCCGTCAGCCCGGCGTTGTTGGCGGCCATCATCGCCGATGCCGCCTGGGGCCCGTTCAGACGTTCACGCAATAACGCGGTCAGCTGTTGTCTCTGGTTGCTGCTGTCGCTTCCCTGACGCTCAAGCTGACGCACCATGCTGCCCATGCTGATCAGGGCATTCGCCTGCACATTCGTACTTTCCTGCGCATTGCGTGCCATTGAATCCAGCGCGGAATACGCCCGCGGAGTGACCTGCCCTGTGGCAGACAGCGCGACCATTAAACGCACTTTCTGCATGTCTGCCGCATCACCGGCCCCCTGCGGCAGTGCCTGCAAAACATCGAGCATAAACGCCTCGGCTTCAGCCCGGCCACTGATCCCAAGGGCGAAAATAAGATCGCGTCCAGCCTCATCACTGAGCGCTATTCCCTTACCCAGCAGAGTATCGGCCAATTCATAAGGCGACAGATTGTCCAGCAGATATTCCGCCGCGCGGATCAGGCGGGCGCTATTCCGTTCTTTGGCGAAACCGGCAAACACCGCCCACATATCCGCAGCCGAGGTAACCGGCGAGGCAAAGTCGGCGGTGCTGACCTGACGCATCTGCCAGCGCTGCGTGGCATTGGCACTGGCGGTAAACGAAAACCGGTTCAGATCGGCGTACGGCGGAATGCCTTCCGCCTGAATACGGAATTCAATATAACCCTGCTGCCCGGCCACCTGCAGCGCCTGTCGCTCAGTGGATGCCAGCCTGTGTGGTAAACAGCCACCGTCACTGACGATCTGCCAGTCGCTGCGGTTGGCAGCAAATTCACGGCTGAGCAGCGCTAAGTCGGTGCCGGCGCTGAACACAGCCCGCTCAGTTGCCGACGGCGTATGACGGTAACGGTACAAACGCTGCAGCGAGTCGTAGGCATAGCGGTAGGTTTCCCCTTCGTTGCCTACTGACAGGCCTTTGAGCAGCTGACTGATCACCGCCAGCGGATGCTGTGCCATCAGCCCCAGATCATTAAAAGCCACAAACACAGCCCCATAACCACTGTCCACCCGGCTGAGGTACGGCATATCCGGCAAGGCCTGCACACCCTCCCCCTCATCAATCCGGATATCGGTCGCCACCGCCCGCACAAGATCACCGTTCGCCTGCTGCAACTGGGTGCGGAAACTCAGACTGGAGCCGTACACCGGCTGACCATTCAGGCGCGACAGCACCTCAACCCGCACCCGGTATGCCGCCTGCAGTGGCTGACCCACCGCACACTGCAACGGCTTTGCCAGCTGACGTTCATCAAGATCAGCAGCGCTGACAAAGGCCGGTGGCTTAGTCGGCAGACTTTGCACATACAGATAAAACCCCGCGCCCGCCAGGATAAGCAAAGCGGCCAGAGACAACAGGATTCGGATCAACCAACGCATCAGAACCGGTACTCCATAACATTCGGCAAAGCAAAAGGCCCTTCACAGGAAGGGCCTCAGGATTCGTTTATAAAAAACCGCTTATAAACGTCTGTTAAACACGCGGATCAGAAAGCAACCGGGCGGCTGGCTTCTTGATCGAACAGCGTTTTATCTTCGTGGTAACCGTCCCACTGCACATCGGCTTGATCACCGAAGGCATTGGTTTCAATACCGAAGACACGCAGGAACGTATCAACATAACCACGGCCGGATGACAGCAGGCTGTGCAGAGATTCCTGCTTGTAGATTTCATAGCCTTCAGCACCATGACGCATGCCTTCTTCCAGCTGATAAGGCATAGCCAGTTCCAGCACCCAGACTTTGAATTCGGCCCCCAGCTGCAGCAGATCCGGAATAAAGCTCAGGATGCTGGTCACACGCAGATAAGCTTCCGCCGACAGCCACAGATCCATGCCCGGCGTCACCGCCAGCGAGGTGCTGTTGGCATGCTGCTTACCATCAATCATCAGCGGTGGCAGGCTGCGGTCAACCACTGAGGTCAGGGTCGCATCGGTGCTCATGGTGCTGCCCACCGTGCCGTACACGCGGAACGGAATCAGCTCATAGACAGAGACACTCATAATGCCCAGATCCACACCGGCCATATTGTGCAGCACGCTGTCGAACATACGGGTGCTAGCTTTTACCGTGACGCTGGGTTTGAAATTCAGTGACGCTTTGGCCACCACGCCATCATCGTCACAACCGGCCTGAGCCGAGAAATCCAGCACCACGGTCTGAGCCAGGCTTGGCACAAACCAGGCACCGCTGCTGGCGGAGTCCGAGATGGCATTGAGGATCGCATCACCGGTTGCATCCACGGCCAGACCGCCAATGTTTACCGGATCAGGCACCGGCAGACCGAAAGCACCTTCAACCGCTTCCAGACCACAGACAATCGGCGCAAACGACATATCCGTTTTCAGCTGTGGCTGCTGACCTTCCGGCACCACAATGCCGCTTTCGCCCAGATTAGCCAGCACCTCAGCCTGCTGTTGCGCAGCCTGCTGACGGATGCGCTCAGCACTGTCGTTGTTGGCAAAACGGCCAAAACACAGTGGGCCAACGCCGGTAAAGGTATCCGCACAAGGCTCGTAGCACAGACCAGCCTCATTCACCGAGCCCGGCGCACACTGCATTGCAATACGTGGCTGTACCCAGGATTGTTTGGCACGGGTTTGTGGCCACCATTGCCACTGGGTACACAGGGCACCGCCATCTGACCAGCCTTCCGGGCACTGTTCCCAGCACACACCGGCAACAGAATCAAAGCCTGCCGGGCACTGCTCGGCACAGAGTCCGGCATTGGCGTCGTAGCCCGCCGGACAGGTATTGGGCAGGGTGCCGACACCACGGTTATAGCTCCATTCAAAGAAGCTTGCCTGAACGTCGGCAACCGTCGTGTTAATGGCCGATTCAACCGCACCGAACACATCGGCAGTTACCGACAGAAACGGGTTTCCGTCACTGCTCTGCCCGGTCACAGTCTGAATATTCATGGGGAATTGCACACCGGCATCGGCATCAGCCGCCAGTGTCATCGTTTCGGTCGCCGCCTGAACGGTCAAGGCCGTCAGGAACAGCGGAGCCAGCAAACAGCGGATCCATTTCATTGTTATAGTCCTCAGGTGAGAGGGCCTGAGATTAGTCAATAGTGGAACCATAGTACAGCCTTAGAAGTGAACGATTCGCGCCTATTTGGTACCGTTTTACTAACTGGCCTAAAAGGTTGCCCCAAAGGCACATCCGTATGACAAAAGAACGACCGGATGATGAATTATTGGCAGAGAAACACGGAATCCTTCCAAAGGATTGCTGAAGCACAGACCTTACGTTTACACAGAACAGCAGGATAAAAAAACGGGAGCAGCGCTCCCGTTATGGTCTATCCGCCCATACTCAGCGGTAACCGATGGCCAGTGGCACAAAGGCGACGATCGCCAGGGCAATTGCCATGGTGGTCAGCGGCAGCAGAACCCGCTCATGACGGTACCAGAAACTCATACCGGCACTCTCCTCCTTCGCCAGACGGACTTCTTCCTCGCCGACCACCTGCCTTGTCAGTAAGTGATTGAGCGCCACCGGCGGTGTGAGATACCCCAGCTCGAAAGCCACCAGCGTCACCATCCAGAAATGCACCGGATTAATACCGCTGTCGTAGGCGATGGTAGCAATGGTGGCACTGACCAGAATGACCGCGCCGTAAGGGTCCATGATCATGCCGATCACCACCAGAATCGCCACCAGCAGAGCCATCGCCAGCCACACAGATTCGAAGCTGGTCGGTACCATACTCATCAGCTCGGCACGCTCAACCACGCCACCAATACTCACCGACAGCCCCATCAGCATCAGCAGAGCACCAATATGACCGGTTGTTTCAGTGGTCGCTTCGCGGATGGTTTTTTCAATGGAGTCGTTACCGCGGCGCAGATCACTCCAGGACTGCTCCAGACGGGTTTCAACGTAATCGATATTCAGGTTTTCCCGTTTCAGCGCCGCTTTTTCCTGCCCGAGACGCTCATAAACCAGAATCACCAGCAGCAACACCGGCAGAATAAAGGGGGCAGAAAACTCATCCAGATACGCGTTCAGGGCAACCGCATAAATAATCAGCGTGATACCGATAATGAAAACGTAAGGGATCAGAGGCTTCAGTGCCTGTAAAAACTGCGGAAAAACATTATCCGGGGTATCCAGACGCATAGGCCCCTGACGGGTGGCCAGTGCCATCAGCGCAAACAGCAGCGTGGTCAGGAAGAAAACTTTCACCCCCCAGCCAAACAGCTGATCGGTGGTTACTTCATTATTCAGTGCCGCAATAATGACCACCAGCAGACAGGGACGCAGAACAACCCCCAGCGAGCCGGACATCGCCGTTGCCGCCAGCGACAGCTGACGACGGGCACCGGCACGGCGCAGCTCGTTATAAATCAGCCCACCCACGGCGATGACGAAAATACCCGATGCACCGGTATAAGCTGTCGGAATGGCTGCCACCGCCACCACCGCCACGGCCAGCAATTCCGGTGGCAGGTTGAACGGACGAAACAGATTAAAGACCACCTGTGCCAGCTCAGTACGCTTCAGCAGCATACCGATCCACACATACAGACCCACATTCAGGAACAGTTGCGACAGTTCCATCATCTGATTGAGGTAAATACCAATGCCCGCACTGTGTCCGGAGGTAATAAAAAACGCACCGGAAATAATACACATGGTGGCATACAGCGGTACGGCCAGCTGCGCTTTCAGGAAGCTGCCGCCAGGCTTGGCATCTTTCGGAATAAACAGGAACTGATACAGACTCAGCAGCAGAATAAAAGCAAAACCCACAATCCACAGGTGATGCAGAATACCGTGCTGGGTCGTGACTTCCACGCCAGCCGAAAACGCGACTTCACGGAAGCTGTACACCGAGTAAAACAGAATGGCGCTGGCCAACAGTTGCGCGCCGGAAGCAACGCGGTAATCCATCGCCGTTTCCATTGGCCGCAAAGCAATATGATGGCGACGGAACAGCGCCGTCAGGCCACAGATCAGTACCAGCACCGCCAGCATAATACGCTGGGCACTGAGACCAAATTCGCCGAACTGCGCAACGCTCAGTTCAACCGCACGAAAGGCACGTACCGCCGGTGTTACCCGATCAACCGTGCTCTCATACAAGGCATGTTTCTGCTGACACTGTTCCTGCGCAGCCAGCAACGACTGGCGCATAACGGCAGGATCTGCCGGCTCTTCGTCAAATAAATCCCACTCATCATCCTGCTGAGCATTGGCTTCCGCCACCAGACGCGCCAGTTGCGCATCAATATCCATGGTTGGGTTACAGGAAGGCTGCACCGGGTCGGTACGCAACTGAAAATAGCCATCCCAGATGCCCTCGCCCAATTGCAGCAACTGAGCATGCAACGCGTGACTGCTGTTAAGGATGACAACGAATACCAGCACCAGAAAGGCAGGTAACGCGGCGAGCCATTCGTACGCCGTGCGGTTGCCTACACGTACTGTTTGCTCCATGGATGAATACCTCTGAAAATTACTGCTGCCGGCGCGCAGGGTATCCGCAACCGCAGACTCCGGCGGAGCTGCGGTGTTGCCGGCTGTTTATTGTTATTCGAGTTTTTCGACGCACTCAGCGGCGGCGGGTGTTTCAGCACAGCGCAGCTTGCGCATAAGGCGCAACATATTGGCGTCGTAGACACCTTCATCACGCAACGCGATACGCACATTGCGCAGCATCTGATTGTACTTGTCGTGATTATCCTGACTCAGATCGACCCAGAATTTCGGATCAATTTCGGCGGTATCCTTATCAATATATTCGCGCATGCGGTCGAAGACGCTGGCGATTTTCAGACGGGATTTCTGGCCAAAATCCGCAGGAAAACGGTCTTTGTGCAGAATCAGCTGAAAGTCGAGATAGGCCAGATTAAACCGCAGAATCCCGCCGTTCGTACCCAGGCCTTTGTACATTTCCAGCGGCTTGTAAGCCACCGCCGGAGCGTAAGCCGCATCCACACTGCCATTGTTGAATTTGCCGGAGAAGTTGGCCGAATTGGATGGCACAACCGAAGCACCAATGTGATTCACCAGCTTCATCGACGGCTCATCGTATTCAATAGTGGCAATACGTTTGCCGGACAACTCTTCTACCGAATCGACCGTCCGGTCACGCAGGAACAGATAAATAGGCCCTGCTGGCAGAATGCCTGCGACTTCATAGCGGCCTTCGGTCATAAACTTCGCCGCTTTCGGTGACGCGATGGTATTCACCAGATTACGCATCACCTCATCGCTCGGCACCCCACCAATGGCTTCGACCGTGGCGGTGAATTTATTAAACGGACGTGCACGGGCGCCGGTCATCAGCACCGCGTCACACTGCTCGGCCTTAAAGTCATCCACCGCGATTTTTTCATCGGTATAGGCACGCAGATGAAAGTCAACGCCCCACTCCAGCGCAACGGTGCTGTAGTCTTTGGTCATACCATAAATAGAGCCATTGGCGCCCAGCGGGTCGTACACGCAAAAAGTACGCTTTTCCGGCGCAGCGAACGCCAGTTGGCTGGTTCCCAGAGCCATCAGCAGAAATGCCCGTAACATATTCAGTCCTCCAGCAAATCGTCGATGTCCAGGGTGTTCGCTTTTGGCTGAACATCATCCCAGAACGTACCCAAACCACCGGTCGGCGTACGCGCACCGGTTGCTTCCGTCCACAGACGGTCAGAGACGGCCGTAATCTGACGGCTGGCCATAATATCCATCATGCGGTAATCCGGATTGCTGGAGGTGGTTTTCAGCGACGCAGCATGACGACGGATCGCATCGCGCAGCTGCTCGGTGTTGCCCGAACCATCGGCAATGACGACTTCAATCGCATGGGCCATACGCACACCGGAAGCGGTGGCGATACGGCTGGCGTTGGCCATTTCCTGCCATGGATCGGTGCCCTTTGGCGCCGTATCCGGCATCATCACCCAGATACCGGCCTGCAGCGCCTGCGGCAATCCCCACCAGCGCACGTTGTCCACACACTGCAGTCCACGTACGGCTTTCATGGCAATGTCTTTCGGCACGTTAACGCTGCTTTGCGAGCGCAGATCGCTCATCACCGACTGCATGCCAGCGATGGAACCCAGCACCCAATACACTTCTTCGCTTTCACTCAGGTCAGGGCACTTGTCACCCGGTTCACCGAATTCGGCCACCATGTGCTGATACGCCATGTACTGACGGCTGGCCGCGACGGCAAAGGCACGCTTTTCACGGATACGCGCATCTTTGGCTTCAGCAATGTTCTGGCTCTTAAAGGCACGCACATACGCCAGCGCTTCTTCATGGGCTTTTTCTTCCGCACAGGAGCCGGACATCATGTACATGGTCACGGCGGCGCGATCAGGCGGAAACGTTAATTCAGTAAATGACATCAGCGTCGGTGCCATCGCGGTTGTCATGCCGCAGGCCATCTCCGGATCGCTGCTTTTCATGGTATAGGGAATCGCATACTCTTCGGTGTAATCGTATGCAAACCAGCCGGTTGTTTTATAAATCATGCTGCAGCCGGACATGCTGCTGATCGCCAGCAACGCCAGCGATATACGCGCGAGGAAAGACATGACGCCCCCATTTCTGATGAGTAATTTTTTTTATTCTGTTCAGGATGACAACCATCCCGGTGGGTCTTACCTTCGTGTCAGGCACAGGTTAAGCCCGGTCCCAGTCTAACGCGTAAGCCAGATAAAAGCTTGGCCCAGCCGCCACCGGGCCCGCGACAATAGAGTCAATCCAGGGTCTTAGAAAGGTTAAAATGCGCCAACAGCCAGCCTCAACTCAACCTCAGAAACCCAGCCCAAACGCTCATGTAACGGCCGCAGAACACAGCCGCGCACTGCAGCAACTGCTCGACCAGCATTTCGTGCAGGCCGGACAGCGTGTGGATGAGGTCTATCGGCGCCATTTCGCTCCGGCCAGCGCGGTTTTCTTCCGCCACTGGCGTCATCGCCGGGATATCCCCGGTGATCTGCTGGCACTGCCACGCAGCCTGCTGAACCTGTTGCGGCGGCAGCCGCAAAGCACGGCCAAGCCCAGTGGCAAACAGCAGGAAATGCGCCGCATTCTGGAGCAGGAACTGCTCGACCTGCCCACCCTTGAAGCCAGCCTGCAACAGTACTGTGAGCAGGTCATTGACCATTACCGTCTGGATCTTTCACAGCAGCAAAGCCTGACACCGGCACAGCGGCAGGCGTTTGAGCACTATGTCGAACATCAGCTGATACGTCTGCACCTGCCCAGTGAAGGACTACGCGAAGGGTTACTGGCGCTGACCATCATGCTGACCGGCCGCTTACTCGGTGATAAAGCCATGCTCAGCAGCGCCGCCAGTCTTGGCGGTACTCTGGCCGGCAGTGTTTATCTCGGCCAGCAAGGGTGGTGGGGAGCCTTCTGGGCCAGCTGGTTTGGGGTGCCAGCCTGGGTCAGCTGGGTGGGTATTGGCAGTGGTGTTCTCTCCGCGCTGCTGCTCTCGCCACTCCTGGCTCCGGGGGTTGAGTGGGGCATGAACCGCCTGAGGGCCCGCCGGGTACTGCAACAGACGGTACAACAGGCGCAGGCAAAACTGACCAATAAAGACGGTGTGCTGCTGGCCAGCCGGCTCGGTTTATACCTGCAGTTACTGCCCGATCTGGCGCAGTTTCTGGCGCGGATTAAAGGCTGAAAGAGACGCTGTCATCCCGTCATCAGGCTGACCATTGCCGACAAAGCGTTGTCATAAAACAAACACTTGGCAAGGAGTCTGCCTGACGCCATAGTAACCAAAGGCGTGTTTTTGCCGCCGCTGAGTATTGCAAACTCAGTGACCGCAAAGCGTACCGATCACCCACGGAGGGAGGGTAAGTTGCTACCCGAGCGCAGTATCAGCCTGCCAGGATATGGCAGATACACAGTGCCTTCAGGTCATTCAGGCCAGCGCACTCACATTATGCAACCACCGACGCTGAACCTCAGTTGCAACGTCCACTCCCTTACCATCGTTGTGCAACGCCTTTCTGTCCAAACATCCGCCCATCAACCAACCCTGGCCACCAACCAGCGCAAGTCCGACCGTTTGCGCTCAGTGCGCGCACCGTGGCATTCCGCCATTTATGTATCTGATCAGCCCAACCTGCAACCAGGAGAGTGCTTATATGGCCGCAAGTAAATCCGCAACCAAGCTGTACGTTCTGGACACCAATGTTCTGATTCATGATCCGGCTGCGATCCTGAATTTTGAAGAGCATCAGGTGGTGATCCCTATGACCGTTCTGGAGGAGCTGGATAAACTGAAAATGGGCAAAGCGTCCATTGCCACCGATTGCCGAGAGGCCATCCGTAAAATCGACCACATCATTGGTGATGCCACGCCCACCGAGATCGCCAAGGGCGTACCCATTGCCCGGCCTGACGGCTCGGTGCAGGGGCATCTGTCCATACTGCTGGATAATTTCGAGGCACCGAACCGCTCACTGCCGCCGGATCTGAACGACAACAAAATCATTAACAGCCTGGTCAGTCTGCAGGAAAAATACCCGCGCCGTGATGTGATTCTGATCACCAAAGACATCAATATGCGGCTGAAAGCGCGGGGCTGCGGTGTCGGCGCACAGGATTATCAGAACGATCAGCTGCTGAGCGATGTCTCCCTGCTGGAAACCGGTTTCCACACCTTCGCAGATTCGTTCTGGGAAACCCAAACCCAGGTGGATACTTTCCACGATGAAACCGGAACGTATCACCGTATCCCGCTGGAAAATCTGCCCGACGAACTCTATGTAAACCGCTTCATTGTTGACGAGAAAGGCTTTATCGGCCGCGTGGTGCTGATCGAAGAAACCACCGCCCTGCTGCAGGATCTGCCTGCCGAGCAACTGTTATCGCAAAGTGCCTGGGGGCTGACACCGCGCGATATTCCACAGGCACTCGCCCTGCATCTGCTGATGGACCCGGATGTGCATCTGGTCACCCTGACCGGCCAGGCCGGTTCCGGTAAAACCATTCTGGCGCTGGCGGCGGCTATCGAGATGACCGTTGCCACCAAGCAGTTCCGGCGCATCATTGCCACCCGTTCAACGCGTGGTCTGGATGAAGATATCGGCTATCTGCCGGGAACAGAGGCAGAAAAAATGGAACCCTGGCTGGGCGCCATCACCGACAATCTGGAAGCACTGCACGATGATGACGAGCACGCCACCAGCAGCGTCGACTACATCCTGAAAAAAGTGCCGCTGCAGTTTAAATCCCTGAACTACATCCGCGGACGCAGCTTCCAGCACAGCCTCATTCTGATCGATGAATGCCAGAATCTGACGCCGCACCAGATGAAAACCATCATCACCCGTGCCGGTGCCGGTTCAAAGGTTGTTTGTCTGGGGAATCTGGCGCAAATCGATACGCCCTATCTGAACCCGATCAGCTCAGGTCTGACGTATCTGATTGAACGTTTCAAAGAGTTCACCAGTGGCGGCACGATTCATCTGGAAGGCTCCCCGCGTTCTGTTCTGGCGGAATATGCGGAGACTCATTTATAACGCTTATCAAGGAATTGCCGGGTATCAGAACTTTGACGATATAAGAAGTCTGAACTATATAACTAACAGGGCTTTGATTATGCAACGATGAATCAAAGCCCTTTTTATCGCCCCTAAATTCACCATCCCGGAGAGATCCACGGAAGGTCCATATTATGAAAGCATTAGTATTCGCCGCCCTTATTGCCCTGTCCGTCAGCGCCCTTGCTGCACCGGCAGAAGAAACCATCTACGAACTGGAATTTGAAACGGATTCAAACTGGACCAGTATTGAAATCCGTGATGATGCAGTCTTCGTCAATGCGCCAGCCGGGGAAGGCATGAATGTGACGGCCAAAGATGGTTTACGCTCGTTTACGATTTCGCCGAAAAAAATCCACCTGCGCTCACGCACCCGTGGTCTGGTGAATATGAATCTGTTTGTTAAATCGAAAAACAACGTGCTCGGTCTGACCATCTGTAAAGGCTCACCCAGCAGCTACACCTGGATTAAATCCGGTCAGTCCAAACAGAAAAACGATCTGAAAGAAAAAGATCACTGCGAACAGGCCGCACTGGTTCTGCAGCTGTTCTGATTGCGGCTGCGCAGAAAACGCCCACCTCAGCCGTGGGCGTTTTTTATGGACAGCGCCCGTCAGTGCTCAAGAATGTCACGCCTGAAATCCCCTTTAAACATCGGGATTTCATGCAACTCCTGCTCACCTTCCATGCTGAAGTACATGGAACTCTGCTCCGGCGGAAAAATTTTCACATGATTCTGGCTGCTGATGGGACGCGCACCGTGCATCATGTCTTTCAGCATCAGATAAATTTCTTCGTAACTGTCAGCGCGCAGTTCAACTTCCACTTCGGTGGTAAAACGGAATGACATTTTCGCCATCATGCACCCTCCTTCTCAGACTATTTCATGAGCCTAACCCAGCGGCTGGAAAATGCCGCATGAACATCAGGATATAGACGCATACAACCTAATCAGCATCGACGAAAGAGCAGGAAGCTATAAAACAGCACTGTTACACTTTAGCGCGATGAGTTGAGGAGACGTTATGCAACGAATTGCTATTTACTGCGGTGCCCGCAGCGGTCACGACCCGAAATACGCTCAGGCTGCCGAACATCTGGCCCGTTTTCTGGCGCAGCAAGGCATTGGTATTGTCTATGGTGGCAGCAACAGCGGCCTGATGGGGATTATTGCCGATACCGCGCTGAAGGCTGGTGGAGAAGTGATCGGTGTGATTCCCGATTCCCTGCACAAGCGTGAAGTGGCTCACCGCGGGCTGACCAGCCTCCACCAGGTTGCCGGCATGCATGAGCGTAAGGCGCTGATGGCTGATCTCGCCGATGCCTTTGTAGCCCTGCCCGGGGGAATAGGAACGCTGGATGAACTGATTGAAATCTGGTGCTGGGCCGGCATGGGGGCACACAGCAAGCCCTGCGCCTGCTATGACGTCGATAACTACTGGCAGCCGCTGTTTGATCTGCTCAGTCACGTACAACGGGAAGGTTTCGCGCACGGCGAGCGGCAACTGTTACGTGCCGCGACACCGGAACAGCTGCTGGCCAGTCTTCGGGCTGGCCACTGACCGGGCACAATCCGCCGGATCAAACCTGCTGGGCAACGTCCAGCGGTTCGCCTTCATTCAGCAAATGACGGCTTTCAGCCGCAAAGCCCGCTCCCACTTCGGAGTAATAATTGAAGGCCACATCCACTCCGCGCTGTAACAATTCGGCACGCTCATCGTCATAGCGCGCAACCGCAGCGACTTTGCCCTGATACCCGGCCAGTTTCAGCATCTCCAGCGTACTGCGCATTTCGGTCTGAGAGGGCAAAGCCAGCATAACCAGCCGGATGCCCTGAGTGCTGACCTTCTGCCAGAACTCCATGTCATCGGAATCGCCAACCACCACATTAAAGCCGTCGGCTTTCAGTGCAGCGACTCGCTCAGCATCCGATTCCACGCCCCAGACTTTGTTGCCGTATTCGCGTTCCAGCGCAGAATAAGCGCCCTTACCGACCCGTCCCATACCGAGAATCAGAACCTGAGCCTCTTTCGGTTGTTCAAATCCCTGATGCGCACCAGGACGCTCAAAGCGGTTGATACTGTCTTTGCGCACTGCATAAATATGGTGCGCGCGGCGATACATAAAACTGCTGAGAATAAACGACAGAGACATCACCAGCGCGATAATCACCAGCCAATCCTCACTCAGCCATCCACGGTTCACGCTCAGGCTCGCCACAATCAGGCCAAATTCGCTGTAGTTCGTCAGCGCCAGCGCACTCAGGTACGACGAACGACCCGACACACCAAAGCGTGCCAGCAGGGCAAAAAACAGCACAAACTTCACCGCCAGCAATGCCGTGAGCAGCAATGCCGTCAACGCCATGTCGAGGCTCGGTAAGGCGGTAAAACCAATCGACAGAAAGAAGCCGATCAGGAACAGATCCTTGAAGTTCATCAGCACTTTGTACAGTTCGGCGGATTTGGCATGGGACGCCAGCAACATTCCCACCAGCAACGCCCCCAGATCACCTTTCATGTTGACCAGGGTGAACAGCTCAGAACCGCCCAAAGCAAGGAAGAACCCCAGCAACGGTAATAACTCACCATGTCCGGCCTGACTCATCAGGCGGTGTAGCAGTGGCTTGATCAGAAACAGGCCAAACAGTCCGAACGCCCAGAGCGATGGCGTTTTGCCGGTTGAAGCCACCAGAAACACCACCGCCAGAATGTCCTGAATCACCAGAATCCCCACGGCAATTTTGCCGTGACGGGTTTTGAGTTCGGAGGCTTCTTCCAGCATTTTCACCACACAGACCGTGGACGAAAAGCTCAGGGCAAAAGCCACCAGCAGCGCAGCGGTCAGTGGTATATCAAAGTAATGGCTCACCCCCAGCCAGGCCGCCAACAGAATGATCCCCGCCAGCAATACCCCCCAGACGCCGGTATGCAGCACACTGGTCAGCCATACTTCCTTTTGCATCAGCGCACGGATATTCAGCTTCAGACCGATGGTAAACAGCATCAGGGTAATCCCCAGATCGGCCAGTGCCTGCAGGCTGCCGACCGGTTGCACGCCCAGCGCATGCAAACCAAAACCGGCCAGCAGGTAGCCGACCAGAGGCGGCATTCCCAACTGTTTGACGACAAAGCCACAAAGGAAAGCGACCAATACCCACAAATAATCCATGTACGATCCTGTTCAGCTTACAAAACGGCACTCAGTATACCCTGCCCGCAAAATACTGGCCCTGACGCGAGTCAGCCCCGGAGGTGAGTCATACCACTGATGGCTGCCATGCTGCGTCATTCAGAAAAAGACGGCAGTGCGCAGATAGCCTCTGGTTTCTCCCAGATCGTCATCCAACCCCTGCGCCACCCCAAGAGCGACCGGCAATACCAGGTTGTAACCCAGCACCACATCCACCCCCAGTTCAGCACCGACCGCACTCAGCGCTGGCCGGTGCTGCTCACGGAACCAGACGTTGGCGGTTTGCGCCCAGGCGGCCACCGACAGATCCCCCAGCCCCAGTGGCATCATGCCCCAGTTACGCTCAACGCGGGTCAGCCAGCGATCCAGCCGCAACCCACCGCTGTAGTATTTGTGGCCAATCTGCACATTGTCTTCATAGCCCGGCAACGCCAACTGATCCCGCCCAAAAAGCAGGACTTCTTCGCCATTCTGGCCACCCATGCTGAACGGCTCCGCACCCCGGTCAGCGACGCCACCGGCAATCCCGAAACTCAGGGTGTTGCGCCCCGGCAGATCAACGGTGTGTCTGATCGCCGCCTGCCATTGGCTGCCGTTGTAATCGCTGTTCAGTACATCATTACTTTCGTACACCAGATCGGCGTAGGTGCCCCAGCCAATCCCCGGAACATTGCGGTACAGCTCGCGGTTATCAAAACTCAGGGCTATACCGGCCAGGGTTTCTTCAATGCCTGAGCCGCGATTCACCCCCGCCGGAGAGCGTTCGGTTTTTTCATGGTCAGACACCAGCCCCAGATGCAGCTGCAGCTGATCCTCAAAGGCATTCCAGACATGGTCATGACGGGCAATCAGCAGATCTTCACGCCAGGCGTAATAATCATCCTCCTGTCCGGTATTCAGTCCTGCGAAGCGGTGGCTGCGGTTCCACAACAAAGACCAGCGGGTGTCGTACAGATAGGTTGCAGAGACATCGGCCCACTCCTGCTTAAAGTCCCACAAAGCAGCAATGCTGTAGCTGTGGCGGCCAACCGCATCGTTGCCACTGGTAGCCAGCCCCAGTGCTGACGAGTATTCATCGATACTGAACAGCGGCAGCCAGTATCTGGGCATCAGCGTCGGCCATGGGGAATAATCACGGCGCTCTGAAGGCACCACACCACGGACTGACGGCGGATAATCGTAACGCCCCTGGCGGCTGGCAATGCTGAACATCGCCAGCGTTCGCGGGTTCAGCATGTTCAGCTGGTAACCGTCACTGGTGTACGTCTGATAGGCCACCCGACCATTCAGCCAGCGTGGCTGAAACGCCCCACCCACCACCTGCGTCCACTGCTCGACCGTGCCCGTTGACGGTTGCAGCACATACAGGTTAAACACGCCGTCGTAATCGGCGCTGTAGAGAATCCGGCCATCGGGCAGAAACTCGGGCTGATGTTCAATCGCACGGGTATCGGTCAGTGCCTGCCAGCGCAGTGTGCTCAGAGTCAGACGCTCCAGATTCCAGCCCTGCCCGGGGCGTTTGAGCGAGGCCACCAGCGATTGTCCATCCGCTGCCACATCAAAGCTGCCCAGCACGGTGCCGCTGTTGCTCTGCCAGAGCATGCGGGCATTGCCGTCACGCTGCAGCAACCATAATTCGCTCAGCCCCTGCACCTTGCGGCTGCCGATCAGTTGCCGGGCATCGGGTAACCAGCGCACCTTACGCAGACGCAGGTCGGTGCTGATGCGTTGCCAGCCTGAAGCCTCTGACCACAGAAATACGTCATTCAGGTCACGGCCGCTGGCATGACGGATCAGGCGCGATACCGCCAGTGTGCCATCGGCTGCGACATCCACATCACTAACACCTTTCGCCGGAATCAGTGCCTGAACTTGCCAGTCTTCATCCTCTGCCGCCTGCCAGCGGCTGATCGTGGGCCTGTCCTCACCGTTATCCACCACCTGCAGCAACGCGTCCTTTTGTGCGGCGGTTACCTGCTGGGTTCCGGGCAATACCGGTAAAGCAATACCCGCCACTTCACGCGCTTTTAACTGGTCAATCTGCGGGGTAAAACGGCTCAGAAGCCATTGGCGGTAATCATTCCACAACGCCGCAAAGGACTTGCCAAAGACGTTGCGGGCAACGCGGTTCTGCATCACGTAAGGAATCAGCTCACGGCTGTACTGGTTGAGATAGCGGCTCATGGCCGCTTCACCATAGGTATCGGCCAGATACTGCCAGAAATACGCGCCATATAAGTAATGCTTGCCACGCGGCCAATCGCGCAGCGGTACCACCACCTGATTCAGATCATCGCCCTGATGACTGTCCAGCTCTGTGCGCATCTGCATGGCATAGCTGCTGCTGTCGAGGCGGCCATAACCGAGCTTGTGGTTGGTTTCCAGATACACCGCCAGCCCTTCGGTAAACATCGACGGCGTAAACACATGCGGAAACAACCAGAACAGGCGGCCAAACAGACTGCGGCCACGGCGGGTAACACCACGGCTCATGTTCATATGCAGAATGTGCACGTATTCGTGACGGATCAGACCGTGCAGCCATTCATCCATATGCTCCAGCCCGCCTACATCTTCCGGTGGGCTGGCAAACAGCCGGATCTGCGCAAAGGGAAAGGGCGTGGCCCAGCCATTGGAATAGTCGTAATCGTCGACCAGCACCATCTGTGTGCGCTCGTCCGGCTGCTGCTGAAAAAACGGTACCAACTCATCGTGTACGCGCTCAGCAATGCTCAGCGCATGCTGCGCCATCGACTCATAACGGGCGGGATAATGCAGTTCGAAATGTGCCGATGTGCGCGTTTGCCAATCGGTATCGGAACGATCCCAGGCGGCAGGAATCGCCAACACCTGCCGACTCACAATGACGGACAGAATAAGCAGTACAACAGGATACACTGACAGGCGTTTCATCATCCGGATTCCCTGGAAACTGGTTGCGCGAAAATAGCCGATAACCATCGCGACAACAACAGTGCCAAGTCCGCTTGCCGCACGGATTGGGCTGACATAGAGTAAGGCACATTACCGATTTACGGTCATGTGCTGCTGCGCTGAAACAACCCGGTACAACGGACAGATACCGCGTGCCAGACCTGCTGTTCAGCCCTGTTTCAGCGGATTAAGCCTGAGCAGTCAGCACCCTGATAACAATAAAAAGCGCTAAGGAGCAGCCGTGCTAAACCCCAATATCTGGCGCAGCCAACAGCGAGACTTTCAATGGCGGGGCCTGCGCGTAGGATTTCACGATGAAGGACAGGGACCGGTATTAGTGTTACTCCACGGCCTGCCGGGCAGCAGCTGGGACTGGCACCGCCTATGGCCGATGCTGAGTGGCCAATTCCGCCTGATATGTCCGGATTTTCCGGGGTGTGGCGACTCCGATAAACCCACCGGATACAGTTACCGGTTAAGCGATCAGGCGCAGCTGGTCCTGGATCTGCTCCATCATCTCGGTATTCAGCAATGTCAGATGATTGGTCACGATTACGGTGCCAGCGTTGGTCAGCGGATGCTGACAGCAGAATCTGACATTCACATCAGCCGCTGCAGCTGGTTGTGCGCCCGACCCGGCGCCGAGGCCAGATACTTCCTCTGGCGCGAACTGCTGCTGGCCGGGCCATTGGGGCCTTTGTTCTGCCACGGCATCAGCGAAGGTCTGTACGGACGCTATCTGGAAACCCTGAGCGGCCCCTACACCCCCATCAGCAGCCAGACACGTCAGGATTCCTGGCAGCTGCTGTGCGCTCATCAGGGGCGGCAGATTCTGCCCCTGCTGCTGCAGTACCGCTACGAACTGCCATTAAGCAACGAACACCCGACAATCAATGAACGCACCAGACAACAATACATCGGCGGGGAATATGACCCGCTGAGCAAACGCAACCGCCATTCTGCGGATACCCGGTGGATAAAAACAGGACACTTTCCCCATCTGGAGGATGCCGAGCATCTGGCATTGCTGCTGGTTGATTTTCACCGTGAAGACGGCAGTGACAGCCCGGCGGTTTTCCGGAACCTGATCAGCGGTCAGTGAAGGAAACGGCAGCCATCACAAATAGCGCAGGCTTTCTGCAGCCACGATGGCAACCAGTGCCAGAACAAACCAGCCCCAGTGGCGAAACATCGGTTGCGGCAATGGATCGGTCAGCGCATTGGCCTGATCGTATTCCAGCATTAACCGCCGTCCGGTGTCGAAATCGACATCGTTCACCAGCACCCGCACATAATTCTGCATGGGTATCTCACCCAAGCCACCGGTCAGATGAGCACCTTCAATAAAGCCCCGGATACGGTGCTGCTCAAGTAAGCCAAGCACCAGATGGGCTTCCAGCATATCAGCTGCCTGGTAAACACATTTCATTCGCCAGCCTCGCGCATCAGGGATTCAGGTAGGATTCTGCCTTACTCAGGGAAAAACGATAAATCGGATAAGGGCCAGCCGCCAGTATGTCTTCACGGCGGTGACCGATCACCTGATGCAACGCAGAACACGTCAGGTAAAGATAGTCCCCCTTAAGGCTGAAGCCATCGGGCCAGCGCAGATCGGCACTGCGTAAGAGTGTCTGCAGCTCACCGGCGGGCGTGCGACGCACAATCGCTGAGTGTTCCAGATCCGAAAGATACACATTACCAGCCGAATCCAGCGCCATACCATCCGTCATGGTTTTCGGACCCAGAGCTTCAACGCGGGCACTCAGGGTGGCGTATAGCAGATCCGCCTGCAACAGATCAGCCACCCGGATGCGATACAACTGGTCAGCCGACACCGCAGCAAAATACAGCCACTCATTGGCATCATCCAGTGCGATCCCATCAACACCGGGATTCACCGTAAACACGCCAAACAGCGTCATCGCCCGTCCCTGCACCACCGGCTCAAACGCTCCGGCGCGGACACTGACATCGTTATGCAGCAAACGGCGGCTGACCCCCTCTGCACGGTCATACACCACCAGAGCCGGAGTCCGCGCCAGCAGGCTGGCATCGGTGATAAAGAAATAACGCCCATCGGCGCTGATGCGGAAATCATTGGCGTGCGCGCCCAGCGGAAACACATGGCGCGGGAAGCGATAGCTGTGCAGCAACTCGCGGCTGTTAATATCAAACGCCAGTAAGCGCACACTGTTCAGCGCGTGCCGGCCGTTATCCAGCAGCCATAACTCGTTGTTGTGCAGACGCAGCGACAGCACCTCATTCAGCGCCTCTTCAGCACGGCCACCGGGCTGCCACTCCGGAGCGGGAAAAGCCTGAACGTCGCCATTCTGCCAGACAGCAACATTGATATCGGGTGACGCCTCCGGATGGAAGGTAAAAAAGATGCGTTCATCATCAGCCACCGCCAGATTGCCCGGCGGCAGCGGCAGACTGGCAACCGTCTCCAGTTCGGTCGAAGGCAGGCGTGGCGCTCCGCTGCGATCCGGAAAGGGAGCGCTCTCAACATAGATCAGACGTACGGTAAACAGCG
The DNA here is from genome assembly GCA_021208685.1 of Saccharospirillaceae bacterium. Classification (GTDB taxonomy): domain Bacteria; phylum Pseudomonadota; class Gammaproteobacteria; order Pseudomonadales; family Oceanobacteraceae; genus Venatoribacter. The sequence goes on from JAJOJJ010000031.1 coordinate 22,363, forward strand.
CAGCTGCCACCAACAGCAGCATTACAATCATCCAGCGGCTGAGCATGACAACTCCTTATTATTGTTAGGGCCTGATACGTCAGTCATTCATGCTGCCACACGGTAGCAAAGATCGGAGTTTAAGGGAAAACCCTTACCATAATCCGCCGCAACAACGGAAGAATCAGGCCCGGCAGCAGTACCCGCTCTGCGGCACATAGGGTAAAGTGCCGCGTTTTATCCGGGGGCCGGTAACAACACCGGGCATACAGTGGAACTTGAGATTCTTTACCTTGATGACGCACTGGTCGTCATTAACAAACCCAGTGGTCTGCTGGTACACCGCAGCGAAATTGACCGCCATGAAAACCGCTTTGCCCTGCAACTGCTGCGCAACCAACTCGGCCAGCGGGTATATCCGGTACACCGTCTGGATAAACCAACGTCCGGCGTTCTCGCCTTCGCCCTGAATCAGGAAATGGCCAGCCTGATTACCGACCAATGGCGTCAGCGCGCCGTCGACAAACGCTATCTGGCCATTGTCCGGGGCTGGATGCCGGAGTTTATACACCTCGATAAACCCATGGCCCCGCCGGTCGACCAATACGCCAAACACGAAAAGATCAGGCCCGAACAGGATGCCATCACCGATTTCCGCGCTCTGGCCAATGCTGAAATTCCGGTCTTTATCGATAAATACCCGCAGTCGCGCTACTCGCTGGTCGAGTGCATTCCACACACTGGCCGCAAACACCAGCTGCGCCGCCATCTGAAACATCTGAGTCACCCGATCATCGGGGATGCCCGTTACGGTAAAGGCCGTCACAGCCGCTATTTCCGTGATCAATTACAGGCACCGCGCCTGCTGTTGCATGCTGCTCAGCTGAGCATGAATCACCCGGTCAGCGGTGAGCCGCTGCTGTTTAATGCCCCGCTGGATGGTATCTGGAGGCACCTGATTCAGTACTTTGACTGGTACGGGGCCCTGCCGGAAGCACTGCGTTTTGATGAGCAGGATACGCCCCATCCATCGCTCGATTGTTTCCTGAATGTCACGGATGAGGACGACGAACAGGACATCTGAACGGTCGGAAAAACCATCCACAACGGTGCCGGATCGCGCCGTTTCTGGCCTGCGTTATGTTATCAACATTTTCTGTGGATAATTCTTTGGGTAAGTTTCTGATAAGTGCCACGAATCCAGCATTCATGCGGCTTCAGGTCGGATTGAATGAAATAACAACAAAATCGAAATCTTATATAATTCAATAACTTAGAAAATACAATCCGGCATATTTCAGTTTTTTGACTTTTGAATGTCCGTTCAAAAAGGATGGTGGAGGAATGTGCATAACCACTTTGAAGAATTTCTTTCAAGTCAAGCGTCAATCTGCGGCAGAAAGCGAAAAAATCTCCTTCCTGATGCGCTGGACTGCTGTTTTTCCTATCCACAAAATCTGTGCATAACTTTGTGAACAAACACTTTAAAAGTCTCTGGTTTTCGCATGAACAGAGGCCTCATCTCAAATTGTCTATTTTTTAACCAAATAAAAAATTATATATTTTTCAATGACTTATGAAAATCAATAGGCGTTTTGCCAATTTTCGGGCCAAATTGACAGAGCACATACCCGATCAGAGCGGAATGTGCATAAGATGCATCATTGAGGTTCATGCTGCGCCAAAATGACGCTGCCATAAGGCAGAAAACGGTGTCGCTCAGACCACTGACATCTAAAGGCATACAAGGTGAGTAAACACTTCCACGCACAACCTGTGGATAAAACTGGGGGCAAATTCTGAAAAAATACGCCAGACGCTCTGCAAAAACACCAGAACCATCGCGCCGACCCGTCACAAATTTGCAATAAAGTGGATATAAAACAGAGACTTAACCAAAAGCAATACAAAAGTACTAATCAATACTCAATCGAAGCCCGTCAGGGCCCATCATTGTGCATAACCCGCCCCAATTAGGAGCAGGTACAAAAAAACCTCCCGCAGGAGGTTTTTACAGCCAGAGCCGGGTTACATCACACCCAGACGACGTGCGAGATCGTCCGCTGGCATATAGCCGGGGAACAAGCGACCGTCATCGACAATAATGGCCGGCGTGCCGGTAACGCCCACTTCCTGACCCAGATCGTACTGGGCAGCAATTGGAGCACCGCAGTCTTTGCTCTTATCCGTCATCGCGACCATCTGTCCCTGCAGAGCACGGTACTGATCTTCCAGCTCCGCCGAACCACCACTCTGACGCAGGCGCTGACCCAGTATGCTCATATCACGCTGAGTATTCTTCATCGTGGTCATGGCGGTCTTGCGGTCCGCCTGACACCAGACATAGTTAATCTTGCGGTAGGAATCGGTCAGCTCGCCATTGCGCGGATCTTTAATACCGGCACGGGGATAGGCCAGATAACGCACCGTAATGCCCAGCTCATTCAGACGCGGGATTTCCTGATGCAGTTTCTGGCAATACCCACAGTCAATATCGGTAAAAACGTTGATCAGCGCTTTCTGATCACCTTCGGCTTTAAATACAACCGTCTGACTGTCGGTTACCGCTGCAAGGCGGTCTGCACGCTTGGGATTATTACGGTTCTGGGTAATATTCTGCGGGCCTTCGCCACTCAGTTCGTATAATTCGTCACGATAAATAAAGTGGCTGAGATCCGGTGTCATGTGCATCACCGAACCGTCAATCAGCACAACCTCCAGAATCTGATTGCCCGCCAATGGCGCAACCTCCCGCACCTGCAGGCGCGGGCCAAAAGCCTGTACCAGCCTGGCTTCAACCTGCTTGTCGAGCGGCAGCGCTTTAGTGGCTTCTGCGCCCATCGCCGGTAACGTCAGGCTCAGGCCCAGCGCGGCGGCTAAAAGTGTTTTCTTCATTACAGCTACCTTTACGTCATTATTCAGGCTTGGAGGCCCAGAGCCCTTGTTTGTTCCGGGCCCTACCCTTTCAAATGCGCCTGTCAGTGTCAAGAAACTAAGTACCGGACGGTCGCCAGTATACCAGCCGAACGCGCTTTTCTTATGACAGACAAAACAGCAGGCATAAAAAAACGGGCCAGAGGCCCGTTTTTCCACAAGAGAAAAAGGATTACACCTTTTCTCTGATACGTGCAGACTTACCGCTACGCTCACGCAGGTAGTACAGTTTCGCCTGACGCACATCACCACGACGTTTAACAGCAACGCTGTCGATCATCGGGCTGTGAGTCTGGAAAGTACGCTCAACGCCCACACCGTGGGAGATTTTACGTACAGTGAAAGCGGAGTTCAGGCCGCGGTTACGCTTACCGATAACCACACCTTCGAACGCCTGAATACGCTCACGATCGCCTTCTTTCACTTTTACCTGCACAACAACGGTATCACCGGTGCTGAATGCTGGGATGTTGTCTTTCAGCTGCGCATTTTCAATCTGCTGAATGATTGGATTCTTGTTGCTCATTGTTCGCTCCTTAACAGTCTGCTGAGTTCTGTTCTAGCTCTTGCAGATACTCTGTCAATAACCTTTGTTGCTCGTTAGTCAGTTCCAGCGCTTCCAGTAAATCCGGTCTGCGCTGCCAGGTTCTTCCCAGTGACTGCTTCAGTCGCCACTGGCGGATCTTTTCGTGGTTGCCACTCAGCAACACGTCCGGTACGGCCTGCCCTTCGTAAACTTCCGGGCGGGTGTAATGTGGACAATCCAGCAAGCCTTCCATAAAAGAATCCTGCTGCGCCGATTGGTCATGACCCAGTACACCGGGTACCAACCGGATCACGGCATCCATCAGCGTCATGGCAGCCAGTTCGCCACCACTGAGGACAAAATCGCCAAGAGACCACTCTTCGTCGACTTCGCGCTCAATCAAACGCTCATCAATGCCTTCGTACCGTCCGGCCACCAGAATCAGTTTGTCGCGCTGAGCAAGCTCGAGCACGCCGGCCTGATCCAGTTTGCGTCCCTGAGGTGATAAATAAATCACCTTAGCGCCTTCCCCCGCCGCCGTTCTGGCTGCGTGGATGGCATCCTGCAGAGGCTGAATTTTCATCAGCATACCGGGGCCGCCACCGTATGGACGATCATCCACGGTCTGGTAGTTATCGTAGGCGAAATCACGGGGATTCCAGCATTCGATACTCACTTTTTCCTGTTTGACTGCCCGCCCGCTGACACCATGATCGGTGAGTGCGCGGAACATGTCAGGAAAGAGGGAAATAACCCCAAACCACATCATTACAACACCGGGCTTAAAAATCCGGGTCCCAGTCAACCTGGATTTCACCGTTATCCAGATCAACCTCAAGAACGATTGTTTCTGCGTAAGGAATCAGACGCTCGCGCTTATCAATGCTGCCTTCGCAACCTTTTACGCTCATCACCTGATTACCGCCGCCGGAATCAAACAGTTCTTTCACCTGGCCCAGCCACACGCCGTCGGTGTTAACCACCTTCAAGCCTTCGAGCTGGAACCAATAATGTTCGTCTTCTTCGAGTTCCGGTAACTCCGAAGTAGGTACACCGATTTCAATCTGGGATAACGCCAGAGCGGCATCCCGGTCGGTAATTCCTGCCAGAGCTACAGCTAACCCTTTTGGCTGGAGTTTGCTGTCGGTCACCTTGAATTCACGCCACTGTCCGTTAATACGTAACAGCCAGGTCGGGTAATCCAGGATGTTGGTCATAGGGTCTGTGTACGAATACACCTTCACCCAGCCTTTAATACCAAATGCGGTGGTTACTTTACCGAGGACGGTGATTTCCTCACCCGCAATCTGGTCGTTCAACATCAGAACTCCGGTCGTTGCCAATTAAGCCTGAGCTTTTTTGGCTTGCTTCAGTAAGCTGGCTACGCGATCAGTTGGCTGAGCACCTTTGGCCAACCAGTATTCAACGCGTTCCGCATCGATGCGGAAAGCAACTTCCTGGCCGCGAGCAACAGGGTTAAAGAACCCAACGCGCTCGATAAAGCGACCGTCGCGAGGGCTGCGCGCGTCAGCTACGTTAATGTGATAAAAAGGACGTTTTTTAGAGCCACCACGGGCCAAACGGATTACTACCATAGTTTCAGATCACTCCGATCGTTTATCAAGGGACAGGTTTTGGGATCGCCTGCCGTTCATCAACTCATCTGTCCCAATGCTCAAAGCGGCACAGCTGTGCACGCAAAGACGGCATCCATCCAGACGAGACCTAATAAAAGGGCGCGTAGTGTATAAAATCTGCCCTGTTGTCACAAGCATTCATTCACCAACGCGATATCGCCCTCAGACCGCACTGTCTTTGAGTTTGTTGCGGTACAGCCACTGTTTAACCAGCAGCGCGGTCAGCGGGAAGGTCAGAATGTACAGGCCGATCACCGTCCAGCTCAGATCCAGCCACCAGCCCAGCAGCAGCGCGACGCCCATGGCCGAGTCAATCTGATCAAGGGCGATAAACCAGTAGCGCTGTTCTTCCGGCACCTGCCCCGGTGCAATGCCCAGACGGCGTTTGAACCAGGAGTTGGGCAATTCGCCGAGAATATACCCAACACCGGCCATTGCCCCGGCCAGCAGCAGCGAATAGCCACTCCACACGGTCGGCCACTCCAGCGCCTGAAATATCCGTTCCAGCGGCCACAGGCAGAGCGCCCCCAGCGCGGTCAGCAGCGGCACCAACACCACACCACGCCAGGTTTTGTTGGCCCCAAAGGCCGATTTCCACACTGGCCGGGCAAAAGACGGCAGCACATCATTGCTGACACACCACATATGCGCGACACCGCCAATCACCACCGGCACCTGCAGGTACAGCGCCATCAGCAGCGGATGCAAGGGAGCCTGTGCGCCCTGAGCTGCCAGCGTAGCGATGCACAGCAGCGAGAAACCGCCGAGGGTAATCCACAACATCTGCGCCAGTGAGGTGAATTTAAAGAACGGCCGGGCGCGCAGCATCTGCACCGAAACCACAACAGCACCAGCGCCAGCAGAGCTTTGATAAAGGCGGTTGCCCCCAGCCAGTGCTCCAGCAAGACCAGTGGCGCGATGATCAGCAGGCTCCAGAACACCGGCATCCCCAGATACGCCGGACGGGCGCTGCCCTTACTCGCATCCTCAATATTGCCGGTCTGATTGAATACCGACAGACGTATACAGCCCGCGGCGATCATAGTCACCAGCGCCACGGCATAAACACCATCAAAACCCCACTGCAGTAAAATCAGCGCCGGACTGACGAGATAAATCAGCACGTCCATAAAGCCATCAAGGTAACGACCAAACTCACGGGTCAGCCCCCAGCGCCGGGCCAGCAAGCCATCCAGCGCATCGGCGGTCATCGCCAGAAACAGCAGCGCCAATGCTGTCAGCAATTCCTGTCGCAGGGTGAAAAACAGCGCCAGCAAGGTCAGCGGAACACTGCTCAGGGTTATCAGATCAACCCGGTTCAGGCGGATAATCCAGCCACCGGCCGGTAAACTGCTCATATTGATGTACTCTCCGTTTTGTTCCAGGTAACCACTCTGTCGGTACGGCCTGCAGCCGCCATCTGACGCAGCAGCGGGCGGTCAATCTTGCTGTTGTGGCGACCATCCACCGGCATGTACTTCAGCGCGACAACCCGCCACTCTCCGGCGGGCAGCAATGCCAGTAATGCGTCTTTTACGTTGTCCAGCGGCTCGTCACAGCAGAGAAATAACCAGCCCTGCTGTTCATAGCCAATCAGTGCGCTGCGCTGAACCCCCGCCAGCGCATCGAGCTGCTGTTCCAGCCAGAGCGGCTGCAAACGGCGCCCGTTACCCAGCGGCAGAGCATCGTTCACCCGGCCACTGAGCCACAGCCGGCCCTGTTCATCGAGCCAGCCGGTATCGCCGGTACGGTGCCAGACCAGACCATCGGCACGCGGGATTTTGTTTTCCGCATCGGCCTGAGGATTGTGGTAATAACCACGCAGCACATGCTTGCCAGCCACCAGAATTTCGCCCTCTTCGCCCACATCACAGCAACCGTTGCGGGCATCAGCGTCACTGAATTTTGCTTCGCTGTGCGCAGGAAGATGACAGATCAGAACGTCGGTGTCGGCGGCAATCTCGCCCACCAGCAAACCGGCCACAGCGGACTGCTCACCTGCGGTCAGATAATCCTGCAGCAACAGCGACGCAATGGGTTCTGCTTCGGTCGAGCCATAAGCAATACGGGCATAAGCATTGGGGAATACCTGCAACAGATCGCGCGCCAGCCGCTGGCTGACCGGCGCACCGCCGATCACCAGACTGCTGATCTGCGGCAGGGTCGCCTGCTGCCGTAACAGCTCATCACACAGGGCGCGAAAATACGCCGGTGCACCACTGATGCGGGTCACGCCCTGCTGCTGCCAGCGCGCCAGAACGGCTGCTGCATCCACCTGCGCCGGAGCAGCCAGATCGACCTGCGGCAAACAGCTGCTCATGCCACAGCTGAGGTTATGCAGCACCATCACCGGAAAACACGGACTGTCATGCTCACCGTCGGCATCCGGCCAGTGATGACGGATCGCCGCATGCTGAGCATCCAGGCTGGCATGGGTACGGTCAGCCCCTTTTGGCCGCCCGGTGCTGCCGGAGGTAAAGGAAATAAGACCGTGATCCCCTGTGGGAGGCACCGCCAGCTGCGGCCATGTGCCGCTATCAACAGACGCCAGCGGCGGCCATTGGCCAGCCTTAAGCGAAGCCAGCGCTTTACTCAGCGAACGACTTCCTCGCGTTGCCCGGTCAATACTGAAACGCTTTAACCGCCACAGCTCAGGAATCAGCCAGAACCAGCGCAACAGCGCCTGCATACTGACAATCGCCACCGGGCGGGCATCGGCCAGTGCCATACGGATTTTCTTGCGGCCCATGCCGGTATCGATAAACACCGCCACCAGACCGGAGGCCAAAAGACTCAGCACCACCGCGTACAGATCGACCGATGGCCGGGCGATCACCACCACCCGCTCACCGGGCTGTAGCCCCTCTTGCTGCCACAACCACTGCAGTGCGCTCACACGCTGCATCAGCTCACCATAGGTACATTGTTCAGCGCCCAGACAACGGCGCCCCTGCATCAATGGAATATCCAGTGCCAGCCGCTGCGGATGACGCTGCGCCCCGGCCAGCACATGACGGCAGAAATTCAGCCCGCTCATATCAGCCCTCCTGAGCCGCCGCGCTGGCCAGCTGTTTGGTAAACAGCCCATACACCCGCACTTCTTCGCCGTTGTGGGCATAACGCAGTGACGGGTTATCTTCACGCACCAGAGCTGCCGCCACGCGCTGATAGTGAGGTGCCGCCCAGCAGGTCAGCTGCATCGACATCAGGGTAAACAGACCGGCCTGACGGTAATCGGGATGAATCGCCCCGGTTTTCGCCAGCGCCAGACGCGGCTCAGGCAACAGCGCTGCATGCTGGTCAAAGCGGATATCCGCCGCCTTAACCGATAACCCCGTAACCTGCAGCGGACTGTAATCCGGATAGCACAGGAAGAACCCGGCAATGGCACCGCTTTTATGCCGCACCAGTACCGACGACTGCGGGCAGAGTTTGCGCGCAAACGGCTCACCACAGGCGGCAATAAACTGTGCTTCGCTGATCGGGCTGTAAGCAAAGTTCTGGCGGAACATGCGGTCGATTAACGGATACAGCTCCGGCAGATTATTCATCCAGGTGTCGCCATCCAGACGGCTGACAACAAATTCACCCTGCAATTGCTGCAGCGCCTGCGCCAGTGGTTTTTCCATCTGCTGCGCCAATGCCGGTAAATTATTATTAATGCGGGTGTAATAGCGGTAATGAATGTCGTAACCCAGCGCCTGTAATTGCTCGCCATAACTGAGCGGATTATAGGGTTCACCGGCAAATACCGGCCCCGACATACCGCCCTGCTCGTCGGCCAGGCGCAAACGGTAGGGGCCGTAGGTATTAAAATTAATCGGCCCATAAATACGCTCCGCGCCCTGCCCGGCGGCCCAGCGCTCAAAGCGGGCGAATAAATCCCGCTGGGCATTCAGTACGCTGTCATGGTCGCCGCTGTTTTCCCAGAAACCGAAATAGGCAACGGCTTCATCATGAATACGCTGCTCCGGATTAAAAAAACCGGCTAAACGACAACCGTCTGCCGCTTCTGCCCAGGCACGGCCAGTGCGGAAATAATCATTTTCCGTATTGAACTGACGGCGCACTGCAGCTTCGTCTTCACCCAGCCAGAAGGCATCGTCGCTATAACGCTCACGGGCAATACGGAAAAACTCATCACTCAGTTCCGGGATGCTGTTCATGCCACCGACTCCCCGGCCAAAGCCGCCGACTCAGCGGCATTCAATGCCAGCCGCTCTACACGGCCACTGGAACCATCCATGCGCACCCGCTCCTGGTCGGCCAGTAATTTGGTTAACCCCGGAATACCCACCACCGCCGGAATGCCCAGCTCACGGGCCACCACCGCCGAATGGCTGAGAGTTGAGCCACGCTCCACCAGAATACCGCCAGCGGTCGGAAATAACGGTGCCCAGCCCGGATCGGTACGCACGGTGCAGAGAATCTGACCATTTAAATTCAGTTCATCGTCCGGTGAGAAAATCAGCCGCACTGTCTGCTCAACAATACCCGGATAACAACCGGTGCCCTGCAGGCTGCCATCGGCAGCTGCGGTTTCTTTCTGAGCGTGCGGATATTCAAAGCGGTTATTGCAGTACAGTGGCCCACGGGTGTGAAAATGATGCGGCGGTTCATCCGCTGCGTAAGACGCGAACTCCGCACGACGGATTGCCACCAGCGGTTTTAAATCAGCCGTCACCGAACGGCCGTCGGCATAGGCGTAGATTTCTTCCAGCGTCAGATAAAAAATATCTTCGGCCTGTTCCAGTTGCGAGTAAAACGCCAGCTGCTCACCGAGCTGACGGAAAATATCGCGGTACAGTCCGAACATCCGGGTGCGCGCCAGACGCATATTTTCGCGGTTGCGGATGGCATCGCGCAGACGGCTTAAATCACGCTGGAATTGTTTTAAGCCCCGGCGACCAAATTGCTTCCGCAATGCCGGTAATACCGCCTGCTCTGCTTCGGCGCGGAAACGGGCTTCATTTTCGGCCAGCGTCGCCAGAGTCAGATCGTCACGGCTTAAAAAGTTTTTCAGCACCGCAAACATAAACGAAGCGTCCTGACGCAGCGTGACCGACTCCAGTTTCAGCTCGCCCATGGTGCGGTCGCCGTACAGTTCAATGTACTGCAGACAACGGCTGTGGAAATCCGGAAATTGTAATTGCAGCAGAACCAGAAGCTGATCATTCGGCTGATCTTTTAAGCACGCCAGTAATTCCGGTTGGGTCCGGGCTTCATCGCATAAACGCAGCAGGAATTTGGTTGGTTCGGTACTCTCAATGCCTTCTTCACCGGATAACAGGTTGTTCTGCACCAGTGCCGGATTGTCTGTGCCGAGTTTTTCCAGCCAGCGGTGTACTTTGCCATTCATCATCATCACGTAAAAATCGTTAACGATGGGCGTGGTCCAGTTATTCAGCAGGGTTTTATCCAGCGTCCGGCTGAGGCTGATTAATGCATCCATGCTCAGGCTGTGCAGTTTATTGCGCTCGACCCGGGCATATTCAGCAGCAAAGTGTGCGCGGAATTCGGCCACCAGATCATCCATACGGCGGAAACGGCTGAGCATGGCAAACAACGCACGCAGCATTTGCGGCAGGCGTGCCAGTTTTTCCCGGCCCGTCAGTTCGCGATCCTGAATCAGATCCACCGGATCGGTCAGGCCCATCATGCGTTCCATATCGGCTTTATTGGTGCGGAAAGACGGCAGAAATAATAAACCGCGATACCAGTTATTAATGTTGTAATACACCCGGCCACGAATCAGCCCGAGCATATTTTCCAGCATATCCTGATGCTGCTGTACAACATGTTCGCGCACGCCCAATAAACGCAGGGTCTGTTCGTAAACCGTTTTATAGGCGCGGTTAGCAAAGCTGAAGGTTAATGGTGTGGTCACACCACAATAAGATTCCTGAATATTGGAATTATCCCAGACCTGCAAACGGTCAGTGTCGGGGTTCTGTTGCGGCAAACGCGTCACCGGACGCGCCTGCAGAATATAAAATTCACCGTCTTTCAGGCACCATTCAATATCCTGCGGTGCGCAATAGGCTTCTGCAATACTGCGCCCAAGATCACGCAGGGCAAAAATCTGTGCGTCGGTTAAACAGGCAATGGTGCGTTTATCGGCTGCGACTTCCTGTTCACGGGTGCCGCCCTGTTCAGCATCCTGCACCAGACACAGGTCTTTATCGCTGACCTGCACGCGGAGTTCATTGCTGTTTAACCGCACGCTGATTTCATCGGCATTGCAGTGGCCGGAAACCAGCCCTTCACCACATCCCCAGGTGGCCGAAATAAAGGCCTCGCCGCGATCACCATTAACCGGGTTGGCGGTAAACATCACACCGGCCACATCGGCATCAATCATGCGCTGAATAATCACTGCGGCATGAATATCGGTCAGTCCCAGACCTTTCTGGATACGATACGCCAGAGCGCGGGCATTAAAGGCACTCTGCATCACGGTAATAATGGCGGCGGCAATCTGCTCTTCACCACGCTGATATAAGCAACTGTCCATTTGTCCGGCAAAAGACGCGCCTTCGGCATCCTCCCCCACCACCGATGAACGCACCGCCCAAAAGCCCTGAGCCAATGCGTCGCTGCCAATGGCCGTGCGCACATCGTCGGCAATGGCGTTTAATAAACCGCCCTCGCGGATTTTCTGCTGAATGGTTCCGGCAACGTTTTCCAGCGCACGGCTGTCAGGTTGATCGCCCAGTGATGCCAGTTCGGTTTCTATCCACTGCTCAAGATTCAGCGAACGCAATTGCGCACGGAACGCCGCAACGGGTACCACCCACCATTGCGGCACCTGAAGACGATGAATGGCCATAGTCTGGCGGCTTAAAAATGCCAGATTAAACGCTTTACCACCGACCTGACCGGCACTCAGCGCTGCGGCCTGCAGCGCATTCAGGCAGTAATTAACCGGGCTGTTTACTGTATTTTTATTCACAGGCTGTGGCCTCCGTTTTGCAGACGCTGAATTTCCAGATTCAGCAAACGGCGGAAGGTACGCACCACACGTTCCATAAACGGATAATGACGGAAGGTATGCGCCATCACATACATGGGCACACGGTTTACCACCAGATCCCACAGGGACAGAGTAAAACCATAACGCCATTGTGCAGCATCCAGCGTAACACCCGCGGCCTGTTCCAGCTGCACCCGGTGTCGTTCAATTAAGGCTTCCACCAGCAGCGGATCAAAATCCGGATTCAGGGTAAAGACCAGTAATTCAGCCAGATCATGCTGCGGCACCTGAACGGTTGCCAGTTCCCAGTCATACGCACACAGCGTCAGTTCATTATTCTGACGACGGAAGGCAATATTGCGCGGATTAAAATCGTTATGGATCAGGGTTTTCGGCAAGGCATCCAGCTGTGGATACCACTGCTCCATGCTGTAAACGCGGTCGCGGAAACGTGCCATATCCTCCGCACTGAACCATTCCGGAAATTCCTGCTGCGCATGAGCACCCAGCATTTCCCACAGGCGGGTTTTTTCCAGCATATTAGCGGTATTCGGTGCGTCACAGATCCAGTCGTTCGCCAGTAATTCTTCTTCGCGGTTCAGCCAGATGCTGTGCACCTGGGCAATACCATCCACGGCGGCATTAAAATGCTCGGTCGTCCAGCCGGAAGTGTCGTCAGCGGAATCCATTAATTCCAGACCATCGAGATATTCCTGCACCAGCACATAGGCTTCACGCGAGGCATCGGCCCAGGCCATATAAGTGGTCGGGGCGACACGGCGGAAACGTTCATCCTGCTGGGCCATTACTTCCAGCTCACGCACATGACAACCACGGAAACCGACATGCTTGCGGAATTCGTTGTAGGCATGCGCCAGACGCGCATCACACATCGACGCCATGGAATTAAGCATCAGGATCACTTCGTCATCCAGCGGCTTTACTTTAACCATCACATCCAGCGTCTGATCGGCATCGTCCAGGGTCAGACGGAACGGATAATGGCCAACCAGTTTATTAATTTTATGCGCCGTCAGTTCGGTAATAATACTGCTGCCTTTATCCGACAGGCTCAGACTCTGCTGCGCGCTGACATTGACGCTGCGGTTTAAACCCTGAGATAACGCACGGCTGAAAAACTCCGGATTTAAATCACCCAGTTTTAACCATTCCACCGGACGGTTACGGCCAAGCTTTTCATGGGCACGGGCAAACTGATCACTGGCAATGGCCGACAGCGTGGATAAATCCAGCGCCAGACAGTAACCGGCAATCACCTCGGCCAGCTTATGCGCACAACCAGGACCGGCGCAGCCGATCATCTGTAAACATTCTTTCTGCTGCGGCAAACTGGTACCACCACCAACCGTACCGACCACCAGACTCGGCAGGCGCAGCGTGGCGTAAATCGCATTATCGTCGGTTATTTCCATATGCAGCTGACCGATGGACGATTCGTGCACACAGGCAATGTCCTGACCGGTAGCGGTAAACATCGCACCAATCACGTTGGCGATATTAATATTCAGACCGACCATACCGGAGGCGATACTGCCGCCGACAAAATGGTTATAAGCGGTGAATAATTCCCGGGCGCTGACTTTTAATACCTTGCGGCAAATATCATCGCTGAGTACGGCTTCTGCCAGCACCCGCACACCCCGGCCACGCAGAAAAGAGTTGTAGGTTACTTTTTTATCGTTGGAGAGGTTGGCCTCTACCATAAAGTGTTCAAACTCAATGCCATCAAACGCGCGCATCTCGGCCAGAATCCACTGACATGCCTGCCAGGTGCAGGTGGTCGTCATATTCTGACCGGCTGCATCACCGGTTTCATAGACAAACTGTACGTGCACAGTGCGGCCCATTAATTCGGTGTGCACTTCCACCAGATTGGCGTAGTTCGAATATTTACGGGTTTGGGCGGCAATTTCGCTCTGATGGTCTTTGACCCATTCGGCAAAAAATAACGCCGAGGATAAATCGCTCAAGACAAAGACCGGCACCCGCAGCATACGCTGGCCCAATACCCGCACATTGACACCACCGGCACGGGAAATGGCCGTTGCACCACGGGTAGCCGATGCCACCAGGGCTCCTTCAGACGTGGCCATCGGGGCATAAAATAAACCGTTCGCATGTTCACCGCGAATATGCAGCGGCCCGGCCACACCGACCGGAATTTCCACAGTGCCGATTAATGCTTCGATATTGCTCACCAGCGCTTTCGGATCAAGGGTGATCTCCGCCACCCGCTCCAAAGCGGCACCGGTTTCTGCACGGACAAAATGCAGACGTTCCTGACGCGCGTCTTCGGTGTATAAACCCCGCGCCGGTACTTTCGGCAACGTCAGTTCGTCGTATAAACGACCATCATCTGCAGCGGCCTGCTGACGCAGGGCATAACTGATCTGCCATAACTGACGGCTGTTTTCAGCCGCATGTTCATTACCGTGATCATTTCGCAGCACCAGACGCCACAGCTTAGCGTTCTGGGCTACCTCCAGTTTGCTGATGATTAAATCACGCAGTACATATTCTTTGTCGGCCAGAACCAGAGTAACGGTGGTCAGGGCCGCATCCAGCTGCCATTGTTCGCAAGGCTCAGCCAATACGCATAAATGGCTTTTGGAAACGTCTGCTGCTTCGGCGTTACGCCAGCGTTCACCACACAGAAGGCTGACGATTGCCTGCTGTTCGTTGCTGAATTCATAACGGGCCTGCGTGGTATATACACGTGCTTTTTTCATACGCCCGCTCCCGGCAGATAAGGATTTAATGCCGTGGCGATAATGACGACCAGATAGCCCAGCAACATCGTCAGAGCGACCGCTTTCTCGTTATTTTCGCGGCCACGTTCATGGGGGGATTGTTTGAAGGCAATAACGGCTTTCAGCGCTAACGCCAATACCAGAATAAGCAGCACGGCATAAACCGCTAATGCTGTGACATCCAGTAACCAAAGCAATACCAGCTGATTCACCACCATAGCGCAGACCAGCGCAATCACCAGATTGGCGGCACCCTGTACACCAAGAATGCGCGTGTAAGAATCAACGGTGTCACGCTCTTCTTCCGGGCCACGGGTTTTACGGGTAATTTCAAAACAAAAACCGCTGATAAACGCCAGGCTCATCATGGCCATTAAGGGGGCGGAATGCAGTAATTGCATTGCCGGTAATTGTGGCTGTGCCATCGCCGCTAACCAGTGGACGATCAGCGGCATAATGGCCATATGACTCAGGGCATATAACAGCAGACGCTTTTCCAGCCAGACACCACAAAAAAACTCAGCGCCCATTAAACACAGATACACAAACATCACGACCCAGACGATCAGCGTATCGGTCCCCAGAAACAGGCTCCACAACAGCTGAGCAACCACTGCGATAACGCCCAGACCTTTCAGGTGTGTCAGTGTAATACGGCCACTCTGCAACACTCGCTGCGGATGGTTTTTAACATCCAGCTCGTAATCTTTATGCTCATCAAAAATACGGATGGTTAAAAACAACGACCAGGTCACCAGACAGGAAACGATATCCGCCCAGGTCAGAAACCATTCCCCCTGACTGGCACGGACAACACTGGCGGTAACCAGATAAAGAATAAAAAACAGCAGGGCATTGGCGAACGGGAAACGCTCATCCATCCATGCGCGTATACGGCGGAGCAATGGCTCGCCGACAATAACAGCAGAGTTAGTCATAGAAAGATCTCAGTTTTTTAATAATCAGGAAAATCAGAAAATTCAGTCGCGATCCAGCAGCATCAGCAACAAAGGTAAAAGAATAAGATCGGCTAATAAGGCAACCATAACCGTCAGCGCCATTAATCCACCCATACCCCAGGTGGGCGAGAAAGGTGACAACAGCAACAAGGCAAAACCGGCAGCCAGCACCAGGCTGGTAATCATCATGGCCACGCCAACGGTCGAAAAGGCGTATTCGATGGCCGCTTCCGTGGTTGCTCCCTGAGTACGGGCACTGCGGTATTTGGCAAGAAAATGCACGGTATCGTCGACCACCAGCCCGAGGCTCATACAGGCCACAATGCTCAGCCCCAGATCGACATGGCCACTGATATAACCCCAGATACCATACGCCAGCAGAGCTGGCAGTAAATTGGGTACCAGACTGATCAGCCCCAGACGCACCGACCGTAACACCAGCATCATGACCGCTGAAATCAATACCAGTGCCAGCAGTGTGCCCTGAAACAGGCTGATGCTGTTGCGGTCAGAAATCTGGGCAAACACCATATCCAGACCACTGCCCGGAGCAATATTCAGCGCCGGTGTATGCTCTGCCGCCCAATCGAGCAGCGCCTGATCAAAGGCCACTAATTTACGCGAGGTACGCTTAAATAAATGCACCGTAAAACGGCTGGCCGTCTGGTCAATATTCAGCCGTTCATTCAGTCCCATGCCAAATGGCAAAGACATTTCGTACAACAGCATCGCCTGCGCAACCTGCTCATCGGAATCGGGAATACGGTAAAACGCTTTATCGCCACCATGCAGCGCCTGATTCAGCGTCAGTAAGGGCTGGTGCAGACTGTCAACAAAGCCGACTTCGGCAAAGGTTTGCAGATGCTCTGCCAGTTGCTGCAACTGTTGCATGGGTTCAGTGCGGTACAGCGAACCGCCATCCTGTGCCGCAATGCGGTATTGAATAAAATTCACGCCGTTCAGTTTATCGTTTTGTAAATCCAGCGCCTGACGAACCGCAAAGGACTCATCGTAATACTGATGCCACTGCTCATTGAATTTCAGCTGGCTGATACCGCCAGCCAGAATAGCCGATACCACAACGGCCCCCAGCAGTAACGCCCGTGGATGCGGCTGCAATACCCGCTGCCAGAATGTCAGCAATAAACCACTGAGCCATTGTCCGGGATGCGCCAGCGTATGGCCCGGCGGTATTTCCGGTTGAGGCAATACCCGCAGCGCCGCAATAAACAGCGTCAGACTCAGAGCAGCGGCTAACAGCGCAGCAAAAGCGACTAAATTCCCCAGATCGCGGTACGGTGGTGATTCGCTGAAATTCAGGCACAGCAAACCAAGCGCGGTGGTCATGGACGTAATCCACACCGGGCGGATATTGGTGGTAACCGCTTGCTGCAGCGCCGGTATTTTATTCATACCACGGCGCAAGCCGTGTTGGTAAGTCGCCAGAATATGCAGACAATCGGCGATGACAATAATCATAATCATCGATGGCACCACACCCACCACCGGAGTCAGACGCGCCGTGGTCAGCCCCAGACTTCCGGCCCAGCCCAGCGCACCGAAGGTAGCCATCACACTCAGCAGCGTCAGGGTTAATGCCAGAAAAGTTCCCGCCAGAGAGCGGGTCAGAAAGAAGATACCGGCAAAAATCAGCAGATAACTGGCCGGAATTAGCGCGGCCATATCGCGCTCCACCGCTTCCGCCAGTGCCAGGTTAATCATCGCCGTACCAAACAGCTGCACATCCAGATGCCGCAGCTCCGTTTCAGCGAGTAATTTACGGCTATAGGCAACCAGTTCGGCGGTTGCCTTTTCGTCACCATCCGGTAATGACAGGCTGACAATTATTAATGCCAGATCACCGTCTTTATTCACCAGCCGATTGAGTAAATCGGGCTGACTGCGGACATAGGCCAGCTCGCGCTCAGCATTCCAGGCCGATGCCTGTTCCGGGCGATAATAATCGTCGATATGAATATTATCGCCCACCGATTGAATACGCTGATAATTAGTCAGGGAATCTACCCGCCGGGCGTAGGGGATTTTCCACGCGGCCTGAGTCAGTTGTGCAATGTCATTCAGCGCACGGGGATCAAGCACCGTGGCCGACGATGCCGGCTGCAACAGAAACGTCAGCGTATCCTGTTTATTAAAATCTTTTTCAAGCTGCTCAAAACTCAGCAGCTGCGGATTATCAGCACTGAAATACACCCGGAAGTCTGACACAAATGACAGCTTTGCCGCCCCTGCTGTCAAACCTGTTATCAGCACCATAGCCGTAATGATGACCAGCCATGGATAACGCAGTGAGAATGACACGATAAAATCCTTTTAGCTCAGCTAAAAAATACGGAACATCGCTTGCCATTAGCGGCATTAGAATAATCGTTGTAACAATGTCCGGAACGGTCGCGGATATTACCCAGAGCATTCCGCTAAGGCCAGAAGCGGCGGTAAAAAAAAGTTACATTCATGCAATTCTTCGTTTTATTTTTGCCGATTCGCATAAATTCTGTCATTTCAATCACCCATCAGGCCACAATAACTCACCATTCAGGACACGACTGATAATACGATAATCAATAAGACTGACAAACTTAACAGTTAAACAGAAGATCCTGCGACATCAGCCTGACGGCTATTAAGATGCGTGCGGAAGCGTCAGGCCAGATGAATGTACGTTGCTCACCGACCAGCCTGGTGCCGGTGAGCAGAGTGAAAACCTCCGCCTGACAGGTTATTGAAAAGCGGAGGATGCATCAGTGAATGGCGGCTTCTGCAGCAACGGCCTGCTTATCCGCCGAGCGGATAGCCAACGATGCCAGTGCAGCGACCATCAGCGCGAGCCCAAGAACAAAGAACGCTTCATTGTAGGACATGACCATCGCCTGCTGAGTCAGTTCGTTCATCAGCACACCATAGCTCTGGCCGGCATTACCACCCGCACTTTCCAGAGCACCACCGAGCAGGCGCAGATACTCTGTTACGTTCTGACTGCCGCTGATCAGCGTTTGCTTAAGCCCGTTCAATGGTAATCCGTTCGCTCTGACAGCAAGGTGGCCAACAGGGCAATCCCCACGGCACCGCCCAGATTTCGCATCACATTAAACAGCGTCGATGCGGAAGGAGCATCTTTCGGGTCGAGATTCTGTGACGACATAATCGACAGCGGCACCATAATAAATGGCTGCCCCACAGCGCGGACCAGCATCGCCGGAATAAGATAAGAACCATTAAAACTGATGCTCATATGCATATTCATCCACATACTGCCGCCAACCACAAAAAAGCCAAAGGCGACCAGATATTTGGCATCAATGAATTTCAGCAACCGCGGAATCAGCGGAAAAAACGGCAATTGCGGAAAACCGACCCACATTAATACCAGGCCAATATCCAGCGCCGTATAATCATGCACCGATGCCAGATACAAAGGCACCAGATACACCGAGCCGAACAAACCGGCACCCAGAACAAAGTACGCCACACAGGCAAGGGAAAAATCGAGACTGCGGAACAGGCGCAGGTCCACCAGCGGATGCGCGGTCGTCAGCTGTTTACGCACAAACAAAAACAGACTGACCGCCGACACCAGTGCCAGCCAGCGGATATATTCCGCATCAAACCAATCGTCGCGCGCGCCTTCTTCCAGCATAATTTCCAGACAGCCCAGACCAAGTGCCATGGTCATCATGCCGAACAGATCAATTTTTTTAAGCTGCCCCGGATCACCGTCTTCTTTATCCAGACCCGCCGCCAGCAACATTAATACGGCAATACCGGGAATCACGTTCAGATAGAAAATGTAATGCCAGCTGAAGGCCTCCGTCAGCCAGCCGCCCAGCGTCGGGCCAATAGTCGGGGCAAAGGTTGCAGTAACCCCAAATAACGCCATACCCACAGGGCGCTTTTCCTGCGGCAACAGCGTAACAATGAGCGTGAACGCCATCGGAATCAGCGCACCGCCACTGAAGCCCTGCACCGCACGGAAGACAATCATCGACTCCAGATTCCAGGCAAAGGAACAGGCCAGTGAGGCGAGAATAAAAACCGCACCGTTCCACAGCAGATAACGGCGCGGCGACAACCAGGCGGCAAAGAAACCGCACAGCGGAATGGCAATCATCTCAGCGACCAGATACGAGGTCGCAATCCAGGACGATTCTTCCAGCGTCGCTCCCAGCGCGGCCTGAATATCTTTCAGCGATGAGTTGGTGATCTGGATATCGAGAATGGCCATAAAGGCGCCCAGCAAAGCGCCGCTGATGGCCAGCCAGTGCCTGGGAAAACGCTCGCTCATTCAGTAAAAACCGTGACGTGCAGCGACATCCCCGGACGCACCGCACTCAGATCCTGACCGTCATCAAACAGAATTTTTACCGGCAAACGCTGAATCACTTTGGTGAAATTACCGGTCGCATTCTGCGGCGGCAGTAACGCAAACTCAGAACCGGTGGCGGCAAAGAAACTGTCGATATGCCCTTTCAGAACCTTGCCACCCAGCGCATCCACACGAATATCCGCCACCTGACCGACCGCCATATCAGCAATCTGGGTTTCCTTAAAGTTGGCATACACCCAGATCGGCTGAGTTACCAGACTGAGCAGACGGATACCCGGCTCAACACTCTGCCCGACCTGCGCCTGACGGCTGGTGACAATGCCCGCACGCGGCGCACGAATGGTGGTGTAATCCAGTTCCAGCTGCGCCCGTTTAACCGCCGCCGAAGCCTTGGTCACCTCAGCCGCCAGCTGTGGTTTCTCACCGTTCAGCGTCACCAGATTGGCCTGCTGAGCGGCCAGCTGCGCCTTGGCCTGATTCAGCCGCGCCTGCGCGGCGGCTTTATTCAGCTCGGCGGCATCCAGATCATCCTGCGAGACATATTGCTTACCCATTAACTGCAACAAACGATCAGCCTGCTGCACGGTGCGGCGCCACTCCGCATCGGCAGCAGCCACACTGGCGCGGGCGGCAAGAATCTGCGATTGCTGAGCGTTTTCACGGTCAGCCAGATGCACCAGACGCGCTTCCGCCTCGGCCTGCACAGCCTCCGCCTCCGCCAGCGCCGCCTGATACAGCGCCGGGTCCAGCTGCACCAGCACATCACCTTCGGCGACCAGCCGGTTGGCCGGTGCAGGGGTTGCCGTTACCGTGCCCGGAATACGGCTCATAACCGACACAATATCGGCTTTTACATAGGCGTTATCGGTATCTTCACGGCCCTGATGCCACCACCACCAATAACCACCGGCCAGCAACAAAGCGACGACCAGAATGCTGATTTTCTGTTGTTTGGACATAAACAAACCTGTTGTGAAAGTGCCGGGAGATGGCGGCGCGTCAGAATAAAGTGCTTTGCAGCAAAGCGGACAGAGCCGCAAGTCTAACGGGAATGTGTTCAGTGTAAACAGAGCCAAAATGGCCAGACTGTTTCACTCAATGCATTAATTCGGATGGATGAACCTGCGGGGAGGTTTCAGCGGTCCGCCGCAAACCAGCGGTGACCGCCTCCGCCTGTCAGAGATCCTGCAGAATGTCCTGACGCTTTAACTGATACTCGGCCTCTGAAATCAGACCTTTGCTCTTCAACGACTCCAGCACCTGCAAACGCTTTTCGACCGTACTCCAGCCGTTGGATCCGGTCACTGTTGTCGCCGCAGCCGCAGGCGTCGTACAGCGAAAGTAATCCGCCGATACTTTGGTTGTGACCACGGATTTCATACCGGTCAGCGACGGTTTATTCCGGCGCGAATCCTCCGAGCCACGTAACAACAATGCATCAGCACCAGCCTCCGCGGCCTGTTCTTTATGCCAGGCCAGACACTCCTCTGCAGGATTCATACTGGTGGTTGAACACACCTGTTGAGAGACCCGCTCACAGGCCGCTTCCTCGCCTTCTGCCAGCACTCGTATGGTATCGGCTGCATAACCGCTTAAAGGCAGCAACAACGCCAACATGAATACACCGGATCTGACCATATTGATTTCCACCGTAAGAAAAATAATGGCAAAACTCTACCATAAACTGACGCGCAGATTATCGGTTTAGTCAGAACACTCCGGGCAGAACGGTTTCAGTAATCCGCAGCACACCCTGAATTATTCAGAAGAACCCTGACTGAGCACGCTGGCCAGCGCGATGACGTCATCAACAGCCGCCTGCCTTGAGCGCTCATGCCGTTGATCAGCAAACTCCTGATACTCTGATGCTATTTCATAAAAATGGTCAGCTCCCAGATAAGGCGCGAGCTGTTCAATATGGCTGCTTAAATGATTCAGGTGATAGTGTGATTCCCCTCTTCTGAAAGCAAACTCCCCCCAGGAAGCCAGCAATACCAGGGATTTTCCCGACAAAATGGGTTCAAGAGGCTTATCACCCCGCGCCAGATCAAAAGTGAAGGTTTTATTCACCCGGATCACCATATCAAACCAGGCCTTAAGCACAGCGGGCATGCCATAGTTATACATTGGGCTGGCAATGATAATGATATCGGCATCACTCACTTCACGGATGATTTCATCAGAGTCAGCGAGAACCAGACGCTGCTGTTCGGTTAATGATCCTTTTGCAAAAGCGGCCGCCATAAATGCGTCATCAATAAAGGCCGGCTGTTTTACAGACAGATCACGATAAACCACATTTACCTCATCTGTATGGCGTTTGAATTCCGACAAAAAACGCTCCCCCAGCATCCTGCTGACCGATTGATGCTGACCAGCACCTTCATGGTACTTTCTTGCGCTGCTGCTGACATATAGAATGCTTTTCATAACGAACCTCCAGTGGCTTCAGTGCCTGATTGTGTGCCGCCAAGTGCGGCACAACAACTGAGAAAAGCACGCCAAAAGATGAAATTAACTAACTCATGGGGCTGATATGTTCACGCACCTGCCGTCGTTGAAAAATATAAAAACCTTTGCCGTTGCCGCGCACTATCTGAGCTTTAAAGAGGCCGCGCAGGTGCTCAACGTCACACCGACAGCCGTATCACACCAGATAAAGTCGCTGGAATCACAGCTCAGAACCCAACTCTTTGAAAGGCAAACCCGGTCAGTACAATTAACCCGGCAGGGAGAGGCACTCGCCAGGGTATGTATTGATGCGCTGAATACACTGGATAACGCCCTGCAGGAATTTACCGAACCCGGAAATGATCTGCTGATCTCCTGCTGCAATTCATTTGCTGCGCTCTGGCTGGCACCGAACATGACGGCCATTCACCGTGCACTTCCGGATCAGACCATCACCATCTGCGCAAGCGACCAGCTCATAGACTTAAATAAAGAAAAACACATTGATATTGCCGTGCGATACGGCAAAGAACAGCACAACCCCAATGAAACCCACCTGATTACGGAACAGCTGGGGCTTTATGCCAGCCCCAATTATCAGGTGCCAAACCGCAGAAAACCAATACTGTTCGTCACACACTGGCAAGACGAAACGGCTTTAAACAACATCGCATGGCGAGAACATATTGATGAACATAAGTACGATGTCCGCTACTTTGAGCAAGAGCACTTTGTATTGCAGGCGGCCTTAGCAGGACAAGGCATGGCACTCATCAGTGATGTATTGGCGGCATCATCTGCAGCACAGGGATGGCTGTGTAAAAGTACATTAATCCGCGAATTTTCCGGGTATAGCTACTGGCTAAGAAAAACAACACACCGGAGAAATGCAACAGCGGTCAATCAGTTTGCATTCTGGCTGGCTAAAACACTGGGGAAACAGGGGAATACCATAAGCGACAATACTGCTATGTCATCAATTTTACACAACACCCGAAACCATACATAAGCCAACATAAAAACTACCCTGATATAAAATAAAAAAACCACTAAAGCAGACGCTATCTTCTATTACTTATAAAAATAGCGTCTCTTAATCATCCGGTTTCAATGAAAGCATATACCAAAGCACCACACTGCATTGGTAATGATAAAGTATTACATTCATATACCCGCAAAAACCCTTAACTCTTACAGCGCCATGAGATGCAGACCCGCATCAGGCATAAAACAGCAACGCTGTCTTTAGTCAAAAATTTGATATATAACCAAGCTCTCAACCTTCAATGAAAGTTCCGCTTTTAACTATAAATCAAACGCAAACACTAAGGTGGTAATAATGAGAAATTTAATAATATTACTGAATATACTCGCAGCATATTTGCTGCATTCCCAGGTGGCGCTAGCCGACCCCATGTCTTGGCAAGAGACATCAACCGACACGAATGCCCCCAGCGCACGCACAGAGCACACAGCAGTTTGGACGGGTACTGAAATGTTAATCTTTGGTGGCGTAGATAGTTCCGGCAACCTGTTAGGTATTGGCGGACGCTACAATCCAGAAACGAAGAAGTGGAGCAGCATGAACTCAGTAAATGCTCCAACTCCGCGTCGTTATCATGTCGCCGTATGGACTGGCACGGAGATGATTATCTGGGGAGGTTTAGACAGCAATAGTCCGTTTGGTTTAACAGATGGCGCTGCCTACAACCCTGCAAGCGATAGTTGGCGGACAATTACACCATCTCCTTGCCCAGCCACTCACAATGACTCCAACGGTAACGACCTTTGCAACCGCTGGTATCCCATTAGTGGTTGGTATGCTGAAAACGAGCAAATGATCATTTGGGGAGGCCAACCTGTAGCCAGCGGTCTTCCAACCTGGAACGGATCTATTCATACATATTCTCCGTCATCTGATACCTGGTCTTCGCTTGGCACTGCCAATGCACCCGGCGGGCGAATGAATGCGTATGGAGCCACAACTGGCTCACGGCTTATCTTCTGGGGAGGCACCGCCGGAGACGACAACCCATCGAATGGTTACCTTTATGATTTTAAAGCTGGAAACTGGTCCGCTTTATCAATATTAAATCAACCAGGCAGACTCACCAATGCCAGCGCCGTCTGGAACCATCAAACAACCTCTTTATACATTTGGAGCGGAAGCGGATCTGGCGAACCAACCCAAACAGGGTACCGCTACAACACAACACCGGGCAACGTAGGCGAATGGACGGAAATGGGTATAGCAGGAACCCCACCACCAGCATCTAATAACCACACTGCCGTAAGCTCAGAAAACTCAATGATCACCTGGGGGGGAAAGTCAGGTTCCCTTACCGCATTAAACACAGGTGGTGTTTATGATTACACCAGTCAGACATGGCGATTAACCCCCACAGATAATGCTCCAACGGCACGTTCAGGCCATACAGCAATATGGACCGGGAAACAAATGATTATTTGGGGGGGAACGGAAAGTACAGCCAACCATACTGGTGTCGTAAATACGGGTGCGGTGTTAAGTAATGCAGATAATATTCCCGGAGCAGAAAAAGGCTTCACGGGCGATTACGCAATTAACTACTGGCAATTGGGTGAAAACCCACCGGGTCATAATTTAATCGATATAACTCAGGCTCCTGATAACGTTACACTGAAGAACTTCAATCCCTGGCGTTCGAGCGGTTCAGTTATGACCTACAAAGCGACAACCTCCGGAACCGTGTCCTTTAGCTGGAAATATGTGTGGGGCCTCGGCCAATTCTATGATCAGTGTCCGCCTACTTTTATCCTTGCCAGACCGAATGCAACTGAGGCACAAATAACGAACTTATTCAATAATTCAGGAGCGCCGGAAACCACGCAAACAAGCACGACTTACAGTGGTTCATTTTCTCAGTCAGTATCTAAAGGAGATACATTTGGCTTTGCACTTAATCCATGCGTTAACCCATCAGGCTATTTCGTCCCTGTGACATTAAAAATATCTGACTTTGATTTTCAAAATACTCAGCAATAAAATATTATGGCGACGTGAAACGACCATATCAGTCTCTGATTCACTTTCAAGCATGAACAGATCAGAGTAATTCGGTGAGCAAGGATCACCTTATTAGTAGCCAAAAGTTATCGCCATAAAAATTCCCGCTTTTCATTCTGAAAAGCGGGATTCACACAATCAGAGACCACATCCGCGCGCAGCACAGCGTTTGCGACAGGCGCCGAACTTATCGCCCGCATCAGCTGTCAAAATCATACGATCTGAGCCATGATGATCAGCCAGAATCATTCATCCTGTCTGCATGAACCCGGTTAAAACATTGCCGCAGGCGTGGGATTAAGCCAACCACCAAGAACACACCCATGAACAGCAAAGCGCCTGAGCAAAAAAAGCAGCAACACAACCAACATCAGGACCAGAACGGCACCGATATGCGCCTGCTGCCACCGGTCAGTTACATCACCGGCTTTTGCAACCGGGTGCTGGGCAAAATCATTATGACCATGGTCAACGCTCCGTGGGCCAGCCTGATTATTCTGCTTGTGCTCTATCTCAGCGCACTCATTATTGTGAATATCCCGGCACTGGATATAGCCCGCGAAACTATGTTTCTGGTTGCCATTTCGCCACTGGCAATCCCGGTATGCTTCTCCCTGGCCTATCTTGGCGCCAGTCTTATTCTGCTCGCTCTCTTTGCACACAACCCTGCTACCCGCGTCGGCTGCGCCGTTATTCTGGAAGTTCTGATCATTGCACCCATGCTGCTGATGGCGCTCAGCGATACACGTTTATTTTTGATGCTGGGCGACAACGCATTGTTTGTGCTTATTGTCGGCAATATGGTCGCCGTTCCCTGGCTGACGTTCCACTATCATAAAACCGTACTCTGCCATGCCGACCTGTGCTTACCGATACTGCTGTTGCTCACTGCGTTTATCTGGTTTGAAAGCACCGCCGGGCTGTCGTATGAAAAAATAAGCCATGAACATATCTCTGTGATCGACTGCGAATGGATAAGAGCCAAAAGCAAAAGCGGCGCACCCAGCGGCCCGCCGATGAAACAATGCGATGTACAGGTAAATGATCGTGGCCGTCATTATGACTTTTATGACATGCCCGCGCCGAATGGAAATATTAACCATATGGAAGTGCGGCAGGCGCTGTTCAGACATTTCAGCCTGAGGTAATGGAGGATTCAGCTATGGATTGTAAAAGCTGAATAAAAAGCCCTCGCCAAAAATTTTCAAAATTCATTCAAAGTCTGACGTAACCAGCCTACGGCATTTAAAATGCAGAAAAGGATTACTGATTTTTATAAGAATAACCGATTGCCAAGATGGGCGGCTTATTAGCTATAACTATGCCCTATTAACTCATCAATATGGCATTAGGATGGGCATCCTGTTAGCACTCCAGATTCTTACCAGGAAGACTGAAATTCAGCCTTCGAATCAGAGAGTCTTAGAACGAGGTATTAGCTGTTCTCGCCCGTTAATTTAATAACGAAAAATCGATATTAATCCGGGTCGAGCTGTTCCAGTCCGGGTTAGTGGTCTTCATCAAGTAAGTATTCTCCACCCTCCCGCCAAGAGTCTTGTATACAATTAAATCTCCACTTGAGTGCATTGCTACAGGAATTGCGTTTGAGCAATACTCCCGAAATTTATGTGCGTCATACATCGCCAAGGCCATCTCTGCACTGAATAACATTATAATATCTGAGCTATTGATAATAGGTGCTGTAATTCCATTCTCCTGCAATAGAAGGTCTTTCAGCTCTTCGGGCATTGCAACACTAAAGAAAGACTCCCACTCAGTTATTGCTAATTGAGTTACTGGCTTTTTCCTTTCTTCAAGTTTTTTCCAGGCTTCCTTTCTTTTCACTTCCTTTCTATACATTTTCTTAGCCAGACATGAGAAAAGATATGACATGCCGCAATGACGGCAATAAATTGTAAACTGCCCTATCTGAACCGAATCGCTACCGCACGCACTGCATATAAAAGGATTGGCAATTTTGTAGCTTGCATATAAGGCGATGCAGAGTGATAGCGGCGGGATAGCCACCCAAATAATGTGGTTATAGTGATCGCTCAGTATTTGACCAACAAACAAACCCGCCAAAAAGAGAGAAACAAGTATAGCGATGGCTGCAATATGCTTAACCCACCATTTAAAGTAAGCCTTTCTCCGAAAGCTTTTATCATTTTTATAAAGGGATTGTGCTTCGTCAGCTGTCAACGTCTTATGAAATTCCATCTTCTGATTCACGATGTGGACTCTAAAAACTGCTGCTCATCTTATTGCCACAGACAAACAGCATCTATTCGGAAATCTACCTTATCACAGCCACCGTCGATGGCAAACGCGCCGCTGCCGTAGAAGTGCTGTTAAGCATTACGACCGCCGAAGGCCTGATTATCAGTCAGCCGTCATGGTCGCTGAAAAGCAGCAGGATGAGAGAAGAAGGCAGAGAAAATCAGAGTGGAAGTGCTGCCAGTAAAAACCAGACACCCATTGCGATACTAAATTCTTATCATGGATTCCTGTTAGTGAACGCTTGCTACGAAGACTGAAATTCAGCCTTCAAGTCAGAGAGTCTTGGGGTGGGTGTCCTATTAGTCGGCTAGTTTGACTTTGGTATCCGTTAAAGCGCGGAAAGATCAGTGAGCGACTTGTTAGCTGCGCCTGAAGTGTGGCCGAATATTTTTTTCGATCTCATTTATTGCATGGCTAATTTTTAGAGTTAAATCATTCTTATCATCATGAGTTGCCCATATCTCAGACTTTATGGTTTTCCCAAATTCAGGATCGCATCTGAAGTTTTCTCCGCCACTCGCCTTGTTTGAAATATCGGCCTCAAGCGCAACTTGGAGATTTCTTGCACATTGACGTAACTCATCAGTTTTTGGCTTAAACTCTGATCCCCACAAAGCCTCGGCTTCAAGCGCTTGAGTTTCAAAATTTTGTAGCGCTGTGGCGACTGGTTTCCAACGGTTAGAATAAATGAAGGCGTAAGCTTTGGCCTCAATCTCTGGTGTTTTATTGTTTGAGTCGTAATCTTCTGGAAATTCATCCATAGTAACCCAAGGTGAGCGACAGTATCTAAGCTCGTCTCTAAGTTTATATGCAGAGCGAATTAGATTCCTTGCTACTTCAAAGTCAGCTTTTCCTTTTAATTCACGGCTCCAGCTTTGCAATCCATTAATTGCAACGTGCGCAGTGGCAATTGCAGCGAAGATAAGAATAATATCTTTAGTTACTGATATGATTTCTAAAGATGTCAAAATTTACTCCATTGTGCAGCTAACAGTATATTAGTGTGCATGCGCATTTATCCCAGGTGACTCTTTCGAGAAACCCCGCATAACTCATTGACCAAACTGAGAAATCGTCCATAACTCAAAAATCCCTTCCAGAAAAACGCGCACGCCCGTTAATTCCGGTTTTCTGTGCAGCTAGTTTTACACCCGACTTGTAAGCCTGATCGCAAGTTATTGATTTATTTGATGTTTAAATTACTACCCTCTTGCAAAACGAGCAAGCACGAGTGTAAAGCGTGCCAGATTTCGTGAAAAGCCGGAAATACACTGTATGTATCTGTACATCCTTACCTTCAAAGTTTTGCGATCGTCCACAAAATAGCCGCTACTCATTGCTGAGCAGCGGCTTTGTTTGCAGGCTATTTGGTGGGCAGTGCCCACCCTACGATGCAAAGCACTCACCTGAAAACGTTAACCAGTTAGTTTTCAGGAAAGGAGTACTGCCAAAGCGTCGGCGGCGATGAGCTGGCTAGGCAAATGTGACCGAAAAAGCGCAGTTTACAAGTCGTAAAGATTCGCTTCACTCACCCTTCGGGCCGCCTGCGGCGTTCTGGCGTTGCCAGTGAGCATTTTGAGGTCACATTTAACAACGCCAGATCGAGTGAGCCAGCTTTGGCTTACTCCTTAGTTCTCTTCACACCAGATACGTGCATTGCGGAACATCCGCATCCAGGCACCGTCTTCATCCCACTCACCCGGAATGTATGAGTTCTGGATGGCGCGGAATACCCGCTCAGGGTGCGGCATCATGATGGTCACACGGCCGTCGTTGGCGGTCAGGCCGGTAATACCCTGTGGCGAGCCGTTCGGGTTGGCCGGGTATTGTTCGGTGACGTTGCCGTAGTTATCGACGTAACGCAGGGCGATCTGGCCAGCCAGTTCGTCCATGGCGTTGTCGTCGGCAAATTCGGCGCGGCCTTCGCCGTGGGCGATGGCAATCGGCATACGTGATCCGGCCATTCCGGCAAAGAACAGGGAATCAGATTCCTGCACTTCGACCATGGCAACACGGGCTTCAAACTGTTCGCTCATGTTGCGTACAAAGTGTGGCCAGTGTTCGGCGCCCGGAATGAGTTCGTGCAGGTTTGACAGCATCTGACAACCGTTACACACGCCCAGCGCAAAGGTGTCTTCACGCTTGAAGAAGGCTTCAAACTGGCTGCGCGCCTGGTCGTTAAACAGGATGGACTTGGCCCAGCCTTCACCGGCGCCCAGTACGTCACCGTAGGAGAAGCCACCACAGGCGACTAAGCCACGGAAGCCTTCCAGAGTAACGCTGCCCGACAGAATGTCGCTCATATGTACGTCGATGGAGGTGAAGCCGGCGCGGTCAAAGGCGGCGGCCATTTCGATCTGACCGTTCACACCCTGCTCACGCAGAATCGCGACTTTCGGGCTGTTTTCAGAACCGGAAGCCGGTAAGTCTGCGGTGATATCGTCGTTAATATCAAAGGTCAGTTCAGCGTGCAGGCCCGGGTTTTCAGCGTCCAGCAGGGCGTCGAATTCCTGCTTGGCGCAGTCGGCGTTGTCACGCAGCGCCTGCATTTCGTAGCTGGTCTGGCTCCACAGGCGCTGCCAGGTCACACGGCTTTCGCTGAGGAATTCTTCGTCCTGGAAGCTGAAGGTAATCTGGTCGTCGAAGTTCGGCTTACCGATCACGGCGGTGCAATCGCCCAGACCGGCGGCTTCAAACTGGGTCAGCACTTCTTCCAGATCGTCGCGGCGAACCTGCAGCACGGCCCCCAGTTCTTCGGCGAACAGGGCAGCGGCCAGACCGGCTTCGTCCTCGGCCAGCAGGTCCATGGAAATATCCACACCGCAATGCGCCGCAAAGGCCATTTCGGTCAGTGTGGCGAACAGACCACCGTCGGCACGGTCGTGGTAGGCCAGCAGTTTATTGTCGCTGTTTAAGCCCTGCACCACGGCGAAGAAGGCTTTCAGGTCTTCGGCGTCGTCGAGGTCGGCCGGTACATCAGCCACTTTGCCGTATACCTGAGCAAAACAGGAAGCACCGATACGGTTCTGGCCACGGCCAAGGTCAACCAGAATCAGGTCTGTTTCACCCTGATCCAGTTTCAGCTGCGGTGTCAGCACACCTCGGGCATCGGTGACCGGAGCAAAGCCGGTAATAATCAGCGACATCGGCGAGGTAACGGCTTTATCCGTACCGGCATCGTTCCAGCGGGTTTTCATCGACATCGAGTCTTTACCCACCGGAATGGTCACCTGCAGCTCAGGGCAGAGTTCCATACCCACGGCTTTTACCGTGGCGTAGAGTTTTTCGTCTTCACCGTCGTGGCCTGCCGCGCACATCCAGTTAGCCGACAGTTTAATGTCAGCCAGTTTGGCAATCGGTGCCGCTGCGAGGTTGGTGATGGCTTCGGCCACCGCCAGACGACCGGAAGCCGGAGCATCCAGTAAGGCCACCGGCGTGCGCTCACCCATCGCCATGGCTTCGCCGGCGTAGGTGTCATAAGAAGAGGTGGTTACGGCAACGTCAGCCACCGGCACCTGCCATGGGCCAACAAACTGATCACGCGCCACAGTACCGGTAATAGAACGGTCGCCAATGGTGATCAGAAACGATTTGCTCGCCACGGTTGGCAGCTTGAGTACGCGCTCAGCGGCATCGGCCAAATCGACATCAGCACCATTAAAGGCATCGCCTGCGGTATTGCGGCGGCGCGCTTCGCGGTGCATACGCGGTGGCTTGCCGAGCAGTACCTGCAACGGCAGATCAACCGGCTTATTGCCGAAGTGGCTGTCGGTAACGGTTAAATGCGGTTCTTCGGTGGCGTACCCCACGACGGCATAAGGCGCACGCTCACGGGCACAGATGGCATCAAACGCGGCCATATCTTCCTGCGCCACTGCCAGTACATAACGCTCCTGGGATTCGTTCGACCAGATCGCCAGCGGGCTCATGCCCGGCTCGTCGTTCGGCACGTTGCGCAGTTCAAATTTGCCGCCACGGCCACCGTCGTTCACCAGTTCCGGGAAGGCGTTGGAAATACCGCCCGCGCCGACGTCGTGAATAAAGGCAATCGGGTTTTTATCGCCCAGCTGCCAGCAGCGGTCGATCACTTCCTGACAGCGGCGTTCCATTTCCGGGTTTTCACGCTGTACAGAAGCAAAGTCGAGGTCGGCATTCGACTGGCCAGAGGCCATAGAAGACGCTGCACCACCACCCAGACCAATCTGCATGGCCGGGCCACCCAGTACGATCAGGCTGGCGCCCACCGGGATGTCGCCCTTCTGTACGTGTTCGCCACGGATGTTGCCGTAACCACCGGCAATCATGATGGGCTTGTGGTAACCACGGACTTCACCGTCGTGCTGCAGTTCGAAGGTACGGAAGTAACCGCACAGGTTCGGACGGCCGAATTCGTTGTTAAAGGCAGCGCCGCCCAGCGGGCCGTCAATCATAATGTCGAGGGCCGAAACAATGCGGTCTGGCTTGCCGTACTGGCTTTCCCATGGCTGCTCGAAGCCCGGAATTTTAAGGTCGGATACGGTAAAACCGGTTAAACCGGCTTTTGGCTTGGAACCACGGCCAGTCGCGCCTTCATCACGGATCTCACCACCGGAACCGGTAGCCGCACCGGAGTGCGGTGCAATGGCGGTCGGGTGGTTGTGGGTTTCGACCTTCATCAGGATGTGCATATCTTCCTGATGATAGGTGTAGGCACGGCTGTCAGGATTCGGGAAGAAACGACCGGCTTTATGGCCAACAATCACCGAGGCGTTGTCTTTATAAGCCGAGAGAATATTTTCGTTGTAGCACTCGTAGGTGTTTTTGATCATCTGGAACAGGGACTTATCCTGATCCTCGCCATCCAGCGTCCAGGTGGCGTTAAAGATTTTGTGGCGGCAATGTTCAGAGTTCGCCTGGGCGAACATCATCAGCTCTACGTCGGTCGGGTTGCGGCCCAGCGCCTGATAGTTGGTGAGCAGATAATCCACTTCGTCATCGGCCAGTGCCAGACCCAGGTTCTTATCGGCTTCGATCAGCGCGTCACGGCCACCGGCCAGAATATCCACCGTGCTCAGCGGCGCAGGCTCGGCGTGAGAAAACAGACCTGCCGCTGCCGCGCTGTTCTCAAGCACCACTTCAACCATACGGTCATGCAACACCGCTGCTGCAACCGCACGGTCAGCGGCACTGATGCCCTCAACATAGTAAGCAATACCACGCTCCAGACGCTGTACCTTGTTCAGGCCGCAGTTGTGGGCGATGTCGGTGGCTTTGGAAGACCACGGCGAAATGGTGCCGAAACGCGGCACCACCAGAAAGAGTTCACCCTGACCGTCTTTCACCTCAGCTTTAGGGCCGTAGTGCAGAATGCGCTGCAGTACCGCCAGCTCGTGATCAGCCAGAGCGTCGTGCAGCTCAGCAAAGTGCATAAATTCGGCATACACGCCGCTGACCTGTGGCAGCACTTGCTGCAGTTTGTTCAGGACTTTGTTCTGACGGAATTCGGAAAGCGCCGGTGCGCCACGCAGCTCGAGCATCGGGGGAAAACTCCAACGTAAGGAGGTGGGTCAAAATGAGCGCGAATGATACCGGAGAGTGCCTGTTCACACCAGATTTGTGCGGTTTTCCGCGCGCCTGCCGCCACCGCAAGGCCCGCGTGCGTTGCCCTGATTAACCTGCGACCGACAGACCAACCGAAGCGTGTGGATCGTTGCTGAATCTGCAACAGTGCGTTTCTGACCAACCCGAATGCCTGAGACTTACAGAAAAAACAGATGCGTTTCAACGGCTTAGATCATCATAACGACACGGAATAGTCATCATTCTGCAAACATCGGCTGAGCATCGGTTGTTTTTTAAGCGATCCACGCGCTACAATGACGCCAGATCTCAAAAAATGCACCACAACAGTGCACAAATACGGTAATTTTGCATGCTTCGTGGCATAATTCGTCTTACTACAACGCTCGCAATGGCGGCCCTGTGCTTAACCGCACTGACGGGCAGCGTGCGCCCGAATAACCTTGAACAGGTTCGGATGCATGGCGAGATTGTCATGGTGACGCGCAACAGCCCGACCAGCTTTTATGAAGACCGCAGCGGCCCGACCGGCTACGAGTTCGAACTGGCGCGCGCCGTTGCCGACCACCTGGGCGTTGCCCTGACGGTGGTGGTGGCCGACAACCTGAATGACATTTTCAGCACCCTAGAGACAGGAAAGGCGGCCTTCGCGGCCGCCGGTCTCACCCATACCGCAGAACGGGAACGCTGGTTCCGCTTTACCCAGCCTTATATGAACGTCACCGAGCAGGTGGTGTACCGCCGCGGCACCCTGCGTCCGCGTGAAATGGCTGATCTGGCACGCGGTCAGCTGGTGGTGGCCTCAGGCTCCAGCCACGCCGAACGCTTGCGCACTCTGCAACACAGCCAGTTTCCGGAACTCACCTGGAGTGAAACCCCGGATCTGGAAGTGACCGACATGCTGCAAATGGTTGCCAGCGGCAATATTGATTTCACCATCGTTGATTCCAACGAGTTCAATGTATTGCAGGCTTATTTCCCGAATCTGGCGATTGGCTTTGATGTCAGCGAACCGCAGAACATTGCCTGGGCGTTCCCCCACAGCCGCGACGACAGCCTGTATCAGGCTGTTAATGATTTTCTCGGCGACAAAAATAATGCCGGGTTGCTGGCCGGTCTTGAAGAACGCTTTTACGGCCATCTGGATAAGCTCGATTATGTCGGTGCCAAGCGCTTTCTGCGCCAGACCAGCCGCAAGCTGGATACCTATAAACCGCATTTTGTTCAGGCCGGGGCTGACCATGGCTTTGACTGGCGTCTGCTTGCCGCCGTGGGCTACCAGGAAAGCCACTGGAATCCGACCGCCAAGAGCTTTACCGGTGTGCGCGGCCTGATGATGCTGACCCGCAACACCGCCCGCGAGCTGGGTGTGAAAAACCGCCTTGATCCCAAACAAAGCATTCATGGCGGCAGCCGCTATCTGGCCAAGCTGCGCGAGCGTCTCGGCAGCGATGTTCAGGAACCGGACCGCACCTGGCTGGCTCTGGCCGCTTACAATGTGGGGTTTGGTCACCTGACCGATGCACGGAAAATCACCGAACAGATGGGCGGCAATCCGAATTTATGGCTGGACGTTAAAGAAAGCCTGCCACTGCTGAGTCAGAAGCGTTATTACCGCAATACGCGCCACGGTTTTGCCCGTGGTCAGGAGCCGGTTGATTACGTTCAGAACATCCGTCGTTACTACGATGTACTGGTCTGGAACGAAGAGCAGAGCCCGGCCTTCAGTGATGACGATAATGCTCTGCAGTTATCGTCATCCATGATTACCGTAATTCCTCCACTCCTATAGCAATAGTGAGTTTCGCGGATAAGTGTTTATCCGCTTTTTTTATTCTCCGTTCTGAGCCGTCTGTGACGCTGGCAGGAGTGGTTGCTGAGGCGGCAGTGCCTGCAGGAAGGCCCGCACCACCTCTGCACTGTCATCCGCAACTTCCAGCATCGGTGCATGGCCGACACCGGCAAAAATATGGCTCTGGCTGTGCGCCAGATGCCGTTCAAACACCCCCACCGAACTGACATCCAGCACCCGGTCCTGCTCGCCCCAGAGAATCAGTACCGGTTGCTGAATCTGTTCCAGCAGACGCAGGTTATCGTCGTTGTGACGGGCAGCTTCAGCCACCGCATGAATATCAGTAAAAATATCGGTATTGATGGCATTGCGAGCCAGCGCCCGGCGCGCCAGAACATCCGGCGCGGGCCACGGCAGGAATGGCTGCTGCACCATGGCAAAGTCACGCAGGGCGTCATAGTCTTCCATGCTTTCAACCACCAGCGGATTACGACCGCCGTTATCAATAATCTGCTGGAACTCGCTCAGTTGCGGCGGATACACCCCGGCAGCATCCATCAGCGTAATGGAAGCCACCCGCTGCGGATGCGCGGCACTGTACAGCAGCGCAATACCACCACCCATGGAATTGCCCAGCACATGCACAGGCTGAGTCAGTTTGAGCGCGTCAACAAACTCCGCCAGCCAGCCTGCCTGAGCGGCAAAATCATAGGTCAGCTGAGGGTTATAAGAGCTTTCACCGTGGCCGGGCAAATCCGGTGCGATCACCCGGTAATCTTTAAAATGGCGGGCAAAGCGCAGCCAGTTGTCTTTATCAACGGCAAAGCCATGCAGCATCAGCAGCACCGGCGCACCGGCGGTTTCCGAATCGAGATAGACCCAATGGTGGCCCGCCACATCCAGCTCATGGCGGTTAAGCGCTGACATGGCGCGCTCGGCTTTCAGGCCGGTTTCAAAGATGGCGTCCTGCAGTTTGGCGCAGGCCAGTAATTGCAGCGACAGCAGTGCCAGAAGCACAGTACGTAAAACAGGCATAAACGTATTCCCGGTAAGCGTTTTTAATCATTTTTTGTGGTTATAAATTGCTGTGAGTCGTCGTGAGCAGAAATGGCTGATCGTTTTTTTATTATTATTGGTCTTACTTTGTAGTATTTTTTTGCCCGGATGATGAATCTGCCGCCGGAGGCACCGCCTGCTTCAGACGCTTTTTTGCTTCGCGGCGCATGGCAAAGAAAGATGACATCATAGCGGAGCATTGCTCGGCAAGCACCCCACCCTCAATGTCCATCACATGATTATAAAAAGGCTGTGCGGGTAACTGCAGCGCACTTTCAATGGCCCCGGCTTTCGGCTCGGCAGCACCGTATACCAGCCGCGCAATGCGGCTGTGAATTAATAAACCGGTGCACATGGTACAGGGTTCAACCGTGACATAGAGCGTGGCTCCCGGCAGGCGATAATTACCGATTGATTTCGCTGCATTGCGGATAGCGACCATCTCAGCGTGCGCGCTGGGATCGAGACTGGTAATGGGCTGATTAAAACCGCGGCCGATGACTTCGCCGTTCAGCACCACCACGGCCCCCACCGGTACCTCACCGGCATCGTAGGCGTGCTGAGCTTCGGCCAGTGCCAGTTGCATGCCCTGTTCGTCGCTGTGAATTAACGGATTCTGCACCAATAAACTCCAGCCCAAACCTGTTGGCAGTGATCAAGGGCCTGATTTAAAAGCACGGATAATAGCCTATCCGCAGACGCTCAGATACTCAGAGCCTCTTCAAGACGACGCAGATTCCGTTCACAGATGCGGCTGAGTACGGTAATTGCCAACAAACCGGAAATAGCCCCGACCATTCCGGCAACGGTCGATAAAATGGCTTTTGAAATTCCCGACGCCATGGCTTTCGGGCTACCGGCTCCTAACTGAACCATCACATCAAACACTTCAATCATGCCGGTCACGGTGCCCAGCAAACCCAGCAGCGGGCAGATGCTGATAAACATACGGATGGTGGAAAAGCCGGAGGTGAGCCCCATTTTCAGGGACGCCAGTAAATCCGCCCGGATATGCTGCGCAGCCCAGGAATTATGTTCAGTGCGCAAGCGCCATTCGTGCACAGCGGCCCTGCTCCGGACCGGATATACAAACAACAGATAAAGCGTTTTATTGAATAAAACAGCCCAACTTAAAAAAACAACCAGCATGATGGGATAAACGACATCACCACCTCTTTCCAGAAAGAGCTGAACATCTTCCATAATCAAAATTCTCTGTGGCCATAAGCTACCGCTGCTGACTATGGTTTACGCAACCTGTGTGACATTTTCCGTACAGATTTATGACAGAGTTTCCGGACAGGCCAGTACCGATACCCCGATCGTCTGTAACCTCGCCGTTTTATGCCCGTGCGCCCGGAGTTTTCCTTTCACCGGTATATTTCAGTACACTGAACGCCAAATAATAACGGAGTGAGTTATATGTGGACGCATCATGTGAGCCCACGCTTTGTTGAAACCGATGCTCTGGGTCATATCAATAACACGGTTTTACCGGTCTGGTTTGAAGACGCCCGCACGCCGCTGTTCCGGTTGTTTACTCCGGATCTGGACATCAACAACTGGCATCTGATCATCGCCAAAATCGAGGTCGAATTTGTTGGTGAGCTGTTTTACGGCAAAGAAGTGGAAATCCGCACGTACATTACCAGGCTCGGCAACAGCTCAATGGTGATTGCCCACGAGGCCTGGCAGGAAGGCCGAATGGGAGCACGTGGCTCGGCGGTGATGGTGCATTTTGATCATAAGGCTAAGCAGTCGGTGACGATTCCCGAACCTATCCGGGCGCAGCTGAGCGAGCATTTACAAACGCTGTAAGCGCCTGCTGCAACCGTTCCCGTACCACGCCCGACCCTCTGACATGCAGGCCTGAGAAACAGGTTAATCCCGGTCCCAGGCCTGATCACCGCTTTGCGCACTGACCTTCTGATCGTTTTTCAGCACCTGTTCCAGATCCAGCGCATGCTGACGGGCGCGGTTCATAAAGGCCGATTCGTCATCCAGCACTTCTCCGAGCGAGCGGACATTCAGCTCGTCATGATGGCGGAACAGCTCCGCCGCCCGATGGGCCTGATAAGCCCGGAAACCAAGCGAACGCAGTGCTTCGCGCCCTAAGGCCAGTGCCGAATTGAAGGTTTCGCGTTCCACATGATCGGCCCCGGCACGCAGTAATTCCGCCGCCTGACGACGGGCACGGGCACGGGCAATAATGCGCAGTTGCGGATAATGGCGGCGCACCACGTCAATAATCTGCAGACAGCGTTCGTGGTCATCGATGGCAACGACCAGCAGTTCGGCGTCGGCCAGTCCCGCTGCCTCAAGCAGATCGAGGCGCGCAGCATCACCGTAAAACACTTTATGACCGAAGCGCCGTACGGTATCGACCTGAGTCGCGTCGTGCTCAAGAACCGTAATGGCAAAGCCGTTCATACGCAGCAGACGGCCAACAATCTGGCCGAAACGACCAAAGCCGACGACGATGGCGCGCGCCTCTTCCGATTCGATCTGGTCATGCGGGCGGGTGCTGTTATTGCCCGACAAACGCGGCAGAATCAGGCGTTCGTTGAGGATAATCAGCAGCGGTGTGGCGGCCATACTCAGCGCCACAACCAGAACCAGCGGCTCAATCATGGACGCCGGTAAAATCTGGTTATTGCCCGCAAAGGTGAACAATACAAAGGCGAATTCTCCGCCCTGAGCGAGGGCAAAGGTGAAGATACCGTTGCTCTGCGCTGACAGGCCAAACAGCCGCGCCAGTACAATCAGCACCAGCATTTTGATGATGATCAGCCCCAGCACCAGCTCCAGTACCAGCCAGGGTTTGGCCGCCAGCAAGGCGAAGTCGATGCTGGCACCGACGGAAATAAAGAACAGCGCCAGCAGCAATCCTTTAAACGGCTCAATCTCCGCTTCCAGTTCGTGGCGGTATTCACTGTTGGCCAATACCACACCCGCAACGAAGGTGCCCAGTGCCGGCGACAGGCCGACCAGCTCCATCAGCAACGCAATACCGACCACCAACGCCAGGGCGGTGGCGGTAAAGGTTTCGCGCATGCGGGTATTGGCAATAATACGGAACAGATGGCGGCTGACCCAGCGGCCAACCAACACAATGGAGGCCACCACCGCCAGTACCAGCAGGGTTTTCTGCCAGCCGGACAAACCGGTGTGCGAATCCGAAGCGACCAGCGGGCTGTCCAGTGCCAGCAGCGGCAGAATGGCCAGCATCGGAATCACGGCAATATCCTGAAACAGCAGTACGGCAAAGGCCGATTGCCCGGCTTCGGTTTTCAGCAGCGATTTTTCATTCAGGGTCTGCAATACGATAGCCGTTGATGACATCGCCAGAATCATGCCCACCGCCAGACTCTGCTGCCAGGGAAAACCCAGCTGCACACCGACCAGCAGAATCAGCACACTGGTGACCACCACCTGCAGGCCGCCGAGCCCTAATATCGGCACGCGCATACGCCATAACAGGGAAGGCTCAAGCTCCAGGCCAACCAGAAACAGCATCATCACCACGCCGAATTCGGCAAACGCCATAACACCCTGAACGTCGTTACCGATCAACTCCAGTGCAAAGGGGCCGATCACCGCACCGGCACAGAGATAGCCCAGTACCGAGCCCAGACCAAGACGCTTGGCCAGCGGCACCGCCACCACCGCCGACAACAGGAACACAAAAGCCTGCTGCATCAGGCCGCTGTCATGCATTGGCGTTCTCCTGAGGATGAGGACGGGAAGCATCCAGATCACGCAGATGCTGCAACAGCGCGGCACGGTATTCTTCGGCACGCTCCTGCAGATAAGGTTTGCTCAGCTTGCGGATGCGGTATACCGCAAACGGCTCCAGATAGCCCATATCACACAGTCCGGCACTCTGCTCAAAGGGCCGCAGATACTCGCTCAGCGGACGGCGATTAATGCCTTGTGCGCGGAATGAATTCACCGGCCCGCCAGCCGTAATAACCAGCCACAACGCCTTACCCGCCAGCGCCTGAGACTGCTGTTCCTGCTGCTCGTTCTGGCCATAAGCAAAGCCGGAGTCGAACACCCGGTCCTGCCATTCTTTCAGCAGGGCCGGGGCGCTGTACCAGTACAGCGGAAACTGAAAAATAATCAGATCGTGCGACAGCAGCAACGCCTGCTCACGCGCCACGTTGATATGAAAATCCGGGTACTCTTCGTACAGATCATGCACCGTGACCTGCTCCAGTCCACGCACGGCCGCCAGCAACTCGTGGTTACCATACGAATGGTGATGCAGGGGATGAGCGTAAACAATCAGGGCGCGTGATGCCGTTGCATGGGGTTCAGCCACAGGAGAAGACGTCTGCAATTCAGCCACCGGCCTTTTTTACCGTGAAGCCGCGTTTGCTCAGCTCACTGACCAGCAGATCACGCTGATCGCCCTGAATCTCAATCAGGCCGTCCTTTAACGCCCCGCCAACGCCGCATTTCTGCTTCAGCTCTTTCGCCAGCGTCTTCAGTTCAGCCCCCAGCAAAGGCACACCGCTGACCAGGGTCACCACTTTGCCGCCACGGCCTTTGCTCTCGCGGCTGACACGTACGATACCGTCTCCGGCCGGTAACTCAGGTTCGCCGCAACGGCACCGATCCTGAGGTTCACGACACTCAGGACAGGCCCGGCCAAACTCGGTTGAATACACCAGACCACCGGAAGAGGATTTTTTCGCCATGGGAACACTCACACTGCTGACAGAACCAGAGCCTGTTCAACTGATTAAGCAGGCCCCAGCCAATAATGACCGTAAAGAAGCGGCAAACTAAACCATCCACCGCCCTGACGCAATCACCGATTTCCGCTCGCCGGGGCGGATTCCGCCGTGCTTTTCTGCCCGTCTGTTGCCGCTTTCAGCAGGGGGGAATCCGTCGCCAGCAACAGACCATAGCCGAGCAGAAGCTGGGCGCTGATATAGAGACTGACAATCACCGGCGTGGAATGCTCAAACGGCAGCCAGAAACGGTTTACGCCAATCAGGC
The DNA here is from genome assembly GCA_021208685.1 of Saccharospirillaceae bacterium. Taxonomy (GTDB): domain Bacteria; phylum Pseudomonadota; class Gammaproteobacteria; order Pseudomonadales; family Oceanobacteraceae; genus Venatoribacter. The sequence continues at coordinate 63,675 of JAJOJJ010000031.1, forward strand.
TGTCGGCCAGCATGAACAGCATGCCACCGGCAGCGACCCAGCGATTGGCACTGCGCCACGCCAGCACCGCCATGCCCCACAGGCACAACACATAAACCAGCACCGGCCACCACAACGCACCGGTATTGGGATAAAACTGCCACAGCAGAACAACGGCAAACAGCGCCGGCATCCCGGCCCTGAAAACATCCCCGCGACGGCTCTGGCGCACCGGCCACAGCAGCGCGATATAACTCAGCTGCGCCAGTAAAAATGCCGCCAGTGCCTGCGTCAAAAACAGGCTGCGGTCAACGTCGAGAAACACATCCCCGGCAGCGGAGGTCAGCATCGCCAGCGCGTACAGCCAGGCCGCACGCAGACCGAGGTGACCGTGCTTACACTGCCACCAGGCGACAACCGCCAGCAGCACTACCGGACTGGCTTTAAGCGCATAACTGAACGGATACGGATGCAGCGGCCACAGCAGGATGTACAGCCCCCCAAGCACAGCGGCGAGGACGAATAACCGGCGGCTCATGAACGATTCTCCCCATCGTCTGCCGGAGCGCGCCAGTACAGCGTGCCCAGCAGCCAATCAAATACCGGCAGGGTGATGTTGAAGTTGCACTGCGCCATGCGCTCGCGCTCGTGATGCAACCGATGCAGATGCCGCAGCCGCCACCAGACCGGCGTGCGCTCAACAAAACTGCCCGCCGGCAGGTGGTAACTGAAGTGCATCACCTCATAGAACAGGTACCCACACAGCGCCCCGGCGGCATACAACCAGCCCGCGTTAGCCGACCATAACCAGTGCAGAAACAACGCACCGGGAATAATCAGAAACACTAAAAACACATAAATCAGCCAGGCCGGAAACAGCACCACTCGCCAGTCGCGCACGCTTTCGAAGGGCATGGCCGAATCAATAAAAAAGCTGTGATGGTCACCGGTATGGCGTGAATAAAATAACCGGCCAATGCGGGTTTTGCGGTGCCCGAGCCAGCGGTGAGTGGCGTATTCACCGAAATTCACCAGCACCATGGTCAGCGGCAGTAGCAGCCATTCCGCCACCGTGCCCTGCTCTACCTGACCGAGGCTGTAAATAATCACACACAATCCCGTTGTTGCGACCACCAGCGCATGCAGGCCACCGGAATAAAAACGCGCAATCGAAGCCCGGTAACGGCGACGGAAGGCCAGATGATCAAAGGCCATATACATCTCCTGTTGTTGTTATTGTGATGCCACGAACACTCTAGCGCCCGGCGGCAAACAAAGACCAATCAATAATTAAAAAATGTATTATCACGCTTCTGAATAATGCGAGAACAATGCCATGAGTCTGCGTTCCCTTGATCTCAACCTGCTGCCGCTGTTTGCCGCGTTAATGGAAGAGCAGCATCTCAGCCGTGCCGCTGAACGCCTGCATCTTAGCCAGCCAGCGGTCAGTAACGCTCTGAAACGTCTGCGTCTGCAACTGGGGGACGATGTATTTGTACGTACCGCCAGCGGCCTGAAACCCACACCGCGCGCTGTACAGCTGTATGCCAAAGTCCGTGACGGGCTGGAACTGATTGAACAGGGCTGGGCCGACCAGCAAAGCTTTGAGGCAGCCACCAGCCAGCGGCATTTCCGCTTATGCGCCAACGGTGCGGTGGAATATCTGGCCGCCCCCTGGTTAATGCAGGCGCTGCGGCAGCGGGCACCGGGGGTGGCGCTGCAGATTGAAACCGATCAGAGTCCGGATATCGTCCAGCGTCTGCAGGATGGCCGTCTTGATCTGGCCATTGATTATGTTGATCAGCCGCAGCCGGGGCTGTGCCATGCACCGCTGTTGCAGGAGTCTCTGGTGGTGATTGCCGCCCGTAACCATCCGCAGTTCCGCCCCGATCTCAGCTACAGCGACTTTATCCGCCTGCACCATGTCAGCCTGTCACCGCGCAACCGTCAGGGCACGCCGATTGAGCAATTACTGGGACATAAAGACCTGCCGCGCAAGGTACAGCTTTGGGTCAGCAGCTTTGTGTCGGTTCCGCCGGTGGTCGCCAGCACCGACCTGATAGCCGTCGTGCCACAACGGCTGGTGCAGCACAGCCCATGGCAGCAGCAATTGCAAATGGCGCCATTACCTTTTGCCTGCCCGGCGGTTGCGTTACAACTGATCTGGCACCAGAGCCGCGAGCGCGATCAGGCGCACCGCTGGCTACGGGAGTTATTAAAGGAGCTGGTCAGCATGGATGAGCCTCTGCGCACTGCAGAGGCATCCGATTAGAAAGCGCCGGAGAAGAGCCGGAAAAGAATTACTGACGCGGGAAACGCAAAGTCACCACGGTGCCTTTGCCCGGAGCGCTGTCGATTAACAACTCACCACCGTGATTGACCATTACGTTATAGGCCACCGTCAGGCCAAGGCCAGTGCCCTGACCAATTTCTTTACGGGTAAAAAACGGATTAATCGCACAACTCAGGTCTTCAGCATTCATTCCGGTGCCAGAGTCTTTGACCATCACCGCGACCCAATCATCCTGCTGGTCTCCGGCAATTTCTATCGTGCCGCCCTGAGGCATGGCATCGGCAGCGTTGTGCAGGATATTGTTGAACACCAGGCGCACCTGTTCAGGAATACAGGGAACACGGGGCAATTGCTGTAAGTGACGGTAGACACGCAGATCGTCACGCTGACCAATCTTCTGCTCGGTCAGAGCCTGTTGCATCAGTTCATCCAGTGAAGCGGTTTCTTTCTGCTGATTCTCACTGATGGCAAAGGTGCGCAGTTCGCTGACGATATTGCGGACCCGCTCCAGACTCTGCTTGGAGGTGCGCACCAGATCCGGTGCATCATCACGGACAAAATCCAGATCAATCGCCGTTCGCATCTGAATCAGAGCCTGCGCCAGCGCTTTATCGGCGATTCCGTCTTCAGCGTTGCGGTACTGGTCAGCCAGGGCAATCAGTTCGGTCAGATATTCGCTCAGCGTGGCGATATTGGAGTACACCACAGCAATGGGGTTGTTGATTTCATGCGCCATACCGGCCGCCAGATGGCCAAGCGACGCCATTCGCTGCGCCTGCAACAACAAATCCTGAGTACGCTGCAGTTCATTCAGGCTGCTTTGCAGCTGACTGTTGCTGTCATGCAACGCTTTGGTACGGGCTTTTACTTTTTCTTCCAGTTGTTCGTTCAGTTGCCGGATACGGTTTTCAGCCTGCTGACGCTGGCTGATTTCGCCTTCCATGGCCCGTAAGACATCATTCATTTTATGCGCCAGATCATCCAGTTCACTGTTACGCAGCGGATCTTCAACCACCAGCGCTGCCGTCATGGGCTGCCGTGGATCGATGGCCATCAGGCGCTCCATCAGGCGCTTCAGCGGGCTGGTCAGACGTGCACGGAAAACCATAATCAGCACCCCCGCCAGCGCGATATTACGCAGCACATCCAGCAATAAGGTAATACCGGCACGGCGCTCAAAGCCCTCACGGGTGAGGCGCTCATCGGACCAGACCGTCAAATGACCTATCAGGCGCGGATTTTTTGAGTAGATCGCCGGCTCCAGCAACGCCACCTCATGAGCCCGGTAGTAAAAGGAGTTGGCCGTATCGCTCAGCTCGCGTTTACTCAGGCCTGAGCGTTGCTCAAAGCCGGTTTCGTTTTCCACAATCACACTGGCCACCACCGCCGGGTTCATCAGCAGACTGTCGAGGATGCTTTGCATAGAGCTGCTGTCGTAGTTATACAGCGTCAGGGCCGCCGGGCCACTCTGCCGCTCCAGCAACTGCGCCGTCAGCTCATGGTAGCGGCGGCTCTCGGCGGTATAGTCAAAACCGATCTGTACGGCACTGAATAACACACCCAGAACAATACTGAAGATCAGTACATAAAAGGTCAGCTTGCTTTCGATCGATGACAGACGACTGGTCAAAATACACACCTTCAGGTGAATGCCGCCGGGACAATACGGCGTAAAAATAGGCTCCGCTTATTATAGCGAAGATCCGCCCACCGGCATGACGATGGCAGCCGGATGACGCAAAATCCGCCGGCCAATCAGCATTAACGCCGGTATATTCATCAGAATGCCGTAAAACAGTGCCACCAGCGCCAGGTCCGGACGCTGCAGAATAGTGGCGCTGATCAGCATCGCGGTACCGGCATTCTGAATGCCGACTTCAACCACCAGCGTGATGCAGCGGCGCTCCCCCAGATTCAGCAGGCGGCCAGCCAGCGCCGTCACCAGCATCGCTGACACACACAGTCCCAGACAGGCCAGTGTCGCCTGCGACCATACGTGCGGCAGTTGCTCACGGTTAGCAATCGCCATGGCCATCACCAGCCCGACAAACAGCAACAGTGACAAGCGGTTCAACCAGGGCAATGCGCGTGATATGCGCTGCGGAAAACCCTGCGCCAGAGCCATTCCCAGCAACAGCGGCAATACCGTCACCACCAGTAAAGGCATTAATGTCGGCAGCCAGGGTAAATGCAGCTCCAGCTGATCGAAACTCAGCCACTGCAGCTGAATGTTGACCCACAACGGCAGTGTCAGTGGCGCCAGCAGGGTGATTACCGCCGTCAGCGTGACCGACAGCGAAGCATCCCCACCGCTGAGGTGGCTGATAATATTGGAGGTCGCACCGCCAGGGCAGGCCGCCAGAATAATCAGGCCAATGGCCAGCGTGGACGGTAAAGAAAGTACCATGACCAGCAGCAGTGCCAGTGCAGGTAATAACAACAGTTGCAGCGTCAGTCCGAGCAGAATCAGCGCTGGCTCACGCGCCACCGCCAGAAAGTGCGCCGGACGCAGACTCAGCCCCATCACCAGCATCATCATCGCCAGAGCCAGCGGCAATGCCATCTGAGTTAACACCATCGTCTCCTTACAACAGCAATCGTCGGTTCAGCGGGAAGCCAGAGGCAACGCCGTACGGTCGATGACTTTACGCATCACGAAACTGGAATGCACACCACTGACCCCCTCAATACGGGTCAGCTTACCCAACAGGAAGTGTTGATAGGCATTCATATCGCGCACAATCACCTTTAACACATAGTCGGCAGTCTGGCCGGTAATCAGGTAACACTCCAGCACCTCCGGACAGGCCGCAACCTGCGCCTCGAAGTTATCGAAGCGCTCCGGTGTGTGGCGATCCATGCTGATCGAAATCAGCGCCAGCAGATCCAGCCCCAGACGCCGGGCATCAAGGTGAGCACGGTAGCCCTGAATCATGCCGCTTTCTTCCAGCGCTTTTACCCGGCGTGAACAGGGCGACGGCGACAGGCCGACTTTATCCGCCAGCTCCAGATTACTCAGGCTGCCGTCCTGTTGCAGCAGTTCGAGAATGCGCTGGTCAATACGATCCAGCCGGGGCATGCCATCGGGTACATCTGAGTTCATAAAGCGACCTCCGCCGTGCTCATACAGGTTGCCAATGACCGGGACAATGTCACGCCGGAGGAAGCCTGTGGCACAAATAACCAATTAAATAAAAAAACACGCAATACTCTATCAAATTCATGCGCAAATAATAGCAACTTTGCAATCATACACGCCAGAATGCCGCATATACTGTGCACATACTGCTAACCAGATCCGCATCCTTACCGGAAGCATCTGAGCAGCGGCGTTCACAAGACACCGCATCCGCATCAAGCGCCATAAGCGATTGAGCAGGCAAGACCCAAAAGGCCCCTGCCACAAGCAGTCCACAACGAAATACGAATGGGCTTTAAAACCTGAAGAAGCGCAATAAGTAACCCGATTATTCAAAATATAAGCAAGGACCGGATATGAATACCCCGACCAACGCCCGCTTTAACCATCGCAAATACCGCCCGGCAACGGTTATCGCTAAAAGCGATCGCCGCTGGCCCGACCAGACTCTGACCAGCGCTCCGCTGTGGTGCTCTGTCGATCTGCGTGATGGCAACCAGGCGCTGATCGAACCCATGTCCGTTGCCCAGAAACAGCAAATGTGGGCCTTGCTGGTCCGCATGGGTTTTAAAGAGATTGAAGTCGGCTTCCCTGCTGCCTCACAGCCGGATTTTGACTTCGTCCGCTGGCTGATCGAAGCCAACCAGATTCCTGAAGATGTCACCATTCAGGTACTGGTGCAGGCACGGGACGAACTGATCGAACGCACCTATGAAGCACTTGCCGGTGTGCGCCGCGCGGTGGTGCACGTGTACAACTCCACCTCACCGGTGCAGCGTCAGCGCGTGTTTAACCTCGATAAGCAGGGCATTATCGACATCGCCGTCAACGGTGCGCGTAAAGTCGCCAGCGAAGCCAGACGTTATCCGCAGACAGAATGGGTGTTCCAGTACTCACCGGAAAGCTTCTCCACCACGGAAGTCGATTTTGCCGTTGACGTCTGCAACGCCGTGATTGATGTGTGGCAGCCGACCGTCAGCAAAAAAGCCATCATCAATTTACCGGCTACCGTCGAAAGCAGCATGCCCAACGTATTCGCTGACCAGATCGAATGGTTCTGCGACCATGTGAACAAGCGCGACAGCCTGATCATCAGCATTCATACCCACAACGACCGTGGCTGCGGCGTGGCGGCAGCGGAGCTGGCCATGCTCGCTGGTGCTGACCGTATTGAAGGCACCCTGCTCGGCAATGGCGAACGCACCGGGAACATGGACATTGTGACCATGGCTATGAACCTCTACAGCCAGGGTATTGATCCTGAACTGGACATCAGCATGGCCGATGACATCATCGCCACCGTAGAAACCTGCACCAATATCAAGACTCACCCGCGCCATCCCTGGATCGGCGAACTGGTGTACACCGCGTTTTCCGGCAGCCATCAGGACGCCATCCGTAAGTGCCTGAGCAAGCAGCAGGATGATGAACCCTGGGATGTCGCTTATCTGCCCATCGACCCGCGCGATCTGGGCCGCAACTACCAATCGGTGATCAGGGTAAACAGTCAGTCAGGCAAAGGCGGTGCGGCTTACCTGCTCGAACAGCAGATTGGTGCCACCCTGCCACGCTGGATGCAGATCGAGCTGGCGCAGCCCATTCAGCGCCAGGCCGAAATACAGGAAGGTGAGCTCAGCCCGGAACACATACTGCGCGTATTCCGCAGCGAATTTATGAACAACGATGGCCGCTATTCACTGGCCGGCTACCAGATCGACAAGCAAGGCAACCAGTATCATGTGCAGGCATCTATTAATGATGGCAGTCAGCTGATGCTGATTCACGGCCATGGCAGTGGTGCCATCAGCGCTTTTGCCGATGCCATGCACAAAGCGATCGGCATTGAGGTACAGATTGTCCAGTTTGATGAGCAGGCCATCAGCGAAGGTTCCGATGCGACCGCCATGGCATTTGTACAGGCCAGCATCCGTGGCAGCCGTTACACCGCTGTCGCTCAGGATGGCGACACACTTTCCGCCAGCCTCAATGCCATCCTGTTTACTATTAATAAGGCAATCATTGACAGCCGGGCCGTCGCCTGAAAAACAAGAAAAACAGCGCGGCCAAAATGCCACTCTGCTAGTCTGATTACTACATGAAATTCCCCTGCCAGCCCCCGGCTGCAGGGGATTTCCTGTCGCTGTTTTCACTGACCAGACGGGGAGTTTTTATGACAATACTGGCGATGCGTTTTGAAAATCACGAAATCCGTATTGCATTGCGCCGCACCCCGACTGCACAGGCCATTCTTAAAACGGTTCCTTTTACCGCCACCGTACAAACCTGGGGACAGGAAGTCATTTTTGATTGTCCGGTGCGCGTCAGTTGTGAAAATAATGCCGTCAATATTGTGCAACCCGGTGATATTGCTTTCTGGGCGGATGGCAGCAGTATTGTTATCGGCTTTGGGCCAACCCCCATTTCGCGCCACGGCGAAATCCGCCTGCCCAACGCCTGCAATGTCTGGGGTGATGCGCTTGATGACGTTCGGCTGCTGGCCGATGTAAAAGCCGGTACCGTGGTCGAAGTCGATATTGCCGAACCTTTTGATCTGAAAAAAGCCAGCGGGCAATAATCCGGGCTTATTGCATTTTTCAGTCAGATAATTACGCCAAAAAATAGTAAACGCGCACAAAAAAGCCGGTTTATTACCGGCTTTTTTCAGTGCTTTTTTCAGCCTCAGGAAAATCTGAGGCTGCAGCAACACTCAGTGGTGATGACCGCCTTCACCGTGAACATGGCCGTGAGCCAGTTCTTCTTCGCTGGCATCGCGGATAGATTCCACTTTAACGCTGAAGCTCAGGGATTTACCGGCCAGAGGATGGTTAGCATCAACGGTTACAATGGCTTCATCAACTTCGGTCACGATCAGGTTAATCGGGCCATGTTCTGTCTGAGCGGTAAATGCCATACCCGGCTCAATGTCTTCCACGCCCTGGAATGCTTCAATCGGCACTTGCTGCACACGGTCTTCGCTGTACTCGCCGTAAGCATCGGCAGGAGCAACCGTTACTTCAAACTCATCACCCACCTGTTTGCCTTCCAGTGCCTGCTCCAGACCCGGAATAATATTCTGCGCACCATGAAGGTAAGTCATTGGCTGGCCGCCTTCTGAAGAATCAATAACTTCGCCGCTGGCAACATCAACAACTTTATAGTGAATGGTTACAATTTTTTGTTGTGCAATGGTCATAAGGTGTTGTCCTTGTTGGGCCCGGCATCACCGGACTGGAATAAAACTGCCCCGCCAGCGCAGGGAGTTGTGGCATTACGCAAAGGCGACCCGGATATACCTGTACGACCGAACTCTACGAAAGTGCCAGTATAACAACTGGCTATCTGAGTACCACCCCCTGCCGCGCAGCCAATCCTGTCATCAGTAATAGTGTGTGGTGAAATGGCCTTCCTGTAACCAGCGGGTATAGCGTTCATTCACTGCCGCCAGACCTCCCGGATATGCCTGATTAAAAAAGCGCTCTGCAACAAAAGGGGCGCAGGGATGCTGTGCATAATGTCCCAGTGTCTGCCGCAGCCAGCGTTTACCATCGTCATGGTCAAGCAGGAAAAACACCATTGCGGCGGCGCGGACGTAATTACTCTCCTGCGCCATACCATTAAATTCTGCGTGTTGGCGGTCAGCCAGTTCGCTGAAGCCCGTCAGTCCGCGCACAGCCAACTGACGGAAACCGTCATGATCGGCTTTTACCTGAGCGGAATTCATTTGCCACTGCAGGCGCTCCAGATATTGCGCCATCCCTTCGCTGAGCCATACCGGTGTGGTGCCCAGCATGCCGGTCATCATGGCGTGGGTCATTTCATGACGGGCAATACTCAGCGTCCATTCATCGCGGTTTTGCCGGGCCAGATACGCCTGATTCTGGCCTCCGCTGTAATACGCCATCCAGCCACGGTTAGCACCCTGCTGCTGACGAAATTCATCAAATGCATCCTGAGAGGCAAATAACACCAGATTCAGATTAATCTGCCGCCAGGCACTCTGCGGAATAAAACGCGTTAATACCCGATACAGTAAATCGGCTTCACGCCGCAGCTGAAATTCCAGCTGAGCATCACCGGCCCAGCCAGGATATTCCATGAAAAGACGGACACCCTGTGTTGCGGCGGCGTATTGTTTACTCAGATCTTCGGCCACGTTCTGTTGTTGCGGGCGATCACCAAAATGGACGTTGCCTTCGCTGTCGGTCCAGCGATATACCGCACTGCGCTCAACGTCATGAATATCCTGCGTGGGCGGCCGCACACACAGTTCACTGCTGTGATTCCGGTAGCTTCCGGGCATGCTGTCCGTCAGGTGGCTAGCCACTTCGGCACGGTCAGATAACGCCGCTGGCGTGGTATCGGTACGGGTATCAGTGCGTGCGTGGGCATCATCAGCCATAACCGCCGCAGGGTTAATAACCACCATCGCAGCCGGGGGATTAAATAATTGCGGCAATAACCAGCCGTTGGGTTTAATGGTCAGGGGCTGCGGACTGACACTCAGCCAATGCTGACGCTGTTCCGGCGTACTGTTCAGCCAGAATAATTCCAGGGCCAGCGCTGCCATCAGGATAAAAAACAGCGTACTTGCCATAATGCGCAGCAATGACTTCATGTCATTTTCCTCCGGTTGTCCGCCAGGCATTTTCCGCCCGCAATGTTATGGTCTGTCAGGGCCGGTTATTCACTTTCCATAAAAGCACTGGCCGTTTTTTTATCCAGCGTACGGGCCTGAGCTTCGCCATCAAAGCGGATTTTAATATAGCGTTCATCTTCAGCCAGCACGCTGCCACGGCCCAGAGTATCGTGACGGATACGGCGCTGTGTTGCTGCCTCAGCATATTTCTGTTCAATAATATAATTGGCCGGTGCTGTCGGATATGCCGGTGCCGCACGGCGTTGTACCCTGCCTTCCCGGTCTATGGCCGATGAGGTGTCCAGGGTAAAACTCAGCGTAATATCAAGTTTCCGGCAGTAATCCATTAACCAATCCGCCGGACGGCCATGCGTTACTTTTAACGCCACCGTATCAGCTCCGGAATCGATAGCGCCGGCAATATCAATACTGCGTTCAACCATGAGTTCCTGTTGAAAGCGGCTGCTCCAGTCACGCGCCGCGCTTTGGCCCGGCGTGCGCTTCTGATCCTTTTGTGGATCAGGGGCAATTAAATGCAGTTGCTGTATTGCACGGGTCATGGCGACATACAATAAACGCCGTTCGCTTTCTTCACTGGCCGGCGTGGTAAATTCGCCTTCCGGGGTATACGGATAATAATGGGCGTTTAAACCGGGAATAATCACCACCGGCCATTCCAGCCCTTTGCTTTTATGAATCGACGTTAAATGTACACCGCCTTTATGTTCGCGGCTTTGTTTAAGGCGCTGCGCTTTCAGCTGTTGCAGATAATCCAGCGCCGTACGGCTGCTTTGTTCCGATTCACGCATAAAACGCACAAAGGCCTTAATGGTTTGCAGCCGGTCTTCAATCTGCTGCGCCGAAAAGGCACTGTCGGCAATGCCGTCTTCCAGCCCTGACTGATCAATATATTGCTGTAATAACCGGTGAGCGGGCATTGGAATATGCTCAGCACTGGCAAGAATTTCAGCACGGGCATCCAGCTGCTGACGCTGCCATTTACTCATATCGTCCGGCACTGCCGCCTGCAAGGCTTCACCAAAACCGGCATCAGCCTGAGCCATCGTGCGGGCAATCTGTTCCAGTGTTGAGCGCTTAATTTTCGGATAAGGCGTGGTCAATACCTGCAACCAGGCGTCGGTGCGCTGTTCGGTATTTCGCGCAGCAAAGCGCCCGGCAGAGATTTCCAGCAGTATCCAGAAAATCTGCAATTCCCAGCGATCCAGCACCGACTGCGAATTATGCAGCTGATAAGGAATACCCGCCTGTAATAACCCCAGTTCAATGGGTGCACATAACGCCCACAGGCGATTAATAACGGCGATATTTTCCAGCGGCTGTTTTTCTGCCTCACTTTTAATCAGGGTTAATATCAGCGCCGGTTCATAGCGGGCGAAATGCAGCCTGGCTTTTGTCTGTGGCGTGGACGGATGCGATAAACACAACACCGGCTCACGCTCTTTATTATGGGTAATCAGATGATTGGCCAGCAGCGATAACGCATGCCCATAACGAAAGGTATGCGGTAACTGATAGGTACTGACCTGCTGCATCTGCTGGTCAAACTTTTGCACAATAAATTCCGGTTTAGAACCACGAAATTCATAAATGGTCTGATCGGGATCGCCAATCACCATCACGGAACCACGGCCACCGTAGAGCACTTCCAGGAGATGCTGCTGAATGGCATTAATATCCTGATATTCATCCACCAGAATCCACTGCATATGGCCACCGAACTGCGCGGCAATCTCTGGCTGATAAACAAAGGCCATCACCGGATCGTACAGCATATCGGCGTAGCTGATACGCCGTTGCTGGCGACGCCAGTCTTCAAACAGATCAAACAGTTCGATAAAAATTGTACAGTGATCCGGTAACTCCAGAGCGTCAAATACGTCAGCCGGAGACTGCATGCCAGATTTCACCAGATCAATAAACGCCAGTGCCGGTTCCACCCATTTTTTCCGCTGCGACAGAATTTCCTGACGGGTATCCTCATCAGCCAGTTGTTGCAAAAGTCGCCAGATAACCGGTTCCATTTCACCGTCGGACAACGGCTTGCCCTGAAACGGCGGCAATACCCCCTGAGCAATTAAACGCTGATAAATACGCAGCCCCAGCGAGTGAAATGTCCGCACTTCCGGCAGTGCCTGCCGGGGTAATAACTGCACTAATTTGCGCTCGAAATCTTCACGCGCGGCACGGTTATACATCAGCACCAACAGCCGCCGGGGACTGACACCTTCGCTCAGACGGGCAGCAATAAAATGCGTCAGCGTTGTGGTTTTACCCGCGCCGGCCACCGCCACCACTTTGGCATGCCCCTGCTGATGGGCAATCACCTGCGCCTGCTGTGGCGTCAGGTGAGTTTCCGGCTGAGCAGAGGAGGTATTGTGAGGTAAATAATGGTTGGTCAAATCGGGTATGAGCCTTGTATCAGCCGGGGCATGTGAGGACGCTTACGCCATTAGATTTTATCTGCGGTTTCAAACTCAAAATCCGTTGCATCATGGCGTTCACGCAACTGCTCCTGCGGTTCCCCCCAGGTGCGGTTAACCATGCGTCCGCGCTGTACAGCCGGGCGCGCCGACAGACGGTCAGCCCAGCGCAGAACATGGGTATAGGTGTGCGCTTCTATAAACTCAGCCGCATTGTATAAGCCTCCCTGAACCAGCACGCCATACCAGGGCCAGATGGCCATATCGGCAATGCTGTATTCCGCGCCACAGATAAATTCATTATCCGCGAGGTGACGGTTTAATACATCGAGCTGGCGCTTGATTTCCATGGTGTAACGGTTAATCGGGTACTCGTATTTTTCCGGCGCATAGGCATAAAAATGACCAAAGCCGCCGCCTAAAACCGGCGCACTGCCCATCTGCCAGAACAGCCAGTTAAAACATTCGGCCCGTCCGGCGGCCGTGGCCGGAATAAAGGCATTAAATTTTTCTGCCAGATACATCAGGATGGAGCCGGATTCAAATAAGCGCTGTGGCGGATTAACGCTGTGATCCATCAGCGCCGGAATTTTTGAGTTAGGGTTAACCGCCACAAAACCGGAGCCAAACTGGTCGCCGTCCATAATATTAATCAGCCAGGCATCATATTCAGCACCACGGATTCCGGCCGCCAGCAGCTCTTCCAACAGAATGGTCACTTTCACACCATTCGGCGTTGCCAGTGAATACAACTGCAACGGATGCTGGCCAACCGGCAGTTCTTTGTCATGGGTTGGGCCAGCGACAGGACGGTTAATGCTGGCGAATTTACCGCCATTATCCGCCTGCCACTGCCAGACTTTAGGTGGAATATAAGGTGTGTCAGTCATGTGGCCATCCTTCCGGAGTATTCTGAGGCTCCCAGTGTACCCGTTACACCCGGCAACGCCACAACCAGCCGCCATCGTTTCAGGCGAATGGCGGCACACTGAGTTGCAAACTCAGAGCTGCGCATGGAGATCACGCAACAGCACGTCGGTTTCTTCCCAGCCAATACAGGCATCGGTAATCGACTGGCCGTACTGCAGTTCGCCCTCGTCATTCTGGCGTCCGGCCTGAATGAAACTTTCCAGCATTAAGCCCAGAATGCCGCTGTTTCCTGCAACCCGCTGGGCGACCACTTCGTGGGCAATCGCCACCTGGCGTTCGTGCTGTTTGCAGGCATTATCGTGGCTGCAATCCACCAGCACTTTGGCGTGGCACTGACCTTTTTCCAGCTCCGCCAGAGCAGACGCAATGGCGCTGGCATCGTAATTGGTAATGCCACGGCCACCGCGCAATACCAGATGGGTATCCGGGTTTCCCGGGGTGTCGAGCATGGCCATCTGACCATCCACATCCACGCCCAGCGTATGGTGGCTGTGGCGCGCCGAGATCATGGCATTCACCGCATTGGTTGCCGAACCATCGGTGCTGTTTTTTATGCCCACCGGCATGGGCAGATGGCTGACCATTTCCCGGTGGGTCTGCGATTCGGCGGTGCGCGCACCAATGGCTGTCCAGCTCACCAGATCATCAAGGTAGCGCATCACCAGCGGGTTCAGCGCTTCAGTGGCCAGCGGTAAACCCAGCTCCGCCAGTTGCCGCATAATGGCGCGTGAGCGCTCCAGTCCCTGCGCCATATCGCCTTTGCCATTACGCTCAGGGTCGTAGGCCAGCCCCTTCCAGCCGATGCTGGTGCGCGGTTTTTCAACGTAGGCACGCAATACAATCAGCAGGCGGTCACTCAGCTGTTCGTTCAGCGCCGCCAGACGGCGGCCATAGTCCAGTACCGCGGCTTCATCGTGAATGGAACAGGGGCCGGTGATGATCAGCAGACGGTCATCACTGCCATTCAGCAGATCGCGGATCTGCTGACGCTGCTGGTCAATCTGTAACGCCAGCGCTTCGCTGAGCGGCAGGTCAGCCTTAAGCTGGCGCGGCGTACGCAGTGGCCGCACAGCCGGGTCGTTATGGCTTGCCTGCTGGTCGGCGGTTTGTGCTTCTGTTGGTTGCTTGCTCTGTGTTTGTACGTTCATGGTGCAGTCCTAAATGTATTTGTCAGCGTATTACCTGCGAATCAGAAGTGCGGCCAATAGCGGCCGCGACTAAATCGGCGGTACTGATGCAACAAACACACGCGGGACTGAGACTTCATGATGCTTTCCTTAAATTCTGCCAGACCAATAACAAAAAACCCCGAAAGGCGGACTGCCAATCGGGGTTTTCCGGTGGCAGTCGGTGCTCACCGGACTGCCTTAACTGCATGATGCAAATTAAGCGCGGCCCGGCTCCTGGCTAAAATAGCCATAACCAAACCACCAATATTTAACGTTCTGAACAGCAGAGACAGCGCAGCCTGCTGCAGAAGCAGCATGGGCAGAGAGCCTGTTCAGTACACGGGAATCAGTATTCATAGCGCTTAATACTACGCCGAAAGGACGACATTTCAACCCCGGAGCGCGTTTCATCCATGACAATTGTGTGAAGCCGGACCATTTATCCGGCCACCGGCTGCGGCTCTTCGGCTTCAGCCGGGCGGGGACTGTCTGCCGCTGGCATGGCAATAACGGTCACATTGAAAGCGGCCAGCGCCAGTCGCGCCCAGGGCAGCAGCAGATAAAAGACAACCAGCAGCACCGGACTGTCGTAATAATCATTGATGTAGAAAAATATCTGCAGACCAAAGAATAAACCCGGCAGCAAAATGGCCAGCAGTACCGTCTTCAACGGATTCCAGCCCATATTGCGCAGCCGCTGAACCAGAAACCAGAACGCAACAATCACGCTGATAACCAGCACCATAGCAAACCAGATCAGCAACTGCTCCTGACGGGCTGACGAATAGCCGTAACCATTGCTGTAGCCAAACAGCGCTAAAGCTCCCGCGATCAGCAGTAACCCTGCGACCACCCCCACCACCGTACAGCGCCAGAAAAACTGAATACTGTTGAGCTGTTCTTCAGCCGCATAGCGCGGATTCATCCGCAGCAGCGGATGCTGTGGCTGGCTGACGCTCAGCGCCGGGCGGAACAGCACATAAATATGCAATAACAGCCAGCCGCCACTGATGCTCAGCATGGTAAAAACCAGAATGTCGGATGGCGAGCTGCTCATATTGAGATTGGACATATAAGGCATGATCGACAGCAAACCGTAATTCAGCAATCCCACCGGCACCATCAGCCAGCGACCGAACATACGGCAGGCCATAACGGCACTCAGCACCAGCAACAGAGGATCAACCACAATATTAATGGAGAAGAAGACCCACATCAGCTCGAAATAATCGGAATAAGGGCCGTTAAATACAGCCCCGGTATCCGGGAAAACATACGCAGCACCGACATGCAATGCACCCTGTATGGCGAACAGAATAAAAAACGCCAGCATATAGCGGTCGCGGTCGATACGCCCGTCAAGAACGCCGGTCTTTTCGCCGCTGAACTGGTCGCGCCAGAAAAGATCTTTTAAGAGCAAAAACATAGTAAATAGTCCTTTTATTGTTGGTTTCCGTTGCCACACCGACGATGCTCAGGACGAAGTGAGAGATGGCTTCGTCGTACCACCCCGCCATGACCGGGGTGACTTAGCGTCGCGTACTCAATGATTGTTCTGCGGGGCCGCGCTCACCTGTTTTCGATTCACCCCAGATTCCGGCGTGAACGCTGGCGTTGCTTTTTTCGCGGCTGAAAACCGCTCCCGCCATGCCACTGCTGTCCCACAGTTTGGAGTGACATAGTGTCACTCCAAACTGCAGCATTAGTCGACGACTGTTTTTCAATCTGAAACGCCTTTCCGGGGCAAGCCCCTGGCCCCCTGCAAGGAGAGGTATCTCCTTCCGATCCTCTCTTTTCGGCGCGTCCGGCTTCATCCAGCCAAC
>JAJOJJ010000016.1 GCA_021208685.1 Saccharospirillaceae bacterium
CGCCGGGATCACCACCATCGCCGGGATCACCACCGTCGCCCCGGATCACCACCGTCGCCGGGAGTGTTGTTGTCGGGTGCCGGGCGGTGACCGGTGTGATTGTCGCCACCGCAGGCGGTCAGCAGAAGCAGCAGAGACAGGGCGAGTAAATGGCGCAAAGCATTGTCCTTATCATTATTATGCGCCGAGCCTAATCCTGTACGCTGGTTCTGTAAATGCCAGAGGTGATGCTTTGCCTGTTGTTTACGCGCCGGAGCAACCGGCGCGCTCTGGGGGGGGGCGGCTTACCAGCTTTTATACGGCAGGAATTTACCGTTCAGCGTCAGCAGCACGCGGTCGCCTTTCGGGTCTTCGATTTTGTCCACTTCCATGGAGAAGTCGATGGCGCTCATGATGCCGTCACCGAATTTCTCCTGAATCACTTCTTTCAGTGTCGCGCCGTAGACTCCGACAATTTCGTACAGCCGGTAAATCAGCGGATCGGTGGGAACGGCCTGATCCCAGATTTTGGTTGGGTAAGCGGCCAGTGCGGTGCTGATCTCAGAACCCAGGCCCAGATAGTCGGCAATGGCGTCGGCTTTATCGGCCGGTGCGCTGTTCATGCCGAGGCAGGCCGAGGTCAGCCAGACCGGTGACATGCCCAGATCGTTGCCCATTTGCTCCCAGCTCAGACCCTTACTGAGTTTGGCGGCGATGATGGTTTCCGTCATGGTGATTTTATCCATAGATAACACCTGCTTCTGATTAAGGCGCCGGAGCGCATGAATGTTCTGCCGGGGTGCGTTTTATGGCTTCAGACGCCGGCTGAGGAGGATCAGCAGGGTATCTGCAAAGCGGGTGCCATTCAGCCCAGATATTGCGGGTAGAGGTGGGCGGCACTTTCGATCACGATGGCGTGGCGGCGGGCAAGGCGTGCATGGTCGCGGTCATAGCCGCCGCCAATCACGGTGGCCACCGGAATATGACGGCGCAGGCAATGACGGAGTACCAGTTCATCGCGTTGCTGCACGCCGGCCCAGCTGATATCCAGATGGCCCAGTTCATCGCCCTGCCAGACATCGGCGCCGGCATCGTACAGCAGCAGATCGGGCTGCTGCTCATCCAGTAGCTGCAGCAGGGTGCTTTCCACCACATCCAGATAGGGCTGATCGCCCAGATGCTGATCCAGACCAATATCCAGATCGCTGCTGGATTTGCGGAACGGGAAGTTTTTCTCGCAGTGAATTGAGCAGGTGAAGGCGCGTGGTTCCGCCGCCAGAATGGCCGCGGTGCCATCGCCCTGATGCACATCAAGATCGAAGATCAGTACCTTATTGACCTCGCCGCTGGTCAGCAGCGTGAGGGCGGTGTAGGCCAGATCATTCAGCAGGCAGAAGCCGGAGCCAAAGTCGCGGTGGGCATGATGGGTGCCACCGGCCAGGTGGCAGGCCATGCCGTGTTGCAGTGCCAGACGCGCGGTCAGCAGTGTGCCGTTGGGCGCGGTCAGGGTGCGGTCAATCAGGCCCTGGCTCCAGGGCAGGCCGATACGGCGCCAGGCTTTCGGGTCCAGTGACTGATCACAGAGCATGGCCAGATATTCCGGGGTATGGGCGATGCTGAGGTCGCTGAGTGTAGCGGCTTCAGGGCGGAACAGGTTATGACGGCCAATCAGCCCCTGCGCACGGCAGTAATCGTGCAGGCGCACAAACTTCGACATCACAAAGCGGTGTTGTTCGGGAAAGGGGCAGGAGTAGTTGGGGTGGTATACCAGTGGCAGCAAGATGGTCGCCGTCAGTGAGCCGATGAGGCGTCATTGTGCCGCACAAACTCAAGGAACTCATCTTCCGTCAGGGGCTTGCTGAACAGGTAGCCCTGATATTCGCGGCAGCCATGGCTCAGCAGATACTGGCGCTGGTCATCGCGCTCAACGCCCTCGGCAATGATGTCCATGCCAAGGTTCTGCCCCATCTGGATGATGGCGTCGACAATCCGCGCTGGCCGCCTGTTGTCTTCAATATCCATGACAAAGGAGCGGTCGATTTTCAGTTTGTGCAGCGGCAGGTGCTGGAGGTAACTCAGGGATGAATAACCGGTGCCGAAATCGTCCAGCGCAAAACTGAAATCAAGGCCGCTCAGACGCTCCATTTTACGGCGGATAATGTCTTTATCACCAAGGAAGATACTCTCGGTAATTTCCAGCTCCAGCTGTGCGGGGCAGAGCCGGTGGCTGTTGACCTGAGTGGTGACATAATGCTCGAAGTTTTCGTCCATAAACTGTGCCGGGCTGATATTCACCGCAAGGCGGCGGAAACTGTCGGGCAGCTGATTGGCCTGTCGCCAGCGTTTCAGAACCCGGCAGCTTTCCGTCAGAATCCACTGCCCCAGCGGCAGAATCAGACGGGTTTCTTCGGCGGCACGGATAAAGACATCCGGGCTGACCGCGATGCCGCGATTCATCCAGCGGCACAGGACTTCTGCACCTGTCACCTGACCACGCTCATTCATCTGCGGCTGGAATACCAGGGTAAACGCCTGCTGCCGGATGGCCTGATGCAGGTCGTTGTACAGGTTCAGTTTGTCCTGCGTTTCCTGCTGCATATTTTGCGTATAGAGGCTGATGCCGCTGCGCCCCTGTGCCTTGGCGTGGTACATCGCGGTATCGGACTGGCGGATCAGATCGGTTGCTTCGTCCTGATTCGCCGGAAAAACAGCAATGCCGATGCTGGCGGACAAATGGAAACAATGAATATCAATATCGAAGGGTTGGCGGATTGCGGCCAGCAACCGTTCGGCGCAGTCGCTGGCGTATTGTGCAGCGGCTTCCGGGCTGTCGCTCAGCTCGTCAAGCAGTACCAGAAACTCATCACCACCGAGGCGCGCGATCAGGTCTTCAGCCCGCACCTGCTGATTCAGGCGCTCTCCCATCCGGATCAGGAGTTTGTCACCCACCGGGTGCCCCAGCGAGTCGTTGATGTTCTTGAAGTGATCCAGATCGATAAACAGCACGGCACCGTATTTTCCTGTACGCCGGGCATGGGCCATTTTCTTTTCGATATGCAGCAGTGCAAACCGCCGGTTAGCCAAACGGGTAAGGGAATCAAAATTGGCCTGATATTCAATCTGCTGTTGCTTGCGCTTGATCTCGGAAATATCACGGATTAACCACAGCAGGCCATAGACCTGTGGCTGACCTGTCTCGCTCTGGCTCAGCAGTGGCGTCATGCGCGATTCGACATAAAAGTCTTCGTGCGGATCTCGGTGATCTCTATGTCCTGCGATATCAGCGCCTGATCACGGCTGTCGGTAATACGCTCTGCGGCCTGTGGCTGTAGCCAGCAGGTGAACGGCTGTCCTGTCAGATCGGCGTTCAGTACCGGCAGCGGGCTGTCAGGACTGCCGTAGCGACTGCGGATGATTCCGTCGTTATCCAGCAGAAACGCCACATCCGGGAAGGCGCGGGTAAAGGCCTGATCGCGCATGTGCTGATCACGGATCTGTTGCATGGAATGCTGCAGATGCAGGCTCAGGTTGTTGAACGCAGCATCCAGATGAGCAAACTCTGATGATGACCCGGAATGAATGGTTTGCCCCAGTTTTCCGGCCTGTAACCTGTTGGTAAAGGCTACCAGGCGATGCAGCGGGCGCAGCACCTGACGCTGCATAATTCGCTGTAAGCCGAGCGTATACAGCACCAGCAACAGGATCAGCAGCGCGATGCGCAGTCCTGTGCTACGCAGCATCTGCTGACGCTGCTGGCTGGCATCGTAATGGGCGAACAGCCAGCCCTGCTGCTCTCCCCGCAACTCGCGGGTGCGGAACGGAATGGGCTGCAGACCATAAAAATGTCCGCCGTCCTGAAAAAACTGAAACGGTTGCCGGTCAGTGGATAAGTGTTTGCTGGCCAGATCAATCCCCAGTGGCCGGTCAATCTCCGCCCGCCGGGTTGAGAGCAGAACCTGACCATCGACCAGCAGTAACAGATGGCTGACGTGCGGGCGGGTTGCCATGCGGCTGAGGGTCTGATCACTGAGGCTGAATTCCTCTTCGGCCAGCTGATGCTGCAGGGTTAAACGCAGTCCGCCCAGTTCGGCTTCCAGCTTGTTGGCCCAGGTGCTGCGGAACTGCTGGGCTGAGGCCTGATACAGAAAGTAGCTCAGCAGCAGGGCTGCAATTCCCAGCGCCAGAACCGACCAGCTGATTAAAACCCGCTGCAGTGAGATCCGCTTGCGTTGTGATGGCTGCGCAGGATTCATGACGATTCCGGCAGGAAGCGGGCGCTGGTGAGGTGCTTAAGCAGCGGCGGAGCCGCCATTAATTTCTGCTTCACCATGATCCGGGCAAGCTGATCCGCCGTGCGGCTCAGAGGGGACGGATCATGACTCAGTAAGCGGCGATTATCGGCGATATCCGGCAGCTCCAGGCCATCGAACATCGTGCTGACGCTGTCCTCCGGCAGACGCATCCGATGGTTCATGATCTGCAGCGCGGCGGCCGGTGAGGTTTGCAGCATCTGTCTGGCGCGGAAATAGCCATCGACCAGAGCCTGAATCTGTTGCGGCTGTTGTGCGATCACATCGCGTCGAATGGCCAGAACATCCAGTATCTGACCCCGGATTGCCCGGCTGTCGAACAGCACGTGAGCACCGGCGCGGGCCAGTTCCTGAGAATAGGGCTCGAAGGTAACCATGGCATCGATACTGCCTGCGCGGTAAGCAGCAAGCTGATCACTGAGCGCCATATGACGGATGCGCAATGAATCATCCTGTAATTCAGCAAACTCCATGGCATGTTTAAGCATCAGGGCACCGACCGCCGTGGTTTCCAGCGCAATGGTTTTGCCGTGCAGGTCTCCCAGCGTTTGAATTCGCGGATGCGCCATAACCACATCGGCTCCGGCCGATATGCTGAACACAAGAACGATCACCAGATCCTGGCCTTCCTGAATCAGGGATAACACCTCATCCAGACTCAGGGCTCCCCCCTCCAGATGCCCCATGCGCAAAGCATCAATAACATCCGATGCCGAAGGCAACTCAACCAGCTTAATGGGCTGAGCGTAAAAACCTTGCTCACGGGCCAGATAGAGTGGTTCGTAACCGGGCCAGATATTGGTACCGATCCGTAATGCCGTACCCGGTGAATCGCAGCCACTGATTGCCGTTAACAAGAAACAGAGCAGCAATGTTGAAATCCGACCCTGCACAAGAACTCCGGGTATTCGCTGATGATCTGTTAAGCCTAGCAGCTTAACGCTTCGGTGCCGGAGACGGGGTTGCGGTTACGGCGGCATTCCGACCATGGGCTAATAGCCGGAAGCGGGAGAATATGATCCTCTGGTAGTCTCGCTGAAACAGGTACAGGTCATGTCAAACAATAACAACAAGCGCAGTAAGGTAACCCAGGGTGCTGAACCACAGGCGACAGGCAACGATGCCGGTTCACGCTTCGAAAAAGTGTTCTACCGCTATCTGGCCTGGTTTCCGATTCTGGTGCTGCCGATGATGGTGTGGGAAATGATGGGAACGGGTCAGTATGGCGTAGGCAGCATTGTTGCGCTGATTCATGCCGTACTGGTCTTCCGCTTTGTGCAGGTCATCAATCTGCCCGGTCTGTTCAAACGCCGTCGGCCTACTGACGCCTGAAAAAACAGGGGATGCCTGAAACAAAACAGGCAGAAAGACCCTTTGCTCTTTCTGCCTGTTGCCGTCAGGAATAAAAATTACTGACGGATACCTTCGATAAACAGACCGATTTCAACCGTTGTGGACGCTGGCCCCAGGTTGTAATCGATACCGTAGTCCGACAGTTTCAGCGTGGTTTTACCTTCAAAACCGGCACGGTAACCGCCCCATGGGTCTTTACCTTCACCGATCATTTTTACCGGGAAACTGATGGCCTTGGTGACGCCACGCAGGGTGAAATCGCCGCTCAGAATCCCTTCGCCAGCGCCGGTGGATTTAAAGCCGGTGCTCTTGAACGTGGATTGCGGAAATTTGCTGACGTCGAGGAAATCAGACCCTTTCAGGTGCTTGTCACGTTCAGCATGGTTGGAATCCAGACTGGCGGTTTCAATGGTCACTTCAATGGACGATTTCTCCGGTGCCTTGGCGTCGTATTCAAACTGACCATCAAAGGTATTAAAGCGGCCCAGCAGCCAGCTGTAGCCCAGATGCTGAATTTTAAACTGAACAAAAGCGTGGGCGCCCTGAGTATCAATTTGATAGGTGGCCGCCTGAGACAGTGACGGCATCAGCAGTGCGGCGCTCAGGCCGGCAGCAAGCATCAGTTTCTTCATTCTTTACTCCTTGGTTTTTAAATGGGTCTGGTGGTTGTCTGAACGTCACCGGGCGTTTAAGCACCGGGTTTTATCATGCGAATTAAGGTCTTATCTCTATCCAGCCAATGGTGTTTGATGGCGGCCAGAGCATGCAGTGCAACAATCGCCATCAAGGTCCAGGCCAGTGCCCAGTGGATAACACCGGCAATATCTTCCTGATTGGCGAGGGTCAGGGTGGCGGGTAACTCAAACAGGCCAAATACCTCAATAGCGCGACCATCGGCGGTCGAAATCAGATAGCCAGTAACAAACAGTGCCAGCATCAGCAGATACAGCAGGGCATGAGCAAGGTGAGCCACGTTGTGTTCCCACCGGTGATTGCCCAACGCCTGCGGTCTGGGGTTGGTCAGTTTCCACAGCAGCCGCAACAGCCATGCACAGGCCAGTATCACGCCAGCACTTTTATGCAGGTCCAGCGAACCCCGGTACCAGGCATCGTAGTAAGTCAGTTCCACCATATACAGACCAAGACCAAACAGGCCGAAGACGGCCAGCGCCATCAGCCAGTGAAAGGCAATGCTGATCCAGCCATAAGACGATGAAGTGTTACGCAGTAGCGGGTGTGACATGGATTATCCCTGAGAATTGATCTCGATAAGAGCGCACCTTAACGGCTTTAGTTCAGCAAAAAAACACGCATAATCGGACAACTGTTGTGCAAATATGAACAAGTCATGAGGTGGAAAGGTCATGTTGGAAACCAGTTGGGATGATATCCGTATTGCCTATCAGGTCGCCGAATCCGGCAGCCTCAGCCGTGCCGGAGAGCGTTTGGGCATGAACCACAGTACCGTGCTGCGCCACATTAACCGGCTGGAACAACAACTGGGGCATAAACTGTTTATCCGCCATCAGCGCGGCTACCGGCTGACGGATGCCGGTCAGTTTCTGCTGGAGAAAATGCATCCCATCGTGGCCGATATGCGCCGACTGCAGGGCACCCTATCAACGCTTGATGCATCGCCATCCGGCACGCTGAGGATCTCGACGGTATCGGATTTCTCACCGTTTTTTACCCCGCTGCTGCATGCGTTCCGGCAGGAGTTTCCCCAGATCCGGGTGCAGATTGTCGCCACCGACGACGTACTGTCACTGGCGCGTGGTGATGTGCATGTGGCTATCCGGATGGGGGCCGAACCACGGGAACCTGACCTTATTGCCCGGCCACTGTTGCCGGTGCAAATGCATTACTGTGCAGCAGACAGCTATATCGAACGGCACGGCCTGCCGCGTTCGATGGCGGACATTAATCGCCACTGGTGGGCCTTGCCGACCGGCGAAAAACAACGGATTTCCGGTATCCGGCAATTGCTGGAAAAGCTGGATGCGGATCAGATCGCTTTTCAGAGCAACAGCTTTAACGACATTTTGTCGGCGGTGAAAGAAGGCATGGGCATCGGCCCGGTGGGTGCCTTGCAGCGTCTGGCGGACACTCTGCCGGGCCTGAAACAGGTGGAATTCGGACTCAGCGCTGAACCGTCATTGATGTGGTTTGTGTATCACAAAGATATGCGCCGCAGTGCGCGGGTGCAGGCGCTGCAGGAGTTTATCCTGCAACGCCTGCCGGAGATGCAGCGCCGGCTGGGCTGAGCCCGGGATTACAGCAAGGTACTGGTTAAGCCCATCTCGCTGGACATGGAGGGCCACTGACGCCAGATGTGCACCAGATTGCTGGCTTCCTGACGGTTCATAAAGGCTTTGAATTCCGCGCTCTGGTAGGCCATCTGCGGGCCGAACAGACGTTTTACCGCAATATCAACCAACTGATCGAGATCGTTGGCAAAGGGTTCGCCGATCAGGGTATGGATGATCACATTCGACAGCGTCATATCCATCGGGATCAGCGGCTGGCCAACACGGTGGATATAGGTTTCGTTCACTTCTTCCAGCAGGCGGTGCGCCAGATAGGCTTTATCCATCAGCGCGGCGAGACCCGCTTCGTGGCTCAGGGCTGCGGGGGGGGTAACAAAAAACTCGGTCGCCATCTGAATCACCGGCTGCACATAATGGCTTAAGCCTGCCTCCAGAGCGGCCGCCTGTAAATCAAGCAGCATCTGTGGCACGTCTTCAATGTAGCGGACGACAAATTCCAGCAGCTTTCCGGCAGCTTCACCGTCAGGCAGGTCAATGATACGGGCAACCTGGTCGGCGCGGGTGCTCAGGGCATTTTGCAATTGCAGGGTAATGGCTTCATCGCTGAGGGCGTTGCGGATTTGCTGATTGATAACTTCCATGGTCATGCGTTTGCCTCGTTTCCAATCTGCCGTGATTGATAGGTGGTAAAGCTATAAGTTCAGATTTACTCACGCAATGGAAAATCACGGCACAACTTAGACGGAATTGATCTAAAAATTAATTGTTAAAAAAATCTTTATAAATCAACGGTTTGCGAATCTAATCTCTGTCGACATTGGAAAGTATAGTAAAGTTTGACGCGACAACCAGCCGGTTTACATAAAATTTTGCGGGTGGCGCCACAGCGTCAAAAAAGTGTTTACGGCAAACAGGGCGCGGCCAATCAGAAAGGCGCAGAACGCCAGCCACAAACCATCATTTCCCCACTCCCGGGTCAGCCACCAGACGGGCAAAAATACCAGTAAAGCGGCCGCCAGCATGGCATTGCGCATGGCGGCACTGGCTTGTGCGCCAATAAACACACCATCCAGCCAGTAGCTTGCCACGCCGACCAGTGGCAGCCAGAACAGGTAATGCTGATAACGCTGCAGTTGTGGTAACAGCTCCGGCTGATTGGTCATCAGGCTCAGCAGATAGGGGCCGGTCAGCCACAACATCAGCGTCAGCAGGCTGGCCAGCAGCAACATATTGGCGGCGGTTAAGATCAGTGTGCGCCGCAGCAGCGGTGCATCCGACTGGCCCAGACTGTGTCCGGTCAGACTTTCGGTTGCGTGGGCAAAACCATCCAGCGCACTGGAGATCAGCAGCAGCGCGGTAATCAGCAGGGCATTTGCAGCCAGCATCAGCTCCCCCATGCGCGCCCCCTGAGCGGTGAAGAAGGCAAACACCAGCAGCAGGCACAAAGTGCGCACGAATAAATGCCGGTTAATGCGCAACAGCGGACGCAGCGAGGCCAGCGGCGGACGGGCTCCCAGCGACGTCAGGCCATAACGGCGGGCAAAGTACAGTGCTGCAGCCAGGCCGCTGTAATCAGCGAGAACACTGCCCAATGCGACCCCATCGCTGGTCATGCCGAGATGAAACACGAACGTATAATCCAGAGCGGCATTCAGACTGTTCACCAGAGTCAGAATCAGCAGGGGAATCCGGGTGTTACCCAGACCGATAAACCAGCCGGTCAGTGCATATTGCGCCAGTACCGCCGGTGCCGATAACAGACGGATGCTGAGATACTCCGCCGCGCCGCTTTGCACACTATCGCTGCCGCCCATCAACGGCAGCAGCCACGGTAATGCGATCAGGGCCACGGCCATTACCAGCAGACACACCGGAATGACCAGCCATAACGAATGCTGCAGGCTTTGAATCACCTGCACCGGCAACTCCGCCCCGGCGGCGCGTGAGGTCAGAGCGGTCGTGCCCATGCGCAGAAAGCCAAAACTCCACAACAGCAGGGTAAACAGTTGTGCACCTATCGCGACCGCGCCCAGATGCTGCGGGTCAGGCAGATGGGCCAGTACCGCGCTGTCGGCCAGACCCAGCAGCGGCACGGTGATGTTGCTGAGCATGATTGGCCAGGCCAGCATCCAGATGCGGCGTTGTGTCGCAGCCAGAGAAGGGGCGGTTACTGCATGGCTGGCGGTCATGGCTGATATACTCCGCGTCACCCATTGGGGGCACTGTAGGTTATAGGGGTTGGGTCAGGATGAAAAAAGCGATTGTACTGTTTTTACTGTTACTGGCGGCATGGCTGACCGGCGTGGGCGTGGCGTATGCGCCGCAATGGCAACAGGCGCAGTTGTTGCAGCAGGAAGGCCTGCTGCTGTTCCCGCGTTCGCTGGTGGTCACCGATCATACCTTTATCAACCAGCATGGGCAGCGGATGGCACTGAGTGAGTTGCGGGGACGTAACCTGCTGCTGTTTTTTGGCTACACCTTTTGTCCGGATATCTGCCCGACCACGCTCGCCGACCTCAGCCGCAGCTGGAAGCAGTTGCCCGCCGACGTCCGCGAACAGTGGCAGGTGGTGATGGTATCGGTCGATCCCGAGCGCGATACACCGTCGTCTTTGCAGCCCTATATGGCGTACTTCAATAAACAATTTCTGGGCTTGACCGGAAATGCCGCTGGTCTGGGCGTGCTGGCAGCCGAACTCAACGCGGTGTACAGCAAAGTTCAACGTGGCGAAGGCGTGGCCTATCTGATGGATCACAGCGCCAATCTGGTGATTCTGGATAAACAGGGCGCTTACCGTGGTTATATTGCGCCACCGCATCATGCGCAGCGGCTGGTGCCATTGTTGCAGGCGCTTGATGCCACGCTGTGATAACGACGGCCGCTGCAACAGCAGGCGCGTAACGGCCTGCTGTCCGGCAGCCGGACTCATGGAATGCCGACGGTTGCCGCACGCTTGCCCGCATCGCCGGAGCGTTCGGGCTGCGGACGTTTCAGAATAGCAGCCGCTCCCAGATTGCTGTTCAGGTTAATCAGGAAGTTCACCCCGCTGCGGTCTGCGCTCAGCTCAATAATCTGTTCCGCGCCCAGACTCGGATAGGCCCCGCAGGTTTCACCGGCCTGACAGATAACGTTATCCACATCAATATCAGAACCGGCCAGCAGACGATAACGTCCGGCGGCCACGCCGCTGAAGCTGAAGCGGCCATCGCTGAGTGCGGCAATGCTTTTGACCACACATTGCTCCGCAACACAATCGCTGTCTTCCAGCAGAACATACTGCTGAGTCATGCTGTTGCTGCTGACCGTACCGTTTTGCATATACACCGGAATACTCAGATTATGGCTGCCGTCACTGACCGTGATGGTGGCGTTGTAGTAGCCATCGCTCAGGCCGCTGCGGTCAACGCTGGCGCTGTAGCTGCCCAACCCTTTGTCGTCGATGCTGGCCGCGGTAATGCTCAGCCAGTCGGCATCTTCACTGACACTGAGCAGTGCCGGTTGCAGATCACCGGCATTGCTCAGGGTAAAGCTGAGACTGCTGCCGCTGCCAAACACCAGCTCCGCCGGAGAAGACTGCAGCGCCACCGGGCGTGGTGGCAACGTGCCGCCACCGGCCAGTTTCAGCGCTTCGCTGACGGCGCGATAGGCATCAATTTGACCATAACCCAACTGATTGTCACGGTTACAGCGGGTGGCTTTATGGGTGATGGCACAGCTCTGCAATAACTGATCGACATCGCTGGCCGACAATGCCGGATGGGCGGATTTCATCAGCGCAATCACCCCGGCCACGTGCGGGCTGGCCATGGACGTTCCCTCATACAGGCGATAGCTGGGCAGGCGCGAGCCGCTGCTGTCATCGGCGACGGTACTGAATACGCCATCCTTCTGGCCATCGCCGTTATCGTCATTTCTCAGCTCTCCACCAGGCGCGGCAACGCTGATGGTGTTGCCAAAATTGGAGTAGCTGGCCAGCGTCCCCTGATAGTTGGTGGCGCTGACGGAAATCACGTCCGGATAGGCCGCCGGATAAAACGGTGAGGAGCTGGCCTCGTTACCGGCAGCAGCAACAATGATCAGCCCGGCACTGCGTGCGGCGGCATATTCGGCCTGTTCCGCGGCGGATGAGCTGTATCCGCCCAGACTGAGATTAATAATATCGGCTTTCTTTGCCGGCAATGTGTTGCTGTCGTTGCTCCGCCGCGCGGCATAGCGCACGGCCTGAATAATGTCGTAAGAGGTGCCGCCATTTTTACCCAGCGCCCGCAGCGGCATGATTTTCGCGTTCCAGGCAACGCCTGCGCCGCCAATGCCATTATTGCTGGCCGCCGCCACGGTGCCGGCAACATGGCTGCCATGCCAGGAACTGGCACCGGGAATATCGTTATCGCCGGGGTCATCGGGGTTGTTATCAATGCCATTGCCATCGCGGGCACTGTCTCTGTTGCTGACAAAGTCATAGCCATCGATCAGCTGGCCGCTCAGATCCGGATGGGCCAGAAACACGCCGGTATCGATCACCGCCACGATGACGTCATCGCCTTTGCTCAGATCCCAGGTCTGCGGCAGATTGAGGGCCGGATAATGCCACTGAAAGCGATACGCCGGATCGTTGGGGGTTGTCTGTATGCGGCGGATATAGTTGGGCTCGGCATATTCGATGCCTTCCTGCTGGCGCAGACGCTTGCTGTCGAGCAGGGTCTGGCGTTTGTTGTACAGCGCTTCGCTGAAAACCCGCAGCGGGTCAGATGGGCTGCTGCCACTGCTTAACCGGGCGCTGCTGCGGTTCAGTCTGAGCAATTGTGGCTTGTCCGGATCGGCTGTGGCTGCTGCATTCAGTTGGTTCAGTGCCGCCGGACTGAGCAGGGTGCTTAAACCGGCATTACGGGCCTGTGCGCTGATGCTGCTGCCGGTTTTGGCTTTTACAATGATTTCGTCGGCAACAAAGTCATCCATTCGGTTTGCGGGTACGGCTGAGCTGGCGGGCAGTATCTGCAGCACGTATTTGGATATACCGGAATAGGCGTAGACGTTAATCAGGTAGTCGCCATCGGCCGGAACCGTGACTTCTTCAAACGCGCCAGCGGCACCGTCCAGCGGGCCAAACTGCGATTTGTCCACCACCAGATACTTGCCTTCCGCGTTGGGGGTTGCTGTGGCGAGAAACAGATCAAGGTCGCCGTGATAGCCCTCGCCATTATAAAAGTAGGTCAGGTCGACCACCTGCAGGCGGATAGTCTGTCCTGCTTGCAGGCTGGCTTTGAAGTAATCGTCCTGATCGGCACTGTCGGCATAGCGTTCCGATGCGCTGTCTCCGGATACCGTGATGTTGGTTGCCCTGGCCGAGGCGAAGCCCTGAACGGTGGTCAGGTTGCTCAGCGGCTGCGGATTGGCGGGATCGTCATTACTGGCATAAGGCGCGTAGATATCGTTGATATCGGAATCGGTCACAATACCGGTGGCGATGCTCAGTTGGCCGGATAACGAGTAGGTGGCTGTGCTATCGCCGTTACCACCACCGCCACCACCGCCGCCACAGGCACTCAGGGTCAGGCTCAGCAACAGGCTAAGAGATATCCGGGATAGCAGGGGCAGACTGGCAGGCATGGGCAACTCCGGCAGGTTTATGTGCTGCTATTTTAGCCTCATATATGACGGCTGTACGTGAGCCGTTTGTCTTTTCTTCTTGCATAGGCAATTGCAGGACTTTGCATTACCCTGAGGCTTCTGCCGCCCAGCAAAGGATTGCTTATGTCGTTAGCCCGCGTATTTACCCGTGCACAGCTGGGTATTGATGCACCGCCGGTCATTGTCGAAGTGCATCTGTCCAGCGGCCTGCCGTCGCTCAGTCTGGTGGGGTTACCGGAAACCGCCGTTAAAGAAAGCAAAGACCGGGTACGCTCCGCGCTGATGAACGCGCAGTTTGAGTTCCCCGCCAAACGCATCACCATCAATCTCTCGCCTGCGGATCTGCCGAAAGAAGGCGGCCGTTATGATCTGGCCATTGCACTGGGTATTCTCGCGGCCTCCGGCCAGATTCCGGCGACGGCACTGGATGGTCATGAATTTATCGGTGAATTGAGTCTGGGCGGAGATTTGCAGCCGGTACCCGGTGTTCTGCCCTGTGCGCTGCAATGTGCGAAAGCGGATCATGTCCTGGTGTTGCCGACCGCCAATGCCGCCGAAGCCGCGCTCTGTTCGCAGGGGGAATTCCGCAGTGCGGGGAGCCTGCTGGAGGTGACGGGCTATCTGCATGGGCAGCAGACGTTAACGGCGGTAACCGCCGGGACGGTACAGGCTGTCCGGGCGGCAGAGCTGGCCGATCTGAGTGATGTGCGGGGGCAGCCACAGGCACGGCGGGCATTGGAAATTGCCGCCGCCGGGCAGCACAACCTGTTGTTTATCGGCCCGCCTGGCACCGGTAAAACCATGCTTGCCAGCCGGTTGCCGGGTATTTTGCCGCCCATGAGTGAAGACGAGGCTCTGGTCTCGGCGTCGATTTATTCCATCAGCAGTCAGCCGTCGCAGTGGCAGGATCAATGGCGGGTGCGGCCTTTCCGTGCGCCACATCACACGGCTTCGGGGGTGGCGCTGGTGGGGGGCGGAACAACGCCCAAACCCGGCGAAATATCGCTGGCGCACGGCGGCGTGCTGTTCCTGGATGAGTTGCCGGAATTCAGCCGCAAAGTGCTGGATGTGCTGCGCGAACCACTGGAAAGCGGGCGTATTGTGATCAGCCGCGCTCACCGTTCCATCACCTATCCGGCACATTTCCAGCTGATTGCGGCAATGAATCCTTGTCCCTGCGGCTATTTTGGCGATCCGTCCGGGCGTTGCCACTGCACGCAGGAGCAGATCCGCCGTTATCAGGGGCAGACCTCCGGGCCGCTGCTCGACCGTATTGATCTGCATGTTGAGGTGCCGCCGATTCCCACGGCCTTGCTGCAGCAGGCGCCACCGGGCGAGAGCAGTGCCGTGGTGCAGCAACGGGTAATGGCTGCGCAGGCCATTCAGCAACAGCGTCAGGGATGTGCCAATGCCGGACTCAGCGCCAGTCTGCGCGAGCGGGTTTGCGCCCTGAGCGAAGACGATCAGCACTGGCTGCTGATGGCGATTGAGCGTCTGCAGCTATCGGCGCGGGGGTATCACCGGTTGCTGAATATCGCCCGTACCATTGCCGATCTGGATGCTCAGCCCACCATTGGCCGGGCGCATCTGCTGGAAGCGCTGGGTTATCGCACTCTGGATCGTTACCGGCAGGGGTGAAAAGGGGGTAATCTGTGCATTATTTGCACAATCATCAGTCTCTGCCACACTGTGGCTAATGCAACCAATAAGAATCAATCGTATGGAAAAGCAGCTGATGGTGTTTTTAGTGGTGCTCGGACTGGCGGTTGCAGGGATGGTTTATTATCACCTGAATACCGATAGCCCCTTCGATGGCGAGGCCTTTTTCGGTCCCAAAGAACGCCCTGCCGAAACCGCTCCCCAATCTCAGAACAACCGCCCCTGAACAAAGTCTGAGTCGGTACGGAAGCCTTTCTGCGCCTGACTTATGAGTTCTTCCAGTGGCAGTGGCTGGGCGTAAATATAGCCTTGGATGCGGTCGCATCCCAGTTGCCTGATGGCCTCCAGACAAGCGCGATCCTCAACCCCTTCCGCCGTTGTTTCCAGGCGCAGTTTTTTCGCCAGATCCAGCATGGTGGTGACGATATGAGTCTGCGGGCCAAAATCGGGCAATGGTGAGACGAATGCCCGGTCGAGCTTAATCCCGGTGAGCGGCAGATCGCTTAAATGCGATAACGACGAGAAGCCGGTGCCGAAGTCATCCAGCACAATGTGTATGCCAGCCGCTTTCAGACGGCGCAGATTCAGCAATGATACGCTGGCATCACGCATCATCGCGGTCTCCGTCAGTTCCAGTTCCAGATACTGTGGCGGCATACCTGCCTGCTCCAGTAAATCGAGTACCTGTTCGGCATAAAAGGGGTCGGCCACTTCCGGAAAGGAGACGTTCACGGCCATCCGCAGCGGCTGTTTCACCAGTCGTTGCAGCTGGCACCAGGCGCTGGCGGTTTCGCGCAGTGCCCAGTGCCCCAGTGCCTGAATCAATCCGGCATTTTCCGCTTCCTGAATAAACACCGTTGGCGGGATGACCCCCAGCGTCGGGTGACGCCAGCGCATCAGCGCCTCGGCCCCCACCAGAGCACCGCTGCGGCTGTCAAACTGTGGCTGATATTCCAGATAAAATTCATCACGCTGCAGCGCCAGATGCATTCCATCCAGCAGACTGAGGCTGTTGTCCTGCTGACGCCATTCAAACTGCGATTCCTGAATCAGGCGTTCACGCGCAATCTGCTGTACGCCTTCCTGCAGTATCGCACTCAATGCCGAAAAGTCGGTGATGCACAACGGTGAACTGTAATACACCACCCATGGCCGCTGATCATCGTCCGGCTGTAATGGCAGCCAATCGGCCTGCAGCTGGTAGTAGTTGTCACTGATAACAATCAGCTGGTCGTCGAGAATGCGGCCGATCATTGCACCAGCGGGGGCGCGCAGGCTGATGGTGCGCTCAAACTCCTGCTGAATGTCATCACGCTGTTGCCAGGTGTGCGGCGCATGGCTGTTACGCAGCCAGCGGCACTGCAGGATTTGCAGATACAGAGCGGTATCGTTGTCGGTCAGCTGCTGGCGCAGACTGCGGAAAAAGTCATTGCGCTGCAGCGGCGGCGCAATGTCGTTGCGTAATTGCAGTTGCAGCGGCTTAAAAGATTGGAAAAAACGATGGCGACAGAAATCGGTGAGTGCCAGCCATTGCCCTGAGCGGGGAATATGTTGACGGTGTTCGGCGGTGGAAATGATCAGGAAAGGGAGTTGGGCCGGCAGTTGCGAGAGCCAGTGCAGGTGCTGTGGAAAAAGGTTATCGATTAACAGTACCACGGCCTGCCAGTCCGGACTCAGGGGCGGTTCTGGCGGTGTTGCTGTGGCCCCGGTGAGCTGATCATCCATCAATAAAAAGTCTGGCAGAACCGCATCCGAACGGTTGCTCAGCCATTGCCTCAGATCGCCTAAGCGCTGTTCACAGGTGCTCAGAACCAATAGGTTGAGCCTGGATTGTGTTGGTGAAAATTCCATAAAACCCGAACTGAATGAGAACTGGTAGTGTGTCTGCCCCACAGGCGACGCCCGGTTTAGTGATGCTCCGTGCTGCTGTCCGTGTGGCAACATACGACGCTATCCATAACCATTTCTTTTAATAATCCGTGTTCATATATAGGACATTTCGGGCTGCATGTCTCCTTTGTACCAGAAAAAAATATCCTTCCCGGACAAAGACTTGCGTACCTGAATTAAGGTGATGTCGTTGCTGAAAGGCTATGACACTTGTGTCGCTGCGGATTCCAACGCCCCGCTGAGCTGTTAGAATGCCCGCCCGTCAGAGAGGTAAGCCCGTGGTCGATTTAAGTCAGCTCAATCCCCGTCAGAAAGAAGCCGCCAAATACGTGGATGGCCCGCTGCTGGTGCTGGCCGGTGCCGGGTCCGGCAAAACCTCGGTGATTACCCGAAAAATCGCTTATCTGATTGGTGTCTGTGGCATCAAGCCGCATCACATCGCTGCCGTTACCTTCACCAACAAAGCCGCGCGCGAGATGAAAGAGCGGGTGATGGCGCTGGTCGGTAAGGGGGGCGCCAAGGGCCTGACCGTTTCTACGTTTCACAACCTCGGCCTGAACATCATCCGCCATGAACTGACCACCGCCGGTTATAAAAGCGGCTTCTCGATTCTTGATCAGGATGACTGCAAAGGCATTATCCGCGACGTGATGCACCGTGAGCACGGTGACGACGGCGATATGATTGAGCTGGTGCAGAACGCCATCTCCAACCTCAAAAACGACCTGATTACCCCGGAACACGCCATCAAAGTGGCCTCGACGCCGCAGGATCTGCTAATCGCCCAGACCTACAGTGTGTATCAGCGCATGCTCAGAGCCTATAACGCGGTGGATTTTGATGATCTGATCATGGTGCCGACGGTATTGTTCCGTGATCACCCGGAAGTGCTGACCCGCTGGCAGAAGAAGATCCGTTACCTGCTGGTGGATGAGTATCAGGACACCAACACCAGCCAATACGAGATGGTTAAGTTACTGGTTGGCCATCGTACTGGTCTGACGGTGGTGGGTGACGATGACCAGTCGATCTATGCCTGGCGGGGGGCGCGTCCGGAAAACCTGTCGCTGCTGAAGAAAGACTTCCCGACGCTGAAAATCGTTAAGCTGGAGCAGAACTACCGCTCCACCGGCCTGATTCTGAACGCCGCCAACCGTGTGATTGATAACAACCCGCACGAATTTGAAAAGAAACTCTGGTCGGACATGGGCTACGGCGACCCGATCAAAATCCTCAAATGCCGCAACGATGAAGTGGAAGCCGAGCGCATCGCCACCGAGATTGTTGAACGCCGCCTGCGCTATGGCTGTGGCTACCGCGACTTCGCTGTGCTCTATCGCGGTAACCACCAGTCACGTGTCATCGAGATGAAGCTGCAGGCCTATCAGGTGCCGTACAAACTCAGCGGTGGGCAGTCGTTTTTTGGCCGCAACGAAATCAAAGACATCATGGGTTACCTGCGGTTGCTGATTAACCCGACCGATGACGCCGCCTTTCTGCGGGTGATTAACACGCCGCGCCGCGAAATCGGCCCGACCACCATCGAAAAGCTGGGCGAATACGCCGCCATGCGCGGCATCTCCATGATGGCGGCGACCACCGAAATGGGGCTGGAACAACAGCTGATGCCAAAGGCGCTGGATCGTCTGCGCCGCTTTGGTCACTGGCTCGAAGGCATCACCCGCAACGCCTACACCGATGATCCGGTGGCGGCGGTAAAAGAGATGATCAGCGATATCGATTATGAAGGCTATCTGATGCAGAACTCAGGTACGCCGAATCAGGCCGAGCGGCGGATGAAAAACGTCTGGTTCCTGGTGGATTCGATCAGCAAAATGATCAGTAAGGCGGAAGAGCTGGGCGATGAATGCACCATTGAGGATGCTGTGTCCAGGCTGATTCTGCGCGACATGATGGAGCAGCAGGAAAAAGAAGACGAAGCCGATCAGGTACAACTGATGACGCTGCACGCCTCCAAGGGACTGGAATTCCCGCATGTGTACATTATGGGCATGGAAGAAGAGCTGATGCCGCACCGCAACAGCATCGAAGCCGACACCATCGAAGAAGAGCGCCGCCTGATGTACGTGGGCATTACCCGCGCCAAGCGCACCTTAACCCTCACCTATGCCGGTAAACGTCGCCAGTTCGGTGAAGCCATGGACACCACCCATTCGCGCTTCCTCGATGAACTGCCGCCGGACGATATCGTCTGGGAAGGCAGAACCGAAGTCTCGGCGGAAGAACAGAAACAGCGTGGTCAGGAAACCCTGTCCAGTCTGCGCAATATGCTGGCCGATTTCTGACCCGGCCGGAGAGTCTGCATGGCCTGTATCGTCTGGGTGACGTGGATCTGGGAAATGACATGGCGTTTATGCCTGTTCCCGGCGTGGCTGCGGACGATTTTATGAGGCTGATATCGCGTTTTTATGGGCGCGGACCGCAGCTTAAAGCCCTCCCGGATCCGTATTTTTCAGAGCTGCGCGCACGCGGGTGCCTGCATTAGCTGCGGGATTACTGCCTGGTGGGGTCACTCAGAAACATTCTGTTACACATATCTCATATAACAAACAGGACAATTCTGGAATGATGCGCCCTTTTTTATGACCGTGCGGTCAGGTTTTAACCTTGGCAGAGAATTCCATGTCCAACACCCTTCTTTCCCGCGCCTTATTGGCGACCCTGCTGATTGGCCCGCAGGCCTTTGCTGCCAGCGACAGTGAAAAACGTTTAGAGCAGCGTGTTGCCGCGCTGGAAAGCGTGCGTCTGACCGGTGGTTTCCGCCTGAATTACACCTACAGAGACTGGGATGAAGCCCAGACTGAGCGCGGTGGCGATTTCACCTATAACCAGATCAATCTGGGTGTCGAAGCCGAACATCAGGGCGTGCGTCTGTCCAGCCAGTACCGCTGGTACGACAGTGGCAACGGCGCCATGGTGCATCACCTGTATTTTGCGACCGATGCGTCCGATACCACCGAGGTTCAGGTGGGTATTACCAAGGTGCCGTTCGGTATTCTGCCGTATGAATCGCACAGCTACTGGGGCGATGCCACGCTGTATCTGGGCTTTAATGATGACTACGACAGCGGCATTAAAGTGCTGACTAAATCCGGTCACTGGGATCTGCAACTGGCCTATTTCGCCAGCGGTGATGCCGCCCCGACCGATGCCCAGCGCTTCTCTTTTGATGTGGTCTCCGATGCTGATGCCGGCGTACAGAAGAATCAGGAAACGCACCAGTTCAACCTGCGTGCCGCTTATGCCCTGAGCGAACAGGCGGAAGCCGGTGTGTCGCTGCAGTACGGCGGTCTGTATAACGAAACCACCGGCAAGATGGGTAATGCCCAGGCCGCAGCGCTGCACTACACCGCGACCTACGGTGCTTTCGGCGTGCAGTCAGAAGCGATCCGCTATTCCTACAATGCCGAAAACGCTGACGGCGTCAGCGATGACACCATTCAGATGGGTGGTTTTGGTGCGCGTTACATGGCTGCCGCACAGGCGAATGTGTATGTACTGAACCTGAGTTACGACCTGCCGTGGAAAGGCGGCATCGTCAATCAGGTGCAGCTGTACAACGACTACAACCTGCTGGATAAAAACAAAGAAGCCTTCCGCGATTCACAGATCAACACGCTGGGCGTGCTGGTCGTGACCGGTAATCTGTACACCAACTTCGATGTCACCAGCGCTAAAAACGTCCCCTTTATCGGTGCCGGTGACTACACCAAAGCCTTTGCCGAAGGCGATGGCGAAAACGGCTGGCAGACCTTCTTTAACGTGCAGTTTGGTTACTACTTCTGAGTGTGAGTGGCAGAAGCTGATGGTGAAAAAACGGGCCGGTCTGTAAAGACCGGCCCGTTTTTTATGCCCGCTTTTCCGTACAGCAACGCTCCGCCTTTTCAGCCTGAGGTGCGCGTCACCTTTTCCCGCGCTTCAGGCGTTATACTCTGGCGCTTCGGCTCCTGAGCAGCGCTCAGGACCGCCGCAGGGCGGATGGCGTATTGTCTTTTGCTGAGTTATCAGTCAATGAAAGTGAAGGGTGTTTATGGATGAATTGGTCACTCTGACGCTGCTGCTGGTTCTGGCCTTATTCGGCGCGTTGGTTCTGGGTGTGGTGGCGTTCTTTAAAGTCAGTACGCTGGAGCAGCGCATCGGGCAACTGGAAGCGACACTGCGCCGCCTGACGGCCAGCCGGGAGAAACCAGCGGACGCTGACGCCCGGTGACTTCGCCGCCGCCAACCGAGGCTGGACAGGCTGGGGTTGCGGCCAGTGAGGCGCTGTCTGCTGCTTTATCTGAACAAGCCCCTGAACCCGTATCCGCCCCCGCCGCTGAACTGCCGGTGACTTCGCCGACCGCGCCTTCTTATCAGGCGCCGGCGGCTTCTGCGGCCGGGACAGAAAGCCACACACCGGATCTGTTTGAGCGCCTGCTGCAGAACATCCGCAATCACTGGATGGTCTGGCTCGGTGGTATCTGCGTCGGTCTGGCCGGTGTGTTTATGGTGCGTTACTCCATTGAGCAGGGCCTGCTGGGGCCGGAAACCCGCGTGGTGCTGTCGTTGCTGGCGGGTATTGGTCTGCATGTGGCGGCGGAGTGGCTGCGGCGCAATAAAGGCCAGAACAACGTGTTTGCGGCACTGGCCGGTGGTGCCAGCATCATTCTCTATTCGGCACTGTTTGCCGCCTTCAAATTATTGCCGGGCACGTCGCCCGGACTGGTGTTTACCGGCATGGCGCTGGTGTCTTTTGCCACGCTGGCGCTGGCACTACGGCATGGCCCGGTGCTGGCGGCGCTGGGTATGCTGGGTGGTTATCTGGTGCCGATTCTGCTCAGCAGTGGTTCGGGGCAGATTGAACTGGCGCTGGTGTATATCAGCATTCTGACGCTGTTCTCACTCGGGTTGCTGGCCTATGTGCAGCAACGCTGGCTGTGGATCGGTGTGATTGCCGGATCGCTTTTGTGGTGGCTGATCAGTCTGACGACCGAACCTGCTGACGGCGTGCGTTCTCTCTACCTGCTGGCGCTGGCCTATATGTTCCTCGCGGTTCCGGGCTTTGACTGGCTGCTGCAGAACCGTCATCAGGACAACGACGATGCACCGGCCAGCGCAGACAGCTGGTGGCAGCGGATGCAGAACTGGCGTGCCGATCCGCACTGGCCCGCCTTCCCGGGCCTGTTGCTGGTGCTGCTGGCACAGGGGGTTACCCTCGCCGGTGAAGGCGTGATCGCGTCGGATTACTTCACCTTGCTCGCCTTGCCGGTACTGATGCTGCTGGCGGCCAGCCGTCGCCCGGAGCTGAACCCGCTGGCGGCGCTGCCGTTGCTGTTGATTGTGCTGGCGACCGTTATGCCCATGCTGTCTTCTGTTGGAGACGAACTGGTTCTGATCGGCCCCGATGCCGCCGGGCAGGCGCAGCTGGGTGTGCGCTTCCTGTGGCTGACGCTGCTGTATAGCGGCAGTGCGCTCTGGCTGTTGCGGATGCGGGTTCTGTATCCGGCCTTCTGGACCGGGCTGGGCAGTGCGGTGCCGCTGCTGATGCTGGCGCTGGGGTATTACCTGTTGACCGGTTTCCGCCTCGACGGGGCCTGGGGACTGGTGGCGCTGGTGCTGGGCGTGCTGTACCTGTGGCTGGCCAATAGGAATCAGCAGCGTTATGGCGATGCCCGACCATGGATCAGCGTGATTCTGATCAGCGCGGCGCATCTGGGCCTGTCGCTGGCGGCGGTGATCTGGCTGGCCGAAGCGACCCTGACGTTGGCATTCGCTCTGCAGCTGGTGTCGCTGGCCTGGCTGCAGCAGCGTTATCAGCTGCCGCTGATGGCGTGGATTATCCGCACCGTGTTGTTGCTGGTGGTGGTACGTCTGACCTTTAACCCCTGGCTGCTGAGCTACGATGCCGGCACACACTGGTCACTCTGGACCTACGGCGGCGCCACGCTTTGTGCGGCGGCGGCGGCCTGGATTCTGCGCCATGAAGTAAAAATGCAGCCCTGGCTGCAGGGTGGTGCCGCGCAGCTATTGGTGCTGACGCTGGCCGCAGAAGTGCGTTACTGGCTGTACGACGGCGATATTTTTCATCATGAATTCAGCTTTTTGGAAGCCAGCCTCAATGTGCTGATCTGGGGCTGTGCGGCGGTGATTTATCTGTGGCGTGCACGCTTAAGCGAACAGCTGCCACGCTTCTATCAGGTGGTGGGTCTGCTGCATCTGGCAGCGGCTGCAGCCACCTATCTGTTTGTGTTGCTACTGGCCGAAAACCCGCTGTGGAGCAGTGGCAATATCGGTTCGACGCCGCTGTTTAACCTGCTGTTGCTCAGCTACGGCCTGCCAACGCTGGTTATGCTGGCACTGTGGCGTCAGCTGCCGCCGCCGTATGGCCGTTTTGCCGCACTGGCCGCCGGGCTGAATACGTTTTGGTTTATCTCGCTGGAAATCCGCCAGATCTGGCAGGGCGATGCCGGTATGAGCCTGAGTAATGACACCCCGGATGGCGAACTCTACACCTACTCGGTGGTGTGGATGCTGCTGGCGGCGGGGGCGCTGACCCTGGGGCGCTGGCTTGCCAGCCGCGATATTTACCGTGGCGGCATGGTGCTGTTGCTGGTGGTGGTGGCCAAGCTGTTCCTGATTGATATGGCGGGTCTGACCGGCCTGTGGCGCGTGGCATCTTTTATGGGGCTGGGACTGGCGCTGCTGGGGCTGGCGTGGCTGCATCAGAAGTTCGGGGAGCGGTTGCAGGCGGGTTCCATGTAACGCAGCTTGGTGGCGTATTGCGGGTGTTCTCCGGCCCGCACCTGTTTGCGGCGTACAAGTCATTCTCACTGATCTGAGCGCTGCCGGACGCGATTCTGCGCTGGATGGGCATTCAGGATCACCAGGAGCTTGGCGAGCGTGAAGGTAAAGACAACATCGTGGCGGCGGCAACAACAATGGCGCAGTCAGACCGACTCTGACGCGGGCGGTACGCCACCGTCACCACTGCACCAAACTTCGCCATCACATCGTTGTACAGGCACCAGTCGTACCATTCCATCCGGCACGTTAGACGCCTGATCGGATGTTTCTGGGTGAGAGATTATGAGTGATTCGCGAGCGCCTGAGTGAGCGATAGGCGCGTCAGCCAGAACGTTAACCGCTGTGTCTGTTGTAATAACCGTTCTGTCATCAGTCTTTGCTAGGTTACACCTTCCGACCAAGGACGATGATTATGCAATTGCGAATTCTGGCGTTTCTATCCCTTGCCACACTGGTGGGTTGTTATCCCTTCTCCCAGGAGTGGCATGAAAAAACCTGCGAATATGATGATCAATACTGCGATACCCCGATCTATCTCAATCCGGATGATCTGCAACGCCTGCCGATACCGGTTTACGGT
Source organism: Saccharospirillaceae bacterium (assembly GCA_021208685.1). Taxonomy (GTDB): domain Bacteria; phylum Pseudomonadota; class Gammaproteobacteria; order Pseudomonadales; family Oceanobacteraceae; genus Venatoribacter. Next base: position 24,471 of record JAJOJJ010000016.1, read on the forward strand.
AACAGCGTGCCGCTGCGCCGCCCCGGAAAATTGCTGCAAAGCGGCGATTTGCTGATCGTGAATGACCGGTACAGCGGTTACCACTTTATGGATATTTCTGATCGGCAGAACCCATTGCGGATCGGCTTTTACCCCCTGACCGGTGCCACCGAGCTGACCATCAGTAACGGTTATCTGTACGTCAACAGTTTCACGGATCTGTACGCCATCAGGCTGGCCGATCTGCTGGATGCCTCCTACAGCTCTGACAGTGTGAAACGTCTGACCGACCAGTTTTCTCTTCCGCCGCAGCCCAGTGAATGGATCGAAGGCGCAACGTTTAAGTATGAGGTTTTGCGTCAGAATCATCCGCTGATTATTGGCTATGACACAACGGATGGCCGGCGCTTTCTTTATGGAGTACAGCAATGATTTCAATCTGGAAAAAGACCACGCTGATCATCAGTCTGGTGGGCTTGCTCAGCGCCTGTGGTGGCGATTCGGGCGGTAGCGATTTGGCCACCAGTGTGAATGGTTCTACATCGGGCATGGTGTATCAGAACGGCTATCTGGTGACGCTGCGCGATTCCGGCAGGGTCAGCAGTTATGATCTGACTGACCCGGCAAAACCGGTATTACGCTACACGCTGTATGTGAATTTCGTTGAAACGCTGTCGGTGCAAGGCGCAGACAACGTTCTGGTGGGCGCCAGTGATGGCAGTTACCGCCTGCAGGTTGGCAGTGATGGGACGCTGACCCAATTATCCTTTGCCAGCCATACGCGCAGCTGTGATCCGGCCATTGGTGACGGTAACCGCATGTACGTTACCGTCAGGGCTGGCAACCGCTGTGGCGATGATAGTGAAGACCGGCTGCTGATTTACGACACAAGCTCCGCCAGCGACAGCTGGTTGCTCGGCACCTTGCCGTTACCTCAGCCTCAGGGGCTGGCGTTGTCAGAATCGGCACTTTATGTCTGCACCAGCGCGGGCCTGCAGGAGGTGGATGTCAGGAATCCGCTGCAGCCCGCCGCGGCAAACCTGTATCCCGCGCTGAACTGCAACGATCTGATTGTGCAGGGCAACGAAGTGGTACTGAGCGCCGATAACGGCATCACACTGGCGACACTCGATCAGCTGGCAACGCCGTCTGCGCAGATCATGACCGGGCAGTAGCCCGCTGTTTTGACAACCCCGGTGTTACCAGCGGTGAAGCCGCCCCAGCCCGCGGATGCGCAGTGGCAAATGCAGCCCCAGAGAGGCTTGCCAGTGCGGGTCACCGTCCGTCCGTTCCGCGTTGCCGGTGCACGCCCCGCGGGGCGATGTCACTAAATAACCAATACCGGCGCTGACGCTGAAACGATCGTAGCGGGGCGTTATGCCAGCAAACAGACTGGCACCAGGACAGGCCTCTTCGGTGACCATTCCGTATTCCTCGTAGCGGTTAATGGTCGCCACCGAACCGTACATCGCCCCGTAACCAAAGCGCGGATAGCTCTCCAGTGGGCGGTGTTGTAAACCGAGTGCGCCACCATGGCCGATAACCGGCAGCAGATCCATATTGTCCGTCAGCGGGATATCCAGACGCAGTCCGGCAATTGAAAATGTGCTGCCAACACCAAGGCCAATGGCCATCCGTTCCTGCCAGTTATCCTGCGCCAGAGGTTCGGCGTTTAACGAACCGGCGCACAATGCCATGAGTGCCAGATAAAAGGGTTGCATCCGATTGCGCATGTCTTTTCCATTTCAATGAAAGACGGTCAGGATCGCATACGCTGATGACAAAAATATTTTTCTGTACAAAAAGCCAGGCTCGATTGCCTGCCACATGAATTGAGCGGCCCTCAGTTAACCGACAGCCCGAACAGGCTGATTTCCATCTGGTATGGCACTTCCTGCGCGGACTGCAGCAGCTCACCGATCAGCGTCTGATAAGTGGTGATCTGATGCGCCTGCAGGTTGCTTTCGTCCGGCAGCGCCGTGCTCAGCTTGGTCGCGCGCAGCATGCTTTTTAAGCCACGGGTCTGAGAGTATTGCTGGCCGCCGAGCAGAATAATTTCTTCGCCCATATGCCAGTAAATATCCAGATCCTGAATCTGCAGCGGGCTGAGTGGCGGCACCAGCGGCACCAGATCTTTCCGGGTGACGACCCGTGTCAGCGGAATACTGCGGTAGAGATCCGCGCCGGTTATGTTGGTGACCTTGGGCTGGCCGAAGGTAATCACCCGGGTGAGCGGCGCTGTCGTGTCATGGGTTAAATACATCGCCAGCACGACCGCAATGGCGCCGCCCAGACTGTGGCCGGTAATCTGCACCGGCATACCGGGAACCAGTCGTGGCCTGACATCGTTAAACACCGCCTCGGCGGCACTGCGGAAGCCGTTATGCAGGGGAACACCGAGGCGCTCGTCCGGCTGAAATTCAATATCCAGATCGACCATCACATTCGCCAGATTGGCGGTGCCACGGATCGCGATGGTCTGCACGCCGTTACCCTGACTGAGAAAATAACTGACCTGCGAATCCGCCAGCGTGGCCTGATGAATCAGCGTCTGGCCCTGCTGCAGAAGCTGCGCTTCCCGTTCGCTGTCGGTCAGGTAAGTATCACCGGACAGCTGCGCCTGAAGGCGCAGCTGAGCGAAGTCGGGAGCGGCCTGCAGCGCTGGCAGAAAGCAGTACAGCAGCGTGGCGGTGAGTAATTTTCTGAGCATAAGATTTGGGGTTATCGGTGATTTATTTTTCAGGTGGCTGCCAGTTTAAAAGCGAGGATATGTCCTGCTCTCCCTTGGCTTCTTTCAGTTGGCGGCGCTTTTCAGCAAAGCGTTCGTATTCTGCAGAGGCTTTTTCATCCGCCTGTTTCTTGCTTATCTGGCCTGGGCCTTCCAGAACATCGCGCTCATTAAACTGCAGAAACTGATCCAGCTTGGCTTGCCAGTCTCGCAGAAAAACCTGCTGACGGCGTTCAGCCTGGTCTTCGGCAAAGTCGAGCCACATGACGACAATCCGGTTCAGCTCTTTGATTTCTGCTTCGCTCAGGTAATTTTTGGCTGTCGTGATATCGCTTTTGCGCACTTCGGCGCCTTTACTGCTGGTCAGCCCCATATTGGGTTTGTCAGCGTTGGCGCGTTCATAGATCAACTCAGCGGCGGTGTGGCCGGAGCAGGCGTAATGCAGTTTGTTCTGGATGATCTGAAATAACTGGGTGGTTTCTTTCATCGATGGTTCGTAATCCGCTGCCAGAGCAAAGATTTCACGAACCCGCAAATACATTCGTCGCTCGCTGGCACGGATGTCGCGGATTCTGTCCAGCAGTTCATCAAAATAATCAGGAACAACGGAATTGCCAACAGGAGGGTTTTTCAGCCGCTCGTCATCCATCACGAATCCCTTGACGATATATTCCTCAAGAGTCCGGGTTGCCCACTTTCGGAACTGTGTACCACGGGTAGAGCGGACGCGATAGCCGACGGCCATAACTAAAGGGAGGCTAAAATACTGAACATTGTAGGATTTGCCGTCTGCGGCAGTTGTTCGGTAAAACCGAACAACTGAATCTTCGGCCAGTTCACCTTCCTCAAAGATGTTCTTGATATGCTCGCTGATGGTGGCTTTTGCTTTGCCATACAGATCACAGATCATCGCCTGCGACAGCCACAGAGTGTCACCTTCAAAGCGACATTCAATACGCACCCGTCCATCGTCGGAGGCGAACAGCAGAAATTCACCGGTTGGAGCTTGTGGTAAATCCTTATCGCTCATAAGCGGCCTCCTGCAGATGTTCTTCCAGACCAGCGGCAATATCGTCGGCATTGTCTCTGAGCAGGTGACTTACGCCAGCTTTCAAAGTGGTTTTAATGCCATAACGAACCACGGGAATAATTTTTTCGCGCAGGCTTTGTTTCTGTTCGCCATCCGGCAGCAGACTTAAAACCTCGGCAAGAATGGTCAGCAGGGGATTGTCTGCATGATCTGCCTGAAAGGCGTCAATATAGAGCAAACGGTAATGCTCGTGCTCAGCCTTAAATTTACCCATCAGCTTGTGGCAGAACTCAGTTTTACCGGTGCCCCAATGACCGTCGATGACCATTGGGGACATATCAATATCCGACGTGAGCCGTGAAATCACCTTGTCGGCAATCTGCTCACGGCGAAATTCATCGCGGCCATTTTCTCCCTGAAATGTGAAGAGCGTCCTTTCACTGGCCATGATGTTCTCCTTTATTCCACAGTTACTGACTTGGCCAGATTCCGCGGCTGGTCGACATCGGTGCCTTTGATCACGGCAACGTGGTAGCTGAGTAACTGCAGCGGCAGGGTGTAGAGCACCGGCGCGATGATGTCGTCGCAGTGCGGTACGGCCATCACCTGCATATTGGCCTGCGGGCTGATTTCTGCGGCTTCGTCGGCAAACACGTACAGCTCGCCGCCACGGGCGCGTACTTCTTCGATATTCGACTTCAGTTTTTCCACCAGATCGTTGTGCGGGGCAACCACGACGATTGGCATTTCGGCGTCGATCAGCGCCAGCGGCCCGTGTTTCAGCTCGCCGGCGGCGTAGGCTTCGGCGTGAATATAGGAGATTTCTTTCAGCTTCAGCGCCCCTTCCATCGCAATCGGGTACTGGTCACCACGGCCAAGGAACAGGGCGTGGTGCTTCTCGGCAAAGTGCTCGGCCAGTTTCTGGATGTCGGCATTCATCAGCAGGGCTTTGTCGATTAAGCCCGGCAGGCTGGTCAGGGCGTCGGCGATACGCTGTTCGCTGGCGCTGTCCATGCCACGGCCACGACCCAGTGCGGCGGTCAGCAGCAGCAGAGCAACCAGCTGGGTGGTGAAGGCTTTGGTGGAAGCTACGCCGATTTCAGCACCGGCACGGGTCATAAGCGCCATATCGGATTCGCGCACCAGTGATGAGCCGGGCACGTTGCAGATGGTCAGTGTTTTGCTGAAGCCCAGTTCTTTACCCAGACGCAGGGCCGCGAGGGTATCGGCGGTTTCGCCACTCTGGGAAATGGTGACCAGCAGGCTGTTCGGGCGCACCACGGATTTGCGGTAACGGAATTCGGAGGCAATCTCGATATTGCAGGCGACGCCAGCGATGTCTTCAATCCAGTAACGCGCGGTCATACCGGCGTGATAACTGGTGCCGCAGGCGATGATCTGCACCTGCTCGATACCGCTCAGGTCGCCCAGCGCTTCGAGGTTCAGCTGGCCGTTAAACAGGCGGCCTTCGAGGGTGTTGGCGATGGCCTGCGGCTGTTCGTAGATTTCTTTCAGCATGTAGTGGCGGAATTCGCCTTTGTCGCCGGCATCGTGCTCAACGGTGCTTTCGTGGGCTTCGCGCGCCACGGGGTTGTTGTCGTGGTCGTAAACGCTGACGCCGTCGCGGCGGATTTCGGCCACATCACCTTCTTCGAGGAAGGCGAACTTGCGCGTCACCGGCAGCAGTGCCAGCTGGTCGGACGCCACAAAGTGTTCGCCGATACCGAAACCGATCACCAGCGGGCTGCCGGAACGGGCGACGATCATGCGTTCGGGTTGTTTGCGATCGACCACGACCATGCCGTAGGCACCGTGCAACTGGGTGCGGGTGGCCATGACGGCATCGAGCAGGGACGCGGCGTTTTTCAGTTCACGCTCAACCAGATGCGCGATCACTTCGGTATCGGTCTGCGAGGTAAACTCATAGCCCTGAGCCTGCAGTTCGCGGCGCAGGGGTTCGTGGTTTTCGATGATGCCGTTATGCACCACGGCGATGTCGCCGGAGATGTGCGGGTGGGCGTTGGCTTCGGACGGCTCGCCGTGGGTCGCCCAGCGGGTATGGGCGATGCCGGTACCACCGGGCAGCGGCTCGGCTTTCACCGCATCGGCCAGCGCCTGAACTTTGCCCAGACGGCGCAGGCGCTTCAGCTCGGTCTGACCATTGATGATCGCCAGTCCGGCGGAATCGTACCCACGGTATTCCAGACGCTTTAAGCCTTCGAGCAGGATTTCCGCCACATCACGCTGCGCTACCGCGCCAACAATGCCACACATCTTGTTATTCTCCTTGTTGCGGCGTGGCGATGATTACGCGTACGCCCTGTTGTTCGATTAATGTCTGTTGCTCAGTGCTGAGCCGGTCATCGGTAATCAGGATATTGACCGCTGACCAGGGGAGTTCGAGGTTGGGAATGCGCCGCCCGACCTTGTCGGCTTCGGCCAGTACAATCACTTCACGCGCGGCTTCAGCCATCACCCGGCTTAAGCCCAGCAGCTCGTTAAAGGTGGTGGTGCCGCGCTCGAGGTCGATGCCATCGCAGCCGATAAACAGCTGGTCGAAGTCGTAAGAGCGCAGTACCTGCTCGGCAATCTGGCCCTGAAAGGACTCGGAATGGGCATCCCAGGTGCCGCCACTCATCAATAAGGTTGGCTCGTTATCCAGTTCGCGAATGGCGGCGGCGACATTGAGCGAGTTGGTCATCACCACCAGGCCGCGCTTGTTCTGCAATTGTGGAATCAGTGCCGCGGTGGTGGTGCCAAAGTCGATGATGATGCGGTTGTGATCGCGGATGCAGTCGGCGGCGGCCCGGGCAATGGCCTGCTTTCGTTCCGAAATATTTGGGCGGTCCGGGCTCTGACCATCATCGCTGCCCGCAGGTTCACTCATCAGCTCGCTGGGCAGGGGAATCGCGCCACCGTAGCGGCGCAGCAGCAGGCCGCTCTGTTCAAGGGTAGCCAGGTCTTTGCGGATGGTGACTTCGGAGGTGTCAAAACGCCGCGCCAGTTCTTCGACCTGTACCTGTCCATGCAGGCTGAGCTGGCTGAGAATGCCGTGGCGACGTTGTACTGTGTTGCGTTTGGGCATCTTTTGTTTCGAAACGAAAGATTTGGAGCAAGGAATTTAGCAGAGCGAAAGAAAAGATCAACGGTTTTATCGGCTGCCGGTCGGTTGGTTTGATCTGTCAGGGCAATTCAGCCCTGACAGATGCGGTTACGGCCTTCGTTTTTCGCCTGATACAGCGCTTTATCGGCCCGGTCAAAAACAGCATCCGGGGATTCCAGCGCATGAAACTCGCTGACGCCAAAGGACATGGTGATGGGCACCCGTTCTTTCTTGAAATTGAACGGGCTGCTTTCGATTTTGGCGCGTAATTTTTCGGCGGCGATCATGGCATCGGCGCTGTTGGTTTCCGGCATCAGAATGACGAATTCCTCTCCGCCGTAACGGGCAATAAAATCGACATCGCGCAGGCTTTTACGCAGCGAACGGGCGATCAGTTGCAGCACTTTGTCACCGGCCAGATGGCCATAGTTATCGTTGATGCGTTTAAAGTGGTCGACATCGCCGATCACCAGTGCCAGTGACCCGCCATAGCGGTTGCGGCGCAATAGTTCTTCCGCCAGACGTGCCTGATAAGCATCGCGGTTGGGCAGGCCGGTGAGGTTGTCGTGGGTAGCGCGGCGCTTTTGCTCTTCGATGGCGACCCGGCTTTCCGTCACCTCTTTTTCCATTTCACTCAGCCGTGCCTGCAGCATTTCCAGTTTGGCGGCGAGCCGTTCTTCCCGCTCCTCTTCTTCTTTCTGATACTTTTCCATGGCCTGCACAATCATGGTCAGGTGTTCGCGCACACTGACGCCGAGCTCGCCCAGATCGCCGGAACCGGTGACTACTGAGCGGATATCGGCGATCTGATCGCGCACCATGCCGTCGAGGTCAAGGCGGGCGCGTTTGCGTTCCTGCTGGCCCTGGCTGGCTTCACTGACCAGAATCTGAATCGCTTGCAGACGCTGGTCAAGGCTGAGCAAAAACTGCTCAAGTTCGGTCTGGCTGTTGCCCAGACATTCGAGCAGGAAGTCGGTGGTGTCTTCGAGCAGGGGAACCAGTTCGTACCAGTTCAGGCCTTCCTGCAGACGGTTTTGCAGGTTGAGTACGGTGTGGCTCAGACGATCCGGAATCACCAGTTGCGACAACAGGTTGAGCAGGGTTTCAGACACTTCCTGAGCAATATGGGAGAAGCCCGGTTCCGCGTCCGGGGTATCCGCGGCATCGTGATGGTCAGGCTGATCATCAGGGGTTTCCGGCTCGCCAGGCTTAAACCAGCGCTGCCACCATTTGCTGCTGCGCTGTTCTTCAAAGCCTTCCAGTGTGGCGATTTCCCCCAGAATCTGAATCCAGCTTTGCAGTTGGTTGATATAGCCTGACCAGCTCAGCAGCTCATTGCTGGCATTTTTGCGGATTTCTTTAATGCGCTTCAGCAACGGTCTTGGCAGCGGGCAATGGCTGAGCTTTTCGGCGGTATCGGCCAGTTGACCGAGCAGCACTTCGGCCTGCGCGGTATTTTGTTCTTCGAAGCGTTTAACAGCGCGTTCCAGTTCATCCATGACCCGGTTCATGCCACTGGCTCCCGGTTTCAGAGCGTCGCGCAGATCATTCAGCGATTTATCGACGCCCGCAGCCTGACCTTCCGCCAGCAATGACACCATGACCAGACCACGGCGCATCTGATCATGCTGCTGTTCTGAGGTGTTCTTGAGTTTCTCGTGGCTGTCTAACAGATCGAGATATTTGTCGCGCCAGCGCCGGGCCGAATCTGACCCTGCTCCCTCTGCCATGTTACGTCCTCGGTCATATGTTCGGGGGTGTTTAAATAGTCAGGATAAGTATAGGTAAGGACGCCGGAGTTGCCGTGCCGGAATGGGAGAAAATCACGATCGGAGCGGGTTTATCCGGGCAGGACAATCTCAGCAGCAACCGGCAGATGGTCTGACTGCGGATGATCGATAACGGCTATGCGTTTCAGCCGGATGTTGTCACTCAGCAGAATATGATCAAGCCCCCGGCTTGGCTGCCAGCTGGGATAGGTAGGGAGGTGTTGCTCCGGGCGGTGCAGGGCCAGACGCTTCAGTGGGCTCTGGTGCAGAAGAATCGGACTTTCCTGATTGAGGTCCCCCATGATCACCAGATGAGGCGCATCCGCCACCAGATCACAGAGGAAATCAAGCTGGCTGAACTGCGTACGCCTGCCCAGTGCCAGATGGGTGATGGCGACCACCAGTTCCTGATTTCCTGCACCAAAGCGCAACAGCATCACACCACGACCGGGCAGAAATCCCGGCAGTGCATGTTGTTCTGCCCGTACTGCAGGCAGGCGGGCCAGCAGGCCATTACTGTGCTGCGCAAATTTACCCAGATTGCGGTTAATCTGCTGATACCAATGGGGAAAGTCCGCTTCCCGCGCCAGCCGTTCGACCTGATTTTCCTGGCGACTGCGCCAGCTGCCGCCATCGGCTTCCTGCAGGGCGACGATATCGAACGGGCTGACCAGCCGGGCAATCTGACTCAGCGCCCAGTCGCGTTCGCGACAGGGAAGCAAATGCTGCCAGCTGCGTAACAGATAATGGTGATAGCCGCCGGTCTGGATGCCGACCTGCATATTAAAGGAGAGTAACCGAAGGGCATCAGCGGCACGGGGTGCCGCTGTGAATTCCTGCAGAGTGCAGAAATGGGTCATCTTACTTGCCGGACAGCAGGGCGCGCTCTTTGGCAATCAGGTAGTCGGCGACTTTCAGCATTTGATCCTGACCACCGGCGGAGGTGGCATCAATAACGTATTTGCCCTGCACGATCAGAGCGGGTACGCCAGAGATCTGGAACGCGCGGATACGCTGATCACCTTGTTTCATACGGCTTTTAACCGTGAATGATTCATAGGCTTTGTCGAAGTCAGCGGCTTTGATTCCGGCCTTGGCAACCAGAAAATCGCGCTGATCATCACGATCCAGCAGACGCTGACGCTCAACATTCACGGCCTTGAAAATCTCGCTGTGCATGTTGTCCAGAACACCGAGCACATCGGCAACGTAATAAAGCTGCGCATGAGCAACCCAGGCGCGGCCAAACATGGCGGGTACGCCTTCAAAGGAGACGTCAGCGGCCAGATTTTTCTTCCACGGAGTAATGATGTCTTCCAGATGGAAGCAGTGCGGGCAGCCGTACCAGAAGGCTTCTTCGACATGGACTTTACCATCGGCCAGCACAGGCACAGGCTCGGCCAGTACTTTGTACTCTTTACCGGCTTCATAATCGGCGGCCTGAACGCTGGCGCTGAGCAGCATTACAGCGGCTGCCATCCATCGGGTTACCTGTGACAACATGGGTTACTCCATTCGTATTAATCGGATTTTTGTTAGATGTATTTTTGCATAAAGGTTCGGTATCGCCCACCGCCAAAATGCAAAGACCGGTCAAGTCACGGAAAAATGGCAGGCATAAAAAAAGGTGGCCGCAGCCACCTTCTTTTTTATCTGCGGATTAACGCAGACCCTGAATGTACGAAGACACGGCTTCGATTTCAGTTGTGTGCAGACGATAGGCAATGTCACGCATCATGCGGGAATCACCATCATTGGTGCGCTGATTCATGCTGAAGGCTGTCAGCTGAGCCTGAGTGTAGGCATCGTGCTGACCAGCAAGGCGTGGGAAGCCAGCGGCGTCAACGCCTTTGCCATCCGGACCGTGGCATGCCAGACAGGCCGGAACACCTTTGCTTTCAATACCCGCGCGTAGATACGCTGACCCAGTTCAACCAGCTCCGCTTTGGCACCGCCGGTGGTTGGCACCTGAGCGCTGAAGTATGCCGCCAGATCGGCAATGTCAGCATCGCTCAGGCCGGCAACGAATGGAGCCATGGATGGCACCTGACGATTACCATCGCGAATGTCTTTGATCTGTTTGATCAGATAACGCTCGCCCTGGCCTGCAATTTTCGGGAAAGTTGGTGCAAGGCTGTTACCGTCGGCACCGTGACAGGCAGCACAGGTAGCAGACTTTGCTTTACCGGCTTCAGCATCACCGGCGTGAGCAACGGACATCAGTCCGGCAGAAACGATCAGGCTAATCAACAGGTTTTTCATCATCAGGTCCAGGTTGTATGTGAATTCGTCTACTACTCAGGCGGCGCGCTTACTTCGGCGTTGCCATGTAGTTGATCAGTTGTTTGTACTGGTCAGCAGTACAGTCCATGCACAAACCACGGGGTGGCATGGCATTCAGGCCGTTGGTGACGCTTGTTACCAGCGCATCCATGCCCTTGGCCAGACGTGGCTCCCAGGCGGCTTTATCAAAGGATTTCGGAGCACCGGCAACTGCCATCGCATGACATACGCTGCAGGTCTGCTGGTATTTGGCGGTTACATCGAAGGCCTGAACATTTGCACTCATTGCTGCGGTTGCGGCAGCCATCAAAGCCAGTTTTTTAATCATGTGAGTCTCTCTCTGATTGCATGTTTTAGTCGGTTAAAACAGCTTAGCCCCGGTCTCATCGCCCTGTGATAGAATGGGTGCGTCATCCAAAGGCCAAGCATTATATAACATTAATTTCCGGACGGTCATTACGTTTACCCCATGATAGAACAGGAATCCTTGACCTACACCAACACTCACTTCGTTAAGAGCGCTGCGAAGCTGAGCCAGTGTCCGATGGATATTCTGCGGGAAGTTGCCTTTGCAGGCCGCTCGAACGCAGGAAAATCTAGTGCACTGAACAGGTTAACAGGTCACAAAAAACTGGCGCGTACGAGTAAAACCCCAGGGCGTACGCAGTTAATTAACTACTTCCGGATCGGCGAGTTGCCATTGGCGCTGGTCGATCTGCCCGGCTATGGCTTCGCCAAAGTGCCGTTGGCCGTGAAGAATGAATGGCAGCGTGAGCTGGATAATTATCTGCAGAACCGTGATGCATTGATTGGTCTGGTGCTGCTGATGGACATCCGCCATCCGCTGAAAGAATTTGACAATGCCATGATTCAGTGGGCGAAGCGTTCAGAAATGCCGCTGCATATTCTGCTGACCAAGGCCGATAAGCTCAAGCGAGGCCCGGCGCAGAGTGCTTTGCTGCAGGTGCGTAAAGCGGTTTCGTCATTGGGCAGTCTGGTCAGTGTGCAGACCTATTCATCATTGAATGGCGAAGGCACTGACGAGTTGCAGAAACGTCTTAACAGCTGGCTGTTGCCGGTTGACGACGATCCGGCTCAGGGTGAGCAAGAAACAGCACCCGTCTGATGCTCTGGCCAGCATGATGCTGGCTCCTGCCTTTTTCTGAGGCCGTCTGCGGCGGCTTTGGCTGGTGATACGACGATGTCCGTTCGTGATTGCTGCTTTGTATTACATCTCGTCTGTTCATAAGAAAATACAAACTCAAAATCCGTTTTTAACCGGCAAAGCAGAAATCTCTGGCTATAGTTTAATCATTCCTCCGGGAATGATGGCCAGACGCAGGACTTCTCCGGATGTTTTTCAGGTCGTTCTTTCAGTAGTTTTTTCTTCGGTACTTTTTTCTTCGGTACTTCCCCAATGATCCGAAGTTGACCCGGTCGTTTGCCCCCAATGGCGACCGGGTCTTTTTTTGCCTGCCGTCAGGCTCTGCGCCGGTGATCCCGCAGGCTTTGCAATACCAGACTCAGCGCAAACAGGGTTGTCGCAGCGACAACGACGCTGGGGCCTGCTGGTGTGTCCCAGTGGAATGATGCCCACAAGCCTAACAGTACCGAGATAACGCCGGTTGTACTGGCCAGTAACACCATCTGTTCAGGCGTCCGTGCCAGGCTGCGGGCCGCCGCCGGGGGAATAATCAGCAGGGCGCTCACCAGTAATATCCCGACGACTTTCATGGCCAGTGCAACCAGCAAGGCCAGCAGCAGAATCAGCATCAGGTTCAGGCGCTGCACCGGATGGCCGTCTATGGCCGCAAGTTCCTGGCTGACGGTAATCGCCAGCAGGGCACGCCACTGCCAGAACAGCAGGGCTGCAATAAGAATGGCGGCCAGCAGAATCCAGACTACATCCATACGCTCTACCGCCAGCAGATCACCAAACAGATACCCCATCAGATCGACGCGGATGCCCTGCGCCAGACTCAGTGTTACCAGACCAATGGCCAGAGTGCTGTGTGACACAATGCCAAGCAGTGTGTCGGACGACAGTCGTGAGCGGTTCTGCAATGGCAGCAGTAACAGCGCCAGCAGCAATGAGCCGAGCACCAGAGCCAGCGTCAGATGGATATCCGTGAGCACGCCGAAAGTAATGCCCAGTAAGGCACCGTGAGCGAGGGTGTCGCCGAAAAAGGCCATGCGCCGCCATACCACAAAACTGCCCAGCGGCCCGGCCACCAGAGCCAGAAGAATGCCCGCCATTAATGGCATCAGCCACCAGTAATCGAACAGATTCACGGAATCTCCTTGCCGGGTGTACGGTGCTCAATATGACCGTCGGCACAGTGCTGATGGTCGTGATGGTGGGTGTAGTGGGCGATGGGGTGCTGCTGTTTTCCCTGCTGCAGACGGGCACCAAATAATTGAATGTAAGCCGGATCAAGGGACACGGTATCCGGATGTCCGGAACAGCAGATATGGCCATTCAGGCAGATCACCTCATCGGTGGCGGCCATGACCAGATGCAGGTCGTGGGACACCATCAGTACCGCACAGCCAAGTTCATCCCGCAGTTGCGGTATCAGGCTGTACAGCTCCAGCTGGCCCTGTACATCGACCCCCTGCACCGGTTCGTCCAGCACCAGCAAATCGGGCCTGATCAATAATGCCCGGGCCAGTAATACCCGCTGCCATTCGCCGCCGGACAGGTCGTGTACCGACTGTTGCGCAAGAGGTTGAATGCTCAGACGGTTAAGCCAGTAGCGGATTTGTTCATCGCCGGCACCTCGTGCCAGTTGCAGAAAACCGGTAACGGTCAACGGCATGCGCTGATCCAGACTCAGGCGCTGCGGCATGTAGCCGATACGCAGACCGGCCCGGCGTGTGACGGTACCTGCATCAGGCTTTTCCAGCCCCAGCAGCACTTTAATTAACGTCGATTTGCCACAGCCGTTAGGGCCGATCAGGGTGATGATCTGACCCGTCTTAAGATTCAGACTGATGTCGTTAAGGACGGTTTTGTGCTGACGCACAAGCTGTAAGTGGCTGGCGCTGAGAATGGTGACGGCGCTGGCGTTGCTCATGCGGCATCCTGACATCTTGGGCACAGGCCCATCAGTTCGGTCATTTGCTGCTCAACCCTGACCCCCAGCATGGCTTCGGCCTGACGGGCAATTTTATTCACCTGTTCGGCATCCAGTTCCTGCGCTTCGCCACATTCACGGCAGACAAAAAAACAGCTGGGATGCGCTTCGCCCGGATGGGTACAGCCAATAAAAGCATTCAGTGAGCTGATGCGGTGCACCAGGCCAAGATCAAGGAGAAAGTCGAGCGCGCGGTAGACCGTGGGCGGTGCCGAGTTAAAGCCTTCTTCTGCCAGTTTGGGCAGCAGGTCATAGGCCCCTACCGGCTTATGATTGGCCCATACCAGTTCCAGCACGCGCTGACGCACCGGCGTCAGACGAGCCCCCTGTTGTTCGCACAGGGCGCGGGCGCGGGCGACGGCGCTGTCGATACAAACGTGGTGATCATGGGCTTTGTAGACGTTTTGGGCCATCGTCGCGCCTCGGAGATTAGGTTATAATATTGCAATTCTACGACAGGAACGCCCCGATACAATGAAGAATTTGCCGCTGTTGCTGATTTCACTGTTGCTGAGCCTGAGTCTGAGCGCCCGGGCGGCTCCCATCAGCCATGAGCCGCCGTATAACGTACTGGCCAGTGTCCATCCGCTGGCACTGATGGCGGCTTCTCTGGTAGAGGCTGAACACCTCAGTGTTTTACTGCCACCGGGTATGACGCCGCACGATTTTTCTCTGCGGCCATCGGATATTGACGTCATTCAGAGCGCCGATGTGATCATTTGGGCGGGGGCTCAGGCGGAGCCTTATCTCAGCGGTTTTGCCCGGCGCTGGCCGGATAAAATCTGGATTGATGTTTCAAGTCTGCGTGAAGAAGGGCAGCCGAACGATGCGCACTGGTGGTTTTCTCCGGCCATGATGGTGCGTGCCCAGCAGCAGCTGGCCAATGCCCTGGCGCTGCCTGCGGGTAACTTCGCCGTCGAGGTTGATGCCGCTTTACAGCGTGCCGATCAGTTGCTGACGCCGCTGCGCCATCGCGGTTTTTTTGTGTTTCACCGCGCTTACGACCACTGGGTGCAGGCCATGCAGCTCAATCAGGTGGGTTCCTTTACTTTGTCGCCGGAGCAAAAACCCGGCCTTAAAACCCTGCAGCGTATGCGCGACCAGCTCACCTCCGGAGAGGTCGTTTGTGTGTTCAGTGAACCGGAGTTTTCCCCCGCACTGGTGCAATCGGTGGTGCGTGGTTTAAACATCAAACAGGGTGAACTGGACCCGGTGGCCAGTCATATTTCGGTGACAAAGACGGGCTACCCTGACTTTATTCAGGATTTGTCCCGGCGATTTGCGGATTGTTTAACTCCGGAGTGATTTCTCCGGTCTGACGAAAAGCCCCGATCAGGCCAATCACCGTTGCGGACTTGCCATGGCCAGCACTTTGGGTCAGGTTAACCCCTGACCCCTTTGCCACGGAGGTACGGACATGGAGCTTTACCAGCAGGTCCGGACACAGACTCTCGCACTGTGCCAGCCGCTGAATGCTGCCGATCACGAGTTACAGGCCGCCGAATTCACCAGTCCGCTGAAATGGCATCTGGCCCACACCAGCTGGTTCTTCGAAACCTTTCTGCTGATACCTCATCACCCTGATTATCAGGAATTTCACCCACTGTTCGGCCATCTGTTCAACAGCTATTACAACGGTATTGGTCAGCCTTATCCGCGTGCCCAGCGCGGTCTGTTATCCCGTCCCGCACTGGATGAGGTGCTGGCCTATCGGGTTCATGTTGATGAGACGATGCAGCCTTTGCTGACGGAGACCAGCCTGCAGCCACTGATCGAACTGGGGCTGAATCACGAACAGCAGCATCAGGAACTGATGCTCACCGACCTGCTGTATTGCTGGGCAAAGAATCCGCTGCAACCCGTGTATCAGCAGGCCACACACCATTCTGCAGAACAGACCACGCTGAGCTGGCTGAACTTGCCGGAGGGCATTGCTGAGGTTGGCCACAGCGGTTCAGGCTTTGTCTTTGATAACGAAACCCCGCGCCACCGCCAGTGGCTGCAGGCCGGAGAAGTTGCCAGCCGCTTAGTCACCAATGCGGAATATCTGCAGTTTATTGAACAGGGCGGTTATCAGCAGCCGCAGTGGTGGCTGGCCGATGGCTGGAGCTGGATCAGCCGCCTGCCACCGGAGGAGCGTCAGCCGCTGTACTGGTGCCAGCAACATAATGAATGGAGTGCTTACGGCCTGACCGGACGTCAGCCGCTTGATCCCCATGCGCCGCTTTGCCATATCAGTTTTTATGAAGCCGATGCCTACGCCCGCTGGGCCGGTGCGCGTCTGCCGACCGAAGCAGAATGGGAATGTGCTGCACGATTGTATCCGCAAGCGCTGCAGCAGCTGTTTGGTAGCCGCTGGCAGTGGACTGCCAGCCCATATCAGCCCTATCCGGGTTACCGCCCTGCTGCCGGCGCAGTGGGCGAATACAACGGCAAATTTATGTGCAACCAGATGGTGCTGCGTGGCAGTTCCTGCGCCACCCCTGCCGGTCACAGCCGCACGACCTACCGTAACTTCTTTTATCCCCATGAGCGCTGGCAATTCACCGGCCTGCGCCTGGCCCGGGACAGCAATTAACGCCAGTACACAACACTCACCGCCCCAACGGGAGAAAAAGGATGAAACGACAGGCATTGCAGGTGTTCGATCAGTTACCCGCGCCGCTGGATCTGCGTGAAGAGGTTCTCAAAGGGCTGAACCAGCGGCAGAAAACCCTGCCAGCCAAGTTATTTTACGATGAGCGCGGCTCGCAGTTGTTCGAAGCCATTACCGCGCTGCCGGAATACTATCTGACCCGCACTGAGATAGGCCTTCTGCGGCAGCATGGCGGTGAGATTGCACGCATCGTCGGGGCTGGCAGTGTGCTGCTGGAATACGGTGCCGGTGCCAGTCTTAAAATCCGTTTGCTGCTCGAAGCATTGCGTCCGGATTGCTATGTGCCGATGGACATCAGCCGCGAATTTTTACTCGCCGCCGCCCAGCGTCTGCTGGACGACTACGACTGGCTCAGCATTTATGCTGCCTGTGTGGATTACAGTCAGCCACTCAGCCTGCCAAAACAGATTGAACAGGCCGGACGTAAACTCGGATTTTTCCCCGGCTCCAGTCTGGGGAATTTCACCCCGCCGGAAGCCCGGCAGTTTTTACAGCGCGTACGCCAGACGCTTGGACGTGGCAGCTATTTTCTGCTCGGTGTGGATCTGGAAAAAGATGCCGGTGTACTCGAAGCTGCCTATAACGATCAGCAGGGCGTAACCGCCGCCTTTAATAAAAACATTCTGCGTCACCTGAACCAGACGCTGGGCGCTGGCTTTGATGAACAGCGTTTCCGCCATGAAGCGCGCTACAACACGGAACAGTCACGGATCGAAATGCATCTGATCAGTAACGTCGATCAGATGATTCAGGTTGCCGGACGGCAGATTGCTCTGCGCAAAGGCGAAAGTATTCATACCGAAAATTCCTGCAAATACCGCCCGGATACCCTGCAGGACATGGCTCGCAGTGCCGGATTTGAATGCTGCAGGATATGGACGGACAAGCGGGATTATTTTGCGCTGGTGTTGCTGCAGGGTGTGTAAGCCTGCAAAGGCCTGTCGCTGGACAGGCACCGCAGGCCCGTTAGAATAGCCGCCACTATTTTCTGTGGATATTGCTGTTATGACACTGGCCGTCGTTACTCTGGCTGCGGGCAAAGGCTCGCGTATGAAATCCGATCTGCCGAAGGTACTGCACCCGCTGGCAGGCCAGCCGATGCTGGCGCATGTCCTGCGCAGCGCCTCAACACTGCCGCAGGCGAAGCAGCATGTGGTGATTGGTCATGGTGCGGAAACGGTGCAGAACCGGATCACCGGCTTTGATGTGACCTGGGCGCTGCAACATGAGCAGAAAGGCACCGGTCATGCGGTAGCCATGGCGATGCCAGAGGTTGATCCGGCAGCAACCGTGCTGGTGCTGTATGGCGATGTGCCATTAATCCGCAGCGAAACCCTGCAGAAACTGCTCAGCGAAACCCACGATGGCCATGCCCTGGCCCTGCTCACCGTCGAGCTTGCTGACCCGACCGGTTATGGCCGCATCGTGCGTGATGATGCCGATAATATTCTCTCCATTGTTGAGCACAAAGACGCCAGCGATCTGCAGCGCAAAATCCGTGAGGTGAATACCGGCATTCTGGCCGTGTCAGCCGCGTTGCTGAACGAGTGGTTACCAAAACTGTCCGCCAATAATGCTCAGGGCGAATATTACCTGACCGATGTGATCGCCATGGCCGTTGAACAGGGCGTGGCGGTACGGGCGATTCATCCGCAGGACGAGTACGAAGTGCAGGGTGTGAATGACCGTCTGCAACTGGCGGATCTGGAGCGGGTGTACCAGCGTCGTCTGGCGGATCAGTTACTGCGTGACGGTGTTTCGCTGGCAGACCCGGCACGTATTGATATCCGGGGTTCTCTGACCGCTGGCAACGATGTCCGTATCGACGTTGGCTGTGTGTTCGAAGGTGATGTGGTGCTGGAAGATGGCGTGCAGGTTGGCCCGTACTGCGTGATCAAAAACAGCCGCATCGGTGCTGGCAGCGAAATCGAATGTTACTCCATGATTGATCAGGCACTGGTGGCTGCTGACTGCCATGTCGGGCCATACGCGCGCCTGCGTCCGGGCGCGGATCTTCATAACGGTGCCAGAGTCGGTAACTTCTGCGAAGTGAAAAAATCGGTGATCGGTGAAGGCTCGAAAGTGAACCATCTCACCTATATCGGCGATGCGGAAATTGGTAAAGACGTCAACGTCGGCGCGGGTACGATTACCTGCAACTATGACGGCGTGAACAAGTTTAAAACCGAAATCGGTGACAACGCCTTTATCGGTTCCAATTCCTCGCTGGTGGCACCGGCAAAAATCGGTGCAGGTGCCACCGTTGCCGCAGGCTCTGTCATTACCAAAGAAGTGGCTGAAGGCGAGCTGGCCGTGGCGCGTGGCAAGCAGCGCAATGTTCAGGGCTGGACGCGGCCGGTTAAGCAGTAACTACCGCCGCAGGGGCCGCTATGGCTCCTGCGCTGTCAGCGTATCTCAGCGCGGAACGCGGCGGATGCGGCCGGTTTCGTCGATCGCCACATAGACAAATACGGCGTCAACCACCTTGCGGCGTTCGGCTTCGTTCGGGTTCTGTGTCCACACTTCGATGGCGATACGGATCGACGATGTGCCGATATCCAGCAGGCGGGTGTAAAAGCAAACCGCCGCGCCGATGCGAATTGGCGACATAAACACCACCGACTCTAACGCAACGTTGGCAATCCGGCCCTGAGCCAGGCGGCTGGCAACGCTTTCGGCGGCGTGGTCCATTTGCGCGACCACCCAGCCACCGCTGATATCACCGTGTACGTTGGTTTCGCTGCGGGTTGGAATCAGACGCAGAGTCAGTTCGCCTTCCGGGGTGGGTGCGCAGTCTTCACGGACATCGTCAGAGGATTGCTCGTGGGAATGGTCGATGGCGTCCTTTATCGGATCCATGGGGTTCTACCTGGTTGGAATTATTTTGTGCGGAGTGTACTGGTTTTCTGCCGCCAGCACATCCGCTGCCAATACGACTTTAGCGGCAGTCCGGATCAGCCATAGAGCTGTTCCGGTAACCAAGTCGCCAATTGCGGGAAAATCGCCAGCAGCAGCAGGATCAGCAGCTGAATGGCAATAAATGGCATGACACCACGATAGATGGTGCGGGTGGTGACGCTTGCCGGAGCGACGCCGCGCAGATAAAACAGAGCGAAACCAAAGGGTGGCGTCAGGAATGAGGTTTGCAGATTGATGGCAATCATTATGCCCAGCCAGACCGGGTCGACCCCCATCATCAGCAGTACCGGAGCGACAATCGGCACCACCACAAAGGTTATCTCAATGAAATCGAGAATGAAGCCGAGCAGGAAAATCACCAGCATCACGATCAGCATGGCGCTGAACACGCCGCCGGGCAGGCTGCTAAAGGCGGAATGCACCAGCTCCTCGCCACCAAAACCGCGAAATACCAGCGAGAACAAAGCGGCACCAATAAAAATCAGGAACACCATGCTGGTGACCTGCAGGGTGGCATCCATCACTTCTTTTAAGCGCGCAATATCAAACTCACGGTAGGCAATGGCCAGCAGCAGGGCGCCACCGGCACCGATACCGGCGGCCTCGGTGGGCGTGGCAATACCAGTCAGGATCGAGCCGAGCACCGCAACCATCAGGATTAATGGTGGCAGCAGGCCCTTGAGTAATTCGAGCACAAAAGCGCTGTCCAGCGGTGGCCGGTCACTGACCGCCGGTGCGGCCTGAGGGCGGAACAGCGCAATCAGACCGATGTACAGCAGGTAAGCGGCAACCAGCATCAGGCCGGGAATCAGTGCACCGACGAATAAGTCGGCCACTGAAATGGTCTCCGGACTGAAAATGCCCATCTTCAGTTGCGCCTGCTGGTACGAGCTGGACAACACGTCGCCCAGAATAATCAGCGCGGTTGACGGCGGGATGATCTGCCCCAGTGTGCCGGTAGCGCAGATGTTGCCGGTTGCCAGCGCCGGGCTGTATCCCTGACGCAGCATGGTCGGCAGTGAGATCAGCCCCATGGTGACAACCGTGGCACCGATAATGCCGGTGCTGGCCGCCATCAGCATGCCAACAATGACCACCGAGAAGCCCAGGCCGCCACGTACCGGGCCAAACAGCAGGCCCATATTGCGCAGCAGGCGTTCGGCAATGCGCGATTTCTCCAGCATTACGCCCATAAACACAAACAGCGGTACGGCAATCAGGATCTGGTTGCTGAGAATGCCGAACATACGGTTCGGCAGCGCGTGCAGAAAGGCCTCATCCAGCGTACCGGTTAATACACCGACTCCGGCAAACAGCAGCGAAGTACCGGCCAGCGTGAAGGCAACGGGGAAGCCGCACATCAGTACGATGCAGATCAGCGCGAATAACACCAGCGGCATTAACTCAGCCATAGTGATTTTCCACCTCCGCTGATGGATCTGTACCAGGGTGTGGCACGAAGGTGTTGGCCAGTTCCGCCAGCGCCTGAAGAATAATCAGCAGCGGCAGGGCGATGATCAGACCTTTGAGCAGATAAACGAAAGGCAGGCCGCCGGTTTCCGGCGATTTTTCGCCAATAGCCCAGGCGCTGGCCACGTAATCCCAGCTGATCCAGAGCATAAACAGACAGACCGGCAGTACCAGCAGCACAATGCCTAGGCGGTCGATCCAGGCCTGACGCTGTGGCGACCAGTTGCGGTAAAATACATCGACGCGAACATGGCCGCCCTGTTGCCAGGTGTAGGAGGCACCGAGCATAAACAGCGCCGCATGCAGGTACATCACCGCTTCCTGCAGAGCGATGGAAGGAATGTTGAAGCAGTAGCGCAGAACCACCACCAGACAGGAAAAGATAACCATCAGCAGCGACAGCCAGCGTACCGACTCGCCGATCAGCCGGGTTAACCGGTTCAGTTGAAGCAGGAAATTCAGCACGTTCTGTATCATCAGGGGCTCTTATTATGGGCGGCAGAACAAGGGCGCAGCAGGCCCGGCGGCGCATTATACCCAGCTGTCAGTCGCGATATAACCCACAGAACATGCGGCTTGCAGTAGGGATCGACTGTCACAAAACTGAAATAAGGCTGTAATAAATTGTCGGTCTGTCATATTTCTGTAACATTGGACTCCAATAATCACCTCATCCAATAGCCAACGCTGTTCCCGGATTGGCGACAACCGGAATACCAAAGGAAGCAAAGATGAAAAAAGCCCTGTTAGCGGGTGCCGCACTGCTGGCCTCTGCTGTAAGTGTTACGGCTTACGCCGAACGTGATTACATCAGCATCGTGGGTTCTTCCACGGTGTATCCGTTCTCAACCGTTGTGGCAGAGCGTTTTGGTAAGTCTACCAATTTCCGTACTCCTAAAGTTGAATCCACCGGTTCCGGCGGCGGTCTGAAGCTGTTCTGTTCAGGTGTGGGCGATGCGACTCCGGATATCACCAACGCTTCCCGTGCAATCAAATCGTCTGAAATCGAACTGTGCGCCAAAAATGGTGTGACTGAGATTGTTGAAGTCATGATTGGCTATGACGGCATTGCGTTTGCCAATGCCGCATCGGCACCGCGTATGGAACTGAGCCGTAAAGATATGTTTCTGGCGCTGGCGAAAATGGTTCCGGCCAAAGATGGTTCCGACACCCTGATCGAAAATCCGTACAAAACCTGGAAAGACGTCAACCCTGCGCTGCCTGCGAAGAAAATCGAAGTACTGGGACCACCACCAACATCCGGTACCCGCGATGCCTTCGTCGAACTGGCGATGGAGGGTGGCTGTAAAGCATTCCCGTTCATCAAGGCGATGAAAGATTCTGACAAAAACAAGTACAAAGCGGTGTGTCATGGTCTGCGTGAAGACGGTGGCTATGTCGAAGCGGGTGAAAACGACAACCTGATCGTGCAGAAGCTGGTGGCTAATCCGGATGCATTCGGCATCTTCGGCTTCAGCTTCCTGGAGCAGAATGCAGATAAAGTGCAGGGTTCTGTTGTTGACGGTAAACTGCCGACCTTTGACGCGATCTCCAATGGTTCATACCCGGTCAGCCGTTCACTGTTCTTCTACGTTAAGAAGGCACACGTTGGCGTCATCCCGGGCATCGAAGAGTATCTGGCTGAGTTCACCTCTGAGCGTGCGATGGGTGAAGACGGTTACCTCGCCGATAAAGGCATGATTCCTATGATGGATAAAGAGCGGGCCCGTGTCCTGAACAATGTAAAAAATCTGACACCGCTGGCCGCTAAGTAAGCTGCTGGTGCGGTCGGAAGACACGCAGCAAGAGCCGAGGCAACCGCCTCGGCTTTTGCATGTCACAACCACTTAAAGACCAATGACCCATGAATTACAGTAGCTTGATCATTGCGGTTCTGATTCTTCTCGGCGGAGCCTATCTGCTGGGACGGAACCGGGCCCGGGCGATTGCCAGCCAAGGCATGCGCCTGCACTCACTGCCAACTCACTACGGTGCGTTGATGGCCCTGTGGACGGGCCTCCCGCCTTTATTGTTGCTGCTTATCTGGGCATTGGCTGAAGCGCCAATCATTGATCATCTGTTGATTGCCCAGCTGCCGGAAGCGGTTCAGCAGGGCTCCTCCTCTGACATCCAGCTGGCCATCAGCAAGGTTCATAATCTGGCGATTGGAGCGGGTATTGAAGCGGCTCCTGAGCTGGAACCTGCTGTACGCCATCTGCTTGATCTGCAGGAGCGCACACTGGTTCTGCACAGCGGCATGGTGTTGTCACTGGCACTGTTAGGTATTGCCCTGACCTGGCGCCGGATCAAAGCGGATATGCGTGCCCGTACCGAGGTGGAGAGCATCGTCCGTCGTCTGTTATTCGCCAGCTCCGGCATCGCGGTGTTGACGACCCTTGGTATTCTGGCTTCCGTCCTGTACGAAGCCTGGCAGTTCTTCGGCAAGGTCAGCCCGTTTGAATTCCTGTTCGGTACCACCTGGTCACCTCAGGTGGCTCTGCGTGCTGACCAGTCCGGTTCCTCCGGCAGCTTTGGTGCCGTGCCACTGTTTGCCGGTACCTTGCTTATCTCTTTAATTGCGATGTTTATCGCGGTGCCGGTTGGTCTGATGGCGGCAATTTATTTGTCTGAATACGCCACACCGACCATTCGTCAGTACGCCAAGCCGGCGCTGGAAATTCTGGCGGGTATTCCCACCGTTGTGTATGGCTTCTTTGCCGCGTTGACGGTGGCTCCGGTCATCCGTGAGCTCGGTGAATCAATGGGGCTGGCGGTGTCATCAGAAAGTGCACTGGCCGCTGGTCTGGTCATGGGCATTATGATTATTCCGTTCGTTTCTTCTTTATCCGATGACGTGATCAATGCGGTACCGCAGTCGCTGCGTGATGGCAGTTATGGTCTGGGTGCCACCAAAAGTGAAACCGTTAAAGAAGTGGTTATCCCTGCGGCCCTGCCCGGCATTGTTGGTGCCATTATGCTGGCCGTATCGCGCGCGATTGGTGAAACCATGATTGTCGCCATGGCGGCTGGTCTGGCGGCGAACCTGACCGCTAACCCGCTCGATTCGGTGACGACGGTTACCGTACAGATCGTAACCCTGCTGGTGGGCGATCAGGAATTCGATTCACCGAAAACGCTGGCGGCCTTTGCGCTCGGACTGGTGCTGTTCCTGGTGACTCTGGTGCTGAATTTTGTTGCTCTGAAAGTGGTACAGAAATATCGGGAACAATATGACTAATACATCTTTAAGTACCCGCGAAAAAGTTGAAAAAAGCATGGTTCGACGCCGTGCGGCGGAAAAACGCTTCCGTGCTTACGGTATGGCCTCGGTGTTGTTTGGTTTGCTGTGTCTGGTGGGATTGTTTGGCGACATTATCAATAAAGGCGCTTCAGCGTTCACTCAGACGGTTATCCGTACCGAGATTCTGATTGATGCGGATTATCTTGGTATCAATAAAAAAGCGGAAGATCAGGAAATCCGCAACGCCGATTTTGAAGGGCTGATTAAGCAGCATTTCAAAAATATCGTGCAGCCTGAAGGTCGTACCGAACGTCGCCTGTTGTACAGCATGATCAGTGCCGGTGCGGCCTGGCAGCTGCAGGAAGCGGTATTGCTGAATCCTGCACTGCTGGGGCAGAAAGTAACGGTCAACCTGATTGCCGACGATGATGTGGATCAGTGGTTCAAGCATGACCGCGGCACCGATTCGCATAACAATCGCATGAATGAAACACAGGTGAAGTGGCTGGAGCAGTGGATTGAGCAGGATATGCTGCAAACCCAGTTCAACACCTTATTCTTTGTTAATGGTGATTCCCGTGAACCTGAACTCGCCGGTATCCGTGGGGCCATTACCGGCACCTTTCTGACCTTACTGGTGACCTTCCTGCTGTCATTCCCGATTGGCGTGGCGGCGGCCATTTATCTGGAAGAGTTCGCTCCGCGCAATAAAATTACCGAGTTTGTTGAAATTAACATCAACAACCTGGCCGCCGTACCGTCGATTACCTTTGGTCTGCTCGGTCTGGCTATTTTTATTAATATCTTTGGTGTGGCCCGTTCTACCCCGCTGGTGGGTGGTCTGGTGCTGACGCTGATGACGTTGCCCACCATTATTATTTCCGGGCGCGCAGCGATTAAAGCGGTTCCGCCATCCATCCGTGAAGCGGCTTACGGTTTGGGCGCATCGAAAATGCAGGTGGTATTCCACCATGTGCTGCCTCTGGCGTTGCCGGGCATGCTGACCGGTACCATTATCGGTATGGCGCAGGCACTGGGTGAAACCGCACCGTTGCTGATGATTGGTATGGTGGCCTTTGTGGTCGATGTACCGGGGTTTGTGAATGACCCGTCAACGGTTCTGCCGGTACAGATTTTTCTTTGGTCAGACAGTCCTGAGCGTGCCTTTATGGAGCGAACCTCAGGCGCCATTATGGTGCTGCTGGGCTTCCTGGTGACGATGAATACCGCCGCCGTTATGCTGCGCCGCCGACTGGAACGCCGCTGGTAAGTGGTCTGATATTAACGAATTGACTGGATTAAATAGATTATGAGCATCATCGAAAACCACAAAACCAATGGCGCTGCTTTTTGTGAGAATCCGAAATTAAAAGCACGTAACGTCGGCGTCTTTTACGGTGAAAAACAGGCCATTTTTGATGTCAGCCTGGACATCGGTGCCAACGAAGTGATTGCCCTGATCGGCCCGTCCGGTTGTGGCAAGTCGACCTTCCTGCGTTGTCTTAACCGCATGAATGACACCATCGACATCTGTCACGTCAGTGGTGAAATTCTGCTCGACGGTGAAAATATTTACGATACTAAGGTGGATGTCGTGCCTTTGCGTGCGCGGGTTGGTATGGTGTTCCAGAAGCCGAATCCGTTTCCAAAGTCTATTTATGACAACATTGCTTACGGTCCGCGAATTCACGGTCTTGCCCATTCACGTGTTGATCTGGATGAAATCGTTGAAAAAAGTCTGCAACGTGCCGGTTTGTGGAATGAAGTGAAAGATCGTCTGCACTCACCAGGCACCGGATTATCCGGTGGTCAGCAACAGCGTCTGTGTATTGCCCGCACCATCGCGGTTGATCCGGAAGTGATCCTGATGGACGAGCCCTGTTCTGCGCTGGATCCGATTGCAACGGCTAAGATTGAAGAACTGATTGACGAACTGCGTGAGAATTACACCATCGCGATCGTAACCCACTCCATGCAACAGGCGGCACGGGTGTCACAGCGTACGGCGTACTTCCACCTCGGTCAGCTGATTGAAGTAAATCCGACCGATCAGGTATTTACGACGCCTGAGCACACATTAACAGAAGCCTACATCACCGGTCGTTTCGGTTAAGGGGACGCAACAATGGAAATGAATTTTAACCAGCATATTTCCGGACAGTTCAACGCTGATCTGGAAGCCATCCGCAACCATATGATGGGCATGGGTGGACTGGTCGAGCGTCAGGTAGCGAATGCTATAGAAGCGATCTGCAGCGGCGATACCCGGGTAGCCGACGATGTTATCCGTCGTGAAGACGAAGTGGATAAGATGGAAGTGACCATTGATCACGAATGCACGCAGATACTGGTTCGCCGCCAGCCTGCAGCCTCGGATCTGCGCATGGTATTGGCCGTGTCCCGCGTGGTACGCGATCTGGAACGTATCGGTGATGAAGCCAGTAAGATCGCCATTCACACGCTGGAAGTGGCCGATAACAGCAGCAATCAGCTGTGTCAGCAGGCGATGCGCTACATGGGCGCTGAAGTTGTCAAAATGATTTCCGGCGCGCTGGACGCTTTTGCCCGTCATGATGTGGATGGCGCCATTGACGTTGTGCGTAACGACAAGCTGGTTGACCAGCAGTACGCTTCCGCTCTGCGAGAGCTGATTACCTACATGATGGAAGATCCGCGCTCTATCGGTCAGGCGATCAATATCCTGTGGATTTTGCGTGCTATTGAGCGCATCGGTGATCACGCGCGTAATATTTCAGAGCAGGTGATTTATCTGGTTAAAGGAACCGATGTGCGCCATAGCTCCCTGACCGAAATAGAAGAACAGGCTCATAAAGAATGACCATTGAGTCATCAATACTGAAGCCCGCCTTGTTGCGGGCTTTTTTATTGCTGATTTCGGCTGGTTAAATGGATGTTGCGGGTTATTTAGTCTTTAACGGCAAGGGTGGCTAGGCATCGTTGTTGTCTGCGCCTAGTATGTTGGTGTTATTTTCCGGAGTGCTGAATGTGAGTCATCGCTGGAGTAAGAACGGTCTGGTTTCTGCCCTTAAACCAATGGACTGGCAGTTTCGTGAGCCGGCCTCTGGTGCGCAAATGGATGCCTATCTGCAGATGTACCGGCTGGACTTTCCTGAACTGAGTGGCGTGCGTCATTTCGCCGGGCTGATACAGGCGGCTGACTATCAGATTGCGGTACAGGTCTGGCGTCCTCAGAATCCGCGCGGAACGGCCATTGTTGTGCATGGGTACTACGACCATGTTGGCCTGTACGGTTCACTGATTGGCTTTTGCCTGCAGCACCGGCTGAATGTGGTGACGTTCGATCTCCCCGGACATGGGCTTTCCAGTGGCGAGAGTGCATCCATTGGCAGCTTTCAGGAATACGACGAAGTATTCAGTCTGATTCTGCAGCGTACCCGCGGTGGTTTAGGTGGACCACTGTATGCCTTCGGTCAGAGTACCGGCGGCGCGATCATTATTAATTACCTGCTCAAACGCCAGCTGACCAAAGCGCAATCCCCCTTCGCCGGTATTACTCTGATGGCCCCTCTGGTCAGGCCCAAAGGTTGGTATAAAGGCCGGCTCGTGCATACCTTTGTCAGTCTGTTTTTGCGTCAGGTCAGACGCAAGTTCAATCCGAACTCAGCGGATGCCGACTTTCTGCGCTTTATTGCTGAACAGGATCCACTGCAACCTCATCATTTGAGTGTCCGTTGGGTTGGCGCACTGAAGCAATGGGTGCCTTACATTGAAGCCCTGCCCGCTTCGGAGCTGGAGGTGAATATCGTTCAGGGCGACAACGATAATACCGTCGCCTGGCGCCACAATCTGAAGCTGCTGGCGCAGAAATTTCCCCACCAGCGTCTGATGATGTTGCCGGGCGGGCAGCATCATCTGGTCAATGAGTCTCCACAACACCGGGAGCGGATTTATTCACAGATTGCTCAGTGGTTGCTGGCGGATAAGAACCCGGAATAATTTCTCTCTTTCCGAAGGTTGACCTGAATTGTCCTAAGTGTATAAGGAGTGGCTGCGTAGTATCGCGCAGAGGGCCAATGGCTGTGATTCAGCAGGCAAGGATGTCTGCATAGCAGGGGAATGAGATGGACGCTCGTCTGGATAGTAATAAAAAACTGGTACACAACTTCGTTGAGCTGACCTGGAATCAGGGGCGCTTTAATCTGGCGCGTTCTCTGGTGGCCCGCGATTTCACCTATCACGCCAGCCTGGTGAATATGCCACTGGATATGGATGGAATGGAGACCCTGATTCAGACTATCCGCAACGCTATGGATGACTTTTCTATCGGGGTTGAGGAGGTAGTGTGTGAAGGGAATCTGGTGGTTACCCAATCGACCTTCAGCGGAACTCTGGTACGCCCTTTGATGGGTTTTGAACCCGTGGATAAAGTTATTGCGCTGCATGCCGCCACTTTCTGGCAGGTTCGTCATGGCATGATTCAGTCCGGCAACTCGCTACTGGACACTGCCGATCTTTTTCATCAGATGCGCAAAATTATGGCCCCGAACCGGGCCGTTGCCATGTTCTGAAGATTATGTGCGGAAATGGCCGATGAGATCGCGTGCCATTTCCCGTATTGCTCCCCAAACACTCATGGTATTGCGCGGATTATGGCTGCCGTCGCAATAGGGCATCGCCTTGCTGCGCGCACAGCTGCACAGCCACACCAATTGCTTCTGCTGGCTATGCAGGCTGAATACATTCGGGCAATGGTCGCTGGCAAAGGGCGCGCTGCTGCAGTGTCCGCACTGGCAGATCTGATACGTTTGACCGGCATTCAGGGTGACAACACAGGGCGTTATTTCATTCATAACAATGCCCGTCGTCGTCGGCCAGATGCAGAATGTGCGACCACTCTTCGGCACGAACCGGCTGCACGGATAAGCGTGCGCGGTTGAGCAGAGCCATTTCCTGCAGTGCACTGTCTTTGCGCATATCCTTCAGTGTGATGGGACGTTTAAGTGCGCGCAGAGCCTCGAGTTCGATGGTTATCCAGCGTGGATTCGCCGGATCGGATTTCGCATCAAAATAGTCGGAGGACGGATCAAACTGCGACGGGTCGGCGAGCCCGGTACGGGTAACGCGGCAGATTCCGGCAATCGCAGGTTCCTTGCAGCTGGAATGGTAAAAAAACACCAGATCTGCGACCTGGATCTCATCGCGCATCAGGTTTCGCGCTTGATAATTGCGCACGCCATCCCATACTGTGCGCCTGTCCGGTGCAGTCTCAAGATGATAATAACTAAAAACATCCGGTTCGGATTTCAGTAACCAGTATTTCATACTTTTTTACTATAAATGGTCTGAGTATTGCTGTCGCCAGGCGTGCTTTCAATAGCCATCAGGCGGAAGCGCGAGGGGAGCAGACTAGCATCCAATGATTACCGGTTCTAATCCGTCATGCGGAATCCAGTGGGAAAAATAACAAATGAAAAAGCCAGATATCCTGATTCTTCTCAGTGTCATCGTACTGTTGGGAGCAGCCGTGACGGGTATGACCAGTGAGGTCAGGCGCCCGGCCTCACTGATGACGATGGAAAACAGTATCCGCTGAATTATTCAGAGATGCCCCGGAAGCGATGCAACTCTGCATCGGTGGCAATGGCAGTGAGGGGAATATCCCAGTCTTCAGCGGGCAACGCTCCGACCTTTTGCCATTCATAGGCACAGCCAATCAGGCGGGGCTTGTTTCCCGCCAAACGGCTGAAGGCCAGCGTGCGGTCGTAAAAGCCGCCACCCATTCCCAGCCGGTTGCCGCTCTTATCGAAGGCCACCAACGGCATACAGATCAGATGAATAAAACGTACCGGCATCGGACGGTGGCTGGCAAAGTCGGGCTCGCTGATACCAAAACGGTTTTTCACCATGCGGCTCTGGCGGTTAAAGGGCAGAAAGCTCAGATGCCCTTTGCGCAGCGGATGCAGTACCGGCAGATAGAGAATCTTGCCACGACGCTGCAGGTCGCGGATAAATACCGAGGTATCAATCTCGCCATCATTGGTTAAATACACGGCAATATGGCGCGAATGCTGAAAGTGCGTGGACTGACGCAGAGAGTGCAGTAATTGCTGTGCTGACTGCTGACGCTGGCGGCGATTGAGTGCGCGGCGCTGGCGGCGCATATGCCGTCGGAGTTCGGTTTTATTCATCGGAATCAAACGCAGAAATCGGAAGGACTCCCCACTGTGCCGCTGTCGTAAATAAAGGCCTTGAACCCTGTGGTCCAAGGTGGCAGGCCAGACACTGAATCAGGCTTTCCGTCGGGCGGACATGCGCACATCAGCGAGTGAAACCTTCCATAAAAAAGTGCATCGGCTCAGGACTTTATCGACTGGCAAACACCCCAGGGAGCCAACGAAGTATATCAGAGATCATTACGAAAAAATGAGGATTTTGTAATGAAGACCGCGCCACAGAATTACAACTCGAGTTGCAGATCCTGTTCCAGAGCTGCGTCGATGGCGGCGTTCATTTTATTAAGATCGCGTTTAATCTGCAGATTTTCGGCTTCCAGCTCACGCAGCTGATGGGCGATATTCAGCGCAGCAATCACCGCCACCCGGTCGGTGCCGAGCACTTTGCCGGCGGAGGAACCGGCGTTTTTAATTTCAGACATTTTCTCATTGAGAAAACGTGCGGCATCGCGCAGTTTCTCTTCGGCCCCATCGGGACAGTTGATGCGGTACTCGCGGTCGAGAATCAGCAGTTCAAGGGTTTTGGACGGGTTAGCCACTATTGCGCTCCAGCGTTTGCAGGCGGGTAATCATTTCATTGACCTTGCGACGGGCAATTTCGTTTTGCTGCATCAGTTTTGCACGCTCAGCCTGCCAGCTCGCTTCAGCGGCACGCATGGATTTATTCTGCGCGCGCAGTTCCTGGTGTACGGTCAGCAGTTTTTCGATCTTACGCTGCAGGCTCTGGAGTTCAGGATTTTGCATTGCCATCATAGTGGTTAGTGAGAACAGGCTAACTATAAGAGGCCGCTGGCGGCGGGGTCAATCAGAGGACGGCGGCTTTGCCGCTTTATTCTTTACCCTGTCCGGCATTTGCGGATTCTTTCGCGGCAGCAATGATAGAATGGCCACTTTCCCTCCCGTTGAGGATGTTATGACGATCGAATTTTCTGCAGCCGCTGACCTGTGGCTGGAATCCCGCTGCTACCAGACTCCATCTGCCCTGCATGGCTGGCTGACCGGCTATCTGGCCTCTGGCGCGCGTCTCAAACCGGCTGACTGGTTACTGGAAGCGCAGGAATATCTGGAGCTGGAAGAGACTCCCGAAGCGCCGCTGCAGGCTTTTCTGCAGACTTTTTACGATGATGTGCTGCTTGGCCTGAGTGGCGAGTCGATGGAATTCAGCGTGTTGCTGCCAGCCGATGAAGAGGCTGATATTGACGAGCAGGTCGAATGTCTGGCGCAGTGGAGCAAAGGTTTCCTGGATGGCTTTGGTGCCTCGGGCCAGATTCAGGGCAAAGTGCCTGAAGATGTGCTGGAAGTACTGCAGGATCTGGATGCCTTCTCCCAGGCGTCACTGGATGATCCGCAGGATCCGCAGAACGAAATGCTGTACCTGGAACTGGCCGAGCATGCCCGCGTTGCTGCACTCACCGTCTTTTACGGCATGAACAAAACCGCTCCGGCCCCTAAAACCCTGCACTGATCTCTGTGCATTGACGAGGTGATGATGAAACTCGATCCCCGCGAATACGCCAAACGCCGCCGTCAGCTGATGGAGCTGATGAGCCCGAACAGCATTGCTATTGTGCCATCTGCGCCGGTCACGGTGCGTAACCGCGACGTGGAGCATCCTTTCCGTCAGGACAGTGACTTTTATTACCTGTCCGGTTTTGCTGAAGAGCATGCGGTACTGGTACTGATTCCCGGCCGGGAGCATGGCGAATACGTGCTGTTCTGTCAGGAAAAAATCAAAGAGCAGGAAATCTGGACCGGCCGCCGTGTCGGCCCGGAAGCCGCGCCTGAAGTGCTGGGTTGTGATGATGCTTTCCCGATCAGCGATATCGACGACATCCTGCCCGGCCTGATCGAAGGCAAAGACCGCATCTACGCCAGTCTGGGTGTCAGCCCGAATTTTGATAACCAGCTGATGCAGTGGGTTAACCACATTAAAACTCAGGTGCGCAACGGTGCCACACCGCCGCACGAGTTCAGTGCGCTGGATCATTTATTACACGATCAGCGTCTGATTAAATCCCCTGCAGAAATCAAGGTTATGCAGAAGGCTGCCGACATCAGCGCTGAAGCGCACACCCGCGCCATGCAGATGGTCAGGCCGGGTATGTTCGAGTTTGAGCTGGAAGCCGAGATCATGCGCACCTTTATAGCCGCAGGCAGCCGCTGGCCGGCGTATCCGTCGATTGTCGGTGCCGGTGAGAACGCCTGTATTCTGCATTACACGCACAACAATATGATGATTAACGACGGCGACCTGATTCTGATCGACGCCGGTTGTGAGCTGGACTACTACGCCGCTGATATTACCCGCACCTTCCCGGCCAACGGTAAATTCAGCGCCGAGCAGAAAGCGATGTACCAGCTGGTGCTGGATGCGCAGTATGCCGCGATAGAGCAGATCAAAGCCGGTAATCACTGGAATCAGCCGCACGAAGCGGCGGTGCGGGTTCTGGTCGAAGGGCTGGTGCAGCACGGCCTGCTCAGCGGCGATGTCGACGAGCTGATTGAGAATCAGGAATACCGCCAGTTCTACATGCATAAAACCGGTCACTGGCTGGGTATGGATGTGCACGATGTCGGCGAATACCGCATCGGTGGTGAGTGGCGCATTCTCGAAGAAGGCATGGTGATGACCGTTGAGCCGGGTCTGTATATCTCGCCGGACGATGAAACGGTGGACGCCAAGTGGCGCGGCATCGGCATCCGCATCGAAGACGATGTGGTGGTCACCAAAAACGGCTGCAAAGTCCTGACCGCCGCCGTTGTGAAAGAGATTGATGATATTGAAGCCCTGATGGCGGGCTGAGGAACAGCATGAACAAGCACATCCCGCAGTCTGACATTGTGGTACTGGGCGCCGGTATGGTCGGTGCCAGTCTGGTGCATCTGTTAAAACCGGCGCTGGCGCGTGGGATGAGCCTGACCTTAATCGACCGACAGGCACTGAACTGGGATGGCGATATTGCCAGCCGTCCGCCCAGTTTCGATGGCCGGACGACAGCGTTGTCGTATGGCACGCAACAGATTCTCAGCCAGCTGGGTGTGTGGGGTCTGATGGCTGAGCGCGCCTGTGCCATCGAGCATATTCAGGTCTCCGATCAGGGCCGCTTTGGTCAGACCCAGCTGCACGCCAGTGAACAGAATACCGAGGCTTTGGGGTATATCGTTGAAAACGCCGTGATTGGTCAGGGCCTTTTAAGTGGACTGGAACAGCCGGGCGTCAGCATTAAAGCCCCGGCTCAGGTGCAGGGTGTGCAGATGAACGCCGATGGTGCGCTGCTGACCTTCGATACCGGCGAACAATTGCAGACCAGTCTGCTGGTGCTGGCCGATGGTGCTCGTTCGGCGCTGGCACAGCAGCTGGGCATTCAGCATGAACGCCGTGCTTATGGCACCCATGCGCTGGTGACTCAGGTTGAGGTTGACCGTGAACACGGACACTGGGCCTATGAACGCTTCAGTGAAGATGGCCCGATTGCCTTTCTGCCACTGAATAAAAAAGACTTCGCCGTGGTATGGACGCTGGCTGACGACCAGATCGAACAGGTCAAAGCCTTACCCGAAGCCGAATTCCTCGCCCGTTTGCAGCAACAGATCGGATACCGACTGGGGCGTTTAATGCGGGTCGGCGAACGCGCCAGCTACCCACTGGCACTGGTGCAGAGTAAAGAGCAGGTGCGGCGCTCGCTGGTGTTGCTTGGCAATGCGGCGCACAGTCTGCATCCGGTGGCCGGACAGGGTTTTAACCTCGCCCTGCGCGATGCCGCCGTACTGGCTGAATACCTCAATCGCGCCTGGCTGCAGCATCAGCCGCTGGGCGATCTGGCGTTATTACAGGCTTACGAGCAACAGCAGCAGGCCGACCAGCGCAACACCATCATGGCCAGCGATCTGCTGCCACGGCTGTTTGGTTCAACACTGCCGGGTATGGCGCTGCTGCGTGACGCCGGTCTGCTCGGCATGTCGGCCCTGCCAACCGCCCGCAAGCTCTTTACCCATCACGCGATGGGGTTAGGGCAACGGGCAGCGAAGCTTCCGGCCACGCCGCTTTCAGGAGAATCTGCATGAACTATGACGTAGTGATTGTTGGTGCCGGGCTGGTGGGACAGGCGATTGCCACCGCGCTGGCGCAGGGTGCGCAGAACAAGTCTTTGCGCATTGCTCTGATTGACCCTGCGTTCCATAACCATGAGCCTGCCAGCGGCAGTGAACTGGCCGATTATGATCTGCGCGTGTCGGCGCTCACCGCCAAGACTCAGGCCTTCTTAACCCGTCTGGGCGCCTGGCAGAACATTCCGCCGCAGCGTCTCAGCCCTTACACCGGCATGCATGTCTGGGATGCTGAAGGCACCGGTTCAGTGACCTTCGATGCCGCCGATCTGCATGCTCCCTGTCTGGGTCATATTGTCGAAAACCGGCAGACGCTGTGGGCGATCCAGCAGTGTCTGAAGGAAATGCAGGGCGTCGATGTTATCACCCGCAACGTGCGTTACCTTGATAACCGCAATGCCGAAGGTTACACCCCGGTCGTTCTGGAGAACGATGACAGGCTGCTGGCAAAACTGGTGATTGGTGCCGATGGTGCGCTGTCACGGGTGCGCCAGTGGGCCGGTTTGCCAACCACTGAGTGGGATTATGGCCACCACGCCATTGTCGCTACGGTACGGCTGGAGCAACCATTGCAGGCGACGGCCTGGCAGCGCTTCCGCCCGGAAGGGCCGCTGGCGCTGCTGCCGCTGCCGGGTGATGAGCATCTGGCGTCTATCGTCTGGTCGACCTCACCGGCGGAGGCTGATGCGGTGCTGGCGATGGATGAAGCTGGCTTTAACGCCGCGCTGACTCAGGTCATTGAAGGGCGCTTGGGGCAGGTGCTGGCGAGTTCGGCCAAAGCCCGTTTCCCGCTGCGCCAGCGTCATGCCCGTGATTACTGGTGCGAAGGCGTGGTGCTGGCCGGTGATGCCGCCCATACCATTCATCCGCTGGCCGGACAGGGGGTGAATCTGGGCTTTAAAGATGCCGAAACCCTGGCAGAAGAAATCCTGCGCGCGCACAGCAAAGGGCTGGATATTGGCGGTGAGCTGGTGCTCAGCCGTTATCAGCGCCGCCGTCAGGCTGATAACCTCAGCACTATGGCGGCGATGGAAGGCTTTAAGCGGTTGTTCGCTGCCGATCAGCCACTGCTGCGTTTATTGCGCAACGAAGGGATGCGCTTGTTTGACAAACTGTTGCCGGTGAAACAGTACGTCATGATGAAAGCGATGGGGCTGGATTGATCGGGACTGGATTGATCAGACTGTCGTGACGGGTTGGTCTGGTCGCCGATATAAAAAAACGAGCCTCAATTGAGGCTCGTTTTTGTTGGAGGGGGGGTGAACTGGCAGAATTAACGGCCGTACTGCTCACGCAGCGCCTGGATACGACGTTCCAGCGGCGGGTGAGTGGCGAACAGGGCAGACATCTTGCCTTCGCCACCGATACCAAAGGCCACCAGTTCACCGTTCAGTTCGCTTGGCTGGTCGTAGGTTTGCTGCAGGGCAGCCAGCGCACTGATCATCGCTGCCGGGCTGACCAGCTCGGCACCGGCCTGGTCGGCACGGAATTCGCGGCGACGGCTGAACCAGGCAACGATGGTCGAAGCCAGAATGCCCAGTACGATCTCGGCGATGAAGGTCGTTACATAGAACGCGATGCCCGGACCATCTTCATTCTTGAATACCGCACGGTCGACGAAGTTACCGATAATACGGGCGAAGAACATCACAAAGGCGTTCACCACGCCCTGAATCAGGGTCAGGGTAATCATATCGCCGTTGGCAACGTGACCGATTTCGTGACCCAGTACCGCCTTGATCTGCTCTTTATCCATACGCTGCAGCAGACCGGTCGATACCGCGACCAGTGCATTGTTACGGTTCCAGCCAGTGGCAAAGGCGTTAGGCGCCGCCGAACCGAAAATACCTACCTCAGGCATGCCGATACCGGCTTTGTCAGCCAGTTCTTTCACGGTGCTCAGCAGCCACTGCTCACCGGCATTCTGCGGCTGATCAATGATCTGCACACCCATGCTGCGTTTTGCCATCCACTTGGACAGCAGCAGCGAGATCACTGAGCCGACCATACCGAATACCAGACAGAACACCAGCAGGTTGCCGAGGTTCAGGCCATTGCCGCTGCGTTCCAGGTAACTGCCCACGCCGAGCAGTGACAGGGTAACGCTCGCCACCAGTACAACGGCTAAGTTGGTGGCCAGAAACAGAATTATGCGCAACATGTGCGACTCCTTTAAGGGTTGTTCTCAGTGGTTCCACGAGTGCTCAACAGAACAGATTTGAGCACGGATTTATGACAGCAAGAATGGTGATTTTTCCGCAGTTTTCAAGCGGGATTATTGTCAGGAAGGGTAATTATTATGACAGCGAAAAGACGGGCCGCCAGCGGAGACGGCCGGCAGCGTCAGAATGCGTAACTGATTCCCAAACCGTATTCGGATTCATCCAGCGTCAGGTCGGAGGAGTGCTCTGTCGCAAAGGTAAAGAGCTCAACATTCTCTGCCAGAGCATAGGATGCCCCTGCGCTGGTTGATACTGCTCCCGACAGCTTATTATCGGACTGACCATGCTGAGCGTATACAGAAAGGAATTCGCTGATATTCAACGTCCCCGAAACCATCCATCCTGTGGTTGATACACCCGGAGCTTCTCTTGCTTCTGCCATCCCTGCCAGGGTAAGTCGTCCAATGGCTTGTCTTATAACCAGTCGTGCAAGCTCTATGTTCTGATTCTCAACACCGGAGTCATAAGCCGCAGCAATGTAGGTAGATTGATGGTTGAAGGTCAGTGATGCAGAAATACCATCATTACGTGTGAGTGACTGATCTTCATAACTGACATGGCTCAGCTTAAGTTGCAGACCTGCAACAGCGGGTGACGAATACATGATGGCATCGCTGATCTGGATTTCACCGGTACTGAGAACACGGCTGATATCACCTTTAAGATTATTGAATTTATCAATTCCGCCAAGAGAATCCTTAAGCGGCGTTGAAAAATGACCGATCTGTAATTGGCCAGCGATACCGGCGAGGGCAACAAATCCCTTGCTGAGCGTTATATCACCTTCGGTCTTGTTTCCTCCGCTTTCATCGTAGGGTTTATCCGGCTTGATATTGTATTCAAGTTTAAATAATCCGGTCATGCCATGCCGCAGGCTGGTTTCTCCGCTGACGCCAACGGACGATCCGTTGGAGCGAACACTGGAAAATTCAATACCGGATTCCTTAATTTGCTGGCGGGAAAGATTGATTTTTCCGGAAAAATCCAAAGATTCTTTTGCCATTACTGATGTTGATAAAAAAAACATCAAAAACACAGTTGTTAATATTTTTATAAGGTAGTCAGAAAAAATGAGCGTCACGATACATCCTTGGCTTTCTTAAGTGTTGGTCAGGGCCTGTTAATGCTCATTAACAGGCCTGTTATTGGCTGAAAATTTCTCAGACAAGGCGCTGATAGTGTGGGATGTTCCTGACAGTATCACTCCACTCTCCCTGTTCTGCGACAAACCGGCTCTCAGCAGGCCCGATTCCCTCAGTGTTAACAGACCCCAGGTTAAAGCACGATACTGAAGGCTTGGTGGGACACTTCAAAACACGGAAACACCGGTCTGAAGGTTTCCAGAAAGCCCACCATGGCGTGCCCTTCAACAGGTTTCGACACCGTTGCCGATGTTACAAAGGACTCGTCATTCGCTGTATCGGCGCCTTGTCAAAGCACTCTTCAGAACTCCTGCAACAATGTGCAGAGTTATTCAGAGGTTCCTTAAATCTGAGCCTGAGTAAAAGCTAATCACACGCATATTTCCAGAATTTTTCATTGTGTATTTGTTTTAAATGTATTTATTCGCGCTGAAACCTAAATGTCATGAAGTTTCAGCAGAGTGGCTCATTGAAATATAAAATATCGGAAGGGATGTTCCTAATGCGTCAAATATCATTTGTTATGACGGTCGCGGTAATGGTGCTCATCGCAGCCTGTAGTGGCGGTGGTAATAGCCCCGCTAAGGTTTGCTCGGCTATTGTTGAAAATGATTATAATCCGATAAACCGTATTAATAATCCTGTCGATGAAACGCGCGATCTTGATAATGATGGTATACCCGATATCACAGAAATTGATGTTTATGGCAGTGATCCGTGCTCGGCTGACTCAAAAACAGATACGACCTCCGGGGCGCCTGGGAATGGCGGTCTGGTCTTAGGGCTTCAGGCTTGCTATGACCTTGTGGCGCGTGATTATGAGCCCTCGTATCGTCTTAATAATCCTGTCGATAAAACCCGTGATCTGGATGGTGATGGCTATTCTGATTACATAGAAATTGATTTCACCGACACCGACCCTTGTGTTTCACACCTGAAATTACCGGAGGGAACAGAAAAAAAGGCAGTCGAAGCAAAATTCTGCGCGTACAACATTAACAGCTCTATTGATACCGTTAATCGCACAGTCGATGGGGCGTATCCGGTTGAAAAAGACTCTGATAAAGACAACATACCGGATATCTATGAACTATTTGTTCTGGATTCTGACCCCTGCAATGAATTGAGTCCTGTTAATGCGGAAGCGGACAACTCTTCAGCGGCGTATGCGGTTTGTACCGCAACACTTGCTCAGCGCTATGATCCGATACGTCAGGTATTTTATGACGATGGATATAAAGATTCAGATTCAGACAATGATGGCGTAACGGATTACTATGAGTTCGTCATTGGCGCTAACCCCTGTATTTCTGATTCAGGAATAGCGGATGCGTCAGCCAATCTGACCTACTGCCGTGCGATTGTCAGCAGGGAGTATGGTTCGGCCTACGTTAAAGCCAATGGTCTGAATACTTTCCGCGATCTGGACAACGATCTGACACCCGATTACATCGAACTGGATGCCGGAACCGATCCGTGCATTCACCATAACGAAGACAGCAGCGGAGCAGACACCGGATTAACGGCCAGCTATCTTGCCTGCAGTAAAACCATTGAAATTGATTTCAGTGTTAATAATAGTGGCAACGTTAATGAAACCCGGGATCTGGATAACGATGGTCTTACCGATGCCTTTGAAATGAATCCTAATACGCGTGCAGTTATGAGTCTGGACGCCTGTGCAATTGACAGTGATTCCGATGGTTTAGGCGATTACCACGAAGCTGTTGCTGCCGGATTGATTAACGGTGAAAACTATCAGCTGGATCAACAGACATGCAAGGGAGACTTATACTACGAAGGCTGCGATACCGATGGCGATAAACTGACCGACCTTCAGGAAACCTATGGTTATTATTATCCGCAACCAGGAGTGCCGGTATCTGTTCCACGCTACTTGCCACAGGCGGAATTTTTGGCAATGGCCGAAACGGCTGTTGAAGGTCTGAACGGACGGCCAAATCCCTGGAAAGTGGCCACCGAAGCTATCCGGTATGCTGGCCTCGCTGAACTCCGGAATTTTGATAATGATCCGGCAACATACATTTCAGTGAATGCAGAAAAGGCCCGTGCCGTTATTGCCAGTGCATTTGTGAATTCTTATCCCAACGGCGCAGATACGGTTTACCTGACGGGGACTACGGCAACGAACGGTTCGTTAGCCAACATCATCAAAACACTGTTCGATCTGCCTGTGATGCCCGTCACCGATAATAATGGTGAATACGCTCAGGTTTATTATACCAATCCCGCCTTGTGGTCATCTGACTGGGATCCTTATTCTGATTTCGAAGAATCGTCCAGAGTGAACAGTCTTC
The DNA here is from genome assembly GCA_021208685.1 of Saccharospirillaceae bacterium. GTDB lineage: Bacteria > Pseudomonadota > Gammaproteobacteria > Pseudomonadales > Oceanobacteraceae > Venatoribacter. The sequence continues at coordinate 64,790 of JAJOJJ010000016.1, forward strand.
CCAATGTTACTCACCCGGCCGATCATCCATTGGTTGCAGGTTCTCCTGTGGTGAAAGTTAAACTTGTTTCAATGCAGTTGATTGAAAAGACAACGGAAGCCGCCGGAACCGGCGAAGAAAAAACGGAGAATTCTGAAAATTTAAATGCAGAGTCAGCAACCGTGACTCATGGCTGGAATACCAGCGTATCATTAAGTTATGGGAAAGATGGTTTCGGTGGTTCGGTTACGGCCGGATACAGCGGCAGTGTTGCTGATCAAACATATTCATCAACAATGACTGGTGAGTCGACAACCGAAAAAACCACGTATACAGATACCAGCGCTAAAGACTGTGAAGTGGTTGCCTGGCTGACGGTTGTATTTGAAAACTATGGCACCGCAGCGCTTTATGACTTTATGCCAAAATTTACGGTTCATATCGGCGCAGCAGGGAGTACGGTTAATGAGCAGTATACGTTTTATCCTGGTTCGGTTGACCGTGTGCCTTCCAACATTGAGGCTCTTGCACCGGGTGCTGCTACCGGCCCTATGACGTATCCAACTTCAGGCGCCGGTACACGCTACGCCCAGTTTTGTATAACTAAGAAACAAAAAGACTTCATTGCTGATGGCGGAATGGTGACGCTCGATGTTGTTCCCAGTCAGGGTAAGGTCGCATTCTGGGATAATGGCAATAAAAAAGTGATCACGGACGGCTCATGGGCGGTGTATGAATCATTGATCAGATCAAGCTCGTCTGTGGTTGATGTCGAAATGGATACGGGCAAACTGATTGATGGTAAATCGGTTCGTATAACCGGCCGTTATCATGTTTCAGTGAATAACCACAGTAATGTGAAAACACTGGGCGATGCCCTGAAATTATTACTGACCAGTGAATATCCCCGTGCGAATGGGTTGTCCACAAATCAGCTCGACAACTGCCCATCATCGGCTGAGCGCCTGTATCCCTGCTATGACACGCTGCTGAATAGAATTCACTGGGGTACTCTCACGGATTTAGCGGTCTCAGTTTACGCCGTTGATGATACGAATAAGCCGATTCCCTACTCGTTGATTCCTGAAGCGACATTGTCAGCACTGGCTCGCGGTGATCTCGATTCTGTACCGCTGATGTCCCGTTGGCGCTACTCAATAATCAACGCCTCTACCTTGAGAACAGCACAAGCCGGTATCGGTAAGGTTTATCGGGACGATAATCAGTACAGTGTAACAACCTGGGCATTTAATACGGCAGGCAAAAAATTAAGCGCTCAGTTTTGTATAAACTCCGATGATTGTACTGATATGCAGGAAGGGCTTGGCTTTGCAGCATCCGCATTGTTTTTTACTCATGCACTGGATAAAGAATACACCTTTAAAGGTACTGAGTTTGTCAGGATCATTATGCTGCAAGCCGGTGATGAGTCACCATTGGTCAGTACAGTAAGCCTGATCTCTCCCGATATCAGCTCCGTCGGAGAAAATACGGAGCTGGATTCAGGCATCCGTTTGTCATTGGATCATATTGATTCGAAATATAACGAACTGAATACAAAAGTCGCATCACTCAGCACGGTAAATATGGCGTTCAGTCTGGTTGATATTCCTGATCTATGGTTAACGTTACAGTCGGGATTGGCTCTTAAACATGAAATCGAAGATCTTCAGAAATATTGTAAAGATACCAATAAAGAGAATATCTATAACGGGCTGAATCCAAAAGGAAGCGAGGCAGAAAAGGCGGAAGCCTGGAAGGCATACCAGAAGTATCTGAGCTGGTGCATGACCGACACCCGGTTGAGTGAGCTGAATAAAAAACTGAACGGAATTCCTCCGGAATACCAGGGCGAAATTGCGAAGATAAACGCTGTTCTGACGGGTGTTCAACCGATGAAGTATTATGTCAAAGCCGCCGGAATTGGGGGGATGGGAAATTTCTCCGGCGGGTATGACTATTCAAGAGACTGTGATGAAGATAACGAATGCTATTACGATGCATGGAAGAATGATGTCAGCTGCAGCGTTGGCAGTGATCGTGTCATTTCTTCTGTGCGGATAAGTGCGGGTATTGACGATACATGGGGTGGTCGTAACAGGCTGGTGTATCGCCACATACGTCAAATAAAGTTCAAGTCATGGCGGATTTCAGCGGAAGGCAGTTTATCGGATCCCCGCGATCATAACTGTGAAGTGTCGGATGATGGTTACTCAAGTTATGCGTTTCACAAATACAACGTCAGGTGGGCGGAGAAATCAGTTGATGCCAATATCGGTGAATATATTACCGATATTGCGGTCAGTATTGATGATACACAGCCTTATCTCTGCGTAAAATACGCAAAAATTGATAAAAACAGTCCTGGTGGTGTCCGATATGCAGGCCAGAAAGGTGAGCGCTGTTCCAACCCGGAAAAAACCTCATGGTACTGGTGGGCAGATGCAAAACATTATCCTAATAAGGCACTGAGAGAATTGCACCTTTCTAATACCTATTCCTCTGGTCGTCATTGTGATGATTACGACAGATGCTTTGATTATTGGGCTGTTGATAAGGACAATGTGAGGAATCTTGCCTCATGGTATAACGAAGTCATTATCGCCAAATCCGATGCTGAGGCCAAAGCAGAGACTATCACATGGTCTGAGCTTAAAGATGAGCGTGCAAACCTGTGCCTTGATCTTGATAGTAATTCAAGCAGTGATGGCGCCAATATCAAGGTGTGGGGTTGCAACGGTAATAATGCGCAAAAATGGTTTCATGATCCCCATACGGGTCACATAGTGAACATCAACCGGAAGTGTCTGGATATTCCAGGTAATGATGATCCAAACAGCAACAGAAATGTTCAGCAATGGACGTGCGATACCAATGCGCGTGATCAGCAGTGGCGCTATGACGGTAAGCAGTTTATTAATCGTGTTGCGTTTTTAAACACCTCGCATGCATTAGATGCTGTCGGCAATACCGCAGGGAGCAATGTTATTGTTCATGCCGTACACAATGGTCTGAACCAGCGCTGGTACACAACCGATCAGACGGTAACAAAGAATCGCAATATCGAAGTCCGTCTTGGCAACTCAGAAAGCCGGTCGCTTTGTCTGGATGTTCCGGGAGGAAGTGTTACTAATGGTCAGTATCTCAAGGTTTGGTCTTGTAATAGCAACAAGCAGGCTCAGGGATTTTACTATGATGAGCAATACCAGCAGGTTAAACATAAAGACAGCGAATACTGTCTGAGCGCTGACAATATCCGTGTCGATGAGCAGGTCAGGTTGCGGGTTTGTAACAGCGCAGATACAAAACAAAAATGGATAAAATCAGGTCAGCACTTTGCAAGTCTTGAAGATCCGGCCTTTTTTATAACGGCGGATGCAATGAGTCAGAATGCATCGGTAACACTCAAAGCGTTTAGAAAGCCGGAGGCGAGTGCTGGCTTTGAAAACCCGGAGCAGCACAAAACTCAGCAATGGTACTTTTCAGCCTATTAGCATTGTCAGCAGGTCCGGGCTGAATGGCTTTTAAAACCCCTTCTGATGGGCAGCCGGTGTCAACCGGCTGCCCGTTTTTCTGTAGCCCTACGGCAACAAAGTGACCGGCCATGTGACCGGATCAGTGTCAGTGTTGGCCGACGACTCCGACGTGCGGGCGCGCAGCCGAGGGTGCCAAAGGCCGCTCACCGGGTTAAGACTGAAGTCATGATTGGATCTGCGCTGCAGATCCCTTATGATGCCTCCGTCCCAGGGGGTGGCCCGATTGTCTGAATCCGGCCTGAGATGCCATAGGTTTACCTGTGTAAACGGCGAACCCCTAGAACCTGATCCGGTTAGTACCGGCGTAGGAATGGGGGTGAGTACGCACAGTCTGCGGCGGCTCGCATCACAACCGGGAGGTTCGCGTTAAAACGCAACCGGCCCCTACGCACTACCCGGGTCTTTCTTGTATTTTGAGGAATGACCCAGAATGAAAAAAACTCCGCTTTCCCTGTTGGTTTTACTGGCACCACTGACTCCGCTCTCGGCTCTGGCGGCGGATGACGTTACCCTCAGCACACAAACCGTGCAGGCCGATTTCCGTAAAGCCGATGTGCAGCAGATTCCCGAAGCCGTCACCTTAGTTGGCAGCGAACAGATTGAAGCCCGTTCGGCGCAGCATCTGGAACAGATTTTAAGTTTTGCCCCCAACGTGAACTTCGCTTCAGGGGCATCGCGTGGCCGCTATTACCAGATTCGTGGTATTGGCGAGCGCAGCCAGTTTGTTGATCCGGTGAATCCGTCTGTGGGCCTGGTCATCGATGGTATTGATATGACCGGTTTAGGTGCTGCCGCGACCCTGTTTGATGTGCAGCAGGTGGAAATTCTGCGCGGCCCGCAGGGCACCCGTTTTGGTGCCAACGCACTGGCCGGCATGATCAATATCCGCAGTAATGACCCGACGCAGAACCGCGAAGGTTATATCAGTGCTGAAGCCGGCAACTACAGCAGCTATGGTTTGGGGGCGGCGCTATCCGGTTCACTGAGTGATCATCTGCAGGGGCGTATTGCCGTACAGGGTTTTGAATCCGATGGTTATATCGACAACGAATTTTTAAACCGTGACGACACTAATAACCAGGACGAAAAAATCGCCCGCGCTAAATTGCACTGGCAACTGTCTGAGCGCAGCGAATTAAATCTGACCTATTTATACGCGGATATCGATAACGGCTACGATGCTTACAGCCTTGATAATAACCGCACAACATTGTCGAACCGTCCGGGTAATGATACGCAGGATACCAATGCGTTTGCGCTGGCGTATAACCGCGAGCTGAATTCCGCAGTCCGCTTTGAAAGTGAAATCACCGGCAGCCGGAATACAGCGGAATACAGTTACGACGAAGACTGGGCGTACGGTGAATACATCTGGCTGAGCGATGACCCTGTGTACCAGCCAGACCCATGCGATACAACTCAGGGGCCTTGTTTGGCTCCTGTTGATGGTTACAGCTCTTTTGATCAATACCTGCGGGATTTTGATCGCAACAGCATTGGCCTGCGCTTTTTATCCGGTACTGATGGCCGTTTATTTTCTGATTCAACCGACTGGGTTGCGGGCATCTACAGGATGCAGCGGGAAGAAACACTGAAACGCAATTACACCTATAACAACGGACAGTATCAGAGCGATCTGACCGTGGATTCGGTATCGGTCTATGCAGAACTGAGCACAGCCTTTACTCCATCCACAACGCTGACTTACGGCATGCGTGCGGAAAACTGGAAAAATGATTTCAGTGATAATGCCAATGCGCTGGATGCTGCAAAAAATGATGTGGTCAGCGATACCAACGAAACCTTATGGGGCGGAAAAGTTACGCTGGAAACGCTGCTGGGTGCTGACCATCTGGGCTACATCTCTCTGGCCCGTGGTTATAAAGCCGGTGGCGTGAATACCGATCCGGATATTTCCGAAGCTAACCGCACGTTCGATACCGAGTTTAATAATACGGCTGAGCTGGGCCTCAAGTCGTCTCTGGCTGACAATGCACTGAAAACCCGCCTGGCGGTATTTTATATTCAGCGTAAAAACCAGCAGGTTAAAAGCTCGTATGCGGTACAAAAACCGGATAACAGCATCTCCTTCCAGGACTATTTAGCCAACGCGGCGGAAGGCCGTAACTATGGCGTTGAAGTGGAAAGCGACTGGGACATCAGTGAGCGTCTGAACTGGGCATTCAGCTATGGCCTGCTGCGTACTGAATTTGTCGATTATTCTTATCTGACGGAGGATGGCGAGTTTAATAAAGATGGCCGTGCTCAGGCGCACGCACCGGAATACAGTCTGGCGACCGCGCTGACTTATGCGCTGACCGATACATTATCGTTGCGCGCAGAGAGTGAAGCTAAAGATGAATTCTACTTTTCCGACAGCCACGATGAAAAAGCCCGTGCCTCGGTTCTCTGGCATGCCCGCCTGAGCTATCAGCAGGGTCCGCTGGATCTTGCACTGGCTGGCCGTAACCTGACCAACCGTGAGACCGATGTTCGTGGATTTGGTGGCTTTGGTAACGACCCGCGTAATGGCTATGCTGAAAATGCTTACCGTCAGCAGGGCGAACCGCGTCTGGTCATGCTGGAAGCTAAATATTCATTCTGATAAACCGGCTGCCTGAGGAGAATGATCCCCCTCAGGCAGCCTGACATTGTTTGTGGAGTATGTATGGATATTTCCGTTGAAATCAGCAAATACCCTCTGGCCGATGATTACATTCCGGCGATTAAATCGTTTATCGACCGTCTGAATCAGGTTGAAGGCTTAACCATTGTGACCAATACCATGAGTACACAGGTGTTTGGTGACTATGATCTGGTGATGAATACCTTAAAAGAAGAAATGCGCCTGAGCTGGGAGCAGTTCGGCAAGAGTATTTTTGTCTGCAAATTTATCGGTAGCAATCTCGATCCGGCACTCAATCCACACGGCTGAACACCGACTTTAAGCAGGAGTACATAATGGCGGATATCTGGAGCAATATCGAACAGGCGGCGCAGGCCATGAACGGCTGGGAACTGGTTGCTGTTATTCTGGGTATTGCCTATTTAGTGCTGGCCATGAAGCAGAGCATCTGGTGCTGGTACGCGGCCTTTGGCAGTACGGCGATTTTTATCGGGCTGTTCTGGGAAGTCAGTTTGCTGATGGAATCAGCGCTGAATGTGTACTACCTGATCATGGCAATCTATGGCTGGTGGCTGTGGCGCGGCAATCCAAAGAAAAACGCTCAGAACACAGAAAAATCGGAAGAATTACCGATACAGTCCTGGGGAATAAAGCAGCATTTTTCAGCCATTAGCAGTGTGATTGTTCTGAGTGGTATCAGCGGTTATCTGCTCAGCGAAAATACCTCGGCGGTATTGCCTTATCTGGATTCATTCACCACCTGGGGTGCGGTCATTACCACCTGGATGGTCGCGAAAAAAGTGTTGGAAAACTGGCTCTACTGGATCGTCGTTGACAGTGTTGCTATCTTTTTATACATCGACCGTGAGCTGTATTTAACAGCGTTACTCATGGCTGTGTACGTGGTATTGGTCATTATTGGCTGGTTTAACTGGTTGCCGCAGTTTAAGGCACAGCTGAAAGCACAACAGAACCGTGGAGAAAACACCGCGCTGATCACTCCGTCGGCCTGGAAAGTAACCGAATAACAACAATAACAACAATAAGGCGATGCCAATGCTGCAACCGATTTTAAATGACTGGCCACAGTGGAAACTGTGCAGCGAAGCCCCTGCGCCGGATAACATCAGTCCTCTGCCCGGAGGTCTGACCAACCATTGCTATCGGTTGCGTTTGCCAGAGGGCGAGTATGTGTTGCGGGTAGAAGGGCGGAATTCCAGAGCACTGGACATTAACCGCGCAGCCGAATTAAAAGTGCATCATCTGGTAGCCGATCACGGGCTGACTCCTGCCATTCGCTTTCGTTCTGAAACACGTCATTACTGGATAAGGGATTATGTGCCGGGAATGCCGCTGACCCAACAGCAACTCCATTTGCCGCTGCTGTTAACCATGGCGCAGCAATTACAACAGTTGCACCAGCTGCCATCTCCGCCCGGCGTTCCGGCGCTGAGTATCAGCGAAAAAGCCGGTCGTTACTGGGATACCATTACTGCGCAATGTGCGGTAATGGATGCCTCCTCCGTTGCTGCGGAAGAGCTATTGGCGCTGCGCGGTCCGCTGCAGAGTTTACTCAGTGGCGCACCGGATAATCAGCGCTGCCTGTGTCATATGGACCCGACGGCCCCGAACTGGATTCAGACGGCCGATAGCAAACTGGTATTGCTTGACTGGGAATACGCAGCCATTGGTCATCCGTTATGGGATCTGGCTGCTTTATTACAGGGCGTGGATTTATCCGCCGATGATGAACAGACCCTGCTGCAGGCCTATGGTTTAAAACACTATCGTGGCTGGGAATTCGCCAAAACACAGATGAGCTATCTGGCCGCACTCTGGTATCGGGCGCAGGGATTGTGGAGTGACCGTGAGCTGATTGCTTATTTAAATGGCCTTAAGGCATTGGCGGAGTGATGGCTCCGCTATCACTATCAGTATCATATCTGTGGTAATCTTATAATTAATAATTTTGTAGCTTGGATTCATGGATGAAATTTTTACGTACGCTGCTTCCTATTTTTACATGCGCAGCTGCTGTATCGGGCTGTATTTTTGATCATGATAAATCCCAATCAGATGCCAATACGTCTTATATTCCAATCAAAGGGTTGCACTATGAGTCGGCATCTTATGCAGGATATACCAACACTGAGGGTGAGTATCGTGCCAATAAAGGTGAGACCACTACCTTTTCAATAGGCCAAACCAGAATTGGTTCATTCGAGAGCGAATCATCACTGACACTAGATGATTTTCTAGCGACGAATCTTCCTGATAACGAGCAGGCTGTTGCTGCTGCACTGAGCTCTGATTCAGATGGCAGCTTTCACCGTATGGCAAATATAGCGGCATTGCTGATGGTGCTGGATTATGATCAGAACCCCAGCAATGGGATAGACCTGAGTAACTGGCAGGGTAGTAATAGCCTGCCACCTGTTGATCTTAATCAGAATCTGTATAGGTTTTTCTATTTAACACTCGCTGAACTGGCGCAGAGTAAGGGGCTGACTCGCCGAAATCTGGCGGTATCGGAACCATTGAGTTTTATCTATCGTCTTGCAGGTATTCAGGTTGAGGTCGAAATGCCAGACAAACTGAATAATCGACCAATCTTTGAATATGATTCTCAGGGACGCATAACCAAATACCGGGTGTATGGAGATTCAGTATTTTCTTCCGAGTTATCATATCGTTCTGATGGACGTATCTCCGAATTTCACTTTCCGGAAATATCGATTGTCGGAATGGATTATTCGGTGATTTATAATTCAGATTTTAGACCAACTCAGCGCTATGAAAAATATGAAAGTAAACTCTTTAAATACGACAGCTCTGGTTTTCTGGAAGCTATTACTGAAGCATTTTTTGGAATAATAGATCAGGGTGAATTTAGTTACAGCTATAATTCTGATGGCGGGATTCAACGCACAACCGAAAAATGCGACACTAATTTCGATGGTGTGACAGATAAAACAACTCAGATTAGCCATTATTTGAATAACTCAGGTAATTTTAGTCGTCGCGATGTGAGTATTAATAACGATGCAAACGGTTCTGAATATATCCGGATCAGTGAACGTTATCATTATGATATCGGAGGAAATATATCAGGCTATGTTTATGAAAAAAATAATGCTATGACCGTGGAGATGCTAAAACAGATAAAGAAAGACTTTATCCGTACTGATACTGGCAAACTTCAGTCCTATAGTGAACAGGTTAAATATAATGACGGAGGGTGGCATAAGCAGAGTCTTACCTTTAATGAAAGTGGGAAAATATTACGCAAAATTTATTCTGATGGAACCGACGATGTACTGGGTGGTGAGAGTGTTTATGACTATCAATACGATAATGCTGGTAATCAGACTCAGTATAAAAAAAATACCGACAGTCAAGGTGACGGAGTTGTTGATGTAATCAGCGTTATTGACAGTCAGTACTCAGATTCTGGTCAGTTTCTGGCGTCAAAGGAAATCAGAAAAACCCGTGGAATTGTCGATTATTATCAGGTGAAAAAAAATATCTACAATGATCAAGGGAGATTGACCATCGCCAAAACAGAGACAGACAGTGATGGGAATGGAATAACCGATTCAATCATCACAACCACATCAATTTATAATGACAGCGGCGACTTAATTCTTGGTCAGTCAGTGTTGTATCAGGATGGCAATGGTGTAACTGAATCGATAACAGAGTCATCTTTCACTTATACGGCGAGCGGTCATATAGCATCGAAGCATCTGATTCAGGACAAGGATGGTGATGGTACTGTTGATTTCCGTGATGATATTTTCTACGGCTATAAACATCGTGCAGATGGCCTGTCTTATCTGGTTGAAAACAACATTCCAATTAATGATCTGACAGAGTGGCATAAATATGCTTTGGCCAGTGATTTCTGGCTGCAACATCTGCATGCTATGGGGCAGGCAGAACTTATGGAAAGTATTTTTAATAAACGGCAGTGGACGGTGCGACCTGATAACTAATTGGCTGTAACGGTTCTGCGTGCCAGTAGTTTATTCTTAAACTCCGCCGGATCTTTCTGCAGAGCCATTTCCCCGGTCTGTTGCTGTTGAATGCGGCGGGTCAATAATCGGCTCAGCCAGAAGCGCAGGGCCGCGCCTCTTAACACTAAATTCCAGCTGTTTTTTTCGGCACTATTTAATGGTCGTACACGTTCGTAGCCGTTAAATAACGCTTCCACACAACCGGCTTTCCACTCGCCGTTAATATCGCAGCACCAGTCGTTGGCGACGATGGCGAGGTCGTAAAGCAGTGCGCCGTCGCAGGCGTTGTACAAATCGAGGATGGCACCAACCTGACCATCAGCGGTAAAAAGCGCATTGTCGTGAAACAGATCACCGTGAATCCAGCCCTGCGGCAGACTCAGCCACTGGGCGCGGTGCTGTGTCTGAAAGTGCAGTTCGTCTTCAAGCAGCCTCTGTTCTTCACGGGTTACATCGTTGCTCAGCTCCGGGCTGACGGTAATCCACCAGTCAAAACCACGGCTGTCACTGCGGCGGTTATGCAGCGGCAGGGCAGCCAGATGCAGTTCCGCCAGCGCCTGCCCAATCGCCCCGCAATGCTGAGGCTGAGGGTTGAGGATGTGCTCGCCGGGCAGGCGTGGGCAAAGGATGGCCGGTTTGTCTTTCAGACTGTGCAGCCATTCGCCATTGCCTGCGGCCAGTGGTGCCGGAACCTGCAGTCCCTGTTGCCCCAGATGATGCGCCAGACGTACAAATTCACGCACTTCACAGCGGTTGTGGTGTTCAAACAGGGTGAGCACATACTCACTCTGTCGGCCTTGCTGCTGGCAGGTAACGAAGTAGTTGGTGTTCTCGATACCGGCGGCGATGCCTTTGTATGAAACTAACGTACCTAATTCAAATCGGGCGAGAAAGGCTTCGGTGTCGCGCGGGTTCAGCGAGGTGTAAACAGACATGGGGAGTATCCGGAGGTCAGCAGGCTAATGGTGACGGGTGGTGTAATGGGCATTGCTTCAGGCTGTATTGCCAGTAGCGCCTCAGGCTGCGCCATACTGGCAGTCATGCCTGGCGGGGTTAATCGCCCGACAGGCTTAAAACATGCGCTGATTACCAGCGGAAGATAACCCATTTCGGCACGCGTATTTGCGGGTTATCTTTGCGCACAAATTCGTTGCTTTCCTGTTCCGAAGGAATCAGGTAATAAGCCGGGCCGACTTTGGGAACCACTTTGATCTCGCTGATTTCGCCGTTAATGCGGAATTCATAATAGGTATTATCGCCATCATTGCGGATGGTGACGGTCTCACCGGCCGGGTCGGCTGCAAGGGCGCTGCCGCTGGCCAGCAGAGCCGGAACAAACAGGATTGTCGCCAGAAGTTGCTGAATCTTCATGGTAAACTGCGCCTCAATAATGAATCTTCTGGTGGCATTGTACGCCGCCCGCCACCGAAACCCCAGCCAAGGATTTGACCAATATCATGTCTAAGCCAGTGATTCTCGTCGATGGTTCGTCCTATCTGTTCCGCGCCTTCCATGCGATTCCGCTTTTGACCAACTCCAAAGGTCTGCACACCAATGCCATCAAAGGCGTGATCAGCATGATCAAACGCCTGCAAAAAGACTACCCCGGCTCACAGCTGGTGGTGGTGTTTGATGCCAAAGGCAAAACCTTCCGCAACGATATTTATGCCGACTACAAAGCCCATCGTCCGCCGATGCCGGACGAACTGCGTGAGCAGATTGAACCTATCCACAATATTATCCGCGCGATGGGTTTACCGCTGCTGATTATCGACGGGGTAGAGGCGGATGACGTGATCGGCACGCTGGCATCGCAGGCCATTGAGCATAATCAGGATGTGGTGATTTCCACCGGCGATAAAGATATGGCGCAGCTGGTCAACAGCCATGTGTCATTAATCAACACCATGACCGACACCTTCCTTGATGTGGATGGCGTTAAAGAAAAATTCGGCGTACCGCCTGAACACATCATCGACTACCTCGCTTTAATGGGCGACAAAGTTGATAACATTCCCGGTGTGCCTAAAGTCGGTGAAAAAACGGCGGTCGGATTGGTCGCAGGCTTAGGCAGTCTGGAAACGATTTACGACAACCTCGATAAAGTCGCTGCGCTGGAATTCCGTGGTGCAAAAACCATGGCTGCCCGTCTGCAAGAACATAAAGAGCAGGCGCTGTTATCGAAAGTGCTGGCCACCATTAAATGCGATGTCGATCTGGAATTCAGCCTGCCGGAAATTAAAAGCCACGAGGCCGATAATGCTCAGCTGCTGGAATTATTCCGCGATATGGAATTTAAAGCCTGGATTGCCGAGCTGAGTAATTCAGCCGATGATGCTCCTGCGTTTGAATTAACCGCGTCAGCCGGATCAGTGTCTGGTCAGCAGCAGGCCGCCGAACAGGCCATGGCCGCCGCATTCAGTGGTGACACTCAATACGATATTATTTTTACCCAGACAGAACTGGATGTCTGGCTGGAGAAGCTTAAAACAGCAGAACTCTTTGCCTTCGATACGGAAACCACCTCGCTTAATTATAAAGAAGCCCGCATTGTCGGTGTCTCCTTTGCGGTGGAAGCGGGCAAAGCCGCCTATGTACCGCTGGCACACGATACCGGATGCATTCCTGAAGGTAAAACCCAGCTCAACCGAGAAGACGTTTTAGCGCAGCTTCAGCCCATTCTGGAAAGCGAGACGTATAAAAAAGTCGGCCAGCATATGAAATACGATATGCACGTACTGGCGAACCATGGCATTCATCTGCGTGGTGTGCAATTCGACACCATGATTGAATCCTATATTCTCGACTCGGTTGCTACCCGTCACGATATGGACAGCCTGGCGCTGAAATATCTGGGCCATAAAAATATCAGCTTTGAAGACATTGCCGGTAAAGGCGCCAAACAGCTGACCTTTAATCAGATTCATACCGATAAGGCCGGGCCTTATGCCGCCGAAGACGCCGATATTACCCTGCGTCTGCATCAGCGTTTATGGCCGGAATTACAGGCCGTACCAAGTCTGCAAAAAGTCTTTGAAGACATTGAAATGCCGGTTATGCCCATCCTCTGCGCGATGGAAGAAACCGGTGCATTAATTGATGCTGATTTATTGCATGAACAAAGCCAGCAGATCGAACAACGTCTGCAACAGCTGGAGCAGGAAGCCCACAATGCCGCCGGTCAGGTGTTTAATTTAAGCTCGCCCAAGCAGCTGGGCGACATCCTGTTTGAAAAACAGCAGCTGCCGGTTAAAAAGAAAACCCCAAAAGGTGCGCCATCCACCGCTGAAGAAGTGCTGCAGGAACTGGCCGACGACGGTTACGAGCTGCCTAAGTTGCTGATGGAACATCGTGGTCTGGCGAAATTAAAAAGCACCTATACCGATAAGCTGCCATTAATGATTGCGCCGGAATCCGGCCGGGTACATACCTCTTACCATCAGGCGGTAGCGGCAACCGGACGTTTATCTTCTACCGACCCTAACCTGCAGAATATTCCGATCCGCTCGGAAGAAGGCCGGAAAATCCGTCAGGCCTTTATTGCGCCAGCCGGTTATAAACTGGTCGCTGCGGATTACAGTCAGATTGAACTGCGCATTATGGCGCATCTTTCTGATGATCCGAGTCTGCTGAAAGCCTTTGCCGAGGGCCGCGATATTCACCGCGCAACCGCCGCTGAAGTGTTTGGTGAAACGGAAGAAAACGTCAGCGATAACCAGCGCCGTGCCGCCAAAGCCATTAACTTTGGATTGATTTACGGCATGTCGGCCTTTGGTTTGGCGAAACAGATTGGCGTTGGTCGTGGTGAAGCACAAGATTACGTGAACCTGTATTTCCAGCGTTATCCGGGGGTGCGCGATTATATGGATAACACCCGTGAACACGCCAAAGAACAGGGCTTTGTCGAAACCATTTTCGGTCGCCGTTTATACCTGCCGGAAATCCGCGCGAAAAATGCTCCGCGTCGCCAGCATGCCGAGCGTACCGCGATTAACGCGCCGATGCAGGGTTCCGCTGCTGATATTATCAAACGCGCCATGATCCGCGTTGCGGCCTGGTTACCCGACAGCGGGTTTGATGCACGTATGCTGATGCAGGTACACGATGAACTGATTCTGGAGGTGAAGGAAGATCAGGCGGAAGCCTTTGCGGCAGAACTTAAACAGCACATGGAACAGGCGGCAGAATTAAAAGTGCCGTTAGTGGTGGAAGCCGGAATGGGTGATAACTGGGAGCAGGCGCACTGATTTTTTGTCTGGTGGTTTGTCTGGTGGGCAGTGCCCACCCTACGGAGCTGGCCTTGCTCACCTTGCGGATCTGCACTATTTTCAGGATTCAATATAGTAGGGTGGGCACTGCCCACCAATCATTACAGTATATTCGGCATTCGGCATTCGGCATTCGGCATTCGGGGTTCAATAAGGTAGGGTGGGCACTGCCCACCAACCTTAAGCATATAAAAAATTGATCAAAGGAACGGATCATGTCTTATTATCGGCGGGCCAAAGCCCCTGGGGGAACATTCTTTTTTACTATTGTAACGGCAAAAAGAAAGCCGTTATTGATTGCGCCTGATGTCCGGCAGGCATTGCGTGAAAGCATCTTACATGTTCGTCAGACTCAACCATTCGATATTGTTGCCTGGGTTCTCTTGCCTGATCATATGCATTGCGTCTGGACTTTACCTGAGGGTGATGACGATTACTCCAGCCGGATAGGAAAGATAAAAAGGCTGACCAGCAAGCATTTGGGTTATAGCGGCGAAAGAGATTCAGGCCTTTGGCAACGAAGATTCTGGGAACACCAGATCAGAGATGAGAAAGACTTGATTCGTCATATCGAATACATATTTATTAATCCTGTTAAGCATGGCCTGTGCTCTGCGGTGGCCGAATGGCCATATTCATCGTTTCATCGCTATGTGAAACAGGGGATATATCCGCAGGATTGGGCAAGCAGTGAATATTTAACAGATGATTTCGGAGAGTGATTTTCTTGGTGGGCAGTGCCCACCCTACGGAGCTGAAACAGCACATGGAACAAGCGGCAGAATTAAAAGTGCCGTTAGTGGTAGAAGCCGGAATGGGTGATAACTGGGAGCAGGCGCACTGATTTTTTGTCTGATGGTTTGTCTGGTGGGCAGTGCCCACCCTACGGAGCTGGTCTTGCTCACCTTGCGGATCTGCACTATTTTCAGGATTCAATATAGTAGGGTGGGCACTGCCCACCAATCACTACAGTATATTCGGCGTTCAATAAGGTAGGGTGGGCACTGCCCACGATTAATAACGTTTAAAAAGCCCACTTACCAATCCGATCCATATGCAATGTCCCCAGATACAGCCCGTCGTCTTCCGGCTGAACTGAGGTCACTTCACCAATCGCAACTGCTGCCTGGTCGTGCAGGCTCTGCAATATTTCACCGTCGGCATTAATCTGCAGAATCAGGCCGTAAGGCTTGGGTACCGGTGCGAGTGATTTGGGTAATTTAGCCAGTTGATTTTTTACCCATGGGTTAGCGTGGAATTTATCCACCAGTTGCGGCCGCAGGCCGTACATGGCAACCCAGTACGTGCCATCAGCGGCGCGGGCAATGCCATCCGGCAGGCCGGGTAATTTATCCAGCAGGATGTCTTTTTGTCCGGCTTTAGGGCCGGTTAACCAGACCTTGCTGATCTGATAGGTAAAGGTCTCGTTAATCAGCACATAACTCTGATCGGCCGATACCGCCACGCCATTGGCAAAGGCAAAACCCTCAGCCAGTAAGGTCAGCTGGTTATTCTCTGGGTTAAGCGCAAATAAGCGTCCGGACGGGCGGCCATCCAATACATCGAGAATGATGTCTTTTAACGGGTAACGGTTGCTGGCATCGGAGAAATATATGGTGCCGTCGGCGCCGATATCCACATCATCGACAACGCCCAGTTTTTCATTGTTGTAGTGGTCGGCCAGTACGCTGATTTTGGCTGTCGGGCTCATGCTCAGCAGGCCTTTTTCTGCGTCGGCAATAATCAGATTCTGCTCGCGGTCAAAATGCAGCCCCAGTGGCCGGCCACCGGTGTTGGTCAGTGTTTCCCACTCACTGTACGGACACTTGCGCAGAATGCTGCCGTCGAGCGTTCCTGTGTATAAACACCCGAGTTTATCTTTGGCGATGTCTTCACCACCGGTTTTGCCGGCCGGCAGTTTGGTTATCTGTGTGCTTTGCAGTGTGTCGTTCGGTGCAAGTACCCCGGCAAAATCCAGTGGACGTGAGGCGGTTACTGCAATGGAATCAATCGGGGAGGGTAAGGCGATAGCAACCCCCAGGGCAGCAACCATAATAAGCGAAAGAAAAAGCAGTATCTTTTTCACAGTGTCGTCCTTTTATTGTTTTTCAGCAGGAATAGTCGCCAGAGTATCAGGAGCGGTAACTCCGGTAAAAATGTATCTGCATTCCCACGCAGGAGCGTGGGAACGAGATGCGCCGGAGCGTGGTAACGGGATGTGGTGTTCGTGACTTAACGTCTTACTACACCAATAAATAACCGCCATCGACGTTAATGGCTGCACCGGTGGTGTAGCTGGATGCATCAGAGGCCAGATACAGCACCGTGCCTGCCATTTCATCCGGCATCGCCACGCGCTTCATCGGAATGTGCATCATCGCCATTTTCAGGATGGCGTCATTGCTGGTCAGGGTGCTGGCGAATTTGGTATCGGTCAGTCCTGGCAGCAGGGCGTTCACGCGGATACCCAGCAGCGCACATTCTTTGGCAAAGGTTTTGGTCATGGCAATCACCGATGCTTTGGTGATGGAGTAAATACCCTGCATGTCACCCGGAATTATGCCGTTAACCGATGCAACGTTAACGATGGAGCCGCCGCCGTTTTTCTTCATTAATTTTGCGCCCATCGACGACATAAAGAAGTAACCTCGGATATTCACATCAACGGTTTTCTGGAAAGCGTCCAGACCGGTATCGAGTACATGGCCGAAGTATGGGTTAGCTGCCGCATTGTTGACCAGAATATTCAGCTTGCCGTGCTTTTCTTCAATGGCTTTGAAACAGGCTTCAATCTGATCCATTTCTCCGATGTGGCAAGCCAGTGCTTCGGCACTGCCGCCGGCTTCTTTGATTTCGTCAGCAACGCGCTGGCAGCCGTCGATTTTACGGCTGGATACAATCACGTGTGCACCCGCTGAGGCCAGCAGTTTGGCAATGCTCTCGCCGATACCACGGCTGGCGCCGGTGACCAGGGCGATACGGCCAGATAAATTAAACAGATTTTCCGGGGTGTTGGCTTGTGTGTTCATCGCTTGCTCCGTTTTTATAATCACCGAATAATTTCAGCGGTAAGTGACAAAATGTTTTCCGGCCTGTGCCAGATGCTGTTGTTCGTTGCAGGATGCCAGGCTGATTTTTCCGCCGCTGTTGTACAGCAGCTGGCTGATGCCGGCATTCAGCAGGGTCCAGTTCAGTTCAAAGGCTTTATCGTTGCTTAAATTCAGACAGTGCTGGGCAATGGCGGTAATAGGGCCGCCGGAGGTAAAGACCACCACATGTTTGCCTTCACTCTGGGCAATCAGCTCGTGCAGGGCGTTGGTCACCCGCTGGGTAAAGTGGCTCCAGGATTCGATATAGTCATCGTCGAATTGACCACTGGTCCAGCGTGTAACCGCGTTGGCAAATAATTCCTGAAAAGCTTTGCGTTTATTGCTCTGCGTTAGCATCCAGGCACCGAGCACGGCTTTGTTTTTAAACTGTGGAAAAGCGCAGGCAATAATGTCGTCAGAGTCGAATTCATTAAAACCCGGCATTTCGATTGTGCTGCCAAAGGTTTGCCAGTGTTTTTGTGCAGCCACCATGGTTTCGCGATGGCGCTGCATCGCGCCATGCACGACGCGATGTGCTTCGACCCCACGCAATGCCAGTGATTTACCGACTAATTCGCCCTGCAGGTGTCCGGTGTCGGACAGCTGATCGTAATTCAGCTTACCGAATCCGGCCTGACCATGACGTACCAGATAAATGCTGGCCATTATTTAAAACCCGCTTTGCGCGCTTTTTTTATAATACGGTTGCAGCGCCAGTTCAGATAATGCACGAATAACCAGAAGTTTTTAAAGGCCGGGTTATCGGTCTGTTTGTGGTGATAGCGGTAATAAATCTGCTGTACGATGACGGCCAGGCGGAATAATCCGAATACTTCGTAAAATGGCCAGAGTTTCGCATCCAGTCCCATTTTCCCGCAGTAATATTCGACAATTTCCTGCCGCGTGAGCATGCCGGGTAAATGGCTTGGCTGGCGGCGGATGGCGCGCATTAAAAAGTCATCATCGGCCTGAACCCAATAGGCGAGTGCGCCGCCAAGATCCATTAAAGGATCGCCCAGTGTCGCCATTTCCCAATCCAGTACACCGATAATGTCACCGGGGTTTTCCGGGTTCAGCACGACGTTATCCATACGGTAATCGTTGTGAATAATGCAGGTTTTGACATCGGCGGGCATATTGGCTTTCAGCCATGTCATGGTTTTGTTAAAGCTGGGAACGTTCCAGGTTCTGGATTTAACAAAGCGGCCGCTCCAGCCTTCCACCTGACGCTGCACATAGCCTGCGCCTTTGCCCAGGTCATCCAGACCATTGGCCTGATAATCCACCTGATGCAGATCGATCAGTTTATCGAATACCGAAATACAGAGTGCGCGCGCCTGTTCTTTGCTGAGGCTCATTCCGCGTGGCAGGTTGCCGCGCGGAATAATGCCGCGCATGCGTTCCATCACGTAGAAATCGCTGCCCAGTACGCTGTTGTCTTCGCAGAAGGCGATCATTTTCGGTACGAACGGATAGACCGGTTTCAGCCGCGCCATCACGCTGTATTCGCGTTTCATATCGTGCGCGCCAGCGGCTTTATGGCCGGCGGGCGGACGACGCAGAATCAGATCGTTGTTTGCGTACTGGTCAGGGTATTTCAGGTGATAGGTCAGGTTGGAGGCGCCACCGGAAAATTGCTTAACCTGCGGCAGTTCATCACCATAATCGTGGCCCTGTGGTTGTAGCTGAGAGCGCAGCCAGTGGTGCACGGCCTGAATATCAAAGGCGTCGCTGTCGCGCAGTGCTCTGGCTTCATCGATAAACTGTTCACTCATTTCAGGCGTCCTTTCCCTCTTTAAAGGCTTTGCGCTGATCTTCGCGTTTTTTCAGGCCCATGGCCATCTTGTCCATTTCGCGACGGTACAGGAATGGCAGATAGCGTTTGATGAAATACGCGCGGCGGCCTGCCGGATGCGGGTTGCAGATCATCTGTTTGTTTTCCATGGCGTGATAGGCCGCGTTGGCAATGTCTTCCGCATCCAGTGCTGAGGCTTCAAACACTTTATCAACAAACTTCAGCATATCCGGATCGGAGGTTTTCATGCCGTGATTGAGGTTGGTGCGGAAGAAGCCCGGACACAGCGCGGTGGTGCCAATGCCGTACGGCTTAAGTTCAAAGTGCATGGTTTCGGAGATGGCCACCACGGCGGCCTTGGTGGCGTTGTAAGACGCCATTGACGGCGCTTTCATCAGACCCGCCAGTGAGGCGACGTTAATAAAGTAGCCACTGCCCTGCTCTTTCATCATCGGTGTAAAGGTGCGGCAGCCAAGGGCCACGCCTTTCAGATTGATGTCGATCACCCATTCCCACCAGGCCCATTCGCCGGCTTCGATGCGGTCGCCGGTGGCTACGCCAGCGTTGTTGATGACGACGTCGATTCCGCCCCAGCGCTTTCTGACGTCCTGTTCGAGCAGGGTCCACTGCTCAGGCACGGTGACGTTCAGTTCGAAGATCCAGCCCTTGCCTCCGGCCTGTTCGACCATGTTCAGGGTTTCGGCGGCACCGCCCATGTTGATATCTGCAATGCAGATGTCTGCGCCTGTTTGGGCAAAACGCAGAGCCAGTGCCCGGCCCAGTCCGCTGGCGGCGCCGGTGATCAGTACCTTTTTCATTCCGTATCCTCAAATGCAACAGCGGCTGTGGTCGCCGCTGGAATGATTTTGATTGTGTTGTGTACTTAATGGCCTGTTAAGGGGCGTTTGTGACATAAATCCGGGCGTGCGGTCGGACCGCCTCCCATCAGCCTCAGGCGTCTTTCATGTACTTTTTGTATTTCATCATTTCGATCTTGGCGATCAGACCACGGTGAACTTCATCCGGGCCATCGGCCAGACGCAGAGCGCGGGCGGCGGTGTACAGTCCGGTGAGCGGGAAGTCTTCCGAAAGACCACCACCACCGTGCATTTGCATGGCGGCATCAATAATCTGCTGAGCCATGTTGGGGGCGATCACTTTGATCTGGGATATTTCGCTCATGGCTCCCATGGCACCGACTTTGTCGATCATCCAGGCGGCTTTCATCACCAGCAGGCGGGCCTGTTCGATGTTCATGCGGGCGTTGGCGATGATGTCGCGGTTTCCACCCAGATTCATCAGTGGTTTGTGGAAGGCGGTGCGGCTGGCGGCACGGATGCACATCAGTTCCAGTGCTTTTTCGGCCATCCCGATCAGGCGCATGCAGTGATGAATGCGGCCAGGCCCGAGGCGGCCCTGAGCGATTTCGAAGCCACGGCCAGGTCCGGCGATCATGTTGCTCAGCGGTACGCGTACGTTATCGAAGCTGACTTCGCCGTGGCCATAAGGCTCATCGTAGAAACCGAATACCGGCAGCATGCGTTCGATTTTTACGCCCGGAGCATCAAACGGGAACAGCACCATGGAGTGTTGCTGATGGCGGGGTGCGTCAGGGTTGGTCAACCCCATAAAGATACCGACTTTGCAGTTCGGGTGGCCGATACCGGTACTCCACCATTTGCGTCCGTTGAGTACCACTTCGTTGCCTTCAACCGTGGCGGTGGCTTCCATGTTGGTGGCGTCAGAGGAGGCCACGCCAGGCTCGGTCATGCAGAAAGCTGAGCGTATTTCACCGGCCAGCAGTGGCTTAAGCCATTGTTCCTGTTGCTCTTTGCTGCCGTATTTTTCCAGCACCTCCATGTTGCCGGTATCCGGTGCGTTGCAGTTGAAGATTTCCGGGGCAATAAAGGAGCGGCCGGTCAGTTCGGCCACGGCGGCATATTCCTGAGTGCTGAGACCGGCACCATAGTGTTCGTCCGGCAGGAACATATTCCACAGGCCTGCGGCGCGGGCTTTGGCTTTCAGTTCTTCGATGATGGGCAGCACCACCCATTTGTTATCGAGGCTGTGCAGCTCGCGCAGGTAGTCTTCTTCAACCGGTTCGATTTCATGTTTCATGAATTCTTTAACGCGTTTGATGTAGTCCTGCGCTTTGGGAGAATGCTCAAAATCCATGGGGTCGCTCCGTAGTATGGATGGTTAATACCGCCAGTCTACGGAGGGCGTCAGCATGTATGAACTGAATAGTTTGAATTGCCCGGTATTTGCCGGGCTTATGTATTGGACTGGGTTGACGAACTCTGGGTCGCGCTGCGGTGATGGTTACGACCATGCTGTTTGGCTTGGTAGAGTGCCTGATCAGCCGCCGCCAGAATGCTCTCCAGGCTGTCGTCATGACGGGCCAGACAGCTGCCTGCACTGAGCGTGAGGGCGATGGGATGGTGCTGGTCATCGAGCACTTCCTGTTGTGCGGCGATGGCCTGACACAGGCGCTCTCCCAGTTGGCTGAGCACTTGCTGATCGTCGGTACGGATCAGTATCAGGAATTCATCACCGCCCCAGCGCGCAGCATGATCGTATGGGCGCAGCATGTCGGTAATGATGTTGGCGGTGGTCATCAGTGCCTGATCGCCACAGGCATGGCCGTAGCGGTCATTGATGCTTTTGAAATGATCCAGATCGAGCCAGATCAGGCCAAAAGGCTCTCCTTCACGCTGCAGTCGCTGATAATCGAGGCTGAGCTGCTGGGTCATGCCGCGGCGGTTAAGCAGGCCGGTGAGAGCATCGGTTCTGGTCTGGCGTTCAAGCGCTTCGGTGCGTTCCTGTACTTTCTGTTCCAGTTCTTTGCGTATCGATAATGTGGTGGCGGCCATTTCCTGAAAATGCCGCAGCAGGCGGCCGATTTCTCCGGCGTCATGGCGTGGCAGCAACGGCACGGTATGTTGTTCGGAGCGCAACTGGATAATGGCACGTTCAAGCAGGGCCAGGGGTTTCAGAACATTGCGGTTAAGTGCCAGATGAAACAGCAGCAGTGCCAGCAGTAAGAACCCGCCGGAGATCACAAAGAGGCTGTTAAAGGTGCTGAGTGGCAGCAGGGTGTCGAGTTCCAGCAGGGTGATTTCATACCAGTCGATTTCCGGCAGATAAACCACTCCGGCGAGATAGCGCTGCTGGTCGATGCTGAGGTACAGGCTGCCGATTTCACCGGGATTTTGCATCAGTTTTGGCAGTAACTGCTCCAGTTGCTGACGCTCTGCCGGATTTTTCAGCCGTTGCTGGATGGTTTTCTTATCGCCGGCCTGCTTGGTGATGCTGGCAAAATCTATTTGGCTGGGGTCCCGGGATACCTGAATAGCGCCTTCATGATCAAAAAACAGATTGTGGATACCGGGTTCGGTCTGGCTGACAACCTGTTCGATAAAGGTGGTGAGGTCGAGGCCGGTACCGACCACGCCCAGGATGTTATCGCCATCGCGCAGCAGGACATCAATCCACAGTTTGGTGACGCCCAGCGGAATATCCGGGTTCACATTCAGGTGAATATCGCGGTTTTGTTCGATGATGCTGTAAAACCAGCGGTCATTGGGGTTGCCGGCGTTCAGGGTATAACGATATTCGGCACCGGCGAACTCGTTCCGGGCGTTATTGTGGTAATACGCGCCGGATGCCAGCAAGGCGACAAAATAACTCTGATCGGCAAAGTTGTTGCGGAAGGTTTCCATCTCGGCCAGTGCCTGGGCTTTGAGTTGCGGATCATCCGGCGTGCGCGCCCAGGCACGCAGCGTCTGAGAATCGGCAAATTGCCGTGCCAGGGTAATCTCACGGATAATGGGTTGCAGTGTGCGGGTTTTTTCCAGCGTTACCTGAGTTTCAAAGTGACGCAATGCCCAGTGCTCCATCACGCCTAAAGCAATCTGTTGGGTCATTAACCACAGGCCGCCGACCGTCAGTGCGATCAGCACCGCAGTCAGCAGCAGAAAACGGGGGCGAAGGTTCATGGGGTTTCCTGAATGCTCAATGTAAAAAAGATAAAACCGGTTACAAATCTCCGGCACAGAGAAACAGCGTAACCCATGCCAGCGGCTAAAGTAATTGTCAGACGATGTTTGTGGAGTTACCACTATTTCCTCAGATCAGAATAGCATTCCCCTGCTGGGCCATGATGCCAGCGCGCTGCGCTCTAAACGCCTGTTGCAGATTACCAGCCTGACACTGATGGGCCTGCTGCTGGCTGCGTTTGTGGCCACCGGGCATACACAGATGACGGTTCTGGCTGGGTGTGTGGTGCTGGTGCTGGCCGGTTGGTTTGCGCATCAGCAGAAACCCGGAATTGCGGCCAATATTCTTCTCTGGGCGCTGACGGTTATGTTGTCTGTGCTGGCCTGGAAGTCCGGTGGCGTTCGCGATATGGCGGTACTGGGGTATCCCGGCGTCCTGATCTTTGCAGCCATTCTCGGTAATGTGCGTCTGTTTGCCGGGTTACTGATTTTTATTGTTGGTTATTGCTCGCTGATGGCGGGTTTTACCATTGCGGGTGTCTTTCAGCCTTTTTTGCCAGAGGTTGAGTTCAAGCATCTGGTGTTTACCGATGTGATTTTATTAATCACGGGTTTCAGTGCCTATCTCTTATTGCGTGACCAGCGGCGCTTGATGCGCGGCCTGCGCGAAGAAAATCAGCGGGTACGCAACAGCCAGAAGACCATTGCCCGGCTGGCCAGTCAGGATCAGTTGACGGGCTTGTCGAACCGTCGCTTTGCCGAAGAATCCTACGCCTGTCTGTATCAGCGCTGTCTGCGCGACGAGCATCCGCTGGCGGTTTTTTTTCTCGATCTGGACAGTTTTAAACCGGTGAATGATTCGCTCGGACATGCGGCGGGGGATTTGTTGTTACAGCAACTGGCCGGACGACTGCAGGCGCTCAGTCGTCCCGAAGATGTATTGTGCCGCTTTGGCGGTGACGAGTTTCTGCTGATGGCCGCACTGGATGGCGGAGATGACCAGCTCGCCCGCATTGCGCAAGGCATTAAAGCCGCTGCCACAACCCCGTTTTTTATTATGCAGACTCAGATTGAGATTTCCGGCTCGGTCGGCATTGCACTGGCACCGGAGCATGGCACGGAATTTAATACGCTGTGCAAGCATGCCGATCTGGCGATGTATCAGGCCAAGCACGAAGGCCGCAGTGTTTACCGCATTTATAACGACGATATGGGCCGCGCCAATATCGATAAATTCAATCTGATGACGCAAATTCGTCAGTCACTGAAAGACAAGCAATTCCGCCTGTTTTATCAGCCGAAAATCGATATCCGCAGCGGCCGGATTTGCGGTGTTGAAGCATTAATCCGCTGGCCGCAGGCTGATGGTTCCTACATCGCTCCGGATGAATTTATCCCATTGGCTGAGAGCAGTGGTGTGATTGCCGATATCGGTCACTGGGTGTTACAGGAAGCCTGTATGCGCTGGCGTCAGGCAGGGCACAGCCGTGTTGGAGTGGCGGTCAATTTATCCTATGTGCAGTTCCGCGATGGTTCTCTGGAGCGCAGTGTGCAGCAGGTTCTGCGGCAGTCCGGATTGGCATCCTCGGCGCTGGAGCTGGAGCTGACCGAGTCGATGCTGATTGGCGAAGGTGATGATATCAATCGTCAGCTGAGAGCCATTCATCAGATGGGCGTATCGTTTTCGATTGATGATTTCGGCACCGGTTATTCCAATCTTGGGTACTTACGGCGTTTTAATGCCTCAAGGCTGAAGATTGATAAATCCTTTATTACCGATCTGGGCGTATCGCAGCGTGACGAGCCTCTGGTACGCGCCATTATTCAGATGGCGGCCAGTCTGGGGCTGTATTCGGTGGCGGAAGGGGTGGAAGACGAAGCCACCCTGAACCTGTTAAGGCAGTTGGGTTGTGACGAAGCGCAGGGGTATTACTGGTCGAAAGCCTTGCCGGAGCACGAATTAATCGCCTGGCTTAAACAACACGATGTCAGCTCAGAGCTGCCGCATTCATCAGAATTGTGACAGACTTGGGCTCTCTTAATCATTGGCCGGAGTCTGTGTGAAACGACGTACTTTGCTGAAAACAGCGGTTGCTGTTCCTGTGGTTCTGGCAAGTGGCGCTGTGGGCGTTGCCACCGTTGCTCAGGGGAAAGAATACGACCTGTCGGCATTATTTGAGGAATTGCAGGCGCTGGATGGTCAGCATTTGCGCAGTGGTACCTCATGGTCGGTCAGTGAAGTCTTTCAGCATTGTGCGCAAAGTATCCGTGGTTCCATGGACGGTTATCCGCAGCATTATTCGGCGGCGTTTAAACTCACCGCTGGTCGAGCGGCGTTCACGGTATTCCGCGCCAGCGGGGCCATGCGTCATAACCTGACAGAAGGCCTGCCCGGCATGCCAGCCGCGGATGCCGCGGTAGAGCAACATGCTGCACTGCACAGGCTGTTGGCTGCGTTACAGGATTTTTCCGCTTATCAGGGCCCGCTTGCCCCGCATTTTGCCTATGGCGAATTGGACAAACCGGCGTATACCGCCGCGCATTGGTTGCATATCCGTAATCATCTGCAACAGATCTTTCCCGCCTGAATTTCGTTATCCAGTGATACATGCCAAGGGGTGAAACATTATTTTGCCCCGTTCCGATGCATGATTTTTTTGGTTTTGCGCTCAAAAGGCGCGTGCTATTCCCGCTGTAATCCCTGCTTTTATCCGGCAAACCGTTGCAGAAATCGCCTGATTACTGGGCTGCAGGCTGGTTTTCGCCGCATTTTTATAAACTGGCACGTCTATCGCTCTGTCACTTGTATACAAGGTTGAACACATTGGCAGAGCTATGAGCGACATCACATCAGACGTATCCGGAAAATCACTCCTTGGCTGGAGCCTGAATGATTGGACAAAGGCCTATCGCAACGGTGGTCATGCCAGCGCATTGCTGAACGCATTACTGGAAGACGTTCGTGAACAGGAAAGCCGTGATGGCGTGTTAAAAGAAGGCAGCGTCTGGATTGAGCTGGCCAGCGAACAGCAGCTGGGGGCGCAGTTGATTCAATTGCAGCAGCTGTTGGATGCGGCCAATGGTGATATCCGCGCGCTGCCGTTATACGGCGTTCCTTTTGCCGTAAAAGACAATATCGACGTCGCCGGATTTGCCACAACCGCAGCCTGTCCGGAGTTTGCTTATGAGCCACAGGCGGATGCAACCGTGGTGCAACTGTTGCGTAATGCCGGTGCCATTGTCTTGGGTAAAACCAATCTCGATCAGTTTGCCACCGGGCTGGTGGGCACGCGTTCGCCTTATGGCGCGGTGGCTAATCCGTTTAATGAAGACCATATCAGCGGCGGTTCCAGCTCGGGTTCTGCGGTTGCGGTTGCGCGTGGTTATGTGCCGTTTTCACTGGGGACCGATACCGCTGGTTCGGGAAGAATTCCGGCCGGCTTTAATCACATCGTCGGGCTGAAAGGCAGTAAAGGCGCCATCAGCACTCAGGGCGTTGTGCCGGCCTGCCGCAGTCTGGACTGTGTGTCTGTTTTTGCTTTAAACGCCCTTGATGCCGAACGCATTTTTGCACTGGCTGCACAGCCTGATGAACAGGATGCGTATTCCCGCCCGGTGGGCGTTTCACCATTAAAAACCATCCGTCGTCTGGCGGTGCCGGCCGAGATGCCATGGTTTGGTGATGACACACAGAAAGCTGCATTTACTGCGGCTCTGGCGGAAGCAGAAAGCCTTGGCTTTGAATTAATCTCCACCGATTTTTCGCCACTATATGAACTGGCCGCGCTGCTGTATCAGGGCCCCTGGGTAGCCGAGCGCTATGCCGCTGTGGGTGACTTTATTCAGCAGGATTTACCCGGCATTAATCCGGTAGTTAAAAGCATTATTGCCGGTGGTAACAACGGCACAGCGGTTCAGGCGTTTAATGCTGAGTACCGGCGTATGGAACGGCTGCGGGAAATACAGCGGTTATTTCAGGACTTCGATGCGCTGTTTGTTCCTACCGCACCCTGCTTTCCAACCCTTGCGGAGGTGGAGGCCGAGCCGGTTACGGTAAACAGCCAGCTGGGCACGTTTACCAATTTTGTAAACCTGGCCGACTTATGCGCCATTGCCCTGCCAGCCAATCTGCGCAGCGATGGATTGCCGTTTGGCATTACGGTGATTGCACCGGCGTTCAGCGAACCGGCACTGATGTCCTTTGCTGCTCATTGGCAGGCCGCGCTGCGCTTGCCGGAGGCTCCGGTATTGCTTGGTGCGCGCGAGGATGCGTCGGTCGTGGTGGCCGTGGTTGGTGCCCATTTAACCGGCATGCCACTGAACCATCAGCTCACCAGCCGTCATGCGGTCTTGCTGGAACAAACACTGAGTGCAGAAAAATACCGGCTTTACGCCCTCGCCAATACAGTGCCGCCCAAACCCGGTCTGGTGCGCATTAATGATGCATTGCTGAATAGTGGCTCTGAAACAGGGCACAGAATTATTGTCGAATTATGGCGTATGGATGTCGCCGCCTTCGGCAGTTTTGTTGAAGAAATTCCTCAGCCTCTGGGAATCGGAACATTGGAATTAGCCGATGGCCGGTTGGTTAAAGGCTTTATCTGTGAGCCTGAAGCCGTCGCCACAGCAACGCATATCAGTGAATTTGGTGGCTGGCGTTCTTACATCGCACACCTGAAATCCAACGCCGGAAACGGATCGTGAAAATGTCGCAATCGGAAAGCAAGGACAGTGAAAGCCAGCGACCGCTGAATCTTGCCGAGCGGATTTATCAACAATTAAAAAATGACATATTCGATTTTCAATTATTGCCCGGTGACCGCTTCAGTGAGAATGAAATTGCCAGACGAATGCAGGCCAGTCGTACACCGGTGCGGGAGGCTCTTTACCGGCTGGAACGGGATGGTTTCGTACAGGTACATTTCCGCAGTGGCTGGCAGGTCCGGCCCTTTGATTTCCGCTATTTTGAAGATTTATACGATGTTCGTACCCTGCTTGAAATGGCCGCCGTAAAGCGGTTGTGCGGACGTACCAATATCAAAGAGCATATGGCAGGTTTGATAACGCTTTGGTGCTGCCATGAAAGCCAGCGTCTGAATGACAGTGTTCTGCTGGCGGACATGGATGAAGAATTTCACTTTGCAATATTAGAACTGAGTGGTAACCAGGAAATGGCCGCAATTCATCGTATGGTGTGCGAGCGTTTACGGATTATCCGGCGGCTGGATTTTACTCAGCAAGGACGGATTGACGCGACCTATCATGAGCACTCAAAAATCATTGATTTAATTATTCATAATAAGCCGGACGATGCAGCGGATTTTCTCCGTCATCATATTGATATAAGCAAAAATACGGTGCGTCATATTACGTTGCACCGTATTCAGTCAGCCAAAAGTCGTTACAACAATAATATCAGGACGAATCGCTGAATAAACCTGCGTGCACCAATGCAGTGATTATTAAAAATTGGCTGGGCAATAATAGTGCGTGATTTTCCGGCAATGGCAGATTATTTCAGCCAGTAGCCATTTATTGCTCCAAAACTCATATAAAACAATGAGTTATAAGTTGGTACAGGCTTTGCTCTACAGGAAATGCTAACTCATAAATGGAGCTGATCAGATGTCATCAGACTCCGGATAAATCAGAAACATTAAGGACGGACTCAAGATGAAAAAACTGGGATTCAACACGCTGTCAAAAGCAACCAAGGTTCTGGCGATGACCACTCTGGCTGCCGGTATCAGTCTGGCTAACGCCGCCGATACCATTAAGGTCGGTGTACTGCATTCTCTGTCAGGTACCATGGCCATTTCAGAAACCACTCTGAAAGACACGGTACTGATGATGGTGGAAGAGCAAAATAAAAAAGGTGGTTTGCTGGGTAAGCAACTGGAAGCGGTTGTTGTCGACCCTGCTTCTAACTGGCCGTTGTTTGCGGAGAAAACCCGCGAGCTGCTGGAAAAAGAAAAAGTCGATGTTATTTTTGGCTGCTGGACGTCGGTTTCGCGTAAGTCAGTATTGCCGGTGGTTGAAGAATTAAACGGCCTGCTGTTCTATCCGGTGCAGTACGAAGGCGAAGAGTCTTCCAAGAATGTGTTCTACACCGGTGCAGCGCCTAACCAGCAGGCTATTCCTGCGGTTGATTATCTGATGAATGAAATCGGCGTGAAGCGCTGGGTGCTGGCGGGTACCGACTACGTCTACCCACGTACCACCAATAAGATTCTGGAAAGCTATCTGAAGTCAAAAGGCGTTGCCGCTAAAGACATCATGGTTAACTACACCCCGTTCGGTCACTCTGACTGGCAGACCATTGTTTCTGACATTAAAAAATTCGGCGGTGCCGGGGCTAAAACTGCGGTTGTATCGACCATTAACGGCGATGCCAACGTTCCTTTCTATAAAGAACTGGCCAACCAGGGCGTGAGCGCTGAAGACATTCCGGTCGTTGCCTTCTCGGTTGGTGAGGAAGAACTCTCTGGTTTCGACACCAAGCCACTGGTGGGTCACCTGGCCGCCTGGAACTACTTTATGAGTGCTGACGGTAAAGAGAACGATGCCTTTATCAAACAATGGCACGGCTTTACCAAAGACGATAAACGTGTGACCAATGATCCGATGGAGGCAACCTACATTGGTTTCAACATGTGGACTAAAGCCGTTGAAAAAGCCGGTACAGCCGATGTCAGCAAAGTACAGGATGCCATGATTGGTATTTCTGTTCCTAACCTGACCGGTGGTATGGCGGTGATGAACAAAAACCATCACTTATCCAAGCCGGTGCTGATTGGTGAAATTCAGGAAGATGGTCAGTTCGACATCGTTTGGCAGACCGATGGTGTCGTGCCGGGTGACGCCTGGACGGATTACCTGCCAGAGAGCAAAAACCTGATCTCTGACTGGACCGCTCCGATCAATTGCGGCAATTACAATGTTGTCACTAAAACCTGTGGTGGCGCAGTAGCCGCCGAGTAAGCCCGATCTGCTGCACTTCACCGCGCCTGATAGCCAGGCGTGGCCGAAGTGCAGTTCCTCTCCAACAGGATGTTCCCAATGTTCACACTATGCAGACGTGTTGTTCTCACCGTCTTATTGTTCAGTTTCAGTCATTTTTTACTGGCCGAAGGTTCCCCGGAAAATGATCTTCCGGTTGATGACGTCTATTCAGACAATACACAGGAAACGCAGACACTGGCTGTCATCAGTCAGCAATTAATCAATGCCGGTTTTAAAGAAAAAGCCGCATTAGCAGAGCAGATCGCCCTCAGTGGCGATGATCAGGCGGTTGTCATTCTGCAGGCACTGCTCGACAGTCGTCTCTATTACGTAAAAAGCAGCGGACAGCTGTTGCTGGTGGACAGCTCCGGTGAACCAGACAGTGCACTGGATGCCTTCACACAGCAGGCCGTAACAGGCCTTGGTAAACGCGATATAAAGAAAATCGGCGTTAATAACTCATTGCGGATTGCCTTGCGCAGTCTGATTTCCCGTGCACAGATTTCTTCAAAATATCAGCCACAACGCATGGCGGCTGCACAAAATCTGCTGAAAAGCAGCGACGATATCGACCGTACTTTTATCGATCAGGCCATTGAGCGTGAAACGGATGATAACGTCGCTGACGTTCTGTATCTGGTGCGGGCCATGATGCAGCTGAAGTCTGATCAGGCAACGCAACGAATGGAAGGGCTGCAAACTCTGGACGGTTCGCTGTATCCGGAAGTCAGGGTTGGACTGAAGGAATTTATCGACGGTTTCAGCGATGAAGAAAAACAGTCACGTAAACATGAATATCAGCTGGCACAAACCACACTGACCGATATTGAAAAGCTGGTCACCATTAATGGCTATATCGAAAATCTGTATTTTGGTCTGGCACTGGGCGCGGTATTGTTGCTGGCGGCTATTGGTCTGGCCATTACTTTCGGCGTGATGGGCGTTATTAACATGGCCCACGGCGAAATGATTATGCTCGGTGCATACACCACCTATGTGGTGCAATTGCTGATGCCGGAGCATATTGGATTATCGCTGGTGGTGGCGGTACCCGCTGCTTTCCTGGTCAGTGGTCTGGTGGGGGTTTTGATTGAGCGTGGTGTGATTCGCCATTTATATGGCGCCCGCTGGAAACTCTGCTGGCAACCTTTGGCATCAGCCTGATTCTGCAACAGGCAGTACGTTCCATTTTCAGCCCGTTAAACCGTGAAGTCGCCACGCCGGACTGGATGGCGGGTACTTTTATGATTAACCCGGCACTGGAGCTTACCTGGAACCGCCTCTACATCATTATCTTCAGCCTCATGGTGCTGGCATTACTGGCGCTGATTTTAAAGCGGACGCTGTTCGGTTTGCAGATGCGTGCCGTCACTATGAACCGGCCAATGGCCAGCTCCATGGGAATTAAAACCGGCTGGGTCGATGCCCTGACGTTTGGTCTGGGTTCCGGCATTGCCGGTATTGCCGGTGTTGCACTGTCGCAGTTGACCAACGTCGGGCCGAATCTGGGTCAGGCGTATATTATCGATTCCTTCATGGTGGTGGTATTTGGCGGCGTCGGCAATTTATGGGGCACTCTGGTCGGAGCAATGACGCTGGGGGTTGCCAATAAAATCTTCGAACCATTAGCCGGTGCTGTGCTGGCAAAAATTATGGTGCTGGTATTTATCATCCTGTTTATTCAGAAACGGCCGCGCGGATTATTTGCGCTGAAAGGCCGTGCAGTCGATAACGGTTAAGGGGCAGAACAATGACACAAACACAACAACTGGGCCCGTTAACCCGTTTACTGATGAACGATGCCGCCGGTCGTAAAGTACTGCTGGTACTGGTGCTGATGGCCATCTTTATTCCGCTCAGCAATCTGTTATTGCCGGAAGGATCGTTCTTCCATGTATCCACCTACACCATGACATTACTGGGCAAATATCTGTGTTATGCCCTGTTAGCCATTGCGGTGGATTTAATCTGGGGCTACTGCGGTATTTTAAGCTTGGGCCACGGTGCATTTTTTGCGCTGGGTGGTTATGCCATGGGCATGTATCTGATGCGGCAGATTGGTGACCGTGGTGTTTATGGTAACCCTGAATTGCCGGATTTTATGGTGTTCCTGAACTGGACGGAGCTGCCCTGGTACTGGCTCGGATTTGATCAGTTCTGGTTTGCGATGCTCATGGTGCTGCTGGCTCCCGGAATACTTGCTTTTGTGTTCGGGGCACTGGCGTTCCGCTCACGCGTAACCGGTGTGTATTTATCGATTATTACTCAGGCACTGACCTATGCACTGTTGCTGGCCTTCTTCCGCAACGATATGGGCTTTGGCGGCAATAATGGTTTAACCGATTTTAAAGACATTCTCGGTTACAGCCTGCAATCCGATAACACCCGTGCGGTGCTGTTTGTGGCATCGGCGCTGGCGTTAATACTGGGCTATTTACTCAGTCGTTTTATTGTGACTTCAAAATTGGGCCGGGTTCTGGTTGCGATCCGTGATTCAGAATCCCGTGCCCGTTTTCTGGGCTACCGGGTTGAGCATTACAAACTGTTCGTGTTTGTGGTGTCGTCGATGCTGGCCGGTGTGGCCGGTGCCTTATACGTGCCTCAGGTGGGGATTATTAATCCGGGTGAATTTGCACCGATTAATTCCATTGAAATCATTATCTGGGTCGCCGTTGGTGGTCGCGGCACGCTGTTTGGTGCGATCATCGGTGCGATGCTGGTGAACTATGCCAAAACCTACTTTACCGGTGCCTTTGCTGAACTCTGGCTGTTTATGCTGGGTGGCTTATTTGTGCTGACCACATTGTATCTGCCTAAAGGGGTGGTGGGCTTGTGGGCGCAGCTGAAAGAAAAGTACCTGCTGAAAAAACAGAAAGCGTTGCTGGTGTCGCCGCAGGATCAATCCTCTGTAGCGACTGAAGGTGTGACCGGTTCAGAACCATCCGCAGGAGAAAAAGCATGAGTCTGCAAACACCAAAACATATTGATAATCCATCAGTGCTTTATATGGATGGTGTCAGTGTCAGCTTTGATGGTTTTAAAGCGCTGAATTCATTATCCATGGTGATCGCTCCGGGAGAAATGCGCGCCATTATCGGACCTAACGGTGCAGGTAAAACCACCATGATGGATGTGATTACCGGTAAAACCCGTCCGGACTCCGGCACCATTATGTTTACCGATAACCATAAAACAGAACACGATCTTACCCGCTTCGACGAAGCGGATGTCGCCAATCTTGGCGTTGGCCGTAAATTCCAGAAACCGAGTGTGATTGAAAGCCTGACGGTGTTTGAGAATCTGGAAATGTCGCTGAAAGGCGGACGGGGTATCTGGCAGGCATTAATGCATAAGCTCACAGCCGAAAAGGCACAGAAGCTGGATGAGATTATGGAGATGATTGATCTCACGGATAAACGTGAAGAACTCGCCGGTAATTTATCCCATGGTCAGAAGCAATGGCTGGAAATCGGCATGCTGCTCGGACAAGAGCCGCAACTATTGCTGATTGATGAACCGGCAGCCGGTATGACCGATGAAGAAACCATGAAGACCGCCGAACTGTTTAAGCGCCTGGCGCAGAAACATTCATTAATGGTGGTTGAGCACGATATGGATTTTATCGAAGCGCTGGACTGCAAAGTCACTGTGCTGCACGAAGGGCATGTGCTGGCGGAAGGTTCACTGGCCACCGTAAAAGCCAATCCGCAGGTGATCGAAGTATATTTGGGCCGCTGACCGGCGGTGAGGACGATAGAATGTTAAACGTAAATCAACTGGACGTTTCTTATGGTGCCAGCCAGGCACTGTATAACGTCAGCATGAATGCCGGGGTTGGCAAAGTTACTTGCGTATTGGGGCGTAACGGCGTCGGCAAAACCACATTAATGAAAGCCTTATCCGGGCATCTGTCTGCCGGTAACGGGGACATTCAGTGGCAGGGAAAATCGCTGAATGGCATCGCGCCCTTCGATCGTGCGCGTCAGGGCATTGCCTATGTGCCACAGGGGCGTGATATTTTTGCCCAGCTGACAGTGGAAGAGAATCTGCAGACCGCATTCTCCGCTTTGCCGAAAAGTCAGCGCCGTATTGACCCGGAAATTTATTCATTATTTCCGGTACTGCAGCAAATGCTCAAGCGTCGTGGTGGCGATTTATCCGGTGGGCAACAACAGCAACTGGCGATTGCCCGGGCATTATTGCTTAAACCTAAACTGCTGATTCTGGATGAACCGACGGAAGGCATTCAGCCGTCGATTATCAAAGACATTGGCAGTGTGATAAAGCTGCTGCGTGACCGTGGTGAAATGGCTATTGTGCTGGTGGAGCAATATCTCGACTTTGCCGCCGAACTCGCGGATGACTTTATTATCCTCGAACGGGGGCGGGTGGTGGCCGCCGGAGCAGGCAGCGAACTGGCCAGCTCGCAACAGGCAAAAGAGTTGCTGGCGATTTAGTGGCAAGTCACCGAGTGCGCTTTAACAGAAAAGCCGGAGCATGCTCCGGCTTTTCTTTCTCCGGTCAGATTTTACTGTTGTTGTTGCTGCTGTTGCCGCTGTTGTTGCTGCTGTTGTTCAAGCTGGCTGAGTTTGCCCTCCAGCTCGGCGAGTTTGGCCTGAGTACGGCGCAGTGCTTCGGCCTGAACTTCAAATTCTTCACGGCTGATCAGGTTGGTACTGCTCAACAGGCTCTGTAATTGGCTCTGCAGCATCAGGCGTACATCGGCAGACAGACCTGCCAGCGGACTTTGCTGAAGTAATTGCTCGATACGGTTACGGATGTGTTCGCTGTTCATCATAGGGCTTCCTTATACACAGGCAGCAGTTTATCACGCCGTACAAGCAGTCCCCAGTATCGTGCCTCGCGTCAGGGCACTGCATTCTTTCTGCTTATGTCAATCCGGGCCTTTGCCCCGTTTTATTTCTTTGTGCGGCTTTACGCATCAAATTAGTGCCTATGCTTACCTGTGAGTGCACCAAAAAGGGCTGAAAACCAGCCCGGTGCACCGCCTTTGAACCGCTACGAGGGTGTTTTTATTAAAGGTTGTCGCTAACTCCCTGAAAAACCGCATTTTTTAAAAGTTGGCACAGCCGCTGCTATAAGACATGTACAAGGCAAGTACAGAAAGAAAACGGTGCGCTCACCGGTTTACTTAATAAAAGTTTTGAATAACTGATGAAGGAAAAGAACCATGAAAAAACTGTCTCAAGCAATCGCTCTGGCTGGTGTTATGACTGCAGGTCTGGCCGCTGTTTCTACTGCGCAGGCTGAAGTTGAAGTTTCTGCATCGGCAACTGTTGCCAGCATGTACCTGTGGCGCGGTCAGGATCTGGGAAATGGCGCTGCTGCTGTTTCCGGTGATCTGACGGTTAGCGCTTCCGGTGCCTATGCAGGCGTATGGACTTCAAGCGGTGACAGCTCTTGGGGTAACGAGTATGACCTGTATCTGGGTTATGGCGCTGAAATGGGTGACTTCAGCTATGACGTAAGCCTGTGGACTTATGTATATCCAAAGGGTAATGGCACAGCTGGTAATCCAGATGACCGCGGCAATACCTTTGATTATGCCGATGCGATCATTTCTTTAGGCTATTCCGGTGCGTCTTTCACCTACTACAACCCAATTGGTGCTGAGAGTGACGATAACTCCAGCTATTTCACTCTGGGCTATGGGTTTGATGCTTACTCTTTCACTTTGGGTAAGGCAGATGATGGTGATGACACTGATTATACCCACCTGGATGTAGGTTATGCCTATAACGACAATCTGGCGTTCACTCTGTCCAAAGTAATTGATCAGAGTGCTGATCTGGACAAAGGCGAAGCCGGTGTTGATGAAGATCTGAAAGTGGTTGTTTCTTACAGCCTGCCTATCTCCATGTAAAAAGCATACAATGGCCCGTGCCCCCGCATGGGCCATTAATAACACTTAAACTCGTAGCGTTTAACAAAGGGGTTTTCTATGAAACTCATTACAGCTGTGGTTAAGCCATTCAAACTCGACGATGTGCGTGAAGCACTGTCAGAGATTGGCGTTCAGGGCATCACAGTGACCGAAGTAAAAGGTTTCGGCCGTCAGAAAGGTCACACTGAACTGTATCGTGGTGCTGAATACGTGGTGGATTTTCTGCCTAAGGTAAAAATTGACGTAGCGGTAGCTGACGACCTGACCGATAAAGTCATCGAAGCCATCACCAAAGCGGCGAACACCGGCAAGATTGGCGACGGAAAAATCTTCGTTACCAACCTGGAACAAGTCATTCGTATCCGTACCGGTGAAACCGGCGCTGACGCGATCTGATCCTTCCTCATTCAATGAATCAGAGCCTTATGCGGGGGGCTTAGAATGGAAAATAATATTTTCGAACTTCAATACGCGCTGGATACCTTTTACTTCCTGGTATGCGGTGCGCTGGTAATGTGGATGGCGGCAGGTTTCGCCATGCTGGAAGCGGGTCTGGTCCGCTCTAAAAACACCACTGAAATTCTGACCAAAAACGTTGCACTGTTTGCCATCGCCTGCACCATGTATCTGGTGTGTGGTTATCAGATTATGTATGGCGGCGGTTACTTCCTGTCGGGTATCACTGACGTGGATTCTGCTGCTGTTCTGGCGGACTTCGCTGCCCGTGAAGATGGTTTCCAGGGTGGTTCTATCTACTCCGGCGCATCTGACTTCTTCTTCCAGGTTGTGTTCGTAGCGACGGCAATGTCCATCGTATCCGGTGCTGTTGCTGAGCGTATGAAACTGTGGGCTTTCCTGGCATTCGCTGTTGTTATGACGGCTGTGATCTACCCACTGGAAGGTGCATGGACATGGGGCGGTGCTTCTGTTTTCGGTATGTACAGCCTGGGTGATGACTTTGGTTTCAAAGACTTCGCGGGTTCTGGCATCGTGCACATGGCGGGTGCTGCTGCTGCACTGGCGGGTGTGATTCTGCTGGGTGCCCGTAAAGGTAAATACGGCGCTAATGGTGAAATCCGCGCGATTCCTGGTGCTAACCTGCCTCTGGCGACTCTGGGTACCTTCATCCTGTGGATGGGTTGGTTCGGTTTCAACGGTGGTTCTGTACTGAAACTGGGTGATATCGGTAATGCTCATGCCGTTGCTGTGGTGTTCATGAACACCAACGCCGCTGCGGCCGGTGGTCTGATCGGTGCTCTGGTTCTGGCTTACATCCTGTTCCGCAAAGCGGATCTGACTATGGCTCTGAACGGTGCGCTGGCTGGTCTGGTTGCTATCACTGCAAGCCCTGATACCCCAACACCTTTTGTTGCGACCATCATTGGTCTGGTGGGTGGCCTGATCGTTGTTCTGTCTATCCTCACTCTGGATAAAGTGAAGATCGACGATCCGGTTGGTGCAATCTCTGTACACGGTGTGGTTGGTCTGTACGGTCTGCTGGTGGTACCGGTAACTGCCGATGGCACTACCTTCGGTGGCCAGCTGATGGGCGCAGCCACGATCTTTGTCTGGGTATTCGCTGCTTCGTTCGTAACCTGGATGGTGCTGAAAGTCATCATGGGTCTGCGTGTGACTGAAGAAGAAGAGTACGAAGGCGTGGATCTGTCTGAGTGCGGTATGGAAGCCTACCCTGAGTTCACCAATAAATAATTGGGTAATACTCAGCGAACGCTGAAACAAAAAAGCCGGTCAGGAAACTGACCGGCTTTTTTTATTCTGCCGCATTGCTTAAGGCATAAACGCCACAGCAGGCAAGCGTCTGCCCGACAGTGGCGCTTTCAGGGCTTTTATTCGGCGTAGATATCTTCCAGATCGCGCTCCAGGCGCTTACGTTCCAGGTGGGCTTCAATGGCGCGGCGTGCCATCAGTTTTTTCGACATCTGGGAGTCTTTGTTAACAACGACTTTGCCTTCCTGATCAAAGGAGACAACTTCTTCGTGGGCTTCGAATTTCATTGCTGCTTCCATTATCTTTCCCTCTGGTTGATCACAGTAAATTCTGCTGTGATTTTTCTTTTTATTGGTTGCAAAAGAATGACAGTAATCGTTAGTCAGGCCAAATTCTGTTCAATGCCGGTCAGATGCTTAAAACCCGGGGAAGGTGCCTCCGAGGCCAAAGAAACCGTGGGGTTGTTGTTGCAGAGGGAGGGGTGATCGGTAGCGGATGCGCCGATTACTGAGCAAAAAGACATCGGCAATTTTTGAAGGTGTCGCAAACAGTCTGGTTATATTTGATTAAGTCTGACCGTTCAGTCAGCTTCCAGCCGCAGGGATTTAATACTGCGTTTGATGGCATTCAGGTGCGCGGCAAACTCAGGCCCGCGTCGCTGGGTCACGGCAACCGCCAGCATGTCGATGACCATCAGGTGAGCAATGCGTGAGGTCATCGGGGTGAATTGCTCGGTGTCTTCTTCGATATTGATATTGATCGGCAGATCGGCGGCTGCACTGAGAGCCGTGTTGGCCGGAGCAAGACTGACGACTTTCGCTCCATGCTGCTGCGCCAGTTGTACGGAATGCAGCAGATCTTTGGTACGCCCGCTCTGCGAGATGGCGACCACTACGTCCTGCTCGCTCAGAGTGACGGCAGACATCGCCTGCATATGTGGGTCGCTGTAGGCCGCTGTAGCGACCTGCAGACGGAAGAACTTATGCTGGGCATCAATCGCCACAGCGCCTGAAGCGCCAAAACCGTAAAACTCTACCCGCCGGGCATTGCTGATGGCATTGGCTGCCGCTCCGATCTGTGCACTCTTCAGCTGGGTTTTAACCTGATGCAGGCGCTGAATGGTGGTATCGGCAATCTTGTCGCAAATGTCTTCGATGCTGTCATCTTCGACAATGGCGAACTGGCCAATATTATTGGCGATGGCCATTTCCTGTGCGATGCGGACTTTGAACTCCTGAAAACCGTTACAGCCAATGCCACGGCAGAAGCGCACGATGGTCGGTTCACTGACCTGCGCTTCCTGCGCGAGATCGACGATGCGCATATGCATCACCTGTTGCGGGGCACGCAGCACGTACTCGGCAACCTTAACCTCAGACTTGCGCAGGCTGGGAATGGCGGCGGCGATTTCGGCCAGAATCGGGCTGTTTCTCACAACAGGATTTCCTGGTGTCGGCTGGTAAGTGGGGAATTATAAAGGGCTTTTTGTACAGAAGCCTATGGAATACTGGCCGCCAGCCGAATCTGGCCGCCGCCGTAGCGTCCTGTCCGGTGTAAAGGCAGCGGGGTACTGTATAAAACAGCAGCATTTTTACCCCGGCATCTGATAGACTCGCACGCCATGGATATTTCATTACTTCTCGATCAGTTAAACGATGGCCAGCGCAATGCGGTGGCTGCAAGCTCACGCCATCAGTTAGTGCTGGCCGGTGCCGGTTCGGGTAAAACCCGGGTCCTGGTACACCGCATTGCCTGGCTGTTGCAGGTGGAAAATGTCTCGCCGTTCTCGGTGATGGCGGTCACCTTTACCAATAAAGCGGCCAAAGAGATGAAAGGCCGTCTGGAGCAATTGCTGCAGATACCGGCGAATGGTCTGTGGGTTGGTACCTTTCATGGTCTGGCGCATCGGCTGCTGAAACTGCACTGGCGCGAAGCGCGGCTGCCGCAGCATTTCCAGATTCTCGACAGCGATGATCAGCAACGACTGATCAAACGGCTGATGAAAGCCAACAATATTGATGACAGCCGCTATCCGCCAAAGCAGATCCAGTGGTTTATCAATGAGCAGAAAGATGAAGGCCGCCGTGCGGCGCATGTGATGCCGTCAGCCGATCCGTTCTCGCGCACCATGCAGCAGGTGTATCAGTTGTATGAAGACAACTGCCAGCAGAATGGCCTGGTGGATTTCGGTGAAATTCTGCTGCGTGCCCATGAGCTGTGGTTGCAGCATCCGGATTTACTGGCGCATTACCAGCAGCGCTTCCGCCATATTCTGGTCGATGAGTTTCAGGATACCAACAATATTCAGTACGCCTGGATCCGCATGCTGGCTGGCGACCGGGTGTCGGTGATGGCCGTGGGCGATGATGACCAGTCCATTTACGGCTGGCGTGGCGCCAATATCGATAATATTCGTAATTTCCGCCACGATTTTCCCGGTGCGGAGCTGATTAAGCTGGAGCAGAATTACCGCTCGACCAAAACCATTCTGGATGCCGCCAATGCGGTGATTGCCAACAACACCGGGCGTCTGGGTAAAAGCCTGCACACTGAGGGTGAAGAAGGCGAAGCCATCCAGCTGTACAGCGCTTTTAACGAGCAGGATGAAGCGCGTTACATTGCCGACCGTGTCGATGAGTGGGCGCGCAGTGGCCGTCAGCGTGCCGATATGGCCGTGCTGTACCGTTCCAATGCCCAGTCGCGCACCCTGGAAGAAGCGTTATTACGTGCCGGAATTCCTTACCGTATTTACGGTGGTCAGCGTTTCTATGAGCGGCTGGAAATTAAAAATGCCCTCGCTTATCTGCGTTTATTGCTGAATCGTCAGGACGATGCGTCGGTTGAGCGCGTCATTAACGTTCCGGCGCGCGCAATTGGCGAAAAAACCGTGGATATTCTGCGCAGCTATGCCCGTGATCAGGGCTGCTCGTTATGGATGGCGGCTGAGGCGGCTGTGCAGCATGGCATGCTGCCGAAACGCGCCAGCGCGGCGGTGCAGAGTTTTCTCGATCTGGTCGAAGAAATGAGCGTTGGTATCGAAAAGCTGGAACTGCATGAAATTGTCGATCAGGTTATTAATCAGAGCGGCCTAATCGAGCATCATAAAAAAGAAAAAGGTGAAAAAGGTCAGGCACGCCTCGATAACCTTGAAGAATTAATTAACGCGGCCCGGCAATTTGAAAGCGATGATGGCTTTAATGCCGACGACAACAATGACGCCGAAACGAATGAGCTGGCGCTGTTCCTCGACCGGGCGGCGCTGGATGCCGGTGATGGACAGGCTGATGAATACGAGGATGCCGTGCAGTTAATGACACTGCATTCTGCTAAAGGTCTGGAATTCCCGCAGGTGGTCCTGGCCGGTCTGGAAGAAGGTTTATTCCCGCATAAAATGTCGATGGATGAAGCCGAAGGCCTCGAAGAAGAACGGCGTCTGGCCTATGTTGGCATTACCCGCGCCATGGAAAAACTGATCATTACCCATGCTGAAAGCCGGCGTTTGCACGGTCAGGAAAATTACAGCACGCCGTCGCGCTTTATCCGCGAAATTCCATCCGGGCTGATTACCGAAGTCCGGCTGAAAAACAGCATCAGCCGGCCTCTGACGGCCCGCGATTCGTCGGCAAAAATGAAGCAACCTTCTTTTGTGCATGGCAATCTTCCCTATACATTGGGCCAGCGGGTTTATCATGAAATGTTTGGTGAAGGCACGGTGCTGCAATTTGAAGGGCAGGGCAGTGGCCTGCGCGTGCAGGTCAACTTTGATGACGCCGGCAGCAAATGGCTGGTCGCCAGTTTCGCCAGGCTGGAAGCCCTGTAACGCCGAAAGAATAACGCTGAAATAATCACAAGGAGTAAATGGATGATAAAACGCCTGATCACTCTGCTGCTGTCCGCAGCGGCTGTCGCTGCACTCAGTGGCTGCCAGAATGATGCGGAACAAACGGCCGCAGCGACACCACAGCAGACGTTTAAGTGGAAACTCGTCACCTCATGGCCGAAGAATTTTCCGGGTCTGGGCGCGGCTCCGGAACGTTTTGCCACGATGGTGAATGATATGTCGGCCGGTCGTCTGCAGATTAAAGTGTACGGTGCCGGGGAATTGGTTCCGGCGCTGCAGGTATTTGATGCGGTGTCTCAGGGCACGGCTGAAATGGGGCACAGCGGTGCTTATTACTGGAAAGGAAAAACACCGGCGGCACAGTTTTTTACTTCGGTGCCTTTTGGTCTTACGGCACAGGAAATGAATGGCTGGATTCAGTACGGTGGCGGCCAGCCATTGTGGGAAGAAGTGTACGCGCCGTTTAATGTATTACCGCTGCCCGGTGGTAATACCGGCGTTCAGATGGGCGGCTGGTTTAATAAAGAAATCAACAGCGTTTCGGATCTTGAAGGGCTGAAAATGCGTATTCCGGGATTGGGCGGAGAAGTGTTGGCCCGTGCCGGTGGTACGCCGGTGACCTTGCCGGGTGGAGAAATTTTCACCTCGTTACAGACCGGCGCTATTGATGCAACCGAATGGGTTGGTCCTTACAACGATCTGGCGTTTGGTCTCTATAAGGTGGCTAAACATTATTACTATCCGGGCTGGCATGAGCCGGGTTCAATGATGGAATTTGTGATTAATAAAACCGCCTTTGACAAACTGCCGAACGATCTGCAGGCGATTGTGCGCGTAGCGACCAAGGCCATTAACGACGATATGCTGGCGGAATACACCACACGTAATCAGGCGGCATTGATTGAGCTTAAAGAAAAACATGGCGTTGATGTGCGTGCCTTTCCTGATGATGTGCTGAGCAAATTACAGGTGTTGTCTGAGCAGGTAGTGGCTGAGGTTTCTGCCGCTGATCCGTTAGCCCAGAAAGTGTATAACTCATACATTCATTACCGCGATCAGGTTAAGGCTTATCATGCGGTGAGTGAGCAGGCGTATATTAACGCAAGGGATTAACGGCGGCCTTTTGCGCAGACAATTCCGTCATGACCAGCGCGGCAGACATGCCGCTCCGACCATTGAGATCCGGTATCTCAATGGTTTTTACCCGTTAATATTTATAATTGCGGTAGCCTATTCCGAGCTCTTCAAAGTTCGCTTCCATCTGCTCAATATCGTACTCACCCAGGCCGAGGTAGGTTAATACTTCATCGCCGATGTTCTGCCATTCCAGATCGACGGTCTGACGACCAAGAATGCGGTAATTCCCGCACACATGTTCGGCCAGTTTAAGAATGGCGAGCAGGGTTTTACCTTCTGAATCTTTGTAATTGTCGGTGGCAAAATAGCGCGACGCGCTGTGATGTTCGGCAATGACATCACACAGCAGTTTGGGCAGATTCCACGACTTGGCCGTGTAATAACCAATCACCGCATGGTTGGTATTCAGGTGCTGATTTTCCACATCCACAACCCGCAGTTCCTGATGCGCATAAGACTCTTCCATCACCTGCAGATAATTATCAAAACGGGCCATCAGCAGGGGAATACCACAGTTATGGAACAGGCCCAGCAGGTAAGCCAGATCGGGATTCGGATAACCGACCTGTTTGGCAACGGCGGTAGCAACCTGGGATATATCGTTGGCGGTGTCCCAGAAGCGGTTCATGTTAACAATGGTTTC
Organism: Saccharospirillaceae bacterium; assembly: GCA_021208685.1. GTDB lineage: Bacteria > Pseudomonadota > Gammaproteobacteria > Pseudomonadales > Oceanobacteraceae > Venatoribacter. The sequence goes on from JAJOJJ010000016.1 coordinate 108,353, forward strand.
GTCACTCATCTGGCTCTTGATGGATAAGCCATTGATGATATTCACCACGCTGTTAAGGCCAATCAGACTGACGGCCTGTGCGACCGATGTAATGCGGTTCTGAAGGCCATAAAATGGCGAGTTCACCACTTTGAGCACGGTGCCGGCCAGCCCGACATCCTGGCTGATCAGTTTGGAAATGCGACCCAGATCGGGGTCTGGCATAAATTGTTCCATTTGCAGATCGACCAGAATCTGCGGCTTAGGCGGGATTTTGATCCCCTGCATGATGTGCAGTATCTGCTCTTCCGACAGTTGCTGAGGCATGACAAGTCCGGGGAAGGAAAAGGAATGTCATAAAGAATAGCACTGGTTTTTGGGGAAGTTTGTCAGAGCATGCGTATAATGCGCTCCTTTTTGTAACCACCACCCGAGGTGAATCATGCTCCCGACTCTGCGACTAAAAGCCAAGGCCGAACGCCGCCTGAAAGGTGGTCACCTGTGGGTATACAGCAATGAAGTGGATATTGAGATCACGCCACTGAAAAGCATGGCGGCTGGCACCGAAGTGGTGGTTGAAGCGGCCAACGGTAAGGCGCTGGGGGTGGCGGTCGTCAGTCCGGAACAACTGATCTGTGCCCGCCTGTTCAGCCGCGACAGTCAGCAGACGCTGGATGTCTCACTGATGGTTCATCGTTTACAGGTAGCCCAGAGTGGTCGCGAACTCTGGTATCCGCATTCCTGTTACCGCTGGGTGTTCGGCGACAGCGATGGTTTGCCGGGTCTGGTGATTGATCGTTTTGGCGATGTGGTGGTGATTCAGATTTCCAGTGTGGCAATGGAGCAGCGTCGTCAGGCCATTATTGATGCGGTTAATAAAGTCGCCAAACCACAGTGCATCGTGTTGAAAAACGATGGCAAGCTGCGCGCCGTTGAAGGCTTACCGGAGTACGTCGAAGTGATTCAGGGCGCGCTGGAGGATGACTGTGCCCCGTTGGTGGAAAACGATACCCGCTTTATGGCACCGGTCATTCATGGGCAGAAAACCGGCTGGTTCTACGACCACCGTGAAAACCGTGCGCAGCTGAATCGTCTGGTGAAAGGCAAACGCGTGCTGGATGTGTTCAGCTATGTCGGTGGCTGGGGTGTGCAGGCGGCGAATCATGGCGCAGCGGAAGTGCATTGTGTGGATGCTTCCGCTCAGGCGCTGGATTGGGTTGAACAGAATGCGTCACTCAATGGTGTGGCAGAGAAGGTTCATTGCTGGGAAGGTGATGCGTTTGCGGCGCTGCGTCAGCTGAAAGATAACGGTGAGCGTTTCGATGTGGTGGTGATGGACCCGCCAGCGCTGATCCCGCGCCGCAAAGATATCAAAGCCGGGGAACAGGCTTATCACCGCCTGAACCAGCTGGCGATGCGCTTACTGAGCAAGGATGGTCTGCTGGTTGCAGCCTCCTGCTCCATGCATCTGGCGGAAGATCGCCTGCCGGATATGTTGCGGGTAATGGGACGCGAACTGGATCGGGAAGTGATGATTCAGCACGTTGGCAGCCAGGGGGCTGACCATCCGGTACTACCGGCCATTGCGGAAACCCGCTATCTGAAAGCGGTGTTTGCCCGGGTGTTGCCGACCCGCTGAGCGGCTGGCGGCATAAAAACCGGTGGTATAAAACCGGTGGTATAAAACCGGTGGTATAAAAAAAAGGGAGCGATGGCTCCCTTTTTCTTCTGTGATCGTCCGCGTCAGTTGGCGCTGGCGAGCGGCACGTTAAGCATGCTGGCGGTGCGCTGCAGCAGTGACATCAGCTCGATAATCCGCTGGCGGCATTGCTGGCGTGCTTCCGCATCGGCCACTGTTTGCTGTTGCCAGTCATCAATGCTGTCATCAATCAGTTGCAGCTGTCTTTGCCACTCAAGGCTCAGATCGTCGTGATGCTGGCCGAGCAGTGCCGGCAGGCCGGTACCGGCTTCGGTTTCGCTCAACGGAAAGTAGAGGTTGCGGATTCCGGCGACAATGGCACGGGTATCCGCCCAGGTGGTCTGACTGAACTCGCTGCTGGTGCCGTTCAGGCGCTTACCCAATAGCTCATCAGATAACAGTTTTTGTGTGGCACTGAATGTTGCCTTCAGCACCTGTTCCGGTTCTGAGTGTTGCAGCAGGCTGGCGTAGTAACCATTGCTCGGTTCCCAGCGGCGCTGCAGGCGGTGCAGATGTTTCTGCAATTGTTCACTCAGCAGCTGAACATACTGACGGCGACGATTGTGGTTCTGCACACCAACATCCGCAGGCTCTTCGTCAGCAATCGCGGTGGCCTCTTCAGGGTGAGCGATCTCAGTATGCAGGGTGTCAGCGCTGTTTCCACCCTCGCTGGCGATGACGACCGGAGCAGTATTTTCCTGAGGGAAAAAGTCACGCGGTGAGCGCTGCCCATCTGCGCCCCACAGCATAAATTCAAAGGCATGGTAACCCAGACTGGCGTAGCTCGGGTCAGAGAAGCCATGCTGAGCCAGAAGGCTGTCTTCGTTCAGCTCCAGCGTCAGATCGTTGACAATACCGCTGAAAGGGTAGCCGGGTACGTGGTCGATATAGCCGCCTTCAATTGGCCAGCTGTCGAGCAGGCTCAGCGTATGCTGATAGTCGATGCCCTTTTTGTGCCAGTCCGGCGGGTCATTGATCGGTAATTTTGAATAGATCAGGGTTTGCAGATAAGCGCTGTAGGCATTACGCCACGCCTGACGCACTTCGGTCAGACTCATCGGATTGGGATGATACAAAAAAGACGCCAGGCGACTGTCCAGCTCCTGAGCACTCTGCGCAGCCATCGACATTTCGGTGTACGCGCTCAGTCCCAGGTGCGCCGCAAAGGCGCTGCTGTCGGGCACACTGTCCTGCCGGATATCGGTGGCCGAGGTCTGATCAGGGGGGCTGCTCTGAGGCTGTGCAGGTTGGTCGCAACCGGCCAGCAGCAGTGCGCTGACAAACACCAGTTTTGCGTAATTCACAGACTTACTCCTGATCCCTGAGGCTGATGATAGGCCAGCCTTTTTGTTCGGCGATGGTGGCCAGTCTGGCATCCGGATCAACGGCTACCGGGTGATCAACAATGTCCAGCAGTGGCAGATCGTTGTGAGAATCACTGTAGAAGTAGCTGCCGGTCAGTTCAAAGCCCTGTTGGTGCAGCCATTCCTTCAGGCGCACTACCTTGCCGTGCTGAAAACTGGGTATACCGACAATATTGCCGGTATAGCGCTCATCCTGCATTTCAGGATGCGGAGCAATAATGTGTTCAATACCCAGCAGCTCGGCTATGGGATAGGTCACAAAGCCATTGGTCGCGGTGATGATCAGCAGGGTATCGCCCTGACGTTTGTGGTGTGCAATCAGGTTGCGGCTCTTGTCGGAAATCAGCGGCATGATGCGGTTTTTCAGAAACGCCGCACGCGTGTCCAGCATGAGCTGTAACGGATATTGGGTCAGGGGTTTAAGGGCAAATGCCAGATACTCATGAATATCCAGAGTACCGGCTTTATATTGCTCATAAAAATAATCATTTCGCAGTTTATGCTGATCAGGGTCTGCAAGCCCCTGATCGACCAGATATTGTCCCCATGCATGGTCGCTGTCGCCATTCAGAAGGGTGTGGTCGAGATCGAAAATAGCCAGTGCCACGAGAGTCAGCCTTTTTCCGCTGCCGGTTATAAAATTAGTCGCTATTCTAAGGGCAACAGAGCATACTTTCCTTATAATTCTGAGTTTCAAACAAAGAAATAACTGAATACATTGGTTCTAAAGAATGCCGGCTGCCCAGAGGCGGATTGTGGCAAATTCCTGATTGCTCAGCCTGATTGATGGCGTGAAATAAGGGTGGTGCGGCCATCCGGTTCCTGCACCCGAATCTGCCCTTATCAGCCAGCCTCATCTTCAACTGCTTGACCTTTGTGGTGAAATCGGCAAGTTTTGAACCATCAGATACGATATGGACGGCATTGTGATTGACGAACATGGTTACCGCCCTAATGTCGGTATTATCCTTTGTAATGACAAAGGACAGGTCCTGTGGGCCAGACGTATAGGCCAGGATGCCTGGCAATTTCCCCAGGGCGGGATTAAAGAAGGGGAATCCCCGGAGAAAGCGCTCTATCGGGAATTGATGGAAGAAGTGGGGCTGACCGCCCAGGATGTACAGGTGCTTGGCTGCACCCGTGGCTGGCTGCGCTATCGTTTGCCACGGCGTATGGTGCGCCATGACAGCCGGCCCGTATGCGTCGGACAAAAACAAAAATGGTTTCTGCTTAAGCTGGTAGGGGATGATTCTCGCATTAACGTGAGCGCTACCGACAAGCCGGAATTTGATGGCTGGAGCTGGGTGAGTTACTGGTTTCCGCTGGGGGGTGTTGTTGCATTCAAGCGTGATGTATATCGCCGGGCCATGACGGAACTGGCGCCGCGTATCGCCAAGCTGCAACGTAAAACTGGCTGAGGATCTATGCTTGATATTCTGAGACGCATTGTACAGGAAGTCAGCTCGGCAACCGATCTGAACGAAGCGCTTAAGCTTGTCGTGGCGCGTATCCGTGCGGCCATGAATACTGAAGTGTGCTCTGTCTACCTGTTCGATCCTGACAGCAAACGCTATGTGCTGATGGCCACTGAAGGTCTGAAGCAGGAAGCGGTTGGTCGGGTCAGTCTCAGTTCCTCACAAGGTCTGGTTGGTCTGGTCGGCTCGCGTGAGGAACCTATCAACGTCGATAACGCTCCTGCGCACCCGCGTTTTCACTTCCTGTCCGAAACTGGCGAAGACCCCTTTCTGTCGTTTCTGGGGGTGCCGATCATTCACCACAAACGCCTGATGGGCGTGATGGTGGTTCAGCAGCGTGACAGTCGTCAGTTTGATGAGAGTGAAGAAGCCTTTCTGGTGACCATGTCGGCTCAGCTGGCGGGCGTTATTGCCCATGCTGAAGCAACCGGCAATATTCTTGATATCCCATCTGCGACCAATGAGCGTAAACGAAGCACACGTTTTAATGGTGCTCCCGGTGCTCCGGGTGTTGGTCTTGGCCAGGCCTTTGTGTTGTCGCCGGCGGCGGATCTCAGTGGTGTCGTGGATAAAGAACCGGAATCGGTTGATGACGAGATCGTACGCTTCGATCGTGCTCTTGAAGCCGCGCGTGAAGAAATCCGCAGGCTGGGCGAGAAGCTCAGCAGTGAGTTGCGCCCGGAAGAAATGGCCTTGTTTGATGTGTATCTGAATATGCTCGATGACCATGCTCTGGGGGCGGAAGTCAAAGTCCGTATTTATGCCGGCAACTGGGCTCAGGGAGCATTGCGTCAGGTGGTGATGCAGTACGTGGGGCATTTTCAGTTGATGGAAGATGTTTATCTGCGTGAGCGCGCCACCGATATCATTGATTTAGGCACCCGTATTCTTGCCCATCTGCAGGGCAATGATGCCCACGCGCAGGAACATGACTTTCCGGATAATACGATCCTGGTCAGTGAAGAGCTGACGCCCGCCATGCTGGGTGAAGTTCCACCCGCCAAACTGCGCGGTCTGGTGTCGGTAAAAGGTTCATCCAACTCGCATGTGGCCATTCTGGCCCGGGCGATGGGGATTCCTACCGTCATGGGCGTGGTGGATGTGCCCTATGCTCAGCTGCACGGTCTGGAGCTGATTGTTGATGGCTATCGTGGGCAGATTTTCTCCAGTCCCAACGATGAACTGCGCGAGCAGTATCAGGCGATTTTTGATGAAGAGCAGGCGCTGCAGCAGGATCTTCAGGTACTGCGTGATGAGCCGGCCGAAACCCTTGATGGGCATCGTATACCTTTGTGGGTGAATACCGGCCTGATTACCGATGCTGTGCGCAGCCTGGAGCGCGGTGCTGAAGGCGTTGGCCTGTACCGCACCGAAGTGCCTTTTATGATGAAAGACCGCTTTCCCAGCGAGAGCGAACAGCAGAAAATCTATCGCCAGCAGCTGGAAACGTTCGCGCCTAATCCGGTCACCATGCGCACCCTGGATATTGGTGGGGATAAAGCGCTGACCTATTTCCCCATTAATGAAGCAAACCCTTTTCTGGGTTGGCGCGGTATCCGCGTAACACTGGATCATCCGGAAATTTTTCTGGTGCAGATCCGGGCCATGCTGAAGGCCAGCGAAGGGCTGAATAATCTGCGCATTATGTTGCCGATGATCACCAGTGTGAGTGAAGTGGATGAAGCCCTGCATCTGATTTACCGCGCCCATGCGGAGGTTCTGGAAGAGGGATTTGACGTCGAGATGCCACAGGTCGGCGTGATGATTGAAGTACCGGCAGCGGTTTATCAGATTCGTGAGCTGGGCCAGCGCGTTGATTTTCTCTCGGTCGGCAGTAATGACCTCACGCAGTATTTGCTGGCCGTTGACCGCAACAATCCGCGGGTGGCGGATTTGTATCAGGCTTTTCATCCGGCGGTGCTGAATGCGCTGAAAATGATCGCGGATATGGCGCACGAAATTGGCAAGCCTGTCAGTGTGTGTGGTGAGTTGGCCGGAAATCCGCTGGGCGCTGTGCTGCTGATGGCGATGGGCTATGACATGTTGTCGATGAACGCCACTAACCTGCCGAAAGTGAAATCGGTGATCCGTGGGATTCATCTGGAATGGGCCAATCAGCTGTTGGCTGAGGTGCTCCGGATTGAAAGTGCTCCGGTTATTACGGCAACACTGCAGTTATCGCTGGAAAAGGCCGGTTTTGGCCGCATCATTGGGCCGGGGCGCAGCTGAATCTGGCCCCGTTCAGCCTGTTCAGGCTGTCCAGTGCCGGGTTCGCCCGGTATCGATATGAATAAACCCGCTTTTCGGGTAATAACCGACCCCGCCATTGCCCATGGCCAGCGCAGCACGATGAAGGTGCCGGTGCGATACGCCGGGGATGCGGATATCAATCGCCCGTCCCTGCATATGCAGGCTGTGCTCCGCAACTCCTGAGCTGGTGTGGCGCAGGCCGGCATTGGACTCCGGCGCACGATAACCGGAAATCACATACAGCGGTTCGTGGCGGCCAAACAGTTGCTGCAACTGATACATGTTCTGATACAGCTCGCGTTGCATGGCGATCGCCTGATCACGGCGATGATCCCGCACCAGAATATCCAGCGCCTCTATGCCTTCGTCGATATAACGGCCATTCGCCCAGAACGTGCTGTTGGTGAATTCACCGGTGTGGATATTGTACAGGTGCAGAGTGCGTTCTTCCTGTTGCCCCGCGGATGCGCGGATGCTGCCCAGACCGGTAATGCTTGCGGCCCCCAGGCAGGCAGCCTGTTTCAGAAAGTGACGACGTTGCAACATAATGAATAGTCTCCGCTACTGCTGGTTATTCAGTTGTGTGTTCAGGAAGCGGAGTATGCCAAACACCTGCCAAAAGAAACGGGCATCATTCGACAAAAATACATAACGCTACATTTGTCATGCTGAATAATGTAACGGGCGCGGGAGTGTTACAGGCTGACGGCAGGGTTTGTCGGGGGCAGGCCGGCGATCAGATCGCGGTTGTACACATCCTCGCGTACCTGCAGAACACCGTTCGGATCAACCCAGGTTGTCCAGTACATCAGATAAACCGGAACATCCTCCTGTAGCCGGATGCGGGTGGTGCGATTCTGATCGATGGCAGCATCAATGTTGTGACGGTTCCAGCCCTGCTGTCCACGCAGCAGTTTTTCGGCCAGCAGACGGGGCTTCTCCACCCGCACACAACCGGAGCTCAAGGCACGGTTGTCGAGGTTGAAGAGTTGTGGTTGTGACGTATCGTGCAGATAAATGTCTTTATCATTGGGGAACAGAAACTTAATGGAACCCAGCGCATTGTCGTCGCCTGCTTTCTGCACCAGACGATACGGGAAATGATTGGCGCTGACTTTGTTCCAGTTAATGGCATAGGGCGAAATAAACTGGTCAACGCCATCGACCCGGCCGATTACCTGATAGCCCTTTTCTTCCAGATAACCCGGATTCCGGCGGATTTTCGGCAACAGGCTGCTAATGGCGATGCGTCTTGGTACTGACCAGGTGGGGGCCAGTTCAAGCATGCTGATTTTTTGCGACATCACCGGTGTGCGGCGTTGCTGATTACCGATGATGACTTTCATATCCAGCTCAACCGAGCCACTGTTCATCAGCTGCAGACGATAGTCGGCCATATTGACCATGACGTGCCGCTGACCAAGATCTCTTGGCAGGTGACGCCAGCGTTTCATGTTGAGTGCTACTTTCTGCGCCATCTGATAGGGCGGAATGTTCAGCCAGGTAAGGGTGCGCGCGTCCAGCTCGCCACTCTCCGGTAATTGATGACGTTTCTGGAAATGACGCAGGGCATCGGCGAGTGCGTTGTCGAATTGAAATTCCGGGCGGCTCAGGTCGTGAGGTTCGTCTTCGGCGGGAGCGCGGGTGCGTTCTTCAGCATCTTTAAATAACCACGACAGGGTGCCTTTCTGCAGATCGCCATACTGTCCCAGCATCCAGCGCAGGTGAGGTACCAGACGATGACGATCATCGGGCTTCAGTTGCAGTTTGTCCGGCAGCGGATACCAGTCACCGGAATTGGCTATGGCAAGATAGCGGTTGAGTTCTTTGCGCAGACGCAGATAACCGGGGTGCGAGGGCGTGAGCATGTCGACCAGTGCGTCCAGCTCGTTACGGCGGATGGAGTCGTTCAGCAGGTCGACGATCTGTTCTTCGCTGAATTGTCCGGCTTGATTCGTTGCCGATACTTTACGGATGGATGGATGATCCCCTTCGCCGGTATCGGGCAGCAGTTCAGCGTTCAGCACTTGTCGTGCATAGGTAATAAAGGCATCCGTGAGCAGTACTTCAACGGCCGTGGCTTGTTTGGGAATGTTGGATAAACGGCTGGTCTCGCGTTCGAGGGTGGCCAGTTCGTAGCCGTAGTTGCGCCAGTCATCAGCGGCCGTTTCACGGAGTACCTGCAGCAACTCTTTGCCGGCTTCGGTCAGCTCAAAGCTGTTCATCCATACCGGCTGGTAATCGCGGCGCAGATAAAAGGGTTCGATGCTCTGCACATGTTTCAGCCGCACCTCTCCCGCCACATTGCGCGCGGATTCGATTAACCAGTGCTCCATATATTTTTGCGCCACTTTGGGTGGCATATAGGGCTTGGTGTTGATGCTGGCTGCCAGGGCCGCAAACAACAGTCCGACGCATAACAGGGCAATAAAGCCTGTCAGGGCGACAACGCGTTGCGGTTTTCTGGGTATCTTCATGCTGTTCATGCACGAAGTATGGACGCCCGTTGGGCAAAATGTGCCCGGAATCGTGCTACAGATCGCAGAATTTTGTAAGCGACTGCAAACGTTTGGGCGATGAATCAGCGTCGTGTCAAAAGAAACAACAGCTTAGCTTTTTCTTTTGTAACCGATGGGCTGGCTGGCGGATTTCCGGCACCTGATTCTTTGTTCGTAGAATGGCATGGTCGGCTTATTCCAGCTCAACCGGCCAGGTGACGCGCCCGCTGATCCGGCCGTTACTGTCCCAGCTGAGCTCGCTGAATTCCAGACGATCTTCCAGTCCGAGTATGCCTGTTGAGCAGCGCGTGCCATAGCCCGGAGCATGGATAAACTGCGCCGATAGCAGCCTTTCCCATTCCAGCGGTACGCCGGTTTGAGGCAGCTGGTCGTCCGGGAAGGGGGAATAATGATCCAGTAACGCAGCCAGACTGGCGCTGCCCTTGGGTTGTTGTAACCAGCGCTGAAGTTGCATGCGTGCCAGTTCGGTTTTCGGCCAGGGCGTATCCAGCCAGGCGTTGCTCAGGGTGTGAATGCCGGGTTCCAGCCGTTCAATCCGGGGTTCAGGGTAGTTGCTGGCGTACCAGAGCTGATTGCGGTTGCCGCACAGCAGATTAAACGGCGCATAGGCGTCGCCGTTTTCCAGCACGGCACGCAGATACTTTTCCGGGTTGCGCGGTTCGCGCAGGTAATTCAGCACCAGATGCCCGCGGGACTGCGGCTCGGCTGGCCCTGCGCCGGGAGCGCGGAGGTTGGTCAGTGCCGCAAACCGGCCCGTTTGGGTCGCGCCCAGCCAGGTGCCGCCCTGTTGCAGATCGCGCCCGGCAAACAGGCCCGGATGCTCCGGCCACTCTGCCAGTGCGCTGGCGGGACGCGCATAGAATTCATCGCGGTTGGCGCTGAGGCTCAGCCACTGGCCGTCCTGTGGTTGCCAGTTCAGTACGATCAGACACATAGCATTTCCTGATAGTGGTTGCCGCAGGCATGATCTGTTGCACAGGTGCTGCCGACTTTGACCGCACTTTAGGTCATAATGCCGCCCCCTTAAACCGGATTTTTCATACGATGATGACTTTTCTGCTGTTCCTGGCAGTTGGCTCTGTTGCGGGTCTGTTAGCGGGTTTATTTGGTATTGGTGGCGGCATGGTCATTGTGCCTGTGCTGGTGATTACCTTTGCCGCGCAGGGTGTCAGCGAGGCGGTGCTGACGCATATGGCGGTGGCGACATCGCTGGCGACCATTGTGTTTACCTCGCTCAGTTCAGTACGTGAACATCATCGTCAGGGGGCGGTGGACTGGTCGCTGGTGAGCGTTATGAGCATTGGCATTGTGCTGGGCACGATGTTGGGTGTGTCGTTGATTACCGCAGTTCCGGGGCCGCTGTTGCAGAACATCATCGGTGTGTTTGCCATGTTGCTGGCGGTGAAAATGTTTTTCGGGCTGGAACCAAAGGGGGCGGGTCAGCGTCCGGGTAATCCGGGGCTGGTCGTTGCCGGTTCGGTGGTGGGTTTTGGCTCGTCCTGGTTTGGTATTGGTGGTGGAACCTTTACGGTGCCTTATCTGAGCTGGATGAGAATTCCGATGCGTCAGGCCGTGGCGACTTCGGCAGCCTGTGGTTTGCCGATTGCTCTGACCGGCGCCATCAGTAATGTGGTGGCGGGCTGGCAGCATGCGGATCTGCCGTTGTGGAGCACCGGCTTTCTGTATTGGCCAGCCATTATCGGCATCGTGCTGACCAGCGTACCCTTTGCCAAGGTGGGGGCGACGCTGGCTCATCGTCTGGATCAGGCGCTGCTGAAAAAGGGCTTTGCTCTGTTGCTCTGTGTGGTTGGTATTAAGTTTCTGGTGTTTTAAGCGCCTTTCACAAGGCGTTAAAAATAGAATGTTTTGCTTGGGCACCTTTGAATCATTCAGCACAGATTCGTGTCGTGTGAATGATTCAGCGTCGCCCCTGAGTCTGATTATTGTTGCAAGGAAGTTCATATGCTGACGTATCCCGATATTGATCCGGTCGCCGTGGCCATTGGTCCGCTGAAAATTCATTGGTATGGCCTGATGTATCTGCTGGCGTTTGCCTCGGCCTGGGGGCTGGCCAATTACCGTGCACGCCGTCCGGCTTCCGGCTGGACGCCGGAGCAGGTGTCGGATCTGATTTTTTATGGTGCCATGGGGGTTATCCTCGGTGGTCGCTGCGGTTACGTGCTGTTGTATAACTTTCCGCAGTTTCTGCAGGACCCGCTGTGGCTGCTGCGGGTGTGGGAAGGTGGTATGTCGTTCCACGGTGGTTTGCTGGGGGTTATGGCGGCGCTGGCGTGGTTTGGCCATAAGTACAAAAAGAACTTCTTTGATGTCGCGGATTTTGTTGCGCCACTGGTTCCGGTTGGTCTGATGTTTGGCCGTTTCGGCAATTTTATCGGTGGCGAACTCTGGGGCCGGATCGCTGATCCGGCGCATGTGCCCTGGGCGATGGTGTTTCCGCGTGCCGGTGATCTGCCGCGTCATCCGTCACAGTTGTATCAGGCGGCATTGGAGGGTTTCCTGCTGTTTGTTATCCTCTGGTTTTATTCGTCCAGGCCTAAGCCACAGAAAGCCGTGAGTGCCATGTTCCTGATTGGATATGGCCTGTTCCGTACCTTTGCTGAGTTCTTCCGCGAGCCGGATGCACATCTGGGTTTTGATTTATTTGGCTGGATGAGCCGTGGGCAGCTGCTCAGTCTGCCGATGATTGTTATTGGCATCATTCTGCTGGTGATTGCTTACCGCAGCCCGAAATCCGGAGAACAGAACGTATGAAGCAATATCTTGATCTGATGCGCCATGTACGCGAAAACGGCACCTTCAAAGAAGACCGTACCGGCACCGGTACGTACAGCTGTTTTGGCTATCAGATGCGCTTCGATCTGAGCGAGGGCTTTCCGCTGGTAACCACCAAAAAGCTGCATTTGCGCTCGATTATTCATGAGCTGCTGTGGTTTCTGAGTGGTGATACCAATATCCGCTATCTGAAGGAAAACGGCGTTTCGATCTGGGATGAATGGGCCGATGAACACGGCAATCTGGGGCCGGTGTACGGCTCGCAATGGCGCAGCTGGCCAACCGCCGATGGCCGTCATATTGATCAGATCACTCAGGTCGTGAATCAGATTAAAACCAATCCGGACTCGCGCCGCCTGATCGTCAGCGCCTGGAACGTCGGCGAAATTGAGAATATGGCGTTACCGCCATGCCATGCGTTTTTCCAGTTCTATGTGGCTGACGGCAGGTTATCCTGCCAGCTGTATCAGCGCAGTGCCGATATTTTCCTTGGTGTGCCGTTCAACATCGCCAGTTATGCCCTGCTGGTGTACATGGTGGCGCAGCAATGTGACCTGCAGGTCGGTGATTTTGTCTGGACCGGTGGCGATGTGCATCTGTACGCCAACCATCTGGAACAGGCGGATTTGCAGCTCAGCCGCGAGCCTTTGCCGCTGCCCAAACTGGTGATTCAGCGTAAACCTGACAGCCTGTTTGACTATACGTTTGAAGACTTCGTGATCGAAGGTTACGAATCCCACCCGCATATCAAAGCGCCGGTTGCGATCTGATCACGCCTCTGTGATGGCTCCCTTCCAACCCGTTTTTCACGGGCTGAGAGGGGGCCGAAGATCGGGTTTTCGTCGTCGTTACAATTCTTTTTCACTATTGTGGTTCTAAGACCAATGTCGGAGTTGGCTTGTCTATACTGAAAGCATCTCTGACGTCTGGTGCTTATGGTGAACCCGCTGATTCATTCCGAATTACCCATCCTGCTGCTGTTAAATGCGGATGATGTGCAGCCATCCCTGCATTTACCGGATATCACACTGCAGCAGGTTGCCTCTCTGGATGATGCTTGTTCTGTCTGGCTGGAAACGCAGCAGGCGGTCTTCTGCCTGAGCGCTATGCGTTACAGTGGCCCGCTGGAAGCGGCGGTTGAGCGGGTGCGGCTGATGCTGCCGGAAGCACCGCTGGTGGTTTTGCTGGAGCACCTGAGTGATGAGGACAAGCTGATCCGGGCCGGGGTGCAGGAGGTATTGAGTCTGTATCAGGCACAGTCTGGTGTGATGCTGCATGCCATGCGCATGGCGATAGCCCGCCGTCAGTACGATCTGGAACAGAAGCATGCCGCTCATCACGATCCTCTTACCGGTTTGCCGAATCGGGGCCTGTTTCAGGACCGGCTGGATCATTGTCTGGTGCAGAGTCAGCGGCGTGGCCAGGAGGTCAGCCTGCTGTTTGTTGATCTTGACCGTTTCCGGGTGGTGAACGAATTGCACGGCCATCCGTTTGGTGATTTGTTGCTGATGGCCTGCGCCCAGCGATTGCAGCAGACGTTACGCCGTTGCGATACGGTTGCGCGTCTGGGCGGCAATGGTTTTGCGGTCATTCTTGAAGCGGCCGGTGATCAGGACGGTGCCCAGATGAGCACCGCCGTGGCGCAAAAAATCCGTGCGGCTTTCCAGCAGCCTTTCAGTATTGGTGGTGAAGAAATTTTCTCCACCGTCAGTATTGGTATTGAACTGGCCAGCCGGGTCAGTTACGACGCCGGACAACTGGTACGCCATGCCGAGCTGGCCCTGCATCAGGCCAAGCGCGAGGGACGCAATGTCAGCCATGTGTTCTGTCATCGCAGCTCGCCGGCCGACAAAATCCGCGTTGGTCTGGAAAGTGCGCTGCATCATGCACTGGAGCGTGAAGAACTGCGTCTTGTGTATCAGCCTCAGCTCAGTATCGGTGATCAGTCATTTACCGGTGTCGAGGTTCTGTTGCGTTGGGAGCATCCGGTGCTGGGGGATGTGTCACCGTCGGTTTTTATTCCGGTACTGGAAGAAACCGGCTTGATCGAGCGCTTCGGCGAATGGGTGTTGCGCAATGCCTGTCATCAGTATGCGGATTGGCTCCGTCAGGGGCTGGTGCCGGAAGGCTCCAGGCTATCGGTCAATCTGTCACCGCGTCAGTTCCGCCAGCGGGATCTGGCCGACAGCATTCAGCAGCTGATGGCCGATACGGGGTTGCCTCCGCAGAATCTGACGCTGGAAATTACGGAAAGCACGTTGATGTACAACCTGAGTCATGGGATTCAGATTCTCAACCGCTTGCGCCTGCTGGGTGTGTCGGTGGCGATTGATGATTTTGGTACCGGTTATTCATCGCTGGCGTATCTGAAAGACCTGCCAATCGATTATCTGAAAATTGACCGCATGTTTGTTCAGGACATCGTGACCGATACTCACGATGCCGCCATTGCCAGTTCGATTATCAATCTGGCCCATAATCTGGGCCTGAAGGTGATAGCCGAAGGCGTTGAAGACAGCGCCATGCTCGATGTTCTGGCGGTGTTTGGCTGTGATCAGTATCAGGGCTTCTACTTTGCCCGGCCTTTGCCAGCGGATGATATTCCTGCGCTGATCGCGCGCTGCGCCTGACACCACCGCACGCCGGACGGAGCCTGAAACCAGACGCAGTGGTATGATGCTGCTTTTGCAAACGGAAGCTGGCTGTGAAATTTTCCCTGATCGTCGCCCTCGCCGAAAACCGTGTTATCGGCATCGATAACAAGCTGCCCTGGTATCTGCCTAACGACCTGAAATATTTCAAACAGGTCACCATGGGCAAAACCATTGTAATGGGCCGCAAAACCTATGACAGCATCGGCAAGCCACTGCCGGGCCGTACCAACATCATCATTACCCGTCAGGCCGGTTATCAGCCACCGGGCGCTAATGACAGCGTGAAGGTGGTTGCCTCCCTCGAAGCGGCCCGTGAACTGGCCGAGAGTATTGCGCTGATTAACGGCCAGGATGAAGCGATGATCATCGGCGGAGCCGAAATCTACACTCAGGCGCTGACGCTGGTGGATCGTATGTATCTGACCGAAGTGCATGCCGAGGTCGAAGGTGATGCGTTTTTCCCGGCATTTGACCGCAGTGCCTGGCAGGAAGTCGCCCGCGAAGACTTCGCCGCTGAAGGTCCGAATCCGTACAACTACAGTTTTGTGGTGTACGAACGCGCCTGACCAGCGTCTGAACACGCGCGCTGATTGGCCGTACTGAACCAGAGATCAACCGTGGCCTCTAACCCCTGCCGCCGGAGCCTGTTCCGGCAAAGGAAGGGAAGCCACCCATTTGTTTTATCTGCTTCACAATCCCCTGATTCTGGCTTTAAGTGCATCGCTGCTGCTGCATCTGTTGCTGCTGGCTGTGCCATGGCCCTGGTCGGGAGTGGTCATCAATCCTGTCCCCGCGCCGCGATTAATCCTGCAACTGCGCCCCGTAACCGGACAGCCTGTTTTTCAGCAGCCCGTACCGGAAGCCATACCGTCTCCGTCAATCCGGTCTGAAACCGCCGACTTACCCGGTAGCGCCGTTGCGCCCGCGCCCCACCCGCAGGAGCGCGCCGATGACCGG
The DNA here is from genome assembly GCA_021208685.1 of Saccharospirillaceae bacterium. GTDB lineage: Bacteria > Pseudomonadota > Gammaproteobacteria > Pseudomonadales > Oceanobacteraceae > Venatoribacter. The sequence continues at coordinate 124,043 of JAJOJJ010000016.1, forward strand.
GCTGAACCGGCATTTACCTCACCGCCGCTGTTGCATCTGCCTGCCGGGACGATGGATGCGATCAGCGAACAGCCGCTACAAAGCGCACCTTTCGATCCGCGTCTGCGCCGCCAGCTGAATGCGGTGCGCCGTGAGCGGGTGCCTCCGCCGCGTGATTTTATTGAAGCCGGTGAGGCTGGCAGTCTTGCGCCGCAGCCGCTGCGGGTCGGCGACCATTGCTTTCTCTACCGTGAAAAAGATGCGCTGGATGAAGACAGCTTTGACGTCTGGTCGCCAGTGCAATGCCCGCCCTGAGTGCATAAAAAAACGGGCCTCAGCTGAGGCCCGTTTTCCGGTATTTACGGTTTACGGGATCAGGACTCTTTGGCCTGAGCGCGCAGAATAAACTTCTGGATCTTTCCGGTGGAGGTTTTCGGCAACTCGCCAAATACCACGTGACGCGGGATTTTAAAGTGCGCCATATTGGCCCGGCAGAAATCCATAATCGCCGCCGCGTCTTCTTCGGCACCCGGCTTCAGCTTTACGAAAGCACAGGGTGTTTCCCCCCATTTTTCATCCGGCTTGGCCACCACGGCCGCTTCTTCCACATCCGGGTGACGGTAAAGAATGTCTTCGACTTCGATGGAGGAAATATTCTCACCACCGGAGATGATGATGTCTTTCGAGCGGTCTTTGATCTCGATATAACCATCTTCGTGCCATACCGCCAGATCGCCGGTGTGGAACCAGTCACCGGCAAAGGCCTCTTCGCTGGCGCGCGGGTTTTTCAGATAGCCTTTCATCACGATATTACCGCGGATGAAAATCTCACCGATGGTTTCGCCATCGCGGGCCACCGGTTGCAGGTTATCCGGATCAGCAACCATCAGATCCTGCTGCATCGGGCTTTTTACCCCCTGACGGGCTTTCAGCGCGGCGCGCTCACCCGGGGTGCGGCTGTTCCAGGCATCGTCCCACTCGCACACGACACAGGGGCCGTAGGTTTCGGTCAGGCCGTATACGTGGGTCACTTTAAAGCCCATGGCTTCCATGCCTTCGATCACGGCCGCCGGAGGCGCTGCACCCGCGACCATGGCATTAACCTGATGTTCGATGCCTTCTTTCATCCCGGCGGGTGCATTGTTGAGCATGTTCAGCACAATCGGCGCGCCGCAGAAATGCGATACTTTGTGCTCTTTAATGGCACCGTAAATGGCATCGGCGCGTACATGACGCAGAGAAACGCTGACCCCGGCGGCGGCGGCGAGCGTCCACGGGAAACACCAGCCATTGCAGTGGAACAGCGGCAGAATCCACAGATACACCGGGTGTTTGCCCATGTCCCAGGAAATAATATTGTTGGCGGCGTTCAGGTAGGCGCCACGGTGGTGATAGACCACGCCTTTCGGGTTGCCGGTGGTACCTGAGGTGTAGTTCAGGGTAATGGCCTGCCATTCGTTCTGTGGCAGATCCCAGACGAAATCCGGGTCGGCTTTGGCCAGCAGTTGCTCGTAGGTCTGTTCACCGAGCAGCTCGCCGCCGTCGAAGTACGGATCATCAACGGCGATGATCAGCGGTTTAACCGCCAGTAATTTCAGGGCTTTGCTGGCGACGTCGCTGAATTCGCGGTCGACAAACAGAATGCGGGTTTCGGCGTGCTGCAGAATAAAGGCAATGGCCTCGGCATCCAGACGGGTGTTGATGGCATTCAGTACGGCTCCGCTCATCGGCACACCAAAATGCGCTTCAAACATCGGGGGAATATTGGCACACAGGAACGACACGGTCTCACCGTGCTGAATCCCCAGCGACTTAAGGCCAGAGGCCAGACGCACGCAGCGCTCGTAGGTTTCCCCCCAGGTGTAGGTGGTGTCCTGATGAATCTGGGCGGTACGCTGCGGGTAAACAAAAGCCGCTCGCTGCAGATAGCTGATCGGTGATAAGGCGGTGTAGTTGGCCGGATTGGTGTCCAGACCCATTTCATAAATGTTGTAGTGCTGCATACAGCCCCCGGATAAGCAATGAATGCCGGCGACTGGCACACCTGAGTGCGTTGCGCACGCGATTAGCGCAGTGCCGGAGAAAGGGGGGCATTAAAAGCCCGCACTCACTGAGTGTGAATGCGACATAGGTATAAACGACTAAGTAGAAATACGGTCTGCATGACGCAGCAACAGAGCTGTGCCGCCGAACGCTGAACGGGCCCTGCGGCGACGCGTCAGTGACGGATGATTACTGCGGCATTTTCTGTTTGATTCGGCCCAGGAAAAAGTCTTTTAACATTACCCAGTCGCCCATAAAGCTCCACAGCGGGTACTTAAATGTCGCCGGTTTATTGTGTTCAAAGAAGAAATGACCGATCCAGGCCTGACCATAACCGGCAACCAGTGCCAGCGGCAGCAGTGCATACTGACCGCTCCACAGGGCGTAGATCAGAATGCTGAGCGCACTCAGGCTGCCGGTGTAATGCAGTACCCGGCACACCGGATTGGAATGTTCGCCCAGATAGTAAGGATAAAACTCGGCGAAGCTTTTGAATTCTGGCACTTGCCCGGTGTGAGTTGAGGAGTTCGGATGGCTCATGGTTGCCTGCCTTGCCGGATGGCTGCTGTCAGTTGTTTTTGTTATGAGGTGTTTTATTCGTGTTCAACATACGTCAGTGTGGCAAAAGCCGATTGGCTTTTCGGGTCAGATTATTATCATCATGGGTCATTTGGTGACGGAGTGGCTCCGTGTCTTCAACCATCGTGTACGCAACAGCGCCGCTGGCAACCACCTCCAGCGCCTGGGTGCGGTTATTGTTACAGGGCGCGGAACGCTTTGGCCTGAGCAGCACAGCGCTGTGTGAACAGGCCGGTATCGATGCCGGGGTATTGCAGCAGCCTCAGGGACGGATTCCTCAGACGCAGGTCACCGCGTTGTGGAGTGCGATCAGCGCGGCGTGCCCGGATGATGATCTGGCCCTGACGATTGGCCGTGATATCCGTCTGGAACATGCACCGGTGATCAGCTTTGCCATGCAATCCAGCCGCACTCTGCGTGAAGCCCTGGAACGGCTGCTGCGCTTTCACCGCCTGATTGGTGAGGCCATCGATCTGCCGCTGCAGGAAACTGCCCAAGGTGTACGTATCCGCTTTCACGCCCGCCAGCCAGTGCCGCTGTTGTCATTGCATACTGCCATGGTGGCGCTGGTGGCCATGGCACGCTGGCTGACGCGGCAGCCGGTGAGGCCGCTGACCGTCACATTACGCCGCTCTCCTCCTGCACACCCCGAACACTGGCAGCAGTACTTCGCCTGCCCGGTGCAGTTCTCGGCGTCACAGAACAGCATTGAATTCAGCCATGAACTGCTTGCTATCGCCGTTGCCGGAGCGAACCCTCAGCAGGCGGCGGCGCAGGATCTGGCGGCGCGTCATGCGCTGCAACAGCTGAATGAGCAGCAGGCGCTGGCTCACGTGCGTTACTGGATTGAGCAATCGTTACTGTTGGGGGAGCCCGACCGCGCCTGGGTAGCCGGTTGTCTGGGGTTAAGCATCAGTACCTTACAGCGCCGTCTGCGGGCGCACGGGGTGACGTTTAAACAATTGCTGGAAGATGTCCGCCGTGAACAGGCCTTGCAGTTGTTGCAGCAGGGTGTGGCGTTGCCGGAAATCGCCCTGCGTCTCGGTTATCAGGAGCAGAGCAACTTTCAGCGGGCGTTTAAGCGCTGGTTTGATCAAACGCCGGGGCGCGTGAGGAATGAACGCCGGGAAAACAACTGATAATACATTTCATATTTGCGAATAGTTCTTGTTTCGTATATTGTCCGCCGCCTTTGATATTGATTCGTATTAACGGGTGGCTTTTATGCAACGCTTTCTTCTGCCGGTTTTACCGGTTGTGTTTCTGTTGGGTTGTGGTGCGGATGACGACCGTGCGCCCGACATCACCGCACCACAGATCAACGGACAATTTTCCACCGAGCCGGCGATCGTCCAGAGCCGTCTGCTGACCTTGACGGGCAGCGTCAGTGATGACCGTAAGCTGGCCAGCGTAGAGATTATCAGCGGCGAACAAACCCTGAACGCTGATCTGCAACTGGCCGACGATGGCCGCAGTGGTCAGTTCAGTGCGGCACTCAGGCTGAGCGGCGGTCTGAATGCCTTTCAGATCGTGGTAAGCGACGCCGCCGGCAACCAGAGCCGTGCAAGCCATCAGGCGTACTTCGGTAAGCGGGTAACGGCTGGCGGCGCGCACTCCGGTGCGATTGTTGAAGGCAAAACCTATGTCTGGGGCCGCAACAACAAAGGCCAGCTGGGACTGGGCATGACCAGCAAACTGGCCAGTGATGAATCGCATCCGGTAACGCCGGTTCTGCTGCCAGCCAGCAAAACATTCGTGTCGCTGGCGTTTAACCAGAACGCCTCGCTGGCGCTGGCCGCGGATGGCACGGTCTGGAGCTGGGGCGATGGCAGCAATGGTCAGCTCGGGCTGGGCAGTGCCGGAGCCGAAACCCCGGATACCAGCACCCGCATGACGCCGGTGCAGGTGCCGGGCATCACGGATGCGGTGTCTGTTGTGCGTGGCTATGGCCACTCACTGGTGCTGCATAACGACGGTACCGTCTCTGCGTTTGGCAGCAATAACCTTGGTCAGCTGGGGGATGGTTCTGCCCTTAACCGCGATTACCCGGTGCGCTTAACCCTGAGCGGGATTGTACAGATCGCCGCATCGTCCGGCAGTTCCTATGCGCTCGATGAACAGGGCGTCGTCTGGGGCTGGGGCGCGAATGACTACGCCAATCTGGGGTTAGCCTCTGAAGACACGGAGGTGCACAGCACCCCCGTTCAGATTCCGCTGCCGCAAGCGATTACTGCTGTAGCTGCTGGTCGTGATCATGTACTGGCGCTGGCGAAAAGTGGCCAGGTGTATGCGTGGGGTCTGAATTTCAGCAGTCAGGTGGGCTTATTCGTCAGTGAGCAATGGCCGGAAGTGGTGACCAGTCCGCAGCTGTTGCCATGGTTCAGCGATGTGCAGGCGGTCTGGGCCAATGGCAATCAGAGTTTTGTGAAGCGCGCCGATGGCAAAGTGTATCCCTGGGGCCAAAACATGCTGGGTACGCTGGGCATTGAGCTGGATGACGATGTCGAAGCGCCGCTGAGCCCGATTCTGCAATTCGATAATGCTCTGGATCTGGGCAATGGTGCGCTGCATACCGTTGGTCTGCGTGGTGATGGTCAGCTGTTCTCCTGGGGCTGGAGTTTTGAGGGCTCTTTGGGGGGCAGCGACCTGATTAATCTGTGGGGCTATCGCGTACCGGTGCTGGTCACCATCCCTGACGCTGCTGAAGCGAACACAACCACTGCGATGGTGACGGCAGCGCCATGATCCGCACGGGTTATTTACTGTTAACAACGCTGGTGCTGCTGGCTGGCTGTGGCGCCTCCGACCAATCCGGCTCTGACGCCGGACAACCCGCGCAGAAATGGCTGCCGGTGGGAGGCGCTGCCACGGTTGAATGGCAGGCCTCTCTGGGCTTTCTGCAGTTTATTCCGGGTCTGCCGCTGGAAGAGCTGGCGCAGGTATCGCGCGGTCGGGAGCTGTTTGTGGCGGACTGGGAAATGGCCCCCGGCGCCCGTCCGCAACTCGACGGACTGGGACCGCTGTTTGTCGCCGGAGCCTGCGATCTGTGTCACAGCGCCAATGGTCGTGCCGCCAGCCTGCTGGCTGACGGTCAGATCGGCAGTGGCTTGCTGTTTCGTCTGGGCGACGCCAGCGGCCAGCCTGATCCGCATCTGGGTGGCCAGTTGCAGCCATTCGCCACCGTCGGACGCGGTGAGGGGGATGTCAGCTGGCAGGATGACGGCTCCGGTAAGCCGCAGTTTGTGCTGAGCAATCCGAGCCATGCACTGGCGGCTGGTATTCACCTTGGGCCGCGCCTGTCGCCACAGCTGACCGGCGTCGGCTTGCTGAATCTGGTGCCGGAGGAGCAGATTCTGGCCTATGAAGATGAATCCGACCGTAACGCTGACGGCATTTCCGGTCGCGCGCACCGCCTGCAGCGTGAAGGACAGGACTGCATTGGCCGTTTTGGCTGGAAGGCGATGCAATGTTCGCTGCGCGGACAAAGCGCCGGTGCCCTGCAACAGGATATGGGTCTGACCAGTGTGGTGAATCCGCAGGAGCCGTGCACGGAGCATCAGGATATCTGTGCCAGCCAGCCGTCCGGCGGTCATCCTGAAGTCAGCGAGGAGGCACTGGGTCAGATCAATGAGTTCCTCACCGTACTGGCGGTGTATGAGCGGCGCGTGAGCGATGACGCGGCCTTTGAGCGTGGAGCGACATTGTTTACCGAAACCGGCTGCGCGGCCTGTCACCGGCCAACATTAACAACCCGAGCGGACGCTGCGCTGGTGCCGCTGCGCGGCCAGACAATCTATGCCTATACCGATTTGCTGCTGCACGATATGGGCGAAGATCTGAGCGACGGCGTGGGCGAGGGGGATGCACAACCCCGTGAATGGCGCACCCCGCCACTGTGGGGGCTGGGTTTGCTGGAGGGTGATGGCGTCAGCCGCTTCCTGCACGATGGCCGGGCGCAAACCTTGCCGCAGGCGATTCTCTGGCATGGTGGTGAAGGTCTGGCAGCAAAACAGGCCTTTGAGCAGCTGAATCCGCAACAACAGTCTGACCTGCTCAGCTTCCTGCGTGCTATCTGATACGTTAACCGTGAGATACAGGGCGGAGGTTATGGAAAACGTCCGCTTGCTCCTTCCGCTCTGGCTGTCTGCCGGGCTCTGACATCGTTGTATCATCGTTCGCTGCTTGATAGGCGGCGGCTTTTCTCATGCTAATGGGCGGTTTTTACAGCCCGTCATTCATTGCCATACTGTTTTAACGGGCCTTATATATAACGCTCAGTGTGATTGCGTATCGCGCCGATGGCGTAAAAACCAGTACTGATTGCACAAATAACCTGTGAATTTGCCGGTATGGCCTGAGTGGACAGACATAAAACCGATGTGTCTTCCCAAGAGGACAAAAGCGGATCGGCATTGCAGCATAACCACGCGGGTTTTCTGATAGGCTAGGGTTATAACAACCAGAATGTTCTCACTGTCACCCGCTGGTGGCAGTCACGGAGGGACGAACCATGCTCTACAAAATAAATGCCCAGATCATGGATGCCATGCGCCCGGTGCATGTGCTTGCACGGCATACGCGCAATATGTTTTATCAGCCCTGGAATCCGCTGAATTACGGCATCTTTTTCCGAACCGTTCGAGCCACGATGGAGCTGACCGAACGGCTGACCGATTACTACGAACAGCCGGAGTGGGATCTGGACACCACGGAAATCGACGGCCGCACCATCGGCATCGAATACAAAACCGTCGTTGAAAAACCCTACTGCAATCTGCTGCATTTCCGCCGCCGTACGCGTGGCCTGGATCAGCCTAAGGTGTTGCTGCTGGCACCGTTATCCGGTCACTTTGCGACCTTGCTGCGTGGCACTGTGCGGGAGTTTTTACCAGATCACGAGGTGTACATTACCGATTGGCGTAATGCCCGCGATGTGCCCATGAGTGATGGCAGTTTCCGCTTTGATGATTACGTTGAATACTTAATCGAATTTATGGAAAAACTGGGCCCGGATACCCACGTTCTGGCGGTGTGCCAGCCGTGTGTACCGGCGCTGGTGGCCGCCGCGTATATGGCAATGCATAACAATCCTAACCTGCCGAAAAGCATGAGTCTGATGGGTGGCCCGGTGGATACCCGCATCAATCCGACCGACGTTAATGATTATGCATCCGGCCGTGATCTGGAATGGTTTGAAGATAATGTCATCTGCCGTGTACCGCCGGGTTTTAAAGGCCGTGGCCAGCTGGTGTATCCGGGTTTTATCCAGCTCACCGGTTTTATGTCGATGAATATGGATTCGCACGTCAGCAAACACTTCAAATTTTTCAGTGATCTGGTGAAAGGGGATGGCGAGAGCGCAGAAGCGCACCGGCAGTTTTATAACGAATATCTGGCGGTGATGGATATGCCTGCACAGTATTACCTCGACACCATTCGCCGGGTCTTTCTGGAGCATCAGCTGCCGAAAGGCGAGCTGGAATTCCGCGGTGAAAAAGTCGATCTTAAAGCCATTAAGTCTATGGCCTTAATGACCATCGAGGGAGAGCTGGACGATATTACCGGACGTGGCCAGACATCCTGTGCCCTTGAGTTATGTGCCGGTATCGCCAAAAGTAAAAAACAGCATCTGGAAGAAGAAGGTGTCGGTCATTATGGTATTTTTAATGGCCGCAAATTCCGCGAAAGCATTGCCCCTAAAGTAAAAGCGTTTATGCAAAAACACGCCTGAAGGTTTTACGGATAAAAAAAGCGGCCTTTGTGATGAACAAAGGCCGCTTTTTTATGCGCAGTCTTTCAGGGCGCGTTTTGTACCGCCGGTGCTTCTCTGCCGGTATGCAGGCGGGCGATGCAGCGCAGCAGTTTCTCACCGCTTAAGGGTTTCAGAACCACATCATCCATACCGGCATTCAGACAGGTCTGACGATCTTGCTCCATAGCGTTGGCGGTCAGGCCGACAATAGGAACACAACGGTGATAATCATCCAGTGTGCGCAGCAATTGCGTAGCGCGCAGCCCGTCCATCACCGGCATATGCCAGTCCATTAAAATCAGATCAAAGCGTTGCTGCTGACAGAGATCAAGGGCCTGCTGGCCGTGTTCGGCGACCGTAGAGCGGATACCCGCATGGGCGAGAATTTTTTTGGTCACCAGCTGATTGGTACGGTTGTCTTCAACCAGCAAGACATGCAAATCGGGTATCTTCGGCAACGGATCAATCGGTCCGGGTACCGGAAGATTCTGCATTAACGCCGGATAACTCAGATTAAATTCGAACACCGAGCCTTTGCCGGGAACGCTGCTGACGTCAATGCTGCCGCCTTTGGCATTCACCAGATCTTTGCAGATGGTCAGCCCCAGACCACTGCCTTCATAGCGGCGAGTGGTTGACTGATCGACCTGACTGAACGGACGGAATAACTTATCCATATCGTCGGCATGAATACCGATGCCGGTATCGACAACACGGAAACGCAGTTTGTATTCATGTCCCAGACGTTTATCCAGATCCACGCTCAGCGACACGCTGCCTTCGTGGGTAAATTTAACGGCATTACTGACCAGATTCAGCAGAATCTGTTTCAGCCTGCCACCGTCGCCATGCAGCTGGTCAGGGATGCGGCTGTCGATATTAACGCTGAAGCGGATGTTCTTTTCCTGCACCGCATGCCGTATCAGATTCTGCACATCATGGACGGCCTGACGCAGCGAGAACGGCGCATTTTCCAGGCGGATATTGCCACTGTCGATCCGGGCGTATTCGAGAATATCGGAGGTCTGGCGCGTCAGCGCTTCGGTTGCATTCAGGATCAGCCGGCACAGCTCTTCCTTTTCCTGCGGATCAACGCATTTGAGCAATAACTCCGTAGCACCACGAATGCCATTTAACGGGGTACGCATTTCATGGCTCATATTGGCCAGAAAGGATGTTTTAACTTCGTTGGCCGCTTCCGCTGCTTTCTGTGCCTGCTTCAGACGGGTGATGTTGCGCGAGATACCAAAGATATATTGCACGTCACCGGAAGAGCCAAAAATCGGCGATAAGGTCGTGCTCCAGTACTGCGTGCTGCCGTCGTGGCTGGTGAGCTCTTCAGATTCTTCGTACTGAATGGGCTCCTTACGTTCTATGCAACGCTTGTAATTGGCCACGACAGCCTCGTACAGATCGGCAGGCATCATCTGGCGCATGGGCAGATCACGTGGCAGGGCGGACACCAATTCAACACTGATCTGTTGCGCCAGATTGGTTTTTACAATGTAAAAATCGTCTTCACTGACGCGCAGAATAAACATGTTATCCGGGGTGTTGCGCCAGATCTCATAGAACAGGTGGGTTTCAAGATCCAGCCCGTTGTCTGAACGAATCTCCCGGCTCATTTTTCCGCAGTTCCTTTGGCACAGAGCGTGAGGTTCAGGTCTTCAATCGGAATATAGGCGGAAACCGCGACATGATCTTCCGGGAAGGCGCTGAGAATATCGTTCAGATCATCCATAAACTGGCTGATCACCGGCGTGATGCGGATGGCGTCCGGACAGGCGGTGCCCCACAGGGTACAGGTCTGACCTTCGCGGATATCCGCAGTCGACAGTGGCGTACCGGCTGCTGCTGTACCGTCTGCCGCCGCCAGCATAATATTGATGCAGTCCGGCGCAATCGCATGTGGCTTGCCTTGATTTACATCCCAGGCCAGCAGGCTTTCGTTTTTGTAATACACCCAGTAATCACCAGCCGCTGCGCTGAAAACAATTTTGCCGACATCAAAGCCCCCGTGGGTGCGGTTGATGATGGTGCTGATTTTGCCTTCGGTAAACACGTAGTTATGAATGTGCAGCAGATTGAGCAGCATGGACAGGGCGGGTACGGAGGGCGAACTGAGAATCTGGCGGCCAACGGTCAGGGCGCGACCAATGGAGTTGTAAACCAATGAATTCTTAGCGGATGGACTTTGCAGAAAGTTGGTATCCAGCGGGTAACAGGCCATGCCACCTACCTCATGGTATTCCGGCTTACTGACAGTCTCGCGCGCCTGCTGTTCCAGTTCGGCAGCGCTCAGATCCAGAAACAGACTTGATGCAAACGGCTCGTCAGTCCAGTTGCAACGCAGACGGGTGCCGCTCTGGGTATCCGAGGCGATTACCGCCGGGCAGCTTGGCGCGTCGGTTGCCGCCAGCAGGGTTTCGGTCAGGCGCGGATCGGCGCGGCCGGAGGGGTCGGCGTCGATGACGGCGACTTTTCCGTCCATCATGGAGGCGATATAGAACGGGATCAGGGTGTTCACCGCGCCGATTTCACCGGGCAGCAGGTATTCAATGCTTTTCTGCTCTTTCTCTTTCAGATAAGCACTGAGACTTTTGAAGGCATTGACCGGGGCGGTAAAACCAAAGCCTGCGGTTGCCGCGTCGGGAGAGCCCAGATCGACCACCATCAGGGCGGTTTTGTCCCGCTCGAGTTGTGTAACCGGTAACAGACTGACGCTGCCACTCATGCGTTGCAGGAAGTCGAGCGCCATGCTGATGGGGCCGCCGCCACCGGAGGCGAGGAAGCAGGCACCGTAAACCAGTGCTTTAAGATCGTCGGTATTGAGGGTGGCGGGTGTGGCAATGGGTTGCATGTCGGGCTTCCTTTTCCTGAGATACATCAACTTTAGACCATAGGTGAAATCGCTGTATAGCAGGAAATGTCCCGTTAGCCCTGATAATAAAGTCACAGAAACAGCCATCATGCGGCCGAATGCCAAAAATGGCCGTCGTCGCCATCATCTGTCGCCGGAGGAGCACGACCCTGAGGGGCGGTAACCCTGCCTGCTCGCCCGGAGCGATGAAGGCAACGCCGTGTTGCCAGCGCCGCTGCTGTCTTCTGGCGGCAAGCCTGATAAACTCCGCGCCTTAATTGTCAGCTTTCACCAACGCGGGAAACGAACGCTCATGCCGGATGTTATTCCCGACGACTCCGTCGGTCTGGTCACTCCCCAGTTACAGCATTTTGATCAGCCACTGACTTTGCGCAGTGGCCGGGTTCTGTCGCAGTACGATCTGATGTACGAAACCTATGGCAGCCTGAACGCCGATAAATCCAACGCGGTGCTGATCTGTCACGCCCTGAGTGGCGATCATCACGCCGCCGGTTACCACAGCATGGACGATAAAAAGCCCGGCTGGTGGGATAGCGCAATTGGCCCCGGCAAAGCCATCGATACCCGTCACTTTTTTGTGGTGGCGCTGAATAATTTAGGCGGCTGCGCCGGTTCCACCGGGCCAACCAGTATGAATCCGGAAAGCGGTGATGTGTACGGCCCGGATTTTCCCATTCTGGCGGTGCGCGATTGGGTAAACAGCCAGGCGCGGCTGGCCGATGTACTCGGTATTCAGCAATGGGCTGCTGTGGTCGGAGGTTCGCTGGGTGGCATGCAGGTATTGCGCTGGTCGATTCAGTTTCCTGAGCGGGTACGCCATGCGGTGGTGATTGCTTCGGCACCGAAATTATCGGCGCAGAATATTGCCTTTAACGAAGTTGCCCGTCAGGCCATTGCCAAAGATCCGGATTTCCATGATGGCTGGTATCACAAATTCGGCACCATTCCGAAATCCGGTCTGATGCAGGCGCGCATGCTGGGGCATTTAACCTATCTGTCAGACGATGCCATGCGGCAGAAATTTGGCCGTGAGCTGAAAGAAGGCAAACTGAACTACAGCTTTGCACCGGAATTCGAGGTGGAAAGCTACCTGCATCATCAGGGCGAAAAATTCAGTACGCGCTTTGATGCCAACACCTACATGCTGATGACCAAAGCTCTGGATTATTTTGATCCGGCGGCCGATTTTGATAACGACCTGGTGAAGTGCCTGAGTCGTGCGCGGTGTGATTATCTGGTGGTGTCTTTTACCACCGACTGGCGATTCTCCCCGGCGCGCTCGGAAGAGATTGTCAATGCGCTGATTCATGCCGACAAAAACGTCAGCTACGCCTGCATCGAGTCTGACAATGGCCATGATGCTTTCCTGTTGCCGATTCCACGCTACATGGAAATATTCAAAGCCTATATGCAGCGGGTGGCCAACAGTATTCCGGCGACGGAGGGTAAAGCATGACGGTATTGCGCGACGATCTGGCCATTATTCAGCAATGGGTTAAACCCGACAGCCAGGTACTTGATCTTGGCTGTGGCGAAGGCTCGCTGCTGAGCTATCTGAAGCGCCATAAAAATGTGCGTGGATATGGTCTGGAAATTAATCCGGAAAAAATCACCGCCTGTATCGCCAACGGTGTGAATGTGATTGAGCAGGACCTGGATAAAGGTCTGAGTAATTTTGAAGACAACAGCATTGATACCGTGATCATGGCTCAGGCGTTACAAGCGGTGCAGCGCCCGGATCTATTGCTTGATGAAATGCTGCGCATCGGGGATGAAGCCATTGTCACCTTCCCGAATTTCGGTTACTGGCGCACGCGCTTTTATCTGTTGCTGAAAGGCCGTATGCCCATGTCGGAAACCCTGCCGTATAACTGGTACGACACACCGAATATTCACATGTGTACCTTCCGCGATTTTGAAATGCTGTGCCGTGAAAAAGGCATCCGCATCCTCAATAAAACCGTGGTTGATGACCAGCATAAAGAGCACTGGACGATTCGCCTGTGGCCGTCCATGCTGGGCGAAATAGCCGTTTATCACATCACAAGGAAATGATCATGAAAGCACTGACTCAGGTTTTTACCGCATGTTTATTCACCCTGTGTGCCGCCTTCAGTCCGTTGTCGCTGGCCGCCGACCGTGGCGAACAGAAGCAGGTATTCGGTGATTATGAAGTTCACTATATCGGCCTTAATTCCAGTTTTCTGCCTCCTGAAGCGGCTGAGGCATACGGCATAGCCCGTTCACGGGCGCTGGGTTATATCAGTGTATCGATTCTGCATAACGCAGAAGGCAGCGATATGCCGGTTGCCGTCAGTGGTACAGTGACCGGCACTATCCGCAATCTGCTCGGTCAGAGCCGCGAACTGGAATTTCAGGAAATCAAAGAGACGAATGCGGTGTATTACATCACCACATTCCGTTTCGATGATGAAGACATGTATAACGTTAACCTGAAAGCAACTCCGGAAGGCCAGAACCGCACCTTTGATGTGAAATTCAGCCAGCGGTTTTACGAAGAATGAACAAAATAGTACTCGCCAGCGGTAACGCCGGAAAATTGCGGGAATTTACTGCGCTGTTTAACACACATTTTGCTGAACAGAATATTGAGTTAATTCCGCAGACTCAGCTCAACGTGACGGAGGCCGAAGAAACCGGGCTCAGTTTTGTTGAAAATGCCATCCTCAAAGCGCGCAATGCCTGTGCCGCCACCGGTCTCCCGGCACTGGCGGATGATTCCGGTCTGGAAGTTGATGCTTTACAGGGGGCACCGGGCATTTACAGTGCCCGTTATGCGGCCGCCGACGATGGCTTCGGGCAGGGCGACAGTGCCAACAATGCCAAGCTGCTGGCGGCATTAAAGGACGTTCCTGAAGCGCAGCGAACCGCACGCTTCCAGTGTGTGCTGGTGTACATGCGTCATGCCACCGACCCCACGCCTCAGGTGTTTCAGGGGTGCTGGGAAGGCCGGATTCTGACGGCGCCTGAAGGGCATGATGGCTTTGGTTATGACCCGTTGTTTTTTGTCCCACCGGAAGGGTGTGCGGCCGCCAGTCTGACAAAAGAGCGTAAAAACCAGCTTTCTCACCGTGGTCAGGCGATTCAGCAACTTCTTGCACGCTGGCACGTCTGATACTCCTTTGCGGATTTGTGAATCCGCGATCGCACGTCCGGCCCGCGCTCACTGTGCGGGTTTTTTTATGATTTTTTTAAAAAGAGTTTTGTGTGGATATTTTTGATCAGTTAGAACAAAAAGTACTGCGTACCATCAGTAACATCGAAACCCTGCAGCTGGATAATATGCAATTGCAGGAAGACGTACAGACACTGCACAACGAACAGCAACAAAATCAGCAGCAGCTGGCGCAGGCCGCCGCTCAGCTGATTGAATGTGATGCCGAACGGTTGGCCCTGACGCAGCTGAACGAGCAGCTGAACGCGCAAATACTACAAATGCAGCAGGACAATGAGCGTCTGAGAAAAGACAATACGCGTCTGTCGCACGACAATAACGAATGGGCCGCCAAGGCAGAAGCCTTGCTGCAGGCGCTGGATCTGGCCGAAGTCTGAGCGGGAATCTGAGGAAGTAAACATGCTGCATCTGCCGCCGCTGAGTCTGTATATTCATGTTCCCTGGTGTATCCGTAAGTGTCCGTACTGCGATTTCAACTCGCATCAGGCTCAAGGCGATGTGCCGGAGCGCGAATATATTCAGGCGCTGCTGGCCGATCTTGATGACGACCTGCGCTGGGTGCAGGGGCGGGAGATTCACAGCATTTTCCTCGGTGGCGGTACGCCCAGCTTACTGTCGGCCCATGCTTATGATGCGTTGTTTAAAGGACTGAAACAGCGCCTCACCTTCGCCCGTGATATTGAAATTACCCTTGAAGCCAACCCCGGTACCTTCGAGGCTGAAAAATTCGCAGCGTACCGCACGCTGGGGATTAACCGTCTGTCCATCGGCATACAGAGTTTTCAGCCAGAACACTTGCAGACGCTTGGCCGGGTACATGATCGCGAACAGGCGTTGCGGGCGATTAAACTGGCCAAAAAAGCCGGCTTTGATAATGTTAATCTTGATTTAATGCATGGCCTGCCGGGGCAAACGGTTGAACAGGCGCTGGACGATCTGCAACAGGCACTGACGTTTAAGCCCACGCATGTATCCTGGTACCAGCTGACCATCGAACCCAATACCGAATTTTACAAGCGTCCACCGCTGTTACCGGAAGACGATGCCTTATGGGATATCCAGGAAGCCGGACTGGCATTACTGGCTGAGCACGGGTTTGATCATTACGAAATTTCAGCGCATTGCCAGCCGGGCAACGCCTCGAAACATAATCTGAATTACTGGCAGTTTGGCGATTACCTCGGCATTGGTGCCGGAGCACATGGCAAGATCACGCTGGCTGATGCCAACGTCATTTACCGCACGCAGAAAACCCGCCTGCCAAGAGATTATCTCAATCCGGATAAAACCTTTCTGACCGCTAAGCAAACCATTGAACCGGAAGATATTGGCCTTGAGTGTTTAATGAATGGCCTGCGGCTGCGAGAAGGCATGCTGGTCGACGATTTTGAATACCGAACCGGCCTGACACTGGAGTCGGTAGCTGAGCCTGTGGCAAAAGCGCAGCAACTCGGATTATTAAACGTTGATAAACGAATTTATCCAACCGACAAAGGCCAGCAATATCTGAATGAACTGCTGGCGCTTTTCTTAACGGAGTAATGTTCAGGCAACCCGACCAGGCTCTGCAAAGGCAGCATAATGTTGTCTGAGCCATGCCTGACCGGCGCTTTTACCCTGATCATACCCCTGTTCAATTTTCTCCAGATTCATTGTCAGCCGGCTGACCGGAAAATCATCCGGTGGGGCAATGGCGCGGATGCGGCATCCGCCTGGGGGATTATGAATAAAATCCAGACTGGCGTTGTAATCGGCTGAGCGTTGCTGCATGGCTGCCAGTAATGCGGCGTCGTTGCCGAACAGTTTTTCCAGAGCCTTCTGCATCAGGCTGTCATCGTCATTGGCGGCCTTTTCTTTTTTGCGATAACCCAACGGCCGTGACAATACAACGGTAATGTCACGCGCACCCATTTCCCAGGCTTTACGCACCGGAATAGAGTCTGCGACGCCACCATCAACATAGCGTTCACCATCGACCACGATGGGTTTACGGAAGACAAAAGGCAGAGCGCAGGTGGCGACCATTGCTGCGTGAATATTATTGGCGGTGACGCGTAAATAGCAGGGCTTGCCGTCGCTGACGCGGGTAGTTACGGCATATATTGGCAGAGCCTTTGGCAGCTGCCGGGTATGCAATGGCAACTGATCGTGAGCATAATTCCATAGCCAGTCGACATCGGTCAGGTGGCCGCCACGGACAAAGCGCAGAGGGCTGAAAAAGCCACGGCTGCGGGCGAAGCGGGTAATAACCTCGCGGTTGCGTCCCGGCTGACGCGTGGCATAGGCCGTCAGGTTGGTGGCCCCTGCAGAAACACCAATCGCGAAATCAAAGGGATAAGCTCCGGCGTGCATAAAGGCATCCAGCACTCCGCTGGCGAAAATACCGCGCATTGCTCCGCCTTCAATAACCAGGGCACTGGTCGCGGAGTCTGGATTAACCGTTGGAAATGATGGCATTGCAGGCCTCCTGCCGGGTTCGGATAGGTTGCTGAAAGGAACCTATTGTTTCTTTTCACACATCCTGCGGGAAATAAAAATATCTTATGCTTCTGATAGCGGCGATAAAACGGCCGTTACCGGAACGGGCTGTTTTGCCGGTGGAGTGAACAGTCAGAGATGACAATTCTCTGGTTAAAAATGAGCCGGACGCGACCTCTGCAGACATAAACCACAGGACTTCTCCGACCGCGCCACCGTCTGCGTGAGAGCGGTGCGCAGGGTCAGGAACAGATTGGCCTGCCAACCCCGAAGGGGTGAAGCACAGGAATATGATGAACATCCCCCACTTTCAGCGCCTTGTCTGAGGAATGTTTAGCCGATAACAGGCCGGAGAGGCTCCTTAATTTCAAGAATCTCAGTGATGCTTCCTGAAATCACCCGGGCTTTTCCCTGTCCAGGATTTAAACGCGCGATTAAAGTTTGAAGCATCCCTGAAGCCAATATCAAAGCCTACTTCTGATGTTGTTTTGGTCGTATTAAGCAGTAAGTATTTAGCGATTCCAAGTCGGACAGAATCAAGCAACTGCTGATAGGTTGTATTGGATTTCTGCAGCTCTCTTCGCAGGGTTCGTGATGATATACAGAGATGCTCAGCGGCTTCAGATAACGACGGATTCTTATTGGGGAAATTGATTATAAAGTTATTAATCTCATTTATTATCCCCGATTGATGCTTAACGTTTTTAAGCATTTTCTGACATAATTCTGTGAATGCTTCTTCCGTATCGGGATTGGCGGTTATAAATGTTTTTTTCAGAAAGGAAGGGTTTAAATATAACGTTGTGGTCTGAGCGCCAAAAATAACAGGGAAATCAATTAAGGACGCCTGAGTATCCCACCCTTCCGGCTCATCACAGCTGAACTCTGCCCTTTTGATTACGTCTTCACCCTCGGTCAGAAATTTGAAAACACAGTCAAATGCACTGACGATGCACGATAGCATGAAGTAACGGACATCTCCGAAATCAAAAGATTCACGCACCTGCAGTATCCTTGAATCCACATCAGGCAGACCATCATGCAGCGTTAAATCATAGGAAGGGGCGCGGAGTTTGAAAAAAAGAGCTAATTTCCTAACGGCTGACTCACCAGTATCCGAAGACATAATCGCAAGGCCGAGTTCACCCAGTGAGGAGATATTGATCTTTCGGCCAAATCGCCATCCTAGATGAGAGTCCTGGAATGCCGATAGGGCATTTATGATGAATTCTTTATGTTGCCTGAACGTGATTCTGAAGTCATCGCTGATGAACTGATCGCGTACTATGTTGAGACCGCTGAATAACTGATCCAGCCCAATGCCTTCCTCATGGAGCATACGAAGCAGCACTCTGTGGAAGTACGTCGGTATAACAGCATCTTGAGCATTAAGTAAGAGTTTAGCCATGAACCCCTGCCAGCATCAATTATTCACAGGCGCCCTGACGGGCATATGACTCTGCAGATGGCCACATATGACCATGAATTGACCACTAGCGCAATTCCTATTTGAGGGTGGGGTACTACAATCTTGGAAGACACTATTGGATATAATAATGAAAACAAACCTGATTCCTTGCCTCAAACAGCATGTAACAATTATTAGCCTGTGTATTGCGCTGTTAGCATCCGCGGGTTCGCTGCTTGCTGACGAGCAACCTGCTCGTCCGAATATACTGATCGTTCTTCTCGACGACGTCGGATTTATGGATTTCAGTGCTTACGGAAGTGACACTGAGACGCCTAATTTTGATGAGATAGGCCAATCAGGTGTCATGCTTACCCGATATTATACGGCACCGCTCTGTGGTCCGAGTCGTGCATCGCTGATGACTGGGCAAAGTCCGCATCAGGTCGGTGCGGCAACGTTAACGGAGGTGTTGAATGACGAAATGCGTCAACTTCCTGGGTACAGTATGACCTGGCCAGATCAGCAAAAGACCATCGCTTCCAGATTAAAAGAAGCAGGGTATCAAACCTTTGTATCCGGCAAATGGGGCATTGGAGATATCGGTGCTAATCTGCCTCATCGCTTCGGATTTGATAAATCCTGGGTTCTTGATTCAACAGGTTCCAGCAATTACAAAGCAAAATCCTATTTACCCCATTACACCGAAGTTAAGTGGTACGAGGACGGAAAGCGCGTTAATTTACCGGAAGACTTTTATTCTTCACGGAATATCGTCGACAAAATGATCGAATATATTGATTCCGCTGATCCAAAAGCCCCTTATTTTGGCTACCTTTCATTTCAGGCCATTCACATTCCTCTTCAGGTTTCACCTGAATACATCAATAAATACAATGATGTATTCAGCCGTGGCTGGGATGTGATGCGCAAAGAGCGTCTGCAAAGAGCGATTGATTTAGGTCTGGTTCCTGAGACAACCAGATTGTCAGATGGAGCCTACAATAGCCGTAAGTGGGATAGTCTGACAGCAGATGAAAAGATCTATTGGGCGCGGGCAATGCAAGTGAATGCTGGCATGCTCGAATCGGCAGACTTTCATTTTGGCAGACTGGTTGACCACCTGAAATCCAAAGGGCAATTAGAGAATACTATTATCCTTGTTACTTCCGATAACGGGCCCGAGTACAACACACTTGGAAAAACGTCCAAGCCAGCATTACGCGCATTTGAACATCTCTGGATGGCGATTGAGGGCTGGGATGTCAGCTATGAAAATCTTGGTCAGGCAGGAAATCTGGCGGCTATAGGTCATGAATGGGCATCGGTTTCTGCTGCGCCATTTCATTTGTTCAAATTCAATGCTTCAGAGGGCGGTATGCGCGTTCCTCTGGTTGTCTCTGGGCCGGGAATTAAGAACAGAGGATTTGTTAACGGCCGTGCGCAGGTGGCTGATATTACGCCAACGCTGCTGGACTTTGCCGGTGTTGATTACAATCCGGATGAGTTTTATGGTCGCAGCTTAAAGAGCATACTCAGTAGTGAGGCAAATAATGTCTATGGAGAGGATGACTCGTTTGTATTTGAAGTCAGCGGCGCCGCCGCTTTGTACCGAGGGAATTGGAAAATTACTAAAACACCACCCCCTCACGGTGACGGAAACTGGCACCTTTATGATATTTCAACCGATCCTGGTGAAACCACCGATGTCTCCGAAGTACATCCCGGAATGTTCCAAAGCATGATTGCAGAATATCAGGCTTATGCAAACGAAGTGGGGGTTTTTGAACTTCCAGCGGGTGAAAGCTCACGGAAACAGTTAATTATCAATGCGATAAAGGGAACAGCGACGAATTATTGGTACCTTTTCGTAATGATAGCCGTTGCTCAGATTCTCATATTGTATTTTGTCTATCGTATTATAAAGCGGCTTGTTGTCCGCAACCCATAATAACTATAAGGGGTAGGCAATGATTAACAATAATTACACGCTTTACAAAATGGATATTTCCTACTTTTCAGGCAAGCTGGAAGCTTATCTTCGTTATAAAGAAATCCCGCACTCGGTTGTTGAGTGCGACAGTCTGAAAGTATTCCACAAAATAGGTCAGAGTACAGGCATACAAAAAGTTCCGGCTATTGAAATGTCAGATGGGAAGTGGTTGTTTGATACCACGCCAACCATTCAGTGGCTGGAAAAATCGAACCCGGATAACCCGGTTATACCAGCCGATCCGGCTTTAAAGTTTGTCACATTATTGATCGAAGACTACGGCGATGAGTGGCTGTGGCGTCCTGCTATGTGGTGGAGATGGGTGCCAAAAATCTCCCGGGCAACGATGGGGAGGCGCATTGTTAAGGTTTACTCAAAGCATTTTGCAATTCCTCTTGGATACTACTTTGGAAGAAGGCAGCTTAATGAATGGCTGTGGAATGATGGTGTAGACAAACACAACAGCAATGATGTACGTGATATGCTATTCCATGAATTAGCATTCCTTGAGCCACTGCTTGAAGATCAGCCTTACCTGATGGGCAGTCATCCCAGCATTGCTGACTTTGGCTATTTTGGTCCGTTTTTCCGTCATTTTGGGAATGATCCGATTTCGGCAGAAGTCATCAGACGGCATGGTCCCAATACCTACGAGTGGCTTGCCCGTCTCTGGAATGCCCGAAAAAGTAAAATGAACGAAAACGTTGAGTGGCAGTGGCCTTCAGCTCCTTATTGGAAGCCGTTATTTAAACGTATTGCGTCAGATTACTTACCATATTTGCATCAAAACGCTGTTGCATTTAATAGCGGTAAAAAGACGTTTGATTATCATGGATGTCATTTCATGTTTAAGGCACCTCTGAATAATTCAGTGCCCGCTTCGGCTTACTGAAAACGTTCAGATCAAGGCGCCACGTTGAAGGCATAGCGGGTTACGCCAAAACGTGGCAACACCGAGCTGGACGTTTTCAGCAAGCCCCGAAGGGCGTGGGCTGCAGAGCGTTTTGACGGTGTTGTCGATTTCATAAAGGACTCGCCATTCATTTCAATCGACGCCTTGTCAAAAGCACTCTGCAGCACTCACGCGAAGCTGTGCAGAATTATTCAGAGGTGCCTTAAGAAAACGGTCACAACAAATTACCGGGTCTGGTGCAGACAGGTGCTTCAGAAAGAATATTCTGGCCTGAATGATATTGACAGAAAAAGAGTGGATGAGCTCTTTGCCGATGTTGGCGGCCTGGGATCGCTGTTTGCTGATGGTGTTATTGATTCAGGGATGAGTGACCAATTTTCTATGCCGTTTGATCCTGAGCGCGTCACTAAAAAGATGAGTCTGTTCACCCGGTATTATGGACAGCCAAGAAATTAGTTTCTGAGTGGTGAGCTACGCCCGGATGTCTTTGGGGAGCAAAAAATCTGACGGAATTTCGATGCCACAAAAGACATATGATTGACGTCAATCAGCGTATTGAAGACCGAACTCTTCGGTACTTACGCGAAGTTGTTCGCGATGATTCCGGTGTGTACCAGAGCCTGTTCAATTAGTGTCGACAGGCCCTAACAGGCCATAACATTAACAACCGTCATAATAATATTAATGATGCAGCAACAGAGGATTCGGTTATGGATTGGTTTAAAGTATTACTTGCAGTTGTTCTGATTGCCGGTGTAGTTATCTGGTTAGGGCTGCCTTGGGTCCTGCATGTAATGGGGCTTCATCCAAGCTACGATATGCCACACTTCGATCTCAGGGGGAAACGCGCACTGGTGATTACTACCAGTCATTCGCAGCTTGGGGATACCGGAAAGGCAACCGGTGTCTTTGGTTCAGAAATGACCGTTCCATATTATGCCTTTCTGGATGCTGGCATGTCGGTTGATATTGCTTCCATAAAAGGAGGAGAAATACCTGTGGAACCTTTTTCAATGGGATGGCCATTGGCTACGCCTGAAGATAAGCGTTTCAGGAAAGATCGAGAAGCGATGGCGAAGTTAAAGAACTCGGTTCCTGTCAGCCAGATTAATCCAGCTGATTACGATGTTTACTACATGGCAGGCGGATGGGGCGCGGCCTATGATTTGGCGCAGTCTGAAGCATTAGCGGATCTGATTACGAGAGCTAATGAACACGGGAAAATACTGGGCTCAGTGTGCCACGGTGCGCTGGGTCTGGTTAGTGCAAAAAATACGGATGGACGACCTCTTATTGAGGGGCGAAAAGTCACGGGTGTTACTAACCGTCAGATTAAACAACTGGGTATTGAAGTGACACCCAAACATCCTGAGACCGAAATGCGTAAGTCAGGTGCGATCTTTGAATCCAGAACTTCCGGGATTGAGATGTTCGCAACGCATGTGGTTGTGGATGGTAATATCATAACTGGCCAGAATCAGAACAGTGGTTATGAGACATCTCACCGCATTCTGGAAGCGGTCAATAAAATTGCTGATTAGAGCTATCTTTATGAGAATGTTTACGCCGGGTTTTTATCTGGTTTTTCTTGCATCTTTACTGGCTTTTTCTTCTTTAGCTTATGTCGCCTACTTGCTTATTTCACCATCGGATACTGATGCGGATTGTCATTTTCCGGAAAAGAACATCGGTGGCTTTGTGACGATTGATGGTGGTGGATTTTTAAAGTCAGATAAAGGTATTTATCCGGAAGAAGGTTCACCGGCAAAGACGTTTGTATCGCCATTTCTGTTGCAAATTCATGAAGTTACGAATAGCCAGTTTGCAGCGTTTGTTGACGATACAGGGTACGTAACAGATGCAGAAAAAATGGATGGTTCTGCTTTGTTTGTTAATACGGAAACGCCATGGCTGGCTTCATCCTGGTGGAAAATGGATAAAGGTGCTACATGGAAAACTCCGTATGGCATAGGCAGTGATCTTGCCGGGAGAGAATTGTATCCTGTTGTTCACGTTACCCTTAATGACGCAAGAGCCTATGCTGAATGGGCTGGCGGGCGAATTCCGAATGAAACTGAATGGGAGTATGCTGCGAGCCTGGGGTTGTTTGACCCTGCGGATCCGGAGTCCGGTGTCCGTTCAACGGATGGAACGCCACGTGCAAACGTATGGAATGGAACGTTTCCTGTAAGCAACACGGAGGAAGACGGATTTTCCGGACTGGCACCAATTGGCTGCTACGAAAAAAGCTTAGTTGGGGCTTACGATATGATTGGCAATGTCTGGGAATGGACGGAGAGCCGTTTTGGTAATGCTAAGCCTTTGTTCACGATTAAGGGTGGATCTTATTTGTGTGGTTCAAACTTTTGTCGTCGCTATCGTGCCGCTGCCCGGCAAGGGATGGAACAGGATCTGAGTACAGCTCACATCGGATTCCGGATTGTGAAAGATATTCAGGATAGAAATTCTGAGCGCTGATTTCTGGATTTTTACGATTTCCGTTATTTTCGGTCATCCGGTATGTTTTTTTAAAAATAGGAAGTCATCTGATGAGTCAGGTAAGTAAACAAAAAGGTGCATCCAACAGTAATCCATCTTCCCTGAGACGCTGGTTTATTTCCTTTTTATTGCGTCGGGCAAGTGACGAGGTAAGGCTCCAAAAGCTAAGAGGTACAAGGGAGTCTAAGCGTAAAGCTGAAGGAAGATCGCATGTTGTTGAGTACTTCCATCAGGTTGATGATGCATATTCACATTTAACGCTTCAGATCATCAAAAAGCTGAAGGAAAAGTATTCTGTAAATATCATCGTTAACCTGGTTCCGGGTCTTCGTGATGATAACTTCCCTGAACCGGATTTGTGGTCGGAGGTGTCGAGAAAGGATGCTGCTGATATTGCGCCCTATTTTGCTTTATCGTTTCCGGAGTGCCCCATAAAACCAGATGAAGATATGGTGCTGTTGGCAACAAAAGTTCTGTGCGCTCTGTCATCCGATCAGTTTTTCGACATCGGCTTTACTGTAAGTGATCATTTATGGAAAGGTGATTACGACGGTATCAGAAATATTGCCGATCAATACGGTGTCTCATCGGATTCAGAAATCGCTTCGGCGTTGGAAAGGGGACAGAAACGTCGTGCTGAACTGGGGCATTATGGCAGTGCAAATCTGTGGTATGAGGGCGAATGGTATTGGAAGCCTGACAGGATTTATCATCTCGAAGAACGTTTACTGTCACTTGGAGTCTCGAAAGGTAGCGATCAGACACTTATTGCACCAAGAGCAGTAATTCCATCTCAATTCAGTGAATCTGCTAAGAATCTGACGCTTGAATATTACGTATCCCTGCGAAGCCCATATACAGCCGTTTCCTGGCATCCAACCCTTAAGTTAGCAAAAGACAGCGGTATTCATCTTAGCGTACGCCCTGTACTGCCAATGGTGATGCGTGGTGTACCTGCAACCTTTCAGAAGGGCATGTACATCTGGTTTGATGCTGCACGTGAAGCCAGAGCCATGGGGCTGGATTATGGTAATTTTTATGATCCGATTGGTAGGCCTGTTATGCGTGGATACAGCCTTTACATGTGGGCAATGTCTCAGAATAAGGGCGAATCGGTGATCGAAGCGTTCCTGAAGGCGGCGTTCAGTCAAGGTATTAATACAAATACTCAATCGGGCATCCGGAAGGTTGTGGAAGATGCAGGACTCGATTGGCATGAAGCCAAACAACATCTGGATGATGACACGTGCTTATCGTTACTCGAAGACAATCGCAAGAGCATGTATGGCTTCGGTAATTGGGGAGTACCGAGTTATCGCTTACTTGACGCTGAAGGCCGTGAGCTGTTGGGCGTTTGGGGTCAGGACAGGTTGTGGCTGGTCGCTCAGAAAATACTGGAAAACAGCTGACAACCTGATCAGCGGATCTATTCAGGGCCTGCGACACTGATTAAACAGGCCCGGTGTCATTTTCATCATCCGGTGGCAATACCACCATTGCCAGAAATCGCTCATTTTTCAGCAGACTTTCGAAGCTTGTGTCGCGGCCTGCCTGTAGGCGCAGGGAATCGGCTTTGCCGATGGCGCTTTGCAGGTCGCGCAGCGCTTCTTCTGCTGCGCCACTCTCCGCGTGGGCACAGGCGCGCTGATACAGTGCGTGGCTGTTTTCCGGGTCAACTTCCAGAGCGCGGTTGGCAAGGCTGGTAGCCCATTGTGCCTGACCGAGTAATAACGCGGCATCGGCTTTGTAAGTCAGGGCTTCAACGTCGTCCGGGCGCAGTTGCAGAATCTGATCGTAAATGGCGATTTTGCTCTGCGGTGTATTTTCCTGTGAGGCTTTCAGCCACAGGGAATGTATTTCGTTGGTCAGCTCAATTTCTTCCTGCGCCTGGGCAATATGACGCGATTTTCGGTGCAGTTCGTCTTCGAGTTTATCCAGACGTTTTTCATAGCTGGCGGTGATGCGGCGGATTTCATCGTTGGCAAAGGCGCCGACCCGTTCTTTGATATCACGTAATGAATTCCAGCCAATTAATACCAGCAGTGTTGATGCACCGGCAATTAAGTAGAAAAAATAGGTGACGGTATCGGTCGCGTAGGTCAGCGCTTTGCTGGCGACATCGAGCTCTTTATCGACGATTTTTTCCGTCAGTTCGACCCGCGCATCGGCAACCTGCTGGCGCAGGTTTTTAACCTCATCGAGCAGATAGCGCTCGGTAAAGGCGCTGTACAGTGGCGCCTGCAGTTGTTCAATCGTCTGCCCGGCTTTCTGATCGTTCCGGGCCTGCTGTTCATTGCTGTCAATGCTCTGTGCAGCCGCTGGCATGGTGAGGGTTGCACAGAAGGCACTGATGCTCAGGAATGACGTCAGATTCAGGCGCTTTTCTGGTCTGGCCATGTATCAGATTGCTCAATCAGTTTAGAGTGAAGTGCTTTTACGGCACTGGCGTAGTCGTTATCACTGACCAGAAACATGATGTCCACCTGACGCATGGCCTGATGCACGGAGCGGATATTCACCCCAGCCTCGGATAAGGCTCCGGCGGCTTGTTGCAGCAATCCGGTAATGTTCATGTCGCTGCCGATGGCGCTGACCATGGCCAGTTTTTCTACTCGGATATCGGCCTGCGGATAGGCGTGCTGCACGCGTTCCATCAGCCAGTTAATGCGGCGTTTATTGCCTTTTAAATAAAAGGTGACGGTGTTGGCGTTAAAGTCTTTGGTCAGTACCCGGACGCCGGATTCCAATACCAGATCATTCATACGCTGACTGTAAGACGGATCGCCGACCATGTCCTGATCAAAAATTTCCAGTGCCCAGACATTGCGGGTTCCGGCAATGATTTCCACTTTGGGCGTGCTGCTGCAGTAGTCGCTGTGAATGACCGTGCCACTGTGTTCCGGCTCAAAGGTATTTTTGATGCGCAGCAGAATATTCTGTTTGCGCAGCCCGGCTGCTGCACGGGGATGGATGGCTTCCATGCCGAGATTGGCCAGCTGATCGGCAACATCGTAGTTGGTCTGGCCAATCGGATGCACTTTACCATTGCCGACCAGCAGGGGATCGGCGGTGCTTAAATGGTATTCCTTATGAATGACCGCTTCGCGCGCGCCGGTAAGCGTGGCAATTTTGCTGAAGGTCATTTCGCTGTAGCCCCGGTCAAAGGTGCGCATCAGGCCTTCGCGGCACTGGGTATAACCGGTGACGATGGGCATTTCTGTGCTCGTATCGACATCGCTGAAGGCCTGAGTGATGTGCTCATCAAGGCTCAGTTGTTCATCAGAACGCCAGTTGGTGAGATCAATAAAGCGTGCGTTCACATCGTGGCTGCGCAGCAGTTGCACGGCGTTAAAGGCACTGTGAGCTTCCCCCAGAGCACTGAGCATTTCGCGTACCCGGTGAAGATGATCATTCAGCTGGAAGTGGCCGAAGCTGCACACGGCTTCAAGGTGTTTCAGGCATTCCCGCACATCCTGAATGCGTTGCTGAATAAACTGATCGGCGCGTTTCTGCATCATGCTGTCGTGCGCAAACATCTCAGTGTTGATGGCCAGCATGCTGTTCAGTACGTCCTGCAGTTTGTCTTGCCACGGACGATTTTCGTCCATTTCGGCAAACAGGGCATACACGCCGGGTTCGCCGCTTTTTTTATGTTCGAGCAGCCCATTGGTGATTCCGGCGTAAGCAGAAACCACAAATACACGCTGGTACAGGGTTTCGCCCAGCGTCCGGTGCCGGTATGGGCGCAGCCAGATATTGTGCAGAACATCCTGATACTGACTCATTGATGTGCCGCCGATTTTTTCTACCGTATGCAGAGTCATGGGGTCTCCTTTCTGGGTCAGTTCAGGCGTTCAGAGGGGCGGCATCCAGTGCATAAACACCGTCTTTGTCGTGCACCTCGTTGCCGATAAGTGGTGGATTAAAGACACAGGCCATCTGCATATCGCTGAAACCACGCAGCAGGTGCTGATCGTGCTTGTCGAGCACATACAGTGTGCCGGGCCTGATCGGATATACCTTGCCGTCTGCGGTGGTTTCGATTTCGCCTTCGCCGCTGATGCAGTACACCGATTCAAGATGATTCTGATACCAGATGGGCGTTTCGGTACCGGCCAGGATGGTTGTGATGTGAAAAGAAAAGCCCATACGGTCTTCTTTCAGCAGCATGCGTACACTTTTCCAGTTACCGCCGTTGATATTGCGTGAGGAGTTTTCGCATTCTTCCAGTGTTCTTACGATCATCATTTTTTACCCGTATCGGTTAAATAAACCGCCTGCCGGATTTCCCGGCGGCAGGCGATTCTTTCAGGCGAGCGCGCTCAGGACGCTTTGGAGATTTGTTCGGCCATCACATCGCCGATGCACCCGGCAAGAATGCCAAGGCCGGCTTTCAGGGTGTCTTCTCCGATGGTCAGCGGCGTCAGGATTTTTACCACCTGGCCGTCGGAGCCACTGGTTTCAATAATCAGGCCGCGTCTGAACGCCAGCTCGGTAATACGGCTGGCAACCTGACCATTCACGCATTCCAGACCCTGCATCATGCCGCGCCCTTTGTGCTTCATCTGGCCACCGTGTTCAGCCTGAATTTCTTTCAGGCGGCTGCGGATCAGCTGCGCTTTTTTCGTCACGCTCTGGCTGAAACGGTCATCAGCCCAGTAGGTTTCCAGCGCCATGCGGGCGGTAATAAAGGCATGGTTATTACCACGGAAGGTACCGTTGTGCTCGCCTGGCTTCCAGGTATCGAGTTTTTCTTTCAAAAGCACAATCGCCATTGGCAGGCCGTAGCCGCTGAGGGATTTGGAGAGGGTAATAATGTCCGGCTCGATACCGAATTCTTCAAAGCTGAAGAAGGTACCGCTGCGACCACAACCGGCCTGAATGTCATCGACAATCAGCAGCATGTTGTAGCGCTTACACAACGCCTGCAGGCCCAGCATCCAGGCGGCAGAAGCACTGTTCAGCCCGCCTTCGCCCTGAATGCACTCAACGATCACGGCCGCCGGGTGGCCCAGACCTGAAGAGCCATCCTGTAACGCTTTCTCAAAATAGTGCAGCGTATTGAAATCGCCGAGGTAACCGTCGTACGGCATAAACTGCACACCCGGCAGCGGCATGCCGATGGCGTTTTTGTAGTACTGATTGGCGGTTACCGCCGCCGCGCCCTGAGTGACCCCGTGAAAACCATTGGTGAACGACACAATGGTCTGGCGGCCAGTATTTTTGCGCACAATTTTCAGTGCCGCTTCCACCGCATTGGTGCCGGTCGGGCCGGTAAACTGCACCTTATATTTCATGTTACGCGGCTTAAGGATGCGCTCGTTAAAGCTTTGCAGAAACGCCGTTTTAGCCTCGGTATGCATGTCCAGACCATGGGTGATGTTGTCTGACCCGATGTATTCCAGCAGAGCTTTCTTAAACACAGGGTTGTTGTGGCCGTAGTTCAGCGTACCGGCGCCACCGAGGAAGTCGATGTATTCATGGCCTTCGTTGTCCGTAAGGATGGCGTTCTGTGCCCGGGTGAATGTCACCGGAAAAGAGCGGCAGTAGCCACGCACGTTGGATTCGAGTTCGTGATAAATATCCATGGTGTTTTTACTCCTGTGCAAAAAGCATGAAGGGACCAATATGAACCAGGGTTTCGCTGTCATGAGCACCGCCGAAGTGGCGTTCGCGGTTAAACAGCTCGCTGGTATGGAGAGGGGCGCCAAGGCTGCTGGCCAGGCGACGGAAGGTGTTCCACGAGGCATCGTTGCCCGGTGTGATGCTGGTGTGCAGGTGATGCACAACGTGTTGATGGCGCTTAAGCAGCGCGTGCAACATGCGGCTGGCAAGACCCTGGCCGCGTGCGTTGTCATCGACGGCAACCTGCCAGACGAACAGCGTATCGGGCTGGTGTGGCAGGCGATAACCGGAAATAAAGCCGATCATGTCACCGTTCTGTTCTGCCACGATGGCCGTGTCGGCAAAGTGCGAACACTGCAACAGGTTGCAGTACATTGAATTGACATCTAAAGGCTTGCAGCGCTTAACCAGAGAGAAAACGGCATGGCCGTCGGTCGCTGCCGGCTTCCTGAAGGTAATAATTGTTTGATCTGTAATGTTATTTTCTGACGATTCTGTCGAAAATGTATCCATTTTTTTCTTTCAGCTGCCACGTACCGAGTATTTCAGCCGGAATTCCATCCATCACGGCTATGAAATCATCATTACGGCAACTGCCATTTACTTAGAGTCCTAAATAACTTAGCATCGCCCTAATCTATTTACAACCCTAAATAATAATGGATGAAGCCAAAGGGTAAGCATGCTGAGCAGAAGACCCCTGTCGGAACCGGCGCCGCAGGGCGTCAGCACCGGAGACGGCCGTAGCCTGCCTCCGGAGTATCACGGTGAGTCCGTTGCGTCGTTGCTGATTCGCGCCGGAAAATCATAGGGCCCGATACATCAGGCATTGCTTCGCCACCGCAGTGGCCGCATTCGGTGGCCGGTGCTTGCGAGCAGAATCGTGCTTTACCAGCGGCACTGAATCCGCAATAGCTCGGTGAATCACCGGAGGGGATGGATTATGAATGCTTTGAACACTAACGATGTTAGAATCCGGGCTTATCAGAATGACCCGGACCCTGACATGAACCGTTACGATGAAGTACTGGTTGCCCTGCGCCGTATTATCCGCGCCACCGATCTGCACTCACGCCAGCTGAGCAAGATTGCTGGTCTGACGGCCCCGCAGTTATTGATTCTGCAGTTACTGCGTCAGCACACCGAATTAACGGTGGGTGAGGTGGCTCAGCGGGTCAGTCTGTCGCAGGCAACGGTGACGACCATTATCGACCGGCTGGAAAAACGCGGCTTTGTGAAGCGCGAACGTGGCAGCGCCGATAAACGCAAAGTCTACGTCTGTCTGACGCCGGAGGCGGATGCCGTGTTGCTGAACGCCCCAAAACCATTGCAGGAAAGTTTTGTGCAGCAGTATCAGGATCTGCACGACTGGGAGCAGACGATGATCCTCAGCTCACTCGAACGGGTTGCCTACATGATGGATGCTCAGCACATTGATGCTTCACCGGTTCTGGATGTCGGTGCCCTCGATCGCGCGGACCGCGAGGCCTGATTCGCTGCGCTTACAGTCCTCTGCCGAGGTGTCCCCTTTGGCCTGATCCGCACAACGTCTGTTCCTGACCTGCACCAATGGCGGACAGTATTCGGCCATCTTTCGGGTATAATGGCGCGCCTGCACCTGCCCGGCGTCTGGTTGTTCCGCGTCGACAAAGAGGATAAGCATCAGCCATAAGACTGAGTCGGTGGCTGGTTCATGAAGCCGTCATCCTCACTGTGTTACTCAATGCAGGCCCTCATATTCTGGAGAATGTCTATGACCGACGTAGTAATTGTTGCCGCGACCCGTACCGCTATTGGTTCCTTTGCCGGCTCTCTGGCCAGTGTTCAGGCTGTGGATCTGGGTGCGACGGTAATCCGTTCACTGCTGGAAAAAACCGGGATTAACCCGGCGGAAGTTGATGAAGTGCTGATGGGCCAGGTCTTAACGGCGGCTGCCGGTCAGAATCCGGCGCGTCAGGCGGCCATTAAAGGTGGCCTGGCCGACACGACACCCGCGATGACCATCAACAAAGTCTGTGGCTCCGGCCTGAAGGCACTCCATCTGGCGGCTCAGGCGATTAAAGCCGGTGATGCCGATCTGATTATTGCCGGTGGTCAGGAGTCTATGTCCAATGCACCTCATGCTCTGCCAAACTCACGCAACGGTCAGCGCATGGGGCCGTGGAACATGGTCGATACCATGATCGTCGATGGCCTGTGGGATGCGTTTAACGATTACCACATGGGCATCACCGCCGAAAATATCGCCGATGAATATCAGATTAGCCGTGAAGAGCAGGATGCCTTTGCCGCCGCTTCACAGGAAAAAGCACTGGCCGCGATTGCTGCCGGTACATTCAAAGACGAAATCACGCCGGTGATCATTCCTCAGCGCAAGGGCGACCCCAGAGTATTCGATACCGATGAGAACCCGCGCGCCGGCACCACGGCCGCCAGGCTTGCGGAAATGCGTCCGGCGTTCAAAAAGGACGGTACAGTGACCGCCGGTAATGCCTCTTCCCTGAATGACGGTGCCGCCGCCGTGATGCTGGCCAGCCGTGAAAAGGCCGAAGCGCTGGGGCTGCCGATTCTGGCCACCATCAAAGCCTATGCGAATGCCGGTGTGGATCCTAAAATCATGGGCACAGGCCCGATTCCGGCCACTAAAAAGTGTCTGGAAAAAGCTGGCTGGACTCTGGCCGATCTGGATCTGGTGGAAGCCAACGAAGCCTTTGCGGTGCAGGCTCTGTCGGTGAATAAAGGTCTGGGCTGGAACGCGGATAACGTGAACGTGAACGGTGGGGCGATTGCACTGGGTCACCCGATTGGCGCATCAGGTTGCCGTATTGTTGTATCGCTGCTGCATGAAATGATCCGCCGCGATGCGAAAAAAGGTCTGGCAACCCTGTGTATCGGTGGCGGTATGGGGGTTGCTCTGGCGGTAGAGCGTGCTTAAGCATGGCTTTTGCCGGGGAGTGAAATCCGGATAATAAAAAAGGACAGCTAAGGCTGTCCTTTTTTATTCAGCACATTATGGTGCGGCTTTTTCGGCGAGTTGCTTTACAACCCTGCCGTTCATATACAACGCATAACGGTCACGGGCTTCGGACTGGGTTTCGTCGTCCCAGTCGGTGACTACAAAACTGTCGTAATCGACATCGTGCAGTATCTCGGTCGGCTCGTAGCCCTCGCGATGATAAATACGGTTGGCATCTTTCAGATAACCGCGATTCAGAACGTTCATGGTTTGCGGATCGGCTCCGGCAATGGGGGCTGAACGGTCACCGATCAGATCATAGACGGCTGAGTGGTCACGGGCGTAGCCATCGGTATCGGGCAGCAGCACAAAGCTTGGCGCATCGGCCATCGGTAATATCATCTTTCCCAGGTAATAAATCCGCTCACGGTCTTTGGCGATGGCGGGCGTAATAATACTGACTTCATCGGGGGTTACTTCGCCAATACGTTCAGTACCGTAATACAGCGTGGTGCCGGAAAGAGCATAGCCAGACGGATTGCCCCAGGCATCCTCCACCCGTTTGAACTGCGTCGGGTCAGCACCGGGGACGGCTTTGCCATTAAGGTAAACCTGTTGGTTATCAGCCCAGTATTCCTGGTCACTGTCCATCGGATGAAAAGAGGCAGCGTCGGCATCCGCCAGCCGTTCGCCGCGAAAATACACCTGCTTATTATCGCGTGCATACCCGTTGGAATCATAACGGTTGCCCAGCACTTCAAAGGTTGCACTGTCGGCTGCGGCGACCGGGCTGGCGTTGTAATACACCCGATTATTGACCTTGGAATAACCGCTGCTGGCAATACCGCTTAATGCGTTTTTCAGCAGCGAACCATAACCGGATACTCCGAGTGCCAATACAACCATCACCGCAGCAGCCAGCGTGAGAGCTCGGCCAGAAATACCAAACAGTCTGGCATCGAATATCCAGTACAGTGCACACAACAGAATGGGATAACAGAGGAAGACCATCATTCCGATGATGTGTTCGCGGTTATTTTCTGAGCCCGGTGCATCAAATGCCATGGGTGACATCATCATAATTATGGGCCAGAACAGCAGTAAAAACAGGGTAATCATCTGAATAATCAGGTACATCAGGGAGTCCTTTCCGGATACGTCAGAACGGTATATCCGTGTTGGTCACAGGGTAATCGATGGATTCGATGGCGGAATTTATATCGGTTAATACAGTATCCGGAAGTTGTTTGCTCAGCATCAGATGCATAGGCTCCTGTTCGGCACCGGCAATCGTGGTGATCTGAAGGGTATTGGCGGCTTGTTGCCGTTGCCAGTCCGCGACGATGCGCTCAACAAGGTAGCCATCAATCCGGTCAGCAAGAATCATCATCAGTAATTGGTCATCAGCACTGACGATGGTTTTCTGCGGCTCAGGCATTCCGGCAAGAATGCGTTCAATTTCAAACGGATACTGAAAACCACGAATTAATCCAATACGGTTACGCGGTGCCCAGTCGCTGAAATCCGTGGTCATCCGGCGCTGATGTGTTACCAATACCATTTCTTCATGGCGGTAAGGTCGGCTGAATGTCGCAAAGCGATTCCGCTCCGGCGAATGGCTGGCACCGTACAAAACGTCAATGTTTCCCTGTTCCAGTTCCTGCAGGGCACGTATCCATGGGAGCTCGACAAACACCAGCCGGCAGTCAGCAGCATCAGCCAGTGCCATCAGATACTGGTATTCGATACCTTTCATCGCGCCATGTTCTTCATAAATGTAGGGATGCCAGTTTTCCCAGCCTACACGCAGATTGCAGCTGGCCTGGCTCAGAGCGGGAGAAAGGAATAAGGCGAGTATGATGGCACGATCAAAAAAACGCATACGGCACCTGTTGTCTTAAAACATAATAAATACGACGAATAATATCGGTAGCCGCCGTCAGCATACGCCGGTTCGGTGAACAGCCTGTGAGCGCTTAGCCAAACTACCCTTTCCCCGCTCATTGTCAATAATGCTTCATTTCCTGCTGGTAGCTTTGCGGGCATCTTATTAAGCTAGCTACAAAGAACGGACAGGGAACCGATTATGTCACTCACCACGTTTGCGGCCGCCACCGGCCAGATGATGATCCAGCCATTCATTATTTCTGACCTGCTGGAATACGCTGCCGCGCATCATGGTGCGCGTGAAATTATCAGTCGCCGGCAGGAAGGAGACATTCACCGCTATACCTATCGCGATGCATTAAAGCGCAGTAAGCAGCTGGCGAATGCATTACTGGCGTTGGGGGTTCAGCCTGGTGACCGGGTGGCGACGCTGGCCTGGAACGGTTACCGCCATTTTGAATGTTATTACGCAATTTCCGGTATCGGCGCTATTTGTCATACCGTGAATCCGCGGCTGTACACCGAGCAGATTGAATACATTATTCAGCACGCAGAAGATACCTATGTTTTTCTGGATGCGTGCTTCGCAAAATTATTGGAGCCGGTGGCGGATAAATTAACCTCGGTAAAAGGCTTTATCGTTATGATTGATGCCGACCAGATGCCGCAAACCAGTCTGCCCGATACCATCAATTATGAAACGCTGATCGCAGCGCACAGCAGTGAACTGGTATGGCCGCGCTTTCCTCAGGATACCGCCTCTGGCCTCTGTTACACCTCGGGCACTACGGGAAACCCTAAAGGCGTGCTCTATTCCCATGCCTCCACGGTGCTGCATGCCTATGCCAGCCGTAATCCGGATGCGCTGAATGTATCGGCGGATTCCGTGGTGATGCCGGTTGTGCCTATGTATCACGTGTGTGCCTGGGGCATGCCGTATATCGCGCCGATGAGTGGTGCGACGCTGGTGCTGCCCGGTGACGGTATGGATGGCCAGAGTCTGCATGAATTAATCGAACTGGCCGACGTGGATTTAATGCTGGGTGTGCCTACGGTATGGCTGGGATTAATTGATTATTTAAAGCGCAACAATAAACGCATGGATTCGGTTAAAACCGTTGGCGTTGGCGGCTCAGCCTCACCCAAATCGCTGGTGGAAACGCTGGATAAAGACTATGGCGTGTATTTATTACCAATCTGGGGCATGACCGAAACCTCACCGCTGGCGACACTGGGTGCGCCCACCAAGGCGATGCAGAAAATGAGCGACGATGAACGCTATCGTCTGCAGACCACCGCCGGCCGGCCAATGTTTGGTATCGAGCTGGAAATCTTTGGCGAGGATGATCAGCCACTGCCGCATGATGGAACAACCCGCGGTTATTTACGTGTGCGTGGCCCCTGGGTATTAACGGCGTATTATAAAAATGAAAAGCCGGATTCGTTCTTTATCGATGCCGATGGCAAGCAATGGTTCGATACCGGTGATATCGCCGTGATTGATGCGAACAGTTATCTGCAGATTGTTGACCGCGCCAAAGACGTAGTGAAATCCGGTGGCGAATGGATTTCCAGTATTGATCTGGAAAACGCGGCGGTAGGACACCCGGATGTAAAAGAAGCCTGCGTCATTGGCGTGCGTCATCAGAAGTGGGATGAACGGCCGTTACTGTTTATTGTAAAAAGCGAAGAAAGCGATATCGATAAACAGGATATCTATGATTTTCTGCAAAGCCGGGTCGCCAAATGGTGGCTGCCGGATGACATTATATTTGTTGAAGAGCTGCCGCACACAGCGACGGGAAAACTGCAGAAACGTACGCTGCGCGATGAATATATTGATTATCTTGTTGTTAAATCATAAGCGCTGTCTGCTTTTTAAGAAGGCATTTGTGTTGGGAAAAACAGCATAAAACAGGTGCCTTCGCCGGGCTGGCTTTCAATCTCAATACGGCCATGATGACGTTTCATAATGCTGTACGATGTCGATAAGCCCAGTCCGGTTCCTTTACCGACTTCCTTGGTGGTAAAAAACGGATCAAATATTTTGTCGCGGATGTCGTCGGGAATTCCGCAACCGTTATCACATACCGACAGCCGCCATTCCGCCTGTTGCAGGGCCAGGCTTATTCTCAGTATTCCTCCGGCATCCATCGCATGGACGGCATTCTGAATAAGGTTGATCAGAACCTGACCGATCATGCCTTCATTGCCCTGGATATCCGCTCTGTCAGGAATATCCAGCTCGGTTTTGGCAATACCATTCAACTGATACTGCATAATTTTGACTGCGCTTCTGATGCAGGTGCATAAATCAATATCAACCATCTCCAGTGAATCACGGCGGGAAAAGGTTCGGAGATTATGAATAATATCGGTCACGCGCATCAGACCGTTTCTGGAATCACGAACCAATGAAAAAATATCTTCCATCATAAATTCAAAATCAGCCGCTTCGCGCTCCTGTGAAATGGCTTCCCGCAATTGATTACCCATCTGCGCATCGCCTTCGTTCATCGCGTGGATAAACTGATCGTGCAGTGTCAGCAATTTGCTCATGGTCTGGATATATTCATCCAGCGGGCCAAAATTGCTCATAACATACGATACGGGGTTGTTAATTTCGTGCGCGATACCGGCAGCCAATTGACCAATCGATGAGAGCTTTTCAGCATGATAAAGCTGCTCCTGCGTCTGATGAAGGCGGGATAATGTATTGCGCAAACGCTGGTATTGGTTTTTCAGACGATTCTCGGATTGCTGACGTTCCAGTTGTGTTCTTACCTGCTCCATGGTTTTTTCCAGCAGACTCATACGAGCAACATCCAGCATCGCCACGGATGATTCGCTCAGCAGCAAAAGATAGTAGCCGGTAATCTGCTGATAACAGCGCACAGGAATGATAATGCTGGCGGTGATGTCATGCTCACACAACGTGCTGGCCATCTGATGCAGCGGTAAATCACGCTGTAATTGCAATACAATAAGTTGCTCCTGACTCATCGGAACCTCAGACATTGTGCGCGCAAATTCAGACCAGGCGGATGACAATGGCTGATTGGCAGGATAAATCCCCAGCAGTGTTGCGTCCTTATCCAGATGCAACAGGCGGTCCGCATGGGTCAGCGAGGTCAGCAGCGTGGCAAGCTCGGCTAATTGTTCCTGCCCGATGAACGTGGCCCGGTTCATCCGCGCCAGCCAGGTCAGAAGCTCCAGCTCGCTGTTACGGCTGATGCGCGAATGTTCATCAGCCTGATACTGTTGCCATTCAGCATGCAGAATGCAGGACAATAACCCCGGTTCAAGATCGTCGTACGAATACACATTCTGGATGCGCCAGGTCCATAACTGACTGAGCAAATGATGGCGCAATGCCGGAGCAGCAAAGCAAATCAGGCGCGTGCGCTGATTGTTCAGTTCTTCACGGAAATAGCGCACCAGATTCAGCTGAGTTTCGCTGTGAACACCATCCAGAACCAAGATCAGAACCGGTAAATCCCACTGCTTGCGCAGCCACTTTTTCAATGTGCGCAGATGATCCTCTGTGATATCACCGACCGGAGCTGGCGCCATCGATGACGACAGCAACGGGTCTGGCAATGATGGCAGTGCACCCAATGCAGACCAGAAAGAAACGGTGGATGACAATGACATAGCGATATCTCTGAATGGACTACACTCAGCTTAGTCTGAATGCATTGGCTGTATATATCGCTCTGGTATTGTCACCATCAGATATGTACTTTTCAGTTATATGGAGGGCGGTCTATGCTGGTTCGTCTCGTCTACTACTCCGTCGCCACGCGCGATATGTCTTTATTGGATATTCAGAGCATTCTGGAAGTCGCGCGTGCGCACAACCGCAGTATCAGTGTGTGTGGCATGCTGTGTTACGAACAGAAATACTTTCTGCAGGTCCTTGAAGGTGACCGGGAGGATGTTAATGAGCTCTATCTGGAAATCGCCGATGATCCGCGTCACGATCAGGTTGTCATCATCAGTTACGATGCTATAACTGCGCCCTTTTTTCCCGACTGGAATATGGGATTTGCCCCGGCATCCGATCACTTTTATCGATTATTAAATGAGCTTGGCAAGAACGAATTTCTGCCACAGGAATTTACTGCAGAACAGGCCTTATCGTTTTTGAAAGGTCTGTCAGATTACCAGCAATGAGTGGCCTGAACAGGCTGATTGATGTCGCGGCTTTACACCCATTAACCCGTGCTGCACCGATCTGCCGAAAGGGTTTGGCCGTGCCTGTCGGGTTAATTCTCAACCCTGAAAAACGGCCATTAAACACCCCTGAACAATGGCCGCTCTTATTTTCAATGAAACCAGACGATCAGCTTCCCTGAGTTTTCTCTTCGCCATCTTCCAGCGGCTTTTTAATCAGCCGCGAGGCCAGTACGCCGGCTTCAAACAGCAGCCACATCGGTACGGCCAGAATGGTCTGGGAAATCACATCCGGAGGTGTGACCAGCATGCCGACAACAAAACAGCCGACAAAAATATAAGGGCGCTTTTCTGTCAGGGCAGCAACGGTGGTAATGCCGCTGAGTACCATCAGAAAAGTCGCAATCGGTATCTCAAAGGCGATGCCAAAGGCAAAAAAGATTTTAAGAATAAAATCGAGAATATTGCTGATGTCCGGCATAAAGGAAATGCCTTCTGGTCCGGCGGCGGTAAAAAAACCGAACGCCAGCGGCAACACGACAAAATAGGCAAAGGCGATGCCGGTGTAAAACAGGATAACGCTGGAGACCAGTAACGGGATGCCGAATTTCTTTTCGTGCTGATACAAACCGGGAGAAATAAAACTCCATACCTGATGCAGCAGAAAAGGCACCGCCAGTAATACGGCGAGCACCAGTGTCAGTTTAAACGGCACCAGAAAAGGCGAGGCAACGCCGGTAGCAATCATATTGCCGCTGTCGGGCAGTAATACGGACAGCGGTTTGACCAGAATCAGGTACAGGTCGTTGGCAAAGTAAAACATGCCAAGAAACAGCACCAATACCACCAGTACCGATTTCAGCAAACGGTTGCGCAGTTCGATCAGGTGGGCAATCAGGGGTTGTTCATGATCGGTCATGATGACGCATCGGTATTATCGGGTTTGATATGAGTAGCAGGCTGTTGCGGACCCGGCTGTTGCGGAAGAACAGTGCCTGCAGGTTTATTGTCCGTCAGTGTTTCTGCTTTGGGGCTGGGCTGAATGCTGTTAGCCGATGGCGAATCGTCATCGAGAAACGTGGCATAGGGGTCTTTCAGCTTTTCACGTAATTCTTCGGTGCGGACCTGGCGCTCAAGATCATCCTGGATATTGCTCATGGTGCGGCGCATACGGCCAAGAAACAGGCCAACCGTACGCGCTGCTTTCGGCAAGCGTTCCGGGCCGAGCACCAGCAGGCCCAGAATGGCTACCACCATTAATTCCAGAAAACCGATATCAAACATCAGATTTTATCTTGGTCTTTGCTGGTGCTTTTGAATTCGGCGTCTTTCTGCACGCCTTCTTTATGTTCCAGCGTTTTGGCCGGTTCTTTACTCTCGTCTTCGTCGGCTTTTGCGCTGCCATCTTCATTAACGGCTTTTTTGAAGTTTTTGATCGCACCGCCCAGATCACCGCCCAGGTTGCGTAGTTTCTTGGTGCCGAAAATCATAATAACGATGGCCAGAACGATTAATAATTGCCAGATACTGATTCCGCCGAGCATAGGAAAATCCTCTTATTCTTAAATTAAAAATGACATCAGAAGCCGGGCAGCTGATCGCCGCCCAGAATATGAAAGTGCATATGAAAAACTTCCTGCCCACCTTCTTTACCGGTATTGGTAATGGTGCGGAAGCCAGCCAGATTCTGAGTACGGGCAATGACCGGCAGGCTGAGCATTAAATGGCTCATCAGGCTGGCGTCAGCGTCGCTCAGATCATTCAGGTTGACGATATGGCGCTTGGGAATAACCAGCAGGTGGGTATCCGCTTTGGGCGCAATATCGTGAAACGCCAGCAGCTGCTCATCTTCATAAACAACCCTGGCCGGAATTTTTCCGGCGACGATCTGGCAAAACAGACAGTCCGGCATACTCAATCTCTCAGTTCTCTGGTCTGTACCGGTTTACTTGGGCGTACGGGACGCCTTTTCTTCCAGGCCGGACATATTAAAACGCCGTGCCAGTTCGTTAATAACCGCTTCCGGGCGCTCGCCCAGCTTGGCCAGCGCGACCAGCGTGTGAAACCACAGGTCGGCGGTTTCGTAGATAACATTGCTGTTATCGCCACTGGTTTCGGCGTCTTTGGCGGCCAGAATGGTTTCGGTGGCTTCTTCGCCGACCTTCTCCAGAATCTTGTTCAGACCCTTGTGATACAGACTGGCCACATACGATGAATCGGCGGCCGCTTTTTTACGCTCTTCAAGGATATCGCCGAGGGCGGAGAGTATATCGCTCATAGCTGTTTCAGTTTCATTAAGTGGCATCAATAAATATCTTTCGGGTCTTTTAACACCGGATCAACGCTGACCCATTCGCCATTCTGATAAACCCGGTAGAAGCAGCTTTCGCGGCCGGTATGACAGGCGATACCGCCAATCTGTTCCACCTGCAGGGTGATGACATCGGCGTCACAGTCGAGGCGCACTTCGTGCAGCTGCTGCACGTGGCCGGACGACTCGCCTTTGCGCCACAGTTGCTGGCGCGAGCGGGAATAGTAGATGGCGCGGTTTTCCTGCACGGTCAGCGCCAGTGCTTCCCGGTTCATCCAGGCCATCATCAGGATACGGCCGGTCTGATAATCCTGCGCAATGGCTGGTACCAGGCCATCGGCGTCCCACTTTACGGCATCAAGCCAGTTACTCATAACATCCCCCGCGTTCAGAGGTCGCAGGATACCCCATGGCCGGGATTTCGGGTAGGGCTTCACGGCCGGTGAGCATGCGCACCAGAACAACGCCGGGGCTATGGGTTGGCGCGTCTTTATAGTGCTGACGGCTTTATCGTTAATGATGGGCGCTAACAGGACGTAACAATTCTGATCAGATTGTCAGCATTCGCCTCTTGAAGTATGCATTTCCGGTTATGTTTTGCCGCCGCGTTCAGGCATTGGCATGGGCGCTGCTCTTCACTCCTGCAGACTCACAACGAGAGCTGCAAACCATGACGTTAACCAAGCAAAAAAGTAAAACCAGAAACCTGTCCCGCCGCGTATTCACTCCGGCACCGCTGGCGGCCTGTATGACAACCCTGCTGTTGTCGGCGGTGATGCCGGTGGCGCAGGCAGAGCCCTTTAAGCCGGAAGTTTTTACGGTCGAGAAAACCATTCAGCCCGGGCCGAATGTGTTTATGAACGAAGCTGCCTGGGGGGGCGCCAGCCAGATTCACGTCTTCGCTCAGGATGACCTGCACTATAAAGGCTCGATGCCGGCGGGGATTACCTCGCAGATGAAAGTCTCGAAAGACGGTAAAACCGTTTACGTGCTGTCCGACTTTGCCAAACGCATAACCTATGGCCCGGTGGAAAGCGTGGTTCAGGTGTACGACGTAGACACCCTGAGCCGTAAGAAAGAAATCATCGTGCCTAATAAAGCCGTAAAAGCCATTGGCATGACCCAGCTGCTGGAGTTAAGCGCCGACGAAAAATTGCTGTATGTGCAGAATGCCACGCCGGCCACCTCGGTTTCGGTCATTGATATTGCCGCCGGTGAAGTGATTACAGAAGTGCCAACTCCGGGATGTTACGGCGTTTACCCGGCCCTGAAAGGCACCAGTTTCAGCACGCCTTGCGGCACCGGCCAGCTGAAAACCTTCACGGTAAAGGGCAAGGAATACAGCGTTGAGGCATCGGGCAAATTATTCGATGTGGATGCCGACCCGATTTATATCCACAGCGAACGCCGTAAAAACGGTGAGCTGATCCTGACCACCTTCGGCGGTGCGCTTTACCTCGCTGATGACAGCGGCAAAACCGTCAAAATCAAAGAAAAACTGCAGGTGAATGCGGGTATCGAAGGCGATTGGGCTCCGGGTGGTTATGCCATTACGGCCTACAGCGCCACACTGGATATGGTGTTTATGCTGATGCATTCAGGCGCTTATGACGGCAGCCATAAAAACGGCTCTGAGGAAATCTGGGCCTACAGTCTGAAGAATAAAAAACTCATCAGCCGTTCTCCGGCGCCGCATATGGTGGCACTGAGTGTGACTGAGGGTAAAACCCCGGTGCTGTTCGGCGCCAATGAAGAAGACGAAACCCTCGACAAGTACGTGCTGAGCAGCGCGGGCGACTTTATGTTTGAGAAGGCGGCTTCCGACGAGAAATCCGGTTGGACCACCTCGCTGGCGGTGTCTCATGACTGAGTTACTGCCACTGGCGAGCCTCACGCTGCTGGTCTTTACCTTGCTGGTATTTCTGCGCGCAGCGCTGCACAAAGCACTGGATTTCCTCGAATTCCAGGGGTTTGTCGCCGACTACGATCTGCTGCCGGAAGCTTTGGTTAAGCCCGTGGCCGCTGCCTTGCTGGCGCTCGAAGGCGCACTGGTGCTGATGCTGTTATTCAGCGCCAGCCGTGCTGCCGGACTGGTGCTGGCGGCGCTGTTGCTGGGCGGCTATGCCATTGCCATGGGCATCAATATCCGTCGCGGTCATACCCGCATCGAGTGCGGCTGTGGTGGTACTCCGCAACGGCTGGGCAAAACCCTGCTGCTGCGTAATGCGCTGCTGATGGTCTTCGCTCTGCTGCCATTGCTCGGTCTGCCGGAAGCACTGCAAAGCGCCGAAGTGGTGGTGGCCATCGCTGCTGCTGTTTTTATGTGGCTGGTTTTCCTGTTGTTTGAGCAGGTGAACGCCAACCTGCTGGCCATCCGTGAAATGGCCAACTCACTGAAACGAATTTAAGAGGTCGTTATGACTGCTGTGTATTTTGCTGTCGCATTTTTATTTGTAGCCGTTATCGCGCTGGCCCTCGCCTTTTTTGTGCTGGCCCGCCAGATCGGCGTGTTGTTTGAACGTATCGCGCCGATGGGTGCGCTGATGAATGACTCCGGGCCGAAAGTCGGTGATTTAACCCCGGCCTTTACCCTTAACAGCCTGACCGGTGGCGCGGTGCATATTGGCCGCGATAAAGAAAAAGCCATGTTGGTATTTTTCCTGTCGCCGACCTGTCCGGTATGTAAAAAACTGCTGCCGATTCTGCGCTCGGTAAAAGCCAGTGAGAAAGACTGGCTGGATGTGGTGCTGGCTTCCGATGGCGAAGAAGAAAAACACCAGCGCTTTATTCAGCACGTCGGTCTGCAGGATTTTCCATACGTGCTGTCGACCGAACTGGGGCTGGGCTACCGCGTATCGCGCCTGCCGTTTGCGGTGCTGATGGATAAGCAGGGCGTGATCCGCTCGAAAGGTCTGATCAACAGCCGCGAGCAGCTTGAGAGTCTGTTCAATGCCATGGAAATGGGTGTTGGCTCGGTACAGAGTTTTCTTGAGCAGCATTCCTGAACAAGCCACTCCTGAGCAAACCACTCCTGAGCATCACTCAGTAGGCAACGATTTTTAGGCAACAAGAGAAATAATGATGAAACGATTTTTCGACAGCGTATTAACCGGCCTGGATAAAGGCACCGAACATTTAACCCGCAAAGTCGCACAGCGCAGCAGTCGCCGCAGTTTCTTAAGCCGCGCCGGGATGCTGATGCTGGGCAGCGCCATGCTGCCGGTGCTGCCCTTTGACCGTAATGCCGGCAAGGCCTGGGCGGGAGACGCGGAAGACGAAGCCCCGGCCGATCCGAATGATCCGACCGCCTGTGAATACTGGCGCTACTGCGCGCTGGACGGCAACCTGTGCAACGACTGTGGCGGCACATTAACCAGCTGTCCACCGGGTTCCGAAGCGTCCAAAGTCTCCTGGGTCGGCACCTGCCGTAACCCGAACGACGATAAAGACTATCTGGTGTCGTACAACGATTGCTGCGGCAAAGTGGAGTGCAACGGCACCTTCTGCTTTACCAGCGAACGGGAGCGTCCGGGCTACCGCATGGGGCTGCATAACGACATTAACTGGTGTATGGCCAATGCGTCGCAGGGTTATCACTGCACCGTCGCTGTGCTGGTTGGTATGGCAGACGCCTGAGGCGGGAGCTGAGATGATGGTTTTGAAAACATTCACCTTATCTCTGCTCACGGTTTCAGCACTGGGAGCCGCGCTGGCGGCTCCGGTGTCTGCTGCCGGAGCAACTGAGAATAATGGCGAAGCACTGTTTAATCAGCGTTGTGCGGCCTGTCACCAGCCGGGTGGCATTGGCACGCCGGGGCTGGCACCGCCGCTGGTGAACAGCCTGCTGTGGCCAGCACTGGCGGAACAGGCTCCGGCGTATTTCTGGGGCGTATTAAATAACGGTTTGTCCGGCACCATCGAAGTGGACGGCATCGGTTATTACGGTCTGGTGATGCCGGCGCAGGCGGATTTAACCGCCGAACAGATGAAAGCGCTGGCCGCCTATGTGCTGGGCGATCTTAACGGTCTGAATGCCGTGCTGAGTGACGAAGTGCTGGAACAGGCCCGCAGCACGCCACAGTCTCACAGCCAGCTGCGCGGAGTAC
Organism: Saccharospirillaceae bacterium; assembly: GCA_021208685.1. Taxonomy (GTDB): domain Bacteria; phylum Pseudomonadota; class Gammaproteobacteria; order Pseudomonadales; family Oceanobacteraceae; genus Venatoribacter. The sequence continues at coordinate 168,825 of JAJOJJ010000016.1, forward strand.
GGAAAAATGCACAATAAAAAATTCGCGCCAATGCGCGTGAAACCGCTTAATGGCTGGTTATTGCGCGGCAGCCTGCTGTTGGCACTGTCCGCCGGATTGAGCGGTTATGTTCAGGCGACGGATGCTGTTACGCCGATAAAACCAGCGCCGGCACCGCAGGGTGAACTCAGCCCTCAGGCCAACTATGTGCTGCGTTGTCTGGGCTGCCATCGACCGGATGGCGCAGGTTCTCCGGCGGGCGGTATTCCCGATTTTAATCATTACGTTGCCTCATTTGCCGAAACCGAACGCGGCCGTGAATACCTGATGCACGTACCCGGCGTGGTGGGGGCCAGTCTGAGTGATAATGAAATTGCCGAGGTGATGAACTACATCATGCAGCGTTGGGGCGGGACTTCCCTGCGGGCCAATTTCCAGCCGTTCAGCGCGGAAGAAGTGGCCAGGCTGAGGCAAACGGACGTCGGCGATGTGGTGAAATACCGCCGTATTGTGGTGGCGGAACTGCAGGCGATGGGCTTGCCGGTCGCGGATTATCCCTGGCCTTAATTCCTGATCTTAATTTTTGCCTTTAATTTCTGATCGGCAGCACCATTGGCATTGTAAGACCTGCGGTATATTGCACCACCGTCTTACAATGCACTTTTGGCCGGAGTCTGCTGGTGTCTTTATCTCCCTTATTCAAAGCTTATCCTGCGTTGCAGAAGCTCATTCCGCTGGCGGATATTCCCGGCCAGCAGATTCCGACACCTGTTACTCATAGCCTCGATACGCCGCAACTCTGGCTTAAACACGATGATTTAACCAATGCGGTTTATGGCGGTAATAAAAGCCGCAAGCTGGCGTTTATTTTCGGCAAAATGCGGGCAGAAGGAAAAACCCGCCTGCTGACTTTTGGCGGCACCGGCACCAATCACGGTGTGGCCTGTGCGGTGCACAGTAAAGCGCTGGGCATGGATTGCGAGATTCTTCTGTTCGATCAGCCGGATAGTCCGTCCGTCAGAAAAAACCGGCAGGTGATGCAGCACCATGACGCGACCCTCCGTTATTGCGGCAGCCTGCTGAATACCGTGCTGCGTTTTTATACTCTGCAGATCCGTGACCGGCTATTACACCGCAAGCAGACCGAATATGTATTTGCCGGTGGCTCGTCGCTGCAGGGCGTGATTGCCTTTATTGATGCTGCGTTTGAATTACGTGAGCAGATTGAGCGGGGCGAATGCCCTGTGCCTGAAACCATTATCTGCCCGGTGGGTTCCAGTGCGACCTTAGCCGGTCTGACGTTGGGCGTGGCACTTGCCGGTCTGTCATCGCGGGTTGTGGGTGTGCGCGTGGCGCCTGCGTATCTTGGCCCCTTTCCCGCCTGCACTGTGGCGACGGTGAAACAATTAATGCAGCAGACACACCATTATTTGCTGCGTTTGCAGGGCGGAGTTCCGCCATCCAACATTCCGCCACCGGTGCTGCTCGACCAGTATTATGGCGAGGGTTATGGCGTTGCCTCGGCGGCCGGTGAGCAGGCGGAGCAATGGTTCCGTAAGCAGCGCTGGGCCGATGGTTTAACTGTGCAGTCTGAATGCACCTACACCGCTAAAGCGCTGGCGGCCTTGCGTGATGAACTGGCAACGGCCAATGGCCCGGTGTTGTACTGGCATACACTGAATTCGGTGCAGGGGATTTATAGCGAAGCGGAAGCGGTTTAATGCGTGCACCTTGATCACGGCTGAAAGCCGTTCCCACTCAAATCCGGCACTCACGCACAGCCTTGGAACGGGCCATGATTTTTCACAGATAAAAAAGCCGCAGAATTTGCGGCTTTTTTATGGTTCGGTGTGCTGGCTTGCTACTTCTCAGCCAAACACTTTCCGGCCATCAATAAACACGGCGTTAACCGCGCCTTTTAAGGTCTTGCCAGCCACCGGGCTGTTACGCCCTTTGGACAGCAGCGTCGAGCGGCGGAAGCTTTGTCCGGCGTCTGGGTTGATCAGTGCAGCATTAAACCAGTTGCCTTCGCTCAGTGACTGATTCTGCCCAAGCACGGTTGCAGGCAGTGTGCTGGTGGCGCGGATCAGAGCCGCTAATTCGAGCTCGCCGCGTTCAACCAGTTGCAGCGCCAGAGGCAGGAAGCCATCAAAAATGCTCATGCCCGGCTCGGCATCGGCAAAAGGCGCTTTCTTGGCGGCCACTTCGTGCGGACGATGGTTGGAACTGATGGCCAGTTCACCGGCGTTAACGGCGGCGAGCAAGGCCCGACGGTCGCTTTCGCTGCGCAACGGTGGCTGCACATTGAACTGGCTGTTGTAACCGGTAACGGCTTCGTCGGTATAAATCAGGTTGGCCAGCGGCGTATCGGCGCTGACGCGGATGCCCTGCTCGCGGGCCTGCGCCAGCATGCGCACACTGCGTGCACAGCTGATCTGGCTGATGTGGGCGCGTACGCCGGTCTGCTCAATCAGCAGCAGCATTTGCGCCAGAGCGATGGTCTCGGCGGTTTGCGGAATACCGGTCAGGCCCAGACGGGTGGCGGTCGGACCTTCGTGCATACAGCCCGCGTCTGATAGCGCGGCGTCATCGGGGTTCAGGAAGACCGGTATATCGTAAGTCGCGGCGTATTCCATCACCCGGCGCAGCACGTAACTGTCTTTAAACGGTGCGCGGGCGTTGCTCAGCGCCACACAACCGGCTTCACGCAGGCTGAACATGGAGGCCAGTTGCTCACCGCCAAGGCCCTGAGTCAGTGCGCCCAGTGGCAGTACTTTGGCAAAGCCGGCTTTGGCGGCTTTTTCCTGAATTAACTGAATCACCGCCGGGCTGTCGGCCACCGGTTTGGTGTCCGGCAGTGCGCAGACATGGGTAAAACCACTGGCGCAGGCGGCGCGCGTTTCACTGGCGATGGAGCCTTTATGGGTAAAGCCCGGCTCAGCCAGATGTGCGCCAAGATCGATCAGACCGGGAACCAGTAACAGGCCGCTGGCGTCGATACTGTGTTCAATACCGCCGGTCGCTGGTTTGTGGCCAATGGCGTGGATGCGTCCTTCGGCGATGTAAACATCGGTGACCTGATCGAGATTCTGTGACGGGTCGATCAGGCGGGCGTTTTCAATGTGCAGGTATCTCATGTTTATGCCTCCTCCTGACCGGGTTCGTTGTGTTGCTCGGCGAGTTCGTTACGCTCCTGCTGCTGACCACTCATGGCCATCGCCATGACCGCCATGCGCACGGCGATACCGTAGCTGACCTGATTGAGGATCACCGATTGCGGGCCGTCGGCGACATTGGATTCAATCTCGACGCCGCGGTTAATCGGCCCCGGATGCATCACAATGGCATCGGGTTTGGCGTAGGTCAGCTTTTCTTCGGTCAGGCCGTAGAGTTTGAAAAATTCGCTTTCGCTTGGCAGCAGGGCGTTTTGCATACGCTCTTTTTGCAGACGCAGCATGATGATCACATCGCAGTCTTTCAGGCCGTCTTCCATGCGGTAGTAGGCTTTGCAGCCCAGTGCTTCGATATCGCGCGGCAGCAGGGTGCCGGGGCCGATCACGCGGATTTCGGCAGCACCTAAGGTACGCAGCGCATGAATCTGTGAGCGGGCAACGCGGGAATGCAGGATATCGCCGACGATGGCGACGATTTTGCCTTCAATCGCACCCTGATGGCGGCGGATGGTGAGCATATCCAGCATGGCCTGGGTCGGATGCGCGTGGCGGCCGTCACCGGCGTTGATGATGGCAACGTTGGGGGTGACGTGTTCGGCAATAAAGTGGGCGGCACCGGAATCGGCATGGCGCACGACGAACATATCGGAATACATGGCCTCGAGATTCCACAGCGTATCCATCAGGGTTTCGCCCTTGGCGGTCGCGGATTTGGCAATGTCGAGGTTAAGAATATCGGCTGACAGGCGCTTGGCGGCCAGCTCGAAGGTTGAACGTGTTCGGGTACTGTTCTCGAAGAACAGGTTGACCACGGTTTTACCGCGCAGCAGCGGGACTTTTTTCACGTCCCGCTCCTGAGTGCTGATAAACGAATCGGCGGTGTCGAGAATCTCGGTCAGGAGTTCACGGCTCAGGCCCTCGGTGGTGAGGAAGTGCTTCAGACGCCCGTCGGCGGTCAGCTGCAGCTGGCTTGGGTCTGTGGTCATGGCGTTGCTACTCACAAAGTTTCAGTCATTCGGGCTGGGGTTTAAGCTGAAATTTCAGGACAGGCTCAGTTCTAACGGCACCGGGCCGCTCAGTTTTACCAGCTGTCCTTCTTCCAGCTCCAGCCGGACACCGCACAGGTCTGGCTGGATAGGGAGTTCGCGGCGGCCAATATCCAGCAAACAGACCAGGCTGATGCTGGCCGGGCGGCCATAATCGAACAGTTCGTTCATGGCGGCGCGGATGGTGCGGCCGCTCATTACGACGTCGTCGATCAGAATAATATGGCGGTCTTCGATGCTGTCCGGCAGCTCGGAGCCTTTGACCTGAGGGTGCAGGCCGTGGCGGGTAAAGTCGTCACGGTAAAAGCTGATGTCGAGGGAGCTGACGCCATCTTCCGTCTGCAATTGTTGCTGCAGGCGTTCGGCAATCCACACGCCACCCGTGCGGATGCCAACCAGCAGTGGCTGTTCAATGTTGTTCTGCTCCAGATAAGCCGCCAGGCGCTGGCCCAGCTCGGTGCAGGTGTGTTCGATATCGGGCAAATGCATAGCGCGTCCTTTATACAGGGGGCGTTTCGGATAATGGCCAGGCCGCCATCCAGCTTTCGAGAATTAATTGTGCGGCAATACCGTCCACCGAGTTGGCGCCAAAATCGCGGCTGCCCCCCTGAGCGATCACCATGCCTTTGGCTTCGTAACTGCTCAGACGCTCGTCGTGGGTAAACGACGGACGGTGAAAGCGGCCTTCGAGACGACCGGCAAACTTCTTAGCGCGGCGGCTCATGTCGCTGGGCGTGCCATCCATATTCAGTGGCAGACCAACGACAAAGGCATCGGGCTGCCACTCATCAATAATGCGCTGCAAAACGTCCCAGTCGGGTACGCCGTCACGGGCCTTAAGCGGGTTCAGCGGGCGGGCGGTGGCGCTGATGCGCTGGCCGGTAGCGATACCGATGCGCTGGGTGCCGAAATCAAACGCCAGCAGGGTTTTAACCCGCGCCGACGGTGCCGGGCTGCTCATCAGGCATGCCCCGCATCGGAACTCAGAAATTCGGCACTGACGCCGAGCTGGCTGAGTGCGGCCTGATACAGTTCGTCGTGGGGCACTTCAAACAGCAGATGTTCGGTGGCTTCAATGGTGAGCCAGGAATTGGCCAGTATTTCTTCGTCGAGCTGGTGGGCATCCCAACCAGCGTAACCCAGCGTCAGGCGGTAATTCTGCGGGCCTGAACCAGCGGCAATGGCCTTGAGAATATCTTTTGATGAGGTCAGGTGCGCCTGTTCGGTGACGTTCAGCGTTGCCCCCCAGTTGCCCTGCTGACGGTGCAGTATAAAGCCGTGTTCCTGACTGACCGGGCCGCCGGCGTAAATGCCCGGATCAATACCGGGTAAGCGGATGATGTCCAGCTGTTCGCAGATTTCGTGAAAGGTAACCGGCAGAGGTTTGTTCAGCACAATGCCCATGGCGCCATCGGCGTTGTGTTCACACAGATAGGTAACGGTGCCGGCAAACCAGGAATCTTCCAGTTGCGGCATGGCAATCAACAGATGGTTTTTCAGGCTGTTCAGTTGTTGCATTAATTAGCGTCCGAAATGTAGCGGTTGCCCTTGAATTGCCAGGTGCGGATGATTTCCAGAATATCGGTCTGCTTGCGCATTTCTTCGGTAAACGGGGCAAATGGCGCAGACAGACGCACAATGCGCAGCGCGGCGTCATCCAGGACTTTTTTGCCGGATGATTCGAGAATGCGCAGTTCGTTGATGGTGCCGTCGGGGTTAATCGCAACCAGCAGGCGCAGGCGGCAATTGTCAAAGCAGCTTTCCGCTTCACGGGGATAATTCAGGGCGCCCATCTGTTCGATTTTGCGCCGCCAGCTGTTCACATAATAAGCATCCGAGGCTTTCATCGTCGATGCTGCCGTCAGGCGCTGAATGCGGGGCTGCCTGGCATAGGTCTGACGCAGGGAATCCAGTTTGGCCTCCAGGCTGGCCATTTCCAGGCTGCGCTCCAGTAAGGTTTTTTCCGGGCCGTCGGGCAGGTCGACCTGCATGGCGCGGCGTTCTTGCTCACTGGTCACTTTATGACGGCTGCTGCCACTGGTGGTGACCAGCTGGCGATTACCCTGTACCTGACGCGGTGCGCTGGCCTGCTGTTCCTGCGGTGAGGTTTCGTTGATTTCGTTGGCATGGAAGGTGGCTTCGACATCGGTGGTCAGCATACGGGCTTCATCGGAGGTGCCGCTGCCTTCCTGATTGTCCTGAGCAATAAAATCGGCCTTTTCCGGCGTTTTGTCGCTTTTATAGGTCGCCAGCGTGACTTCCAGCGTCTTGGACAGGTTATCGCGGTCACTGGCTGTGAAGCTGATGCCGAGAATAACAACGGCATGGATCAGCAGAGCCAGAAACAGGGCGAAGGACAAGCGATCGGAGCTGGTCACGGCGGTGGCTGACATGCGTGCGGAAGTACCTGTTTAAAGACTGAAAAACGGGTGCAAGTCTGCGCTCTCAGGGGGGATTTGTCCATATTCAGACCGTGCAGCCGCTGCCCCGTGGTTTGCGGTGCAGCGGCCTCTGCCGTGCTGCTGGCGGGCGTGTTGCCTCAGCGCTATCGCGTCAGCTTAGCCAGCAGGCAGTCGATCAGCAGACCGGCCACGTCAATGCCGGAATCGCGGCTGATTTCACGCACGCAGGTGGGGCTGGTGACGTTAATTTCGGTCAGGTTGTTGCCGATGATGTCGAGGCCAACAAAATACAGGCCTTTTTCTTTCAGAACCGGGCCGATTTTTTCAGCGATGGCGCGGTTCTCATTGCTCAGTGGCTGGGTTACGCCCTGACCGCCGGCCGCCAGATTGCCACGGGTCTCTCCCTGCGCCGGAATGCGTGCCAGGCAGAAAGGAACGGGCTCACCATCAATCATCAGGATGCGTTTATCCCCGGCCGTGATTTCCGGAATAAAGCGCTGCGCCATAATTTGCTGGTGGCCATGGCTGGTGAGCGTCTCAATAATCACACTGACGTTTGGATCATCGGCACGCAAACGGAAGATAGAAGAACCGCCCATGCCATCCAGTGGTTTAAAGATAACGTCACCATGCTCCTTGTGAAACGCCTTCAGCAGGTCGGCGCGGCGGGTAACGATGGTCGGGCTCATCAGTTCCGGGAATGCCGTGGCAAATACCTTCTCATTACAGTCACGCAGGCTTTGTGGCTTATTGGCTACCAGAACCCCTTCCTGCTCCGCCCGTTCAAGAATGTAAGTGCTGTAAATAAATTCGCTGTCAAATGGCGGATCTTTACGCATCAGAATGATATTCAGCTCGGCCAGCGGTTGCTCGCGGTAGTCACCGAGGTCGAACCAGTGCTCCGGATTCATTGCCACCTTTAAAGGAGCCATGCGCCCCATGGCTTTGCCGTTCTGGATCGACAGGTCGCTCTGCTCCATATAGAAGAGTTCGCAGCCGCGTTCCTGAGCGGCATGCAGCAGGGCCAGTGAGGTGTCTTTTTTAAAGGCGATGTCTGCGATCGGGTCCATCACCACACCCAGTTTAATGCTCATATACAAAGGCTCCGTAAAATCAGGTGCTCAATAATGCCGCCAGTGTAACCTATGCATTGTCCCGGCGGCGTAACTTAATTGTGTGACGCAGCGCAGCGTGCCGGCCTAGCCTTTGTTGCATAATGTGTGATACAAACGTGCGCAATGGCGTCTCCTGCGATTGTTGAACACAACCGCCCACTAAAACATAAGAATGGATGGTTAAAGGCCTCCCTATGGACGATAACTTTCAGAATATTAAAGTCATGGTCATCGACGACAGTAAGACCATTCGTCGTACGGCTGAGACTTTGCTCAAAAAGGTCGGCTGCGAAGTCATTACCGCAACAGACGGTTTTGACGCACTGGCCAAGATTGCCGACACTCACCCGGACATCATCTTCGTCGACATCATGATGCCGCGTCTGGATGGTTATCAGACCTGCGCCCTGATCAAAAATAATTCCAAGTTCAAGTCGACACCGGTCATCATGTTGTCCAGCAAGGACGGTTTGTTCGATAAAGCGAAAGGGCGCATTGTTGGATCTGATGAATATTTAACCAAGCCTTTCAGTAAAGAAGAGCTGCTGGGTTCAATTCGTCAGTATGTAAAATCCTGAGCCAGCGACAGCGATAAAAGAGTTTAAGAGGTAACAGGCATGGCCCGCATTTTGGTAGTAGATGATTCTCCGACAGAAACGGAAGCGTTCCGCTCGATGCTGGAGAAAAATGGTCACGAAGTACTGACCGCAGAAAATGGTGCTGATGGTGTGGCACTGGCACGCAAAGAAAAGCCCGATGTTGTACTGATGGACATCGTGATGCCGGGCCTCAATGGCTTTCAGGCAACACGCCAGTTGACCAAAGATCCGGAAACCCAGCACATCCCGGTGATTATCGTTACCACCAAGGATCAGGAAACGGATCGTGTATGGGGTAAGCGTCAGGGGGCAAGCGGTTATCTGGTGAAGCCGGTTGCTGAGGCAACCCTGTTGTCTGAGATTGCTTCAGCTATGGCTGGCTGATATGCATCCGTACGCACAACTGCTGGATATCGCCGAACGTAGCCGACGCAATGCGTCGGCTTTGCCGCAACAGGTGGAAGCGGTTTCTTACTGGCGTGGCGTAGGTTTTATGCTCGCCGGTCAGAGTTTTGCTGCTGACATGGGTGACGTTGCGGAAATATTGCAGCCGCCACGCCTGACCAAGGTGCCGGGTGTGCGCAGTTGGGTTCTTGGTGTTGCTAATGTCCGGGGCCGTATGGTGCCGGTTATGGATCTGGCTGGCCTTCTGGGGATGCCATCCAAAGCGAACTGGCGCAGTCGTCGTGTTCTGGTGGTTGAACAGGATGATCATCTGACCGGTTTGCTGGTTGATGCCGTACTGGGTATGCAGCAGTTTGCGGTTGATCGTCGGATTGATGTGACTGAACTTGATCCGGCGTTCAGCAAGTTTGTCGGACATGGTTTTGAGCGGGACGGACGAGAGTGGCCGGTATTTCAGCTGCGTGAGCTGATACAGGCACCGGAGTTCCTGCAGATTGCGGTATGACAACATCCCGGTAACGGGTGTGGTCTGCCAATCTGATCGAATCTGCCAGCAGGCAGATAATAATTAAAATACATGCAGTGAGTGTGGAGAGAACGGCATGAGCGGAAATACAGGAAGCGTCTTGTCGACGGTCTTCAGAAACCGGATTAACGGTATTCTGGCTGGGCTGTTGTTCGTGTTTCTGGCGGTGTTTATCGGTATTACGGTGTTCGTAAACCGCTTGGCAAACCAGGACGAGCAGTACATTGAGCACGCCGGTGAGTTGCGCGTATTGTCGCAGGAACTGGCAAAGAACGCGGTAGAAGCGGCGGGTGGTAAACGGGAAGCCTTCGGTCAACTCAAGCTTGCCCGCGATAACTTCGCTACCCGCTGGGGCTACCTGACCAGGGGGGACGCCGCCAATGGCCTGCCGGCTGCGGAAGTGGCCACCATGACGAACGTAGAGGGCGTGTGGAACAAGGTTCAGGGTAATGCTGACCAGATCATCCGCGCCGAAGACATTATTCTTTCCCTGCACGAAGTTGCTGCAACACTGGCAGAAACGATTCCGCAGCTGCAGGTGGAATACGACGAGATCGTAGAAATTCTGCTGGATAACGATGCTCCTGCGGATCAGGTTGCGGTTGCTCAGCGTCAGTCCTGGCTGGCAGAGCGTATCGTGCGCTCGGTTAACAAAGTACTGGCCGGTGGTGAGGATGCGGTTATGGCCGCGGATGCCTTCGGCCGTGACGCCTCCCTGTTCGGTCGGGTTCTGAACGGTATGATTCAGGGCAACGTGGCCATGAACATCTCTCAGGTTAAAGACGAAGAGGCCGTTTACGCACTGGCAGAAGTTGCTGAACTGTTTGAATTCGTATCCGGTTCTGTTGATGAGATTCTGGAAACGTCCCCTGAACTGTTCCAGGTGCGTGAAGCATCTGACTCCATCTTTAACGATTCCCGTACTCTGCTGGATCAGACATCGAAACTGACCGAAACCATTCAGGATGGTGCTGGTGAGCGGGAGATTCTGCAGGCTGTGGGCTATATTTCGGCGGTTCTGGCACTGGTCATGATGATGGCGTTTGGTGTGGTGTCTTACCGCGAAACCCGTCGCGATCTGGACGCTACGGCGAATAAAAACGAACAGAACCAGATGGCGATTTTGCGTCTGCTGGACGAAATTGCTGACCTTGCGGACGGTGACTTAACAGCCTCAGCAACGGTAACCGAAGACTTTACCGGGGCAATTGCAGACTCCATTAACTACGCAATCGACCAGATGCGCTCTCTGGTATCGGCAATTAACGAAACTGCGGTACAGGTATCTTCTGCGGCGCAGGAAACGCAGGCAACTGCGATGCACCTGGCCGAAGCGTCCGAACATCAGGCGCAGGAAATCGCCGGAGCGTCTGCGGCGATCAACGAGATGGCGGTGTCCATTGACCAGGTATCGGCGAACGCCTCGGAATCATCCGCGGTAGCGGAGCGGTCGGTAGCGATCGCCAACAAAGGTGCTGAAGTGGTACAGGCGACCATCAACGGAATGGATAACATCCGTGAGCAGATTCAGGAAACCTCCAAGCGTATTAAACGTCTGGGTGAATCGTCACAGGAGATCGGTGACATCATCTCCCTGATTACCGACATTGCTGACCAGACCAACATTCTGTCCCTGAACGCTGCGATTCAGGCATCCATGGCCGGTGACGCTGGCCGGGGCTTCGCGGTGGTAGCGGACGAGGTTCAGCGTCTGGCGGAACGTTCTGCGGCGGCCACCAAGCAGATCGAAGCGCTGGTTAAAACGATTCAGAACGATACCAACGAGGCGGTAATCTCGATGGAACAGACCACCACCGAGGTGGTACGCGGTGCCCGTCTGGCACAGGACGCGGGTGTTGCTCTGGAAGAAATTGAAAACGTATCGAAGAACCTGGCGGAACTGATTCAGAACATTTCCAACGCCGCCCGTCAGCAGGCATCGTCTGCTGGTCATATTTCCAACACGATGAACGTTATTCAGGAAATTACCTCGCAGACGTCTGCGGGTACTACCGCAACGGCGAAGTCGATCGGTAACCTGGCGGAAATGGCGAATAAACTGCGTGAATCGGTTGCGGGTTTCAAACTGCCGGAAACTGAGCTGGACCTTCATCAACGACAGGTGCTGTAACCTGAACGATGGTTGGATGACGTTTAATGAACCATCAGTTACGCACAGGTTTGAGTACCGTTCCGGAGATGGACGACACTCAGTTTGTTCGCTGGCAAGGCTTGCTGGAAGAGCGTACAGGCATGTGTCTGGCACCGCAGCGCCGTTCGTTTCTGCAGACCAGTCTTGGTCTGCGGATGCGCGAGGTTGGCTGCGACAGCTATCAGGAATACTACGACCGTATTGTGAATGGCGCTTCCGGTGCTATTGAGTGGAGCACGCTGGTTGATCGTCTGACGGTACAGGAAACCCGTTTTTTCCGTGATCCGGATGCATTTGCGTTTGTTGAGCAATTTGTCCAGCAAAAAGCCGCTGACAGCGGTGTCAATGGAACGCTGGAACTCTGGAGTGTCGGTTGCTCCTCCGGTGAAGAGGCTTATAGCCTCGCCATGGTAGCGGAGCGTTTTCTGGCACCACAGGGCAAGCGTTACGCGGTGACCGGTACCGACATCTCTACCATCGTGTTGCGCAAAGCCCGTGCTGGCCGTTACCAGCCACGGGCTCTGGATTGGGTCGCTGATGAATATCGTCAGCTGGGATTCATGGATCTGCAGCCGGGGAGTCCGCTGCAGGTATCCGATACACTGCGTCAGCGCTGTTGCTTCAGTCAGGTGAATATCCTGAATCTGGCCAGTTGCCCGCTGCAATCTCAGCATATTATTTACTGCCAGAACGTACTGATTTACTTCCGTCGCTGGCGTCGCCGTGAAATTCTTAATGTCCTGGCAGAGCGTCTTGCTCCCGGTGGCATTCTGGTTATTGGTCTTGGGGAAATGGTGGACTGGCAGCATCCTTTATTGGAACAGGTTCGTAGTAGCCGGGTATCCGCGTTTGTGCGTAAGCAATCGAATTCGACAGGGGAGACCACAAGGCGATGAGCCAGGACTACATCGCCCTGGAATGGGTAAAAGGGGAAATCGAAGAGACTCTGCAACAGGCCCAGCAGGCGCTGGAAGCTTATGTGGAGAATCCCCAGGACAACAGCCGGCTGAAATTCTGCCTGAGTTACCTGCATCAGATTCACGGTACTCTGCAGATGGTCGAATTCTATGGCGCTGCCTTGCTGGCGGAGGAGATGGAGGCTGTCGCTTCGGCGCTGGCTGAGTCTTCATTGAGCAATGAGCGCGATGGCCTTGAGATTTTGATGCAGGCCATTATTCAGCTGCCTCATTATCTTGAGCATGTCAAAGTCGGTCGTCGTGACTTGCCGGTCGTGCTGTTGCCGATTCTTAATGAATTGCGTTCTGCGCGGGGCGAAAGCTTCCTGTCAGAAACCGCGCTCTTTGCCCCGGCGATTAAACACCATGCTCCCATCAGCAAAGAACAGGCAGCCGCTTTTGCCGGCGATGATTTCCGTCAGTGGGCGCGCAAAATCCGGCAGATGTTGCAAACCGCGACCCTGCAATTGCTGCAGAACAAACAACCGGATGTGGCCAAGCAGTATCTGAACAAAGCGTTTGCCCGTTTGCATAAAGCGCTGGGTAAAACGCCGCAGGGTCTGGTCTGGTTACCGGCGCTGGCATTCAGTGAATGGTTGCTCAGACAACAACATTTACCGAACAGTGCGAAACAGCTGTTGCGTCAGCTTGATCATCTTCTGAAGTCTGCAATTGACGATGGTGTCGCGGCGATAAACCAGCCACCTTCTGATGAGCTGCTGAAAAATCTGCTGTTTTATGTTGCCCGTACCGATGTGAGTGGCGAGGCCATCCGTCAGGTTCAGGAACAATTTGGTCTGCGTCAGGCGCTGCCAACAGAAGCTGAAATTCAGCAGGAGCGTGATGCCCTGTCCGGTCCTGACCGCGACACGGTTGGCCATGTTCTGGGGGCTTTGGTTGAAGAAATTGCTGCCGTTAAAGATCGTCTTGATCTGCTGGTCCGCAGTGATGATGACCGGGTCGAATCCTTGCGGTCTATGTCTCCGAGTCTCAAGCAGGTTGCCGACACAATGGGCATGCTGGGTCTGGGGATGCCACGCAAAGTCATGCAGGAACAGCAGAGTCTGGTCGCACGGCTGATTGACAGCGGTAATGTCGATGACAGTAACCTGCTCGATATGGCCGGTGCCCTGTTGTATATCGAAGCGACGCTGAGCGGTATGCAGCGTGAAGGCGATCTGAATGCCCGCAGCAGTGAGAGTACGCTGTCTGATGCACAGAAAGCCGTACTGCGTGAAGCACGCAACGTGCTTGAGCAGGTAAAAGACGCGGTTGTCGAATACATTGCCAAGCAATGGTCAGTGGCAGAGCTGCACGAAGTGCCGGGCCTGCTGCATACCATTGAAGGTTCGCTGAATATGATACCGCTGCCACGGGTGGCCGGTATTCTTTCCCGTGCCGCTGCATTCGTGCAGGGCCAGCTAATTGACCAGAGTCTCAAACCGCAGTGGTCTGTACTGGATGTTCTGGCCGATATCCTGACCGGCGTTGAGTACTTTATCGAACGCTACTCTGAAAACCCACGGAGTGCCGGTGCTGAGCTGCTGGATAAGGCTGAGGCGGCATTGGCTGATCTGCCTGCGAGTGAGTTCCGGCACGATTCTCTGGACGATATCTCTTTCGACGGTGATGAAAATCTGCCAGAAGCCGAAGTGACCTCTTTTGGTGATGCACTGGCACTTGACGATGATGACGATGCTGAAATCGTGCATGCCGAACCAGAGCGGTACGCGCTGGCGGAGCCTGACTACACCGGTTCGGAATGGAATGCTGACAACGATAACGTTATCAGCGCTGAATCCGCCGCCGATGACAGCATCCATTTTGATTTTGATACTCTTCAGCCAGACAATGACAGCGGCGACCTGCATGATCTGGTTGAGCACCTGCGTGAACAGCAGGCTGATGATCAACTGTCTGACGATTCACAGGCGCTGCAGGATGCCCCATCATTCGATCAGGCTGCACCGGCGCCGGTTATTCAGACTGCTGATTCAACCGCTGAGGAAGAAGATGATGATCTTATTGATGATGAGATTATTGAGATATTCCTCGAAGAAGCCGAAGAAGTCACCGAAACCCTGAATGAATTCTGGCCGCAGCTGACATCCGATCTGGATGACAAAGAAGCGCTGACGACTGTCCGCCGTGCTTTCCATACACTGAAAGGCAGTGGACGCATGGTGAAAGCCGAGTTTATCGGAGAGTTGGCGTGGTCAATTGAGAACATGTTCAACCGTGTACTCGATAACACCATCGTGATGGATGCCAACCTGATAGCACTGGTCGATCATGTGATCGCTCAGTTGCCGTTATTGATTGACGATTTCCGCCAGCAACGTCCTGCATCGATTGAGATTCAGCCACTGATGGATTACGCCACGGCACTGGCCAGTGGCCAGAGTGTCGCAGCCTTTGCGCCTGTTGCGCAGGCACAACCGGCATTGGCGGGACCTGCGGATGGCCCTGATCACGCGGATGACGATGAAGACGATGCATTGCTGGAAGTGTTTGAAGGCGAAGCCCGTTCTCATCTGGTGACACTGGACGAATTTGTGCAGGAGTCTTATGCCGACGACTTTATCAACGGTCTCAGTGATCAGCTGCAGCGCGCATTACATACGCTGAAAGGCAGTGCCCATATGGCTGGCATCACCGCCATTGCCAATGTTGCATCCCCCCTGGAGCGGCTGATTAAAGAATTGCGCGCCTATCAGGTTAAAAACAGTGCGGAAGTCGTTGACCTCATTGCCACTGGTTCGGGCCTCATCGCTTCTGCACTGGAATCCCGCGCACTGTTACAGGCCGAACGCATTGCCGGAGCTGAGGATTACGTAGAACGTCTGCACCAGCTGGAGAAGCATCTGCTGGAACCACTGCAGGTTGAAAACCCGGTTCGTCGCGGACCGAACCCGCAGGCTATTGCGCAATTCCTTGCTCAGGGTATGGATTCATTGCTGGACGCTGACCGCTTGCTGAACCGCTGGCATCACGACAACGATGAAAGCGTTCTGACGGCGTTGACTCAGGATCTTCAGGAAGTGAGTGCCGGTGCAGCAGAAGCAGAAGTGCCGCACATTCAGGCGCTGGCAGACGCTCTCAATACGTTGTACCAGCGTATCCAGCATGAGCAGGCCGCACCTGCCGAAGATTTACTGGCCCTGGCGGCGGAAGCCCATGAAGCGGTTCTGGCCATGATGGATTGTCTGGCGGCTGGCCAGGAAACCCAGAGCCCGGACGAATTGCTGCAGCAAATCAATACCTGGCAATTTCCGTCAGCGGATATGGGCGATGATTGGCCGCTAATGCCGCTGGATGATATCGGTGCGGATGACGTTGCGATGGATGATGGCGCAGAGGCGATCACCCTGGCGGATCTTCCTTTCGACACCGACGAAGCCGATGTGGCCGCAGAGGCTGCCTTTGGGCTGACCGACGACATGAGCGATGAGTCGTTGCCTGATGTGTCTGACGCGTCCGACGAGCAGAACGATGACCTGCCGTATGCACAGGATGATGAACGGCCACTGGCACAAAGCGAGCTGAATAACGATGCAGAAGAACTGCCTCTGTTATCGGTCGCCGATAGCGATGAAGACGAGATTCTGGAAATTTTCCTCGAAGAAGCACAGGAAATTACCGAATCCGTTGAAACCGCCCTGCAGCGCTGGCGTCAGCATCCGGACAACCTGCTGCACGTCGCCCAGTTGCAGCGTGAACTGCACACCCTGAAAGGTGGCGCACGCATGGCTGAGCTATCGGAAGTGGCCGATCTCTGTCACGAGCTGGAAACGCTCTACGAAAATATCAACGACGGCCGTCTTGGCGTACAGCCGCCGATGTTTGATCTGCTTGAACGCGCCCATGACGAACTGGGAACGCAATTGGATGCTGTGCGGCAAGGGATTCGGCCACAGGCGGCTGAGCAAATGGTTGCTGCCATTCGCCAGTATCTGAAAGGTGATGCGGGTACCGAATGGCTGCAAACGTCTGATGAAGACAATGATCAGGATGACGACGCCCAATGGATAACACAACCTGCACCAGCGGAGGCGCAGGCCGAAACACTGGATGAATCGGACCGCGAAATTCTTGAAATCTTCCTCGAAGAAGCTCATGAGCTTCAGGAAGCGCTGGATCGTGCACTGCACGATTGGGAACAGGAACCTGCCAATACCGCTGGCGCAGAAGAGGCGCAACGGGTACTGCATACTCTGAAAGGAGGGGCGCGTCTGGCGGGTCTGACCGAGATCGGCGATCTGGCTCACACCTTTGAAGCCACCATCCTCAAAGCGCAGCAGGGGCAGATTGAGCGCTCACCGTCGTTCTTCCAGTCTGCTTATCAGCGACAGGATGAACTGATCAGCCAGCTCGACTCCGTGGAATCCATGCTGGCTTCCGACGGACTGGTGGTACTGGGTGAAAAGTCTCTCACCATCGAGCCACTGACCATCGATATTCTCAGCGATGCCGGAGTGACGGAGACGGATCAGCCGATGACCGATTCCGTTCCGCTTGCTGAACCGACAGTGACGGATACGCGCCCGGCGGTGGAAAGTGTTTCGAATGTCGTGCCGTTGCGTCGCGCGGTGACGGAAGCTCCGAAACAGGAACCGGCGGCGGTACAGCAGGCTGTGCGCAAAGCACCGCAGGAGCTGGTGAAAGTGTCCGCCGACTTGCTGGATAACCTGGTCAACCTGGCCGGTGAGACCTCGATTGGCCGTGGCCGTCTGGAACAGCAGGTCACTGACTTCTCCCATACCCTCGAAGAGATGGATATGACGCTGGATCGTCTGCGCGATCAGCTGCGTCGTCTGGATATGGAAACCGAAGCTCAGGTGATTTTCCGTCAGGAACGTCAGGGCCCGGATTATGAAGACTTCGATCCGCTGGAAATGGACCGCTACTCGGCGATTCAGCAGTTATCGCGCGCGCTGGTGGAATCCGCATCGGATTTGCTCGACCTGAAAGAGACCCTGAGCCATAAAACCCGTGATGCGGAAACCCTGTTGCTGCAACAGAGCCGGGTAAACACCGAGTTGCAGGAAGGTCTGATGAAGACCCGCATGGTACCGTTCCAGCGCCTCGTGCCGCGTCTGCGCCGTATCGTGCGCCAGATCAGTCTGGAACTGGATAAGCAGGTTGAGCTGCGGGTTTATAACGCCGATGGCGAGATGGACCGGACCATTCTTGAACGCATGATCTCGCCGCTTGAACACATGGTGCGTAACGCGGTTGACCACGGTATTGAAAATCCGGCATTACGCGCCGCCGCCGGCAAGCCAGAGATCGGCAGCATTGAACTGGATATCAGCCGTGATGGTGGTGACGTTGTACTGACCATGAGCGATGACGGTCGCGGGGTAAACCTCGAGGCGGTTAAGCGTAAAGCGATTGAGCGTGGTCTGATGGATGCAGACGCCAGCCTGTCGGATCAGGAAATCATGCAGTTTATTCTGCAGGCCGGATTCTCCACCGCTGAATCCGTGACTCAGATTTCCGGTCGTGGTGTGGGCATGGACGTAGTGTCCAGTGAAATCAAACAGATGGGCGGCAGTGTTGAGATTCAGTCGGAATCCGGTGCCGGTACCCGCTTTGTTATCCGCCTGCCGTTTACCGTATCGGTTAACCGCGCACTGATGGTACGTGTCGGTGACGATCTCTACGCCGTACCGCTGAATAACATTCAGGGTATTGTGCGTGCGCCAGTGGCACAGCTGCAGTCGTTGTACGAGCAGCCGCAGGCCGAGCGCAAATATCATTATGCCGGTACCGACTACCGTATTGAGTATCTTGGTGTGATGCTGGAAAACGAGGCTCAGCCAAAATTCAGTGCGCAGCACATGCCATTACCGGTGTTGCTGATCCGCGGTGCCACGCCGTTTGCCTTACAGGTGGATTCGCTGCTCGGCTCGCGTGAGATTGTGGTAAAAACGCTCGGTCCTCAGTTTGCCAGCGTGATGGGTGTTTCCGGCGGTACCATTCTTGGTGACGGTAGCGTGGTGATCATTCTGGATCTGCCGGCCATGATCCGCACTCAGGCGAGTCTCGAATATCAGCAGGCGAAATTGCTCGACAGTCAGGCTGCTGAACGTCGTCACGAACTCGAAAACCGCCTGCCGCGCATTCTGGTGGTCGATGACTCAGTGACCGTACGCAAGGTAACCAGCCGTTTGCTGGAGCGTAACGGCATGGAAGTTTTCACCGCAAAAGACGGTGTGGATGCCATGGCAACGCTGCAGGATCACAAACCGGATCTGATGCTGCTGGATATCGAAATGCCACGTATGGATGGCTTCGAAGTGGCCTCTCTGGTGCGCCATGATTCGCGCCTGAAGGACATCCCGATCATCATGATTACCTCGCGTACCGGTGATAAGCACCGCGATCGTGCGATGGCGATTGGTGTGAATGAATACATGGGTAAACCCTTCCAGGAAGATGCCCTGCTGAGCACCATGAACCGCTTGCTGGGGCGTGAGGAACACTGACATGGCCTTGCCCAGGGTTGGGATCCTGGCCGATGACCGGCTGCAGCAGCATCTGCTCAAATCCGCGCTGATTCACTTCGGATTTGATGTGGTGATTAATACCGACCCGCAACGCTTTGTGCTGCTGGATCAGAGTAAACTGCAACTGGATGCCTGGCTGGTCGATCTCCGTCAGGAAGACGACGAAGAGAATATGCAGTGGCTGGAACAATTGCTGGATGGCGATGTACCGGTTTTGCTGGGGCTGGAAAAAGCCCCGCAAAAAACCTGTGCAACCTTCCCTAAGTGGGAAAAGCGTCTGTACGGTAAAATGCGTGAAATAATCAGGGTAACGCCAGTCGTGGCTGAAGATGTTGCGGTACTCGATGGCCTGAATGTTCCCGCAACATCGCCAAAGATTCCCTTGCCCGGAATTTTTGCTGAGCAGAATTTCAGCGGTAAAAATGCGGTTCAGGTTTGGGTGTTAGGGGCATCGCTTGGCGGTCCGGGCGCGGTAAAACAATTTCTGGATGCCTTACCCGGCGGTTTACCCATCGCCTTCATTTATGCCCAGCATATAGATCCGCGTTTCGAAGAAACCCTGTGCAAGACCATTGGTCGCCATGCAGAGTACGAACTTAAAAATTTTGTCGCCGGTGAGGCGCTGAAATGCGGTGAAGTGCTGGTGGCACCGATCAGTGATGAGTTCCGCTTTGATGCCGATGGCCTGCCACGCAGCCTTGAGCGTGCCTGGCCCGGGCCATATGGTCCATCGATTGATCAGGTTATCCTGAATGTGAACGAATACTACGGCCAGCGTGCCGGGTACATTTTATTCAGTGGCATGGGTAATGATGGCTCCGAGGCGGTCATGAGCCTCAGCAATATTAACGTTCCGGTTTGGGTGCAGGCACCGGAAAGTTGCGCCAACGCCTCCATGCCGGAAAGTGCGATAGAAACCCATCGCGTTAATTACATCGGCGACCCTTATCAGCTGGCACTGCAGCTGGTGAATTGCGTAAAACACAGCGGGATAAATATTCATGAGCCAAGCCATCACTAAAACCGATACTCCGGATCAGATCGACTGTCTGCTGATTCCCCTGAAAGACAAAAACCTGCTGCTGCCGAACGTTTCAGTTGCTGAGATTATTCCGTTTTCACATCTTCTGACCACCGCATCCAGTGTTGACTGGATTCTTGGCCGCATCGACTGGCGCGGCACTCCGGTGCCGGTATTGTGTTATGAGATGCTCAATCGGCAACCGGCACCGGCACCCAACCCCCATGCACGATTTGCCGTTGTGAATGGTGTTGGCGCCCACTCGAAAATGCCCTTTTATGCCGTGCTCATTCAGGGGATTCCCAGTCTTGTGCATATCCGCGAAAGCGAAATTCAGGAAGTGGAAGCCATGCACATGGGAGATTACGATCAGAGTGCCGTCAGTCTTGGCCAGGATGCGGCCATGATTCCAGATCTGGAGTTGGTTGAGCAGGCACTGCTGCGGCATATCTGAGACGTAATTAGCAGTGCCGCATCTGGCTTTACGCAAGTGTTGCGTAATCGGTTTCGCAGGCGGACGTTTATTCCGCCTTTAATCCGGTTAGCTTATCTGATTGAAGCAGCACAGTGTATTCATCAGGTGTCCCACTGAAGATAATATCAACAGGATTAATTAATTTATAGCTGATAAAGCGCTCATCTCTGATCAGATAGTTATACATGGGAGCGATGTATAGTTCGCCCTTTGTCATGCCATTTTTTCCATCCTGTTCCATCTTTATATAATATTCCATAAATAATGCAGCAGAGCGGAAGAAATAAAGGCCATCGGAACACAGGTCTGAAATCGGATTTTTCTCTGCCGTTTCAATGACTCTTCCCGGATTATGCGGATCTTCTTTAGCGAATGACCAATTGTCACCGCTTCCCCGGAATACTTCCAGATAACCATCAACGGTGCTGCAGATTTCAGGGTGTAAAAACCCGGGGCGAATAGTATCTATGTTAAAAATGGTGATAGGGTCATCTTTTCTGGCGTTTGTGGAAGTCAGGCCCAAATAGACGGTTTCAGCCTGCCCTCTGGTTTCGCTCTGCAAGGTTACGATGCTGTAGTCTGATATGCCCAGCTTTTTACATTCGCGGTTAACAAACTCTTCTGTATCAAAAACATCGCGGATAATGAACAGAAAATGTTCTGTGCTAAAGTATTGACTGAAACTTGATACGCAGTGAGAAAATAAACTACTGCCATGAGCATCCAGCATATATTTTGGTAGCGTATAGCCAGCCTTAAAAAAACGACTGCTCATTCCTGCCATGGGTATAACGATCATTTTAATATGTCCTTGTAACGATTGAACAGCCTTAAGGCGTTAGCGGCCAGCGCCAGTTGCCTCTGTTCGCAGTCATCATGTAATGGCAGCATGGATATGAAAAGATTAATCATTATCGGAATGATATCTCTGATTGTGTAGCCAAAATCGTAATCTTTAAACAGTTTCTCCTCCAATTCATCCAATACAGAATTTTCCGGGATTGAAAAAATCAGATCGTTCACAGCAAGGCGTTCAAGAGAATATCTTTCCGCAATGATAAAATCATATCGGCCAATAATCGAATGGCACAGCTTGGCTATGTCATATCGAATGTCACCGTAAGGCGTAAAACTGCATTCATCGAGTGTTCCGCGCGGGTCAATCAGGCGAATGGATTGCACACGAAAATCATAAAGGATATTGCTGAAGCAGAAGTCGCCATGGCTGATCGCAATGTCTTTGGATGTGGCCGGTGTGATTAATTTACAACAGAGTTCAGCAACCTCAGACAATGAGGGCTGCTCTTCGCCATTAATAATCCATTTCTGATCGGGAGAAAAAGTACCGGATTTACGCAAAATATCCAGACGTTCAAAAACTTTGTCCTGATGCAGTGACTGAATAGGCTTTTTCAATGTTTCAGGGCCATTATAGCCTCTTGCAGAGGATATAAACTCATTGCAGGCCTGAAGTATCCGTTGCCATACTACGCCAGGAAGTTCGGAGAATACCGCTATCTCATTCAATGCTGACATATAAAGGTATTCAATCTCGTAGGATGCCGAGTGTGATTCTTCCGTGAGAGAAAAGACGTGCGGCGTATATATTTTTAAACGCTCAGGCAGAGCTGAGAACCAAAAATACTCAGCTTTCATCTTCCACGCCTTCTTGCTGGTTTTCTTTACTACCCGTGGTGATATATCCAGATCATTAAACGCTCTTTGAGTTGTTATCTTGGATTTTGAGCGGAAATATGTATGCAAATGACCAAAGTCCAGCCACGCCGGATAATGGATAGCTTTAAGGGGATATCGGTCTGAGTAATCATTAAGCGCGGAAATAAATCCGGTGGTCTTCTTTAATGACTCCAGAAGAGTGTATTTTGAAGAAAACTGGAAATAACCACTGACTACCATTCCGGGGGTGCGGGCATCAAACTCATCGGTAAACTCTGTTTTGCTTTCGCGCTGTATTATCCCGGCCCATTTATAGTACTCATCTGTACGGGCGATCGATACCTGATCGGAATGGCTGGTATCGATATGTTCAATAAGAGTATCGCCATGAATAATAGAAACTGAACATTCAGCATTGCCTGTCAGCTCCAGGCATTGTATCAGTGACTCTCTCAGTGTCAGATCGGGTGATAAAAATAAAACCTCAACGCCATGCTCAGACAGCCACCGTTGATCATAAGCTGGTAAACAATAATTACTGGGTAGTGTCAGGATTCTTCTGGAGCTTTCCGTTATCTGCTTCAGCTGATGCTGATAAAGTCTCTTGTTGCCTACCGGAAGAAATGCTGGCGGGATTTTACCGAATTCGGCAGCAAGCTCAGGATCAACAAATTGTGCAGAAGTTATGATCAGCATTTCACTTTTCTTTCGCCAGAAGCCTAATGATTTCATCATAACTCAATGATCGGAATTCGGATGGGCGTATTGATTTATCATCAATGTAGAAGCCATCGTTACCACACCATGGTTTTCCAATGTGAATCTCGTCATAAGGCACGTTGTGTTTGGCAAGCCATTCAAATATGACTGGCAGAGTATTGGCTGTGATTTTTCCAACGGAAGCATTGTATGTCCGCATGTTACGACTGGTGCTGATGATAATTTCAAACCCCTGTGCTTTGTAATCACGGAGCTTTTCAATCATATCGAGTCTGGGCATAACATTATGATAGTCGCCAGTGCCTTCAATCGTCAGGGTGTTATCAAGATCAAATACGAGTCGTTTCAAAGTGAGCTCTCTATTTTTATATCAGAGTTGTTTCCGGTGCGATTCTGAAACCGCTCTTCATAAATCAGATGGTATACCTCTCTTGTTGCTGGAGGCTGGTAGTATTCTGATGCCGGACTTTTACGATCATTGATCAGTTCTCCCTGAATGCCCATTATCGTCATTGCCAGGTGAAAGAGGTCGTCCAGCATAAATGGCTGATCGCGGTTGGCTTTTAAAGACTGGAATGCCGCATTGTCGGATGTTGATGACCACATAATCAACGGAATCTCCATCATTGCCGCCGTCAGATTGTCCGGTGTATGCCCTTTGACGCGCGCAGTTTGAAATACTTCCTCACCATGATCTGAAAAATACGTCAGGGTGCTTTCAGATTCCGTATGGTCTTTGAGTAAAGACAGAACGTTACCAATGAAATGATCAGAATAGAGAATAGAATTATCATAGGCATTGATAGTCTCAATTTCATCGTTGGACAACCGTTCCCGGTAGCCCGTCACTTCATCATTTCTAAACTGAGAGAATTCATCAGGATAGCGGTTCTCATAGGCTGCATGGCTACCCATCATATGTATGAATATAACTTTCAGCGGAGCGGGATCTTTAATTGCACTGCTGATACGGTCAAGCATGTATTCATCGAAACGACGCACTTCGACGCCATTGAAATCGTTGCTGATATAATGGGTGACGTCGGCCTGGTAAGAAATTGAGGCAATCGTAGCCCGCTGAGGCTGCTGATTGGATATCCAGAATGTTTTATAGCCCGCCATACCTGCCACATCAATGATACTCAAAGACTCCCGGTATTGTTCGCCATCAGCGGATGCGGCAGCTGTCAGGGCAACCCGGAGAGATGCTTGAGTCTGTACATGGCTGCTGATGACATTCGTTAATACGGCAAGTTCTGTGCGCAGCGAATCAAGGACAGGCGTTGTATCCCGGTGATAGCCATAAATACCCATATGATTGCGTGTAGCGGATTCACCAATAATAAAAACGTGAGTCTGGGGCTGCTGTGGATTGCTGAGGGTGACCTCGGCTTCCTTGTTCTCTCTGAGTGACTTTCGCAGTGCGATCTCGTGCTGAACAGATACGCTGCCCTTGTAGTAAGACGGTAAGGTGCCAAGAACACCGGGTATCGTATCGTGGTATTTACCCATAACGGTTGTTCTGTACACAACAACCAGGATCAGAATGCTACCGAGTATCAGAATGGTTTTACGCCATGCGCTGCTGTTAGGAGTCTTACTGAAATAAACAGCCATGACATATATTGACCAGAGTACGGTCAGTAAAAGTGTCTGTTGCCATGATGAGTAAGTTCTTATGTATTCGCTTACTTCGTAGCTGTCGGTATTGGCTACAGCTTCCATTGTTGCTGTTGTAAATACACCGCCAAATGAATACGCATAACCAATATCGGCTGTTCCGCCAATAGCAAAAGGAAGTAGTACAAAAGCAGTAATCCAGCGCTTATTTGTCAGGGTGATCAGCAGAGCGGTTATAAATGACCAGCCGATACGTGAGTTATATTCGCCCTCCCTGACGAAGTCGGAAAAAATAACTTCATTTAATAAAGGGTACAATAGTAATAGCGAACACCATAACAGCGGGTTATTCAGTAAGCTGTTGGAGCGATCGTACTTTATATTCATCAGAGCAGTTCCGGATATTTCTCGGCAATATATTTAGCCATATTAGCGTTGCGTTCGCTGCTTGCTTTGTGGCTGCGAAGTGGGATGTTATGCGCCGTCATGCCTATAAATTCAGGGCGCAATAATCGCAGGCCAAAGTTTTCCTCAGTAACCTGCATTCCCGATTGTTGCAGGTAGTCTTTCAGAATGACCTCAGGAAAACAACGTTCGGAACCGGATCCGGAGAGGAACTCTGTAGTCAGCCAGTGGTACAAATTGCAATATTTTTCCATGGCAATGGGATTGCCGATTGCAAATTGATCTCCATAGCCACCATAGCCGTTATAATTACGATCAATAATGATAGTGCTGTCGCTCAGTTGGGTATCTTCACAATCAAACTGACCAACCCAGAAATTATCATATCGCATGCGACAGATCAGATCGTATTGATCAGGATTATGACCGTGATATGCAATGCTGTTAAATGCCTGCTGAATACCAAACCACATGGGGAAAATATTCGGACTAACAAACGGAACTTTGGTGCCATCACCAAAGGTTTTCAGGCCGTAGTTCTCAATTGCAATACGTTCTTCTCTGGAAAAATCAGGCGCATCGGTTTCCAGAAGAAAATATTTCTCAAGGGGTTTGAGCAGTTCAGGTTTGCCTTGACCAGTCCATGAATGGCAGAAGTAAGTCACATTATGACCGTAGAAAAACCGCTGAAGTGAATTGACGCAATGTTCCAGGCTGCGTGGCTGACCGCTCAGAACGACAGCAATATTCAGGGATTTTACGGGAACTCTCAGTTGTTCCTGATTAAATGAAATCAGCTTTCGGCTCTGACGTTCGGTTTTTATACTTAAGGCTTTTACCAGAGAATTCGGCCCAAGCAAGGTGAGGTAATGGTCAAACTGCTCTTCTGAGATATTTTTTCTGGTTGCGAGCATCAGTCGTGCGAGTAATCGCGCCGCCTTATGCCAGTGCTTTTTACCAAGCTTATGAAAAATTTTCCGTTCGGTACTATTCATGGTGCCCTGTTCTCCCGGGCGGATCGTTCGCATGCAGCAATGAGCATCGCTTGCAGTATAAGGAAGTACATCAAGGTAAATTTGGTGCTGAAAAAAACTTCACTACTGCTGTATATAACAAACTGCATACAGCTTATTAATCCGGCTTTGGCATGAACTGATGATCGGTGAATCCAGTAGTAACTCAATAATGTAATCAGGAAGCCTGCCAGAAGTATTGCACCGACCAAGCCGCGACTGGACAAAACCTCCATCAGTTCATTGTGCGGATGTTCAAAATAGAATGAGACTTTGCCTTCAGTATTAAGCTCTTTCAACTTGCGCGAAAATCCATCCAGCCCGTTACCTATAATCGGATTTTCTTCAAATGCTGCGTAGGAAACTTTCCACATATCGAGTCGCAGTTGCGTTGATGGATCCAGAGCCACAGAGTCCTGGCCAAATTGAAGGGTGTTTATTACCCGGTTACGCAGCATGTCGGATGAGGCGAATACCGCAATCAGCAACATAGTGGCGACTAACAACTCGCGGATTTTTATCAGGCGGAAAAAAGGCAAAGCAATTAAAACCAGTGGTATGCTGATCCAGCCACCGCGTGTCTGTGACCAGAATGACGCTGTTAGCCCCATGCAAAGCCCTGCAACACCCAGCCAGTACTTACCTTGAATATCAAGTTTGCTATCTCTCGAAAGTATCAAGGTCAGGAATGCACTGGTCAGGCAGACATTTCCCCAGAAAATCGGATGTGCGGAGCTGTTGCCCCGCAGATCGCTGCCATCAAATTCTCTTATTACAGGGTAGAGTGAAATAACGGTTGCCGAGAACGTAAGCCAGAACAGCCAGGTGCGGCTGACCAGGCGAAGCCATAATACATAAATTGCTACAGGTGCCAGCAAGTAGAACGACAGAGCACGCATCATTCCTGAAGACGTTTCCGTTGCAGGATTGTGGAAATAAATCATCAGAGAGTATGTAAAAATTGCCACAGACGTTGCTATAAAACAGCGAACTCCAAAACGGAGTTCCGGTTTTGATTCTTTGTTAAACAGAATCAATAAGGGACTCAGCAGTAACAGCAGGGTTGCCATGCTCTGACTGCTGTTCTGGTTGCTGTGGCTTAACAAAAATACGCTGCACAGCAGAAAAAGCATAAAGCCGGTGTAGATGCGCTGTGTACGCTGCAGCAGATTTAAATAATTCATTTAACAGATCTTTTCAGGTGGTCGCCAATGTCCGGACAAGCTTCAGTCACACCAATTTTATTGGTCGCAGCCAACTCACTGGCCGATAAAATAAACTTACTGAATTCCTGTTCCAGTAAGCCCTGTTCATACAGTTTTACCCAGCGCCGGTAATGGTCGCCCATGCGGGCATTGGTGTCGCGCAGTAAGCGTTGGCGGTTAATGATATTGGCTTCAAACTGGGCGTAATTCCGGATTGGGTAGTGGTAGACCACAATGCCGCTTTCTTCGCGCGCATTAATCCAGCGCCAGCCGTGTTTGGCCCGGTGGTTACCGCCTTTGAGTTTAATCAGGCCGTGTGGATTAACGATGGTTTTCGGGCTGATTTTTACCAGTAACATCGATACTGCGGTGTCGTTAATCTGGGTATCTGAGCTGTACAGAATAGGGTTCTTTACGGCGTATTGTGCCTGGCTGTAATGGTAGCCGGGCTGCTGACAGTCTTCAGTCAGTACCATATTGCGGCGTTTGAGTGTGACGACGGAGTCATCGGCACGTAAATGATCTTTTAATGTGGTGCCTTCGGCGGCGAGCCAGAATTCATCGGCATCGTTGGAAATCACCAGATCCGCTTTTAATGCTGTGCGCGCGTACTCTGCCAGTTGTGTCATCCACAAAGCCTGCTGATAATTTTGCGCAGGCTGGTCAATAACGTGGAGGTCAAACTCGCTTTTGAGGGTTTCCAGCAGCTCGCGGGTTCCGTCGGTTGAGCCGTTATCCATGACGGCAAAGCAATCAATTCCCTGAGCAGCATGAAAACGGATGTTGTCTTCAATAATATCGATTTCGTTGCGCACCAGCAGCGTCATCGCCAAACGGATAGGACCTTTGCGGCTCAGCCGGTGTGCCCAGTACTGCAGTGTTTTGTGCAACATAATCGTTTTCGTGTTATCCGGTAATGGCGCTGCTCCGGCAGCGTTGTGGTTTAAGTGGCGGCTTAACGGGTGCCTGTTATGTGTCGGATACCCAATGTGGTCAGTAATTGCTGCCAGCTGGCATCGGTGCCTGCATTTACCGCGGCGCTGACATCCAGTTCCGGTCTGAGCCATTTGGCTGTCAGCAGGGCAGTGGAAACGTCGCCGCTGATTTTACAGTGTTGTGGCAGCAGAGGTAACAGCATTTCCATCGGGATCGCCGCCGGTACTGGCCGTGCGCGTGCCGGCAGTTGCCAGTGACTGGTCGCCATGCCTGCACTTTGCAGTTCGTGCCGCGTGCGGGGATGATGCTTGTAGGCAATATCGGCACCGCAGTTATCCAGCCACTGTCCGAGAGTCTGCTGCTGATCCGACATGACCGAACTGTGCGGCAGCAATAACAGGCCATTCAGCGAGTCCAGTGTCAGCGGATTATCGCCGAGACACATCTGCGCCAGTTGCGCGAACTCTGGGCGCTGCAGATTATTCGGTAATGGCTTACAGGGTTTGCTCTGCAACACGGGCAGGGCCGACGCCGGAAACGCCAGTATCGAGTGATCGATCCAGGCCGATGCGCCGATGGCCGGAGGCTGTTTCCACCACCCGCCGTAGGCCAGTTTTTTGGCCATATTGTCGAGCACCTGATCTTTCAGCCAGTGCGTTTTGCGCCCCAGATAACTGTAAGTGCCGTCATCCAGATACACCCCGCGGGCGTTGCTGTGGGCCATGGCAAACTGAAACTCAACGCGGCGGTCGTTACCGCAGTAGATCCAGTCTGGCTGCAGTTCACTTAACCGTTGCTGAATGCGCTGAAACGCAACCAGACGTTGCTGACGTTTGCCTTGGCCGGAGGCTTTTTCTGACAGCACGCTCAGACGGTCGAAGGGGCTGCTGTGCCATTGCCATAATGCGTCGCGGAAGGCGGCGGTCGTGCTGGTTTGATCAATCAGGCCCAGCTCGGCGACATCGCCTTGTGGCAGCTCAAAGGCGACCATCGCGGCGGTCAGCACATTGAATGGCGTAGAGGCCATAAACAGGTGTTTAGCCAAGGGGGTTTACCTCGCGCAACAGGTGCGCACAGGCGGCCTGAATATGCTCATCGTCGGCTTCCTGCCAGCGTCCGGGAATCTGGTAGTCGTGTTGCAGATAATGCAGAAAACCCTGACGCACGGTCGGGTTCGGGCTGAATTGCGCGATTCTGGGCAGTTGCTGTTCCAGCTCGGTCTGGTTTTGGGCGCTCAGCGTCAGGCCGGGCAGATTGTAGAACGCCTGACCCAGTACCAACGTATTGATATTGGCGATGATCGCCTCGATGCCGACGGTGGAGTTGATGGTTGCCACAGCATCGGCGTGAGCAATCATCGCCTGAGTATCACCCGTTAAGCGCAGTTGAATTTTCTGCGATTGCGTACTCAGTTGCTGCGCCAGTTCACCGTAGTCCTGATCACAGGCCGGATGGGTTTTCAGCACCACACAGGGCATGCGTTCACCGAGCGCTTTTTCAGCATTAAGCAGGGCATCGGTCAGGGCAAACATATCGTTCAGCCAGGGAGAAAAGAGCACCACCTGACTGTCGGTATTGACCTGAAACGGGATAAAAATATAGTGCGCGGGCAGGTCCTCAGGACGCTCACCGGCACTGACCGATGGCAGGCTGCTCTTACCGGACCGGGCAATAAAAAAGGCCGGATCGCGTGGTACGGAGTTGAGGAAGTTAACACCCCGGCGGTCGAGTGTTGTCATGCCTGGCAGTAAACCGTTTTCCATAACCAGCACACGGATGCCCAGTGACCGGGCGGCGGCCATTACAATACGCTGGCGGAATTTAAGACCATTCCAGAGCACCAGATGCGTCGCGTTGCTGCCTGCCAGTGCTTGTTGATAGATGGCGAACAGTAAGTGGGCTTCGGCCCGCTTGATGACGCGGAACGATCGCCAGTAAGCGGCGGAGCGGCGGCGGCCTTTGCGGCTGTTTTGTTTCTCGCGCAGGTGGTCATCAACGATCCGGGGGAGTTCGGTTGTCTGTGTTGCGCGATCAGGGAGATGCGTCAGCCACAGCGGGTTCAGCCAAAGCTTTTTATGCCAGATGACCTGAGCATGAACAGAAGCCGATGGCTCCTGCTCGTTCAGTTGTCGGGCAAGTCTGGAAAAGTAGTGGCGATGAATGCTGCGCGCAGCAAAAAAGACGATGTTCATACTGACTCCCTGATAAGGTGCAGATTTTAACGCACTGCCGACGTATTAACAGGGATGAAAAGGAAAAACCCGGCCGCTTCAGACCTGACGGACGGAAGCGGCCGGATAATGGCAGGATCAGATCAGATTCTTCCACACTGCCAGGCTGGGTTTAGCCTGATTCAGGGTATAAAAATGCAGGCCGGGTGCGCCACCATCCAGCAGACGGCGGCACATATCGGTCACCACTTCCTCACCGAATTTGACAATGCTGTCGCTGTCGTCGCCGTAGGCTTCCAGCTGTTTGCGGATCCAGCGTGGAATTTCAGCACCGCAGCTGTCGGAGAAGCGCGCCAGTTTACTGTAATTGGTGATTGGCATAATGCCCGGAATAATCGGGATATCCACGCCCATGGCGCGTACACGGTCGACAAAATGGAAATAACTGTCAGCGTTGAAAAAGTACTGGGTAATGGCGCTGTCAGCACCGGCTTTTACCTTGCGTACAAAGTTTTGCAGGTCTTTGTCAAAGTTGCTGGCCTGTGGATGCATCTCCGGATACGCCGCCACTTCGAGGGTAAAGTGATCGCCGGTTTCCTTACGGATAAATTCCACCAGTTCGTTGGCATAACGCAGTTCGCTGCTGGCCAGACCGGAACCAGAGGGCAGATCACCGCGCAGGGTAACAATGCGCTGGATGCCCAGCGCTTTGTAGCGGTTGAGCAGGTCGCGCAGGTCTGCCGTACTGTCACCCACACAGGATAAGTGCGGTGCTGCGGCGATTCCGCGCTGCTGGATGGCATCAACGATGGCAAAGGTGCGGTCGCGGGTAGAGCCACCGGCACCGTAGGTCACCGAGAAAAATTCCGGATTAAAGGCCGCAAGTTCATCGCGCACGGCAAGCAGTTTAGCGGTGCCTTCGTCGGTCTGGGTCGGGAAGAATTCAAAACTTAAAGTGGTCATGCTGACCTCGTATTCTGCGGCAATGGGCCGTCTGTTGAGCGGTTATTCAGGCCGGGGGCAACGCCCCCGTCTGTTATCAGTACTTGTACGCTTCCGGCTTGTATGGGCCATCGACATGAACGTTGATGTATTTGGCCTGCTCCGGAGTCAGTTTGGTGATCACGCCACCGAAACCTTCCACCATGTCTTTGGCCACTTCTTCGTCCAGTTTTTTCGGCAGTACTTTTACGTACACGCTTTCGGCTTTTTCGGCTTCCATCATGCTGGCGAATTTACGCTCGTACAGATAAATCTGCGCCAGTACCTGATTGGCGAAGGAGCCGTCCATGATGCGGGACGGATGGCCGGTCGCATTGCCCAGATTGACTAAGCGGCCTTCCGACAGCAGCAGCAAATGGTCGTCCGCGGCTTTGTTGCGGTAAACCTTGTGCACCTGGGGTTTGATTTCTTCCCATTCCCAGTTTTTGCGCATAAAGGCGGTGTCGATTTCGTTATCGAAGTGGCCGATGTTGCACACTACTGCGCCGGATTTCAGCTTCTGCAGCATGAATTTGTCGCACACGTTGACGTTGCCTGTGGTGGTGACCAGCAGATCGGTTTTGCCCAGCAGATCGCCGTCTACACAGTCCGGTGTGCCTTTGTTTTCACCGTTAATGTACGGCGAAACCACTTCATAACCGTCCATACAGGCCTGCATGGCGCAGATCGGATCGATCTCAGTGACCTTAACGATCATGCCTTCCTGACGCAGAGAGGCGGCCGAACCTTTACCCACATCGCCGTAACCAATAACCAGTGCTTTTTTACCGCTCAGCAGGTGGTCGGTACCGCGTTTGATTGCGTCGTTCAGAGAGTGACGGCAGCCGTATTTGTTGTCGTTTTTAGACTTGGTGACGGCATCGTTCACGTTGATCGCCGGTACTTTCAGCTCGCCTTTGGCCAGCATGTCCAGCAGACGGTGCACGCCGGTGGTGGTCTCTTCAGAAATACCGTGGATGTTGTTCAGCATGGCCGGGTATTTGGTATGAACCATCTCGGTCAGGTCGCCGCCGTCGTCCAGAATCATGTTGGCATCCCATGGGGTGCTGCCGTCTTTTTCGGCCAGAATGGTCTGCTCAATACACCACAGGAATTCTTCTTCGGTTTCACCTTTCCAGGCGAATACCGGAATACCGGCGGCGGCAATGGCGGCTGCGGCGTGATCCTGGGTCGAGAAAATATTGCAGGAAGACCAGCGTACCTCGGCACCCAGATCCACCAGGGTTTCGATCAGCACGGCGGTCTGAATGGTCATGTGAATACAGCCCATGATTTTGGCACCGGCCAACGGCTGTGATTCTTTGTATTTACGGCGCAGTGCCATCAGCGCCGGCATTTCGCTTTCGGCGATTTTAATTTCTTTACGGCCCCAGTCGGCCAGGGACATATCGGCAACTTTGTAATCGGTGAACGTGCTCATACTTTCTCCGCTGTCTGTAGGGTGGGCATGGCCCACCAGAAGTGTGGTGGGCCATGCCCACCCTACGTTAAATGTTTACGTTAGCTCAGAGGCCAGCCGCTGCTTTCAGGGCGTCGATCTTATCGGTACGTTCCCAGGTGAAAGCGGTAAAGGTTTTGGTTTTTTCTTCGCCGTTTTCTTTATAGGTGTAGCGGGTTTCGAACGGCTCGCGGCCGAAGTGACCGTAAGCTGCGGTCAGCTGATACATAGGGTTCAGCAGTTCCAGCTGGTTCTGAATGGCGTATGGGCGCAGGTCGAAGACGGAGCGGATGATTTTCGCCAGCTCAATATCAGAGACTTTGCCGGTACCGAAAGTGTTGACCGAAATAGAGGTCGGCTCAGCCACGCCGATGGCATAAGACACCTGGATCTCGCAACGGTCAGCCAGGCCTGCAGCAACCACGTTCTTGGCAACATAACGGCCCATGTACGCGGCGGAACGGTCAACCTTGGATGGGTCTTTACCGGAGAATGCACCACCACCGTGACGGGCCATACCACCATAGGTATCAACGATGATCTTGCGGCCGGTCAGACCACAGTCGCCCACCGGCCCACCGATCACGAAGTTACCGGTCGGGTTGATGTGGTACAGGGTGCCTTCATGCAGCCACTCTTCCGGCAGTACGTGCCTGATGATGTTTTCCAGCACCGCTTCGCGCAGATCAGCCAGAGAAATGCTCGGATCGTGCTGGGTAGACAGTACAACAGCATCCACCTTTGGTGAGCCGCTTTCCCAGTTAATGGTGACCTGAGATTTGGCATCCGGACGCAGCCACGGCAGCGTGCCGTTGCGGCGCAATTCGGACTGACGCTGTACCAGCAGGTGAGCGTAATACACCGGTGCAGGCATCAGGCTTGGGGTTTCGTTGGTGGCATAACCGAACATCAGGCCCTGATCACCGGCGCCCTGATCTTCTGGCTTGGCGCGGTCAACGCCCTGGTTGATATCCACAGACTGCTTACCAATACCATTCAGAACGGCACAGGTCTGGCCATCAAAACCAACGTCAGAGCTGTTGTAGCCAATGCTGGTAATGACTTCACGCACGATGTCTTCGAGGTCAACGTAGCAGGAGGTGGTGACTTCACCGGCAACCACGGCCATACCGGTTTTTACCAGAGTCTCAACCGCAACGCGGGCGTATGGGTCGCGGGCAATAATCGCATCCAGTACGGCATCAGAAATCTGATCGGCAACTTTATCCGGGTGGCCTTCAGACACCGACTCGGAAGTGAAAATGGAATATTCGCTCATGCTAAGCCCTCTTGATAATGGTTAGCGCGCAGGTTTCCGGTCGTTGACGGCTGCGCGGTAAAACAAACGAAACTGGATCTGAAACCCGTTCCTCAAACCTAAAAACTGACTCTGGCCTTCGCTCAGACCAGCCTCCTGCGCCCAGGCGGACAGATCCGCCGGCTCGAATCCCAGCCACAAATCGCCGCAGGATTCTCTGGCCCAGACCTGGTCATGACGACACAGATCGGTGACCAGCAATGTACCGCCATCGCGCAACAGCTGCGCGACATCGGTGAAAATGGTTTTGGGTGCCGGTACGTGGTGCAACACCATGTTGGCAACGGCAAAATCAAACTGGCCGTCTTGTTCTGCCCGCAATGTACCGGTGTCTCCCAATACACAACGAACATTGTGAAGCGCTTCACGGTGAACCGTCTGCTGCGCTTTGCTGAGCATATCCGGCGAAATATCCAACGCCGTCACCGCACTGAAATGGCGTGCCAGCTGGGGTAAAAACGCGCCCTCGCCGGGACCAATTTCCAGAGCGTAGCCAGTGTTGGCGGCTTTTCCTGCCTGTCCGGTCAGGGAGGCAAGAATGGTCGCCAGTGCGTCACCATACTGATCCCATGAGGCGATCAGATCCTGCTGCTCTTTAAACTCACCGGCATGACGGGCAAAGAATTCCGCACAGGCCTCGGCGCGCTCGCTCAGTACACGTTCAACCGCGTGGCTGTTCAGCTCGGGGGTTGCCGCATCAATGGCGGTGAACAGCGACTTCAGCCAGCGGCTCCAGTGATCATCAGCCGTCAGCAGCGGGCGGCGATAAAAAATACTGTTGCCTTCGCGCTGACTGCTGACCAGTCCGGCCTGGGCCAGCACTTTCAGGTGGTGGCTCATGGCCGACTGCTTAATGGCAAAGACCTGACACAGCTCCAGCACGCCAAATGCACCCTGACCCAGCAGTTGCAGAATCATCATGCGCAAGGGGTCACCGGCCGCTTTGGCAGCCTGTGCCAGTGGCTGCAAGCTCATGTCTGCTTTTGCAGGGTGTGTGACGTTGTTCATGGAGGGCAGTGTAGACGGACAGAAAATCTATATCAATTTTTTTTGATATAGATTTCAGCATCCGTGGCTGGTGCAGGGGTGTTTTGATAGCCAAAATAAATGGAATGTAAATAAAAATACGATTTCTGCTATTGGCTGAGTGGGCTTAGTCTGGGGCCATTCGATCAGACCGAAGAACCAACAGGAGTAGCAGTAATGAAACAGGTAAAAAACATGGTCAGTAAGGCTTTGGGCAGTCATCAGACAAGGCAGACAGCAACACCGTCTGCACCGCAGGTCTGTAACTATGCCAATAACTACTACGGTGATCAGGTGTGTGTGCGCTGTTCACCACAGAAATGACGGGGGGTTGCCCCGCTGTCAGTAAAACAGGGGCTGGCTTATACCCATCAGGACATTGCCGGAGCTGTGCATAAGTCCACCGGCACGGGCCGTACTCAAGACCATTGATCATGGTCTGCTGTAACGGCCAGATACAATCCCCACCGATCCGCTTCAGACGCGGAAGCGTGACAGGTTCGAGCTGATGTCATGACTGAGGGCATGCAGTTGGTGCGATTGCTGAGTGGCCTGATCGACGTTGGCCGCCAGATCATCCGACGCCGCCTGAATGGCCGTGGCAATACGGCTGATTTCTTCGGTGGCGGCATGTTGCTCGCGTGATGCGTTGGCAATGCTCTGCGAACGGTTGGAAATATCATGCAGTGCCTCGGATATGGCCGCCAGACTGTCCGTTACCTGCACGGCACTCATGGCTGTTTCCGTCGTCAGCTGTTTGCTGGTTTCCATAATCCCCACCGCTTTCTGGCTGTGGTGTTTCAGGCTGTCGATCATTTCCTGAATTTCGCCGGTGGCGGTGTGCGTGCGTTGTGACAGGGTGCGGACTTCGTCAGCCACCACGGCGAAGCCCCGGCCTTGCTCACCGGCGCGGGCTGCTTCAATGGCTGCGTTCAGCGCCAGCAGGTTGGTCTGTTCGGCAATCCCCTGAATGGTGGCAAGAATGCCGGTGATCTGCTGCGCCTGGCTGTCGAGCTGGTTAATAATCTCGGTGGCGCTGTCCATCTGCAGGGATAAACCATCCATGCGGCGTTTGTTTTCCTGAGCATTCTGAATGCCTTTGTTGCCCTCGCTGGTCGCGCTCTGTGCGGCATTGGCGGTATCAGAAGCATTGGTGGCGACTTCCGACGATGTAGAAGACAGTTCGTTCACCGCCACAGCCACCTGACTGATTTCATTCTGTTGCAGCTGTACCGCCTGATTGTTGTTCCCGGCGTTTTCCCGCGCCGATCTGGCAATCTTATCCAGCTCGCCGGATGACGCACGGCTTTGCGATACGAGTTCATGAATGGATGACACAAAGACATTAAACGAGTGGCTCAGCGTGCCAATTTCATCGTGGCGATCCACCCGCAACCGGCGGGTTAAATCGGCTTCTCCCTGAGCGATATCGGACATGGCGTTGTTAAGCACCACCAGAGGACGCAGCAGATAGGAGATGATCATCCCGGCCATCAGGGTGACCACCACAATCGTAATAATGCCGATCAGCATGCTCGACCAGCGCAGCGTCGCCAAGCTGGCAAAGGCTTCAGCCTGATCAACCACCAGCAACAGTCGCCAGTCGGTGCCATCAACGGAATACAGGCCGACCAGACTGCTGCGATCATTGAAGCGGGTTTGCTGAATACTGTTCAGCTGCAGTTGCGTGTTGCCATTCAGCAGGGTAGTAACGTTTTTACCCAGTAATGTCTGCTCCGGATGGACCATAAAATCGCCTTTGCTGTCGAGCAGAGCGGCGTAGCCACTTTCCCCCAGCTCAATACCCAGCACTTCTTTGACGATGGCTGCGAGCGAAATATCGCCACCGATGACGCCGCCGCTTAAGGGTTCCGCAAAGGTAACGATCAGCTCGTTAGTGGAGGCATCGACATAAGGTGCCGTCAGTACCTGGCGCCGTTCGGCCATGGCCTGCTGATACCAGGGGCGTTTGCGCGGATCGTAGTCTGCCGGTAATTCATCATCCGGGCGCATAATCATGTCACCCGTATCGGTGCCCAGATACAGATACATGTAATTGCCGGATTCCAGCCCCTGTTCAATCACCGGAATGGCTTCATTCTCCAGCAGTGCTTTGGCGGTACCGCTTAAAACCTGGCCTTTGTTGCTGATCCAGCTGCTGACGTAGCGGCTGGCGCGCTCCCCGGTTACCTGAATGCGTTCCCCGATGGCTTGCTCAAGGCTGCTGCGGGCCTGCTCGTAAGTAAACACACCACTGAGGGCGAGAAGCACAAGGATCGTGCTGCCAACGGCGAGCATCATCTGTTTACGGATACTGTTACGCATAGGATCATTCCTGAAAACGGGCTGCTTTCAGCATAGATCAAATATTGTACTGAGAGTCTTGTTAAAAGAATCCGCAAACCCGCCTGGCGCTGGCACGTCAGCAGGGGCTCGGTTATGATGGATGCTGTATAAAAACACAGTTGTTTGTTATGCGCCTGATTATCGCCGAAAAACCCAGCCTGGGCCGGGCCATTGCCGCCGTGCTGCCCAAACCGCACAGTAATGGTGAGGGCTATATCCGTGCTGCCAATGGTGATGTGGTGAGCTGGTGTATCGGTCATCTGCTGGAGCAGGCCGAACCGGATGCCTACGATCCGGCGTTTAAGCAATGGCGGGCGGAACATCTGCCCATTATTCCGCCGCAATGGCGGCTTCAGCCGAAATCCCAAACCCGTAAACAATTAACGGTGCTGCGTCAGCTGGTAAAAGATGCCGACAGCCTGGTACACGCCGGTGACCCTGACCGCGAAGGCCAGTTGCTGGTGGATGAAGTGATTGAATTCCTGAACGTGCCGGTGGCCAAGCGACAGGCCATGCAGCGTTTATTAATCAGTGACCTGAACCCGCCAGCAGTAAACCGGGCATTGCAACAATTGCGTCCCAATCAGGAATTTATTCCACTGTCGGTTTCCGCACTGGCCCGCGCCCGGGCCGACTGGTTATACGGCATTAACCTGACCCGTGCTTACACCATTAAAGGCCGTCAGGGTGGCGTGAACAGCGTGCTGTCGGTGGGTCGTGTACAGACGCCGGTGCTCGGGCTGGTGGTTCGCCGCGATGAAGAGATTGAGCACTTCATCAGCAAACCGTTTTACGAGGTGCAGGCCGCGATTCATTTAACCCAGGAGGCTCCTCTGAGTTTTTATGCCACCTGGCAACCCAGTGACGCCTGCGCTGCCCATCAGGATGAAGACGGCCGGGTGCTGAATCCGAAGCTGGCCGCCAATGTGGCTGCCCGCATCCGTCAGCAACCGGCACGGGTTGAACAGGTTGAACGCAAAGAAAAAAAGCAGGCCCCGCCGCTGCCGTTTAATTTATCGGCGTTGCAGATTGATGCCGCCAAAGCGCTGGGCATGAGTGCGCAGCAGGTATTGGATGGTGCTCAGAGTCTGTACGAAAAACATCAGCTGATTACCTATCCGCGTTCTGATTGCCGTTATTTACCACAAGAGCATTTTGCCCAGCGTCAGCAGGTTTTAACGGCGGTGAGTGCACACAGCGAAGCCCTGGCTTCAGCCTGCGCTCAGGCCGACAGTACCATCCGCAGTCAGGCCTGGAACGATGCCAGAGTGGGGGCTCATCATGCGATTATCCCCACCGCCAAAGCATTACCTGCGGGCCGGTTGAACAGCACAGAGCAACAACTTTACGCATTGATTGCCCGTCAGTATTTACTGCAGTTTTTTCCGCATTATGAATACGCCGATACCCGAATAAGCCTGACGATTTCGGCGGGAACATTCACCGCCAGCGAACGGGAAACCCTGAAGCCGGGCTGGAAAGTATTACTCCCGCAGCGGGACAGCCAGACGATCGGTAAGGCGCCATTGCCACCGTTAAAAACCGGGCAAATGCTGTGGAGTGGAGAACCGTTACTGCAGGAAAAAAACACCCAGCCACCGGCACATTTTACCGATGCCACTTTGCTGGCCGCGATGACCGGAATCGGTCGTTTTGTGCAGGACAAAGACCTGAAAAGTATTCTGAAAGAAACCGATGGTCTGGGCACTGAGGCGACCCGTGCCGGTATTATTGAATTGCTGTTTAAACGCCGTTTTTTGCAGCGGGAAGGAAAAAGTATCCGCGCCACTGCATTGGGAAAGGCGTTGATTCATGCTCTGCCGGAAACGACAACCCGGCCGGATATGACAGCTCAATGGGAGAAGCAATTACAGGATATTGCGCATAAATCCCTGAGTTATTCTGCCTTTATGCAACCCCTGACCGGGCAGTTGCAGCACCTGATTCAGTCAGCGCTGAGTGCTGACAGCGCGCAGTTCTCCGGGCTTGCTGCCCGTCAGGGTGACAGCAGCCGTGGTGGCAAGCGGAAATATTCCGCCGGGAAGTCTTCCGGCCGGAAAAAGACGGTCAGCAATGGCCGGGCAGGAACAGGCAGCGCCGGACGCCGCCGAAAAGCCGCCGCTGTGACGGCGGCCCGGGACTCTTATTAAACAGGCCTTAATGTTGTTGCTGGTTTTGCTGAAGACACGCCATCAGCGCGTTATAACACAGTGGCAGGAACGGACTGAGGTCCTGCAGTCTGCGGTTGTCCTGCTCGCGGGCTGCCTGTTCCAGTAAGGCGCTGAGTGCCATTAACTGCATACCGCCAATATTTCCGGCGACACCTTTCAGTGAATGCGCCTGCGCCTGAATAGCGCTGATATCCTGTGCTGCCAGTGCATCCTGTAACGCCTGCAGTGTTTCTCCGGACGTATTGATGAATAATTCCACCACCCGCATCAGGATACTTTCTTTATTCATTAAACGCTGCAATGCACCGGCTCTGTCCCACACCAACAGACTGGCCACTTCAGCGGGCATCGCGATGTCACGGGTATCGGTGGTGGGAGCATTGAGCCGCGTATTTCTTTCCGTATATTCCACCGCATCGTCTCCACTATTATTTTCTGTCCCGGCGGACGGAATGCTGGTCAGCCAATGCTTCAGTGTTGTGGCAAAGCGTTCGGTATCAATCGGTTTGCTCAGGTAATCGTTCATACCCGCCTGCAGACATTTTTCCCGGTCACCATCCAGAGCGGCTGCCGTCATGGCAATGATGGTTATAGCGCAATATTGCTCACCGGCGGCACCGGCGCGGATTTTTTCGGTTGCAGAAAACCCATCCAGTACGGGCATCTGGCAATCCATCAGGATCAGATCAAAAGGATTGTCTGGCGTGCTTTGCTGCAATATGTCCAGCGCCTGCTGGCCGTTGTCAGCGGTCTGCACATTGACGTCAAGGCTTTCCAGTAAGCAGCAGGCGACTTCCTGATTTATAAGGCTGTCGTCGACAACCAATATGCGGTACAAGCGATTACGCGGCTGACCAATACTGAAACGGATATTCTCTGGCAGGCTTTTTTCTTCGGATACGTTCCAGCCCATTTGCTTCCGCCAGACCGCATCCAGATGGTGCGGAGACAGTGGCCGGGTCAGGCTTGTAACGCGTAAATCCTGCGGTAACGGCGGAATATCCGGGGTATATCCCGGGGGCACCATCAGAATCATCCGGCCATGAAAAGTCCCCGCTTGCAATGTCTTCAACAGGGGGCCCTGTAACCAGGAAATATCGAGCAATAAATACTCTGCCGCCAGATTGTCTGTGATCATCTGTGCTGCTGCCGCTGCATTACTGACCGTGGTGTATCGGCTGCCACGTTTAACCACTATCTTTCCCAGCGCTTGCTGCAGTGCGTGATTGGGACAGGCAATCAGCCAGTGCTGAGCGGGGATAATCGTATCATCACCGGGTAATGGTTGTTGTTTGGTATCCGCCGGTTTAAGCAGGATATCGAAGGCAATCGTTGTACCGTCATGGTCGCTTTGTACCAGACGGATACTGCCATTCATCCGTTCACACAGTTGCTTACAGATGGATAAACCCAATCCTGTGCCGGCATATTTTTGTGTCGCACTGTTGCGAGTCTGATGGAAGGCTTCAAATAAAGTATCCTGTTTGTCGCTGCTGATGCCGATGCCGGTATCCGTAACAGAACAATAAAAGCGGATATTACCATCACCGTCTTCCTGGGTTCCGGCACTGAGTATAATGTCACCG
This sequence comes from Saccharospirillaceae bacterium, assembly GCA_021208685.1. Classification (GTDB taxonomy): domain Bacteria; phylum Pseudomonadota; class Gammaproteobacteria; order Pseudomonadales; family Oceanobacteraceae; genus Venatoribacter. Next base: position 209,820 of record JAJOJJ010000016.1, read on the forward strand.
GCCGGTGTGAATTTAACGGCATTGGATACCAGATTGGTGATAATTTGCCGCACTCTGACCGGATCACCCAGCAGGCATTCATGCCCGACATCAGCGCTATCCAGAACAAATTCAACACCGGATTCAAAGACCCGTACCGACATACTGGTTGCGATAGAACTGAGTAAATGACTGATATTGAATGCGGTGTATTCAAGCTGCAGTCTGTCGGAACCGATTCTGGAAAAGTCGAGGATGTCATTGATCTGGCTGGTCAGTGCCGAGGCGCTGCTTTCTGCAATGCGGATATAGTGCAGTTGCTTCTCGTCGTTACATTCGCGTTTCAACAGTGACAACATACCCATAATACCGTTAATGGGGGTGCGGATTTCATGGCTGACATTAGCAATAAACAGGCTTTTTGACTCGCTTGCCTGTTGCGCTTTCTGTGTGGCAATTTCCAGCGCCTGCGTACGTTCTTTTACCTGATGTTCAAGATTGGAATTGATCCGGGAAATTTCTTCATTCAGCCGGTGTTTCTCCGAAATATCGCGAATACTGATGGCACATCCGATAATTCTGGTGTCGATGGATATCGGATAGAGACTGGCAGAAATGTAGATTTTGCTGCCGTCCTGGGTGATGGCGCGTGTTTCGCACTGATCAATCACTTTTCCGGCTAATACGTCTTCGATGGCTTTGGGTGTAATCTGCTGATTGTTGCTGTCGAGTATGGTGGTAAACAGTGTTTTGCCGAGAACCATTTTCTCATGGTAACCAAACATCACGGTTGCCCCACGGTTCCAGCTGTCAATTTTTCCATCCGGATTGATGCCGATAATGGCATCGGTGGAATGATTGATAATAGCGCGCGCGGTTGATCGCTCAGCAAGCAGCGCCATACGGTTATTTATCCGGCGCTGATAGACCCAGAGGGTTGTAACGCTGAAACTGATAAGAACCGCCAGAATGAGCAGTATTTTAACGCGTACACCGGCAATGTGGCGTTCGATGGTTTCTTTTTCGAATGCGGTATAAATATTAATAAAATTATTGCTGCCATGATGATCAAGAAAGATTCTTCTGGAAAATGAGAGGAAGCCATTATTGCCGGTAAACCGTTCGCTGCTGAGCTGGCTCGCTGCCGGTGCGTTTGTCGTTGTGTCGTGGCCAATAAAATCGGAATTTTTGTCCGGATGTATCAGGTAATCACCGGAAGCATTTACGACAAAGAGCTTCATATCATCCGGTAAATCACTTTGCAGATTCTGCAATAGCAGGGTGGCATCAAACGTAACGACAACAACAGCGAAGACGTTATTTTCAGAGTCAAAAACGGATTTTGCGATCTGATAAACCGGGCGTATGGGCGTCTCGGTTTTGCCGTGTTCGATGTTTGGGGCGATGGCGGACGTATAAATTTCATCCTTGTTCAGATGACTGGCTGCACGGAATAATTCCGTCTGGCCTGTCTCTTCAAGATCCTCTTCGGCGGCATGACGGATTATTCCGTTTCTGCGTTCAACGCTCACCAGTTCGCGGCCATTATTTTCACGGCTGATAAAACGGATTTGCATAATATCCGCGTTGGCAGCAATAAAACCGCTGAAGATGGTTTCAAGTCGCTGTTTCCACTGCGGCAGGGTGGTGTCGCCGTACAGGTCTTCGCCGTTATTTTTCATGGCCCGGACGATGCCACTGACCGGAGGTGTGCTGTGAAGGAAGTGAACGTTGTCTTTGTCTTTGCTCAGTGTTTTGCTGAAATAGCTGGCACGCCAGCTGGCTTGTTCGCTCAGATCATCGAATGCCCGCTGGTACGCATCTTTGCGGCTGTTATGTTCAAATAAGGCCACTAAAAAGGCGCACAGCAAGAAAGCAATCAATCCGGCAGCAACAAAGAAGCGGCGTATGGTCGGCAGTTTGCTGATGCTGCTCATCTCAGATCCTTGCGGCAGTTGGTAATTGTCCGCGCATGCGTCAGGCGTTAGGGCGTGGCTGACCCTGTGAAGTGTTTGTTGACAGTACGTTCAGCACAATCGGTCGCCGGCTGAATGCCATCACTGGGTTCATTAAACTTAGCTGCTAATGGCGGCCGGTCAATGCCGGGCAGGAGAACTCTGATACGCCCCATGCGGATGCGGATGCGTCTGTGGCGGGCGGTGCCAGCGGCGCTCTGCGCTGTGCACCGTTTTTCTGTCTGTTAGGCGATCAGTCTGTATTGATCAGGGATTTCAGTTGGCGGCCAACGGCAACATGGCTGGTAAATCCCTGAAATTGCTGCAACGTGGCTGGTGGCCCGCTGATCACCACCGGCACCGGACTGGCGGTGTGTGTCCCGGTGCTCCAGACCACGTTTTGCTGAGTGGCCAGCTCACGTGCCAGCAGGTTCAGGTGAACATCATCGCCATAGACATAAAAGGCAGCAAAGTCATGTACGTGAGGAAATTCCTCCGCCCCCAGATAGCTGTGGCCTTTGTGATAAAAGCGGTTGGGCGAGCGGTGCAGAATCCGTTGCGCCTGTTCTTCGGTAATGTGGAAGTCCATATTGTGGTTGACGGCATCAACCAGCGATGCCGGTGTTGGTTTGTTCGCTGCGCCGTTGCGGCTTGCCTGTGCCCAGATGCCGTAAAAATTTTGTTTCTGGTTATACAGTTTGTCGAGCAGCGACAGTTCACCAAAATTAAAATTCGGCGCAAATTCCTGACCGGCAAATGCCAGTCCGGGAAGCATTTGGGGGGACGGAAGATCGGCGGCGCTGTAGGAAAATCCAAAGCCACCGGTTTCATGATCGGCGGTTAGTATCACCAGCGTATCATCGCGCTGTGCGGCCCAGTCAACGACCACTTGTATCGCTTCGTCAAAGCGCAGTAATTCGTGCAGCAGGCTGCCCGCATCGTTGTTGTGTCCGGCCCAGTCAATCTGCCCGCCCTCGACCATCAGGAAGAATCCCTGCTCATGCTGACTGAGTAAATTCAGCGCGGCTTCTGTCATTTCTTTCAGGCTGGGCTGGGTACGCTGAGCCATTGCTTTTTCAGCCAAAGCATCCGGCATGGCTGAACTGGCAAACAGTCCCAGCAGCGGAAGTTGCTTTGCGTTATTTAATTGCCGGCGGTCAAAGGCCAGCTGATATCCCTGTTGTTGTGCTTCGCTTAATAAGTTGCGCTGGTCGGTACGTTTGGAACTCAGGGGCAGGTTTGCGCCGGTGATCGCCTGCCGTTGTTCTGCCGTTATTGCGGTTGCATTATCGGGCAGGAAGTAACGCAGTCCGCCGGACAGCATGACATCCACACCGCTGGTTAATAAATCGGCGGCGATTTCATTTTCAAAACGACGATGAGTCTGGTGAGCGGCAAAGCTGGCCGGTGTGGCGTGGGTAATGCGCGTGTCGGATACCAGTCCGGTGGCTTTACCAAGGCGCTTGGCTTGCTGCAAGACCGTTTCAACGCGATCACCCTTGGCATTCAGGCCAATCATTTCACTGCCAGCGGCTTCACCGATTGCCAGTTGTGTTGCTGAACAGGCGGAATCCACCACCAGAGCATTGTGTGGGCCAGTGTCCGACAGCAGGGTTTTTCCCCGTTGCATCAACTGACTGACGGCCGTCGGGCGGTCGCCATACAGGCTGTTCGGGGCGCGACGGGCGTAAGTTTCCAGCAGACCGAATTGCGCTGGTCCCATGCCATCGCCAATCAGCAGAATGGTGTTTTTGATGCGCGCGGAGGGAATTTCCCCGCGCTCAGTGGTTGATGATGGCGGGTAAGACTGGCAGGCCGATAGTAAAAAAACAGTGAGTGATGTCAGCAACAGGCGCAACATGGCAGCTCCGGAAAAAATAAAAAAAATCCGGGGTATATTACCCCGGATAAAAATGACGGCCCAGAGCGGTGCTGTGGGCCTCAGACCATCAGAAGTTCAGGCTGCCAGTCATCGCGGCAGTGCGTGCTGCGCCTAACATGTAAGCACCTTCCTGACCGCCGGTGATGTAGGTTTCGTCGGTCAGGTTGTTGATAACAAAACTGATATCAAAACTCTTGAACAGTGAACCTTCAGACATCATGCCGTTATAACCGATGTACAGGTTAGCCAGATTGTAGCCGGGGATACTTTCTGCGTTGCCACCATTGGCAACACCATAGTAGCTGCTGGTATGGCTGGCACTCAGGCCTGCGCGGTAACCGTCGTTATCGTAGCTCAGCGCCAGGTAGGCATTATTTTGCGGAATTCCGGCAACCAGATCGTCTTTACGGTAATCGGATTTATCGTCTTTAACATCCTTGCTGTATACCGAACGGTTGTGAGACAGCGAAGAATTCAGGCTCACTGTATCGGTCATGCGCCATTCGGCAGCCACTTCAACACCGCGTGAATTAATACCGCCGAGGTTCTGGAATTCGCCATTAAGCGTCGCCAGATAGTCCGGAGTGCCATCATCAACAGTACCGTATTTCAGTTCGGTCAGGCGGTTATCAAACTGAACGAGGTAACCGGTTACCGAGGCATCGATGCTGTCGCCAAAGTAGCGTACACCAAAGTCGATATTCTCTGCGGTTTCAGCGTCGGCGCTTTTCACTTTGTCTTTTCCGGAATCCATAATGGTATCCGGTAAGGCTTTATAGTTTTCAGAATAACCGGCAAACACTTCCAGCTCGTGGCTCAGGCTGTAAACTAGACCAAGACTTGCCAGCAGGTCAGAGTTACTGTTCAGGCTGTGATTACGTGAGCTGACAAATGCATCGTCAAAATCAATATCGACCAGATATTTCTGTGCGCCCAGTGTGACACCAAGATCACCGAACTGCATGGCATCCTGCAGGTAAAACTTCAGCGTGCTCGTGGTGTAGTCACGGTCAAAGTGTGTCCAGTAGGCTTTATTATCAAATTCGTACGACACTTCAGGATCAATCACCGCGTGCCAGTCACGGGTAATATTGCGTTTATTTTCTTCGGCCCATAAACCGGCACGCAGGGTGTGATTAGCCAGCTGCCACTTCAGGTTGCTGGTAAAACCGTAACGGGTTTTATCGTAATGGGAATGACGGTAAGAAGACACACGGGTCAGACCGGTTGTATCAGCCGGATTTTCGATGCCTTTGCCGTCACCATCCAGAACCGGGTTGCCATTGCCATCGACCCACCAGTAGTTTGTGGTTGAGCCACCACGGCTGACCCGCTGGCCGTTCTCGCTGGCGTAAACCTGATACGGTGGCAGCCAGTCACCGCGGCCACTCTGCACATGCAGGTATGGGGTAACGTCAAGCGTCATGTTGTCGGCTAAAAAGAACTCGCCTTTAACATACAGGAAGGTGTTTTCACGCAGCGTCGACCAGGCTTCCGCAAAGTTCTGATCTTTGTCCGGATTACCGGTCCAGAAATTGGTCAGGCGATCCCATGTCGGGTTGGCGCGGAATTCTTCCATGCTGACGAAATCGTAGTTGTCTTCGTGCACATCGTCATAGGACAGACGGGCGGTAATGCGTGCTTTGCTGAGTTCGGTGACGCTTTTTGCTTCGGCATGCAGGCGCTCGGAGTAACCGTTACTGCCGGTTCCCATCCAGCGGTTATTGTAACTGTCGGACAGGCTGAAATACGCCGTGGTGTTGTCGTTGATCAGGCCGGTATCGTGACGGATAAATGTTTTACGGGCGTTGTAGTCACCGCTGGTCAAATCAATGCGGGTATTGCGTTCCGCCATCGGGTTGGCGGACACAAAATTCAGCGTACCACCCAGTGCATCCAGAGAGGCCGAGGCAATATCAGCCGTTCCCTGACCCACTTCCACCGTTTCGGTGTTTTCACTGTCGAGGAAACGGTTCGCTTTGCTGCCGCCGCCGTACGCCGAGCCGCCATTCGGAAGACCGTCGATGGTGATGCCCAGTTGCTGATCATTACGGGTTACCACAAAACCACGCATGGTAATGGTGGTGGTGTAATCATCACTGCCGAACGCATCGCCCTGAGAAATTTTTACACCAGGTAAATCATCAACCATATCCATAACGTTGCTCAGGCTGGAACGGCTTTGCTGCATAACGTCATTGGTGCTGCTGTTGGCATAGCTTACGCGTTGGCCAACAACGGATATTTCTTCAACAGCAGTTTCCTGCGCGGTTTGTGGTGTTTCTTCAGCGACACTGTTGTGACAGATGCCTGCGAGAGCAATTGCCAGCGCCAGCGGGTGAGCAGAAAGCGGTTTCATCATGAGATCCTTAGTCAATGGATAGCCAGGGTAAATTCAGGACCTGCATAATCGTTACTTATTGTTACTCTATTGTTACTTTTAGGTTACAAATATGTCCGGATCAATACGTTGTCATCAGGTTTTCACAGCCAGCGGAAATACTGCGGTTCTGATCCCGAGGAATTTCATTATGAAGCATTACTTTGCCAGTATTCTGCTGGTTGCACTGTTAAGCGGCTGCGCTGCTTTTCCGCCGTCGCCGCTTCAGGCGCAACTGGGACCGCGACCATTTTATTTAATGCAGGAATTACCGGAAGGTGAGTTAAAAGAACGTTTACAGACCTGCGGCAGCGGCCCTTTTTATGCGCATGATTTTTCCATTGGTCATCGCGGTGCGGCGCTGCAATTTCCCGAACATACCCAGGAATCTTACGAGGCTGCGGCCCGCATGGGTGCAGGCATTATTGAGTGTGATGTTACTTTTACCGCCGATGGCGAACTGGTATGCCGGCATGATCAGTGCGATCTGCATCAGACCACCGACATTCTGTTAAAACCGGAATTGGCGCAAAAATGCAGCCAGCCTTTTATGCCGGCGCAGGGTGACAAGCCAGCGTCTGCACAATGCTGTACCAGTGATATCTCGCTGGCAGAATTCAAAACCCTGTGCGGAAAAATGGATGGCTTTAATCCGGCAGCGAAAACCGTGGAAGAATTTGTACAGGGCACACCGGGCTGGCGCACCGATCTCTACAGCCAGTGTGGAACCGTTATGTCGCATAAAGAAAGTGTGGCGCTCTTTCAGCAACTGGGCCGGAAAATGACTCCGGAATTAAAAGCACCGCAGGTGGTCATGCCGTTTACATCGGCGCAGATGACTCAGCCTTATCACCGTGAACAGAATGCCCAGCAGCTGGTGGACGAACTGCGCGCAGCCGGTGTGGCTCCGCAGGATGTCTGGCTGCAGTCTTTTTTGTGGAGCGATATTCAATACTGGCTGAGCAATGAGCCAGAGTTCGGTCAGCAGGCGGTGTGGCTGGTGGAGGATTACACCGCCGCCGGTTTTAATCCGCAACAGCCGGACACCTGGCTGGCAGAATTAAAACGGCTTAAATCCGCAGGGCTTAATATTATTGCGCCGCCGCTGTGGATGCTGGTGAGGAATGAGGATGACCGCATTGTGCCGTCCGGTTTTGCCATGGCCGCAAAGCAGGCGGGGTTGCAGATCATCAGCTGGTCACTGGAACGCTCCGGCCCGCTGCATCATGGCGGTGGCTGGTATTATCAGAGCATTGCTGAGATCACCCGCAGCGATGCCGTGACGTTGCAGCTGCTGCACGTGCTGGCGCAGGACGTTGGGGTGATTGGCGTCTTCTCCGACTGGCCAGCAACCACCACCTTCTATGCCAACTGTATGCTGTAAACAACAGGGTGATATCAGCTCAGGCTGATTCATCCTGTCTGCCGTGTTTCTGGTTGCCCTGTCATATTACCCCGTCATCATATCGCCGTGATTTTCAGGTAATTCAGGGTTCCGGAATGCACACTCCACAGAGCACGTCTTTCATCGATTTAACGGCGGATGAACCGCTGTCCAATACGTCCGGCAACGCGCATTTCAGCGATTTGCTGGCAACCCGTATCAGTCGCCGCCGTTTACTGGGGGGCGGTGGTGCCTTGGCTGCAGCGCTGACGATACCGGGTCTGTTAAGTGCCTGCAGCACGCGCCCGATGCCCGCCCAGAGCGGTTTGCTGGGGTTTGATGCCATCCCCGCGCTGGCGCTGGATACCATAACGGTACCGGCGGGTTACACCACCCAAACCCTCTTGCCCTGGGGTACGCCATTGCTGCCCGGAGCGGCAACGTTTAAAGCCGATGCCTCCAACACTGCGGCAGAACAGGCGCAGCAAATCGGCTCGCATCATGATGGTATGCATTTTTTCCCAATCGATTTTGCTGCGGGTGGAAACAGCTCAACCGAAGGGCTGCTGGTGATGAATCATGAATACTGTGACCCGGATTTATTGCACACCGGGGGAGCACAGGGATTACCGCGACCGCTGGCTCAGGTCGAAAAAGAACTGGCCGCGCATGGTATCAGCGTTGCCCATATCCGGCTGGATAATAACGGCCAGTGGCAACTGGTCAGCGGCAGCCGTTTTAACCGCCGTATTACCGGGTCCACCGTTATGGAAATGGCCGGGCCGCTGCGTGGCCATGCCAGCATGAAAACCCTTTTCAGCCCCGACGGCTCTGCCGCCCGAGGCACCCTGAATAATTGTTCAATGGGGGTAACGCCCTGGGGAACGTATTTAACCTGTGAAGAAAACTGGTCCGATTGTTTTATTAATCGCGATGCCGTGATTCCGCGCAGCCAATACCGCTACGGTATCCGTGCCGATAACAGCAAATATCACTGGCATACGGCTCAGCCGCAAGCCGATATCAGCCAGCGCTTTGATGCCACGGCAACCGCCGACAGTGCCGCGCAGGATTACCGCAACGAGCCGCACCAGTTTGGCTGGATTGTGGAAATTGATCCGTTTAATCCGGCGTCCACACCGCGCAAGCACACGGCCATGGGACGCTTTGCCCATGAGGGCATTATTTTCCACCCGGCGGTGGAAGGGCAGCCGCTGGTGGCCTATTCGGGTGATGATTCGCGTTTTGAATACATTTATAAATTTGTCAGCCGTGAACCCTATTTCCGTGCCAGCGCCGGTTCACACCTGCTGGAGCAGGGAACCCTTTATGTCGCGGTTTTCCATGACGATGGCCGTGGCGAGTGGCGTGCGCTGGATATTCATAATGCAGAGTTTCAGCAGCGCGCTGCAGGGGCTGGCGTTACCTTCGCCGATCAGGCGGATGTGCTGCTGAACACCCGGCTGGCCGCCGATGTGGCCGGTGCCACGAAAATGGACCGGCCGGAATGGGGCGCGGTGCATCCGCACACCGGGGAGGTGTATTTCACCCTCACCAATAATGATAAGCGCCGTGCCGACCAAACCGATGCAGCGAATCCGCGCGCGCACAATCAGTACGGCCATATTATCCGCTGGCGTGAGCAGGGGGCTCCGCAGGCGCAAAACTTCGAGTGGGATGTGTTCTGGTTCGGTGGCCCGGCCGGAACGGCTCAGCCCCAGCATCAGACCCTTGCCACAACCGCCAGCGAAATTGCCTGCCCCGATGGCCTGCGCTTTGATGCCGATGGTCGTTTGTGGATTCAGACCGACATCAGCAATTCCAGCGCTTTATTGGGCAGCCCGGAATTCGGCCATAACGGCATGTATGCGGCTGATCCACACAGCGGAGAATTACGCCGCTTTTTATCCGGCCCTAATGGTTGCGAAGTGACCGGCGTGGTCAGTACACCCGACCAGACCACGTTATTTGTGAATATTCAGCACCCTGGCGAAGGCTCAACACCCACACACTTTACCAGTCAGTGGCCGGATGGTGGCAAGACACGCCCGCGTTCAGCCACGGTGGCCATCCGCCGTATAAATGGCGGAAAAATCGGTGCGTAATTTTTTAAAGGAGCTTATGAAATGAACTTTATGAACCTGTTGCCGGTATTACTGGCGGTGGTTTTGTCCGCTTGTGGAACTTCCGCAACACAGAAGGTGAATACCGCTTCAGCCGATCAGCAGCAAGCCACGGCTTTGCGTTTTGCCGTGCTCGGCGATGCTGAGCCAAAACCCAAAGCAGAATTTCCCGGTGTCGCCGCCGCTGTTCAGGATATTAATGCGCTGACGGCTGAAAACCGGCTGGATTTTGTCGTCGGTGTGGGCGATATCGCGCATAAGGGAACCTTACTGCAATATGACAATGTAACCCCGGTGCTGCAGCAACTGACCCTGCCGTTTTACCCCATCATGGGCAATGAAGAACACGGCAGTACGGTGGAGCGTTTTCTGGAATACGCCAATCGCTGGAATAACGGTAAAGCGATGATAAACACCCCGCGTTACACTCAGGAATACGACAGCGTGGCGCTGGTCTATGCCTCACCGGATTTTGGCCGTGATTTTAACGACGACGGTGTGGCCTGGATTCAGCAGGAAATTCAGCGTCTGGCACCCAAACCCGTGCTGCTGATTGTGCATGGCGCCCAGGCCGGTGTGTATCCGGAAGCCGCAGAAAAAGGCATTCATAATGCGAATTTCTCCGCGGTGATTGCACAGCCTAATTTAGCGGCGGTTATTTCCGGTGATCTGCATATGGATATGGACCGCACGCATCATTCGAAACAGATTGGTCATGTGCATTATCTGCACATTCCGGCGCTGGAGCGCACCAAGGTTCCGGATGCGACGCACCATGTTCCTATGTTCCGTGTATTCAGTATGGATGCTGGTGGTCATGTGATTGTGGATACCTATCAGACCGGCAATCGCGAAGCACTTGCCCGCCACCGTTATGAATTTACCCTGCCGCGTTAAGCGCGGCCAGGACGGCTGTGACCACAGGCCATCACTTCGCCCTGTGACCAGAGTCTCCATTCTCCGGGCTGGTAAATATCCCACGCTTCGTCGGTGGTCAGCGGTTCGGTCGCGATAATGCTGACCACATCGTTGGGGGTGGTCACGGCGCTGAAGTCTACGGTGACATCGGCGTCTTTTAATTGTGCCGCACCAAAGGGAGCACGGCGCGTGATGCTGGCCAGCTTGGTGCTGCAATAGGTAAACAGCCAGTCGCCGTTACTTAATAAACAATTAAACACACCCTGTTGCGCATATTCCGCGGCAATGTCGGCCAGCAAAGCGGCCAGTTGTTGTGGCATGGCATCGCGCGGCAGACTTTGGCGAACGCGGTTCATTAAATCGCAGAAAATATTTTCGCTGTCGGTATCACCCACGGGTTCGTACATGCCGGCCTGCCGCACAAAATCCGGTACCTGGCCATTATGGGCAAATACCCAGTGGCGTCCCCAGAGCTCACGCACAAAAGGATGGGTATTGGCCAGACAAATATCGCCGACGTTCGCCTGACGGATATGACAGACCGCCGTTTTGCTTTTGATCGGATAATGCTGCACCAGCTCTGCGACCGGCGAGCTGACGCTGGGCTGCGGGTCAAGAAACAGACGCACTCCTTTGCCCTCATAAAAGGCCACGCCCCAGCCATCTTTATGCGGCCCTGTGTTGCCACCGCGCTGAGTTAAACCGGTAAAACTGAAGCATAAATCGGTCGGGGTATTGGCACTCATACCAAGCAGTTCGCACATGGTGTGTTCCCATAACAATGTGGTTTAAATCAGTATGGCTGGCCAATAAAAACGGGAGACTGAGTCTCCCGTTTTTATTGCTGTTTATTGCGGAATCACGCCGGCTTATTTAACCGGAGTAACCCACTCCGCCTTAAACGGATCTTTAGCGGTTACGGTATCGAAATACATGGTTTGCAGCATTTCGGTTACCGGGCCACGGCGGCCTTCACCAATGATACGGCCATCCAGTGAGCGGATTGGCAGGACTTCAGCGGCAGTACCGGTGAAGAAGGCTTCATCAGCGATGTACACTTCGTCGCGGGTGATGCGCTTTTCACGCACTTCAATACCACGGGCGCGGGCCATTTCCATAATGGTGCGGCGGGTAATACCGTCTAAGCAGGAAGTCAGTTCCGGGGTGTACATGACGCCGTTGGTCACCATAAAGAAGTTCTCGCCGGAACCTTCGGCCACGTAGCCTTCGTTATCCAGCAGCAGGGCTTCTTCACAGCCACTGTCCAGTGCTTCGCGCAGGGCAAGCATGGAGTTCATGTAGTTACCGTTGGCTTTGGCCTTACACATGGTGATATTCACGTGGTGACGGGTAAAGCTTGAGGTACGGATTTTAATCCCCTGGGTTTTGGCTTCTTCGCCCATGTAGGCCGGCCATTCCCAGGCTGCAACCATCACGTGGACTTTCAGGTTTTCGGCACGCAGCCCCATACCTTCAGAACCGTAGAATGCCATCGGGCGGATATAAGCGCTTTTCAGGTTGTTCTCACGCACAGCAGCACGCTGAGCTTCGTTAATCTCGGCTTTGCTGAAAGGCAGTTTCATGTTCAGGATATGGGCCGAGTTGAACAGGCGGTCGGTGTGTTCCTGCAGGCGGAAAATCGCCGCGCCCTGTGCTGTTTCGTAAGCCCGCACCCCTTCAAAAACGCCCATGCCGTAGTGCAGGGTGTGAGTCAGTACATGGACTTTCGCTTCGCGCCAGTCAACCAACTCTCCGTCTAGCCAGATCAGACCATCGCGGTCGGACATGGAAGGTAGCATAAGGACCTCACTCTAAATTCAGTAAAAAATATGTGTTCCGGGGATGATACGCGTAATCACGAGGCCGTATCAGTCTCCAACCAGAGTTTCCACAGTCGGGTCACATCGTTGCGCCGCGCATTGAAGCCAAGTTTGGACAGGGTGTCTGTATCCAGTAACAGCTTTTGTTTTTGCAATGCACGCCGGTGAGTTTCGGCTCGGTAGGACAGGTAGGTTTCCTGCAGGGTCTGACAATCTTGTGGATCCATCAGACCGGCTGTGTTGAACGCGTCCAGCAACCGCATGTTGTCGGTAACGTCTAACAGCTCTGGGTATTGGTGTGACCAGGCCAGAACCCCGTATTGAACCAGAAACTCGATGTCAACAATACCCCCGGCGTCTTGCTTCAGGTGAAATTGTTGGCCGCTTGTATCTTTGGAGCCGAGATTATCCACCATTTTCTGACGCATGGCTCGCACTTCTTCGCGCAGGCGACCAAGGTCGCGGGGCTGACTCAGTATGCGGTTACGGATGGCCTGAAACCCGTCTGCCGCCGCTTGACTGCCGCACAATACGCGGGCGCGTACCAGCGCCTGATGTTCCCAGGTCCAGGCGTGTTTTTGCTGATATTCCTCAAAGGCTTTCATGGAGGCGACGATCATGCCGGAGTTGCCGGACGGGCGCAGGCGCATATCCACTTCGTACAGATCGCCGGAGCGGGTCTGGGTGGTCAGAATATGAATCATGCGCTGCCCCATGCGGGTATAGAACACGCCGTTGTCCTGGCTGCGCTCGCCGTTGGTATAGCGGCCGCTGGTGCTGTTGTGCAGTAACACCAGATCGAGGTCGGAGCTGTAGCTCAGCTCCAGTCCGCCGACTTTGCCATAACCAATCACTGCGAATTCCGGCTGGTTTACCGCTTCCCCGTTGCTGTTGGTCGGGTAACCGTATTTGGCCACCATCTGGCTCCACGACAGCTCCATCACTGTCTGCAACGTGACTTCCGCCAGCCAGGTGAGGTAGTCGCTGATTTTCATCAGCGGCAGGGCATCCATCACTTCACAGGCGGCAGCCCGCAGTTTGTGCGCACGCACGAACTGACGCAGCTGTTCCATCTGCTGTTCCAGATCTTCCGGATCAACGCGCAGCAGGCGCAGGTGTAATTCTTCTGCCAGTTCTTTGCGTTCCGGCAGACGATAGAGGTTGGCCGGGCTTAATAATTCGTCCAGCAGCAGCGGCGTCTGGGTGATGTATTCTGCCACCCAGCTCGACGCGCCACAGAGCTTAACCAGCTGGGTTAAGGCCTGCGGGTTTTCTTTCAGCAGCACCAGATAGGCGGTACGGCGTACCACCGCTTCGAGCAGCGGCACGATGCGCTCCAGCGTGGTGACCGGCTCAGGCTGTTGCCACAGTTGCTGCAGCAGCAGCGGCATTAAGGCATCGAGACGCTCGCGGCCAATCTGCTGCATTTTCAGTACGGTGCGGGAATCACGGAATTTGCCCAGCAGCTGTTGTACGTCCGCCGAATTGGCGCAGGGATGCTGCTCAAGAAAGGCAGCGGCCTGCTGCTCATCCAGTTCGCCGAGCCAGAGATCAGTCCACACCTGCTGCAATTCGTCGGTTTCTTCATGGTCGTCATCGCTGGCGACGATCTGGGCGAAATGATGGCGTACTTTGCTGCGGTGCTGTTCCAGCTCATTCAGGTAGCTGTGCCAGTCGCTGAAGCCCAGTGCCAGTGCCACCCGTGCGCGCTGGGTGTCGTTTTCCGGCAGCAGCTGGGTCTGTTCATCATTTAACGCCTGCAGTGCGTGTTCGCTGTCGCGCAGGAACAAATAGGCCTGTTTCAGTTCGTCGCAGGCGGCCGTTGGCAGATAGCCTTCGGCCTGTAAAATCCCCAGCACTTTTATCAGCTCGCGGGTTTGCAGGCTTTTATCCTGACCGCCGCGGATCAGCTGGAATGCCTGGACGATAAATTCCACTTCGCGGATGCCACCGGCACCGAGCTTAACGTTCATTTCCAGACCACGGCGGCGCACTTCGGCGTTGATCATCGCCTTCATTGAACGCAGCGAGGCGAAGGCGCTGTAGTCGACGTACACACGGTAGGTAAAGGGCCGCAGAATGCTCAGCAGTTCTTTCGCTTCCGCGCTCTGCTCGCCATTCATCACCCGCGCTTTCACCATGGCGTAACGTTCCCAGTCGCGGCCCTGATTCTGGTAATACTCTTCCACCGAGGCAAAATTCATCACCAGTGGGCCACTCTGGCCATAAGGACGCAGACGCATGTCGGTGCGGAACACAAAGCCGTCGGCGCTGTGTTTATCCAGTGCCTGAATCAGCTTCTGCCCGAGTTTTACAAAAAATTCCTGATTGGTGATCACCTTTGGCCCGCTGGTTTCGCCGCTTTCCGGGTAGGTAAAAATCAGGTCGATATCGGAGCTTAAATTCAGCTCATAAGCGCCAAGCTTGCCCATGCCCAGCACCAGCATCTGCTGCTCGTTACCGCTTTCTTTGCCGATGGGCCGGCCATGACGTTCGAACAATGCACGGCTTAAAAACGCCAGTGAACGCACCACGCATTCATCGGCCAGATCGGACAGTGCACGGGTGGTTTCCAGCGTGGGTGCCAGCCGCAGCAGGTCTCGCCAGATAATCTGCACCATGGCCCGGCGGCGCAGCAGGCGTAACGCTTTGTGCCAGTCTTCGTCGCTTTCTGCGTGGCTACTGAGTTCATCCAGCCACTGGCTGATGGTGGCGCGTGGTAATGGCTGCGACAGTGTGTTTTCAGTCAGTGCCGCTGCAAACCACAGCGGTTCGCGTGGCAGGGCATCGGCCACATAATCACTGATGCTCAGTACCTTTTGCGCCCGTGCCTGTTGTTCGGCATTCAGACTTTGCCAGACTGAGGGCCAGTCGAAACCGGAGCGTTCGCCGTGATCGGTCAGGCGGGTGGTAACCTGTTGCCAGTGGTCGTGCAGTGCGGCGGGCAGCATAAAAGGGCGGGCTCCGTGATCAGTCAAAAACAGGAAGCCATTACTCTAGCGTTTTTTGATGAGTAATAAACAGAGGCAGGGCAATGAATAAAGGATAAGGCGGGGGTGACATGCAGGAGCGGCATGTCTGCCGCGATGAGTGCTGTGGGAGCGGCATTTCTGCCGCGATGAAAATCGTGACTGAAAGTCACTCCTACACAGTCACTCCTACACAATCACTCCCACAGTGTTATCAGCTCTTACGCTGCGCCTTCAGCTCTTTGCGGTACATGGTGACACCGGCAATTAATACCGCGGTGGATACCACGGCGATAATAATGGTCGCCAGCGCGTTAATCTGCGGGCTGACGCCCAGACGCACACTGGAATACACCACCATCGGCAGGGTCGTTGAACCCGGACCGGAGACGAAGCTGGCGATCACCAGATCATCCATCGACAGGGTAAAGGCCAGCAGCCAGCCAGCGGCCAGTGCCGGTGCGATCATCGGCAGGGTAATGGCAAAAAAGACTTTGACCGGCCGTGCGCCCAGATCAAGTGCCGCTTCTTCAATGGATGTATCCATATGCGCGAGGCGGCTTTGCACAATCACCGTGACATAGGCCATGGAGAAGGTAACGTGGGCCAGCAGAATGGTGGTCTGACCCCGGCCAGCGGGCCAGCCGATTAAATCTTCCATCGCCACAAACAGCAGCAGCAGCGATAAGCCGATAATAATTTCCGGCATAACCAGTGGTGCCGTCACCATCACGCCCAGGCTTTTATGACCACGGATACCGCGCAGACGCACCAGCGTCAGCGCCGCCAGCGTGCCCAGTATCACAGCAAGAGAAGCGTTTAACGCCGCAATTTTAATACTCAGCCAGGCGGCATCGAGCAACGGTCCGTTGTTGAGCAATTCGCCGTACCACTTGGTACTGAAACCACCCCAGACGGTCACCAGACGGCTTTCGTTAAACGAATAAATAATCAGGCTGAGAATCGGCAGATAGAGAAAGGCGTAGCCGAGAAACAACAGCGCAAACAGCAGTGGATAGCGTTTTAACATCAGTCTCTTCCCCTACTTGTGTTCTTCGGCGGCTTTGTGTTCGTAATGACGCATCAGTACGAACGGAATAATCAGCACCACCAGCAATACCGACGCCAGCGCTGAGGCTAACGGCCAGTCTTTGTTACTGAAGAACTCAGTCCACATCAGTTTGCCGATCATCAGGGTGTCGGGGCCGCCGAGCAGATCCGGGATGACGAATTCGCCCATCACCGGAATAAACACCAGCATCGAACCGGCCAGAATGCCGGGCAGTGACTGTGGCAGGGTGATTTTTAAAAACTGTTTCCATGGCCGTGCCCCCAGGTCGGCGGCAGCTTCCAGCAGCGTGTTATCCAGACGCACCAGCGTGGCGTACAGCGGCAGCACCAGAAACGGCAGGTAGCTGTATACCACACCAATATAAACAGCCGTGGGGGTATGCAGAATCTCCAGTGGCTGATCAATCACGCCGATGCTCATTAAAAAGTTATTCAGTAAGCCGTTATTTTTCAGAATACCAATCCAGGCGTACACGCGGATCAGGAATGATGTCCAGAATGGCAGAATCACCAGCATCAACAGCGGCATGCGCCAGTGGGTCGGTGACAGCGCAATGGCATAAGCCATCGGGTAGCCGATCAGCAGACAGAAAAAGGTCGAAATGGCGGCGACTTCAAAGGATCCCCACAATGCATCGCGGTAGAGCTCGTCTTCCCACAGCATGGCGTAGTTGCCGAAATTCAGCTTAATGGTGATCAGGCCGTCTTCAATTTCGCGGATCCAGTCCTGATAGGGCGGTTGTGCCAGTTGCGGTTCGGCCAGGCTGATTTTCAGTACAAACAAAAAAGGCAGTACAAAAAACAGCGCTAACCAGAACCAGGGCGCGCCAACAATCAGACCCTTACCCGGCGACAGCGCACGGATGCGGTTGTTTAATTGCAGCAGCCAATCGTTCATTGGGTCAGCACTCCGCAGCTGTATGCGTTCCAGGTGAGCGCCACTTCCTGACCCCAGGTCAGAGGTTGCTCAGCCAGAGCCAGAACGTTGGATTGGGTGAACTGAACGCGCTTACCGCTGGGCAGTTCGACGTGATAAATCGACACATCACCCAGATAAGCAATTTCCTGAATCACCCCGTGAATGCTGTTCGGCTCATCGGTGTGATGATCGCGTACGGCGATCTTTTCCGGACGGATGGCCACGGTCACTTCCATACCCGGATTGAGCGGTTGGCTGTGGTGTACCAGAAGATCACTGCCGGCTTCTTCGGAATGGATCAGCACCATGTCGTTGTCATGCGACATCACATGGCCGTTAAACAGGTTGACCGAACCGATAAAATTAGCGGCATAGCGGGTGGCCGGAAATTCGTACATACGGCGCGGTGCATCGACCTGCTCAATGCGGCCATCGTGCATCAGGGCAATGCGCGATGACATGGTCATGGCTTCTTCCTGATCGTGGGTCACGATAATAAAAGTGATGCCCAGACGTTCCTGAATGTTCACCAGCTCGAACTGAGTATGCTCACGCAGTTTTTTATCCAGCGCGCCCAGCGGTTCGTCGAGCAGCAGAATTTTGGGATGCTTGGCCAGTGCCCGTGCCAGTGCCACCCGCTGACGCTGACCACCGGATAACTGGTGCGGTTTGCGCGTTGCCAGCTTTTCAATCTGGACCAGCGCCATCATTTCGGCCACACGTTCGCGGATCAGGGCGGATGGCATACGCTCCTGCTTCAGGCCAAAGGCAATGTTCTGCGCCACATTCATATGCGGGAACAGCGCATAGCTCTGGAACATCATATTGATCGGACGCAGGTACGGCGGCACGTCGGTGACGTCCTGACCGTCGATATAAATACGGCCGGAGGTTGGGGTTTCAAAACCACCGAGCATACGCAGCAGGGTGGTTTTGCCACAGCCTGAGGCGCCCAGCAGCGAGAAAAACTCGCCACGGTGAATATTCAGGCTGATTTCATCAACGGCATAGGTTGAACCAAAGGTTTTGGTTACCTTGTCGATGCGGACAATAGGCTCTTCTTCAGGCGCAGCCCAGGGCTGCTCAGAGGATGCTGGACGAATCTGTGTCATCTCGTTCCGGACGCTCCAGTGAAACGGTTAATAGGTTTGCCGATAAATGAAAAAACCCCGCAACCAACGTTGCGAGGTTCTGGTCGGCGTGATCCGGTCAACAGTAAGTTATTTACCGGTTTTCGCCCGTGTCCACATCCTTGACATATTGCGGGCTTCTTTATCGCTCGGAGTCTTCAGTACGACCAGTTTCTCCTGAGTCGCAGCTGGTGGATAGATACCAGGATTATCACGAACCTCGGCATCAACCAGCGGTGTGGCTTTGGCGTTTGCGTTAGCGTAAGCGACGTAGTTGGAGATTGGCGCAATCACTTCCGGTTGCATCAGATAATTGATGAACGTGTGGGCTGCTGCAGGGTTTGGTGCATCCACCGGGATGACCGCTACGTCGGTCCATACCACCGCGCCTTCGCTCGGTACGATGTATTCAACATTCACACCGTTAGCCGCTTCCGCTGCACGGGCCTGAGCCTGCAGCATATCGCCGGAATAACCATGGGCAACACAGATGTCACCGTTGGCCATATCGTTAATGGTCTGTGAGCTGTGGAAGTAACGGATATTAGCGCGTACTCCGGCAATCACATCCGCCGCTTCCTGAATGGCTTTTTTGCTGAAGTCATCGGTAGGCTTGCCCAGATAAGCACGGGCAGCAACGAATACTTCGGTTGGGTCATCCATCAGGGCAACGCCACAGGCGGAAAGTTTTTTGGTGATATCAGGGTCAAACACCAGCTTCCAGCTGTCCAGTGGCATGTCGTCACCCAGAATCGCTTTTACTTTGTCGACGTTGTAAGCCAGACCGGTGGTACCCCACATGTAAGGCACCAGATACTGGTTGCCCGGATCAATATCGCTCAGGGATTTCAGGATCACTTTATCCAGATTGCCGTAGTTGCTCAGCTTGCTCTTATCGTAAGGCTGATACAGCTTGGCGCGGATCAGACGATCAGCAAACGGACGGGCTGTCGGGAACGCCAGATCGTAGCCGCTGCGGCCAGCCAGCATTTTGGCTTCCAGAACTTCGTTGGAGTCGTATACGTCATAGGTCACCTTAATACCGGTCGCCTTTTCAAAATTGGCGATGGTGTCTTCGGCGATATAATCAGACCAGTTATAAATATGCAGTTCTTCCTGAGCCGATACCGTAACAGAGGTTGCCATCAGTGCGGCGGTCAGCGAGCCAATACCCAATAAACGCATTTTCATTAAGCCAGTTCTCCAGCTCCGTTCCCCTCAGGGAAGCCAATAAAACAGATAAACCTTCGTGGTTTATCCGGTCTCATATGAAACTCAGGCTATCCGGCCAGATGCGGGGTCACCCGCGGGCAGGACAGCGCTGCTTCTCAGTGCCAGTTTGCATGTCCAGAGGCGTTGTTTTTTGCCCCTGCTGCTGCGCGCCATAATGGCAATATTCCGCGAAAAATACAGATAATAGATTGGATTGTCACGATTAATATCCTTTATTCACTGATGAATGAAAAGCATCGCCGGTGCATCCGGGAAAACAGGGGCGGCGCCAGTAACCGCAAGCCCTGCAGTGCTGCGCAGGGTGAATGGCCAGGATGCTCCCCGGTGCGGAATACTGTCGTCCGCGATGGCGCGATGTTAACTGTCCGCATTGTTAAGGCCGGTTGGCTGCCGGTGTCAGCCAGCTCTGGCTGAATTCGCTCTCCCGGCGCTGATAACGCGCTGGCGTCGTAAGCGGCTGACGCCGACATGAATGAGGTGCAGCAGCTGACGCGTATTGGTCATATTGGCTGGTCAGAATGGCCTTCCCGCCGTTGTTCTGTGCCCGGGCTGTTGCCGGGGGCTGTTGTTAGGCGGGTAAACAGCGGCCTGTTATGATGCCGCCAATGCTAAAAAGTGAAGGTTCTGATGGTGTCCCGCAACGGTAAAAAGATGTCCCGTTCTCCCTCTGCCAAGCGTTCCGCTTCCCGACAATCCTCCGCACAGAAGAAAGGCTGGCCGCGCTGGCTGGTCTGGGCTTTGCGACTGATGCTGGTGGGGTTGGTGCTGATGCTGGCCGGACTGGTGTATCTGGATGCTCAGGTGCGGGCCAAATTCGATGGCAATAAGTGGACGCTGCCGGCCAAAGTGTTTGCCCGGCCATTATCCCTGTATCCGGGTCTGTTGCTCAGTGCGGAACAACTCAAAGCCGAACTGGAGTGGGCCGATTACCGTGAACAGGCCGGAGCGGTTCGCCCGGGCAGCTATTACCGCGATGGCGATGACTGGGTGATTTATCGCCGGGCTTTCCCGTTCTGGGATGGTCAGGAACCGGCGCGCAAGCTGCGGCTGGAATTCGCTCAGGGGCGGGTCAGCAACATTGTGGATGATGGCGATGATCAGGCGCTGGTGCGGCTGGAGCCCCAATACATCGGCGGTATTTTCCCGGCCCATAACGAAGACCGTGAACTGGTTAAGCTGGAGCAGATTCCGCCGGCTTTAGTCGCCGCGCTGATCGTTACCGAAGATAAAGCCTTCTTTGATCATTGGGGCGTCTCGTTGCGCGGTATTGCCCGTGCCATGCTGGCCAACGTCAAAGCCGGTGGTTTTGTGCAGGGCGGCTCGACCCTGACTCAGCAGCTGGTGAAGAACTTCTTTTTAACCAGCGAGCGCACGCTGGCGCGTAAAGTTCAGGAAGCCTTAATGGCATTGCTGCTGGAACTGCATTACAGCAAAGAACAGATTCTGCAGGCCTATTTAAATGAAGTGTATTTAGGGCAGGCCGGACGCCGGGCGATTCATGGCTTTGGTCTGGCCTCGCGTTTTTATTTCGGTAAGCAGGTGCAGGAGCTTAACAACGCTGAAATTGCCACGCTGGTCGGGCTGGTCAAAGGTGCGTCTTATTACAATCCGCGCCGTAACCCGGAACGCTCGAAACAGCGCCGCGACCTGATTCTGGGATTAATGGCCGAGAACGGCATTATTTCCGATGCCCAGCGCATTCTGGCGCAGGGTCAGCCACTGGTGACCGCCGATGCGCGCCGTGCCGGTCAACGCGAATATCCGGCCTTTCTCGAGCTGGCCAAAGCCCAGCTGCAGCGTGATTACCGGCTGGAAGATCTGCAAAGTGAAGGTCTGCACATCTTCACCACCCTCGACCCCTGGGCTCAGCATGCGGTAGAGCAGGCGGCCGAGCGTCAGCTGGCGCAGCTGGAGAGCCGCTCCGCCAAACTCAAAGGTCAGCTCGAAACCGCCGCGGTGATTACCAGCGTCGATGGCGGCGAAGTACGGGCGTTACTGGGCTCGCGTCAGGCCGAATTCTTTGGTTTTAACCGTGCTCTGGCGGCTAAGCGTGCCATTGGCTCGCTGGCCAAGCCGGTGGTGTATTTAACCGCTCTGGAGAATGGCCGTTACCACTGGGGCACACCGCTGGAAGATAAACCCGTGTCGGTATCCGGCCCCGGCGGCCAGTTGTGGCAGCCGCAGAATTACGATCACCGCTCTCACGGCGTGGTGCCGATGGTTGATGGTCTGGCGCTGTCGCTGAATCAGGCCACCGCCCGGCTGGGCATGAAAGTGGGGCTGAGTAATGTTGCCGCCACCTTCCAGAAACTCGGTTTACAGGCTGAAGTGCCGCCGTACCCGTCGATGCTGCTGGGGGCGATTTCGCTGTCGCCCTATGAGGTGGCGGGTATGTATCAGACCATCGCCTCGCAGGGCTTTGTGATGCCGCTGCGTTCGATTGAAGCCGTCACCACGGCACAGGGACAAACCCTGTCATCTTATGCGCTGCACGGTGAGCAGGCCTTTGATCCGGCGCTGATGCAATGGCTGCGTTATGGTCTGGAACAAGTGGCCGAGCGCGGTACGGCGCGGCGTTTAACTCAGGTACTGAGTGGCCCGCTGGCGGCGAAAACCGGTACCAGTGACGACCAGCGCGATGCCTGGTTTGCCGGTTTCGATAACCGTTATCTCGGCATTATCTGGGTCGGACGTGACGATAACCAGCCGATGCCTTTTGCCGGTTCCGGAGCTGCTCTGCCAATCTGGCTTGATACCTTCCGCACGATGGGCAGCGAGCCTTTGTTGCCAGCCTCCGCATTGCGTTTTGCGGCGGTGAATGAACGTGGCGAGCTGGTGGGCGGTGGTTGTCGTGGTACGCTTTACCCTTTTATCAGCAGCCGTTTACCGGCGTCGCTGCCTGACTGTCAGCCGCTTCAGCCTGAACCGGCGCCTGAGGAGAAAAAATCGTGGTTCGACTGGTTGTTCTGAGAGGTGTATCGCTTCCCCTGTTGTTCTTGTCGTTGTTGCTGGGTGGGCTGAGTGGCTGTACGCCACTGCCGCCAAAACCGGAACAGCAACAGGCAACGGCCGACCATCTGCCCCAGTGGCAGGACGGTATGCTGGCCTCGCTCAGTCAGGGCGAACATCACCCGGCGGTTGCCAGTTTGTTTGCCAAAGCCGAACAGGCGCGTCAGCAACAGCTTTGGCGTAAAGCCATGACCTACCTTGATCAGGCGCGCCAGATTCAGCCGCGCAACCCGGCGGTGTTTTATCGTCAGGCCTGGGTCAGCCTGCAGATGGGCGATGCCGTGCGCGCCGAACAGTTACTGCAGCGCGCGCTGGTATTTGCCGGTGGCGACAGGGAATTAACCCGGCGTTTGCGTTTATTAATGGCCGAAGCACTGGATGCGCAGGGCCGTGGCGCCGAGGCGGATAACCTCAGACGGCAGGCGGCGCTGGGGTAAAAAAGAAAGGCTGCTAAAAGCTTATACACATTATCTGCTGCGAGGTCCGTTGCTTTTGCATCGGGTCAGATAGAGCAACGGCCCGGACAGCGTTCAACATAACGTCGGTTACTGGACTCAGTCCGATACGTGAAACTGGGTCAGTAATCCACGCAGGTCGGTCGCCATAGCCACTAACCGTTCTGAATTATGCGCCGAGCCACTGGCGTAGCCGGAGGTTTCTTCACTGATATCGCGGATGACGTTCAGATTGGCATTCACTTCACTGATGGCATTGTTCTGCTCGTCGATAGAGCGGGCAATCTGCTGGCTCATACGATGAATATTGGTCACTGCCTGTTTCATACCCAGCAGGTTGTCGCTGCTGGCGGCAATCTGACTGACACTGCTGTCAACGCCCTGCTGACTGGTCTCCATGGCGCTGACGGCTTCGCCTGAACCTTTCTGCAGGCGTTCAATCATGCGCTGAATTTCTTCGGTGCTTTCATGGGTGCGGGATGCCAGTGTGCGCACTTCATCGGCAACCACCGCAAAGCCGCGCCCCTGTTCGCCTGCTCGTGCTGCTTCAATCGCAGCGTTCAGCGCCAGCAGGTTGGTCTGCTCGGCGATGCCCTGAATAACGGCCAGTACGGAGCCGATATTATTGCTTTCGGTATCCAGGTTTTTAATCACCTGATTGGCGCGATCAATACTGCCGGCCAGATTCTCGATGGTGCGGCGTGCCTGCATGATGCTTATTTCACTGTCCTGACCGATTTTATCGGCGGCTTCGGCGGCACTCGCAGCATCCTGAGAATGACTGTAAATGGTCTGCATCGACGAGGTCATCTGTGTTGTGGCGCTGGCGATCATTCCGGTTTCTTGGTGCTGACGTTTGGCACCTGCGCTCATGCGTTGCGTTGATTCAGAAAAGGAACGGCCAACCTCGTCAATTTGTCGTGAAAGTTTTGCCAGCTGGCTGACCAGATCGTTCATCAGGGCAAAGAAGTCATTAAACGATTTGGTGAATTTTCCTTCCGGATGTTCAATGCGGAAGGTCAGATCAATTGCTCCGTCGCGGGCAATGTGTGCGCCGATTTCGGCCAGCTCGGTATTTTGCTGAAATTCCTGCCAGCTTTTATGGGCGAGGTACATCAGCGCAGCCGATTCAATGACGACGAATACTGCGTGCAGCAATACGATGCTGATCCCGGTGCGCGATTCAAATACCCAGACATTACTGCCGTTTTCCTGCAGGTAATTAAACAGCAGGTGATGTACGGCAATGGTGGCGGCAGCGACCAGAATCGGCATTACGTCGCGGTAATACAGCAGAAGAGCGAGCAGTGCAAAAATACCAAAGTGCATCTCAATGAGGCCATGAGCCTGATGAATATGCAGTGCGGCAAACATCATTAACGAAGCCGCGTACGCGATACGCGACAGGCGGCTGCCGGGGGAAACCTTACTGACGATGAATGGTACCAGCAGCGCGGGGGTACCAATCAGCAGCGCTTCAGCCCAGGTGTTGTACCAGTTGGCGAGCAGTAAAGAGACGACAAACAGAGCGCTGTTTATGCCAAGAAAAAAGCGGTCAGCCTGACGGTAAAAATCATCGCGGATTGAATTCATTGGGGCACCTGAACGGTCGGTAAAGTGGAGCCTGTCGGTTAATCTGCAGGGATCAACCGACGATAAACCCCCCTCAGCTTAGTTCAGATTCCGCTGCCCGCTCCGCCCATATCGGCATCACACTGATGCTGGTCATACTTAACCAGAATAACAGCGGCTCCGGCTGATTCTGGCTGGACAATATCCAGGCCAGTGCGCCGCAGGCCATGATCAGTTGCGCGGCCAGCCAGATGCGGATTTTGGCCAGTTTCCACAGCGCCAGCAGCAGGGCGATTACGGCTGCCGCAGCAATGGTCATCAGTAACGCATCGAGCTGGTTATTACGGCGGCAGAGTTCAAACACCACACATAATGCCAGCAGTACCCGTCCCCAGATCATCCGTGACCACTGATACCCCAGCGCCTGAGCGCCGAGCACAATAATCAATAACGGCAGGGCAGCGTACAGGCTCAGCTGTTGCAGTATTAATGTGGCCGCGGGCGGCAGCTGAAACAGTTCGGCGGCTGCCGCGCAGAGCAGCAACAGGCCCGCCGCAAAACGCGCGGCCGATTCGCCGCGCCATTCTGCTTTTGTTCCGTCATTCGGGTGTTGCTGGTTCGGGCGCTGTTGCAGGCACAGCCAGGCGCTGACCAGCAACAGCATCATCGCGGCAAACTGGGCATCCATTACAGGGTGGCCATTACGCGGGCGGCGGCGGCGATGGTTTCCAGAATATCCTGCTCGCTGTGGGCGATGGACATAAAACCGGCTTCGAAAGAACTTGGCGCCAGGTAAACACCTTCTTTCAGCATGCCGTGGAAGAACTGATTAAAGCGCGCGCCATCGCAGTGGTCGGCCACGTCGCGGAAGGTGTTTACTTCTTTCAGCTCGGTAAAGAAGAAACCAAACATAGAACCGGCGCTGTTGTGGGTAAACGGAATACCGTGCGCATCGGCAGCGGCCTGCAGGCCGTTCAGCAATAATTGCACGCGGGCGCTCAGCTGGTCGTAGAAACCGGGCTTCTGAATGGCTTTCAGCATGGCTAAACCGGCAGCCATCGCCAGCGGATTACCCGACAGTGTACCGGCCTGATAGACAGGGCCCAGCGGCGCCAGATATTCCATAATTTCGCGCTTACCACCAAAGGCACCCACCGGCAGACCGCCGCCAATGACTTTGCCCAGACAGGTCATGTCCGGCACGATGCTGTAATATTCCTGAGCGCCGCCCAGTGCTGCGCGGAAACCACTCATCACTTCATCAAAAATCAGCACAATGCCGTGCACGGTGCACAGTTCACGTAATCCCTGCAGGAAGGATTTGCTTGGCGGAATGCAGTTCATATTGCCGGCCACCGGCTCGATGATCACACAGGCAATGTCGTCGCCCATTTGCGCGAAGCATTCTTTAACGCTGTCGAGATTGTTGTAGTCGAGGGTGATGGTGTTGGCAGCAACGGCGGCTGGCACACCCGGAGAGGTCGGCACACCTAAGGTCAGCATGCCGGAGCCGGCTTTTACCAGCAGCGAATCGGCGTGGCCGTGGTAACAGCCTTCAAATTTCACCAGCTTATCGCGGCCGGTAAAACCACGCGCCAGACGAATCGCACTCATGGTGGCTTCGGTGCCGGAGTTCACCATGCGCACCATGTCCATGGACGGAATCAGTTTGCACACTTCTTCGGCCATTTCGATTTCGATATGGGTCGGTGCGCCAAAGCTCAGGCCTTTGTCCATGCGGGCGCGTACGGCGTCGAGAATTTCATCGGCGCTGTGGCCCAGAATCATCGGCCCCCAGCTGCCGACGTAATCGATATAGCGGTTGCCGTCGGCGTCAAACACATAAGCGCCTTTGGCATGATCGAAGAAAATCGGGGTGCCGCCCACGCCTTTAAATGCACGCACCGGTGAATTAACTCCGCCGGGAATGTGTTTTTGTGCGGCGGCAAACAGGGCTTCGGACTGGGCGATGGAATAGCTCATAGCACTCTCTTTTTACAGACGTTAAAACGGACGCACGACCACCAGAATCACAATGGCGATCAGCATGAAGACGGGGATTTCGTTAAACCAGCGGTAAAACACATGGCTGCGCTGGTTATTGTCGTCGCGGAATACATTTAATAAATGGCCGCAGTAAACATGGTAAATCACCAGCAGGGCAACCAGCGTCAGCTTGGCGTGCATCCAGTGGCTTTCGATAAGGTAGAAACGCGGATTAAACGTCAGCAGCCAGGCGCCCAGCGCCAGCACCACAATCATCGATGGCGTCATAATGCCGCGGTACAGCTTGCGTTCCATGATTTTAAACCGCTCACGCGACACCTGATCTTCGGCGCTGGCGTGATACACAAACAGACGGGGCAGATAAAAAATGGCGGCAAACCAGGTGACGACGGCAATAATGTGAAAGGCTTTTACGTACAGAAAAGTCATTAACGCCCCCGGGGCTGATAGCGGTAAAAATGTTCGATCTGGGTTTGCGATACCAGACCAACACAGCGGCTGGATGGGTCATCGCGGTAAACGGCCAGCCATTGTAAGTGATGCTGCTGCATCAGGTCTAAGGCATCCTGCAGATTGGCTTTAAGCGAAATTCGCTCAACCTGCTGACGGTCGGCGGGGATGGCAATCAGATCAATATCGTCATCGTTGCGCTCACCGCTTTCGTTTTCCTGCTCTTTGCGCAGGCTCAGTGCCTCGGCCACTGCGGCGGGCGGCAGGATAATGTTTTCTTCTTCCAGTAACAGCCATTCCGGTTCGCGCTGCAGAATAAATCCGGCGGCTTCCGGTGACAGATGGCGCGAGGCGGAGACAAAAGATTGCTCCATCGCTTCCGCCACCCAGGTATTGCGCAACATCTGCTGCACCGGGTCAGGCAGCTGATAATGGTGGCCGCCACCCAGCTGTACCTCAAATACCGATGGCAGACGGAAGATTTCACTCACCACCAGACTGGCAATCACGATGGTCAGCATGCCGGGCATAATAATGTTCGGGTTGGCGCTCAGTTCCAGCAGTGCCACCAGAGCGGCCAGCGGCGCGTGTAATACCGCGCCCATTAAAGCGGCCATGCCGAGCAATGTGTAAAAGCCGATGGATACCGGATATTGCGGCAGCCACCAGGCCGATAACTGTCCGAGCAAACCGCCCAGCGTGGCACCGATAAATAAGGTCGGGCCAATTAACCCGGCCGGAAAACCAACCGCCGCCGCCCAGGCGGCCAGTACCAGCTTGGCCAGCAACAACCCGAGCAGGGTGCCCATCACCACCTTTCCGGCAAGAGTATCGTTCACGGTGTCGTAACCGATGCCCATAACCTGTGGCAGCAGCAGGCTGATGAATGCCGTTGCCGCGCTCAGTCCGCCCCATTTAAGCCACAACGGCAAGGTGTTCAGACGCTGAAAAAAACGCACCAGTAAAATAAAGCCGCTGGCAACGATGCCACCAATAACGCCGAGGGCAAGAATGTAGGGAATTTCCAGCAGCGAGTTCATATCAACGCCGGGTACGGCGAACGCCGTCTGCGCACCGAATACCGCCTCGCTGACAATGGCACCGGCGACCGAGGCGAGAATAATCGGAATAAAACCACGGATGTTGTATTCCAGCAGCACCACTTCCATGGCGAAGATCACACCCGCCATGGGTGTGTTGAATGATGCTGAAATGGCACTGGCGACACCGGCTCCGGCAATAATCCGCAGCGGTGATGTGCCAGACCGACACTCTGTCCTATCTGGCTGGCGATACCGGCACCGAGGTGAATGGCTGGCCCTTCGCGACCCACGCTGTGGCCGCTGATGATCGCGATGACGGCGGCAAACCACTGCAGCACAATATTGCTCTTAGGCAGGTAACCCTGATGCAATTCCATGCGTTGCAGTACATGGGTAACACCGACGCCACGGCGCTCGGGTTTAATCCGGTAAAAAATAGCAATCAGCAGCAGACTGCCAGCGCACAGCAGGGCGATACGGGCGGCGTGACTGAGGTGTTCAAAATCGTCGGAGTTTGCAATCGGCAGCAGGTTGCCGACAGGAAATTCAATGGCCAGACGGAACAGAGTGATGACCAGGGCGCTGGCCAGACCCGCAATCAGCGAGAGTAATGCCAGACCAATCTGGTTATCGGATAAAGCAATCAGGCTGAGCCACTGTTGTCTGAGGCGCTTCACGGTAAACCGGCATCCTTATCCGGTAACGGGCTTACCGGCGTGGTGTCAACGGGGGACAAGAATCAGTATTATACCCGCCTTTCTGTATTTAACCGCTCCCGGTTTTGCCGGGCGGTCTTCTGACATACGAGGTTTGGCGTGATTAAAGTCGGTATCGTAGGTGGCACCGGGTACACCGGTGTAGAGCTGCTCAGAATTCTGGTAAACCATCCGGACGTTGAGCTGAAGGTCATTACCTCGCGCAGTGAAGATGGCCTGCCGGTGGCTGATATGTTCCCCAACCTGCGTGGTCATACCGATCTGCGCTTCAGCGTCCCCGATGTTCAGACGCTGGGTGAATGTGATGTGGTGTTTTTTGCCACGCCGCATGGCGTTGCGCATTCGCTGGCAGAAGACATTCTCAACACCGGCACCCGCGTGATCGACCTGTCCGCCGACTTCCGTCTGCAGGATGCGGTTGAATGGGAAAAATGGTACGGCCAGCCACACGGTGCCAAAAATATTCTGCCGCAGGCGGTGTACGGTCTGCCGGAAGTGAACCGCGCGCAGATTAAAGAAGCCCGTCTGATTGCGGTGCCGGGCTGTTACCCGACCTCGGTACAGCTGGGTTTCCTGCCATTACTGGAAAATAATCTGCTGCCGGAACAGATGCTGATCGCCGACTGTAAATCCGGTGTCAGCGGTGCTGGACGTGGTGCCAGCGTGGGCTCGCTGTTGTGCGAAGCCAGCGAATCCATGATGGCCTATGCGGTAAAAGGTCATCGTCATTTGCCGGAAATCCGTCAGGGAATGGAACGGGCCGCGGGTAAAGCGGTCAACCTTACCTTTGTTCCGCATCTGACGCCGATGATCCGCGGAATTCATTCTACACTCTATGCTCAGGCTCCGGGGCTGACAGAGAATCTGCAGGCGTTGTACGAAGCACGCTACGCTGACGAACCCTTCGTCGACGTCATGCCAGCCGGCAGCCACCCTGCAACGCGCAGTGTAAAAGGCAGCAATATGTGCCGTATCGCCGTTCACCACCATGCACACACCGGTCAGGTGATTGTATTATCGGTTATTGATAATCTGGTTAAAG
Source organism: Saccharospirillaceae bacterium (assembly GCA_021208685.1). Classification (GTDB taxonomy): domain Bacteria; phylum Pseudomonadota; class Gammaproteobacteria; order Pseudomonadales; family Oceanobacteraceae; genus Venatoribacter. Next base: position 239,877 of record JAJOJJ010000016.1, read on the forward strand.
GTGCGTCCGGTCAGGCGGTACAAAACATGAACATCATGTTTGGCCTGGCGGAAGATGCTGGCCTTAAGCAGGTGGCGCTGCTGCCCTGATACGTTTTAACCACATAAGGATGCTCGCATGGCGGTAGTAAAAGGCAGCCAACAGGATCAGCTGATTATTCGTCAGTACCGGCCATGGGAACGCTTTCGGCGTTTCCTGTATTCCGTACTGTTTATTTTTGCCGTAGGGGTGGGTGGCTTCTTCGGCGGCGTATATGACAGCATGAATCGTATCCAGCAGCTGACCGCCGCCCGCGATACCCTGCAATCGGCATTACAGGATGCGGAGCGCACCATTACCAATCTGACTCAGCGGGTCGGTGTTCTGGAAAAAGGCGGAGAGGTGGACCGCAAAGCCACCGAAGGTATCCGCCAGACCGTTAAAGAACTGAAAGCACAGATATCCACACTGGAAGAAGAAGTCGCGTTCTACAAGGGCATCATGGCACCGAGTGCCAATGACAAAGGCCTGCGCATCAGTAAAGCTGAAATCCTGCCTCAGGAAGGAGCCGGAAAATTCCGTTACTCCATCATGATGACGCAGGTCGCCGATAACAGCTCCTACATATCGGGTCTGGCGGCCGTGAATTTTATCGGGCTGAAAGGCACAGAGAAGGTCATTCTGCCGTTACGTGATTTCGACAGTAATGTGACCGATCTGGGCGTAAAGTTCCGGTTCCGTTACTTTCAGGAAGTGGCCGGCGACATTACCTTGCCGGCTGACTTCGTACCGCAGCAGGTGCAGGTCGTTCTGCAATCTACCGGCGGTAAAGCACAACGCGTCGAGCAAACCATCGACTGGCCCCAATAAGGAGAGGCTTAATGTTCAGCAGTAAAGACAAGGGCAGCAACACTCACTACGACACCCTGATTTCCGTTAAAACCGAAATCACCGGCGATGTTAAGTTCACCGGTGGGCTGCACATTGATGGTGTGATCAAAGGCAATCTGGTCGCCGAAGCCGGCAGTGGTGCGGTGGTACGGGTCAGCGATAAAGGCCGTGTGGAAGGTCAGATCAGTGCCCCCAATATCATTATTAACGGCAAAGTCATTGGTGATGTGCACGCCGGTGAATACATTGAGCTGGCGAAGAAAGCTCAGGTAACCGGCGATGTGTATTACCAGATGATGGAAATGGTGATGGGTGCCGAAGTGAACGGCAAACTGCACCATCAGGCGAAAGGCGACAACCGCAAGAAGCCTGAGCCGGTCGCCGTGGTTGCCACGCCTGAGGTTAAAGTTGACTAAATTAGTCGGAAAAACAGATAATTTGCCGACATTCAGCAAGCCGGAATCATTATGAGTGCAGTACAACAGGCCAGCCCGATCGAACTCAGCCAGGCAGCACAGGAGAAAATCCGTGAACTGCTGCTGGAAGAGGCAGACGACGAACTCTGTTTAAGGGTATTCGTTACCGGCGGTGGCTGCTCCGGCTTTCAGTATGGCTTCACCTTTGATGATGAGCGTGCCGACGATGATACCTTCATCACTATGGATGGCGTACGGGTACTGGTAGACTCCCTCAGCTACAGCTATCTGGTTGGCTCGGTGCTGGATTATAAAGAGGGGCTGGAAGGTTCCCGCTTTATGGTTAACAACCCCGGTGCTTCATCCACCTGCGGTTGCGGATCGTCATTCTCCATCTGATAAGGATTGCCCGATGGCCTTTGCCCGCGTTGTTTTACTCTCTTCTCTGTTGCTGGTACAGCCTGCTTTGGCGGCATTGGTGCCGCTGACGGATGACGAGCCGGTTGCCGCCGTCGCAGAAATGACAAGCCCCCCGGAATTGCCACAGGAAGGTATCGTTCCCTCCGGTGTTCAGGGATTGCAGCCGGGCAGTAACATTCAGGCGGTGGTGAAGTTGCATACCGCCGAAGAACTGCAGTCTCTGCTGACCCGCGCCGAAGAGCTTTCCCGCCGTGTTGAATACCGTAACAACGAGCCGGTCAGGCTGGTACTGAGTGGTGATGAAATCGCCATCTTTGTGCGCAGCAGCTATCGCGGTAATAAAGCGCTGGTGGATCTTGCTGCCCGCCTTGATGCTTTTAATGTGGTCGAACTGAAAGTGTGCCGGAACTGGATGGACCGTAACAACGTAGAAGCCACCGATCTGCCGGCCTTCCTTGATCCGGTAACCAACGGCGCAGAAGAAGTGACGCGCATGCAGCTTGAAGGTTACGCCAGCTTCTGATCTTTCTCTCCGCGTATACCGCCCGGTATGCGCTAATGCTATGTTGTGGCGAATCGGAGTTGCCCAGCCGCGTTCAGGAGCCAGACATGAAATCCCTTTTCCTTGCATTAATCATGCTGCTGATACTGCCGGTACAGGCAGAAAATATCGGCGTAATCAGTGTCAGCGTCGGCCAGATCAGCTGGTATCGCGCAGGTAATGAATTGCAGCTTCAGCGCGGCGATGCCGTTGAGCTGGGCGATAAAGTGTCTACCGGCAGTAAGGCACGGCTGGTCCTTAAAATGAACGAAGGCAGTGTGATTACCCTGGGAGCCGATACCAGCGTTCAGCTCAGTGAGTGGCAGTATACGGCGGGCAGTGACAGCAATTCAGCGCGGCTGGAATTTGTTGAAGGCGCTTTCCGTTTTATGACCGGCTTAATAACCCGTCAGGCCGATCCGCAGCTGACAGTCACCACACCAGCCGCCACCATTGGCATCCGTGGCACCGATTTCTGGGGCGGTTATCTGCAACCGGATGTACTGGATGTCATCATGCTGGAAGGCGAACATAAACTGGAAATCCGCAATGAGCACGGCAAGGTGTTTATTGACGATGCGGGGTTCGGTGTGTCTGTAGTGGCTGGTGAGCCACCACGCCAGCCGCTGAAGTGGGGCGAAGAAAAGGTTCGTCGTGCGGTAGAGAGTATCAGCCTGCCCTGAACGACCCGGCGTGTCAGGCCGGATAAATCCCGCCCAGAATGCGCCCACCTCTTGCGCCGGTTACTGCCGGCGCATTACCGTTTAATCCTTCCAGAGTACGCTGTGCCAGCCAGGCAAATGCCATGGCTTCCATCCAGTCCGGGTCAATACCGCGTCTGGCGCTGCTCTGCACCTGCAGTTGTGGCAGTGCCTGCTGCAGGCGCTGCATCAGATACTGGTTATGCACACCGCCGCCACAGACCAGCAGTTCGCCGGTTGTATGACCAAACTGCTTAATCGCCAGCGCAATGCTTTGTACGGTCAGCTCGGTCAGCGTGGTCAGCACATCCTGAGGATCTTCGTGGCTCAGGTCACCCAGTTGCGGCAGGCTGAATAATTCGCGGCCGGTGCTTTTCGGTGGTGGCAGCTGAAAGTATGGCTGGCTCAGCCAGTCGTCTAACAAATAGCCGATGACGTTACCATTGGCGGCCAGCTGGCCGCGATCATCACGCGGACAACCAAAGTACTGCTGGCACCATTCGTCGAGTAAAGCATTACCTGGCCCGGTATCAAACCCCATCATACGGTCGGGCTGGTTGTCGGTTGGCAGTACGGAAAGATTGGCGATGCCACCGATATTCAGCACCTGCACATTGCGGCCAAAACAGTGCTGATGGAATGCGGGAACCAGCGGAGCGCCCTGACCGCCAGCGGCGATGTCACGGCGGCGGAAGTCGGCAATGCAGGTAATACCCGTGTGCTCGGCAATCCAGCTCGGGTCATCCAGCTGCCAGCTGAAACCCTCCGGCTGACTGCGGTGGCGCAGGGTATGTCCATGGGAGCCGATAGCGCGGATATTGGCAGCACTGAGGCTGTTACGCTGCAGTAATTGCATCACGGCTTCGGTTGATAAGGCCGCAATGCGTCGTTCGAGCAGCGCAATACGGTTGATATCCGCGTCGCGGGCAACGGCAAGGGTACGCAACTGCTGGCGGAAGGCGGCATCATAAGGCAGGCAAAGTGCATCCAGTAAGCGTGGTGCGCCCTGAGCAAAATCGACCAGTGCGGCATCCATACCATCAGCGCTGGTGCCCGACATCAGACCGATATACAGACTCACTGAAATGCCCCGATACGGTTATCCTGATTCTCGTTGTAGCTGTTCAGCCAGCTCACCATGCTCTCTGATTTCTGGTGGAAAGCCGCTTTTTCCTGAGATGGAATGGAGTCGGCTTTCGGCAACTTCACCCGTAACGAGTCACGGTGAACACCATCCACGCGGAATTCGTAATGCAGGTGCGGACCGGTTGCCAGGCCGGTGCTGCCAACATAACCGATTACCTGGCCTTGCTTTATGCTGCGGCCAACGCGAGCGCTGCGGTTAAATTTGCTCAGGTGAGCGTACAGCGTCTGATAACGGGAACCGTGCTGAATAATCACGCAGTTACCAAAGCCACCTTTACGCCCGGCGAAAATCACTTTGCCATCACCGGCGGCTTTAATCGGCGTGCCGGTTGGCGCTGCATAATCGGTTCCCTTGTGGGCGCGCAGGGTGTTCAGCACCGGGTGTTTGCGGTTCAGATTGAAGCGTGAACTGATACGGGCAAAATCAATCGGATTACGCAGGAAGGCTTTGCGCATGCTCTGGCCTTCCGGGGTGTAGTAGTTGGCATCACCATGTTCATCTTCGTAGCGTACGGCCGTCAGCTCGCGTCCCTGATTACTGAAGCGGGCAATCAAAATATTGCCGTTACCGATTTTCTCGCCATCGAGGAAAACTTCATCGTAAATCAGACTGAAGTGATCGCCCTGACGGATATCCAGCGCGAAGTCGATGTCCCAGCCAAATATCGCAGCCAGCTCTATCAGAATTTGCTCAGGAATGCCGGCCCTGGAACCATCCAGAAACAGCGAATTATCGATGGTGGTACCAACAAAACGCGGGCGGTAATCAGCGTTTCGCTCCGCCAGTTCATACGTCAGGCTACCATCGTTGCTGCGTGCAAACGTATGACGGGCGAGAGGAGACAGTTCAATCTGAAACTGCTGCACATGATTATCCTGCGAGCGCACCCAGTGCAGAGTCTGTCCGGGTTTCAGCTGAATGGCATCTTTCGGGGCAACGGCGGCGATTTCGATAACATCAGCAGCGCTGAGATTATGGCGGCTGAACAGAATGGACAGATTATCGCCGGGACGCACCGTCGCCTCCTCCCAGTTGAGTGGCGCGACCTCGGCTTCTGGCTCAGCCGGAGTTTCGGGCATCTCAATAATATAGCGGGTCTGCTGCACATTCTTTTCTGGTGCCTGAGGCCAGACTAACAACATCAGCAACACAATCAGAGCGGTCAGAACACCGAGTATGTGAGTCAGAGGGAAATACTGCAGGCGTCCCGACAAGGCCATAGCGATCTGGTCGTCCTTATTCTGTAAATGATTGAATGTTTCACAAGTGTAAACAATTCACCGGCATTTTACCCAGTGAACTTGATTTTGCACATTGATCAGGTATGTTCACCAACCTTTCAAATACCGACACAATTCAGAGTGCTCCCATGACAGCTGCATTATTAGACGACTTAAAAGCACGCGGTCTGATTAATCAGGCGACGGCGGATGAGGAACTGACCAAACATCTGGAATCCGGTTCCATCACCCTGTATTGCGGCTTTGATCCGACGGCTGACAGTCTGCACCTTGGGCACCTCGTTCCGCTGCTGGTATTAACCCGCTTTCAGAATGCAGGTCACAAACCAATCGCACTGGTCGGCGGCGCGACGGGGCTGATTGGTGACCCGAGCTTCAAAGCGGCCGAGCGTCAGCTCAACACCGCCGATGTGGTTGCCGGTTGGGCCGATAAGATCCGTCAGCAGGTCAGTCAGTTCATTCGGTTCGATGGCGTCGACAATGTGGCCACAGTGGTCAACAACCTCGACTGGGCCGGACAGATGAACGTGCTCGATTTCCTGCGCGATGTCGGTAAACACTTCTCTGTAAATGCCATGATTAACAAAGAGTCGGTACAGCAACGGCTGAACCGCGAAGGTGCCGGTATTTCCTTTACCGAATTCTCCTACGCCCTGCTGCAGGGAATGGACTTTGCGGAACTGAACCGTCGCCATGGATGCACCCTGCAGATTGGCGGCTCGGATCAGTGGGGCAACATTGTCGGCGGCATCGACCTCGCGCGTCGTCAGAACGGCGCACAGACATTTGGCCTGACCGTGCCGCTGGTCACCAAATCGGATGGCACCAAATTCGGTAAAACCGAATCCGGCGCCGTATGGCTAGACCCGGCGAAAACTTCACCATACAGCTTCTACCAGTTCTGGATGAACACCGCCGATGCCGACGTGTATAAGTTTATGCGCTACTTCACCTTTATCCCGGTAGAGCGCATCGCTGAAATTGAAGCGCACGACGCCACCATTGAAGGCCGTAAAACTGCACAGCCAATTCTGGCGGAAGAAGTCACCCGTCTGGTGCATGGCGAAGAAGCGCTGCAATCAGCGCGCCGCATTACCGAAGCACTGTTCTCCGGTGATATTGCCCAGTTATCCGAAGCGGAACTGGAGCAAATTAAACTGGATGGCCTGCCGTCCAGCGATCTGCAGCTCAACGGTCTGGCTGACATTCCAATGACCACCCTGTTTACCGACAGCGGTATGGTTAAAGCCGGGCGCGAAGTCAAAGATGCACTGGGTCGCAATGCCATCTTCATTAACGGTGCAGCGCAGGGCGCAGAAGACAACATGAAAATCGCCGAAGTGTTCAGTCCTGAAAAGGCACTCTATGGACGCTTCTTCCTGGTTAAGCTGGGCAAGAAAAAGTACCACCTGTTCGAGATCGTAAAATAGTTTGAATAAAGAGTTGACGGCGCATCCGGGATCTCTATAATGCGCCGCTCCTGAGTTGGAACGGCCTCGAAAGAGTTCGAAAAACAAAGGAAAAACAAGGGGTTGACAGAAAGTTAAACGACTTTATAATGCGCCCCGCTCTGAACGACAAGGCACAGCCTGACGATCAGAAAGACGAAAAAAGTGGTTGACATTGAAAAGTAAATCTTTAAAATGCGCAGCCCGCTTCGAGAGAAATGAAGCGACGTTCTTTAACAATGCATTTAGACAATTACGTGTGGGTGCTTACTGAGACGCTCTGGAGACAAAGCATTATCAAGTAAGAACTCGTCGAAAATTCATTTATGAAGCAAAGACAGTTTTATTCTTGAGCAAGATTTAGATTGGATATTCCTCCAGTC
>JAJOJJ010000037.1 GCA_021208685.1 Saccharospirillaceae bacterium
AAAGCGCGAAGCTGGGGTCGGCCCGCCGGCAAGGGGATAAGTTCCCCTGGGAGGCAACAGGCCTTGATGTTAAAAAGTGCTGTTTTTGTCCGCTATGGTGCTGATTAAAAACTGTGGGACAGCAGTGTGCAAAGCAGGTTTTTCAGAAGTATTTATCAGCCTTCACGGCTGATGTATTTATGCCGGTTAACCCGTAATTCCATCAGCCGGAATAAGCCGATTAACACCGCCGACATCACCAGATACATCATGCCGGCAGCAAAGAAGATTTCCAGCGGCGTATAAGTACGGGCAATAATAGTACGCGCCATGCCGGTAATATCCAGCAGGGTAATGGTCGAGGCCAGCGCACTGCTTTTCAGCATTAACAGAAATTCGTTGCTGTAAGCCGGCAGAACAATGCCGAGTGCTCTTGGCAGAATAATGCGGCGGATTTTGGTCAGCCGGTTCATGCCCAGCGCGTCGGCGACTTCAATTTCACCATGGGGAATGGCCTGAATCGCACCACGGATTAATTCTGCGCTGTAGGCCGAGGTATTCATGGTGAAAGCAATAATGGCGCACCAGTATGGCTCTTTCAGAATTGGCCAGAGGAAAGAATCTTTTACCACATCAAACTGAGATGCGCCGTAATAAATCAGGAATATCTGCACCAGCAGCGGTGTGCCACGGAAAAAGAAGATATAACTATAGGCCAGACCTTTCAGAAACGGTTGCGTTGAGGCACGCATCAATGCCAGCGGCACCGCCATCAGGATACCGAAAATACCCGACAATCCCACCAGTTCGAGAGTCAGCCAGGCACCTTCCAGCAGACGCGGGGAATAATCCCAGATTACAGACCAATCCCAGTTCATGCCCGTCGCCCACGCAGTTCAGGTTTACTCAGACGCTCAAGAATTTCAGTAACCAGCGTCGCCAACAACGTCAGCGCCAGATACAGAACAGCAGCTGCCAGATAAAAATCAAAAGGGTGCTTGGTCGCCGCCGACCCGACACTGGCCTGGCGCATGATTTCATTCAGTCCGATCACGGATACCAGTGCGGTGTCTTTCAGCAACACCTGAAATAAATTGCCCAGTCCGGGAATGGCCAGACGCCATACCTGAGGAAAAATAATACGGAAGAAGGTTTGCCCACGACTCATCCCCATCGACTGCGCAGACTCCCATTGTCCTTTAGGGATTTCCAGCAGTGCCATGCGGAAGACTTCTGTCGCGTAAGCACCGAACGCAATGGCCAGTGCCGCCACCCCCGCCGCAAATGCGCCCACTTCAATATATTCGTCATAGCCAAAAAAGCTGGCGCCCCACATCAGCAGCTGAGCGCCGCCGTAATAGAGGGTTAATACCAGCAGTAATTCCGGCACGCCGCGCACCAGAGTGGTGTACAGCGTGGCCGGAATTCGTAAAAACGGTGAAGGCGACAGTTTGGCTGCCGCCCCCAGCAAACCGATCACCAGTCCGATGGCTAAGCTGGCCAGCGCCAGCTGAATGGTCATCAGCGCCCCGCTGAGTAACAGATGGCCGAAGCCCTGCAGATCCATCAGCATGCAGCGTCGTCCTGGTGTGTCATAGAATTCATCGGCTTACCTCTGAGCAGCCATCGCTCAGTAAATATCAAACGGGAAATATTTAGCGTTAATTTCTTGATAGGTGCCGTTGGCCACAATCGCTTCCAGTGCTTTATTCAGACGCTCCTGCAGCTTGTCGCCTTTGCGCACCGCAATCCCGATTTTATCGTCGATATCCAGATCCGCGCCTTTGAATTCAAAGTTTGCGCCATCCTTGCTTTGCAGCCAGTCATAAGCCGGGAATTTATCCGACAGAATGGCGTCGATGCGGCCAGCGGCCAGATCGAGATAAGCGTTATCCTGAGTGTCGTACAGTTTTACATTCACCACATCGCTGTATTGATCTTCCAGTGTCTGACCGGAAATCGTGGCGCGCTGAGCACCAATTGTCAGACCTTTAAGACCGTCCTTGCTGGTATCCAGTGTTTTACCTTTGGCAGCCACAAACGCCAGACTGTTGGTGTAGTATTTATTGGTAAAATTCACCACCCGCAGACGCTCTTTGGTAATCGACATGGAGGCAATAATCGCGTCGTATTTACGCGCCATCAGCCCCGGAATAATACCGTCCCAGTCCTGCGCCACGATTTCACACTCGGCCTTCATTTCTGCACACAAAGCCCTGGCGATATCAATATCAAAACCGACCAGATTACCCTTGGCATCAATCATATTGAATGGTGCGTAAGCGCCTTCTGACGCAATACGGATTTTCTCAGCAGATGCGAACGGTGACAGCAACATGCTGGCAGCCAGACACAAGGTGGCAACGATTTTTTGCATGGTTTTTATCCTCAGCAATAGATAATAAAGCAGACCGGAATCAGGCCTGATGGCTCGCCATAAAATCGCGTACGCGTTGGGATTCGGGGTTATCGAATACCTTCTCCGGCGAGCCTGTTTCTTCAATCTGTCCCTGATGCAGGAAAACAACGGTACTGGAAACTTCACGCGCAAAGCGCATTTCGTGGGTTACGATCAGCATGGTCCGGCCTTCTTCCGCCAGTTCGCGCATCACTGCCAGTACTTCATTGACCAGTTCAGGGTCCAGGGCAGATGTCGGCTCATCAAACAGCAGTACCTGAGGGTCCATCGCCAGAGTACGGGCGATGGCCACGCGCTGCTGTTGCCCACCGGACAGGTGTCCCGGGTAAGCGTCCTGTTTGTCAGCCAGACCGACCTTGCGCAGCAATTCCTGTGCCCGCGCCACAGCCACATCACGCGGCACTTTCAGAACGTGCACCGGCGCTTCGATCAGATTCTGCAGAATGGTCATGTGTGGCCAGAGATTAAACTGCTGAAACACAAAGCCCAGACGTGAGCGCAGGCGCTCCAGCTGGCGTTTGTTCTGCGCTTTCAGTTCACCGTTTTTATCCGGTATCAGTGCCAGCTGCTCATTACCGATGATGATCTCGCCCTGATTCGGACGTTCCAGCAGATTAATGCAACGCAGCAACGTACTTTTGCCGGAGCCACTGGAGCCGAGAATCGAGATCACGTCACCCTTCTGCGCAGTCAGGCTGACGCCTTTCAGCACTTCAAGATTACCGTAGCATTTGTGGATATTGATCAGCTCAAGAGCAGCGTTGGAATTCTTCATATAGAGTTTGGCGCGCACAAACGGACAAAGGCGCGAACATTACACATTGGCAGGATGAAGACAACCTTCACGCAAGGTTAGCGCCAATTTCTGACCGGAAAGTCCACTTTGGGTCATGATTTGGTGCAAAAATGAACAATAATGGCCAGCGCTGACGAGGGAGATCATTAACCCGGAAAATCGTCTGACGGTCAGACCATTGCGGCTTGCCTGACGCGGGTTAAGCATGACACCAGGAAACGTGAATGCACCAATTCAGAGCAGATTGATTGTCAGCACTGCCTTTAAATAAGGCAAAAAAAAACACCGTCCGCAAAACCGGACGGTGCTTACAGAGTGCTCTGCCGGAGCTTATTCAGCTGCCACCTGAGCCGGAATCTGTTGCAGGAAATGATGGTACAGACCCGCCGCTTCTGCTGCGACTTCCACCATCGGCATATGGCCTATGCCTTCAAAAATATGCGTTTTAAGCTGCGGCACTCCGGCTTCCCATACCGGTACTGAACTGACATGCAGTAAACGGTCCTGGTCTCCCCACCAGAGCATGGCCGGTGCTTTCAGCTCTGCCAGCTTTTCTTCGAGGTAATCGCTGGAGTGAAAATCGGCGAAGATTTTTTCCAGTTCAGCGCGACGCTCAATGTATTTATCCGACATCGCTTCCAGCACCATGCCCGGCAGGAACGGCGGCTGTGCCATGGTCATGGCATAGAAGCTGTCAAACTCCGCACGGTTATGAATCAGGAACGGGTTATCCCCCTGATTCAGCATTCTGACCATATCACTCGGCTCCGGCGACATAACACCGGCCGGATCAACCATGGTGGCCGACAGCGTGCGCTCAGGGTAAGCAATGGCGAAGGTGGCGGTTAAAAAGCCCCCCATCGAATTGCCGATAACGTGTGCCTGAGCGATATCCAGTTTATCCAGCAACGCCGCCAGACGTTTGGCCTGAGCCGGCATGCTGTAATCCCAGCGGGGATCAAAACCGGTATCACCGTGACCGGCCATATCCGGAATAATCACCTGATAATCATCGACAAAGTGTTTGGCAAAGCGCGGCCATACGTCTTTATCGGCGCTGTAACCGTGCAGCATAACAATGACGGGCTTACCCGGATTATTGTTGCGGTACAGCGCGAGTGTCATCTCACCGATATCCACCGCACGTTGCTCAAAACCGTAAGCAGAGGCCTCAAGATCAGTGACGTTTGCATACAACCAGTGACCGATCCGGCCATAGGCACCGTTAAGCATACCGGCCACCAGGGCCAGCACGAACGGCAGAATAAGCAGACTGATTTTTTTCATAACCTTACCTTGTTCATTTTATTGTTATTGCGCTTTTATACCTGTACTACCCGGCACGTAACAGGTTCGATCAGGCAAAGTCGTGGTCTTTGACACGGAAGTTTTTAGTCCAGCGGCGGAAGGTAAAACTGAAGCCCGGAAACATCGCAATCACCTTACCGCTTTTGCTTTTATACCAGCTGTTACAGCCGCCCTGCTGCCAGACCGTTTTGGCCATTTCGTCATGAATATGACGGGTGTAACGGTCTTCGGCAGCCGCTTTTACTTCGATCAGGTTTTTCTGGCGACGACCAACTTCTTCGATGGCTTTCATGATGTAATTCATCTGCGCTTCGATAATAAAAATTGCCGACGTATGGCCAATACCGGTATTCGGCCCGGTAACAATAAACAGATTCGGAAAGCCCGGTGCGGAAGTGCCGAGATAAGCACGCGGAAAATCTGCCCAGACATCCGCCAGTCTTTGCTGATTGCGGCCAATCACCGGATACGAAATCACACCATCGGTGGCATCGTAACCAGTGGAATAAATAATCAGATCCAGATCGACCTGATCACCATGACTGGTTTTAATACCACGTTCATTAATTTCAGCGATGCCATCGGTTTTATCGTGCAGGGTCACGTTGTCGCGGCAATAAGCCGGGTACAGGGTGTCGGATAAAATCACCCGCTTACAGCCGATGGTAAAATCCGGCGTCACTTTTTGCTGTAAAACCGGATCTTTAATCTGTTTTTTAATGTGCGCACGGGCTTTTCGGCCGGCCAGCAATTCCAGCATGGTGGATGAATATTTAAAGCCGATCACGCGGCTTTCCAGCCCCCAGTAAATCGCTTCACGCAGAGCGCGGTAAATACCACGGTTGCGCAGCAGCTTACGCTGCCAGCTTTTGAATACATAATCCGGGCGCGGCAGTACCCAGTGCGGTGTGCGCTGGAAAATATGCAGATGACCAACATCCGCTGCAATGGCCGGAATAATCTGTGCAGCGCTGGCACCACTGCCAATAATAGCCACCCGCTTACCGGTATAATCGTAACCGTGATCCCAGTTATTGGTGTGGAATGCCTTCCCCTTAAAGCTGTCGCGTCCCTTAAATTCAGGAATCACCGGAGTGCTTAAGGGTCCGGAGGCGTTAATAACAAAGCGGCCTTTGAGTACGCCTTTACCATCGACATGCACATGCCAGCGCTGATCCGCCTCATGCCATTCAATTTTTTCTACATTACTGTTGGTCAGTGTGTTGTCCCGCAAGCGGTGTTTATCAATCACATGATGTGTGTACTGCTGCAGTTCATTCTGTTCAGCAAACATCTGCGACCAGTCATAAGGCTCCGATTCAATGGAATACAGTGGTGATTGCACATCCACCGCGGCACCGGGATAGGTATTCTGTGCCCAGGTACCGCCCATAAATTCACGCCGTTCGAGAATAATAAAATCATCGATGCCGCGTTTTTTTAAGTTGATTGCTGCGCACTGACCACCAAAGCCACTGCCAATAATGATCACACTGTGACTGGACATACAGAACCTCTCGCACGGACTGCGCCGGCAGTTTTATTGTTATAGGAAGATCGCCCGGCCATCTGACGACATTTGTCATCACTTTACTTCTGAGGACGCATGTCGTCAAATATCGAAACCCGTTATTTCCGGACAATTTTTCCGATGGGAAACGCCACACGCGCCACCACCCCAAAAACAGTGACAGCACCAGGCCGGGTGTATGCTGGCCAGAGCCAGCAGCAGCGCAAACAGCAGCGGCGTCAGCAATTTCTGCAAGCCGGACTGGAGGTATTTGGCACCGAAGGCTTCCGCAATGCCACCGTACGCGGCCTGTGCCGACAGGCGCAGCTGACTGACCGCTACTTTTACAGTGAGTTCGGTAATCTTGAAGGGCTGCTGCAGGCGGTCTACGGCCAGTGCATGGATGACATCAAACAGCAGCTGTTTAATGCCTTTTCTCAGGCACAGCCCGGCGGGCAGATTGAAACACTGGCGCAACAGGGACTGGCCGCGTTTTTTGCGGCGATGCAGGATGCCCGCGTGGCACGGGTCTGTATGCTGGAGCTGGAAGGTGTCAGTACGGCGACCGACCGCTTTTATCACGGTTATATGCAGGACTTTGCCAACATGGTGATGACACTGGCGCGTACCGTTCACCCCCACTGGCAGCTCAGCGATGAGGAATCCGCCCTGCTGGGAACAGGTTTCATCGGTGCGATGCGCCAGGTGACAACCTACTGGCTGCAGAGCGGTTGCCGCGCTTCGCAGCAAACACTGGTCAGCACCGGCATGCGGATGATTATGGGGCTGGTGCGGCAGCTGGAAGCAGAGCAGAAATAACCGGCTTACACCGGATTATCTATATCCACAAACTCCACCGTCAGGCCAAACTCGTCGGCCAGATATTCCCCCAGCGCTTTTGCTCCGTAGCGCTCCGTTGCGTGATGTCCGGCACTGAAAAAATGGGTGCCGGTTTCACGTGCCAGATGCACCGCCGGTTCATTGATTTCGCCGGTTAAATAGGCATCCACTCCGGCATTCACCGCTACCTGAAGATAGCCCTGCGCCCCACCGGTGCACCATCCTATGGTTTCAATGGTGTCGGTTTCTTCACCGATATGCAGTGGTTCGCGCTGCAGACACTCGCCTAACCAGGCACAGAATTCCTTGCCACTCATCGGTCGTGGCAAACGGCCGATATGGCCGGGAATGGATGGATCATCATCACTCAGGGGGCCATCAATCTGCAGGCCCAGAACATCAGCCAGCTGTACGTTATTGCCATACACCGGATGACTGTCGAGGGGGAGATGATAGGCAATCAGATTAATATCATTAACCAGCAGCGCTTTAAGCCGCTCACGCTTAATACCGGTAATACGCTCGTCTTCCCCTTTCCAGAAATAACCATGGTGTACCAGAATCGTATCGGCCCCCCGTTCAATCGCGACGTCGATTAACGCCTGACTGGCGGTGACACCGGTCACGATATGACTGATATGTTCACGCCCTGCCACCTGCAGACCATTAGGGCAATAATCGCGGAAGCGCTCCGTGTGTAAGAGTGAGTCAAGGTGCTTCAGTAACTGACGACGCTCAACCATGATAGGGGCCTCATTTATATTCTGATAAAATGCCGGTTTATATTTTCGGATGACCCAGTTTATGGGTTACGGGGGATTCACAGCAAATGCGTTCTGCTCAGTTCATTGTGAATACATTCGTCATACCGGTTCTGGTTGGCCTGGTGGTCGCCTTTGCCGTTCTGCTCTGGGCACCGGAACTGGTTACACCGGCCACTCCCCAAACTCCGGCGGTAACCTATGCACCGCTTGCCGGTATCGGGCCGATGCCCGAACAAAATGACACCACCGGTATTCCCCATGGACAATCAGGCCCCGTCAGCTATGCCGATGCGGTTGACCGGGCAGCACCGGCGGTGGTGAATATTTTTACCCGTAAACTGGTACGGCGCAAAACGCATCCGCTGTTTGATGACCCGTTTTTTCAGCGCTTTTTCCGCACCAATCCTGAACCCAGTGAGCGCATGCAATCCAGCCTCGGTTCCGGTGTGATTATGTCGCCGGATGGTTATGTACTGACAAATAATCATGTCATTCACGGTGCCGACCAGATTGTGGTGGCTCTGCACGATGGCCGCGAAGTGAATGCCACCGTCGTAGGTACCGATCCGGAAGCCGATCTTGCCGTCCTGAAAATAGAGCTGAAAAACCTGCCACAAATTAAAGTCGCCCATGACAGTCAATTGCGCATCGGCGATGTCGTGCTCGCCATCGGCAATCCCTTTGGCGTGGGCCAGACCGTAACCCTCGGCATAGTCTCAGCAACCGGTCGTAACCAGCTGGGACTGAATACTTATGAAGACTATATCCAGACCGATGCCGCCATTAATCCCGGTAATTCCGGTGGCGCCTTAATTAATGCGTACGGAGAACTGGTCGGCTTAAATACTGCGATTTTCTCCAAATCCGGTGGCAGTCAGGGCATTGGCTTCGCCATTCCCGCCGAAGTCGCCAGTCGTACCCTCAGCGATATTGCCACCCATGGCGCCACCATCAGAGGCTGGCTGGGCATTGAAGTGCAGGAATCCACACCGCAATTGCTCAATGCCCTGAGCCTGCCACAGGCATTAACCGGCCTGATTGTCACCGGCATTTATCCTGATGGCCCTGCTGATCAGGCCCGACTGTCTGTCGGTGACATTCTTGTGAAAATTAATAATCAGGAGGCCACCAACGCCCGCAGCACAATGAATCAGATTGCTGCTCTGCGTCCCGGCGATGCCATCGATCTTGAATTTATCCGCGCCGGACAAAAAATGCAGACCCGTGCCATTGCCGGTCAGCGCAAAGCACACCAATAAGAGTGTCGGCGCATACTGGCCCGAACACACGTAGGCAGCTGCAGGGTTAGTCGTTACACTGGCATCCGCCCTGTAAACGATAAAAGGAACTTATCATGCGCAATTCATGCCTCTCCCCGGCCCTGCTGTTGGGCAGTGTCTTATTCACCCTCAGTGCCTGCACCAAAACCCCGGATCTGCCTTTAGGGCAGGAATTGCCGGTTAACGGTGAAGAAGTGCTGTTTAAAGACATCAGCACCCTGCTCACCGACCACCTGAAAGAACAATACGCCAGCGAAAACATACTGCGCGACACCCACCCGAAAGATAACGGCTGCATCCGTGGCAACTTTGTAGTGAATGAACAGATCGACGAACGCTATCGTCATGGTATTTTTCAGCCGGCGGCCAGCTACCCGCTGTGGATGCGCTTTTCCAACTCAGTGGAAGAAATCACCAGCGATAAAGAAAAAGATTTTCGCGGACTGGCCATCAAACTGACTCAGGTTGAAGGCAACCGCCTGCCGTTACCCGGTGACGAGCAGCACAGTCAGGATTTTTTATTCCTCGGCCACGATGCATTCTTTGCCGCCAACCCACAGCAGTTTTTTGATTTTTTTGATGCTAACTTTAACGGCAGACGCCTGAGTTTTTTACTCACCCACCCGCGTGGTGCCTGGAATATTCTGCGCGGCGCCAAGGTCTACAATAACCCACTGAATGTTAAATGGAACAGCGTAACGCCATACGCTCTGGGCCTGCCACTGAAAGGCAGCGATGGCGAACAGACTTATCCTACGGTTGTACGTTATGCCCTGCGTACCTGCTCCGATAATCCGGGCCAGATGACCGACTCCGATGATTACCTGGCCGAAAACCTTGCTGAGCAGCTGAGCAAAGGCAGCGCCTGCCTCGACTTTTTTATTCAGCTGCAAAAAGACCCTGAGGATAATCCGACCGAAAACGCCCTGATCAGCTGGGACGAACAAGACTCCCCCTTTATTCCGCTGGCACGGATTAATATTCCACCACAGAGTTTTACTTCAGAGGCGCAAAAACAATTCTGCGAAAATATCTCCTTTAACCCGTGGCACAGTCTGGAAGAACACCGCCCTATTGGCGGCATTAACCGCGCCCGCCGGGTGGTGATGAAAGATATTTCCGACTTCCGTTTACAGGTGAATGGCGTTGATCGCTTTGAGCCGACCGGGCATGAGGTGTTTGAATAACACCCGAAAATCTCTGCAATAAAAATCCAGACACAAAAAACGGGCTGAAAAGCCCGTTTTTTATGTCTGCTTTTTAAGTACAGCCAAGTTAAATTACAGCGCTTTCAGCGCATCCAGCAGAATCTGGTTCTGCTCGTCCGTGCCGATGGTAATACGCAGGAACTGGGCAATACGTGGCGTTTTAAAATGACGCACGATAATGCCCTGTTCACGCAGCGCCGCGGCCAGTTCTCCGGCATCTTTTTGCGGATGACGGGCAAACACAAAATTCGCTGCCGACGGCAACACCTCAAAGCCCAGCTGCTCAAGACCAATAACAACGGTGTTACGGCTGTCGATCACACGCTGACAGGTATCGTCAAAATATTCACGGTCATCGAAGGCTGCGGCCGCACCGGCAATCGCCATACGATCGAGCGGGTAGGAGTTAAAGCTGTTTTTAATACGCTCTAACGCTTCGATTAAATCCGGGTGACCAACGGCAATCCCCACACGCAGACCCGCCAGCGAACGTGATTTGGACAGCGTTTGTGTGACCAGCAGGTTTGGATACTGGTTGACCAGCGCAATGGCCGTTTCGCCACCGAAGTCGATATAGGCTTCGTCGACCAATACCACAGTGTCGGTATTGTGCTTAAGCAGCTGTTCAATCGCGGTTAACGGTAACAGGCATCCGGTGGGCGCATTCGGATTGGGGAAAATAATACCGCTGTTTTCTCCGGCTTTTTCACGGGTGTAATCAGCGATATTTATCTGAAAGTGTTCATCCAGCGGAATCTGTTTTGGCTCAATGCCGTACAGACCGCAGTACACCGGATAAAAGCTGTAGGTAATATCCGGAAATAACAGCGGTTTGCCGTGCTGGAATAAACCATGAAAGGCATGCGCCAGCACTTCATCAGAACCGTTACCAACAAATACCTGCGCCGTGCTGACGCCGTAATAATCAGCAACCGCCTGCTTAAGACGGTCACTGTTCGGGTCCGGGTACAGACGTAAATCGTCGTTTACTTCTGCCTGCATCGCGGCAATGGCCCGCGGAGAAGGGCCATACGGATTTTCGTTGGTGTTGAGCTTTACCAGCCGCGTCATCTTCGGCTGTTCACCCGGTACATAAGGCACCAGGTCTTTGACAAAGGGGCTCCAGAACTGACTCATGGTTTAATCCTGTACTCCGCAGAGCGGGCGTGTGCCGTTAAGAACTCGCCACGGGCCAATACCGATGCTGTTTTACCCAGCTCAGAGGCACCATCGGCGGAGCACATAATCAGCGACGAACGCTTCTGGAAATCGTACACACCCAGAGGTGATGAGAAACGCGCAGTGCCGGAGGTCGGCAGTACGTGGTTCGGCCCGGCACAGTAATCGCCCAGCGCTTCTGCGGTGTAACGACCCATAAAGATCGCACCGGCATGACGGATGGTGGGCAACCAGGCTTGCGGATTTTCTACCGACAATTCCAGGTGCTCCGGCGCAATGCGGTTGATGATGGCAATCGCATCAGCATCGCTTTGTGCGTGGATCAGGGCACCACGTTCCGTCAGCGAGGTACGGATAATGTCGGCGCGTTCCATGGTTGGCAACAGCTTGTCGATGGAGGCTTTAACGGCATCGAGGAAGTCGGCATCGGTCGACACCAGAATCGATTGTGCATCTTCATCGTGCTCCGCCTGGGAGAACAGATCCATGGCAATCCAGTCGGGATCGGTCTTGCCATCGCAGACCACCAGAATTTCGGACGGACCGGCGATCATATCGATACCGACCTGGCCAAACACCATGCGCTTGGCTGTCGCCACATAGATGTTGCCCGGGCCGACGATTTTATCCACGCCCGGTACGGTTTCAGTACCATACGCCAGTGCAGCAACGGCCTGTGCTCCGCCCACGGTAAATACGCGGCTGACACCGGCTGCCGCTGCAGCAGCCAGCACCAGCTGGTTCAGTTCACCATCCGGGGTTGGCACCACCATGATGATTTCCTGCACACCGGCAACGTGGGCCGGAATCGCATTCATCAGCACAGACGACGGATAGGCCGCCTTGCCACCGGGAACGTAAATACCGACGCGATCCATCGGTGTGACTTTCTGGCCTAAAAGAGTACCGTCCGCTTCGGTATAGTCCCAGGAATCCTGTTTCTGCTTTTCGTGGTAAGCACGTACACGCTCGGCAGCCAGCAACAAGGCTGCGCGGCGCTCCGCCGGTAATTCGTCGAGGGCTTTCTGCAGCTGCTCCTGATTCAGTTCCAGCTGCGCCATCGAGGACACATTCATGCGGTCGAATTTATTGGTGTATTCAATCAGTGCCGCATCGCCACGGGTGCGGATATCAAACACGATGTCCGATACCGTTTTCTGCACCTGAGCATCAGACACAGCTTCCCATGCCAGCAGAGTATCCATCTGCTGCGCATAGTCCGGCTGAGCAGAACTGAAACGGCGGATTTCGATAGTCATGGTATTACTCCGGAAAATTAAGCCTTAGCCTGACGCTGGCGTTCTACCGCCGCTGCCATCTGATCAATGATGGGCTGAATCTGCGCATGCTTTACTTTCATGGCTGCACGTCCGGCCACCAAACGTGAGCTGATCGGGGCAATTAAATCGCGCGCTTCCAGACCATTGGCCTTGAGGGTATTTCCGGTATCGACGATGTCCACAATCATATCGGCCAGGCCCATGATCGGTGCCAGCTCCATACCACCGTACAGTTTGATGATGTCCACCTGACGCCCCTGCTCGGCAAAGTAACGCTTGGCGGTATTCACAAACTTGGTCGCGACTTTTAAACGCCCCTGCGGCATCACGGCATCTTTAATGGCTGCCGTCATCAGACGGCAGGTGGCAATATTCAGATCCAGCGGCTCGCACAGGTTGTTGCTGTCGTATTCCATCAGCACGTCTTTACCGGCCACGCCCAGATCGGCGGCACCGTATTCCACGTAGGTCGGTACGTCGGTGGCACGGATCACGACCAGCTTGATATGGTCATGGTTGGTATCAAAAATCAGCTTGCGACTCTTATGAATGTCTTCTGCCGGATGAATACCGGCTTCCGCCAGCAGGGGCAAAGTGTCATCCAGAATACGCCCTTTCGACAGGGCAATGGTTAACGGCTGAGTCATCGTGTTGCTGATCCTCTCTTGTCTGTCAGCGATCCGGCAGGGCGTGCGTATCAGGCTGATACGCGACGGATATTAGCGCCCAGTTGCTGGAATTTTTCTTCAATACATTCGTAACCGCGATCTATGTGATAAATGCGGTTTACATCGGTCGTGCCACTGGCCACCAGTGCAGCAATCACCAGCGAAGCTGAGGCGCGCAGGTCGGTTGCCATCACCGGAGCCCCCTGCAGGGTTGCCCGGCCGGTCACAATGGCGGTGTTGCCTTCAACATGAATATCCGCACCCATACGCACCAGTTCCTGAGCGTGCATAAAGCGGTTTTCAAAGACGGTTTCAATCACGGTGCCAGTGCCTTCCGCAACGGCATTCAGCACCATAAACTGGGCCTGCATATCGGTCGGGAATGCCGGGTGCGGCGCAGTGCGGATATTCACGGCTTTTGGCCGCTTACCGTGCATGTTGAGTTCAATCCAGTCCGGGCCAGTGGTGATTTCAGCACCGGCTTCTTCCAGCTTGTGCAGTACCGCTTCCATAATTAATGGGTCGGTATCTTTGGCGCGCACCCGTCCGCCCGTTACCGCAGCGGCCACCAGATAAGTACCGGTTTCGATACGGTCCGGTAATACATCAAAGGAACAGCCAAAGAGTTTTTCCACCCCCTGAATCACCAGAGTGTCGGTACCCGCGCCGGTAATCTTCGCCCCCATGGCGTTCAGGCAGTTGGCCAGATCGACCACTTCAGGTTCGCGCGCTGCATTTTCGATGGTAACCGTACCATCGGCCAGAACCGCAGCCATCATGATGTTTTCGGTACCGGTTACCGTCACGGTATCGAGGAAAATACTGGCACCATGCAAGCGACCTCCCGGAACGCGGGCTTTGATATAACCATCCAGCACTTCCACTTCCGCCCCCATGGCCTCCATGCCGCGCAGATGCAGGTCAACCGGACGGGAACCGATAGCGCAACCGCCCGGCAGCGATACTTCGGCTTCGCCGTACCGCGCCAGCAGCGGGCCCAGCACCAGAATCGAAGCACGCATGGTGCGCACCAGATCATAAGGCGCGATGCAGCTTTTCACGCCGGAGCAATCGGTTTCGACCGACATATCCTCATTGATAGCCACTTCAACACCCATGCAGCCTAACAATTCCAGCATGGTGGTGATGTCGTGCAGGTGCGGCAGGTTACCCACCCGCATCACACCTTCGGCCAACAGCGTGGCCGCAAGAATGGGTAACGCTGAGTTTTTAGCGCCGGAAATACGGACATCACCGTCCAGACGCGCTCCACCCACGATTCGTAATTTATCCATAGGGGTTCTTATTATTCGGCTTTTTCAGCAGGCGTATAGGTACGGATAGTGACCGCATGAATACGACCATCCGCAATGTAAGGATTAAGCACACGATAAACAAACTGCTGACGTTTAACGGCATTGAGGCCATCAAACACATCACCAACTGCTTCAACTTCATATTTGTAGCCGTCACCGTCAACGTGCCAGCTCACTTCAGGGGATTCTGTTTGCAGAATTTGCAGAATTTCCGCCGGGGACATACCGCTTCACCACTCAGCTTGGAGAAAACGCCCAATCATAGCGGATTTATGTGTCAGGGCGAAGTAAATGGCTGAGGCAATGTGTAATGAAACGATGAAAGCGGGTAACAGATCACAGGCTGCCGGGCTGCGGCAGCAGACAGGAGAACAGTGGCTCAGGCGAGCAAGGGGTCAAATAACCCGCCGAGATCACTGATATCTATAATGGGTTTCATATGTGCCGGAAGGTTCTCAATGTGAAAGCTCACATTGGCAGCGGTGGCGCAGCGCAGCCACTCCAGCAGCAATGCAACACCGGCACTGGAGACTCCTGTGACGCCTGCCATATTGAGCGTCCATTCACCCGGTGCCGTACGGATCAGTTTTTCGCCCGCCGCCAGCACACTGACAACGGTTGAAGCCAGCAGGCTGCCGCTCAGTTCTGCGCGACGTTCATCAATGCGGTTCAGCGACACGCTCATGGTGGTCTGTCCTTATTCTGGCTGATGCCTGTTCCGGGCGCTCAGGCACCCGGGGCTTTTTTACGTAATTTGCGTCCCTGTTCCTGCAGGGTTTCAATCCAGTCATCGATGGCAGCACCGATATTACCGTCGTTCTCCTGCACCATCTGTTCAAACTGTTCGCCAAATAATTTACCGACATTAATTCCGTTGACGATAACATTCTGGGCCATCCAGCGACGATCGCGATGGTGAAAATACATACTCTGCGTGATCGGGAAAACCCGGCCGCTGGGGGTAACAACTTCCAGATCCACCAGCGTGTTGCGCAGGGTATTTTCCACCCCGGCCTTTGGCGGCAATACCCGCACTTCGTAATCATTAAATTCGATCAGACCGGTAGCATAGGAACTGAGCAGGCTGCGTTTAAAGGCACTGGCAAAGCGTTTGCGTTGTTCCAGCGTTGCTTCGCGATAATAGCGCCCCATAATCCGCCGCGTCAGACGCTGGAAATCGACCATCGGGCCAAGCACATCTTCCAGCTCCCAGAAAAACTGTGCTTTATCACTTTCGTAGATAGAGCGGTTTTTATTAATGGAAGCCATCACTTTTTCGGTGGTGCGTTTCACCACTTCATGAGCCTGCTCCGCCAGCTCTTCCGAGTCAGCCGCATATACAACAGAACCTAATGTCAATGACAGTAATACCAGCAACCAGCGCATGGCCAACTCCTTTTAACCCTTTAACGTTTAACCTTCTTCAGCCTTGTTAAACAGGAAGCGCCCGATCAGCTCCTCCAGCACCAGCGCCGATTGTGTGTCTTCAATCCAGTCACCGGTCTGCAGATACTCATCTTCAGCACCAACGGTCAGACCGATGTATTTTTCGCCCAGCAGGCCAGCCGTCAGAATGGCGGCGGAAGTATCTTTGGTGAGCGTACTCATGGATTTGCTGATTTCCATTTCGACCACCGCCGAGTACCACTCAGGATCCAGGTAAACCCTGGTCACCCGGCCAATAGTAACACCCGACATAGATACCTTGGCACGCTCGGTCAGACCGCCCAGATTTTCAAACCGGGCTTTGATCGTGTAGGTATCACCGGCATCCTGTAACGACAGCCCGCTGACCCGGAATGCCATCAGCACCAGAGCAACGATGCCCATTACCATAAAGGCCCCAACGGTAATTTCAATATAACGCATGCGCATGATTAAACGCCTCCCAGCATGACGGCTGTCAAAACAAAATCCAGTCCCAGCACCGCCAGTGAGGAAATCACCACCGTCTGAGTCGTTGCTTTACCGATACCTTCCGAAGTCGGCACCGAATCATAACCCTGATATACCGCAATCCAGGTCACCACCACCCCGAATGCCACCGATTTGATAATGCCTTTTACCACATCTTCATAAAATTCCACCGATGACTGCATATTGCCCCAGTAAGCACCGTCGTCGATGCCCAGCATATCGACGGCAACAAAGGCACCACCCCAGATACCGACGGCAGAAAATAATAACGCCAGAATTGGCATCGAAATAATACCGGCCCACAGCCGTGGGGTAATAACCCGTTTAAACGGATCAACGCCCATCATTTCCATGGCAGATAACTGCTCGGTGGCTTTCATTAAACCAATTTCGGCGGTCAGGGCAGATCCGGCACGACCGGCGAACAGTAATGCGGTGACGACAGGTCCGAGCTCACGCAGCAACGTCAGCGACACCATGGTGCCGAGCGCGGCTTCAGAACCGAAATCGATCAGAATGTTGTAGCCCTGAAGACCCAGTACCATGCCAACAAAGAAACCGGCCACGATGATGATAATAAGAGAGCGCACACCCACCGAATAAATCTGCGTCAGCAGATCATAAAACCCGGCGCTGCCCGGCCCACCCCAGAACAACGAATTTTTCAGCAGCAGCGTGGCACGACCGATGGCTTCAATCGCTTCAGTGCCACTGCGGCCAACGGCCTGTAATTTGTTTAATAGTTTGGCCAGCATTAATTCACTCCCGCCAGAATATCGCGGCGGTAATCATCCGCAGGATAATGGAAAGGCACCGGACCATCCGGTTCGCCGCGTAAAAACTGGCGTACTTCTGCATTACCTTCATTCATTAATTCTTCTGGCGTGCCAAAACCGATGACCCGGCCATCGGACAGCAGACAAAGGTAATCAGCAATTGCGCAGGATTCTTCGACATCGTGCGAAACCAGCAGGCTGGTCAATCCCAGCGCTTCGTTGAGGCCACGGATCAGTTTAACGATCATGCCCATGGAAATCGGATCAAGACCGGTAAAGGGCTCGTCGTACATAATAATTTCCGGGTCCATGGCAATGGAGCGCGCCAGAGCGACCCGCCTTGCCATGCCGCCGGACAGTTCTGCCGGAGAAAGATGTCGCGCGCCGCGCAGGCCAACCGCCTCGAGTTTCATCAGCACCAGATCGCGGATCATCGATTCAGGTAAATCAGTATGAATACGCAGCGGAAAAGCAACGTTGTCGAAAACATTAAGATCGGTAAACAGAGCGCCGGTCTGAAACAGCATGCCCATTTTTTTGCGGCGCAGATCAAACAGTTCTTTGCGTGGCAGTGTCGGTACATTGTGTCCGTCTACCATAATGGTGCCGCTGTCCGGTAACAGCTGACCGCCAATAAGACGCAACAGTGTGGTTTTACCGGTTCCGCTAGGCCCCATAATGGCCGTCACTTTGCCACGCGGAAAATCCACATCCATATTGTTATAAATCAGCCGGTCACCACGGCTGAAACTCATTCCACGAACAGAGACGTAGGGCTGACTGACGGCCATGAATGTCGTCCTTTTTACTCGGTACGGATAGTCGGCCTAGCATAGCGGAATGTCCGGACGGAACCAACGCCTGTAAACTATTGTAATAAGCCCTTCATAAAACGCAGAGTTGCAATTGCGTGCAGAATTACCTTGGGTACAATGACGCGCTTCATTTACCTCTGACAATCACATCTGGTGCCCCATGCTCACAGCCTTTGCTGCCGTTATTGCTGGTCTTATTATTCTGGTCTGGAGTGCTGACAAGTTTGTTATCGGTGCCGCAGCGTCCGCCCGCCGCCTTGGCATGTCTCCGTTGCTGGTTGGCCTGACCATTGTCGCCATGGGCACTTCAGCGCCGGAAATGTTCGTATCCGCAGTGGCCGCACTCGACGGTGCCGGCAACCTTGCGATTGGTAATGCGCTCGGTTCCAACATCACCAACATTGCTCTGGTGCTGGGCATCACGGCCCTTATCAGCCCGATTCCGCTGCAGAAAAAACTGCTGAAAAAAGAACTGCCACTGCTGATTCTGATCAGCATCATCGGCGGCCTGACACTGGCCGACCTGGAACTGAATCTGACCGATGCGCTCATTTTATTTGCCGCAATGGCGGTTGCGCTCTACCTCATGTTCCTCGACAGCAGCGAATCCGGCGAAGCCATTGTTGATGAAGACGAAGCCGCCGAAATCGAAAACACCCCGATGCAAACGGCGATTTTCTGGCTTGTTATTGGTCTGATTGCCCTGATGTTCAGCTCTAAGCTGCTGGTTTGGGGTGCCACTGAAATTGCCCGCGCCTATGGCGTCAGCGATCTGGTCATCGGACTCACGATTGTCGCTATCGGCACCAGCCTGCCGGAACTGGCCGCCTCGGTTGCCAGCGCGCTGAAAGGCCATCATGACATTGCCATCGGCAACGTGATTGGCTCCAACATTTTCAACCTGCTGACCGTAATGCCTATTCCCGGCCTGTTGGCCGTAACGGCAGTTGATCCGCTGGCACTTTACCGTGACTACGCGGTCATGATGGCTCTGACCCTTGCCCTGTTGGTTCTGTTTTTAATCAGTTATCGTAAGGGCACTCTCGGACGTTTTGCCGGTCTGTTCCTCACCACCAGCTACGCTGGCTATCTGGTATCTCTGTTTTATATGGCTGACTCATGACCACTGATATGAATTTTGATTTTCTGCAATCTGCCCGTCGTACCATCAAACTGGAACAGGAGGCCATTGCTCAGCTGGAAGGTCGTCTGACCGGCGATTTCGCCGTCGCCTGTCAGCTGGTTCTGAACTGCAAGGGACGCGTCGTGGTGACCGGCATGGGTAAGTCCGGCCATATCGGCAATAAAATGGCGGCCACACTGGCCAGCACCGGTACACCGGCCTTTTTCGTTCATCCGGGTGAGGCCAGCCACGGTGATATGGGCATGATCCAGCCATCCGACGTGGTGATTGCCCTGTCTAACTCGGGTGAAACCGGCGAAGTCACCAGCCTGTTGCCGCTGCTGAAACGTCTCGGCACAGCGCTCATCAGTATGACAGGCAATCCGGACTCCACACTCGGACGCGCCGCGAATGCGCACCTGAATACCGGCGTGAATCAGGAAGCCTGCCCGCTGAATCTGGCGCCAACCTCCTCCACCACCTGCGCACTGGTGATGGGCGATGCTTTAGCGGTCGCCCTGCTGGAAGCGCGTGGTTTTACGGCTGAAGATTTCGCGTTCTCCCATCCGGGTGGTTCGCTTGGCCGGCGTCTGCTGCTTAAAGTCGAAGATATTATGCATTCAGGCAGCGAAATTCCGGTGGTTTCCCCGACCGCGACACTGTCAGAAGCCTTACTGGTGGTAACGTCCAAAGGACTGGGCATGACCACCGTGCAGGACAATGGCAAGCTGGCCGGGATATTCACCGACGGAGATTTACGCCGCGCCATTGATCACGGCGTTGATATCCACACCGCCACCATGGCCGATGTGATGACGGTGGGCGGAAAAACCACCACTCCGGGCACTCTGGCGGCGGAAGCACTGAAGCTGATGGAAGACAACAAAATCAACGCGCTGGTGGTCAAAGACGGCGATCAGACGGTCGGTGTTATCAATATGCACGACTTATTACGCGCGGGCGTGATCTGATGCGTAAGCGCTATCTGCTGCTGTTGCTGACCTTGTTTTTTGGTCTGGCCTTGCTGGCAGTCGATCGCTACACGCTTGAGCAGGCACCCGCACTCAGCGAGCAACAGAGCCGCGAGCCGGATTATTATGGCCAGGGGCTGTACAACCGCCAGTACGACAGCACTGGCGAACTGCAACAAACCTTTGTCGCCGAACGGTCAACGCATTATCCGCAAACCCGGATGACCTTATTTACCGCCCCCTTACTGATGTCTGCCGATGAACAGGGGCAGACCTGGCAGGTGAATGCCCTCGAAGGTACGCTGCTCGATGATGAACAATCACTGCGCCTTGCAGGTCAGGTGGAAATTCGTCCGCTCACCCCGGCAAAGCCCAGTGATGATCTTCTGATCGAAACCAGCAGACTGACCTACCACAGCCGCCAGCAGATGGCTGAAACCGATCAGCCGGTCACCATTACCAGCCTGCAAACCCGCATCAGCGCAACCGGCATGACACTGGATATCGCGCGCCAGCGCATGGAATTCAAAGCACAGGTGGATACCCGCTATGTCCCGCAATAATTATCGCCTTCTGGCCGGTCTTTTTTTTCTCTGTACCCTGCCAGATGCTCTGGCGCTGCCGGATGACTGGCAACAGGAAATGACCATTCTTTCCGATCGGGCAGAGCTTGACCGCAAAGCGGGCGTCGTGATTTATGAAGGCAACGTCGTACTCACTCAGGGAACCCTGCGCATCGAATCAGACCGCCTGCTGATCATCCGCTCCGGCGACACCCTGGAAAAAGCCATCGCCGAAGGCCATAGCGATAAACCGGCGCGCTATCAGCAACAGATAAACCCCGGCAAACCGCTGACCAAAGCTCATGGCAAACGCATCGATTACTTTGCCCAGCGACGCGAAATCACCCTGCAGGGGAACGCCCAGTTACAGCAGGACGGCAACCAGTTCAGTGGCGAACGCATTCTCTACGACATGACCAAAGAAACGGTCACGGCCAGCGGCAGTACCCATACATCCGGCCAGACCAACGGCGATAGCGAGAAGCAACGGATTAAAGTGGTCATTCAACCTCAGACGTCTCCGGCCGCCGCCGAAAACAGCCCAGCCACGCAGGAGCAACCATGAAAACCCTGAAAGCCGAACATCTGGCAAAAAGCTACAACGGCCGGGAAGTGGTTAAAGATGTCTCCATGTCGGTGCAGAGCGGCCAGATCGTCGGATTGCTCGGACCAAATGGTGCCGGTAAAACCACCTGTTTTTATATGATTGTCAATCTGGTGCAGGCCGATAAAGGCCGTATCCGAATCGATGACGAAGATATCAGCCACCTGCCAATGCATGGCCGTGCACAAAAAGGCATTGGCTACCTGCCACAGGAAGCGTCCATTTTCCGCAAACTGAGTGTCGCCGATAATATCCTTGCCATTCTGGAAACCCGCAAAGACCTCAACCGCGCGCAGCGTCTGGAAAAACTGGAAGCCCTGCTGAACGAGTTTCATATCCAGCACATCCGCAACAGCCTTGGTATGGCGCTGTCCGGTGGTGAGCGCCGCCGGGTGGAAATTGCCCGTGCACTGGCGGCAGAACCATCTTTTATCCTGCTGGATGAGCCCTTCGCCGGGGTTGACCCTATTTCTGTAGCTGACATCATGGACATCATCCGCCAGCTGAAAGCGCGTGGTATTGGTGTACTGATTACCGACCATAATGTACGGGAAACACTGGCTATCTGCGAAAAAGCCTATATTGTCGGAGGCGGCCATATCATCGCGGAGGGAACACCGCAACAGGTGCTTGCCAGTGAACAGGTGCGCAAAGTGTATCTGGGTGAGGACTTCCGCCTGTGATGGCAGAGACGGTATCAGGGACTTACCGGATGATGCAGCGCAAGGGAAGCTGCACAAAAGATTCCAAGGTTTACCGCTTGGCGTATAATGCACAGACTATGCCGATACTGAGTGATTACTGAACTTTTATGAAAGCGTCTCTTCAGTTAAAGATGGGTCAGCACCTGACCATGACCCCTCAGTTGCAACAAGCCATCCGCCTGCTTCAGCTGTCTACCCTCGACCTGCAGCAGGAGATTCAGGAAGCTCTTGATTCCAACCCGATGCTAGAAGTGGAAGAACACGAGCACGATGACCTGCCCGACCTGTCCCGCAACAGTGACCATGACACCACGGCCAGCCACGAAGTCAGCAATCAGGATGACAGCCACAACGATACGCCGGAGCTGGACGAACAATGGTCACAGGAACAGCTGCCGGACGATTTGCCCGTCGACAGTCAGTGGGAAGACACCTACCAGACCACCGCCGGTGTTGCCTCAGGCAGCAGTAATGCCATCGACGATGATTTCGATTACGACTCACGCCATGCCAGCACCGAAGACCTGCAGGATCACCTGCTGTGGCAATTAAACCTGACCCCCATGTCTGACACCGACCGCGAAATCGCCCTGATGCTGATCGATGGTGTCGATGATGATGGCTACCTGCACACCACGGTTGAAGACATTCTGGAAAGCATGGATCCGGCCCTCGATGTCGAAGAAGACGAAGTCATGGCGGTGCTCCACCGTCTGCAACAGTTCGATCCGGCCGGAGCCTTTGCCCGTGACCTGCGCGAATGTCTGCTGCTGCAGCTGCAGCAACTGCCAGCCGAAACCCCCTGGCTGAGCGAAGCCAAAATGGTCATCCGCGACTATATCGAACTGCTGGGCAGCAAAGATTATCCAACCCTGATGCGCAAAACCAAATTGCGCGAAGACGACCTCAAAGCCGTGCTGCGGCTGATCAAAGAACTGAATCCCAAACCCGGTGCCGGAATCAGTGCCGAACAGGCCGAATACATCGTACCGGATGTTCTGGTGCGTAATATCCGCGATGAATGGCGGGTAGAGCTGAACCCGGATATCGCCCCAAAACTGCGCGTCAATGCCGATTACGCCTCACTGGTACGCCGCTCCGATAACAGCACCGACAACGCCTTCCTGCGTGATCACCTGCAGGAAGCGCGCTGGTTTATCAAAAGCCTGCAAAGCCGTAACGAAACCCTGCTGAAAGTGGCCACCAAAATCGTTGAATATCAGATCGAATTCTTCGAACAGGGCGAAGAAGCCATGAAACCTCTGGTTCTGCATGATATTGCCGAAGCGGTCGGCATGCATGAATCGACCATTTCCCGGGTGACCACGCAAAAGTACATGCACACACCGCGCGGAATCTTTGAGCTGAAGTACTTTTTCTCCAGCCACGTCAGTACCGATGGCGGCGGCGAATGTTCCTCTACCGCAATCCGTGCCATGATTAAAAAACTGATTTCCGAAGAAAATGCCCGCAAACCACTGAGCGACAACAAAATCGCCGCTGTACTGGGCGAAAAGGGCATTCAGGTGGCACGGCGCACGGTGGCCAAATACCGTGAAGCCATGATGATTCCGCCTTCAAACGAACGTAAGCAATTGATTTAAACAACAAGCCAGCAACAAGGAGTTGGACATGAAGATCAATATCAGCGGTCACCACGTTGACGTTACCGAATCTCTGCAAGCCTACGTAGACGAGAAGATGTCCAAGCTGGGACGCCACTTTGACAACATCACCAATGGTCAGGTCACCCTGACGGTTATCAAAGAGCGCATGATTGCTGAAGCCACCATTCACGTCAGTGGTGCCGATCTGCACGCCAGCGCAGAAAATGACGATATGTATGCCGCCATTGATCAGATGACTGACAAGCTTGACCGTCAGGTGCTGAAGCACAAAGAAAAACTGGTGGCGCGGCAACACGGACAAGGCTGATTAATGGACATTCGCATCGAGGATATCCTCACACCGGAACGTGCAATGATTGATGCTCCGGTATCCAGTAAAAAGAAACTGCTGGAATACCTGGCAGGGTTTATCGCTGAACAGCTCAGCGACAGCTCTGCCGACGATATTTACGAGCGATTGCTCAACCGTGAACGCCTTGGCAGCACCGGGATTGGCGAAGGCATCGCCATTCCCCACTGCCGCCTGAAACAGTGCGATCAGGCGATGGGCGTGCTGCTGCGGCTGATGGAACCGGTGGATTACGATGCCATCGACCGCAAGCCGGTTGATCTGGTCTTCGCCTTGCTGGTGCCTGAAGAAGCCACCGAACAGCACCTGCAGGTACTGGCGATGCTGGCGCGGAATTTCAGCGAACCCACTTACCGTGAAGCCCTGCGCAAAGCCCCCGATGCACAACGGTTTTACCAGCGGGCGTTAAGCGAATACTGAACGTAAACGGGTCAGATGACTCAGGTAACTGCACAGCAAAGGAGCAAGGCATGCGTTTAGTCGTCATCAGCGGCCGGTCGGGCTCTGGTAAATCCAGCGCATTACACGTGCTGGAAGATCTTGGCTTCTACTGTATTGATAACCTGCCGGTTGCCCTACTGCCAGCGCTGGCCCGCCAGACAGAAATTGAAGAGAAACTGGCCAAGGTCGCCGTCAGCGTCGATGCCCGTAACCTGCCTCATGCCTTCGACAACATTCATGAAGTACTGCACCAGCTGCCCAGTGACGAATACCAGCTGGATGTCGTGTATCTTGATGCCAGTGAAGAAGTACTGCTCCAGCGTTTCAGCTCTACCCGGCGTAAGCACCCCCTGACCAGCAAAAGCGTCTCTCTGGCTGAAGCCATCGAAAAAGAGCGTCTCCTGCTTGAGCCTGTTGCCAACCTTGCGGACCTGACACTGGACACCACCAGCATGTCGGTGCATGAGCTGCGCAGCCTGATCAAGTTGCGGGTGGCGGACAAAACCAGCGCCGACATCGCCATTCTGTTTGAATCCTTTGGTTTTAAACACGGAATCCCAATCGACGCCGATTACGTCTTCGACGTGCGTAATCTGCCCAATCCTTACTGGGACCCGGCGTTGCGTGGCTTTACCGGACGCGACCAGAAAGTCATCGACTTTCTGGCCAACGAGCCTCAGGTGCAGGCCATGCAGAAGGATATCAGCGGGTTTATTCAGCGCTGGCTTCCGGCCTTTGTTGATGCCAACCGCAGCTATATGACCATTGCTATCGGCTGTACCGGTGGTCAGCACCGCTCCGTTTACCTGACAGAGCAACTTAAAGCAGAATTCTGTCTTCATTACAGCAATGTTCAGGTTCGCCACCGCGAACTTGGCGATGCCGATTCTCATCAGGATTGAAACGGATGACGAGCACCGAAATCACCATTATCAATAAACTCGGCCTGCACGCACGCGCGGCCGCCAAGCTGGTATCGACAGCGACGGCTTACTCCTGCCAGATCAAGGTTGGCTATCCCGACCGCATGGTGGACGGCAAAAGCATTATGGCGGTCATGATGCTGGCTGCCAGCAAAGGCACCAACATCCATATTCACGCCGACGGACAGGATGCAGAGCACGCCCTTACTGCTCTGATTGATCTTATTAACCGGCGTTTTGACGAAGAAGAATAACGCCGTAAAACAATCTTCTATGCGCAATTCTGCGAGTAGTTTCGTGGTATCAGAGGCCTAATCAGGCTAGAATCTGAGCATTCAACCCTCCCCCCGAACCGAGCGACGCATGGCACAGCAGACCGAAAAGGCTAAAGCCAAGTTACACAGCCTGACCGCCGCATTGGAAAGCGGGGCACTGGCACAGGTTAAGCGCATCCTGAATTCGGGTCTGGCACCGGTTGATATTGCCCACCTGATTGAATCCTCCCCCCCAAAAGCGCGGAAATTGCTGTGGGAACTGGTTGATAAGGAACTCGAAGGCGAGGTCATGCAGAACCTCAGTGAGGAGCTGCAAAGCCACTTCCTGAGTGACATGAGCGCGGAAGAAGTGGTCGACCTGACCGCTGACCTCGACACCGATGATGTGGCCGATATGCTGCAGCAGCTGCCTGAGCGTGTGACTCAGGAAGTTCTGGAGTCCATGGATCATCAGGATCGTGCCCGTCTCGAAGCGGTTCTTGGCTATCCGGAGGACAGTGCCGGTGGTCTGATGAACACCGACACCGTGACCATCCGCCCGGACATTACCCTTGAGGTGGTGCTGCGCTACCTGCGCCGCCACAAATCCCTGCCGCCGATGACCGATAATCTGTTGGTGGTAAACCGGCAGAACGAATTTATCGGTACGCTGGCGATCAGCAAATTGCTGGTCAGCGATCCCCAGCAAACCGTCCGTGAGGTAATGAGTACCGACGCGCGGGTTATTCAGGCAACCCAGCACGAAAGCGAGGTTGCCAAGCTGTTCGAGCGCCACGATCTGGTCTCGGCTCCGGTGGTTGATGCCGCCGGGATGCTGCTTGGACGTATTACCATCGATGACGTGGTTGACGTTATCCGCGAAACCGCAGACCACTCGCTGATGAGTATGGCGGGTCTGGATGACGAAGAAGACACGTTCGCACCGACACTGAAAACCAGCCGCCGCCGGGCCGTCTGGCTGGGCATTAACCTGCTCACCGCACTGGCGGCGTCAGCGGTGATTGGTCTGTTTGATAAAACCATCGAGCAGGTTGTGGCCCTTGCGGTATTAATGCCGATTGTTGCCAGTATGGGCGGTATCGCCGGCAGTCAGGTACTGACACTGGTAATACGTGGCCAGGCACTGGGCCACCTCAGCGGCAGTAACTTCCGCTGGCTGTTTAACCGCGAAATCATGGTCGCTGCCATCAACGGCGTGCTTTGGGCGGTGGTGATTGCCCTGATTACCTATGCCTGGTTCCGCGATCCGGCCATCGCCATCATTATCGGCGCTGCCATTATTATTAACCTGATGGTGGCGGCCATGGCCGGTGCCAGCCTGCCATTGCTGCTCAAAGCCCGTGGTATTGACCCCGCGCTGGCTGGCAGCGTAGTGCTGACCACGGTGACGGATGTGGTCGGCTTTCTATCTTTCCTGGGGTTAGCTACCCTGTTCTATCTGTAACCTGCATTAAAGTACCCCTGATGAACGAATCTGATTACCCGGACGACGAAATCGAATACGTCAGTAAGTCCGCAATGAAACGCGAAGCACACCGCTGGCAGGAGCTGGGCAAACGCCTGACTGAGCTGAACGCCGCCAAATGGAAAGAGCTGCCGATCAGCGAAACCCTGTACAACGCACTGGTGGAAAATGGCCGTCTTAAGCAGCACGAAGCCAAGCGTCGCCATATGCAGTACATTGGCCGTCTGGTCGGCGATGAAGATCAGGACGCGATCCAGGCCAAACTGGATCTGTTTGATCCATCGAGCCAGGCGTATGGCCGACGTATCCGCCAGCAGGAAATGTGGCGCACCCGTCTGGTCAGCGATGACGATGGGCTGAACGCCTTTATCGAAGAGTTTCCGGCGGTTGACCGTCAGCAGCTGCGTAATCTGGTTCGCAATGCCCAAAAGGAAATGAGCAGCGAACCGCCAAAACCCGGCACCTCGTACAAGAAACTGTTCCAGTTTATTAAGGAACAGATGCCGGACTGATGACGACATCTGCCGCTAGCGCAGATGCTCTGCTCAGAAGCGCCGGTGCTCAGTCACCGGCATTTTTTGCGTACGTCCGCGAGCAATGGCCGATCAATCGCCGCCACCGCCACACCGGCTTCTTCTTCCAGCTCAGACATAACCCGTCCCCAGGGATCAATGATCTGCGAATGGCCGTACGTGCGGCGCTTATCGTCATGCCAGCCACACTGATTGGCCGCCAGCACGTAGCACTGGGTTTCAATTGCCCGGGCACGCAGCAGGGTCTGCCAGTGGGCTTCCCCGGTGGTGTAAGTAAACGCCGCAGGAACCGAAATCAGCTCCGCCCCCTGATCACGCAAGCGCTGAAACAGCCCCGGAAAACGCAGGTCGTAGCAAATCACCAGCCCCAGACGCCCCACCGGCGTATCCACCAGCACCACATCGCTGCCCGGCGCAAAGCGTTCCGACTCGCGGTAGCTGCCGTGGGCATCGCCGACATCGACATCAAACAGGTGAATTTTGTCGTAGCGGGCAACCAGCACGCCTTCACCGTTAAACACCAGACAAGCCGAACGCACACGCGGATCTCCGTCCGGACATAGCATCGGCACCGCCCCTGCCACCAGCCAGAGTTTCAGCTCCTGCGCCCAGCCGGCCAGACGCTGCACATACTGCGGATCTGCGGCAATGGCGTTGTACTGCTTACCATCCAGCGTGAGAAACATTTCCGGCAGCAACGCCAGCACTGCACCCTGTGCCGCTGCCTGCTGCAGCAGGTCATAGGCCTGCGCCAGATTGTGTTCAACCGGGGCCTGACTGCTGAACTGAACAACGGCCACTGTATTCATCAGTCGTCATCGCCTCCGCCGAAGATATAGAAAATACTTTTGAACCGCTCCAGCAGACTGCGGCTCTTCTTGCCGTCAACCTTATCATCGAAGGCCTGATTGATTTTCAGATCCGGTTTTTCCCAGGTGCCTTTCAGGTCGTAACTGGCACTGGTGAACCGTGCCAGCTCATCACCGATCAGTTTTTCGGTGACATAGATAGACGCCGCCACCGGTGGTGCCAGACCGGCCAGCAATGCCACCATCGGCAGCGTACCGGACACCGGGAAGGTGACGGCCAGCTTCATATCCAGAGCCTTAGTATTCAGATCCGTGCTGCCCGAGGTGAGGAATTTACCGCCCGGCCCGTCCATGCTCAGCGGCTCTGTCAGGGTCAGCAGGCCATTCTCAATCCGCGCTTTGCCTTTCAGCGTGTCGAAAGCCACTCCGGACTGATACAGATCGGAGAAGTCGAGTTTCAGGCGGCGGGCAACCGAGTTGAAATTGAGCGCACCGAAGGCCTTTAAGGCACCCGCCCCTTCGGCAGCCATGTTGCCATTTTTCACACGGAAGCTGGCCAGGCCATTGAGGGTTTTGTTGTTATAGGCCAGTGGCGAGCCCTGCCAGCTCAGCTGCAGGGTCGAGCGCATATCTTTGCCTTCAATCGCAGCCTCCTGACGGAAAGCACGCTGCACCCGGCCAATGTCGTTGCTGCTGATCTGCAGTGTATCGAGACGCGTCTGATGCTGACCATTCTGTTTCAGCCAGTCGATATCCCCAGTGAAAACCAGGCCTTTCATATCGCTGTCGTGAATCGTGACGCGCAAACCGGCATCCTGTGGCCGGCTGCTCAGCGTCCAGCGGCCAAGGTTATGGCTGCCGATGTACAGTTCGGCCAATGCCATATCAACAGGCGGAAAATCGGCCGGATTGATGGCGGCCAGCGGATCGGGTTTATCCGCTGCGACGGCTATTCCCGTGGTTTCTGCTGAAGCCTCCCCCTCTGCGAGGGCAGGCTCCGCCGGAGTCTCTTCATTGTCTGGCAGATGAATATAATCCAGTTTCAGAGCAATCGGAGCATTGCCGGGCAGCATGCGGATGTTGCCTTTGACCAGCGTACTGGCGACGTCAAAATCCCATTCATTCCACGTCTGCGACGCTTTGATATGGGTTGGGCCCATGGCGGTGCCCCAGGCATCCACGCCCCCCAGGGTCAGATCAATACTGCGCAAAGGATTGCTCTGTGCGGTGCCGCCAGCAGCGGTTGCATGACCCGGAGTCTGGCTCTCTGCCGCCAGAAGCGCGGATAAATGTTGCCAGCTGTCCCACCAATCCGCCGCCACAACGGATTCACTCAGCTGACCCCGCACCACCACACCCTTATCGCTCGGCAGAAAAGGTTCGGAGCCACCGATATACACCTGCCCCCGGTTCAGACCCGTAGCATCCAGGGCCAGCGCGGCCCGCAGCAGATTGTCGTAGTTGAGGTTAATCCGGGTTTCCGTGCCGGGCTCAATCTGCACCTGCAACGACCGGTTATCGACGGCAGCGGTTTTGCCCAGCGGATAAGGCAGATCAATCGCTGTGTCCTGCAGATCGGAGTTAAGGTTAAACACCAGACCCTGCGCCCCCAGCGTGAGGCGGGCGTTGTAACCCAGCGCACCGCTTACCGGGTCCAGCAGGAAGAGTGGCAGCCATTCCTTAAACCGGTCCCAGCGTGCATCACCATTGGCACTGAGCACCATATCGAAGCCGCCGGGGCGACCGACCGATTCAATCCCCGCATTGAAGTGGCCGCCAAAGAGATCACCTTCAAGCCAGTCCGACAGCAGCCCCACCTGACTGTTGTAGCGCAGCCGGCCCTTGAGATTGGCGAGATCAAGATTGAGATCGTCCAGACGCAGCCGGTTATCACTCAGTTCCAGTTCGAGTTTGATTTCCGGTTGCGCCGGTTCAGCCCCCAGGCTCATATCCAGCAGCATATTGGCCGTTATCGGGCCGCCTGCCTGCCAGTGATCGAAGGCATTATTGACCACGCTTTGCAGGGGTGTTTCGGTGAAATAGCGCAGCGCTTCATGGCTGTCACCACGCAAACGGCCAGCAACCGAGAGTGCTGTATGACCATCCGCCCCGGGACGCAGACGGACGCGCCCGGAGTGAGGCATCAGTTCGCCTCCCAGCGTCTGCCCTTGCTCCAGCCAGACATCCAGGGCCGGAGCATCCATCATCAGACGCCCCTTGATAGCGGTGATTGCCGGCCAGTCTGACAGGTATTTCAGTTCGGCATTTTCCACTTCCAGATAGAGTTGGGTGGTCAGACTGTTTTGCGGGTGGTCACGCTCCGGATTACCGTGCAACAGAAAGGCGGCATCGCGGAAATCACCGGCCACAATCGCCTGATCAAGCCAATCACGTACCGCCGGATCAAGAATATCGGGCACCAGCTGTCCACGCAGACGGGCGGGTGCCTGTGGCAGTCCCAGAATCAGACTGAGGCCCGTCTCGGTGTTGCTGTGACTGCGCGGCAGCTTGATCGCCACTTCGCCACTGACCGGCCATGCATGCGGAGTCTCTGCATCCGATTCCGCTTCCAGCAGGCCAGCCTTGAGGCCGCGCAACTGTAACTGATAAAAATCGGGTCTGATCGCCCAGTAAAATCGGGCTGATGCTTGCTGTAAATCCCAGGGCTGACCATAGACATCGGCCAGATGAACACTCAGATCATCATTGCTCACCTGCAATAACCCACCCTGCGGCTGCAGATGCAGAGCAGCGCTGACATCACTGAAGCCCGGGATGCCGTGATACGGAGCACTGCTGGCATTGACGAGATCGCTGCGCACATCCACCTGCCACGGCTCACCGGGCAACAGCGATATGCGCAAATTGCGCGCTTCACCGCGGCCATCGGTGCCTTCGATATACCGGCCAAACGGTTCCGGCAACAACTGGTGATCCAGAATAAACCGGCGCGCAGCACTCACATCCAGTACAGGAACTCCGATTTGCCAGCCTTTCTGTTGCGGCAGGCTGATGGCGCTGAGACTCAGGCTGTCGATGGGCAACGTCTGATCAAAGCGCGGTAAAACACGCAGGTGCCAGTCATCCCCATTATGCTGACCACCCGCTTTCAGACTGCCGCCGCTCAGTGTCAGAGGCTGGCCAGCGGTGTTGAGCGTAAGCTCAGGAATATCGGCATCGATATACAGAGCATTCAGATCACCATCACGGATACTGAGCCAGGCCTCGGCACCGGCGGTAAAGCGTTCAATGCTGAGGCCGCCGGGCAGTTCATCAGGAATCCAGCGCGTCCATTCCTGCTGATCAATACGCAGGAACACTTCGCCGTGCTGCCGGTGCCAGGGCCAGAGATCGCCATCCAGTGAGGCCATCAGTTTGATATTCGCCAACTGCTCACGGCCCCAGGCCAGATCACCGTCCAGCTCATGACTGTCGCCACGGTTTCGCCAGACCAGCTGGTCAATCCGGACATCTTCACGGGTCATCTGCGGATCAAAACTGGTGATCTGCCAATCGCTGAAAATAATCGCCTGTTGCAGCTCCAGCCAGTTCAGCCAGGGCGGATTACCAGAGGCGGCCGTATTCACATCATCCGCCGCTGTGGGCTGACGCTCAATGCCGCTCAGATCGACCGGCCAGGTACGGCCAATGGACCAGTGTTGCGAATCACGCTGGTAAAGATCGACGCGCACACCCTGAATTTCGATTCGTTTGAACACCGGCAGACGGTAAAAGGCACTGGCACTGACATCCAGCTCGGCTTCCATATGCTCAATATGAATGCCATCCGCCAGCCGCCCGATCTGCACATCCTGCAAACGGATACGCGGAGACAGTAAATTCCACTCACCCTTAAGCTGACCGATTGAAACCGGCTGTCCGAGCTGACGGGTCAGCTCCAGTTCCAGATCCGCACGATAGGTCTCCACCAGTGGAATAAGCTGACGGCCGAGGCTGGTATAGAGCGCCAGCGTCACCGCAGCCACCACCAGGGTAATCCAGATTTGTGTCCAGAACTCACGCAGCCAATTCATAACGATGCCTATTGCAGCACGATGTCGTAATGATCCTGGGTATACAGCGGCTCGACCTGCAACTTAATGGCTTTACCGATAAAGGCTTCCAGATCCGCCAGACCGTTGCTGTCTTCATCCAGCAGACGATCAATGACCTGCTGACTGGCCAATACCGAATAGGTTCCGGCGCCATAAGCCCGTTCTTCGCGCAGGATCTCGCGGAAGATTTCATAGCAGATGGTTTCTGCGGTTTTCACCGAGCCACGTCCGCCACAGCAACGACAGGGTTCCATTAACATCTGCTCAAGGCTTTCACGGGTGCGCTTGCGCGTCATTTCCACCAGCCCCAATTCTGATACACCGCTGATTTTCGTTTTGGCGTGGTCTTTCTCCAGCACTTTTTCCAGCATGCGCAGCACCTGACGCTGATGCTCAGCCTCCAGCATATCGATAAAATCCAGAATGATAATGCCACCCAGATTCCGCAGGCGCAGTTGCCGGCCAATCGCTGTAGCGGCTTCGAGATTGGTTTTGAAAATGGTCTCTTCAAGGTTGCGGCGACCGACAAACCCCCCGGTATTGACGTCGATGGTGGTCATGGCCTCAGTCTGATCAATCACCAGATAGCCGCCGGATTTCAGCGGTACTTTACGCTCCAGTGCGCGCTGGATTTCATCTTCAACGCTGTACAGTTCAAACAGCGGGCGCGGGCCAGGATAATACTCAATACGGTCGGCAACTTCCGGCACATATTGCTGCACAAACTGCTCGATTTTCTGGAAGGTCTCGCGTGAGTCAATCAGGATCTTGGCAACTTCAGGGCGCGAATAATCACGCAGGGTACGCAGCGACAGCGGCAGCTCGTCATACACCAGACTGGGCGGTTTATTATCTTTTATGCGTTCTTCCAGCTTGCGCCATAAACGGCGCAGGTAGCGGGTATCAGACAGGATTTCATCATCACCCACGCCTTCTGCGGCGGTACGCAAAATGAATCCGGCTTCTCCGGTCAGGCCTTCAGCCTCCATGCAGTTGTTCACCAGCCGCTTCAGGCGCTCACGCTCACCTTCATCATCAATGCGCTGCGACACCCCCACATGACCAGCCTCCGGCATGTACACCAGATAGCGTGAAGGAATGGCGAGTTGAGTGGTCAGCCTGGCGCCTTTGGTACCAATCGGATCTTTGGTCACCTGCACCACCAGCGCCTGACCTTCATGCACCAGCTGACTGATGGGCACATTGCCATCGCCGCTGCCGATTTCAGCGGCATGAATAAACGCAGCACGCTCCAGACCGATGTCGACAAACGCAGCCTGCATGCCCGGCAGCACACGCACCACTTTGCCTTTGTAAATATTGCCGACCAGACCGCGATGATTGGTGCGTTCGAGGAAAATTTCCTGCACCACGCCGTTCTCGACCACCGCCACCCGTGTTTCCGTTGGGGTAACGTTCATCAGAATTTCTGCATTCACAGGCTTAATCCTTGTCCCAGATGGGAATATTAAATGCTTGCAACAGGGCCGCCGTTTCCGTCAGCGGCAGGCCGACCACATTGCTGTAACTGCCTTCAATGGCGTCCACCAGCACTGCGCCCAGCCCTTGTATTCCGTATGCTCCGGCTTTATCAGCGGGCTCTCCGGTCGCCACGTAGGCATTGATCTGGGCTCTGCTTAAGGGTGCAAAGTGGACGTTGGTAACAACCGTCTGCACCCGTTGCTGTTCATCATTCACCAGCGCCACGGCGGTCATGACCTGATGGCACCGACCAGACAGTGCCGTCAGAATGCGAACGGCATCTGCGTCGTTTTCCGGCTTACCGAGAATGCCATTATCCAGCACCACCGTAGTATCCGAACCCAGCACGACAAAGCCAGGATTCTCAGCGGCAACCTTTCGCGCCTTATCCAGCGCCAGCCGGGCAACATAGGCTGCCGGGGGTTCTGCCAATAACGGGGTTTCGTCGATATCAGCAACATCAACCCGGAATTTCACCCCAATCTGTTGCAGCAATTCCCGTCGCCGCGGTGACGCCGAGGCCAGAATCAGCTGACTCATGATAAATGCAGGCGTGCCAACGCCATATGGGTCAGAGCATAAACCCAGGGCCAGACCAGAGCCGACGACAGGGAAGGAATCCACAAAGATACCGGCCCACTGTTTTCACTGACCAATGCCACCGCCCAGTAAGTCAGCAATTGCTGCAACACCACCAACAGGAAAACCACGGCGGTCTGCTGCAGAAAATTAAACATAGCCATGCGCCGGTACAGCAACTGCAGGATAAAAATATGCACCGCCAGCGTCAGCACATGCATCCCCAGCAGCGAGTTGTGCTCAACGTCCAGCATTAAGCCGAGCGGTATTGCCAGCCACAAACCAAAGGTATGAGGAGCATGCATCACCAGCAGTGTTACCAGCAACAGTACCCACGCCGGTTGCAGCCACAGCAGAAGATCAGGCATGGGTAAATGCTCGAGCACAAAAGCCAGAAACAGCCCAACAGCCACCAGAATCACAGCACGGATATTCATTCTGCACTCTGCCACAAATCAGCCGGCGGGACCTGACCGGAACCATGACTGAACACCAGCAATAAATGGCGGCTGCGATCCAGATGAGCACTCGGTTCTGCCGTAACCGCCGCAAAGGATTTACCGGGAATATTTTCAACCTTATTAACCGTTGCCACCGGATAACCGCGCGGATAACGCCCACCCAGTCCAGAACTGACCAACAAATCGCCGGGAACGATATCCGCCGTGTTAGGGACATAAATCAGTTCGAGCTCATTCAGCGCACCGGTGCCTACGGCAATCGCGCGCACACCATTACGGTTCACCTGCACCGGAATAGCGTGGTTGGAATCCGCAATCATCAATACCCGCGCACTGTAGGGCATCACGTCAATCACCTGACCAAGAAGACCATAGGCATCCAGCACCGGCTGACCGATAAACACGCCGTCCTCGCCCCCTTTGTTAATCAGAATCTGCTGACTGAAAGGGTCCGGATCGACAGCAACAACCGCCGTTACCAGTACACGGTCATCAACCTGCTCCGACGCACTGAGTAATTCCCGCAGCTCAATATTTTCTGCTTCTAATGCCGCCAGACGCTGAGCGCGCAATTCCAGCACCAGATTACGCGCCGTCAGTTGTTTATTTTCATTGGTTAATTCCTGACGGCTGGCCGAAGATTCACCAAACCAATTGCCCAGCACCGAAGGCACCAGCGCCACCTGCTGCGCAGGGGCCAGTAAATAACCGGTCATATAACGCACGGATTGCAACCAGGGCGCGTGGCTGTCCAGCCACATCAGAGCCAGTGCCAGAATAACGATCCCTGATACCCGTTGCCGCTGGTAGTTCGGCACCTGAAACTGCGACTTAATAATGTTCTGCCTGAATAAAAATGGAGGTGGCTAACTATACCGCCAAGCATAAAGAGGAACCAGCACCCGCGGGCAGGAAGGGCTGAACGCATCACAGGCTCCGGTTCCGGACAACACAGCCACATAAAAAAACGGAGCCAAAGCTCCGTTTTTATCATGACCGGAAATCGTACCGATTAATCCAGCACCAGCATTTCGAGCTGCTGCTCCGTTGCAGTTTCGAGGAATTTACCACCGCCACGGGCCACACAGGTCAGCGGATCATCGGCAACAATCACTGGCAGACCGGTTTCTTCGCTCAGCAGCTTGTCGAGATCACGCAACAGCGCGCCGCCACCAGTCAGAACCATACCGCGCTCGGCAACATCGGAAGCCAGCTCCGGAGGCGACTGCTCCAGAGCCCCTTTAACCGCTTGCACGATAGCTGCCAGAGACTCCTGCAGCGCTTCGAGAATTTCGTTGGAATTCAGGGTAAAACTGCGCGGAATACCTTCTGCCAGATTACGGCCACGAACATCAATTTCACGAACTTCACCACCAGGGTAAGCCGTACCGATTTCCTGCTTGATACGCTCCGCAGTGGCTTCACCAATCAGGCTGCCATAGTTGCGGCGGATGTAGGCCACAATCGCTTCATCAAAGCGGTCACCCCCCACTTTGACCGACTCCGCATAAACCACGCCACTGAGAGAGATAATGGCGATTTCAGTGGTACCACCACCAATATCCACCACCATAGAACCACGGGCTTCATCAACCGGCAGACCTGCACCGATGGCTGCCGCCATG
Organism: Saccharospirillaceae bacterium; assembly: GCA_021208685.1. Lineage (GTDB taxonomy): Bacteria > Pseudomonadota > Gammaproteobacteria > Pseudomonadales > Oceanobacteraceae > Venatoribacter. The sequence goes on from JAJOJJ010000037.1 coordinate 36,646, forward strand.
GGCTCGTGAATCAGGTACGCGCGGCGTGCACCGGCTCCCAGCACAGAATCGCGGATGGCTTTGCGTTCAACCTTGGTCGCCTGATACGGCACACACACCACTACGCGCGGGCTTGGCGTCATAAAGCTGCTCTGATGCACTTGCCTGATGAAGTACTGCAGCATTTTCTCCGTGACTTCAAAATCGGCAATAACGCCGTCTTTCATTGGCCGGATGGCCTGAATATTCCCTGGCGTACGTCCCAGCATACGTTTTGCTTCGGTACCTACCGCTGCCACACTTTTCTGATGACCCTGCAGACGGATGGCAACCACGGATGGCTCGTTGAGGACAATGCCTTGATCACGCATGTAAATCAGAGTGTTAGCAGTTCCCAGGTCAATCGACAGATCGCTGGAAAACAGGCCTCTTAACTTCTTAAACATCCAATAGATTCCTGTTCACAGGTGACAAAATTGTGGCTAACTCTAGCAATGGTGGGGATTTAGGGCAAGGCGCATTTATGCTACCCTCGGCAGCTTTCCAACAGGCATCAATACTGGAGTAAGCACATGGCTCTGGACCAGCAACAGGTTCGTGACATTGCCGATCTGTCCCGTCTTCAAATTGACGAGGCACAAATCGCGGAATACCAGAAAAATCTGAGTAATATTCTTGATCTGGTCGACCAATTATCCGCCGTCGACACCTCAGCAGTCGAGCCGATGGCACACCCCCTCGACGCAGTACAGCGTCTGCGGGCAGACATCGTAACCGAAGAGAATCATCGCGATCATTTTCAGCAGATCGCACCTCAGACTGAAAATGGTTACTACCTCGTACCCCGCGTCGTCGAGTAACTGCAAAAAATCCGGGCATTGCCTCCGGTACAAGGATTTCTTATGCACAACAAAACCATCGCAGACATTTCCCGCGATCTGGCGGCCGGCGAATACAGCAGCGTCGAAATTACTGAACACCTGCTGACCCGCATCAAACAGACCGACCATCACTACAACAGTTTTATTACCGTCAGCGAAGAGCAGGCTCTGGCCCAGGCCAAAGCCGCCGATGCCCGCCGCGCAGCGGGCGATGCCGACGCCTGGACCGGCGTGCCGATGGCGCATAAAGATATATTCTGTACCAACGGCGTCCTGACCACCTGCGGCTCAAAAATGCTCAGTAATTTCGTTGCCCCTTACAACGCCACGATTGTTGAAAACTTCAACAACGCCGGTGCCGTATCTTTGGGCAAACTGAACATGGATGAATTTGCCATGGGTTCGTCCAACGAAAGCTCGTTTTATGGTGCGGTTAAAAACCCCTGGGATACCGACCGGGTTCCCGGTGGTTCATCCGGCGGTTCCGCCGCCGCCGTTGCCGCACAGCTGGTGCCGGGCGCAACCGCTTCGGATACGGGCGGCTCGATTCGCCAACCGGCTGCTTTCTGCGGCCTGACCGGTCTGAAGCCAACCTATGGCCGCGTGTCACGCTGGGGCATGATTGCTTATGCCTCAAGCCTTGATCAGGCCGGCAGCATTACCCGTACTGCCGAAGATTCCGCCATGATGCTCAACGTTATGGCTGGTTTTGATGCCAAAGACTCCACCTGCATGGAGCGTGACGTTCCGGATTACACCGCCACGCTGAATGACAGCATCGAAGGTTTAACCATCGGCTTGCCGAAAGAATATTTCCGCAGCGATTTGAGTGCCGACATGCAGCAGCAAGTGCGCAACGCCATCAGCGAATACGAAAAGATGGGTGCCAGAGTGAAAGAAATTTCACTGCCGAACACCCATCTCGCCATTCCTGCGTATTACATCATCGCCCCAGCGGAATGCTCCGCTAACCTGTCGCGCATGGACGGGGTACGTTTTGGCTACCGCTGTGAAAATCCGCAGGATATTAATGACCTGTACAAACGCTCGCGCGGGGAAGGTTTCGGCATCGAAGTGAAACGCCGCATTATGGTCGGGGCTTATGCCCTGTCAGCGGGCTTCTACGATGCCTACTACAAAAAAGCGCAGCAGGTTCGCCGTCTGATTAAAAATGACTTTGTAAACGCATTTAAAGAAGTCGATATCATTATGGGGCCAACCACTCCGACACCGGCGTTTAAACGCGGTGAAAAAACCGCTGATCCGGTGGATATGTACCTCGAAGATATTTTCACCATCGCCCTGAATCTGGCAGGCCTGCCCGGCATGTCGATCTCCTGCGGTCAGGTCAATAACTTACCCGTCGGCCTGCAGCTGATTGGTAACTACTTTGACGAAGGCCGTCTGCTCAATGCTGCGCATCAGTTCCAGCAGCACACAGACTGGCACCTGAAAACACCTGATCTTAAAAACCTGACAGGCATCTGAGGAGCGAATCATGAAATGGGAAGTTGTCATCGGCCTGGAGATTCACGCTCAGCTGGCCACAAAATCAAAAATATTCTCCGGCTCTTCCACCGCCTATGGTGCAGAAGCCAATACTCAGGCCAATGCTGTTGATCTGGGTCTGCCAGGTGTACTGCCTGTGTTTAACGAAGAAGCACTGCGCATGGCGGTAAAGTTTGGTCTGGCGATTGATGCGGAGATCGGCCTGAAATCAGTTTTTGACCGTAAAAATTATTTCTACCCGGATTCACCGAAAGGCTACCAGACCACCCAGCTGCATCATCCGATTGTCGGCATGGGTCATATCGATATCGAACTGGAAGACGGCAGCAGCAAACGCATTAATGTTACCCGCGCACATCTGGAAGAAGACGCTGGTAAATCGGTGCATGAAGGGTTTCATGGCATGTCCGGTATTGATCTTAACCGTGCCGGTACACCGCTGATTGAAATTGTGTCTGAGCCGGAAATGCGCACCGCCAAAGAAGCCGCCGCCTATTTCCGTAAAATGCACAGCATCGTGACCTATTTAGGAATTTGTGACGGCGATTTATCCCAGGGCTCTATGCGTTGCGACTGCAACGTATCCCTGCGCCCGAAAGGACAGGAAGCATTCGGCACCCGCACCGAAATCAAAAACGTAAACTCGTTCCGTAACGTCGAGCGCGCCATTGATGCAGAAATTGAGCGGCAGATGGATATTCTCGAAGACGGCGGAAAAATCGTTCAGGAAACCCGCCTGTACGATGCCGACAAAAATGAAACCCGCGCCATGCGTTCAAAAGAAGTCGCTAACGATTACCGCTACTTTCCGTGTCCGGATTTATTACCAGTCATTATCGACGACCACTACGTTGAAGCGGTACGCGCCACACTGCCGGAATTACCGGATGCAAAACGCGCACGCTTTGTTCATACGCACAGCCTGAGCCCGGTCGATGCTGCCATTCTCGCGGCCAACCGTGAGCTGGCACATTATTTTGAAACCGCCGCCCAAATCGCCAACGACTATAAGCTGGCCGCCAACTGGGTACAGGGCGACGTATCGGCCACGCTGAACCGCCTGGAAATCAGCATCAGCGAGCTGGCCGTCAGCGCAGAACAGCTGGGCCGCATTCTGCAGCTGATTAAAGACAACACCCTGAACAACGGCGGGGCGAAAGAAGTCTTTAATGCACTGGTCGAAGGTAAAGGTGACGGCAGCGCAGAAAGTGTCGACAAGCTGGTCGATTCGCTTGGCCTGAAACAGGTATCTGACAGCGGCGCAATCGAAGCCATTGTGGCCGAGGTTCTGGCGGCCAACCCGAAACTGGTGGAAGGCTATCTGGCCACACCGGAAGATAAGCGCGCAAAAGCCATCGGGCCGTTTATTGGTCTGGTGCGCAAAGCCGCCAAAGGGGTTAACCCGCAGGTGGTTATGGACGTACTGCAGAAAAAACTGAACGAGCTGGGTTAATCAATAACAGGGGGCGCAGCGCGCACCCTGTTTGTCATTTATTGAACGTTCTCAGAACGACGGCAGCTCACCGACCACACCATCCACATACCAGTTCATACGCTCCAGCTCCTCATCGGACAGAGACTCCCCCTCACGCACCAATGGCCGCCCGCGGCTATTGAGAATAGGGCCAGAAAAGACACTGAAGGTTTTATTCTCAATCTGCTGCTGCACCGTAAGCACCTGTTTACGGATATCAGCCGGGATGCTATCGCTCAGGTTGTTCAGCTGCGCAATATTATCGCTCATGCCCAACCACAGCCGCTGTCCGCTCCAGTTACCATCCTTCAGCGCCTGAATCTGGGTGGCGTAGTATTTACCCCAGTCGTAACCCACCGAGGCGATTTGTTTGGTCGGGGCAAACTCCGACATATTGGAGTGGAAGCTGATGGCAAACACACCAGCGGCTTCTGCTTCTTTAACGACCGCTGGCGAGTCGGTGTGATGCGTCAGCACGTCGGCACCGCCTTTCAATAATTCACGGGCCTGCTCTGCGGCTTTCTCCGGGGCATACCATTGCCGTGTCCATTTCACTTCGACCACGGCCTGAGGATTAATACGGCGCACACCCAGCGCAAACGCATTGATGCCACGGATAACCTCGGGAATCGCATGTGCTGCAACAAAACCGATACGATTGCTGCGGGTCATGGCTCCGGCGATCATGCCGGACAAATAGCGGGGCTCATAGGCACGGGCTGCATAACTGCCCAGATTCTCACTCAGGCGCAGACCCGTGGCGTTATCAAATTTAACCGCCGGAAACTCACGCGCAACCCGCGCGGTAGTGACCATATATCCCTGTGACGTGGTGAAAATAATATCGTTGTTTTCAGCCAGTTTGCGGATGGTGTCTGCTGATGCACGTCCTTCCTTAACAAACTCTGCATACTCCGTTTTGATGTCCGCTCCAAATATTTTCTCCAGATACTGACGCCCCTGATCATGCGAGTGTGACCAGCCGACTTCTGTTGCCGGCCCGACATACACGAATGCCACCCGGATCTGGGCCTGAGCGGCGGGCGTTAAAAATAATAAGAATGCACAAAACAGATTTATCGTACTGACACGCATAGCGATTCGACCATTAATACCTGACCAAGTGGTCAGGCATTATGCTCAGCAAACGGCAGCCTTCAAGTGCGCACTCTTTATTTATCGAGAGCGGTCACAATAAATATTCAAAAGTGGTCAAACAGACGCGGCTCTGGCAAAACGCAGACATAAAAAAACCGCCGGTTGGCGGTTCTTTTATGGGGATGATATGACTATTTCACGACTTTGAGTGAAGGTCTTGCGCCAGGTGACGAAGGTTCCGTCACCGGTTTTTTCTTCGTCGGCAGCGGATCATCAGGATCCGGCGCACCCGCTTCGGTACCAAACACCATGCCCTGACCATTTTCGCGCGCATAAATTGCCAGTATGGCAATTACCGGGACGAAGACGGCCATAGGCACACCACCAAAGCGGGCATTAAACGACAAGCCACTTTCATCAATCAGCAGGTTCTGCACGGCTCCGGGACTGATATTCAGGACAATCTGACCGTTATTCACATATTCCTGCGGAACCTGAACATCGGGCAGCAAAGCATCAACCAGAACGTAGGGCGTGCACTGATTATCAAGAATCCACTCATTCAGCGCCCGCATTAAATACGGGCGGCTGGGTGTCATGGTATTACTCATCAGTCACGCATTTCCCGCTCAGCTTCTGACAAGCTGGCGATAAAGGATTCGCGCTCAAACAGACGTTCCATATATTGCAGCATCGGTTTGCAGGATTTCTCCGGCAATTCGATGCCCAGTACCGGCAAACGCCACAGGATCGGGCCAACACAGCAGTCAACAATGGAGAACTCTTCACTCATGAAGTAAGGCAGTTCTGCAAAAATAGGGCTGGTTGCAATCAGACTGTCGGTGAGCTGCTTACGCGCGGCTTCAACATCTTTGCCCTTGCCGTTCAGAATGGTATCAATCAGACCACCCCAGTCTTTTTCGATACGGTTAATCCACAGACGGCTTTGAGCACGCGCAACCGGATATACCGGCAACAGCGGCGGGTGCGGGAAGCGCTCATCGAGATATTCCATCATCACGTTAGGTTCGTACAGAACCAGTTCGCGATCCACCAGTGTCGGCAGCGAGTTGTATGGGTTCAGTGATGCCAGATCTTCTGGCTTATTGTCAGGATCGACGTCATGAATTTCTACCGCCACCCCTTTTTCAGCCAATACGATACGTACACGGTGACTGTAATGATCTGACGCATCCGAATAGAACGTCATGGAAGAGCGTTTAGCCACAACCCCCATAATTTCCTTACCTCTTAGCAAACCCAAAAAACAAAGATAGCCCGGCCGCAAACGCGGACGGGCTGTGCAGGCAATGAACTGCCAGACGTATTACTTAACGTCGCGCCAGTATTCTTTATTCAGCATATATACAGGAACAAAGAAGATCGCCAGGAACAACAGTACCCACCAACCGATGCGCTCACGCTCAACAGCAATAGGCTCCGCCATGTAAACCAGGAAGTTTACCAGATCGAACACGAGTTTATCGTACTCTTCAGCCGTCAGGCTGCCGGCTTCTGCCAGATACAATACACCTTCATGCTCTTCCGTGATTTCCTGACCGGTCAGGGTGTCAAAGCCAACAGCAACCTGTGCAGTGCCTTTTACCTGAAGCCCCTGCAAACCAGCCAGAACATGCGGCATACCAACGTCTTTAAATACAGCGTTATTGACACCGTATGGACGGGTAGGATCTTCATAGAAGCTGCGCAAATAGGTATACACCCAGTCAGGACGGCGTACACGCGCAACCAGAGTCAGATCAGGAGGAGTGGCACCAAACCACTTTTTGCCATCGTCAGGAGACATCGCATTGGTCATCAGATCACCGAAGGCTTTGTCGGCAAAAATCAGATTTTCCTTCATAACGTCTTCAGGAATTCCCAGATCACGTGCTACCCGGTTATAGCGGCCATGCTCAAGGGAATGACAGCCCATACAGTAGTTCATATACGTCTGGGCACCACGCTGCAAAGAAGCCGTGTCTTTCAGATCAGTCAGGTGCTTATCAAGGTGCACATTGGCACCAGCCGCAGATGCGATAGCTGGAATAAATGCGGCAATTAACGCGAATACTTTTTTCATTATCAGTGGCCCCCGGTTACGCGCTCTGGTACTGGTTTGGTTTTTTCCATGCGGGTGTAGAACGGCATCAACAGGAAGAAACCAAAGTAAATAACTGAGCACAAACGAGCCAGGAAGGTATTCAGGTCGTTCGCTGGCTGAGTACCGAGCCAGGTCAGTTCAACGAAGGCTGCTGCGAAAACAATGATAAATACCTTGCTCATCCAGCCTTTGTAGCGCCAGCTTTTCACCGGACTACGATCCAGCCATGGCAGCACAAACAGAACAGCAATGGCGGCAGCCATGGCAATTACACCCCAGAGCTTGTCCGGAACGGCACGCAGAATGGCGTAGAACGCACCGAAGTACCACACAGGGGCAATGTGCTCAGGCGTCTTCAGACCGTTAGCTGGCTCAAAGTTGGCGTATTCCAGCATGAAACCGTTACCTTCCGGGAAGAAGAACAGTACGGTACAGAAAATCATCAGGAAGACGACAATGCCGACAAGATCATGAACGGTGTAGTAAGGGTGGAACGGAATACCATCCAGTGGTTTGCCGTTTTCGTCTTTCAGTTTCTTGATATCAACGCCATCCGGGTTGTTAGAGCCGACCTCGTGCAGAGCCAGCAGGTGCAGAACCACCAGCATGACAATGACCAAAGGCAAAGCAATAACGTGCAGAGCGAAGAAGCGGTTCAGGGTGGCGCCGGAAATCAGGAAGTCACCACGAATCCACTCAGTCAGGGCATCACCGATACCAAACGGAATAACCGAGAACAGAGAAATAATTACCTGCGCACCCCAGTAAGACATCTGTCCCCATGGCAGTACGTACCCCATGAAAGCTTCCGCCATCAGGGCCAGGTAAATCAGCATACCGAAGATCCAGATCAGCTCACGCGGCTTCTGGTATGAACCGTACAGAATCGCACGCATCATGTGCAGATAAACGGCAATAAAGAAGAAGGTCGCACCGGTAGAATGCAAATAGCGGATCAGCCAGCCCCATTCAACATCACGCATGATGTATTCAACAGAGGCGAAAGCACCTTCGGCACTTGGGACGAAATTCATGGTCAGCCAGACACCGGTCAGAATCTGGTTAGCCAGCATCATCATCGACAGTACGCCGAAGAAATACCAGAAGTTAAAGTTTTTCGGAGCATAGTACTTGGACATATGCTTTTCATAGGTCTGGGTAACTGGCAGACGGTCGTCAATCCAGCCCATCAGAGTGTTCTTCTGCTTACTCATTAAGCGTTCTCCTCGTCGACGCCGATCACCAGAACATTGTCGCCCTCAAACGAATAGGGAGGAACGACCAGGTTAGTCGCTGCAGGTGAGCCATTGAATACACGGCCAGATAAGTCGAAACGGGAACCATGACATGGGCAAAACCAGCCGCCCTGCCAGTTTGCATCAAATGTTTCTGGCTTAACTTCAGCGAAGTATTTCGGCGCACAGCCCAGATGAGTACACACACCCAGCAACACAACAAATTCCGGCTTGCGTGAGCGATAAATATTATCGGCGTAAGCAGGCTGCTGTTCTTTAACGCTGTTTTCCGGGTCTTTCAGGCTGTCGTTCAGCTTTGGCAGGTTATCCAGCTGCTCCTGAGTCCGGCGTGCGATATACACCGGCTTGCCCCGCCATTCGGCAGTCAGCATCGCACCTGGCTCGATCTTGCTGATGTCCACTTTTGCCGGGGCACCTGCTGCTTTCGCCTTCTCACTTGGCAACCAAGATTTCACGAAGGGTACTGCGAGAAAGCCAGCGCCGACAGCACCGACGCCGGCTGTAACGCCTACGAGCAGAGTACGCCGACCCTTATTCACGCCGTCTTGACTCATTACCATCTTCTCCCATCAAAAAAATTCTTTTGTGCTACAAGGTCAGGAGCCTGTTGTACTTTTTTTGCACAGACCCAGCGTAGCATACAGAGCGGCGCACATAGTAAAGAAATTGGGAGGTGGAAACAACCTGAAAAACCCACAGAACATGGGGTTTTGGGCATAAAAAAAGCGTCCATTGACATAGGCCAATGAACGCTTCTTTTTGGATTCCCGGGCGAATTAACGCTTGGAGAATTGCGGCTTCTTACGTGCTTTACGCAGACCGACTTTCTTACGTTCAACCTCACGTGCGTCACGGGTAACATAACCCGCAGCGCGCAGAGAAGAACGCAGAGTTTCGTCATATTGCATCAGTGCACGGGTAATACCGTGACGGATAGCGCCAGCCTGACCGTTACCACCACCACCGTTAACGTTAACGATAACGTCAAACTTGGTCAGGTTTTCAGTCAGCTCAAGCGGCTGACGAACAACCATGCGAGCGGTTTCACGACCAAAGTAAACATCCAGAGGACGCTTATTAACTACGATGCTGCCTGTACCAGGACGCAGGAACACACGAGCTGTGGAAGTCTTACGACGACCGGTACCATAGTATTGAGAGACTGCCATCATATTATCCCAGTTTCAGTTCTTGCGGCTGCTGAGCGGTATGCGGATGCTCGCTACCAGCATAAACTTTCATTTTTTTGTACATGGCACGACCTAAAGGATTCTTTGGAAGCATACCTTTAACGGCCAGTTCGATTACCATTTCAGGCTTATGGTCGATCAATTTCTCGAAAGAAATAGACTTCAGACCACCTGGGTAACCAGTGTGATGATGGTACATCTTGTCACTGGTTTTGTTACCGGTAACTTTAACTTTATCTGCATTGATAACAACGATGTAATCGCCGGTATCAACGTGTGGAGTGTATTCTGGCTTGTGCTTGCCTCTCAGACGGCGAGCAACCTCAGTGGCCAGGCGACCCAGCGTCTGTTCAGCTGCATCAACTACAAACCACTCACGTTTTACGGTTTCGGGTTTCGCGCTGTATGTTTTCATCAATTTCTCGCCTTTAAGGGCATGTTGATTCGAAAAGAGGGCGGCATTCTATAGGAAGGATGATCCTTCCGCAAGTCATAATCCTGTATGAATTATGATCCGTCCGGTGATCCGGGTTAAACCCGCACCGGCACTGGGATGGCGCCCGCCGGTACAGCAAAAGAAACCGCCGTTTGCGGCTGCAAACGGCGGTTCTGAATCTGTACCCGCTGTGCTTTGATCAGTAATGTTCCGGCTCGCGGAACTTCACCAGACCGTAAATCAGGGTCAGCATGGTGACCATGATATCGAGCAGAATGGCCAGAGCCATCATAGTCGAGGTGTCTTCCTGCTGGTCGTAACCCAGCGCCTGCCCGGCATAAAAGCAGGCAACGCTTACGACAAAACCAATCAGGATGCAGGCTACCAGAAAATAGCCCTTGCCGTCATCCATCGTGAGCGTTTCATCCAGAACCTTTGACTGTAAAAGGTAGTAAACGGTGTAACACAGCAAGCTCGCCAGCAACATGCCAGCCAGAAAATAAGCGACCATAAAAATTAACCTGTCGAACAATAACTGGTTAAAGCCTAGTTCAGATAGCGCGAGCCGCAAGACTGCACGCTGCAGATGCCGGTGTTATGGATCAGGCTGAAATTGCGCGCATGCTGGATAACGACATATGCGGCACTCAGAGAAGCGCAACACAGAACCCACGAATACGGGTTCTGCATTGTGCTGGCCGCCGCAATGGAGCGATCAATGCTCACGGGTGGCACGGAAATCAATATCCGGCCAGCGCTCCTGAGTCAGGCTGAGATTCACCCGTGTCGGGGCGATATAGGTCAGATAACCGCCGCCATCCAGAGCCAGGTTATCTCCACCTTTGCGCTTGAAATCGTCGAGCATTTTATTGTCGCTGCAGTACACCCAGCGAGCGGTGCTGACGCTTACAGGCTCGTAAATACATTCCACTTTATATTCATCACGCAGACGCTGCTGAACCACGTCAAACTGCAGCACACCCACCGCCCCCAGAATCAGGTCGTTATTATTGAGTGGCATAAACAGCTGGGTTGCCCCCTCCTCCGACAACTGTTGCAGACCTTTCTGCAACTGTTTCATTTTCAGAGGATCTTTCAGGCGCACGCGCTTAAACAGTTCCGGTGCAAAATGCGGGATACCGGTGAACTGCATATCGTCACCAAAGGTGAAGGTATCACCAATCTGGATGGTGCCATGATTGTGCAACCCGATAATGTCGCCGGAAATGGCTTCCTCTACCGCGGAACGATCACCGGCCAGAAAGGTAACAGCATCGGCGATTTTGACATCTTTACCGATACGCACGTGCTTCATCTTCATGCCCTTGCTGTAGGTGCCGGAGCAGATGCGCATAAAAGCAATGCGGTCACGGTGCTTCGGATCCATATTGGCCTGAATTTTAAAGATAAAGCCGGTGAACCTGTCATCAGCGGGAGCGACGGCGCCTTTATCGGTTTCACGGGCCAGTGGTGCAGGTGCCCATTCGACGAAGTAATTGAGCAGCTCGCGCACACCAAAGTTGGCCAGAGCTGTACCGAAAAAGACCGGTGTCATTTCTCCGCGCAGGTATTGGTCCAGGTCAAACTCATAACTGGCACCACGCACCAGTTCAATTTCGTCCATCAGCTCGGCGACCAGATCAGCCCCCAGCAAAGCTTCCGCTTCAGCCGAAGCCAGCCCCTGCACCTGAATATCATCCGGCACGATGCTTCCCTGACCCGGCGTAAACACATGAATGGTGTCGGTAATCAGGTTGTAAACCCCTTTAAAGGCTTTGCCCATACCAATCGGCCAGGTAACCGGGGCGCATTTGATTTTCAGGATGGTTTCGATCTCATCCAGCACTTCAATATGGTCGCGCACTTCGCGGTCCATTTTGTTAATGAAGGTGAAAATCGGGGTGTCGCGCAGACGACAGACTTCCATCAGTTTGATCGTCCGGTCTTCTACACCCTTGGCGCCGTCGATCACCATCAGCACAGAATCGACCGCGGTCAGAGTACGATAGGTGTCTTCTGAGAAGTCCTCGTGACCCGGAGTATCCAGCAGGTTAACCATGCGGCCGTTGTACGGAAACTGCATCACCGAGGTGGTAATGGAGATACCGCGCTCCTGCTCCATCTGCATCCAGTCAGAGGTAGCCATACGGCCCGTTTTTCTGCCTTTCACCGTACCCGCTAACTGAATGGCGTTACCGAACAGCAGCAACTTTTCAGTGATGGTGGTTTTACCCGCATCGGGGTGCGAAATAATACCGAAAGTACGGCGTTTACCAACTTCCAGTTCAAATGGGGATTTCGACATCGCTTGCGATCTTCTTCTGAGCCTGGCCTGCCAGCATTTCGCTGGATTCAGGAGATATCCGGACGCTTGCCGCAGCCCGGTCTGAGGGGCGCAATGATATGCAAAGCCTCGACTCTTGACCAGACGATTCCTGTATCCGCCGCTGTGCAGGCCTGCCGACGATGATTCCTGCTCTGCATCATGAATGGGCGCAACGCGACTGGCTGTGGCAGCGCTTTATTGCTGCCGCAGTAAGGCACTGGCGCTATAATGCCGCCATGACTCATAAACTGAATGTGCTGCTGCAACGTCTCGCGCTGTTGCGCCTATCCATCGCCAGTGTCTGGCTGATGTTTCTGCTGTACCTGCAATGGCAGGGCTTTGCCGGGCTCGATATCGCCTGGGCGTTGCTCGCCCTGTACCTGCCATTGCTGGCCGTCAGTGGCTGGCAGGGGTATCGGCGCAATCTTCAGGATTGGCATTTATTGCTCCACCTGGCGTTCGAATGCCAGCTGCTGGCCGGCCTGCTGTTTTTTACCGGCGGTGCCACCAATCCTTTTATTTCTTACTTTCTGGTATTGCTGGTTGTCAGTGCCTACAGCCTGCCGGTGAGTTATTCGCTGCTGATCACGGTTCTTTGCATCGCCGACTACAGTCTGCTGACACAGTGGTATCAGCCCTTACTCAGCAGTCATGCTCATGGCCTGGCCAACCACAATCTGTTTGATCTGCACGTAGCGGGGATGTGGCTGACCTTTGTGATCAGTGCCCTGATCGTGGTGACGTTTATTCCCCTGCTGCTGAAATCCAGCCAGCAACAACAGCAGGAAATTCAGCAGCTGCGTGAGCAGCAACTGAAAAATGAGCAGCTGATTGGCATTGCCACCCTGGCGGCTGGCACCGCTCATGAGATGGGCACCCCTCTGATGACCATGCACATGATTCTGGATGACATCGCGCACCAGCCTGATCATCCGCTGAGCAACCACGATCTGCACATCCTGCGTGAACAGGTCGCCGCCTGCCGGCAGTCGCTGCAACAACTGGCCAACGCCGGACGCACGGCGCATCAGGTTGGCCATCATCAGGCGCACGTCTGGCTGCTCAATCTCCTGCATCGCTGGCGCCTCAGCCACCCGAACGCCCTGTGGGTTGATAACGGCATCGCCTGCGACGCTGAGATCCCATCATCGCCATTACTCGATCAGGCACTGCTTAACCTGCTGGATAATGCCGCCGAAGCCGGCCAGCAGCCAGTGCATCTGCACAGCGCAGTCTGTCGTGGAGAATGGCAGCTGAATATTCTGCAACCCGACCCACAGGCAGCCACACGTATTCATCAGCAAAGCCTGTTCCACAGCCATAAAGAACACGGCATGGGAATCGGCCTGTATCTGAGCAATGCCAGCGTTGAGCAATTTGGTGGCTCTGTTCACCTTATCGCCCAAAACAACGGCGCCAGCCTGTGCCGTATCACCTTGCCCCTGAGCCGCCAACATGGATAACACCGAACACAAACGCATCCTGATCATTGATGATGATCTGCATTTCAGTCAGGTACTGGCACGCAGCCTTGAACGTCAGGGACATCAAACGGCCGTTGCTACCAGCGGCGATGAAGCCCTGCAAACCGCTCGGCAACTGCAACCTCAATGGATAAGCCTTGATTTGCGGCTGGAACAGGAATCTGGTCTGGGACTGATCGGCCGCCTGAAGCAGCAACACCCCCACTGCCGCATCGTCATGCTGACCGGCTATGCCAGCATTCCCACAGCAGTAGAAGCAGTAAAACTGGGGGCGCATAATTACCTGCACAAACCGGCAACCCTGCAGGAATTAATCGCCGCCTTTAATGACTCCGACCAGATTCCTGAGCCACTGCCGGATAACAGCATAATGTCGGTTGAACGGCTGGAGTGGGAACACATCCAGCGCGTGTTAAATGAACAGCAGGGGAATATTTCCGCCACCGCACGGGTACTGAATATGCACCGCCGCACGCTCAGCGTAAGCTGCAGAAATACGCGCCGCGCTGATCATACAACCCGTACGGACAGGCTGTTCAGCTTATACAATACTCCCATTAAATCGCATCAATACTCAGGGAATTACCTGCCGCTATTGAAGTAAGAATCCTCATCGAAAGTGCTCAGCCAGCGACTGTGAAAAACCACCATACCGGTAATAAACATGCCATTGACCACACCTTCGGGGAACATCATCAGCGGTAAATAACGCAAATAATCTCGCCAGATTAATTCGGCCGGGTGCACATCCAGCAACCACAGACTGAGACCCTGTAAGACATCAGAAAACCCGTGGGTCAGACCGGCATTTAAAAACCCGGCCACCAGAATATAAACAAAAGGGTTATGCGCAAGACGGCGATAGACCAGCAAATAAAAGCCGTAGCTGAACAATACCGGCAGCGCACCTGCCAGTAAAAACTGGTAGGGCAGAGCCGCCCACCAGAGCTTTCCCATCAGCACCAGAATAACCTGCACCAGCAGTATCGACAGCAATGCCAGTCGCCAGCCCATCATCAGAGTGATTGCTGTCACACCCATTAAATGGAAACTGAGGCCGGGCAGAATTCCGGCCTGCATATTCCACAACACAGCCAGCACGACCACGCTGCCGAAAAAGAAATGCTGTGCTGCGCGCAGGTTCAGTAACGCCTGCCAGTGATAACTGAGCAGCGCAGGAATTAATAACAGAACAGTGAGAATGGCCGACCACCAGAGCGCCATTTCAGGCAGGAGGCCGGGAGTGATCACGCCAGTAATTCCAGACAATAGAGTAAGGCATCTTCATGGCCAGAGGCGGTCGGATAATAATTGCGCCGGCAGCCGGCCTGACAAAACCCCATCGATTCATACAGTGCGATGGCCTTGTGATTACTTTCCCGTACTTCCAGAAACCACTGCTCCGCCTGCTGTTCCAGCAGAAAATCATGCAGTGCGTTCATCAGCACACGACCCGCACCCTGCCCCTGATGCTTCGGGTCAACGGCAATCATCAGCAATTCAGACTCACCCGCCACCAGCGTAATTACGGCATAGGCAATAATCCGGTTGTTGTTTTCCAACACCCAGACGCAATGCTCGCGGGAGAAATAACGACGTAATACGTTTTCCGGCCAGGCGTGAAAATGCGCCTGTTGTTCGATCTGATACACCGCAGAAAAATCGGCTTCAACGGCAGGACGAACCTTCATGGGGCTATAACTCGGATTGGGTCAGCAGGGCTTGCCAGAGCTGACGCTTGTGTTGGGCGTTTTGCATCACTTCAGAAAGAGAAGCCGCACGGAATAACAGCGGCGCCTGCACCTGCTGCAACCAGTGATCACTGTCCTGCCCAAAAGCCACGGCGTAGCGCACACCGTTATCGCGTAAAAACTGCCACTGCGCCGACAAGGCCTGCAGCGCAACGGGCAGACTCTGATCATCCTGAGCCGATTCAATAAATGGCCAGCGGAAGCATAATGGCGTGTGCAGCAACCCCACAGGAGCCTGCAACGCCGACATGACCCGGTAGGCAAAGGCCGCCAGACGTTCCGCCTGAGCAGCATCATCACAGACCCAGACACCGTTGGCCGATACCCTCAGGAAATGCAGTTCAAAACGTGGAGGAGTCAGATCCGTCGTTACGGCAGGCGCAACAGCAGCAGATTCAGAAACCGCCGTCGCTGGCGTTTCAACCGGTACGTTTTGCACTGAAACCGGGGCTTTCGCTACAGGCAGCGCAGACGCTTCGTGCAGCAGCTGCGCGGCCATCGGGTGAGCAATATGCCCACCACCTTCAGACATCAGGACCGGGCGCACTGGCGCGGCATGGGCGTCTTCCGGCAACCAGCGCGGAGCAGGAACACCAGGCAGCGGCTGGCGTGGCATCCACTGTACGATGCCCATCGCCTGCAAATAATCGAGCCGCTGCTGCTCACGCACAGGTTATACGCCGTCGTTTTGCGGATGCTGACGTTCAGCAGAGCCCAATAACAGATTCAGTGCATGGATGTAGGCTTTAGCCGACGCGACGATAATGTCGGTATCGGCGCCACTGCCATTCACAATACGACCGCCTTTCTCAAGACGCACAGTCACTTCGCCCTGTGAATCCGTCCCCTGGGTAATGGCATTGACAGAATACAGCTGCAGGTTAGCGCCGGATTCCGCAATGCTATCAATCGCTTTCAGGGCAGCATCCACCGGACCACTTCCCTGCGCTTTGGCGCGTTTTTCGGTGCCGTTGTGATTAACCACAACTTCGGCAACCGGTGTTTCACCGATGGCTGAGTGGGATTCCAGTGCGACCAGCCTGAAGGTTTCAGGTGCGGAATCATTGATGGTTTCGCTGACCAGTGCCTGCAGGTCTTCGTCGAAGATTTCGTGCTTTTTATCGGCCAGATCTTTGAAACGGGCAAAGGCTTCGTTCAGTGCGGCATCGGTATCAAACGTTACGCCCAGCTCTTCCAAACGGCTTCGGAATGCAGCGCGGCCTGAGTGCTTACCCATCACCATTTTGTTGGCGCCCCAACCCACATCTTCAGCCTTCATGATTTCGTAGGTTTCACGGTGTTTGAGCACGCCGTCCTGATGAATACCGGACTCATGCGCAAAGGCGTTGGCACCCACAATGGCTTTGTTCGGCTGCACCGGAAAACCAGTGATGGATGACACCAGACGCGAGGTCGGCACAATTTGGGTGGTGTCGATATTGGTGCTGATATTGAACAGGTCGTGACGGGTACGGGTCGCCATCACAATTTCTTCCAGTGCCGCATTACCAGCACGCTCCCCCAGGCCGTTAATGGTGCACTCAACCTGACGCGCCCCATTCGCCACGGCTGCCAGCGAGTTAGCAACCGCCAACCCCAGATCGTTATGGCAATGCACAGAGAAAATAGCCTTATCGGCATTGGGAATACGTTGCAGCAGGGTTTTGATCTTGTAACCAAATTCTTCCGGAATCGCATAACCCACAGTATCCGGAATATTGATGGTGCGCGCACCGGCGTTAATCGCGGCTTCAATGATGCGGCACAGGAAATCGTTTTCAGAACGGCCTGCGTCTTCGCAGGAAAACTCCACATCGTCAACAAAGCTGCGGGCCTTTTTGACGGCATAAACCGCTTGCTCAACCACCTGATCAGGCTGCATACGCAGCTTGTACTGCATATGGATAGGAGACGTTGCAATAAAGGTGTGAATACGCGCGCGTTCGGCTTTTTTCAGTGCTTCCGCGGCGTGTTCGAGATCGCGGTCAACCGCACGGGCAAGGCTGCAAATAGTGCTTTCCCTAACCGCTTCGGCAACGGCCTGAATGGCAGCAAAATCACCGGGAGACGCAGCAGCGAAACCAGCTTCAATGACATCGACGCGCATTTTTTCCAGTGCTTTACCGATGCGGACCTTTTCTTCCTTGGTCATGGACGCGCCCGGGCTTTGCTCGCCGTCACGCATAGTGGTATCAAAAATGACCAAACGGTCTTGCTGGCTCATGTGCTACTCCGCTGCCAATGAATCGAGCGCATAGTATACGCACGATCAGAGTTATTGGCAGCAGCCGTATGAGATTAGCGGATCGGGGTCGCCGTCAGGTTGGTGGTCATGTTCATGTTCTGCATCACGATACCGGAGAATACCGTCTGAGGCATGGCAACATCCGGATGCTTCAACTGCACCTGATCAACCTGAAGATCTTTGAAAGAAACATTGCCCTGCACCGCAAACCCCTGTGGACGTAAAGCAAGCTGTGCAGCCGTCGGATTGGCGACGTAGGTATACGTGGTACGGCTGGCATCATCATAAATCAGTTCATCGCCCTGATTACCGATGACGCCGTTATCATCAGCACCCGTGAATTTTTTGGCAACCTTGGTTTCATAGACATCGATTTTCAGGTTGGCCTGAAAACCATAATCGTTGCTGTCAGAAACACCCAGGCCATCACTAGTACTGTAAGAATCAAAAATAATCTGCGTTCCTGTGCCATTAACAGGATTACCACTGCCATCCAGATCACGATTATTCTCCCAGGTCAGACGGTTGCGGGCTATCGAGCCATCACTGGTCGGGCCTTCAGGTGCAAAAGCCGCTTTCAACGCGACGGTCATCCCTTCATTGCCACGGTCTTCCCAGCGTCCGCCATTATTTTCGCAAGTCGCCGCATTACCACTGGCCCCGACACAAACGGCACCAGAGCCACCAGGGTTAATCGTCAGGGATGAACCTTTTTCAAACCGCTCCAGCTGAATACGGCCAAGGCTGCGACCGCTGTTTTTATCGCCCCAGCGCATATTATCCACATTCATGGTGCTCCACTGCTCAGTGCGGTTCATGCTGAGACCCGTATTACTGACATCCACCTGAATACCGCGCAAATGAATGTCGTAATCGACGCCGGTAGCCCAGACGCCATTACCATTTTCATCAATGGATAAACCAATATTGGTATCACTGAATAAATAATCGCCATCAATCTGAATGCCGCCACCACTGACACCGCCAGCGGTAATCAGTGTGTAACCGTCAAGATTGAAATCCATTGCCTGGAACACTTCCAGCGACAACAGCAACTCAGCACCGCCCTGAATCGGTGCCGTTTTATTACCGACACGCAAACCATCAATGCTGTAACTGCCCTGAACGCGATTCATCCCCATGGCAATCGCTGTTTTGTCTGCGGTTCCGCCATTGTTATCGTGATCAAATGAGCGCACATCCAGCGTCAGATCACCACGGCCATAGCTCTCAATACCACTGACAACAACCATCCGGCCATTATCAATATAAGCCACTTCAGCATTCGCCAGATTCCATTCAACCGCCGCCGAAATACCGTCGCTGCTGCCATTCAGAGCAGAATAAAAATTAGTGGCATAAGGCTGAATGGCTGCGGGCAGGTTGGCGTAAACCGGCTGACGAATGCCCGGATAGAATGCCATTCGGTTGCTATAGCCATTGCCATCATTAAACAGAAAATCGAGCTGAATAGCGCCAACCGGATTGCTACTGTCACCGATCAGAATTTCATTCGCATTAAATGATCCATCTAACTGGTCATAGCCCAGCAGCAGATGATCGGACATTACGTCAAACGTAAGATTTGTAACATTCAGGGCGCCACTGAAATTCCCCATAAACAGTGAGTTGCCATCATCAGTAAAGCGCACAAAATTGTCTGGATCATCCAGAATATTTAATGAAGCATTAAGGCTGATACCTTCGCTGCCACTACGTCCACCGGCAAAAATCTGCGCATCTCCGGATAACGCCAATTCGCCAGCCAGGGTCCCCAGCGAAACACCACCTAATTTCACCCCACCGGTAGAAAACGAATAGCTGAATTCGTCAAGACCAAAATTAAGCCCCCTCCGGCTGCCATCGACCGCCTCGCCGATGGCCAGACGAGTAATATTGGCGTTATAGCCAATATCATCAAAACTCACCGAACTGCCATTGGTTGTCCAGATCAGCTCAGCATCGCTGATTGATGTCTGGAAACTTCCTTCCAGAAAATTTTCTGCCGAACTGCTGGCACCGACCTTAATCAGATTAGTGCCGCTGTAATTCAGACGGAACTGACCAAAACTTGCAGCCGAATCGTTAACCCGAATTGCACCAATAGCCAAAGAGGTTGGATAAACCTCACTGTTAATTTGCAGAGACCCATCCGCAAGCACATCAACAACCTGCTTACTTGAAGACGGCAGAGAAATATCAGCCTGACTACCCCGTTCGATATTCTGCAGCTGCAGCCTGTTGGCATCTTCTGTGTAGGTAACATCTCCGACTGTCAGATGACTGGATGTTTCCAGCGTAATACCCGCCTGAGCATTAACCCTCTGAAGCTCCTGGTCTGCCATCGGCACCAAGCCAGCATTCAGCGATGAAGATGCTAAAGCCACACTGCTTATTATTATTTTTTTCATCATGGCGCCCCGGTTGGGAAAATCAGCAGATTCCCCTGCAAATTGGCTTTGCCGTTGATATTGACTGTCATGATATCGGTTTGCATAAAACCGGCATCTGTTGGCCGGGCACTGTTGCTGTTGGCAATGGTGTATGACACTTCTTCGTAGTTCAGATTGTTGGGCAAACCGATCTCAAAAACATCACTGTTAAAGGCCGCACCATCGCCCGTAAAACCGGAATCAATCTTTCGGGTCCTCAGCGTTAATCCTTCAAACGAAAAACGTCCACGAATATTATCCAGCACCAACCAGCCACCACCCGTTCCTGAGTTGACGGCAATCCGTCCACCACAACGTTTATCGGTTGAGACTGCTGTACAGCTGGTCTGCCAGCTGTAACCATTGGCCGACGGACCATCGACATTTAGCGGGCCGCCGTTTTCGTTAATGGTGATATCACCAGAAAGGTACACTCCTCCCTGGCCGGATACGGCGCTTAAGTCTTCAGAACTTAAAGGCTCCAGTGCGAAGACATAAGCCGGCCAAAAGGAAGCCACGATGATAAATAAGCGTTTCATCACAAGTCCCTGCTCGTTGCCCGCAGATACTGAATCTGCATATTTGAGATAGTGGCACTGCCAAAATCCGAGCCACCCACAGAGACATTGCCAATATGAATATCCGCACGAGGGCCGTTGTTATAAAAATCGGCATATCCGGCACTGCCTAATGAACATCCACCAGATGAATTAAGATCCGCACAGGCACTGTTCAGGCGGCCCACTTCAATGGTGAAGTTACCACTCGAATCAACCTTAAAGGTTACCGGTTGCTTCTCACCCCAGCCCAGCTCGTTCTCAAGCACGAAATTCTGAAAACGCACATCCTGACCACAATTATTACCCGCCGAGTCACAGGCATAAAACGTCAGATCACTGGCAAACACTTTTAATGCCAGGTTGCCAACCATCTCATTATTTTCTCCCCACAAACGGATGTAACTGCCATCAATAGCAACCCCCTGAGCATGCCCTTCAAGAGACTGGGCCTGAGAACCTGCGACATTCAAATCATAACGAATACCAAAATCAGCACGCTCTGCCGCTCTGCTGCTTAATACCGAGGTATCGATGCCGGTAACACGATCAACACGCTGACCATAGGATTGCTGTTGATTGGGGAATCGCTGCTCTGTACGCGTCTCTGTTGCCAAAACCAGCAAACTGTCTGTGCCGGATACAGACCCGATCTGACGCTGCGGAGCGCTGTACTCAAAAACCGCTTTATCCGCTATACCAATCGTATCGCCATCCACCAGTTCCAGATTGTAGGGATAGAGCAGGCGCCCAAGATTCACCGGATTGCCAATAACATTAGCACCCCGATTGCTACCCGCCCCCGCGACATAAAACTGAGAGACGCTTAGCACGACATCCTGGCCATTTTTATTTTTAATACCGCTGATATCCAGCCGGTTACCGTTGGCGACATCGGTACCGGCTTCAAAGGCAAAGTCTTCCAGAATAAAGCCAATGCCTTCACCGTCCACAGCCCCCAGCTCCTGATCATCCAGACCAATTAATTCAGCCTGCACCTGAGCTGCTACAGACAAAAGAACAACGCCGAACATCGCACAACGAATATTCTTAGTCATAGTAAGGATCCAGAAATTTGGTACGAATACGTTCGATGCCATTAAATGAATCATCAAAGTCGACACTGATTCCACCATTAGGAATGTTCATAAAGGCACCAGGCACCGTTGGAGTGCCAACACCGTTGTCGATCCAGCTAATGTTTCTAGTCTGGAAAGACAAAAACATTCCTGTTGCAGGGCTATTGTCCTTTCCTACATCCAATGTGCGGAAGTTCTTAAGCTGAAAACAGGTTGAAATCCCAAGAATTGCGCAATTACTTGCAGTTAGGTATTGCGTCACTCCACTAAGAGCACCGCATCCAGATACACAGCGAAGAGAGTTGCCGTTTGCCAAGCCGATACCAGTGGCTCTTATTGGATCGGGTGCCCCCGTACTTGGATTCAAAAGCACCGCAGGATTCACAGACTCCATTATTGTGTTGTCACCAATTCCGGCAAAACCAAGCAATCCTCTGACGAACCAACCTGCAGCATCCCGTATGGGCTCTGCTCTTCCCTTAACCTCGACCTGGAGATTGCCTGTTAGCGACTCTATA
Source organism: Saccharospirillaceae bacterium (assembly GCA_021208685.1). Classification (GTDB taxonomy): domain Bacteria; phylum Pseudomonadota; class Gammaproteobacteria; order Pseudomonadales; family Oceanobacteraceae; genus Venatoribacter. Next base: position 58,965 of record JAJOJJ010000037.1, read on the forward strand.
TTTCCACTGAGCTTGCCTAATGCAGAGCCAAAGCCTAAACGAATACCAACCAACTCCTCCTTGCCATTAACATCTTCAAAAGCTAATTCAAAAAAAGGATCTGTAATATGAAATGGATTCAGCGTCCCGTCGTTGTTAACACTGCCCAACGCAAAATCATTGATGCGAATATCGCTACTGCCTGGCGTTTCACCTGAGCGATCATAACGACCAAGCTCAACAAGATCAGAGTTCATTGAAATATCAATATCCATCCCAAAGGTGAACTTCGTGAAGTCAACCGCGCCAGACGTATCGCGATCTATCTGAAAAAAAGCCTGACCCGTCTGAACACCTAATTCTTCATCCGTCATGGGTTGCATTGCCGCCAAAACGGCAGAGGGGAGAAAGAATATAAGGACAAGCGTGAAGATTATTTTTATCACTTGGCACCTTGGTACAATAAAGCAAGCACTGGTTTGAATCGCTATTACAGACTGTAATACAGGTGGAGAGTAACCGTGGTGATTGCTTGTTTATGTTTTTTATAATTTGTTAACTTAGGTTACAGGCTGTCAGAAAAGCATCAATCACTATTAGAAGTACGTTCGTACCCTTTACACAAACAAATAAGACCATAGTTCTGTTTATAAGAAGTCTTTTCCTTTGGAATTTATGTACTAAAGTACGGTTTTATCACATCAGGGGAATGTCAGAGCCATATCTGTCTACCAGCATGGTTTAGCCTCATTCAGAGGCGATTTAAGGATCAGTGTTATAGCTCACTGAACCGCTGCAGCGTTCATCATGAATACAACCAACAGGCCACCAGCGTTGCAGATGCTGTTCCCCGTATAGCCCTTACGGAATTTTTACGGCAAGCCACGCTTTGCGCTCTCGAATTTTTACAGACTCCGGCCGGACAATAGCGCTATTCCCCAAGTGGTGAGGAGTTGTCAGCGTGCTAAGGCTTTTTCGTCCGGTGTTGTTTGTCTGTGGTCTGCTGGCCTTTGTCATTGCCGTTCTGTTGCTGGTGCCTGCGCTGTATTCGCTGTACAGCGGTGATGGCGAGTACCGGGCGTTCTTTCTGTCAGCCTGTATTGTTACCTTAATCGGCTGCACGCTGGTTGCTCCGGGGCTGAACCGGCCATTTGCACTCAACGCGCGTCAGTTATATCTGCTGACCAGCCTGAGCTGGCTGATGCTGTCGTTTTACAGCGCCCTGCCACTGACGCTGGTTAACCATCCGCTGAACCTGCCCGATGCCGTCTTTGAGGCGGTGTCGGGCATTACCACCACCGGTTCTACAGTGTTGTCGCAGCTGAATACCCTGCCACCCTCCATTCTTTTATGGCGTTCAATGCTGCAATGGATTGGTGGTTTTGGGGTAATTGGCATGGCAGTGTCGATTCTGCCGTTTCTGCGCGTCGGTGGTATGCGCCTGTTCCAGACCGAATCATCCGACTGGTCGGATAAATCGCTGCCGCGCTTCCACGATCTTGCCCGCGCGCTGCTGTCCATGTACTGCGGCTTTACCTTGCTCTGTGCATTTTGCTACTGGCTGGCGGGGATGACTCCCTTTGATGCCATCAACCATGCCATGACCACGGTGTCGACGGGGGGTTACGCCACCGATGACAGTTCAATGGGGCGCTTTAACAGTACCATTCTGTGGATTTCGGTGGTGTTTATGCTGCTCGGTGGCATGCCGTTTACGTTGTTTATCCGTTTCTTGGCGCAGAGGCGTCTGGCCGCACTGCGTGATCAGCAGGTGTACGGATTTTTACTGGTGGTGTTTGCGCTGGTCAGCCTGCTGACGCTGCAACTCTCGCTGACTCAGGAACGTGATTTCTTCACCACTCTGACCCACGTTGCGTTTAATATTGTGTCGGTGATTACCACCACGGGTTATGCCTCGCAGGATTACACCATGTGGGGTGTCTTCAGCGTTTGTCTGTTCTTCTTTGTCACCTTTATCGGCGGTTGCTCGGGGTCGACCAGTGGCGGCATGAAGATTTTCCGTTTTCAGTTGTCGTGGCTGTTTTTGCGCGATCAGATGAATAAGCTGGTGCATCCGCGCGGTACCTTTTCTATCCGTTATAACGATAAAACCGTCTCTGACGATATTATGGTGTCGGCGGTGGCTTTCTCCTTTCTGTTTTTCCTCACCCTTACCGTCACCAGCCTTGCTCTGGCTGCAACCGGACTGGATTTTGTAACATCCATTACCGGTGCAGCAACGGCGCTGACCAATGTCGGCCCTGGTTTAGGTGATATGATTGGCCCCGCCGGTAACTTTGCGCAGGTATCGGACAGTGCAAAATGGATTCTCAGTTTTGCCATGATTCTTGGCCGTCTGGAGCTGCTTACCGTTATGGTTTTGCTGAGTCCGGTATTCTGGAGGGGTTGATGCTATGTTGCGGAACAATAACCGTATAAAGCGCTGGAGACACTGGCTGCTGGCCTTACTGGCGCCATTACTGGCCACCCTGGTGTGCTGGTTTCTGGCTGATTATTTACCCGCGGCCAGCCTCGCCTTATTTTATCTGGCAGCGGTGCTGCTGACGGCTGTATCCACAGCGATTCGCCCGGCATTGCTGAGCGCCGTTCTGTCGTTTTTGGCTTATAACTTCTTTTTTACCGCACCGCATTTCACTCTGTTTATTCTGCACCGAGAAGATATTCTTACCGCATCTCTGCTGATCCTGGTGGCACTGGTTACCGGCCAGCTGGCGGCGGGCTTACGGGAAAAAGTCGATGCATTACAGAGCAGCGAGCGCTGGACCAAGCAGCAGATGATGCTGGCACAGGCACTGGCGTCCTGCATGCAGGCTGATGAACTGATGCGTATTTTTTTGCGGGAAATTCAGGCGCTGTTCAAACCCGATTTATTACAGGCCGATACGCCAGCGGTCACCGAGTCTCACAACACAAACGAGCGCAACCGTATTAAAAAAGGCAGTTTAAACAGCCACTGGGATAATCATTGTTTTCATATTTTACTCTGTGATAACCATCATCATCTGCACGACATTCAGCTGCCGCTGAAAGCACCGGTGAATGCCTGGCTGAAAACCCGCATTGAAGCCACCGCAGAAATTCTCCGCCTCGCCTGGAGCCGCGTATTACTGGTAGAAAATCTGCAACAGGAGACCGTGATTAAAGAGCGCGAACAATTACGCTCTGCCCTGTTGTCATCCATTTCCCATGATTTACGTACACCACTGGCCACCATGATTGGTTCCGTCAGCAGCCTGTGTGATTTGCGCCCCAGCCTGAGCGAAGAGCAGCAGGACGAATTGCTGCGCAATACGCTGTCAGAGGCACGCAGGCTGGATCGTTATATCCAGAAACTGCTGGATATGACCAAAATCGGTCAGGGTGAATTAAAACTGGAACGCGACTGGGCCGGCATCGACGATATTCTCAGCGTTTCACTCAAACGCCTGCAACCCTTACTCGATGGCCAGAATATTGTTATTCAGATCGAGCCGGAATTACCCCTGCTGTATGTTCATGCTGCTTTACTGGAACAGGCCACCTTTAATGTGCTGGAAAATGCCGTACGCTACACTCCGGCCGGTCAAAATATTCAGATCATTGCCCATGCCAGCGGCAACCGTCTGCTGATTGATATTGCCGACTCCGGGCCGGGCATTCCGCCGGAACACTGGCCGCATATTTTTGATATGTTTTTTACCCTCGCCAAAGGTGATCAGCAAACTGGCGGCACCGGCCTGGGCCTCACCATCTGCCAGGGAATTCTTGCCGCCCATGGCGGCAGCGCCACTATTCTTTACAGCTCCGCAGAACGGGGCACCTGCTTCCGTCTGAGCTTGCCGATGGATAACGCCGTGCCTATGAATAATCCCGCAGCGATGGATAACACCGAACCTGCCGATAACGCTGTACCAGCCGGGGAACGCTATGACGCGCATTCTGATCATTGATGATGAGCCACAGATCCGCCGTTTTTTAACCATCAGTCTGGAGTCTCAGGGCTATCAGCTGTGCGAAGCCGATAATGGCCGCCACGGCCTTGAACAAATTGCGCTGGAGCAGCCCGATCTGATTATTCTTGATCTCGGCCTGCCTGATATGGATGGCCAGCAGGTATTGCGTGAATTACGCACTTTCTGCGAAACACCGGTGATTGTATTATCGGTTCGCAACAGCGAGCGGGAGAAAGTCGAAGCACTGGATAACGGCTGTAACGACTACGTGGAAAAACCCTTTGGCGTAAAAGAATTGCTGGCGCGTATCCGTGCGGTTTTACGCAGCGCCAGTGGTAAAGAACAGACGCCAATGGGTTATGACGATGGTCATTTAAAAATCGATTTACCCTCACGCACCATCACCGTAAATGGCGAACGCATCCGCTTTTCACCACGGGAATATGAATTACTGCTGGAATTAATTCAGCACCCGGGGCAAATACTCACGCAGCAATATCTGCTGCGCAAATACTGGGGCGAAAGCCATCTGGAAGACAGCCACTACCTGCGGATTTTTATTCGACAGATCCGCAACAAGCTGGGCGACGACCCAACCAAACCGGCCTATATCGAAACCGATGCCGGGGTTGGCTATCGTTTTATCGGTGAATTAAAAAGCCTCTGAATCGCGGTACGCGGAGCTGGCCTTATTAACGCCGCCGGTATTGCTGCGGTGTCATACCGCTCCAGCGCTTAAAGGCTTCACGGAAACTGAGTAAGTCTTTAAAACCACAGGCGGCAGCAACAGCGCTGACTTTCTGCTGCTGATCATCCAGCAGCAACATGGCTTTTTTCAGTAATTCTTCATCGCTGATCTGGCGGAAGGTCAGCCCGGCATCCTGTAATTTTCGCCGCAATGTACGCGGCGAAAGATTTAAACCGACGGCCACGTCATCTAATGTCTGACGCTGTTCGTTCGCTTGAATCAATGCCCGCACCTGCCAGCCAATATCCCCTTTCTGTACCTGAATAATCCGCTTAAGTTCGGCCTCTGCCACCAGCATCGCCTGCTGCCTGGCTGCCGGGTTCGCCAATGGCAACATCTGGTGCATGGTGTCGCGCTCAATGCGGAAACCGCTGACCGGCGCATTAAACAGCACCTTGCAGGAAAAATAGCGGTTATATTCTGCGGCATGTAACGGCGCTGGGTAATTCAGCCGGACTTCGCTGAAATAGAAACCTCTGCCCAACAGCTGAGCAATCTGCACCTGCAGACTGGCGAACAACATCTCATGGGCAAAGACCGAATTGAGCGGATATTCCATGCCCTCGCGTTTTCGCACATCAATATCGTAACCACCTTCGCGCATCGCAGCGCTCAGGGTAAACCGGCTGCGTAACAACACCCGTAACTGGTTGGCGGTGGCCAGAGCATCGCCCAGGGTTTTGCTGCTGAACAGCGCCGCCGACAATAAGCCCCAACGCGACAGATTCAGTGCCTGCCCCAGCGCCAGACCAAAATCCGCACGCGCCGCCAGGCGGTAAAGATTGCGGTAAATCCGGTCGAACTGCTCCGACGACACCAGCGAATCGGCGCGGCTCAGCTGCGCTTCATCCAGCCCGGTGCCGAGCAGTGCCTGTGCCGGAGCAATGCCTTCACGGCGCATAAACTGCTTCAGCAGAAAAAGCTCGGCGGCCGGATAAATAGCCTGCTGCTGTAACTGGCTCATCAGATTTCCTTGCCGGTTCATACCGTGCCAATCAGGCAGTCATGGCGCAGGAACCGGGTCTGTGGACAACAAGTATAGGGTTTCAGGCCATTTAATCCTTTCAGCATAGCCTTAACAACCAATTTAAGGACTAATGCCTGAACCGGCGGCCATTAGCAGGGGTTTATCGCGCCCGCCGGAGCAACAAGGCTATCTACAACAGGAACAGGTTATGAGCACAATAAAAACCACTCACCCGGACTCCGGTCAACAAGCCGTACAGCCATCCGAGGCGCAGCGTATTGAAAATATCCGCCGTGTGATTCGCGCAGCCGGTGACGACGCCCGCCGCCGCTATCCGGTTCTGGCCAACCAGAATCTGATTGGTATGAGCGTATTTCTCTTCGCCATCAGCGGTATTCTGCTGACGGGTTTTGCTTACTGGCAGGGCATGATCAGCGCCTGGTTATGCATTCCCGCCGTTGCCTTTTTAACCTCACTGCTGCATGAGCTGGAGCACGATTTAATTCACTGGCAGTACTTTAAAAATAATAAGCTGATTCACCATCTGATGATGGCTGGTGTGTGGATCTTCCGCCCCGGCACCATTAATCCGTGGATTCGCCGTTACCTGCACTTTCTGCACCATAAAAAATCCGGCACCGAAGCCGATATTGAAGAACGCGGCATCGGCAATGGCCGCACCTTCGGACCACTGCGCTGGCTGATTATGCTGGATACCTTTGTTGGTAATTTTACCCGCGCACTGGTCGAAGCCCCGAAGGGTAAAAAGCTGTACCACGCCGCCCGTGTACTGGCCGCGAACTTCCCGCTGCCGTGGATCACCGCCACCATTTGGTACAGCGTACTGGGCTACCATGCGATTAATCTGATCGCGCCTTATTTTGGTGTTATTCCGGCGTGGTCGGCCGAAACCCTGGCACGCTTTGAACTGCTGGATACATGGGTGGTGGTATTAATTGCGCCGTTTTATCTGCGCTCATTCAGCATTAACTTTATCAGCTCAAATATGCACTACTACGGCAATGTGAATTCGGTGCTGCAACAAACCCAGGTATTAACCAACCCGCTGTTCTGGCCGCTGCAGTTATTCTGTTTTAATTTCGGCAGTACCCACGGCATTCATCATTTTGTGGTTGGCGAACCCTTTTACATCCGCCAGCTGACGGCCAGAGCGGCGCATAAAGTGATGAAAGAAAATGGCGTGCCGTTTAATGATCTGGCGACCTTTAAACGCCGTAACCGTTATGAGCCAGCGACTGGCCGGATGATTGGCGAGCAGGTTAATGCAGGGGTCTGAAATTCAGGCCAAAGCCAGACTACCACGCAGAGTGTGGGAGCCAGATAATAAAAAAGCCCGCAAATGCGGTAATGCTGTTCACTTAAGTAACCAGCCAGCGCTGACTGCACTTGAACAGCCTTTGCGGGGCAAGCCCCTGCGCCCCAATTTGGGGATCTTATCCCCAAACCCCTGCTTTGCGCTTTCTGGCCCGTGATCCTTACTCACTCGGTTTTTACTGACCACGCGTATATCGGCCATCCATGGCCGGATACGCTTGTCTGGCATCCATGCCAGACAGATCGTAAAAACCATCGCTCATGGCGGCGGGCCCAGAGGCGCGGTTTATCCCAGCCGCACAGTCTTATTTTATCGAATAGCAATGTCCGATCTGAAAAGCCGATTAGCGGATTAATGAATGCGCCTGCAGGACGCCGAAATGAAGAGCACTGAGCCGGCACGTCTCTGCATGGATGCAGAGTGAGCGGATAGGGCCATGGATGGCCCATTATCCGCGTTGCCGTGACCGAGGTGGTCTGAATGGAGGAAAAAGGCCTGCACAGCGCAAAGCTGGGGTCGGCCCGCCGGCAAGGGGATAAGCTCCCCTGGGAGGCATTGGGCCGGGATGTTAAACACGCTGTTTTTGTCAGCTACGGTGCCGATAAAAGCAGCAAACTCAGTTCGCCACCCACTTACCTTCCTGCACACGGTCAGAAGCATTGAGCCACACATGGCTCATACCACCTTTAACCGCTTTCAGCGCTTCGTTGGCTTTGCTGTTGGTCGGTGCCGCAAAGCGGTAGCTGCCACCTAACTGTGAACAGGCCAGCGCGCCATCCGTCCACTGGCTTCCCCAGGCACTGATTGCCCAGTTGCCGAGGTTGTCTTCACAGGCAAAGTGGTAGCGGTTATCACAGTTGTCGTCATCCCAGCGGCCATTACCCCACTGCACGGCGCAGTCCTGATTGCCGTTATAGTTATTCGGCTCACCGTTATCCCATGACCAGACACCGGCAGCCATGCGGCCATCGTTATAGGTCAGGTTGTCGAGGTTGACGATATTCACGCCGTTTTTAAACGCCTGCACGACGTCGGCACTGTCGATACGGTTCACAGCACCACCGGTAAAGAAGGCACCAATGGCGCCCACGGCGGTGCGGTCTTCCCAGGTACGGCCAATATCACCCAGCCCGGTATAGGCCAGATTCTTCATACCGCTGTTGTCCGAACAACCACCGTCTTTCCACAGCACAACCTGTTTACCGGCGGCGCGGACCTGAGCTTTGGTCAGGTTGGATGGAATGCTTTTGCAGCCGTTGCTGCCGTAGATTTTTCCGTTCAGCTTGCTGTTGAGAATGTTCAGCAGTTCCTGATGATGGCCATCGGTGTGATCTTCAAAATACAGAATAATCACCTCATCCGGATTGTCGTTCAGCCAGTTGGCCACTTCCTGCACACCATCGCTGACACGGCGGTCGGTCAGGCTGCAACCCACATGCAGATCGCCCCACTCGGTGCCGATACCGGAGTGACACAGCAACAGATCGGTACCCCATTCCCACGGCCAGCCATGGGTGTGTGCGGTCCAGTGTGCGTCCAGCTCAATGAAACGCGCGCCGATGCGCAGCTGATCGTAGATTGAGTGTTTCTGCTGCGGGTCGATATAACGGGTCGGGTCGCTGTAGACCGATGAGTTATAGGTATTGTGCGAGCCAAGCATGCTGTTATCCGCCAGCGGCGAGTTCATATCGATGCTGCGCTGATGAGCCAGTGCCTTACCTGCCCAGCTGTTGTGAAAATCGGTGATAGGGTCACTTGGCGGGGTTGAGCTCATGGCCAGCGCAGCGGCAGAAGCCAGCATGCCAAGGGAGAATACGAGGGTTGTTTTCATAGCGTCACCTGTGCAGAGAACGAGCGACCTCCGCGTCAGAGGATTCGGAGGTTATTATTATTTTTACCAGCAATATAGAACCATCGTTCTATGTTGTTGGCCCGTTTTTACAATAACCTCCCTACCACTGTCAGCCCTATTTACCGTATGAAAGCGGAACTGGCACAGATTGATCCACCACAGCCCCCTCCTGGCACGGTTTGTCCTGCCTTATCCGGCGTCACTCTCACCGCTGCGCGCCAGCCACGACTGCACATCCGGGTAAGCCAGTAATGCCTGCTTCCCCTGTGGTGTGGCTGCAATCGCCTGTAACTGCACAGCCACGGCTATGTCGGCCAGCGTTATCTGCTCACCCACCAGCCAGTCACGGTGATGCAACAGGGCATTCAGCATCTGCAGGTGCTGGTCGAGCTCGGCCAGAACCTGCGCTAATGGTTTGCGCCCCATTCCCTGCGCGTTCAGCTGTTTCATCATGGTGGCAGGCACCATTGGCCGGGCAATGGCGGCAAACCAGGCCGGATCGGCGGCACAGACACGCCCGGCCCAGTAATCACGGTTGTCTTTTACGGCAAAGCGCAGATACACCTCGAGGAAATACAGGCTCTCATCGGCCCAGTCTTCCCACAGATGCACCTGAGCACGCTGTTGTTCGTCTTTTGGTATCAGTGGCGCAACCGCCGGGAAGCGCCGCTCCAGTTCACGCACAATCCGGCTCGAATCGGCCAGACGCTCACCGGCAATATCCAGCACCGGCAACTTACCCTGCGAACTCAAACGCCTGACCCCGCCCAGCTGTGTTCCCAGTGCGCCGATATTACGCACCGCATAATCCAGCCCTTTAAGCTGCAGCACGCGCCGGACCTTGGCGCAAAATGGCGATATTTCATACTGGTGAAGCAGGGGAGTATTCATCGGATCGTCCTGTGTTTTTATCGTGACGCACTGCTTAACAGCCGCTGCGGCAAAGCGCCAGACTCTGGCCGCTGATAACCAGAATTCTGCGGTGCGGAGACAACACTGCGTTCAGGCTATTTACTGATCTTATTTCAGTGGTAACCTTGGGTCACTTAGAGTTTCACTCATCCGAAAAACAAGCAACAGGCAGGCAACCATGATCAGGCTGACCGTTAACGGTGTGGAGCACACACTGGATGTTGAAGGCGATACCCCACTGCTATGGGTGGTACGCGATGTTCTGGGCTTAAAAGGCAGCAAGTTCGGCTGCGGCGCGGGCCTGTGTGGTGCCTGTACCATGCACCTGAATGGTCAGCCGATCCGCACCTGCATTATGCCGCTGTCCGCCGTTGCCGGGCAGAACATCACCACCATCGAAGGGCTGAGCCCGGCCAATGCCACGCTGCAACAGCTCACCCCGGTACAACAGGCCTGGCTGGCGCTGAATGTACCGCAATGTGGCTACTGCCAGTCCGGGCAGATCATGGCCGCCACCGCCCTGCTGGCCAGCAACCCGAATCCCAGCGATGCGGATATCGACAACGCGATGAGCGGCAATATCTGCCGCTGCGGTACTTATCCGCGCATCCGTTCTGCCATTCATAACGCCGCCCGCCTGATGAACGCCTCGGCAGATCATCCGCAAGCCGCGCGTAACAGCGAACTGTTCAGCGAAGTGACGCTGCTGCAAGCGACCAATACCGAGGAGCTGAGCCATGGATAAGTCCTTACGCACCCGCTCCAACACCGGCCTCAGCCGCCGCTCCTTCTTAAAAGCCAGCGCCCTGTCTTCCGGCGGTCTGCTGCTCAGTGTTGCCCTGCCCGGCTGTACCGCCATCGGTATGAAAAATCAGGGCATGACCGACGGCGGAGAATGGCAATCCAACGCCTGGCTGCGCATCGATACCGATAACCGCATAACCTTTATCCTCGACCGGGTTGAGATGGGTCAGGGCACCTATACCGGTCTGGTTACCCTGCTGGCGGAAGAGCTGGAAGTCGATCCGGCGCAGGTGCAGGTCGAATTTGCCGGCGTCGGCAGCGTCTACGACAACCCGATTTACAAGTTACAGATCACCGGTGGCTCCACCAGCATAGCCAGCAGCTTTAAACGCATCCGTATGGCCGGAGCCAGCGCGCGTGAAATGCTGAAGCAGGCCGCTGCACAGGTCTGGGCGCTGGAGAACACCAGCAGCCTGCACTGCAACAACGGTCAGGTGATTCACCGCAGCGGTAAAACCCTCAGCTACGGTGAACTGGCGAGCATTGCCGCCACCTTTGCCGTCCCGGAGGACAGCGCACTGAAATCGCCGGATGAATACCGCTATATCGGCAAATACAACCAGCGTCTGGATGCCCTGCAGAAAGTAACGGGCCAGGCCGTCTATGGCGTCGACGTTGAACTGCCGGGCATGCTCTACGCCGTGATCAGCCGCGCACCGGCCTTTGGTGGCACGGTCAAAACCGTCGACAGCAGCGCGGCCAAAGCGGCCAGCGGCGTGGTTGATGTGTTCCCGCTGCAGGCCGCCGGGCGCTCAGGAGTCGCCGTGGTCGCCCGTTCTTACTGGCAGGCACGTAAGGCACAGCAGTTACTGCAGATCGAGTGGCAGACGCCGGAAGTCGCGCCCGGCAGCGATGCTATTTTTGCTCAGTACGCCCGCGACCTGGATAACGAAGACGGTGAACAGGTACGCGACGATGGCGACTTCAGCGCTGCCGCCGAACAGGCCGCCAGCACCTTAAGCGCCGAGTATCAGCTGCCCTATCTGGCCCATGCCACGCTGGAGCCACAGAACTGCGTGGTGAAGGCCGACGCCGATGGCATGGAAGTCTGGGCGCCGACCCAGTCCGCCAGCATGGCACGGGTCGCCGCCGCTAAGCACAGCCGCTACAGCCTCAACGATATTGTGATTCACACCACCTGGATTGGCGGCGGTTTTGGCCGCCGCATCCTGCAGGATTACGTTGCCGAATGTGCGGTGATTGCCGACCGCCTGCAACAGCCGGTGAAGCTGATCTGGAGCCGTGAAGAAGACACCGCCCACGACTGGTATCGCCCGGCCAGCCTGCATCGTTTACAGGCAACGATTGGCGCCGATGGCAAAACCAGCGGCTGGCAGCACCGCATTGCTCACCCGAAAGTATTCGAGTGGTTTGTCGGCGATGCCGCCCCGGCGCAGTATCCCTTTATGCCGAAGTTTATGTTCCCGATGCTGGCCGGTGCCGGCAAGCTGGGCGAAGGCATTCTGGCGCCGAAAGACAGCTCCGGCTACGAAGGAGCCAACGACGTGCCTTACGCGCTGGACAATATCGACGTGCGCTTTATCCACAGCGAACCGGGCGTACCGGTGGGTTACTGGCGTGCGGTCGGTTTCTCGCACAACGGCTTTGTGACCGAGAGCTTTATCGACGAACTGGCTCACCAGCAGAAGCAGGACCCGCTGACCTTCCGCCTTGAGCTGCTGGCCCGGCATCCACGGGCACAAAGCCTGCTGCGCCGGGTGGCGCAACTGGCCGACTGGGGTCGTCCGCTGCCGGGCTGCCATCAGGGTGTGGCGATTCATAAAAGCTTTAACACCTGGGTCGCACAGATTGCCGATGTACAGGTTGAGGGTAAAACCTTCAGCGTTAAGCGTGTGGTCTGCGCCGTTGACTGCGGTCAGGCGGTTAACCCGGATATGATCCGCGCACAAATGGAAGGCGGCATTATCTTCGCGCTCACCGCCGCGCTGTACGGCAATATCACGCTGAAAGACGGCGCGGTACAACAAAGCAACTTCCACGACTACGCCCTGCTGCGTATGCCGGAAGCACCACAGATTGTGGTCGATATTGCCGACAACCAGTACGAACCGACCGGCGTCGGTGAACCGGGCGTGCCGCCACTGGCACCGGCGGTCGCCAACGCGCTGTTTGCCGCCACCGGCCAGCGTCTGCGCCGTCTGCCGTTGCAGCTGGCGTAAGGCTCAGAGCATCGTATGCACCCGTCTGCTGCAGACACTGATCGGCATGTACTGCACTCCGCCGCCCAATGGCTGAGTGCGGGCAGTCCGGTCTGGCTGGCTACCGTGGTCGCCACTTACGGCAGCAGCCCGCGTCCGGTCGGCTCGCTGCTGGCCTGGTCGGCCGACTTCGGCATGGCCGGTTCACTGTCGGGTGGCTGCGTGGAAGAAGATCTGATTGCCCGGCTGCGTGCCGGTCAGGTGGATGGCAGCCAGCCCAGGCTGATGCTCTTCGGTGACAATGCCGCCGAGCAGGCACGCTATCGCCTGCCCTGTGGTGGTCATCTGCAGATATTGCTGCAACGACTGGGTAAAGCCGATCTGGCCGGTATTCAGCAGATGCTGACCTGGCTGAGTTCACGCGCGCCCTTTGTGCGCGAGGTGAGTTTGCATGCATCAGAGCAGCGCCTGAGTTTGCTGCAACAAGATGGCTCACAGTACGACTGCCAATTAAACGATGAATACTTTATTCAGCCGTTTCAGCCGGCGTACCAGCTGTTGATTATCGGGGCCGGTGAAGTTGCCCGACATCTGGCGGCGCTGGCACAACCGGCCGGTTTTGCCGTGACCATCTGCGACCACCGTGAGGAATTTCTGCAGGGCTTCGACGCCCCCGGCGCCGAACTGCGGTGCGCCATGCCCGATAGCCTGATCAGCCAGCACTTTGCCGATTCCCACAGTGCCATTGTGGCGCTGGCCCACGATCCGCGCCTCGACGATATGGCCATGCTCGACGCCTTCGACACTCAGGCCTTTTATATCGGCGCCATGGGCTCGCTGGCGACCTCCGCCAAACGCCGTGAGCGTCTCGCCGGACTGGGCGTCAGTGCTGCTCAGCTGCAGCGCCTGCATGCGCCCATTGGTCTGAATATCGGCAGTAAAACGCCCTATGAAATCGCACTTTCCATACTCGCCCACCTGCTGGCGGAGCGTCCGCAGCGCGGCTAATACCGCGTATTCCCTTTGGGCCTGCTGTGGTACTGTCATCAGCCTTCGATTGTGCGGAGCACCCTCTGAATATGAGCAATACCGATGCCCCGGTTGGCGTGATTCTGCTGGCTGCCGGCAAGAGCGAACGCTTTGGCGGCGACAAGCGTCTGGCCAGCATAGCGCTGCCGGAATCTGCAGAACCGCAACCCATGCTGTTTGTTACCCTTCAGCAAATATGCGCCAGCGGTTTGCCGGTATTTGTGGTGCTGCGCCCCGGTGACCAGCAATGGGGCGATGCTCTGGATAAGCTCAGCATTGATTGGGGCATCTGCCCGGAAGCGGGTCTTGGTATGGGCCACAGCCTGGCCTTTGGTGTACACGCCACCCAGCACTGGAATGGCTGGCTGATTGCGCTGGCCGATATGCCCTTTATCCAGCCAGCCACCTACCAGCGCGTGGCCGCAGCCCTGCACCAGCACAACATTGTGCGCCCGGTACTGCCGTGCACAGCGACAGACACAGGCAAAACCTTAAACGGCCATCCGGTCGGCTTCAGCCGCAACTACGCCTGTGCCCTGATTCAGTGTCAGGGTGACGAAGGTGCCCGCCGCCTGCTGGCCGACAACCCACAGGATATTTACCGGCTGCCACTGACGGATAAAGGCATAGTGCAGGATATTGACCGGCCGCAGGATTGCGGAAAGACGGGTCGTTCTTAAGAACTAACCGGGGACTGTTAACACTCATTAAACAGGCCCGGAATAGCTCTCTGAGTTGGTCGGCATACCAATTCCTTTTCATAAGCTGTTCACTGACGAAAGCAATATCTGAACAGGAACTGATACAGCAATATCGGGAGCACGATAAAAGTACAATAATCAACTGGGTTTTCAATAACAAAATGACCCAGCCATGTCTCCCCATCAAAAAACACGCATGGATTCAGCCCAATGATCAGGCATAAGAAAAATCCCAAAAAGCCAGTACTGATATACCCGGAAAGGTACTTTACTCTATTCGATGGTTACTCGACCGAATCAGAAGATAAAGAGCCATAAAGATCGTTGAAAAAATGGCTCCAAAAAAGCAGATATCTGCAGCCTTGCATAATCTGAATGATCAAGAACCAACTGATTAATAGCAGCACGAATATCAAAAGAAAGACATAAAAGACATTACTCCGACAGACGCTCGCCTTCGGCCAGGCAGACCAGAGCATCACCCACCTGAATTTTTCCGGCACGCAATATTCTGGCGCATAAACCGCCGTGTCCAAGCATCGCCGCATGGCCACCCAGACCCAGCACTTCGTCCATACGTGAGCAGGGATGGCATAACGCGGTTGCCTCAAATACCGCATCACCTATACGGAATTGCTGATAACGCAACGCCTGTAAATTAATACCGCTGATCACCAGATTACGCCGCAACAAGGCCGGATCGATGACCTCGCGCTGCAACAGTTTCGCCACGGCCTCAATATGCTCGGCATTTATCAGCGTTACCTGGCGGGCCGAACCGGGCGAGCCCTGACAACGGCGATCACCTTCCAGACCCAGATCAGCAATGGCGTAAGTCTGCGATACTGCCACAACCGCCTGACGCCGCCCCGGGCGCAGGCCAATCCAGTCGAGCCTGCCATGTTGCAAAGAGCCCCTGAAACGATCAAATAGCGTATTTTGACGACTCATAACAATCCCTCACTGAGAGGCAAACATACACGGCATAGTACTACGTAACCTGAATTATTCCGTACACACAAAAGCACCTTGCAACATAAGTTAACGGAACCCTCGTGGCCGGAGTGAATCTTACCAACTAGACTGGATGTATCCTTTCGGTCAGATCACCGGAGACTGCTCCCTGATGTTGCGTCTGCTGCTCTGCTGTTTATTGCTGTTCAATCCTGATTCCCGTGTTCTGGCAGGAGAATTTCCTGCAGCGCCAAACGACACTCAGGAGTCATGGCAGCCTGATGATGATTCAGTCATGCCGGTGATTGCAGATACCGGCATGGGTGACGATTCTGAGCAGATCCGGTTCCATATTCCTGCGCGATACATTTCTCCTGATTACAACCAGACTATGCTCTGGTCGTCATTCAATCATCAGTATCTGTCTTTATTTTCCATTCGTGCGCCACCGTTAGCCTGACGTTAACCTCATTGTTTTCAGGTTTTTATGTTGGTCGCCAGCTGATGGCATCCTTGAATGATCAGGAGTTTATTATGCCTAAATTAACACTTTATCCGGTAGTGAGTGTGGACGAACTGGTCTATCCGGAGCAGTCACCACGTTATACTCTGGACAGCCGTGCCGTGCAGTTTTTCACCGATTTTTATTCAACAGAACCCCTTGTTATTGATGCCGCCATGTCGGCTGTCGATGCCCGCAATACGATGATTAAAACCCATGTCCGCATGAAACTGGTTGTGGATGACAATAACCATTTTGTTGGTGTGATCAGTTCACGTGAATTATCAGAACAGAATATTATGGCTAAAGCAGCACAGCTTCATCACAGCCGGGAAGACATTCAGGTCACCGATCTGATGATCCGCAAAAGCGATTTGCTGGCGCTGAATATTGATGAAGTAAACCATGCCAGTATCAATGATGTTGTGAATTTTCTGAAAGACAATCATCAGCAGCACTGTCTGGTGGTGGATGAGCAAATGCATCAGATCCGTGGCATTTTTTCAGCCAGTGATATTTCACGCAAGCTGCAGTTGCCGATTGATATCCATGAACAGTCGAGCTTCAGCAAGGTATTTGACGCGGTTTCCTGAGGTACTCTGAAGTCAGGCAGAACCGCTGCCTGACGACATAAAAAACCCCGCAGATGCGGTAATGCTGTTCACTTAAGCATTTGAAGCACGAACGGGCTTTTACGAAAATCCGGTATCAGAACCCTGATGCCGGATTTTTTTATGCATTTTCAACAGTCCCTGCTTGATCTGAGTGACCTGTTCAACTTCTCTGACCTTTCTACCTTTACCCAAAATATCCCTGTCGAGTGGGTCGAGTCGGCTCTGCAACTTTCCGCACAAGCCAGCATT
>JAJOJJ010000038.1 GCA_021208685.1 Saccharospirillaceae bacterium
AAAGCGCGAAGCTGGGGTCGGCCCGCCGGCAAGGGGATAAGTTCCCCTGGGAGGCAACAGGCCTTGATGTTAAAAAGTGCTGTTTTTGTCCGCTATGGTGCTGATTAAAAACTGCGGGACAGCAGTGCTCCCACCATGCGGCTTTTTGATAAGCACCGTCATTGCCGGGAGACCTGGCGACGCGGCAATCTGGCCGATATGCGTGAGCGATTGCTTCGAAGCACCTCGCCGCAATGACGAGATGACGGCTTAAGTGACAGCCTTACGGCACTGGCCGGGATGTTTAAACGCAGTGCGGATTACACTATTAATTCACTGATCAGTAAAGATCAGGCTTCAGCAATAATGACCGCACGTAACGGTGCCGGATATCCTTCAACGGTTTTATTGCGGTCTTGCGGGTCGAGAAAATCCGCCAGTGAATTAAAATGCATCCAGTCGGTGGTGCGCTGCTCCTCCAGCGAGGTCTGATTGAGATCCACTACGCGTGCGTTTTTAAAGCCGACGCGGCGACACCAGAGCAGCAGGGTTTCCGTGCTGGGAATAAACCACACATTGCGCATCATGGCGTAGCGGTCTTCCGGCATGAATACTTCGCCCAGTGCGCCATTAATCACCAGGGTTTCCAGTACCAGTTCACCACCGGGACGCAGGGCATCTTTTAATTCCTGCAAATGATCGACCGGCGACTTACGGTGATACAGAACGCCCATGGAAAACACCGTATCAAAGGCTTTTAAATTGCCCGGCACATCTTCCATTTTCAGCGGTAATAAATCGGCGCGGGCACAGTGACCTGCAGCCTGAAGATAGCGTTTATACGCCTGAAACTGCATTAAAAATAAGCGCGACGGGTCAATTCCGATCACCCGGTAAGCACCGGCACCGAGCATACGCCAGATGTGGTAACCGGAACCACAGCCGACATCCAGCACCACCCGGCCATCCAGTGGCGTAAGGTGTGGTGCCACCCGATCCCATTTCCAGTCAGAGCGCCATTCGGTATCGATGTGTGTGCCAAAAAACTGAAATGGCCCTTTACGCCAGGGAATCAGCCCTTCCAGCGCCTGTTGTAATTGCTCCTGCTGAGCGCTGGTAATCACATCACTGCTGAGGGCGATATCATGACGGTTTAAATCGGCATTAATCTGCTCAATGGCGGGTAACTGTTGCAGTGCATGCAGCCAGCGCTGCTGATCGCCATGTTCATTTTCCTGCAGAACAAGCTCCAGCTGCTGAGGTAATACCGCCGCCCAGCGCGCCAGTTTGCCTTCCTGCATAAAGGTCAGCACATCATCAAACCAGTGCAGAATGTCGTCACGCTCAGTCATTATTTAACCGCTAAAAAAGAAACAAAATTAAAACACTGATACCAGCGGATCACCTGACGGAAACCGGCTGCTTTAAGGCGTTCGATATGTGTCTGTTCTGTTTCCGGAATCAGTACGTTTTCAATAGCACTGCGCTTCTGGGCAATCTCGAGATCGGAGTAACCATTAGCGCGTTTAAAGTCGAGGTGCAGTTCGTCCTGCAGCAACTGCTCGTCAGCGCCGAAGCAGAGTTTCTCTGACAGAATGAGCGCCCCGCCCGGCAAGGTCGCAGCGGCAATATTGCTGAGCAATGAAAGACGCTGCCCGGGTGCAATAAACTGCAGCACAAAATTCAGTGCTGTGACGGAGGCATTTTCCAGCGGGTATTCAAGAATATCGGCACAGGCCATGGTGACCGGCACCTGACCTTCGTCCAGCGCCACATAATGCTCGGCCCGCTCAATCATCGAGGCGGAGTTATCCAGACCGATAATGCGGCAATCAGCCGCTGTCACCGCATGGCGCATGGCCAGAGTGACCGCACCCAGCGAGCAGCCCAGATCGTACAGATTGGAGCCCGGCTGCGCGTAACGGCCAGCGATAATACCGGACATCGCTACCGTTTCGGCATAGCCCGGCACTGAGCGTTTAATCATATCCGGAAAGACACGCGCCACCGCACTGTCGAAGGTAAAGCTGGCGACTTTCGGCTGCGGCGTATTAAAAATGGTATCGGGCTGTTGATCGAAGTCGGACATGGCAAACTGACCAGATTCTGTGCAGGGGGCGCATTCTAACGGATGGATACCGGAGCGGCCAGCACTGGCCGCCACCCGCTGACCTGTCAATCAGACTCAGGACTCCTCTGAGACGTCATCCAGCAATAACTGACCATCCTGCTCCAGCGCTTCTTCCGCCAGATCACGCGACAGTTCTTTTTTCGCCCGTACGCCCAGCTGTAAAAACTTCTCGCTCTGACTGAGCAGATTGCCACGGCCGCTTTTCATTGAATTCCAGGCATCGTCATAGCTTTTTTGTACAGTATTCAGCTGGCTGCCGACTTTTTCGAATTTCTCGACCACGATCACCAGTTTTTCATACACCTTAGCCGCCTGATCAGCGAGTTTTTCGGTGCTTTTACTGCGCCGTTCAATGGCCCAGATGCTGGCAACGGTGCGCAGCGTCGCCAGCAGCGTGGTGGGGGTTACCACCACAATGCGGCGTTCAAAGGCTTCATTGAATAACGCTTCGTCCTGCTGAAAGGCCAGCATAAAGGCCGGCTCAATCGGCATAAACAGAAAAACAAAGTCCGGCGAGTTAAGGCCCGTTAATTGCTGATAGGCTTTATCGCTCAGGCTGCGGATATGGTTGCGGATGGCCTCCACATGGCGACGCGCTGCGGTATCACGCTCACTGTCGCTTGCGGCGTTAACGTAGTCGGTATAGGCATTCAGCGAGACTTTGGAATCAATAATGATGTGTTTATTTTCCGGTAAATTAATAATCACATCCGGACGATAGGTTTTACCGTCATCGTTCTGATGACTCTGCTCGCGCTGATATTCCTCACCCTTACGCAGGCCGGAACGGTCGAGCACGGTTTCCAGAACCATTTCACCCCAGTTGCCCTGCATTTTTTTCTCACCGCGTAATGCCGTGGTTAAGGCATGAGCTTCGGCAGTAATCTGCTGATTGAGTTTGTGCAGGTTTTCGATCTGGGTTTTCAGCTCGGTGCGGTCTTTAACGTCGTTGACATAAACGTCGTCAACTTTTTTACGCAGCCCTTCGAGCTGGTCTTTAAACGGCATTAATAATGAGTTCAGGCCTTTCTGACTCTGCTCACCGAACTGTTGCTGTTTTTGCTCAAATATTTTATTCGATAAATGTTCAAACTCTTTCAGCAGCTGTTCTTTATTGTGTTCCAGCAACGCTAACTTTTCTTCGGCACTGCGCTGCTGTTGCGCGCGCGCCTCCTGCTCCGTGGCCAGTTGTTGCTGTAACTCATTGGCCCGCTGCTGTAACTGCTGCTGCTGCCGGTTTTGCTCCTGACGCTGCTGCTCCAGTTGCTGAACCTGTTGCTGCAGATTTTCACTGCGTTCCTGCCAGCGCGCCTGAGCAACATTCTGCTGCTGCAGCTCCTGCTGAACCTGCTCCAGTTTCTGTTGCTGCGCATTCAGGCTCTGGCTCAGTTGGGCATTCTGTTGCTGGTATTGCTGTTCTTTCTGCTGCCACTGTTGCTCGCTCTGCTGCCACAGCAGTTGTTCCTGCGCCAGCTGCTGCTGAATTTTCTGCATCTGTGTACGCTGATACAGCCAGGACACAGCGGCAGCCGCCGATGATAAAACCAACGCCGACAACGCCAGCTGCATTAACGAAAACTCAAACATAAAACCTCATCAGGAGCAGGAATAAACATCCGTTAAAAATGTGCACGCACGCCGGCCATTATACTGTCAGCGTCAATATCGTTGAATTCAGTGGTGGAATACTCGGCGAACAGCACGACATCCTGCTGGTTTGGCAGCGGGAAATTAAAACCGGCACTGCGCAGGGTGGAACAACCATCGTCTGACCAGGGCTCCAGCACACCGTTCACCGCAGTACTCCAGCAATGACGACCATAACGCACCCAGGGGCCGACGCCATTGGCCAGCGGTAAACGCAGGGTAACATCCCAGCCCGCACTGATACCGTCGAACTGCGGGCTTTCAGCATTTTCATTAATGTTTTTATCGCCCCACAGCCATAAACCCAGACCGGTACTGACGCCCGGAATCCACTCAATGCCGCCTCTGGCATACACCAGATCGGTCAACAGGGTATCAGACTCACCATCGTCGGTACGCTCTTCCGGGATGGTCTGAGCACTCAGCCCCAAAGCCAGCGCGGCATACCCCTGAGGCTGCCATGCCTGTGCCGGCAGCGCCGCTGACAACATACATAACAGCACGCTTGTGCTGTACCGGCCTTTCATCACCTTGTCATCGCTATCCATCATGTTCGGTCCTGTTGTTGCTGTGGCTGATCAGGCCAAATGACGCGTCGTCATTTGCCACCCTGCGGGCCAATGCAGCCTGATTATGCCTGATTTCTGCGGCATTGCGTGCCAGTGAATTGCCAAAATGGTTCCATCGTGCAGAATCGGCAAAACCCTAAAAACTCACCACAAAGGATAATTCCATGAAAGCCGTTGCTGTAGCGCTGCTGGCGCTGACCCCGGTGCTGACCACTCAGGTTCAGGCCGGTTCTTCCACCCCAAGCATGAACAGTCACTATTCCACGCATCCACTGCAGTGGTACGAGGCTGTTTCCGAGCTGGAATACTTTGATACCCATTTCACCACCACCTGGGTAACGAACCCTGCCTGTGATAACAGCGCTGATTTTACGGCGGTTACTTATAACATTTTCCACAACGTGGGTTTTGTTTATGACTTCGGTGATGAGATGGAACAATCGCTGGGCAAAGTAACGGAATGCGCGGATGTCATTCTCCTGCAGGAAGCCTGGGATTACGACGATATGTACGAAGACGGCCCGGTCGCTGATTTTGCCGCCCGTGGTTTTGAAGACACCTACGGCGGTGGCAGCAACTATTGCAACGGCAGCGATATCGAAGACGACTGTCCGGGCCTGATGATGTTCTCGCGCCACGGCTACGCCAAAAAACTGGGCTACCACAAATACAGTGCCACCAGCGGTATTGATGGCGTTAAAGGCAAAGGCGTGATCGGTGCCATCGTCGAAAAAAATGGCCAGTACATTTATGTGTTCAACACTCACCTGGTGTACGGCAGTGCGCAACATTTTGGCGGCAACAGCAGCGATGATAACGCCCGCCGTGGCCAGATGAATGAAGCCATCCACTGGATCAAAGAAAAAATCGACGCCAACGCCGCACAATTCCCACCAGCGGCCGTTATTTTCGGGGGTGATTTTAATACCGATCTGCAGAATCCGGCGGCGGTGCAGAATGTGACCCAAAACAGCCTGTGGGATCAGATGGCACTGGTGCGCAACCAGAACACGGAAGTACGCGATGGTCTGCAATATACCTACTGGCCAAAAGACGCCTGCTGTGAAGACACCGGTCCGAACGGACTGGCGACCGACGATTACGCCTGGTTTGATTACACTCTGGTATTCGATGCCGCCAACTGGAGCATCGCGGCACCCGCGACCGGCTGCGGTGTTACCCGCGTGAACACCAGCGTCTGGGCCCCGGAATGGCGCGGTCAGAATGGCCAGCGTTACCTCGCCTACTACACCCATAGCGACCATTACGGCAGTCTGACCGAAATTGATTTCTGCCAGCCGTAAGTGACCACGCCGATGCATCGTAAACAAGCCGTCCGGCTGGTGCTGCTTGCCGCACTCGCCGCCGGATTCACACTGTTATTGTTACAAGAACGCGCACCGCTGATTCAGGTCAGCGGTGATGCGGCCGCGCAGGCAACGTCCGCGCAGAATCCGGCCAGCGGACACCGGCTGGCCGATGTCCCGGCGTCATTGCGTGAACACCTGCACCAGAGTTTACTGCGCGGCGCCCAGCAGGCCGCCGCTCAACAGCTGACCCAATCACTGAATACCCTGCACTGGCGCGAAAGCGAATGGCAGGCCGACCCCAATGCCGGGCTTGAGCGTTTGCAGCAACGCTGCCAGCAGCAACTCAGCCGGGCCTTTGAACGCAACGCTGGCGACGGCGATATACAGCAACTCTGCGAACAGCAGTTGCTGGTATCCGTGGCGGAAAGTCAGGGCCTGACTCTGGAGCAGGCCAGCCGTTTTATTTCGCTCAGCCGGGAAAACCCACAACCGCTGAAACAATTCCAGCAACGCTCACCGCTGAGTGACTTTGAAAATCCGCTGCAGTTTTTTGAACAATACTGGGCCACTCAGGATGCTCTTTACGGCACCGACATCAGCCATAAAGTCTTCGCTGCCCAACGCGATGGGATGCGTTTTAATCAGCGTTTTCAGGATTTTTTAACGCAGGCCCAAAATTGGCCATTAAAAGACCGTCTGGCCTGGTACGAGCAACAGCAACAGCAATTTGCCAGCCAGCATGGCCAGCCATTAAGCGCCCTGAGCAGCGATGCGATTGACCACGTTAACCGCCTGATCAGTCTGTACGAAGCCGCAGACGCCACCAGTGCCGAAGACAGGCTGCAGCAACGCTACCAGATCCGCCGTCAGTATCTGAGCGAGACCAGTGCCGAACGCTGGCGCCAGCGCGAAGAACGGCAATTGAAAGAAAGCGGTGATCTGGCAGGACTGAACTGACAGCCCGTTCTGCGGTGCAGATAATGGCTGATCAGTGTCCGTATTCCACAAAAAGTATCAGTACCCTACCACCTCAACCGTCTCCTTCGCCCGGCAATCCCCCGGATTACGCAGCGGGCAATCGGTTAATGATAAACAACCGCAGCCGATGCAGCTGTCGAGTTGCTGCTGCAATACATTCAGATCGGCAATCTTCTGTTGCAGTAATGTCTGCCACTGGCGCGACATGGCTTGCCATTGCGCAGCGGTCGGCGCACTGTCTTCGGGCAATACGGCCAGTGCCTGTTTAATGTCCCGCAGAGCAATACCGGTACGCTGCGCCACTTTAATAACCGCAATGCGGCGCAGCACATGACGACTGTAACGGCGATGATTCGCCGCCGTTCGCCAGCTGCGGATTAAGCCTTCTGTTTCATAAAAATGCACAGTGGAGACCGGAATATCACAACGCCGGGCAATTTCGCCCACGCTCAGTGCGGTTTTTTCGGCGGCAACCGGTTGCGGCATAACGCTTGACCTCAAGTTAAGTTGAGGTCTTATCGTAGCCGCCGGTTTCATTATTGAGAAGACTATTTATGCCACAGTCCGTCACACCGGCTATACCGGTAAACCCTCCACTGCATCACTCAACCGCGCACGCAGCAGCACAGCCTGAACAACGCACCTCGCCACTCCCCCTGATCCTGGTCTGCATTCTGGTTGGCCTGAATCTGCGCCCGGCACTGGCGGCCATCGGCCCGGTTGTAACCCTGCTGCAACAGGATACCGGGCTGAGTTTCAGCGGCGTTGCCTGGCTGACCCTGCTGCCGGTACTGGCAATGGGGATCGGCTGCTTTGTTACGTTATGGCTGCGCCGTCATATCAGTCTGGCGCGTCTCATTCAGGGCGCTTTAGCCCTGTTATTGCTCGCCAACCTGTTGCGCCTGATCGATGCTGGCAGTCTGAATGCCACGTTATTACTACTGACCGCATTACTGGCCGGCTCCGGTATTGCCGTTATTCAGGCAACACTGCCGATTGTGGTTAAGTCACTCGCCAGCGACAGCGCCAGAATCATGGGATTTTATGTCAGCGCCATTATGGCGGGTGCGGCGTTAGGCGCAGGGCTTACTCCTTTTCTGGCACAGTGGCTGGCCAGCTGGCGTGCCGCACTGGCCTTCTGGACGGTACTGGCGGTTGTCGCCTTAGTGGCCTGGATGCGCTGGACAGCACGGACTTACATTCAGCCTCCGGCAACAGACGCTGAAATATTCTCTGAGCCATTGCCTGAACAGACAACGGCGCAACGCCTCAGCCGCTACCGTCTTATGTCGTTAGTCGCGACCTTCAGCATGGCAGCCGCGGGTTATGTCTGCGTTCTGGCCTGGTTGCCACCGTTTCTGATTGACCTTGGCTACAGCAACACAGAAGCCGGACTAATGCTGGGTTATCTGACCGCCATCGAAGTCACCGCCGGATTACTTTTTCCGGCCTTGGCCGCAGGCAATCCCGACCGCCGCCGGGTATTGTTCAGCGTGCTGATATTATCCATCGGTGGTTTTATCTGGTTGGCGTATTTTCCGCTGACAGGTGCAGTGCCGTTGCCTTCTGCGGCATTCACCCTGGCATCAATGCCCATAGTGCTCATACCCCTGACACTACTGGGACTGGGTATTGGCGGACAATTTCCGATGATTATGATCGTGACAATGGATCATCACACGGATGCACAACAGGCCGGGTCATTAATTGGCAACGTGCAGGGCTACGGCTACAGTCTGGCGGCAATGACGCCACTCATCATGGGAAGTGTGCGCGATCAGCTGGGTAATTTCAGCTCCGCCTGGCTGGCTCTGGCCATTATGTATGCTGCCGCCTTGCTGCTGTGCAGCCGCTATAACCCGGCACGTTACCCACAATGACGGATGACGCGGCCGTCATCAATAAACCGTGAAGTCATCCGCTGATGTAAGCAGTTACCCGCATTGTTGTATGGCAATCACTGACAAAAAGCAGCAGAAGCCAGTGCCCTTTTCCATTAACATCGAGTCAACTTAAACGCTGAAGAACGGAGAACCCGATGCCCGAACTCACTCTGTTTTATGACGGTTACTGCCCGCTTTGCGTCCGTGAAATGAAGCATCTTACCCGGCTGGATACTGCCGGGCGGATGCTACTGGTCGATATCCAGAGTGAGGGCTTCAGCGAACACTGGCCGCAGGTTAATAAAGCAGAAGCCAGCAGCATCTTGCTGGCCATTCAGGATAACGGCGAATGGCTGCGCGGCCTCGATGTTACTCACCGCGCCTGGCAACTGGTCGGCAAGGGCTATTGGATTGCGCCCTTACGCTGGCCGGTTATCCGTTTGCTCGCCGATCAGGTTTACCTGTGGTTTGCGCGCAACCGTTACCGGATTTCCGGCTGGCTGACCGGCCAGCAACGGTGTGAGGCCTGTTCAATCAACGGCTGCGGCAATGATGGGGAAAAGGAAAAATAATACCACCACTGATACAGATTATTTCCCGTCAGAAGGTTATCGCCTACACATCCCGCAATGATTATGCCGGACCTCGAATCAGCGCCGCCGAGTCTACGGCGGCGGCATTCATTGCCTGCGTTCAGTTATTTAAGGACTCGAATTCAAGCATCTTTTTACGCAGAGAAATTGGGCGCATATCGACCCAAACCTCCCCAATGTAATCAAGACACTCAGACAAGTTCCCGTAAAAACCAGCGTCTTCCCAGCCCAGAGAATTTTCTAAACTGGCGGGAAACACCTTGTAATAGCCCTCCTCATTTATAATGACCTTATATTCATCTTTTATCCCATAACTCTCGTCGTTTGGGTCGTAATAATAGGAATCGATATACACAAAAACTGGGCCTGCTGTCTGTGGCACAGAACCGTGCATAAATTGCGCGCGATACGTCAGGGATTGTGTTGCCTGAGCCCATTCAGGATGGCTTAAGGTTACCGCTGCGCTGTGCAGCTCACCGCCAGACTCAACCGTAACGGCGGCATTGGGTAATGACTTCACAAAACTGTCAGGCCAGATCGTTTCAAGCCAGAAATCCATGTCAATAAGACTGAAATGCTCAACCGAAGTGAGCGGCAGCATCAGCAGATGGTCGAGGGGGCTGGATAATTTCAGTACCAATTCATCGCCGGAACGAATCCATTCTCCGGATGCAGCGGCCTGAAAGAACACATGATCCTGATTGCGCGGGATTAACGCCCCTTCGTTATCAAGATACAGAATCACTTTTTGTAAGGCACCGGTTTCCAACTGGTGATCGGTTGTGATTGTCCAGCTCAGGCGCTCAGATGCGGCATCTTGGCGGAGTTCGTTGATCTGTCCCCATGCAATTGACCAATCGCCATTAACATCTTTTATGGCCAGCGCCACATTAGGCCGATAACCGCGAAAATAGGCGGGCCAGATGCGATCAACAAAATCAGTGATCGTCACTGAGCCCGAATCGCGTCCCGGACGATCATCAAACCAAAGCAGATGATCATCATGCTGCGCCGTCAGCAGCTCATAGGTATCGGCTTCAGGCAGAATGCGCAACTCCCCACTGCCGGATTCCGCGACATAAAGCCTGGCAGGCTCCTGATCACGGTCATCCTTGCAGCCGGGAATACAGAAAATAAGCAGTAAAAGGCACAGTCTCAATTGCTTCAGAGAAATCCTGTTCATGACCATCATCCCTATTATCAAATCTCACTATTATAAGCAGAAAACTACTGATTTCCAGAGGGATAATGCCAAAGCACCCCTGAATCACTCAGTGGTGCCGAAGATTTTTTACCCTGTATTAATCCGATTAATGAGAAGCAGCTCTTGCTTCCTCTTCCGCCTGCTTGCGCAACATAAAACGCTGAATTTTTCCGCTGGAGGTTTCCGGCAACTCAGCAACAAATTCAATCTCTCGCGGGAAGGCGTGGGTCGACAGGCATTTACCCTCATGCTGCTGTAATTCTTTCGCCAGCGCCTCATCGCTGACATATTCCGGACGTAACACCACACAGGCTTTCACAATGGCACCTCGTTCAGCGTCGGGTTTACCCACCATCGCGCCTAATTGGGTGACGGTATACTGCTTAATTCGCCCAGCATAGCGCCCATCGGGGTGCGGGCTGCCCCACAAATAACGACGTCATTATTGTGCATACTTTGCTCCGGAATTTTTGGGCTGACGATCCCTGGCTGAATATTGTTACCAGATAGCCAGCCGCTGTTGTTTATATATCGGGGTTTATCTGGATTGTTGCCCTGCGCTGTCATTTTATCGGCTTCTGTCAGGGGTGCTATTTTCCTAACAGTGAACGGGCAATGACTTCTTTCATAATTTCTGACGCGCCGCCATAAATACGCTGCACACGGGCATCGGTAAAGGCGCGGGAAATCGGGTATTCCGAGGTGTAACCATAACCACCAAATAATTGCAGGCAACCATCGGCTACGCGGAACTGCATTTCGGTAGCGCTGTATTTCGCCATTGAGGCGGTGGCGGTATCCAGTTCACCGGCACTGTATTGGCCAATGCACTGGTCAATAAAGGCCTGATTAACGCGGTATTCGGTTTCCATTTCGGCGATGCGGAAACGGGTATTCTGCAACTGGCTGAGTTTCTGGCCGAATAATTCACGTTCAGTGGTGTAGGCAACGGTTAAATCGAGTGCGCCACGGGCGGCGGCACAGGCCAGCGCACCGATCACCAGACGTTCGCGGGGTAATTCGCGCATCAGGTAAACAAAGCCCATGCCTTCTTCACCCAGTAACGCCGATGCCGGCAGGCGGATATTGTCGAAAAATAATTCTGACGTATCGCCGCAATGCTGACCGATTTTTTCCAGATTGCGGCCGTGGCTGAAGCCCGCAAGCTTGGTATCGACCAGAAATAAGCTGATGCCTTTGGCACCGGCAGACGGGTCGGTTTTCGCCGCCACAATCACCAGTCCGGCGTGCTGACCGTTGGTAATAAAGGTTTTTGAACCATTAAGAATATAATGCTCGCCGTCTTTTTTGGCCGACGCGCGCATGGCCTGTAAATCACTGCCCGCGCCAGGCTCGGTCATGGCGATAGCACCGACGATTTCACCACTGGCCATTTTCGGCAACCACTGCTGTTTTTGCTGCTCGCTGCCAATATGCTGCAGATACGGCGCAACAATATCGGAATGCACCATCACATTGGTCGCCAGTGCACCAAAGCCCATGCGCGCCAGCTCAGCACCGACCACGACGGAGTAATCGAACGGCACACCGCAGCCGCCGAATTCTTCCGGCATATCGACACATAACAAACCCGACTCACCCAGCGTGCGCCAGATTTGGGCCGGTACTATGCCGTCTTTTTCCCACTGCTCGTAATGCGGAGCCACTTCGGCGTCGAGCAGGCGGGCTACGTTGTCGCGGAACAGTGCGCGTTCCTGAGGTTCTTGAATAATGCTCATGCGGTTCTCACTTCGGTGCCATGCGCAGGGCGCAATCCAGACGGATGACTTCGCCGTTCAGAATCGGATTTTTAACCATCTGATTCACCATCATGCCGAATTCATCCGGACGGCCAAGGCGTTGCGGAAATGGCAGTGTCGCCGCCAGACTGTCCTGCACGTCCTGCGGCATACCAGCCATCATCGGTGTCATAAACAGACCCGGTGCAATGGTATTAACACGGATACCGCTGCGTGCTAATTCACGCGCTGACTGCAGCGTCATGGCCACCACGCCACCTTTGGAAGCGCTGTAGGCCACCTGGCCAATCTGGCCTTCGTAAGCTGCCACCGACGCGGTGCAGATAATAATGCCGCGCTCGCCATCAGCATTGGCTTCGCGCTCCATCATCTCGGCTGCGGCCAGACGCATAATATTAAAGGTACCCACCAGATTGACCTGAATAACGCGGTTAAAAGCCTCCAGCGCCATCGGCCCTTCGCGGCCAACCATTTTTGCCGCCGGAGCGATACCGGCACAGTTCACAGCAATACCACACAGGCCATGAGCGTCGCGTGCGGTTTTAAAAGCGGCCTCGGCACTCTCGGCCGACGACACATCGCAGCGCACAAAAATACCGCCCACTTCGTTGGCCAGCGCCGTGCCACGCTCTTCCTGTACATCGAAAATCGCCACCCGGCAACCTTCGGCGGCCAGTGCGCGTACCGTGCCTTCGCCCAAACCTGATGCTCCACCGGTGACGATGGCGGCTACATTTTTAAATTCCATGACATGCCTCTTGTTATACGTTGTTATTAATTTTTCTGGCGGGAATACCCGTTCACAGGTGATGCGATGAATACAATCCGGCCTTCAGTGTGACCCAGACCGGGCAGGTAAACCATGACAAGATTGCGCAGGAAATTTGGCAAAAAAAGGCAGGACGAGGGAGTGTAGCCGCTGCGCAGGTGATATCGCGGGCATGGCCCGCTCCTGCACTTCGGCGTTTGCTTTGTATAGGGTGTTGCGTCTGAATGTTCGCAGCCTTTGTGCGCGGCCAGGCTCAGGCCTCTCTCAACGCCCGCTCGATGACAAAAGCCCTGTCCCCACATGGCCCGTTCGCCATAACGCATGCCGGGCATGCCCCATAATCCGTCACGGATCATGTCCTGATGGTTCGCTTCAGCCCAGCCCCGCCAGTGTGTGCGCCAGTCATCGTGTGCAGAGTGGCTTGGGCGTCAGGCCAGTCAGGACAGGCGCATACCCTGTCCGGCGCCTGCCGGAGTCGGTTTCGGCAGCTCACCGTCGCTGCTGACTGCGCGGAAAAAGCGCTGGTATCCGTGTCATTGGGATTCTTATTGTTATTCGATGCTTTATACTAAACCGCAGCGTCAGACATGTCAGTCCTGTTCCTGGCCCTCATACGAACATCCGTACGCTAAAGCGAGCCTATGAATAAACGCCCGAGTAAACGCGATTTGCGCGATCAGCTGAATCAGGAAGTCGATGACTTTCTGCGTCAGGGTGGCGAAGTGAAAGAAGTGGCCCGTGGTGCCACCGGATTGCAGAATGGCCGTTATAACGATCATTCTCTTGCCTTTGATAAACCGAAAGAAGAACGTACCCCCCTGACTGATGTGTTAAAGACCATCGATCAACGACGCGACGCCGGTCGTAAACACAGCAAACCGGCCGCGGAGAAAAAAAACCGTCGTCCGCGTAAGAAAGTTATTTACGATGATTTTGGTGAACCCCTGCGTATTATCTGGGAAGAATAACCGGAAAGGATTTTTCCATGCTGGCTGAACCTCTTGCCTTGTTGATTGCCGCTGCGGTATTCGCTTATGCGTTATTTTCCCGCGTAACAGAACAGGCCGCGCTGACAGCTCCGATGATGTTTACGGCCCTGGGTATTTTACTCGGCCCGGTCTGGCTTGACTGGGTAACCGCTGAAATCGACGGCAAAGGCCTGATGGTGCTCGCGGAATTTACCCTGGCGCTGATTTTATTTGTGGATGCCAGCCAGATTGAGCGTGCTCATCTGGTTAAATTTGAAGTATTGCCCATTCGCCTGCTGGCCATTGGTTTGCCACTCACCATGGCTGCCGGTACGTTGCTCGCCTATCCGTTATTCAGCGCTGGCTGGTTAATGGCTGCCCTGCTCGCCATTATGCTGACACCCACCGATGCGGCACTTGCCCAGTCTATTTTTAATAAAAAGGATATTGATGAATCGTTGCGTCATTCCATCACCGTGGAAAGCGGCCTGAACGATGGTATTGCCCTGCCGGTGTTATTATTTGTGATGGCGCTGCTGACGGCAGACATTGACAGCGGTACGGACATTAATCATCTGCATTGGCTGTTATTCATCGGCAAACAATTCGTTATTGGTGTTGTCTGCGGAATGGTCACCGGGCGGATCGGCGGGCGGCTGACCGAAACCGCTGCCCGGCGTCAGTGGATGAC
The DNA here is from genome assembly GCA_021208685.1 of Saccharospirillaceae bacterium. GTDB lineage: Bacteria > Pseudomonadota > Gammaproteobacteria > Pseudomonadales > Oceanobacteraceae > Venatoribacter. Next base: position 14,483 of record JAJOJJ010000038.1, read on the forward strand.
GGCTTCATTCCAGCGCTTATCAGCCCCGGCACTGGCTCTGCTGGCCTACAGCGGTGCCGAAGTTCTGGGTGGCAATGGTTTTATTGCGGTATTTCTCGCCGGTCTTTTTCTGCAATCACATCACACTCTGGTACTGCAGCGCCTGAAAGAGTTTGGCGAAGCTGAAGGGCAATTACTCAGCCTGACAATGTTCTTTTTATTTGGTCTGGTTTTTGTGCCGGATGCCCTGCCACACCTTACCCTCAACAGCTGGATTTACGCCCTGCTGAGCCTGACCATTATCCGTATGATTCCGGTATTGATCAGCCTGACCGGCAGCGGCTTACCCTTTCGGGCGCAGATGTTTCTGGCCTGGTTTGGTCCGCGTGGTATTGCCAGCATTCTGTATTTGCTGCTGGTCAGCGAACAGCTGGGCTTCAGCCACAATAATCCGGCTCATGCCGAACTCTTTGCCACAACGGTACTGACGGTGCTGCTGAGCATTTTTATTCACGGGATGTCCGCACGCTTTTTTAAGCGACTGAGTGTGAACAGAGACTGACACTCTGTCCTGAAAATGCAACGACACGGGTATAAAACAGAGCCAGGCCGCATAAAACCTGAATCGGATCTCAGCGAACCGCCTTACGGGCAGTGTCGCCATTGTTGCTGAAGTTTGCGCAATATCAATAGCCTTATGACCCGGCTTGAGTAACCTTGTCGATCATGCATTATATGCCCAGCCCCCTGTTTTACAGTCTTGCTTGTTCAACCCCCGTAAGGAGTTTGTGTCATGGAAACGAAAAAAATTATCTCTGCCGGTCTGATGATTACCGCCATTGCCGGCAGTCTGGCCTGGACATTATTTAATCCATCGTCACTGCCGGAAGGTGTGGTTGAAACCAACGGCAGACTGGAAGCCGAACAGGTTGAAGTCGCCACTAAAACGGCAGGCCGGATTGCCGAAGTGCTGGTCAGCGAAGGACAGATGGTCGCTGCCGGAGATCTGCTGGTTCGTATTGATAACCAGCAACTGCTGGCGAAAAAACGCGAAGCCGAAGCACAGATTGCTCAGGCGCAGCTGGCGGCCGAAGAAGCCGCCGCCGCCGTATCCCAGCGTCAAAGCCAGCTGAAGCTGGCCAATACCGAATTAAAACGGGCACAGACACTGTTTAAACAAAAAGTCGCGCCGCAGGACAAACTGGATCAGGCCGAAGCGCAGCAGGAATCCGCCAGTGCCGCCCTGCGTCTGGCTCAGGCAACCGAGAAAAGAACCCAGGCCAGTATCGAAGCGGCCCGCGCCGGACTGCAGGAGTTACAAAGCCTGCTCGACGATACCGAGATTTATGCCCCGCGTAATGGCCGGGTGCAGTATGTTCTGGCACAGCCGGGAGAAGTCCTCGCTGCCGGTGGACGGGTAATTACCCTGCTGGATGTGTCGGAGGTGTATATGACCATTTTTCTGCCCGCGATTCAGGTCGGCAAGCTGGGCATTAACGACGAGGCCCGGTTAATTCTTGATCCGATTCCGGAATATGTAGTGCCAGCACGCGTTTCGTTTATTGCCGGGGATGCGCAATTTACGCCCAAATCGGTAGAAACCAGCGAAGAACGCAATAATCTGATGTTCCGGGTTAAGCTCAGCATTGATCCGCAATTGCTGAAACGGCATGAAGAAAAAGTAAAAACCGGCGTTCGCGGCAGCGCCTATGTGCGCACCGACACGACTCAGGAATGGCCAGCGAATCTGGCCGTGCATCTGCCCTGATATTCATATCCGCCAACAATCGTCTGTAACAGCCAAGATGGCCGCAGACCCTGACCTATGAATACAGGTATGGATACAGATATGAATCAGCAAGCGTTACGCAGCATTGTCAGCGCCCGAAACTTAAGCCACATGTACGGAAAAATACAGGCGCTGGCCCCGCTGGATATTGATATTCCCGCTGGCGTAATGGCCGGTTTTATCGGCCCTGATGGCGTTGGCAAATCGACCCTGTTGTCATTAATTACCGGTGTATGCCAATTACAAACGGGGCAACTGACGGTTCTGAATGGTGATATCAACAACCGCCAACACCGCAGTGCCAGCCTGCCGCGTATTGCCTATATGCCGCAGGGGCTGGGCAAAAATCTCTACCCCACATTAAGTGTGGCGGAGAATCTGGATTTTTTCGGGCATTTATTCGGACAGGATAAAGCCGAGCGCAACAGCCGTATTCAGCGTTTAACCCAAGCCACCGGTCTGGCACCTTTTCTTGAACGTCCGGCAGGTAAATTATCCGGCGGCATGAAACAAAAACTCGGCCTGTGCTGCGCGCTGATTCACGATCCGGATTTACTGGTACTGGACGAGCCCACCACCGGGGTTGATCCGTTATCGCGCATGCAATTCTGGCAGCTGATTCAGGATATCCGCCGCGACCGCCCACAGATGAGCGTGTTGGTGGCCACCGCCTATATGGAAGAAGCACAGCAATTTGACTGGCTGGCAGCGATGGACGATGGCCAGATTATTGCCACTGGCACGCCACAGGAATTATTGGATAAAACCGGCTGCGATACACTGGAAAAAGCCTTTATTGCCCTGCTGCCGGAAGAAAAACGCGCCGGTCATCACCAAGTCGTCGTCCCGCCTGCGGTACAGCACGATGGCCCACCCGCCATTGAAGCCCGCCATTTAACCCGGCGTTTCGGTGATTTTATTGCGGTTAATGATGTGTCTTTCCGTATTCAGCGCGGTGAAATATTCGGCTTTTTAGGCTCCAATGGCTGTGGCAAAACCACCACCATGAAAATGCTGACGGGGCTTTTACCTTTTTCATCCGGTGAAGCACGTTTATTTGGCCAGTTGCCACAGGCCAACGATATGGAAACGCGGAAAAAAGTCGGCTATATGTCGCAAAGTTTTTCGCTGTACAGCGAAATCAGCGTGCGTCAGAACCTCGAATTGCACGCCAGACTCTATGCGCTGAATGAACAACAAAGGTCTGAGCGTATTACCCATGTACTGGAAGAATTCGGTCTTACCGAGGTAGAGAACAGCCTGCCGGAAAGCCTGCCGCTGGGCATACGTCAGCGCCTGCAACTGGCGGTGGCGGTATTGCATCAGCCGGATATTTTAATTCTGGATGAACCAACCTCAGGTGTTGATCCGGTGGCGCGGGATCAGTTCTGGATTCATTTAATCCGTCTGTCGCGCGAACAAGGGGTAACCATTTTTATCTCCACCCACTTTATGAACGAGGCCGAACGCTGCGACCGTATTTCGCTGATGCACGCCGGTAAGGTGCTGGCGGTGGGTAAACCGGCAGAACTGGCGCACCAGCGGGGCGGCACCTCGCTGGAAATTGCTTTTGTTGATTATCTGCGTGAAGCCGCCGGGCTGAAAGACACCCCGGAAAAGCATGAAATGACGGCGTCAGCACTGACCGACCGTCAGGACATTCCTGCACAGAACATGCGCCAGAAACCTGTACGCCAGACATTCAGTCTGCGCCGCTGGTGGGCTTATGCCTGGCGGGAGACACTGGAAATTCAGCGAGACCCGATCCGTTTGCTGTTTGCCTTATTCGGCCCGCTGTTACTGATGCTGACCTTTGGTTATGGCATTTCGTTTGATGTTGATCATTTAAAATACGCCGTTATTGATCAGGACCAGTCACGGGAAAGCCGGATGCTGCTCGAAGGATTATCCGGTTCGCGCTATTTTGACGAGCAGCCTGCCCCGCAGGATTTTGCCGCTGGTATGCAACAATTACGCAGTGGACAACTGAGTATGCTGGTTGAAATTCCGCCGGATTTTGGCCGCCATTTATTACTTGGCTGGCAGCCGGAAATCGGTGTATTAATTGACGGTGCCATGCCCTTTAAAGCCGAAACCAGCGCCGGTTATGTTGATGGCCTGATGCTGCAGGAATTACAGACGATGGCCGCTTCCAGTCCTCAATCCAGCGGCCTCAGTATGCCGGTGTCGGTCAGCACCCGCTTTCACTTTAACCAGTCATTCAAAAGTGTGTTTGCCATTGTGCCCGGCGTGGTCATGCTGATGCTGGCACTGATTCCGGCGATGATGACCGCCCTTGGCATTGTGCGCGAAAAGGAAACCGGCTCTATTGCCAATTTCCGCTCAACCCCGGTTACCCGGCTGGAGTTCCTGCTCGGAAAACAGGCCCCTTATGTCGCCATTGCATTTTTGAGCTATATCACCCTGCTGCTAATGGCGGTGCTGTTGTTTCAGGTGCCGGTGCGCGGTTCACTGCTGACATTGAGCAGTGGTGCATTGCTGTACGTATGGGCGACCACCGGGTTCGGCATGGTGATTTCATCCTTTACCCGAACTCAGGTTGCTGCGTTATTTGCTGCCGCGGTACTGAGTATTTTACCGGCGGTAAACTTCTCGGGTTTATTAACCCCGGTATCGTCGCTGACCGGTGCAAGCCAATGGCTGGGACTGGGCTTTCCCTCCGCATGGTTTCAGCAAATCAGCATGGGCAGTTTTACCAAAGCGCTGACCTTTTCTCAGTTATGGCATAACCATCTGGCGCTGGCGGGCTTTGTGCTGCTCTTTACTCTGCTGGCCTGGCTTGGCCTGAAAAAACAGGAGCGTTAATCATGCGTGTAAAAAATATCGCTCAGTTAGGTATTAAAGAGTTATTCAGCCTGAAAGCCGACCCGGTACTGTTGCTGCTGATTATTTATATCTTTTCAGTGGCGGTTTATACCGTGGCAACCGGGGTCAATTTTGAGGTTAAAAATGCATCGGTGGCCGTGGTTGATGACGATAACTCAGCGCTGTCGCGGCAAATCACAGCAAGCCTTTTAGCGCCGGAGTTTCAGCCTGCGGTACGCATCGAAGCATCCCGTATGAATGAAGTACTGGATCAGGGCGAGTTTGTGTTTGTACTGGTGTTTCCACCGGATTTTGAACGTGACCTGCTGCAGGGGAAACAACCGGAAGTGCAGTTAAATGTGGATGCATCCGCCATGACTCAGGCCGGTAACGGGGCTATGTATATTCAGCAGATTATTCTCGCTGAATCCATTCATGCTCTGGCTCCAACGCTGAATGCTGCCGATCAGATGCCGGTTAAAATCAGCGTGCGCAAGCTGTTTAACCCGAATTCCAGTTCCGCCTGGTTTAACTCGGTGATGCAGGTCATTAACAGCGTGACCATGCTTGGCATCATTCTTACCGGTGCAGCCCTGATCCGTGAGCGCGAACACGGTACCATTGAACATTTGCTGGTCATGCCGGTTACTCCGGCAGAAATTATGCTGGCAAAAATCTGGGCCAATGGTCTGGTGATTTTAATCGCAACCCTGCTGTCGCTCTGGCTGGTGGTTAACACGCTTCTGGCAGTGCCGATTCACGGGTCGGTAGGATTGTTTGCGCTGGCGTCTGCGGTTTATTTATTTTCGGTCACATCACTGGGCATTATGCTGGGCACGCTGACCCGCACAATGGCGCAGTTTGGTCTGCTGATCATTCCGGTGGTGGTGATTATGTATCTGCTGTCGGGCGGTACCACACCGCAGGAAAGCATGCCGGATGTGCTGCGCTGGATAATGCAGCTTTCACCTTCTACGCATTTTGTATCGCTGGCTCAGGATATTTTATATCGCGGTGCCGGCATTGACAGTGTGTGGCATCTGCTGCTGATACTGATGGCTATTGGCGGGCTGTTTTTCAGCGTGGCTCTGGCGCGATTCCGTAAAGCCATTGTCAGTATGGGCTGATTGTCGTCAGCCCAGCCGGATTTATTCGCCGCGTGCTTTTTTCCAGGGGTCAGGTGCACCGGGTTTACGGGATTTGGCGGCGGCGCTTTTTTGCTTCTGCGCCGCTTTGCTTAAACCATCACCAGCCGCCATGGTTTTGAGTCGTCCGCGAATGGCTTCTGTCTCAAGACCCTCTTTAAAACCGATAAATACCGCTTCGACCTGCGCTCTGGCCCAGGGCGTGCGGCGCAGAAAAGTGAGACTGGAGCGGATGCTGGGATTTGAGCGGAAACAATTGATGCGCACCAGATCGCTGAGTGTCTCCCAGCCGTACTGGTCGACCAGCTGATTGAGCAGATTTTCCAGCGTCACACCCTGCAGGTGGTCCATTGTACGCGGGGGATTATTATCGCTCATACCAACTCCGGATTATGCAAAGAAACAGCGTCTGTTCACGCTGACGTAACAGGCCCGTGAACAGACTCAGGCCGCAAGTGCGCGACCTTAGCAATTTTGTGCAACGATTGCGAGAAGCGGCAGAAAGACGATACTGACTTACTCCACCGGTTGTGCGCATTCCGAATGAGATGGCTCAAATTTGCAGCGGATTTTACGCTGCAGCGTCAGCATATCGCCGTCGTAATAATCGCGGTCGCGCAGAGCAACCCGTGCCTGTTGCATCATCAGCTGATACTCTGCTTTATCTTCCGCTGAAATATCAATCCACAGATTGTCCGGGATATCACCGGTCTGGCGCTCCACTTCTTTTTCAATGTCAGCAAAGCGACGGTAAAAATCTTCACGTACCAGCTGGGCAATTTCCGCCGGGAATTTATCCTTGCGGCCAATCAGCTGCAGCGTTAACTGTGAAAAGGGGTAGTTCACAATCCCACCCTGATCACCGATGCCACGGTAGAGTTCCATAATGTTGTAGGCCACCAGCGGCGCGGGCAACACATCAACAGCACGGTTGTTAAACTTACTGCCGGCACTGACCACACTGGTCGGCACCGGGTTGGCTCCCAGTTGCAGAATCATTTCTGCCTGCACCAGATCGTAATCCATCACAGCAACACGTTTACCGGCCGCCTTGGCGAGGGTGCTGATTTGTTTGTCGTTGACAAAAATATAGGCTGCGCCCATGGGGGCAAAACCCATCACCACAAACTGACCTTCTTCCATGCGCGGGGCATTTTTCGGATTGACCAGCACTTTCATCAGCATGTTCATATGCGCTGACGACGGAATCGCACCAATCGCATCGATGGTGCCGGTAAATTTATTAAACAACCGCGCCCGGATGCCGGTAAATAATGCGGCATCGCATTGCCCTGCTTTCAGATCATCCGCCAGCACCCCTTCGTTGGTGTAGGCTTCCATATTCACAGTGACGCCCATATCCAGCAGCCGTGCCTGCTGATCCAGTGCAGCGGCATAAATCGGCCCGGAGCGGCCAAGAAGATCCCAGACGCACACCGTCCGCGGCGGAATTTTTCCGTCGACCAATGTATTGCTGTAGAGCTTTTTAATCGCATCAATCCGCTGAAGCTCAGATAACGCCGGATTCATTGCCGTGTTACGCAAAGCCTCCGTCGTGGCATCAGCATGAACGGCCTGTACGCCGGTAGTGAATAATATGAATGAGAACAGCAGCGATCGGATCATGGGAGAGCCTGTGTATTGAATTGTTATTATTGTGCTGTCTGGCAGTACTTATCCGGCCAGACCCGGAGCGCTGATAGTAGCCTGATGCAGCAGACAGCAGCAGGTGAAAAAAAGAAACGATACCGGGATTTTTGGCCGGATCATCCCTGTCGTCAATCGTTCTTCAGGTCACCCGGTTTTTCGCTTCAATCCACTGTGCCATATATTGCGTACTTTTCAGGCTGTGATGGCGCAGCATCATGCCGTAAAAATGCTGCTGACGGTGTGCCTGAATGTTTTGACCGATGTCTGCCAGACGCTGCTGTAACCGCGGCGCATGTTCAGTAAAAGAAAACCGTGAACTCATCAGATTAAGCCCGTTCGCCTGTAAAAGCTGCCACTGTGCTTCATCCTGATACAGCGCCACCGCCTGCTGAATAAAATCCTCGGCACGATCCGCAACCAGTGCGGCTTCAGAGCCAGGTGTATACATGCCTTCCGCACCGATGGCCGTCGTCACCGCGGGTGTACCGCACTCTGCCGCATCCATTAACTTGCCTTTTAATCCGGCACCAAAGCGTAATGGTGCCAGCATCACCCGTGCCGAGCGCACCACCTGCCGGGCATCAGCAGCCCAGCCTTTGACCAGAAACCCCTGCTGCGCATTATGCAGTTGCGTGGCTTTGGGGGGCGGATAAGCACCGTAAATATGCAGCTCTGCCTGTGGTAATTGCTGGCGGATGGCGGGCCATAACGATTCTTTTAAATAGCGCACGGCATCCCAGTTAGGCTCATGGCGGAAATTACCGATGCTGATAAAGTGCTGACGCCGGGCAAAATCCGGCACCGCCTGATCGGCAGGTTTTTCAGCCTGCATAAACGGCAGGTACAGCAACTGAGTAGCGGGCACATTAAATTGTGACTGCAGCCAGTGTATTTCAAACTCTGAAATCATCAGGCTCAGATCGCACCGCAGAATGGCGGCAATTTCACGCACCGCCAGTTCACTGTGCATATATTCTGCCGGTGGATGAATCACTGACTGTTGCGGGTCAGCCTTAACCATGGCTGCGCGTGCATGGCGCAGGCAGTGCAGATCTTCGGTATCGAGAATACGCAACGCCTGTGGACAGTATTTTTCTACCCGCCAGCCGAATTGTTCTTCCATCATAAAACGGTCAAACATCACCGCTGCGGGTTTGAGTGTTTGAATAAAATCATCAAACGACGAGCAGTTCAGCGTCAGCTTATGTGGCTGAATATTCAGGGCCGGTAAATCCGCCGCATGCTCACTGAACTCGGCCGGTGAGCCAAAATGCACGACATAACCGTCCTGCTGCAGCGCAAGAATCAGTTGCAGCATGCGGCTGCCCGCCGCCGAGGAGTTGGGTTCAGGCCAGACATAGCCAATCACCAGCAGTTTTTTTTCTGGCATGGTCATTTCAGGGAAAGTCTTAAAATCAGTCATCGGCGGATTATAGCGGCCGCCAGGCCCCGACCGCTATCGCAGCAGGAACGTTAAAACCAGCGCAGCGGATAAGCACGGCGGTTAATCAGTCGGTGGTAAATCATGCCAAACAGTACGATCAGAACCGTTCCGCTGAATACCGGTGTCAGCAAAAAATTCCACTCAGGCACCGTCAGCATCACCAGCAATGGGTTCGCTCCTGCCGGTGGATGCAGGGTATTGGTCAGCACCATCAGGCTGACCCCCAACCCGGTCGCCAGCCCCAGTGTGAGTGGATTTACCTCAGCACTGTGCAGCATTAATAACCCAATCAGAGCGGTCAGAAGATGACCACCGATAATATTGCGCGGCTGCGCCAGCGGACTGTCGGGCAAGGCAAACAGAATCACCATGGTGGCGCCAAAGGGTGCCATGATCAGCAGGCTGTGCTGCCAATGCTGTAACAGTGCCAGACTGCTGATGCAGAGCATTGCCCCGGCGCCAGCCAGTAAGGCAGCCCTGAGCGAGGTTATGGATGGGTGACGGATAAGACGGCGCATCGTATCTCCTGTGATAACGGCTGTGGCGTTCAATTCAAACAAAACAGACCGATCGGTCTACCTTAAGCACAAGGTAGACAACCCGGTATACCTTTGTCAATATCAGCGTCTCAGCGGAGACTTATCATGACAGACGCATCGGCAACATCATTCGCATTCAGTTCTGTGCCTGCCAAGCAACAACAGCTGATACAAACAGCCTTTACGCTGTTTTACCGCGACAGTATTCATGGCGTGGGCATTAATCAGATTCTGCAGGAAACCGGCATCGCGAAAAAAACCCTGTACCACCATTTCGCCAGTAAAGACGAGTTGATACTGGCCGTGCTGGCCTATCGCGATGAGGTTTTTTTTAACTGGTATGAGCAACGTATCCGCCATGCCACGAGTGCAGAAGAAACCGTGCAGTTCTGGTTTTCAGCTCTGGATGACTGGTTTCATAACCGCGTAGCCGAATTGCAGGAATTCCGCGGCTGCTTTTTTATGCACAGCGCGGCGGAATTTACTGATCCGGCCCATCCGGTTCATCAGCACTGTGCGCAGCATAAAACCCGCCTCAGCGGCATGCTGAGCAAACATCTGGGGCAATGGCTGGATAGCAGAAAAGCAAAAAAACTGGCGGACGATTTGTGTCTGTTAAAAGAAGGGGCGATTGTCTGCGCTCAGGTGCAGGGCAATAAAAAAGCCGCCCGGCAGGCGGCTTTAATCGCTCAGGGCTTACTGATTACAGCCCATTAACGACTTATTCTGCTGCGGGCATTTGCCGCTGTGGCCGCTCCAGTACTTCGCGATACCAGATTGGCCAGCCCCGACTGGCGCGGATTAATAATTTAATGCCGCTGTTCAGTTCGTCCAGCTGCGCCGCCGACAGGTAATAGAGCGTTTCACCCTGCGCGTTAACTCCGTCTTTTTGTGGCTTAATCCGGATGTCCGGCACGTGAAAGTCGCGCAGCCATTGCGGCGGTTTATTGTCTTCCAGCATTTCAAAGCGAACATTGGTGATATTGCACTCTGCTACGGTCACAGGAGCGGTAGGCCGCGCATTGCATTGTTCCAGTTGCGCCTGCAATGCCGCGCGTTCACGGTCACAGACACTCAGAGCCGAACGGCATTCCTGCAACTGGCCTGCACTGCTCTGCTGGTCGAGCTTTAACTGATCGCGCTCACTGCTGACCTGCTGAAGCTGGTGCCTCAGATCATTCAGCCGGTACTCTTCAGCGGCCATTAACTGCCTGTGTGTACTGGTCAGCATCACGCAGCCGGGCAGAACAACCGGCAGTACAGCCGTTAACAGGATTTTTCTGCATTTCATTGACCGCCCTCCCATACCAGAAAGCCGTCAATGTCTTCGGCCAGTAATTCATCCAGTTCCTGCTGGCTGCGTTCCGACCCTTGCTGCTTAAGCGCCTTGAGTAAACTCAGACGGTCATTAATACGCTGATTAATCACCAGCAGCTGATCACGCCCCGCCTTTAAGCGGTTAAAGGCTTCGATCTGTTCGTTCAGCTCGCGGGTACGCTGGGAGATGGTGTGATTCAGACCTTCGGCTTTACCCTCCGCCTGATCCGCCTGCCGTTTCGCGGCATCGCGCTGCGCTTCGGCCTGAATGCGCTGATTATTCAGCAAGGCATTGGCGGTTTTAAGGCTGTCCTGCCCGTTACGGCAATTGCGCAGTTCATCCTGCACAGCACTGAGTTCCTGCTGCAAAGGGCACTCTGGTGGGTTAAACATCTGATACACCAGCGCAGAACCCAGTGCGGCAATCATGGCGAGGTAGACATAATCTTTCATCACGCTTCCCTGTTGAATTATCTTTCCCACATCGACTCTGCCACAGAATATACGACGGTAAAACTACTCATTCGCCTGACCGTGCATTATTGTTAGACTGCTTTTTATTTCCTGCCGTTGCGGTGTACACCCTTCTGGCTTCCGAGGTTATTTGTGCTGTTACTCGCCAAAATTCTGGTTACCTTTTTAACCGTTGTCCTGCTGGCCAAAGTGGCTGAACGTATGAGCCCACGCCACGCCGGACTGCTGGCGGGTTTTCCACTCGGAACCGCCATTGCGCTGTATTTTTTTGGCTGGCAGCAGGGGCCGCAGTTCGCTGCTGACAGCGCCGTATATACCCTGTCCGGGCTCACGTCGGCCATTTGTCTGGCCTTCGGTTACTGGCAGGTAATTAAACGCAAGCCGGGGCTGACATGGTTGCCGCTGGCGGTACTCAGTGGCATTGTCTGCTTTTTTTCCGCCGCCGTTCTTCTGCAGCAATTACCGGCCAACCGCTGGCTGAATCTGGCGGTGGTGATCGCCGCTATCTTTTTATTCCGCACCCTGTTTAAAGACATTGCCGAGCAGCAGATCGACCGCAGCCAGCCACCGGTCAACAAGCTGGCTGAATTATTATCCGGTAAGGCTGCGACTCTGGTGTTCCGCGCCAGCATTGCCACCGCATCAATTCTGCTGATTACCGGCCTTGCCGATTGGCTCGGCCCCACCCGCGCCGGTTTACTGGCGGCTTTTCCGGTGAGCTTTTTCCCGCTCATGCTGATCCTGCACATCAGCTACGGTGCCGCAGTGCTTAACGCCACCATCAAACATTATCCCGATGGTATCGGCGCATTGGTGGTCTACGCGCTGGCGGTCAGTTATCTGTATCCGCTGCTTGGCCTGCACTGGGGAACGGTCGCCTCGCTGCTGTGTTCGGTAGGCTATTTACTGGTTTACTCACACCTGAGAAATAAACCCCGCGCAAAGAAATAACGTCAGTCTGAAAAACAGAAGGAATAGCAATATGAAAGGAAGTTGTCTGTGTGGCACGGTCAGCTATGAAATAGACGAACTGGCCATGCCGATTATGCATTGCCACTGCAATACCTGCCGCAAGGCGCAGGGCGCGGCCTTTGTACCCACCGCCGGTGTGAAGCGTGAACATTTCCGCTGGCTGAGCGGTGAAGATACGCTCAGCCGCTACGAGTCATCGCCGGGTAAAAACCGCTGGTTCTGCTCACAGTGCGGCAGTCATTTAATGGCCGAACGCCCGGCGATGCCGCTGGTGATTGTGCGTATTGCCACCCTTGATGAAGACCCGGGTGTACGCCCGCAGGCGCATATCTGGCAAGAGCACGATAAGCCCTGGCTGAACTGGGAGGGCATTGATGGCTTCGCCCAGTGGCCACCGGGAAAAGACTGACACGTGCTGTCTGCAGACGGTAGCCACCTCAGACAAAGTGCCGGACTCCTGCTACAATGGCCGCCTTTATACGATCATTGATTTGGGCCTGCCCTGCCGGCCCGTAGTCCGGAATCCAGAACATGAAAGAATTTACCACCCCAACTCAGTTTCAGGATCTTGCTCAGCTGCTTTCTGACGATGCTATTACCACGTCCGGCACCTGGTATCACGGCACGGCTTCCGGACTGGTTGCTGCCATTCAGAGCGAAGGTCTGAAAGGCTCCGGCGACGCCGACATGATGGCACGCCAGCTGAAAACCCTGAGCACGATTGGTCACACCACCAGCGAACATAAAGACCCGGTTTTTTTAACCCAGAGTAAAGAGCTGGCGTATTTTTGGGCCAGCCAGAAGACCCATACCCGTAACCTGTATCTGCAGGGCAACGAAGAAGCCGTTATCTTTGCCGTAAACCTGCCGGAAACCCTGCAGGCCCAGGTGACTACCGATGCCGGTGGTGCCGCCCTGGTGATGGAACCCGGCAATCTCTACGTTGCCTGGCTGCGCGAGCTGTACGAGGACAATGGTAAAACACTGGCAGAGATTGATCCGTTCAAATGCGACCGTATGGATTATCTGAACAAACTTGGTCTGGCTTATCTCGCAACCGATGTTGAGCCGCAATATCTGACGCTGCTGTAAAAACCGTTCGCTCTGTTGCTGGCGCAGGAATATTCTGTTCCTGCGCCGCCACTTCTTTTCCTGTTTACGCAGGTGTAGTCTTCCGGCATTCGTTCCCCCCCCTCTGAGGCAGCCAGCGATGAAACAACGCATTGCATTTACCCTGATGATGTCTTTTGTATTGTCGGTGCTGATGACCTGCTGGATCACCTTCATTAATCTGGGGGTTACCGATGAGTTTTTTTCGCGCTGGCTGAAAGCCTGGCTGCTGGCATGGCCCGCTGCCTTTGTGATTGCCTTTGTTACCGGCCCGACCATTCAGAAGTGGTCGATGCGGTTTAAATAAGTCTGTCCCAGCCGACATCAGACAGCGACTGCCTTCTGATACCCGGGTTAATGCCAAGCCGCTACAACCGCAGACAATTATTACTTAGCGACGGTTTTGCGTCCTCACCTTCACACCCTGTGAAACGGCACATCAGGACTGATTCATATTTTTGCGATCACGCAACTGTCACATATCGCTCAACAGACAGATACACATCAGCATGGTCAGCAGCGATGCGACTGTGCGGACATGATTCCAAGAGGTCCAACGCCGCTTATATACAAGCCAGACATCAGCACATTCCTGCTCACGGCAATCGCGCAGACGATTATTCAATGGCACATTGAACAGAATGGTCACAAGCAGCATACCCGCCAGATAAACAACACCCGCGAGGGTTGCCAGCATGACGCTGTCTTGCCAGCCGGTAAACACGATCAGCATTACCGCTAACAATGATGATCCCCAGAACAGTGGCATAAAAGCGGAGGTTACGATCACCCGGTTAATGCTGTTCATGGCTGCCGCTGCGCGATTGGAGTCCAGCTTATCCAGCGACGAGATAACAAAGGCCGAAAATGCAAAATACACCCCGGCCATAATGCCTGCACTGAGCGCCAGTCCCCACAGAGTCAACGCCAGGATCAACTCCTGAGGCCGTTCGGTGATCAGGTTCATATCACACTCCAGCTTCCAGCCTGAGCCGTTTTCTTAACGTAATCACTGAATGATGTTGCCGGTCGGCCAAGTGCCTGTTCAACACCGTGTTCCACCCGGCTGTTACGGCCATCCATCACCTGTGTGAACAACTCATTCATCAACCACAGAACATCGTCCGGCATGCCCTGCTCAGCCAATCCCTGCAGAAACTGTTCGGTACTGATGGCAGTGAAATCCAGCGGACGCTGAAGGGTGGCAGAGATCATCTGCACACACTCGGCAAAGGTTAAGAGCTGCGGTCCGGTAACTTCAAATACCCGGTTATGCAGCGTCGTACGCGTCAGACAGGCGACTGCCACATCAGCAATATCGTCCACGTCAATAAAGGGCTCCGGCACATCGGCAGCGGGCAGTGCGAGCTGACCACGGAGGATGCCATCGACCAGAAAGCCCTCGCTGAAGTTCTGCGCAAACCAACTGGCCCGCACCACATTCCAGCTCAGGCCACTGTTAATCAGCTGCTGCTCCGCCCGCCGGGCACCCTCTTCTCCGCGACCGGATAACAACACCAGATGCTTCACACCGGATTGTCGGGCCTGAGCGATAAACAAACGGATAGCCTCCTCTGCAGCGGGTATCGCCAGATCCGGCTGAAAAGACACATAAGCCTGCTCACATCCGTCCATCACCGCAGCCCAGTATTCAGGGCGATGCCAGTCGAACGCAGGTACGGTGGAGCGGGAGACTGCCCGTACCGGATACCCCGCCTCACTCAGTTTACGACTCACGCGCGAGCCTGTTTTGCCATTCGCACCCACAATCAGTGTTGTTGCTGTCATTGCCAATCTCCATCTACGTTGTTGGTTGTGAGCCTTGCTGCGCCCCATACAACACAGTATGGTGATATCCGAATGGACGATTAATGATCATTAATCCATTATTTTTAACCATTCGTCCAGAATCAGGATAACTATGGCTGAAGCCCCGCAATTTCCCGCAGCCAACGATCCGTTGGGCGAGCTGCTGCATCACCTGCGACTGGAAGGCAGTCTCTATTGCCGCTCGGAACTGGCCGGAGACTGGTCGCTGTCGATGCCGGTCCTGCCTGGCAAAATGATGTTTCACATCATCACCGCCGGGCACTGCTGGCTGACCGTTGACGGACAAGCGCCGGTAGCACTGAATAAAGGCTCGCTGGTGCTGGTACCTCATGGCTCAGGCCATCTGGTCAGCAGTCGCACCGATATCGAGCCGGTCCCTCTGCTGGACTGCGACATACAGCGTTTCAGCGACCGCTATGAATTTCTCAGGATCGAAGGTGACGGTGAAAAAACCAGTCTGACGTGCGGCATTATGGGTTTTGATCAGTTGGCCGGGCAGCAACTGATACAGCAATTACCCGCGGTAGTGATGCTGGAAAAACCGGATCAGACCACCAACCAATGGCTAACCAGCACGCTGGATTTCATCGCCGAAGAAGCGAGTCAGCTGCATCCCGGCGGCGAAACCATCATTACGCATCTGGGGGATATTCTGCTGATCCAGTTAATCCGTCACTGGATGAATCACTCGCCTGGCGCCAGCGAAGGCTGGCTGGGGGCGATTCGCGATCGGCATATTGGCGCAGCCCTGCGGGCCATCCACCAGCAACCACAGGAAAAGTGGACGGTCGATTCCCTTGCCCGTATCGCCGGCATGTCGCGTTCCGGATTTTCGGCGCACTTTAAACAGCGCCTTGGTAACAGCGTTAAGAATTATCTGACAGAGTGGCGCATGAAGCTCGCCTGCCAGCGCCTGCAACAGGCCAGCGAACCGCTGATAGTCCTTGCCAACGATTACGGCTACGAGTCTGAAGCAGCATTTTCCCGGGCATTTAAACGCGTTATCGGCTACCCGCCGGGGCAGATTAAACACCACTCCGGCACCACTACGCAGACATAAAAAAACCGGCCCTTATGAGGCCGGTTTTTATTGCAGTACCCTTGGTGTGGGCGCTGTTCTTACAGACAGCCGGGCTGGCGTCAGATCACATCATGCCGCCCATGCCACCCATTCCGCCCATGCCACCCATATCTGGCATAGCTGGCGCATCTTTCGGAACTTCGGCAACCATGGCTTCTGTCGTGATCATCAGACCAGCAACAGACGCAGCCGCCTGCAGAGAAGTACGGGTTACTTTGGCAGGATCCAGAATACCCATTTCAATCATATCGCCGTATTCACCGGTTGCTGCGTTGAAACCGAAGGCACCGGAACCGGCCTTCACTTTATCAACCACAACAGAACCCTCAGCACCGGCGTTGGCAGCGATCTGACGGATCGGAGCTTCCATCGCACGCAGTGCCAGAGCGATACCCACGTTCTGATCTTCGTTGTCGCCTTTCACGCTGACCTTGGTCAGAGCGCGAACCAGGGCAACACCACCACCGGCAACCACGCCTTCTTCTACCGCAGCGCGGGTAGCGTGCAGAGCGTCGTCTACGCGGTCTTTTTTCTCTTTCATTTCAACTTCAGAACCCGCGCCTACTTTGATAACGGCTACGCCGCCAGCCAGCTTGGCCACACGTTCCTGCAGTTTTTCTTTGTCGTAGTCAGAGGTGGATGCTTCCATCTCAGCACGGATCTGCTCAACACGGGCTTTAACGTCGGCTTCGCTGCCGGCACCGTCAACGATGACGGTGTTTTCTTTGCTGATAACGACTTTCTTGGCAGTACCCAGCATGTCGATGGTGGCGGTTTCCAGAGACATACCCACTTCTTCAGAAATCACCTGAGCACCGGTCAGAACAGCGATGTCACGCAGCATGGCTTTGCGACGGTCACCGAAGCCCGGAGCCTTAACCGCAGCCACTTTGAACGTACCACGCAGGTTGTTCACAACCAGAGTCGCCAGTGCCTGACCTTCAACGTCTTCAGCCACGATCAGCAGCGGACGGCCAGACTTGGCAACGTTTTCCAGAATCGGGATCAGTTCCTGCAGATTGTCGATTTTCTTATCGACCAGCAGAATGACCGGGTGATCCAGTTCAGCAACCATTTTTTCCTGGTTGTTGATGAAGTAAGGAGACAGGAAGCCACGGTCGAACTGCATACCCTCAACCACTTCCAGCTCGTCGTTCAGGCCTTTGCCTTCTTCAACGGTGATCACACCTTCTTTACCCACTTTGGCCATCGCTTCGGCGATGATGGTGCCAACCGATTCGTCAGAGTTGGCAGAGATAGTACCCACCTGAGCAATGGCTTTGGAATCGGTGCAAGGCTGAGCCTGTTCTTTCAGGGCTTCAACAACCGCAGCGGTGGCTTTGTCGATACCGCGCTTCAGATCCATCGGGTTCATGCCCGCAGCAACAGCTTTCAGACCTTCGTTAACAATGGCCTGAGCCAGAACGGTTGCGGTGGTGGTACCGTCACCGGCCTGATCGTTAGCCTGGGACGCCACTTCTTTCACCATCTGCGCGCCCATGTTTTCAAACTTGTCTTCCAGTTCGATTTCTTTGGCTACAGACACACCGTCTTTGGTGATGGTCGGAGCGCCGAAAGACTTTTCCAGCACCACGTTACGGCCTTTAGGGCCCAGCGTCACTTTTACTGCGTTAGCCAGTATGTTGACGCCAGCCAGCATTTTCACGCGGGCGTCATTACCAAATTTAACTTCTTTAGCAGCCATTTCTATTTCCTTTCAATTCAGTGAGTTTCGATACGAACGGTTGAAGCCGGAACACTTATGCTTCAAGAACACCGTAAATTTCGCTTTCGTTCAGAATCAGCAGCTCTTCACCATCAATTTTAATGGTGTTGGAGCCAGAGTACTTGCCGAACACAACGGTATCGCCAACTTTCACAGACATAGGCTGAACTTCGCCATTGTTGGAAATACGACCCGTACCGACAGCAAGCACTTCACCCTGGCTCGGCTTTTCAGCTGCGGCGCCCGGCAGCAGGATCCCGCCAGCGGTGGTTTGCTCTTCTTCCTTGCGACGAACAACGACGCGATCGTGTAAAGGACGGATTTTCATTTGAGGTTTTCTCCAATGTTTAAAGCAATGATTGCTGATAACCGGGGTCAGGTGCTGATGCACCCTCATCCCCAAATTGTATTTTCTGTGAAACTCTTATTGGGGGTGGCGCAGTGTATTTTCAACACCCCTTTGTTAAAAATTTTCAATCTTCGCGGCGAAATTCACCATCAATAATGGTTGGGCGATTCTGATTCGGGTGAATCCGCCCCGGTTGCTCTGTTTCACCGTGCACATCCCGCGGGCCACGTCCGGCGCCAAAATTGCCCATTCCGCCCATCATTCGTGGCTTAAACATGGTCAGCACCGAACCGGCAAGTTGTCCGCGCACACCCGGCAATAACAGAGTAAAGCCGATGGCATCGGTGACAAAACCGGGGGTAATCAACAACGCACCGGCCAGCGCCAGCAAAAAACCTTCCGCCAGTTCCCGGGCCGGCAGACTGCCTTCCTGCAGACGCTGACCGGCACGCATGAGTGTCGCCAGCCCCTGCGCACGCAGCAGGGTAACGCCAACAATGGCGGTCAGAAAAATCAGCGCCAGCGTCCACAGCACACCAATATGAGAGCCAACTTTGATCAGCACAGCCAGCTCAATCATTGGCACCAGAATAAAGATTAATAACAAAGGCACAGGCAGCTCCGGGAGGTCAGTGCTTGAATGGCCGCCGTCACTGTCCGGTAAAATCTGGCTCAGCAAGATTTAACGCTGCAGAGTAAGGCGGATGATGAATGCTATATGGGAGCATGCCGAACAGAATGCAAGGGAGGCACGGAATGCAACGGCACCAGAAACGGTGCGGCGGAAATATTTTCCCTGTCATTCCGCGATACCCGATACGCTTCTCATCAGGGTGGGAAGTGCGCCACAGACAAGGTAAAGTGCGCTGCTGTTGAGAATATTATAGAAACCGGAATGACTGTTGTGTTTGAACAATCTGAACAAATCGTTATTGCTGATCTGAACAACCCCGTCCACGCCAACGCCATGATTGACGTTCTGAGCCATTATGCCGGTGGCATCATGGGCGGTGGTGATGAGCTATCAGACTTTACCCGCAAAAATCTGGCCGCCGAACTGGCTAAACGCCCGACCGTGCATGTGGTGCTGGCGTTTATTGATGACGAACCGGCCGGCCTGGTGATCGCCATCGAAGGTTTTTCCACCTTCTCCTGCAAACCACTGCTGAATGTGCACGACGTTGCCGTCATGGAAAAATTTCAGGGACGCGGCTTATCCAAGCGCATCATGAACAAAACTGAAGACATCGCCCGTGAACTCGGCTGCTGTAAACTGACGCTGGAAGTACTGGAAGGCAATACGGTCGCGCAGAATGCTTACCGCTCACTGGGCTATGCCAGCTACGAGCTGGATGCGGCCTTGGGCAAAGCCATGTTCTGGCAAAAGTATTTATAAGCCGCGGTTAGGCCGCCGCTGTCAGGGCCTGTTAACACTCATTAAACAGGCCCTAGTATTGATGGCATCAGCCGAGTAACTGCAGCAGATTATCCACTACCCAGTCAGGCCGGGCGCTGTGAATATCTTCGCCATGGTTATAGCCGTAAGTCACGGCAACACTGGCAATACCAGCCGCTTTCGCCGCCTGAATATCATTACGTGAATCACCGATCATCAGCGCCTGTTGCGGCGTGATATTCTGCGTCTGGCAGGCGTGCAATAACGGCATGGGCGAGGGTTTTTTCTCGGCCAGATCGTCGCCGCACAGTACCTGAACGAAGTACTCTTCCCAGCCCAGTGATTGCAGCAAAGGCAGGGTAAATAAGCGCGGTTTATTGGTGATTAATACTTTCGCCGTTGTTACCCGCTGCAACCATTCACTGACGCCCGGATAAGCGCCGGTAGCGTCATGCAGCACACTCAGATACGCCTGATCGAACAGAGCCCGCGCCGGTTTAACCACCTCAGCCGCCAGCGCCACGGCGGCCTGTTCATCACCGCTGCACAGTGCCCGGCGGATCAGCAGGTCAGCACCGTTGCCGACCCAGTGGCTGACACGTTCTGCACCGGCAGCGTCACGGCCAAGGCCGAGCAGCATAGTATCCACCGCCGCCGCCAGATCCGGCACACTGTCGATCAGCGTGCCATCCAGATCCAGCAGCAATAACTGCGGGCCAGCGGTTGCGGTAAAGTGCGCACTCAGCGCAGCATTCCAGCGCATCACTCAGTTCGCCGCAGCGGCGATTTCGGCACGCATCTGATCAATCACGGCTTTGTAATCCGGCGCATTAAAAATGGCAGAACCGGCAACAAACATATCGGCACCGGCAGCGGTGATCTCGCGGATATTATCAGCCTTAACACCACCATCAATTTCAAGACGGATATCCAGACCGGATGCATCAATTCTGGCGCGCGCTTCACGCAGTTTATCCAGCGTGGCCGGAATAAAGGACTGACCACCAAAACCCGGGTTAACCGACATCAGCAACACCACATCCAGCTTATCCATCACATAATCCATGTAATGCAATGGTGTCGCCGGATTGAACACCAGACCGGCTTTACAACCCGCCGATTTAATCAGCTGCAGGCTGCGGTCGATATGTTCGGACGCTTCCGGATGAAAGGTGATATAGGTTGCACCGGCTTCGATAAAATCACCGATCAGACGATCCACCGGCTTTACCATCAGGTGCACATCAATCGGCGCGGTGATGCCATGATTGCGTAACGCTTTACACACCATCGGGCCAATAGTCAGGTTCGGCACATAGTGATTGTCCATCACATCGAAGTGCACCACGTCGGCTCCTGCGGCCAGTACGTTTTCAACCTCTTCACCCAGACGGGCAAAGTCGGCAGACAAAATGGATGGAGCAATCAGAAAGTCTTTCATCAGCGGTTCCGGCAAAGAGAAAATCAGCGCGTATTGTAAGGTCTGAACGCAGCGAACACTACCGCAGGCACGGCAACGGAGAACATCCGCTGAACGGGAACAGCTTTTGCTAATTACCGCAGATCGCACGCACTTAAGGATTGAACGCCAATGCAGGCCCTGCTTATTTGTCCCCGCTTCCTGCCCCAGGCCCTGTCAGCACTGCTCTTGCTGGGCAGCAGTGCTCTTTATGCAGCCGATGGTGATGCCGCCGACGCCAGCGGCGATAACGGCAATCCTGTGCCGGTCAGTGCGGCGGCATTGCCGGATGAACAGCGTGCGGAAGACAGCGCTGGCGACAGCACAGAAGATGCCGGGACAACGGACCAGAACCAGGTCCGGCGCGTTGTGCCTGATGTCACCGCGAGCCGGCATCAAGGCTTGCTGCAGTATCTGCAATTGCATGACCGTCAGTATGAAATGGTCCGGCTGGTTGCCGCTGAACGTGAATTCTATGGTCTGCTTTTGACCGAAACCCGCGGTCAGCCCCAGGGCGGAGCCTTAATCCTGCATGATCATGGTCAGCACAGTCACTGGCCGGAAACCGTTGCCCCGCTGCGTGAATCCCTGCCACGTTATGGCTGGACAACACTGAGCATTGAGCTGCCGGAACAGCCGCCCGCACAGCCTCCGGCACGCACGGAGGATGAAGAATACCGTGCCCGTTTCAATCCTCCAGCGGACACCCCGCCAGCGACGGATGAATCCTCAGCCGCAGAGCCATCGGCGGATAATGATGCCTCCGCTCCACCGGCAGCAGAGGCCACCGACAGTAACGGCATCACGGCGAACGAAACCACCGACAGCAACGGGGAGCAAGACAGCGCCCTCAGTACAGCCGAACCAGCACTGCCCCGGCTGAACGGCCTGCCACCCTTACCCGCCAGCGACGACACCCATACAGCACAACCTCCCGCAGCGGCTGATGCCGGCAAAGAATATCGCGAGCAAATGCTGGCCCGCATCCGTCAGGGCGTGGCTTATCTCAATCAGCGCGGGCAATTGAATATTGTGGTAATTGCCTGTGGTAACAGTGCCAACTGGGCGGTCGATTTCCTGCTGGCCCGCCGTGAGTCCCAGCCGGCAACCGCCCCCCTTGCCGCACCTGATCAGGAAAGTACCCAGCAGCGGGGGCTGGCACTGATCCTGATTGACGCCGTCGACAACACGCACGCCCCCGTGCCGCTGAATCAACATCTGACTGCACTGGATATTCCCATGCTCGACCTGATCAGCGCACAAAGCATCAGCCCGGCCTATGCCAACCACCAGCGTGCCGGGGCGATGCGTCACAAACAACGTCAGCAATACCAGCAAATTGCCATCCCCGCCTTTGACCTGACGTATGACGACAGCAATCCGATTGTCCGTCGCGTACGCGGCTGGCTGAAAACCAACGCCGCCGGTACAGAACTGGCAACGAAAACCACCGCAACGCCCTAGGGCCTGTCGACACTAAGTAAATCCGGCCTGCTGAGAGCCAGTTTTTCTCAGAACAAGGAGAGAGGAGTGATATTAGCGGGCTAAATGAATGACGAGCGACGATGTTATTGGGGAAAACGGGCCTCAGCCCGAAGGGTTATGGCTAAAAATTCCTCATCCTGCGTTGCTGTTCGTTCGCTTAACCCGTTACCAATCTGTCTGGAACAGATTGGCGTGCCAACCCCGAAGGGGTGAAGCACAGGGATGTGCTGAACATCCCACACTCTCAGCGCCTTGTCTGAGGAGTTTTTAGCCGATAACAGGCCTGTTTAATGAGTGTCGACAGGCCCTAACAGGCTGCAGATGTTCGTTTCCGAGGCGGTCCGTGCAAGGCAAAACCCGGCGAAAAGGCGCAGTTTACAGGTGGGAAATGAGCATTTGGGGTCGGCTGTTCACACTGAAGTGGCAACGCCGACAGACAATCAACAACCTGCCGGGGTCTGCCAAAAGCGATCTATACTGAACCTACCCTGCACAGATCCACGCAGCGTTTATCACCGCAAGCAAAATAGCGAATCCATTGATGGCAACACCAATTTTTGTTACCGCCGCCAGCATTGCGGCTGAACTGCATCAGGCCATGCTGGAAGCCAAAGGGCTTGCATTAACGGCCAAAAATGCCCGGGCACTGGCGGTGCGCGCCGGTTCCAAAACGGTGGGATTCAAAGCCATCACGCATTTTATTGATGAGCTGGCGACCGATATCATCCGCCAGTCGCAATACATTAACGGCGTTTCTGAGCACCTCTCTCACAATGCCGTAGCCCTCTGGCGTGCCACCACGGCCGCCGAAAAATTCGACTGGATTGCAACCCAGCACAGCGACAACATCGCTTCCCTGCACAGCGCAATACATACCTGTTACCAGCAACGCGAAGCGCTGTCGCACACCCTGGGACGGGGTTTACAGGAATTAGAGCAACAGTTGGAAGAAGGCGATAAACACATCCGCACCGCCAACCTGATTGCCACCTCCAGCAAAGTCGAAGCAGCATCTGCCGGCGATTTCCGCAATCAGCTGGAAGTTATTGCACAAAATATTACCGATACCGCCGATAAAATCCGTGCTCATCTCAGCCAGGCCAGACGTCTGCTCGGACAACGGCAAAAACATAAACCCTGATCCCGATGACGGACCATAAGCCCCGGAAAAAACACGATGCTGGCAACCACACTGTATGAAAATGGCGACCACCGCTGGATAATGTTCGGCCGCGACCCAAACAAAGCGGAAGGAATTATTGATACCAACCAATATATGATTCAAAGCGGTGATCAGGCTATTTTGCTTGATCCGGGCGGTATTGAGTTATTTGCACCAATGCTTTCTGCGGTATTAAAGTTTGTCCCCGCGCAGCAGATTACCCATTTATTTGCCTCGCATCAGGACCCGGATATTATTTCTTCTCTCGGCTTATGGGATCAGGCTTTACCCAATGCAAAACTCTACTCACCCTGGCTGTGGGAAAGTTTTATCCGTCATTTTGGCATGGAAAAAATCGAGTTCTGCGCCATTCCGGATGAAGGCATGACCATCAATATAGGCCGGATTCAACTGCAGTTTATTCCTGCGCATTATCTGCATTCGTCCGGTAACTTTCATGTGTATGACCCGCAGGCAAAGATATTAATGAGCGGTGATGTCGGCGCAGCACTGGAATCAACCGATGCCCCCCTGTGGGTCGACACCATGAATATTCATATTCCTAAAATGCGCAAATTCCACCAGCGCTGGATGCCATCAAACGACGCCAAGCTGGACTGGATAAGACGCGTCCGCCAATTGGACATTCAGATTATGGCACCGCAACACGGACGGCTTTTCCGCCCGCCTCAGGTGCAGGAATTTTTTAACTGGTTTGAAGACCTGCCGGTAGGCATCGCCATTAAACGCTGAACAGAAAAGGCATTGCCCGCACACTTTGGGCGTAGGTTTCAGTGTAGGAGCGGGCCATGCCCGCGAATCGTGGTCGCAAGACCTGCGGTTAGCGCGACTGAAAGTCGCTCCCACGTCAATAAACTCGCTGTGATCACAACAGCAACCTCGCCTACAACACCCAACCTCCGATGGTAGCCGCCGCAATCATCACCATCCAGACAGAGACACTGCGTAAATGCAATTGCTGCCACTCTTCCAACTCCTGCGCAGCCGCCTCACCATCATCAGCCACACTGTGCCACTCACGCTGCTCACCATTATTGGATAACGCACTGCTGGCGACCGAGAACAAAACATCCGCCCCGCTCGCATTCAATTGCCATAAATAACCTTGCCATACCGGTAAAGCGCGCATGAAATTACCCGCGAGGCCATAAGTGAGCCCTAACAGACGCACCGGAATCCACTCCAGCCAGTGCAGATATCGCCATGCCTGCTGATCACAATCGCTGGCTCGCGCATACTGCACACTGAACCAGGCCAGTAATACCCCGGCAACATCGGCAACCATGTACCAGAACACCATCAGGAAAAAATATTCAAACCAGCGATGCAATAACGCTTTAATAACCTGTTCATTCATCTGCCCGGTATCTTCTGTAACGCTGACTTCGGGCACGGCCAGATATTTTTCTGCGCAATGATAGGCGCCCTGAGTATCACCCTGCCGTAAATCTTCACGGTATTCCTGCAAATGGCGTTCAATGCCAATATGCGACAGGACATACAGCAGCAACAGAATTTCCAGCGTAAAGCTGATTAATCCCCAGACAAACTGTTCGAGATACCAGAAACCCGATGCCAGTAGCATGACCGGTAACATAACAACCACGGCGTATTTAATATGGCGCGGTAACGCCTGAAAAAATCCACGCGGCAACCAGACACTGAGCCAGTGAGCAAAGGTTCTGCTGCGGGTACTGCGTTGTGGCAGCGGCAACTGCGATTGCAGAACCAGCGCTATAAAAACAATCAGAAATTTCATAACAGCCTCTTAATGATCAGACAAACCCAGTGTGCGGAATAAATATGGCCAGTCAAAAGCCGGCCCCGGATCGGTCTTACGCCCGGGCGCAATATGCTCGTGTCCGGTAATCCGGGTACCAATAGCCGGATAGGCAGCTTGCAGCGCACGGACAACATCGGCCAGCACATCATACTGCACAGCACCATAGGCATCGGTATCCGTACCTTCCAGTTCAATACCTACAGAATAGTCGTTGCAGTTTTCCCTGCCTTCATAGGCCGAGTGTCCGGCATGCCAGGCTCGGTCATTAAAATTCACAAACTGCGTGACCCTGCCATCGCGCTCTATCAATAAATGACTGGACACCCGTAATGAAGCGATTTCTGCAAAGTACGGATGTTCATCTGCCGGTAATTCATTCTGAAAAAAACGCTGCACATAACCGCCACCAAACTGACCCGGCGGCAGGCTGATATTGTGAATCACCAGCAAGCTGATTTCACCGTCGGAGCCCGGTGGACGCGGGCCAAAATTGGGGGAAGGACACCAATGAGCATGATCCAGACGTCCTTTACTTACCTGCATTCCAACACCTTCTGTATGCGTTGAACAAAGTCGACACCTTAGCGGTTTTTAATGTAGCCGTCAGTTTGGCAGCTCCGGCGACAACCTTTATAGTGGCCGCTGACACAAAATGACAAATAAGAGAGAACGGGATGCTGGAGTTTATTAAGACCATCAATGGCTGGGCCTGGGGAGCACCGATGCTGCTTCTTATCGGCATGACCGGCCTGTATCTGACACTTGGCCTGAAAGCCTACCCGATCCTGAACATCAAACGGGGTTTTGTTTATCTGTGGGTCAACCGCGAAGGCAAAGGTCAGGGCGAGATTTCCGGTTTCAATGCCCTGATGACCTCACTGTCCGCCACCATAGGCACCGGAAATATTGCCGGAGTAGCCACCGCCATCGCCTCCGGCGGGCCAGGCGCACTGTTCTGGATGTGGCTGATTGCCCTGCTGGGCATGGCCACCAAATACGCTGAGGCTGTACTGGCCGTTCATTACCGCGAACGCAACGAGCAGGGCCATTATGTCGGCGGTCCGATGTACTACATCCGCAATGGTCTGGGCCCGAAATTCCGCTGGATGGCCTTAGTGTTCGCATTCTTCGGCATGCTGGCAGGCTTTGGTATCGGTAACGGCGTGCAGGCCAACTCCGTGGCCGATGCTCTGCACGGTGGTTTCGGTATTCCCGAATGGATAACCGGCGTGGCCATTGCCGTTCTTGTTGGCATGGTTCTGCTGGGCGGCATCCGCCGTATTTCCGAAGTCGCCGGTAAGCTCGTTCCTTTTATGGCGATTGCCTACATTCTTGGCGGTCTGGTGCTGTTGCTGATCTTTGCCGACCGGGTTCCGCAGGCCATAGAGCTGATTCTCTATCACGCCTTTAACCCAACCGCAGCCGTCGGCGGTTTTGCCGGAGCAGCAGTCTGGGCCGCCATCCGCTTTGGTGTGGCCCGCGGTGTATTTTCTAACGAAGCAGGCTTAGGCAGCGCACCGATCGCTCATGCCGCCGCCCAGACAGACAATCCGGTGCGTCAGGGCAGCATTGCCATGCTGGGTACTTTTATCGACACCATTATTATCTGCACCATCACCGGCCTGGTCATCGTCGCCTCCGGTGCCTGGCAGCTGTGCCCGCCGGAAATTGCCGAGTGTATTCCCGGCAAAGGCTTAAGTGGTGCCAACCTCACGTCGGCAGCCTTTGCCCTCGGCTTGCCCGGCATCGGCAACTATATCGTGACACTTGGGCTGGCGATTTTTGCCTTCACCACCATTATCGGCTGGTCATTTTATGGAGAAAAATGCACAGAGTACCTGTTCGGTGTAAAATCCGTGCCCATTTTCCGGATCATCTGGGTTTTGGCCATTCCGATCGGTGCGACACGTGAACTCGACGTTGCCTGGCTGATTGCCGACACCCTCAATGCACTGATGGCGCTGCCAAACCTGATCGCCCTGCTACTGCTGAGTCCGGTCGTCTTCAAGCTGACAAAGAGTTTCTTACACCATGGATCTGAGCCTGCATCAAAATGATATCGCCACCATCGTTGCCCGTGCACTGGAAGAAGATGTAGGCAGCGGCGACATCACCGCCCGCCTGATCCCGGCGGCTCAGCAAGCCAGAGCGCGCATCATTTCCCGTGAGCGCGCCATTGTTGCCGGACGCGCCTGGGTGGACGAAGTGTTCCGCCAGCTCGATCCCGGCGTCAGCGTGATCTGGCGCGTGTCCGAAGGCCAGTGGGTTCGTCCCAACCAAACGCTGTTCGAACTGCAGGGCAGCGCCCGCTCGCTGCTGACCGGCGAGCGCTGCGCCCTGAACTTCCTGCAAAGCCTGTCCGGCACCGCCACCCTGTGCCGCACCTATGCCGACAAAGTGACCGGCACCGGCGTGAAACTGCTCGACACCCGTAAAACCATTCCCGGCCTGCGCATTGCGCAAAAATACGCCGTGAGTGTCGGCGGCTGTTTTAACCACCGCATTGGTCTGTACGATGCTTTCCTTATCAAGGAAAACCACATCATGGCCGCTGGCGGCATCCGCGCTGCGGTCAGCCAGGCGCACAACATTGCTCCCGGCAAACCGGTTGAGGTAGAAGTGGAAACCCTGCAGCAACTGGATGAAGCCATCGACGCCGGTGCCGACATCATCATGCTCGATAACTTTAACCCGCAACACATGCGCGTTGCCGTTGCCCACGCCAGAGAGAAAAGTCAGGGCCGCCCCAATGGCGTGGTCAAACTGGAAGCTTCAGGCGGCATTACCGATAAAACCCTGCGTGCCTATGCCGAAACCGGCGTGGATTACATTTCCATCGGCACCCTGACCAAAGACTGCAAAGCGATTGACTTGTCGATGCGGCTGGTGTGAGGGAGAGAGTAAAGGTCAACACCCTGTTTTAGCGCGCTCAAAGTGACAATATTTGTCACTCTCTGACGTGCTGGTTAATCCTCGTTCAGAAGAACCTGGAAAGCAGATCAAAAAACGTGATAAAAGCCCGGAATCAGGGCTTGCAGCGTTCAATTAAGCTTGGCACACTCCTCGCACTGTCCTTAATGTGACACGGCAATTCGAAGCCTGACTCGGGTTGCCAATAACTAAAATCTCATTCGAGAGTGGAGAACACACTATGAAAGCTCAAAAAGGTTTTACCCTGATTGAATTGATGATCGTTATTGCGATCATTGGTATTCTGGCTTCAGTTGCCATCCCGCAATACAAAACTTACACAACCCGTGCTCAGACTGGCCCCGAATTGGTCGGTGCTGTTCGCCCTCTTCAGCTTGCTCTGGCTGAATATGCAGCTATCGAACAAAAGCTGCCAACCAGCTCAACTGAACTCGTTCAGTGGACAACCGGTGAAGTAGCTAACTGCTTAGGCCACGTTAAAAATGTTGCCTACACATACACATCAGCTACTGCTGGGGTTATCACTGCGACAACTTATGGTGCTAGCGATACTCCAGATACTGCCTGCACAGGTGCGGGTCCGACTTCTGAGCCTGAAATGCAGGGTAAAACACTGGTAATTAACGTTAGTGTAAATACTAATGGCGCTGTTCGTTTTGCTGTAGATGCAACTACTAGTACAGTTCCTGCCAAGTTCCTGCCTAAAATTGGCTAATTAACCAATCGGCAGCCATTAAAAGCACCCTTTAGTGGGTGCTTTTTTGTTTTTAGCGTAAACAAACAGAACTGGTAGATTACCTCACCCTCTGTTATGTTTTCGTGCAAAAAACATTATGCCTTTGGGGAAATCTCTATGGCCGTTTTAACCGGCTTACCGCGCCGTATCGTTGAACAACACCTCGTCAACAGCCATCAGGCTCAGGAAATCATCAATAAGGCCAAACAAGACAAAATTGGCTTTGTCGCCGCCGCTGTCGCCTCGG
Organism: Saccharospirillaceae bacterium; assembly: GCA_021208685.1. Taxonomy (GTDB): domain Bacteria; phylum Pseudomonadota; class Gammaproteobacteria; order Pseudomonadales; family Oceanobacteraceae; genus Venatoribacter. The sequence continues at coordinate 43,934 of JAJOJJ010000038.1, forward strand.
GTTATATTAAATCACGCGCCATTGCCTTACTGGCTTCCGAAGAATTTGGCTTGCCGGTAATGGATCTGGCCGCTTTTGATCTTGAGCTGATCCCGCGCGAACTGGTGAGCAAAGACCTGATTGAAAAACACCGGGTATTGCCTTTATTTCAGCGTGGCACACGCCTGTTTGTTGCCCAGAGCGACCCCTCGGTCATGATGGCCATTGATGAAATCAAATTTAATACCGGCATGACGGTGGAAGCCATTCTGGTAGAAGAAGATAAACTGGGGCAGGCCGTTGATAAGTTTCTGGCCGCCAACGATAACAGTCTGGGCGATCTGGACGGTGAGCTGGATGACGTCGATCTGGAAGATCCGGATGCACGGGAAAAAGCTCAGGAAGCCGATAAAGAATCCGGTGGTGACGATGCTCCCATTGTACGTTTTGTAAACAAAATGCTGCTGGATGCGATTAAAGGCGGTGCCTCGGATATCCACTTTGAGCCCTATGAGAAGCGCTACCGCGTACGCTACCGTACCGACGGTATGCTGCATGAGGTTTCCAGCCCGCCGGTCAACCTGGCCGGTAAGATTGCTGCGCGTTTAAAGGTGATGTCGCAGATGGATATTTCTGAACGGCGAATTCCGCAGGACGGCCGCATTAAGATGAAACTGTCCAAAACCAAAGCCATTGATTTCCGGGTAAACACCCTGCCAACCCTGTGGGGCGAAAAGATCGTACTGCGTATTCTCGATCCATCGTCCGCCAAACTGGGCATTGATATGCTCGGTTACGAACCCGACCAGAAAGCCCTGTATATGGAAGCCCTGGCCAAGCCGCAGGGCATGATTCTGGTTACCGGCCCCACCGGTTCCGGCAAAACAGTTTCCCTGTATACCGGCCTGAATATTCTTAATGTTGAGGGTACGAATATTTCAACCGCCGAAGATCCGGTGGAAATTAACCTCGAAGGGATTAATCAGGTGAACGTGAATGCCCGCGTCGGCCTGGACTTTGCCGCCGCGTTGCGCTCGTTCCTGCGTCAGGACCCGGATGTGGTGATGGTGGGGGAAATCCGCGATCTGGATACCGCCTCCATCGCCATTAAGGCCGCCCAGACCGGCCACTTAGTGCTGTCCACCCTGCACACCAACAGTGCCGCCGAAACCCTGACCCGTCTGGCCAATATGGGCGTGCCCTCGTTCAACATTGCCACCTCGGTCAGTCTGATTATCGCTCAACGATTAGCCCGCCGACTTTGTCCGAATTGCAAGGTTCCGGCAGAAATACCCAAGGAGCTGTTACTGGAAGCCGGATTAACAGAACAACAGCTGCAAACCGCCACCATTTACAAACCGGTCGGCTGCGACCAGTGCAAGGGTGGTTATAAAGGCCGTGTCGGTATTTATGAAGTAGTTAGAATAACGGATGCCATCTCCCGTATTATCATGGAGGGCGGAAACTCGATTGAGATCTCAGATGCCGCCCGTAAAGAAGGCTTTAACGATTTACGGACATCGGCCCTGCAGAAAGTTGCACAAGGCGTTACCAGTCTGGAAGAAGCCAACCGGGTAACCACCGACTAGATTTATGGCAGCATCCATAGCTGCCCACCTACGGACATATTGCATTATGGCTAAGCAAGTTAAAAAAAGTGCTTTCGCATGGGAAGGGGTTAACCGTCGTGGTCAGACCATTAAAGGTGAAATGACCGGCCAGAACGCCGCCATAGTAAAAGCCCAGCTGCGGAAACAAGGCGTAACGCCTCTGAAAGTTCGTAAGAGTAGTCAAGGGTTAATGGTAATAGGTGGATCAAAGAAAAGAAAAATTAACTCCTCTGATGTAACGTTTTTTACCCGGCAGATGGCGACCATGATCAAAGCCGGTGTGCCTTTGGTGCAGTCGTTCGATATCGTTGCCGATGGTATTGACAATCCGTCAATGCGAGAGCTGATTTCTGGTATCCGCGATTCCGTATCCGCTGGTAATGACTTCGCCTCTGCACTGAAACAGTACCCGGAATATTTCGACAACTTAACCTGCAATCTGGTTGAATCCGGTGAACAGGCCGGTGCACTGGAAACCATGCTGGATAAAGTCGCCATCTACAAAGAAAAAACAGAACTTCTTCGGAAGAAAATCAAAAAGGCTCTAATGTATCCATTGGTTACGTTAGCAATTGCATTTATCGTAACTCTAATTTTGCTGATAAAAGTCGTTCCAACATTTCAGGATATGTTTGAGAGTTTTGGTTCTGAGCTACCTGCGCCAACGCAATTTGTCGTTTATTTATCCGATACTGCGCAGGAATATTACATACAAGTCTTTGCAGCTCTGTTCATACTAGGCATTTCATTCAGCCAAGCCCTGAAACGCTCCCCGGCGTTCCGTGATAGCTTCGAGCGTTTCACTCTTAAGGTTCCGGTCTTTGGTGATCTGATCCGCAAAGCGGCCGTCGCCCGGTTCGCCCGCGTATTATCAACCACCTTCGCCGCTGGCGTGCCATTGGTAGAAGCACTGGAATCCGTTGCCGGTGCCGTCGGTAACGTTGTTTACAAAGAGGCTGTACTGAAAATCCGTGATGAAGTGTCGTCAGGTCAGCAAATGCACTTTGCCATGCGCTCGACCGGTGTATTCCCCAATATGGTGGTACAGATGACCAGCATCGGTGAAGAATCCGGTGCTCTGGACGCCATGTTGGATAAAGCTGCAACTTACTTTGAAGAAGAAGTCGATAACGCTGTCGATGGCATGACCGCCATGCTGGAGCCCATGGTGATGGCTTTTCTGGGTGTAGTGATCGGTGGCCTGATTGTTGCCATGTATATGCCTATTTTCCAGATGGGCGATGCTATTTAATGGATTCACTATACAATTTTTTTCAAGAGAATAGCCTCGTGCTGTGTGGTTTTGTCACATTGCTCAGCCTGCTCATCGGCAGTTTCCTTAACGTCGTTATCCTGCGTTATCCGGTGATGATGTTCCGCAGCTGGAAGCAGGATTGTCTGGAAATGGACAGCAATCTGCCCAAGCACCCGGCCATTGATGACCTGACCAAACCGTTCAATCTGTTAAAACCCGATTCACACTGCCCCAAATGCCAGGCACCGGTGCGGGCCTGGCAGAATATTCCGGTACTGAGCTGGGTCTTGCTGCGTGGCCAGTGCGCCAGTTGCGGCACCCGTATCGGCCTGCGCTATCCGGCGGTTGAGATTGCCACAGCAGCACTGAGTACCGCGCTACTGCTGGTGTATCCCTGGGGCTGGCAACTGGCGGCGATGCTGGTGTTCACCTGGCTGCTGATCAGCATGTCGGTGATTGATATCGACCATCAGATTTTGCCCGATACCATGACCCTGAGCCTGTTATGGCTGGGGTTACTGGTCAACAGTCAGGGATTGTTCACCGACCTGGAAAGCGCCGTGTACGGTGCCGCAGCCGGCTATATGGCGCTGTGGAGTGTGTTCTGGATATTCAAGCTGTTGACCGGCAAAGATGGGATGGGTTACGGCGACTTTAAACTGCTGGCTGCGCTCGGTGCCTGGCTCGGCGTACAAAGTCTGCCGCTGATTATTCTGCTGTCTTCCGTGGTGGGTGCAGTGGTTGGTATTGCCGGCATTATGATTCTCGGACGGGATAAAAACGTTCCGATTCCGTTTGGCCCTTATCTGGCCACCGCAGGCTGGATTGCCGCGCTCTGGGGCAATGACATCAGTGAATGGTATCTTGGGCGTTTCTGAAGGGCAGTCATCAGCGATGTGGGTTTTGGGTTTAACCGGCGGTATTGGCAGTGGCAAAACCGCCGCCAGTGATTTTTTTGCCAGCAAAGGCATTACGGTCGTTGACGCCGATATTGTCGCCCGTGAAGTCGTCGAGCCGGGTCAGCCGGCCTGGCAGGCGATTAAAGATCGCTTTGGTGAGCAGGCATTGCTGGCGGATAACAGCCTTAACCGCGCCTGGCTGCGCGAGAAAGTGTTCGCCGAACCGGACGAACGTAAGTGGCTGGAGTCCCAGACCCACCCGCGCATCCGCGACAGCATGATCCGCCAGTTACAACAAGCCACTTCGGCTTATGCCATTCTGGTATCGCCGCTGTTATTCGAATCGGGTCAGGCATTATTAACCCGGCATACGCTGCTGATTGATGTGCCGGTCGGAATTCAGATTGAACGTGCGACATCACGCGACCAGAATAACGCCGATCAGATCCGCCGCATTATCGCGGCACAGATGTCTCGCGATGAACGCCGGGCACGCGCCGATGATATTGCCGACAACAGCCGGGGATTGGCCGAACTGCATCAGCAACTGGAACGGCTGCACAGCAGCTACCTGTTGCGTGCCGCCTCACAATAAAATAGCCAGCAACAGCGCTGACCGACAAGCGATGAGCAAACCTGCGAGAAACCCATGAAAGTAAACTGCCCGACCTGTAAAAAAGACGTGGAATGGAGTGCTGAAAATAAATACCGTCCATTCTGCTGCGAACGCTGCAAGCTGATTGATCTGGGCGAGTGGGCCAGCGAAGGCCATGCCATTCCCGGCAAGCCCGCCGACGAAGTGCTGATGTCAGAAGAATGGCAGCAGGAACAGAATAAGCCGTACAACTGATCATCCTGCGGCCAGTTCCAGAGAAGCCGGCCGCTGAATAAGGGAAAATACCAACCTTACTGAACGGCCGCAGCGTTTTTCCCGCGCAGTTTCTCCCACACAGCCATTCCCCCCACCAACACCGCTCCTGCCAGTAAGCCCACCAGCAGATTCAATACCAGCGGCAGTAACGCACTGCTGATATCCGCCAGCCATGGCAGCGTTGTGCCCCAGCTGTGAACCGCCCAGCCGGATGCCGAATGCGCCAGATGCTCCAGCGGCGGTACACCGTGCATCAGAATACCGCCCCCCACCAGAAACATCGCCAGCGTACCGACCACCGATAAGGTTTTCATTAACCACGGAGCCAGAACCAATAGCCCACGGCCAGCAGCCTGCACAAGAGCATTATCGCGCTCACTGAGATACAGACCGGCATCATCCATTTTCACAATCGCCGCCACCAGGCCATAAACACCAAAGGTAAACAGCAGCGCTAAGGCCGAGACAACCAGTACCTGAGTGGTAAAACTGGCCTGCGCCACCGAGCCCAGGGTAATCACGATAATTTCTGCCGACAGAATAAAATCGGTGCGGATTGCCCCTTTGATTTTATCCTGCTCAAACGCCAGTAAATCTTCAGAGCCGTTGAGCAATGCCTGCTTCAGCTGCTGTTTGCCGGATTCCGCCTCTTTACGGTGTAAAAAACTGTGCAGCAGTTTTTCAACGCCCTCAAAGCACAGATAAGCGCCGCCCAGCATCAGTAAGATCATGACCGCCCAGGGCGCAAAGGCACTGATCAGTAAGGCGGCTGGCACCAGAATCAATTTGTTTTTCAGTGAGCCCTTGGTTACCGCCCATACCACCGGCAATTCACGCTCGGCACGGATCCCCGAAACCTGCTGCGCATTCAGCGCCAGATCATCGCCCAGCACACCACTGGTCTTCTTGGCAGCTATTTTTGACAGTGCAGCCACGTCATCAAGAACCGTGGCGATATCGTCCAGCAGCGCTAATAAACTCGCACCCGCCATATACATTCCTTTTTCAATTTATAGGTGATTCAGAACAGCATCGACTTCATCCGCCCAGTCAAGCCAGGCCTGTACTGACAGAATGCCACGTCGCAGGGTCAGATAGGGGAATCGGTAAGGCTGCCGCTCGGCCTCTGGCAGCGCCAGATAGTGCTGTTCAATCGCCAGCAGCGCCGCGCGGCTCTGTTCATAGAGTTTGCGGTGATGGGCGATATCCGCGCGGATGTTATCAGCCTCGCGCAGGTGCCCACCATACAGCCGTACCAGCAGGCTGTCGTTTACCTTCTGCGGCTTACTGGTTTCCGCCAGCCACTCAAGCAAGGCCGCGTGGCCCTCTGGCGTCAGCTCATAGACCTTGCGGTCTGGCTTACCCTGCTGAGGCTCCGTGCGCAACGCCAGCCAACCGGCTTCGTGCATCCACTTCAGCTGCTGGTAAATCTGCTGATGACTGGCATTCCAGAAATAGCCTATATGCTCGCGGAAACGCTTGAGCAGGTCATAACCTGACCCCGGCTCCGTTTCCAGCAACACCAGAATGGCGTGTTTCAGCGACACTGCGTTCTCCTCAATTTGCGCCGCCATTCTACCTGTCTGCGCTTGCATCGCCTATGCAGGCGGGATAATCTCCAGCAGCAAATATGCAATTTTTTGCATAAAAATAATAACGATCCGGAGAATTCTCATGAGCAAGGTAAAAGTAAGAACCGGCACCCGCTTCCGCGCCAACCGCGCCGCCAGTCATTACGATGTGATTGTGATTGGTTCCGGCATGGGCGGCCTGACGACCGCTGCTTTTTTGTCATTGCTGGGCCAGAAGGTCGCGGTACTTGAACAGCACTACACCGCCGGGGGTTTTACCCATGCTTATGACCGCGAAGGCTTTGAATGGGATGTCGGTGTGCACTACATCGGTGAAGTGCATAAACCTTCCACCCTGCGCCGGGTATTTGATGTCGTCAGCGAAGGACGATTGCAATGGGCCGAAATGGCACCAGAGTACGACCGCATTATTCTCGGCAAAGAAGAATATGGCTTTGTCGCTGGCCGGGATAACTTCGCAGCCATGCTGAAAGAGCGCTTCCCGCAGGAAGCTCAGGCGATTGACCGCTATATAGAACTGATCCGTGACATGAGCCGCAAGACTCCGCGTTTTTTTGCCGGTCAGGCCATGCCACCCCTGCTGGCACGGGCCTATAACCTCATTCGTCCGCTGTTGCTGCCCAAAGAATTTTTCCGGACCACCCGCGAAGTGCTGGAAAACCTCACCGGTAACCAACAATTAATTTCGGTTCTGACCGGCCAGTGGGGCGATTACGGTCAGACGCCCACCGACGCGGCGTTCATCATGCACGCGTTAATCGCCAAGCATTACCTGGCCGGTGGTGCGTATCCGGTGGGCGGAGCTTCAGCCATTGCCCGCACCATTATTCCGACCATTCAGAAATCCGGCGGTGAAGTCTTTACCTACGCCGATGTGAACGAAATCATCGTGCGTAAGAACCGTGCCTGTGGCGTACGTATGGCCGATGGCACGGAGCTGACGGCTGAGCGCGTGGTCAGTAACGCCGGTTTCTGGAATACCACCCAGCGTCTGCTGCCCGCCGATGTGCGGAAAACACTGGGCACCGAACGCTGGGCTGAACAGGTACAACGCTCCAGCGCGCATTATTGTGTTTATGCCGGTTTTGATGGCACCGCCGAAGAGCTTGGTTTAAGCACCACCAACCTGTGGATTTACCCAAGCGCCGACCACGAAGGTAACCTGCAGCGTTACTACGACGATCCGGAGCAGGAATTCCCGGTCGTCTATATTTCCTTCCCATCAGCCAAAGACCCTGACTGGAACAACCGCTTCCCGGGGAAATCCACGGTCGAAATCGTCACCGTGGCTAAACACGAGTGGTTCAGTCAGTGGAGCGGCAGCACCTGGAATCAGCGCGGCGAAGAATACGAGACGATCAAGGCCAGGGTCAGCGAGCGTCTGCTGGAAAAACTGTACGAACGCCTGCCGCAACTGCGTGACAAACTGGTGTTTCAGGAGTTATCCACGCCCCTGTCCAGCGACTGGTTCCAGAAAAGCAGCGCCGGTGAAATCTACGGTCTGGATCACTTTGTTGATCGCTTTAAAAAGCCGTTTCTGCATCCGGTCACACCGGTTAAAAACCTTTACATGACCGGTGCCGATGTGATGACGGCCGGTGTGGGCGGCGCCTTAATGGCAGGACTGATGACTGCCTGCGCAATGCAGGGGCGCAAAGCCGGGGAGGTGTTAAAACTGCTGAAAGAATGGCAGCCGCATCAGGAAAAACCGCGTCCGGAATTCTGAACGCTCACCGATCTCATTGCAGAGAGGTGCAGTCTTTCCCGTGCCCATGCTCCGCGCTTCTCGTTCCCATGCTCCGCGTGGGAATGCAGCTGCGCCAGCAAAGACTACCACGCAGAGCGTGGGAGCCAGACGCCCCCCCAGAGAGCGGGAGCCAGATGGCTGCTGCAACGCTTTTATTTCTGCGCGATGAGTAACCGGGAAATTTATTGAAGGCTGCGTAACTCAGCACTCACCGTCTGACACTCGCCGTCATCAAAGCACAGGGTGAGTGGTAAAGGTTCAGACAAAGGCAGCTGCAGTTTGAACAGCATCAGATGCAGACCACCCGGCTGCAGGCTGACACGTTCTCCCGCCGGAATGGTCAGCGACTCCAGCTGGCGCATACGCATCACGCCGTTATCGTGCAGGTGGGTATGTATCTCAATCAGCCCGGCCCAATCAGCACTGGCACTGATCAGGGTTTTATTCTGTGCGGTAGTGTTGCTCAGCGTCATAAACGCCGCGCTCATATAACGTCCGGGGATGGGTTCCCGCACATAGGCGTCATGAATGTCCAGCGGCTGGGACAGCACCGGCACAGAACCGGTCAGCGCCAGCAATACTAAAAAAACAGACCTCAGACTACGCATAGTTATTTCTCCGGACACTCGCTCAAAGTAGCCGCATTGTACGCCCCGGACCTGCGCTGCACAGCGGCAAAATGTCGCAGCTCTCAGGCATCATCCACCGGCAGCTGCCACTGATGAGCGTCCTCCAGCGAAGGCAGAGGCTTACTGAAGAAATAACCGCTCATGCCATCCACACCGGTCTGGCGCAGCACCGCCACATCATCCGCTTCTTCAATACCTTCCCCCAACACCAGCAAATCCAGATTATGGGCAATCTGCACCATCGACTGGATAAAAAAGCGATGATCCTGCGCCTGATGCAGCCCACGGTTAAAGCTGCCGTCAATGCGGATGTAATCGAGCGGCAGACGCTGCAGATACGCAAACGCCATACTGCCGGTGCCAACCTGATCAATACCGAGGGATACACCAAAGGGTTTCAGCTGCAGCGCCAGTCGTGCCAGCGCAGCCTCAATGCCATTCAATGACGACTCCGGTACTTCCAGTGCAAGGTGAGCAGCCAGCTCTGGCGCATCTCGGAACAGCCCGGTTAAACGCTCATGAAAGCGCTCATCCAGAACGGAAGCCGGAGAGATATTCATGCAATAGGTCACACCGGGCAAAAGGGTTTGCTGTTTCAGTTGCGCCAATACCTGCGCAACAATGCAGACATCGTAGCGCGCGGCCAGCTGATGTTGCTCAACCATGGGCCAGAAACGCGCGGCGGATAATGTTTCGCCCTGCCAGACAACACGACTGAACACTTCAAATTGCAGCAAACGCCGGTTGCGGTTACTGATGACCGGTAAAAACTGTAATTGCAGGGCATTCTCTTCCAATACCCCCAGCAATAATTCGTGCCACTGACCCGCCGTCCATTCCTGCAGCGCAGTGGCATTGCCGGACGGGTAAAGTTGCGCCCGTCCTTCCGGCGCACGTTGCGCCTGACGCAGTGCCGCATCCGCACAGCTCAGGGCCCGTACCGGGTCATCCTGAATCCCTTGCAAAAATACGCCCCCCAGATGAAAGATCAGTTCGTTGCGCCGCGATAACACACTGGTCGCCAGCTGACTGAATAACTGTTGCAGTACATCATTGGCCTGTACCTTGTCCGCACAGGGAATGTACAAAGCAAAATCACTGCCGGAACGGCGGCCACTGAACGCCGCCGGAAACTCCTGCAAACTGCGCTGCAGTTCAGCACCGAGCATCTGCAGAACATCATCCACCACCTGTCGCCCCTGCGACTGATTCAGCGCCATCAGATCCTGTAACTGCAGCAGCATCAGCACACCACTGTGCTCTTCACCACGCTGCAGAATGTGCTGCAGGCGCTGATCAAAGCCACGACGATTCAGCAGACCACTGACGTTATCACTGAAGGATTCCGCCCTGAGCTGCTCCGTCATGGCCGATTGCTCGGTGAAAATGCTTTGCAGCTTCTGCACCATTTTATTCATGGCCAGCACCATGCTGCGCAACTCGCGCGAGCGCGGAATATCGGTCTGTACCTGCCACTGGCGCTCGCAGATCGCCAGCGCCTGACGTTCAACCCGCGCCAGCGGCCGGAATAACCAGCTGAGCAACAGCTGTAAAAAAACCAGTGCCACAATCAGCACCCAGGCAAACCAGATCAGTTCGGCGCGTACCATGGCCCACAGATCACGGTAAGCAAAATCGGTATGACTGATCACACGTACGGTGCCCAGACGCTGCCATTGACGGGTAACATCCGCTTCCGCCGCAATCATTTCCAGACCAACCCAGTGAATAAACCAGAGCGGAGCCGCAGGCTCGGCGGCAGAATCACGACTGCGGCGATAAATCGGATCATGATTAATCCGCTGCAATTCAATAACGGCAAAAAAACCCCGGTCAAACAGCACATCCATCAGCCGCGTCAGCTGAACTTCATCATCCGCAGCGACCTGTGACATCGATAATGCCAGAGCCGTCGCGGCATCGTAGGCACGGGCATTCAGCTGTTGCTGGAAATAGTCACGGCCATTCATCACCGTGACCAGCAGATTGCCCACCAGTAAAATAATGACCAGCGCACTGGTCAGCAGGGAGAATTGTTGTCGCAATGTCATTGTTATAAGTCCATTCCCAATTGGTTCATGCGGACACGCAGGTCTGTCCATAAATCGAGCTTATTCGGATTCCCCATGCGGATCCCCTGTCCTTTCATCCGTTCCAGCCAGATACCATCACCATTAAAACTGTAAACCGGCGATAAATCACCGCGCTCACTCGCCGGCGCAATAATGTTGATTAAATTATCCAGCACCAGAGGCACGGCATCCGGTGTCGGAAAATACGTTAACACCATGTGAGCCTCATTCAGACGAATCGCTTTAACGTAAGTAATACGCAGCTTACTGATATCCACACCGAGCTGACGTAATGAGTAATATTTGGCAATCACATAATCTTCGCAATCACCGCCATCACTGCCGAGCGCCTCATAGGGCGTGGCCCAGTAATCGTCCATACCCCAGTGCTTCTGATCGCTGGCAAAGCGCAGCTCGCGGTTAAAAAATGCATTAACCCCCTTAAGCTTGTCCGCCTCACTGGCATCCGCAAGAGCATGCAGTGTCTGACGCCAGGCATCGATACGGCTGGCGGCCTTATCGTCATATTGCTGCCGCGCTTTGCCCGTCAGTGCCTCCGGCACCCAGCGCTCAGTATCGGCATGCAGAGTGTCATGCACAGCCAGACCCGAGCCAATAAGGACCATCAACGGCCACAACAGCCACAGGGAGTAACCCGGCTGACAGCGGAAATGAAACACAACGGTGGCGAAATCCATGCGCAGACGGGCAACCATCAGATAAGTTTTGTTACCGTTAAGCATAGACAGACAACATGAGCCGGGAGCAGAAACTGCTATTCTTAGATCATCTGTAGCTAAGTAGTCACAATAATGACGGATAACCTGACCCCCGCAGCCCGCTTAAAACAACACTTTTCCTTCCGGGTGATTAATCAGGTCCGACAGGTTATTGACCTCTGGCGCCAGCTGCCCGCTCAGCACTGGAGTGCCGAGCGCATGATGGACTTCACCCTGGCAGCAGAGAAACTGGTGCGCTTTGCACAACGCTTTGAAGCTACCCGCCATGAAAAACTGGCCCGTCAGTTACTCTCCACACTGGCACAGATTGCCGTCGGCAACAGCCCTGACAGTGCGCAGCTGGAAAGCCTCAACCAAACCATCATTTCCCTGAGCAAAACCGCATTGCGGCATACGGACGACAACGCGGCGGACGCCCTGATCCCTGAAAAGAAGCCGGTCTACATCGCCCTCAACAATATTGACCACGCCCTGACCATGGCAGAACAGATGCAATATTTCGGGCTGCGTCCTGAACTGCAGCGCACCACCCATGATTTTGCCCAGGCACTGGAACGCCGTCATCCGGCAGCCGTGGTACTGGATCTTGACTTTACCGGCACAGGACAGGGTCTGGAGCTGGCGCAAAGCCTGCAGGAAAGCCGGGAAAATCCGCTGCCGGTTCTGTTTACTTACCGCCAGACAGCCCCCTCCCTTGAGCAACGCCTTGCAACCCTGCGCACTGGCGGCCTGGGAATATACGAAGAAATGGACGTGCAGTCGGTGATCAGCCATCTGGAAAACCTGCTCGATCACACACCCGATGTGCCCTTCAAAATACTGATCATTGATGACTCCCGCGCTCAGGCCACCCATACCGCCAACGTACTGAATAAAGCCGGGATGGTGACGCAGGTGGCGAACGATCCGTTACTGGTGCTCGACGTACTCAGCGGCTTTACGCCGGATCTGATTCTGATGGATATGTACATGCCGGGATGCAATGGTATGGAACTCGCCAAAGTGATCCGTCAGCAGCGCGAATACATCAATCTGCCCATCATCTATCTGTCCGGCGAAGAAGACCGCGAGCGTCAGCTCGCCGCCATGGCCGAAGGTGGCGATGACTTTTTAACCAAACCCGTCGATCCCGGTCATCTGCTCACCACCCTGCACAACCGTGTCAGCCGCGCACGCCAGTTACAGAATCTGATTGCCTGCGACAGCCTGACCGGCCTCCTCAACCATACCCACCTGCTGGGGGCCCTGCAGGATGCCATGCGCTCTGGCAGCGATGTCCCGATCAGCTTTGTGATGGTCGATATTGACCACTTCAAGCAGGTCAATGACCGCTATGGACATCCTGTTGGTGATCAGGTTATCCGCAATCTGTCATTGTTTCTGCGCCAGAGCCTGCGCAAATCCGACCCTATCGGCCGCTACGGCGGTGAAGAATTCGCCATCATTCTGATGGACGCCACCGCCCAGCAGGCAAGGCAGATCATGGACGATATCCGCCTCAACTTTGCCAATCTGATTCATGACGGCCAGTCACTGCGCGTCACCTTCTCCTGTGGCATCGCCGAATGGAGCGGTCAGAGCATCAGCGAACTGGTGGCTGCCAGCGATCAGGCGCTGTACTGCGCCAAACGCAACGGCCGCAATCAGGTACAGCTCGCCGGGCAGGGCGAATAATTCCGCTGACGCCAATCCTTATACCGGTTCGCCCCGCTTTGTCCGGCAAAAAACGCCACTCCCCCGCCAGAACTGGACGCTCGCAGGCTTTTTCGGCAAACTCGCGGGCTTTCGGGTCATGCTGGCCGGTATGCACTCAAAGGCAACCGTCCACAGACTCACTACGTCATCTTCAGGGTAATCATCATGGCGAGCATTCTGGTATTGCAGGGGCCTAATCTGAATCTGTTGGGCACCCGTGAACCGCACATCTATGGCCACACCACACTGGCGGATATCGAACAGCAGCTGAATCAGACAGCCAGAGCGGCAGGCTTCAGCCTGGAACAATTCCAGAGCAACGCTGAACATGAACTGATCAGCCGTATTCACACCGCACGCACCGATGGCACCGCGTTTATCCTGATCAATCCCGCCGCCTTTACTCACACCAGCGTCGCCCTGCGCGATGCACTGGCTGGCGTTGCCATTCCGTTTATCGAAATTCATATTTCCAATGTCCATGCACGCGAGCACTTCCGCCATCATTCCTACCTGTCGGATATTGCCGTCGGAGTGATCGCCGGACTCGGAGTGCAGGGCTATGACCTGGCGTTACAGGCGGCCATCAGCCGTTTAAACGCGGAGAACGTATAACATGTCCTGGATTCAGATCCGTATTCACGCAACCGAAGCCGATGTTGAGGCTCTGGAAAACGCCTTACTGGCCGCTGGCGCATTATCCGTCACCCTGCAGGATGATGCCGATCAGCCGATTCTTGAACCGGCGCTGGGCACCACCCCCATCTGGGATCAGACTCAGGTCATCGCACTGTTCGATGCCAATCAGAACAGCGACGCCTTACTTGAGCAGGTAGCCCTGATGTACGCCGCCGAAGGCGGTGTCTCGCTGCCTGAACATAAAATTGAACTGGTTGAGGACAAAGACTGGGTTCGGGCCTGGATGGACGACTACCACCCGATGCCATTCGGTAAACGCCTCTGGGTCTGCCCCAGCTGGCGTGAGCCACCACACGCTGATGCGGTCAATCTGATGCTCGATCCGGGTCTGGCTTTCGGTACCGGCACTCACCCCACCACCGCCCTCTGTCTGACGTATCTCGACAGCGCCGTTGAAGGCAATGAACTGGTGGTCGATTATGGCTGCGGCAGTGGCATCTTAGGCATTGCAGCCCTGCTGCTGGGAGCCCGCCACATGATCGGCGTCGACATCGACCCGCAGGCACTGACCGCCACCCGCGATAACGCCGAACGCAACAGTATTGATGCCGGTCGCTACGAAATCTACTTGCCGGAAGCAACACCGGCAATACAGGCCGATATGACCGTCGCCAACATACTCGCCGGACCACTGATGAGCCTCGCGCCACACATGGCCGAACTGACCCGCCAGGGCGGCAAGCTGGCCCTGTCCGGCCTGCTGGCCGAACAGGCAGAAGAAGTCTCAGCCTGTTATGCTCAGTGGTTCACCATGAACCCCGCCGAACAAATGGGTGACTGGGTTATTCTTACAGGGATTAAACGATAAGGATCTGCCATGGCTGTTCACGTAACCCGCTGCCCACATTGTCAGACCAGCTTTCGCGTGCGCGATGAGCATCTGAGTGCTGCCCGTGGCATGGTGCGTTGTGGCTCCTGCCTGCAGGTGTTCAAAGCCGCTGAGCACTTTATTCAGGAAAACACGCCAGTCACGGTAAAAAGCGCGGCTCCCCAAACCGTCAGACCGGCAGCCCCTGTCCGCCCCGCCGCAGCCCCTGCCAAAGGAAATGTGGCGCAAACGTCTGCCAGCAAACACGACCCTGATGATGATGACCCAGGTCTGATTCATGACGACATGGACGACGATCCGATTTCAGAAACCCTGGCCGATGATCCGTTCACCGATTTTAACCTGCGCGCACCGGATCATCAGAAGCGGCCTAAACCACGCATCGAACTGGAAATGGATGACACCATTTTCAGTCTGCGCAATGTCAGCAGCGACACCATCGACTTCCGCATTGACGATGACGAAGGCAAATCCAGCGACGATGATGAATCCTGGGCAAACGCCCTGCTGAACGATGATGACGACAGCATCCGGCAAATGAAAGAAGAGAAAGTCACCTCCGCCAAACTGAAACTGAGTGGCAACGATGACTTTAACTTCGACCTGCCACCGCCGGAAGAAGACGACTTTCATGGTTTTCTTGATGACGACGATGACGACCATCAGCGTGGCCGCAATGATTTCACCCTGGGAGGCGATGACGGCCTGCAGACCGAAACGCTGGAAATCAGCCTGCCCGTCAACAGCATTGCCGGCCTGCAGGAAGAACCGCTGCAACTGACCAAAAAACAGCGTGACCGAACCTTCCCGTGGGGATGGTTTGGTGGCGTCATCCTGATGCTGTTCGCCGCGGCTGCGCAAACGCTGTATTTTCAGTTCGATCACTGGGCCCGCACACCGCAATGGCGGCCTTACTACGCACACATCTGCGGCGTGATGAATTGCCAGCTGCCTAAAATCCAGAACACCCGTGAGATGACAACCCAGCATCTGGTCGTACGTGCTCACCCCGACCTGCAGCGGGCACTGGTGGTTGACACCCTGCTGCTGAATAAAGCCACCTATGAGCAACCGTTCCCGGATCTGACACTGGTCTTCCGTGATCTGAACGACAATATTGTCGCCAGTCGCCAGTTCAGCCCGGAACAGTATCTGTCCGGAGAACTGGCCGGGCAAAATGACATGCCCAGCCAGGCACCTATCCACATTGCGCTGGAAATTGTTGATCCCGGCCCGGAAGCCGTGAGCTACGCCATACAGATCGTCAGCAACCAATAATTCCGGGGAGGCAAGTGGCCTCCCTGAGAATTTTTCACGCTATTCGTGTAAAAGCAGACAACTCCCCCTTTATTCAGCAGGGGGTTATGAGTATCATACCGCGACTTTTTTGCAGCACATTTTTTGATCAGATTTCAGCGGTTTCGCATGCCTTCGATCGGCCCTTACACACTACCCAATCCAGTGGTTCTGGCACCAATGGCAGGGGTAACTGACCGTCCGTTCCGCCAGCTTTGCCGCCAGTTAGGGGCCGGACTGGTGGTTGGTGAAATGGTGTCATCCAGTCCGGATGTCCGCCATACGCGCAAATCACAGCTGCGCCTGGACCACACCGGCGAACCGGAACCGATTGCGGTACAGATCGTCGGCGGTGACCCTGACATCATGGCTCAGGGGGCTGTGTTTAATGTTGCCAATGGTGCTCAGATCATTGACATCAACATGGGCTGCCCGGCCAAGAAAGTCTGCAACAAGGCTGCCGGTTCAGCGTTGCTGAAAGATGAAGCTTTGGTGAAAGACATATTACAGGCCGTGGTCGGTGCGGTGGATGTACCGGTCAGCCTCAAAATCCGGACGGGCTGGGACCCGGACAACCGCAATGGCGTACGCATTGCCCGCATTGCCGAAGAGGCCGGCATTGTGTCACTGGCGGTGCATGGACGGACACGTGCCTGTGGTTACAGAAATACGGTCGAATACGACACCATCCGCGCCATCAAACACAGCGTCGGAATTCCGGTATTTGCCAACGGCGATATCACCAGCGCCCGCAAAGCCTTTGAGGTCATGCAATACACCGGTGCGGATGGCGTGCTGATTGGCCGTGCCGCTCAGGGACAGCCCTGGATTTTCCGCGAAGTAGCCCACTATCTGGCTACCGGCGAAGCGCTTCCTGCCCCACAGCTGCAGGAAGTTGAACAGATTTTATTAAGCCACCTGGAAGCGCTGTACGAGTTTTACGGCGATTTTCTGGGCGTGCGGATTGCCCGCAAACACGTGAGCTGGTATCTCCAGTATCACAGTGACGACGGCGATTTCCGCAGCCGCTTTAACCGGCTGGAAGGCCGCACCGAACAGCAACATGCGGTGCGGCAGTTTTTTAAGGATACGATCCGGAAGAAGGAATTGGCAGCATGAACACCGATACATTGAACAGCGAAGTAATCGAAAGAAGGAAGGTTGAGACAGTGACCGATTCAGCAGACTTGCAGCAATATCTGCGCACCCCGTTAGAAGCGACACAAACCCTGCGTGACAGTGTGGAAAAAGCACTGCAAAACTATTTTGACCACCTGGATGGTCAGGCCGTTGTCGATATCTACGACATGGTTCTGTCCGAAGTGGAAGCCCCACTGCTGGAAACCGTCATGAAGTACACCCGCGATAATCAGACCAAAGCGTCCGTCGTGCTTGGTTTAAACCGCGGCACATTGCGTAAGAAACTGAAGCAGTACGGCATGCTTTAATACGTATCCTGAATACTCAGCGGCTTTGTGGCCGCTTTTTCATTTTTAAAACACAGAAAACCTGACCATATGAGCAACTTTATTCCTGCCAACGAGATCCCAGCGGACATCACCCCAGTGCGCCGGGCCCTGATCAGCGTGTCGGATAAAACCGGAATCGTCGAGTTCGCCCAGGCCCTGCACGCTGCCGGTGTCGAAATTCTGTCCACTGGCGGAACCTACAAACTGCTGATCGACAACCAGATTCCGGCGGTTGAAGTATCGGATTACACCGGCTTCCCGGAAATGATGGATGGCCGCGTCAAAACCCTGCATCCGAAAATTCATGGCGGTGTACTGGGTCGTCGTGGTCAGGATGATGACGTCATGGCCGAACATGGTATTCATCCGATAGATCTGGTGGTGGTTAACCTCTACCCGTTCGCCGCCACGGTTGCCAAACCGGATTGTCATCTGGCTCTGGCGATTGAAAACATCGATATCGGCGGCCCGACCATGGTGCGCTCAGCAGCAAAAAACCACGCTTATGTGGGCATCGTGGTAAACAGCAGCGACTACAGCAAAGTGCTGGAAGACCTGACAGCGCACAACGGCCTGACCTACAAAACCCGTTTTGGTCTGGCCCTGAAAGCGTTTGAACACACCGCCGCCTACGACGGTATGATTGCCAACTATCTGGGCACCATCGACCAGAACGCAGAGGTGCTGAGCACCGATAACCGCCTCGCCTTCCCGCAGACCTTCAACAGCCAGTTCATCAAAGCGCAGGACATGCGTTACGGCGAGAACCCGCATCAGAATGCGGCCTTCTATGTTGAAGCCAATCCGGCCGAAGCCTCCATTGCCACGGCCAGACAATTACAGGGCAAAGAACTGTCTTACAACAACGTGGCCGACACCGATGCTGCGCTGGAATGTGTGAAATCTTTCGTTAAGCCTGCCTGCGTCATCGTCAAACACGCCAACCCTTGTGGCGTGTCGGTGGTTCCGGAAGAAGACGGCGGTATCCGTAAAGCCTACGATCTGGCTTACGCCACCGACAGCGAATCCGCCTTTGGCGGCATCATCGCCTTTAACCGCGAGCTGGACGCTGAAACCGCACAGGCCATCGTTGACCGTCAGTTTGTCGAAGTCATCATTGCCCCTAAAGTGAGCGCTGAAGCCGCCGCCGTAGTCGCTGCCAAGCAAAACGTGCGTCTGCTCGAATGTGGCCAGTGGCCGGCAGAACGGGCCTCCGGTCTGGACTACAAGCGCGTTAATGGCGGTCTGCTGGTCCAGGATCGCGACAACGGCATGATTTCCGCCGACGAGCTGAAAGTCGTGACCAGACGCGCACCGACCGAAGCCGAACTGCACGACCTGATCTTTGCCTGGAAAGTCGCCAAGTTTGTTAAATCCAACGCCATTGTTTACGCCAAAAACCGTCAGACCGTGGGCGTGGGCGCTGGTCAGATGAGCCGGGTAAACTCAGCCCGCATCGCGGCGATCAAGGCCGAGCATGCCGGTCTGGTGGTTGAAGGTGCGGTGATGGCATCCGATGCCTTCTTCCCGTTCCGCGACGGCATCGACAACGCGGCGGCCAATGGCATCAAAGCCATTATCCAGCCGGGCGGTTCGATCCGTGATGACGAAGTCATTGCGGCTGCTGATGAGGCCGGAATTGCTATGGTCTTTACCGGAATGCGTCACTTCCGCCACTGAGTGGGTTGATAGCGATTGCGCTTTCTGGCGCGAATAAGTCGCTCCTGGGCGCTATCACTGAAATGCGAATCCGTAGGAGCGGGCCATGCCCGCGACCTGATTGAAATATCGCGGGCATGACCCGCTCCTACAATAAGGAATGTAAGAATGAAAGTTCTCGTAATTGGCAGTGGCGGCCGTGAACACGCGCTTGCCTGGAAAGCTCTGCAGTCACCACGGGTTGAAAAAGTCTTCGTTGCGCCGGGCAATGCCGGTACTGCGCGTGAAGCCGGTATAGAAAACGTTGCACTTGACGTTATGGATTTCGATGGTCTGCAGAAGTTTGCTGAAGACAACGCCATCGGCCTGACCATCGTCGGTCCGGAAGCTCCGCTGGTTGGTGGTATCGTCAATCAGTTTGAGGCCGCTGGTCTTAAGATTTTCGGCCCACGTAAAGGCGCCGCGCAACTGGAAGGCTCCAAAGCCTTCACCAAAGATTTTCTGGCGCGTCAGCAGATTCCGACGGCTGATTACCAGAACTTCACGGAGATTGAACCGGCGCTGGCTTATCTGAAAGAAAAAGGCGCTCCGATCGTCGTGAAGGCTGACGGTCTGGCCGCCGGTAAAGGCGTCATCGTCGCTGAAACCCTGGAGCAGGCTGAAGAAGCGGTGAAAGACATGCTGTCTGGCAATGCCTTTGGCGATGCCGGCTGTCGCGTGGTGATCGAAGAATTCCTCGCTGGCGAAGAAGCATCGTTCATCGTGATGGTCGACGGCAAAAACGTGCTGCCAATGGCCACCAGCCAGGATCACAAACGCGTTGGCGACAACGATACCGGTCCGAACACCGGCGGTATGGGGGCTTATTCTCCGGCACCGGTTGTTACTCAGGAAATCCACGACCGCGTGATGCGCGAAGTGATTATGCCAACGGTTAACGGCATGGCCGCCGAAGGCAATGACTACACCGGTTTCCTCTACGCCGGTCTGATGATTGACGCCAGCGGCGCGCCGAAAGTCATCGAATACAACTGTCGTTTCGGTGATCCGGAAACCCAGCCGATCATGCTGCGTATGCAGTCTGACATCGTTGCCCATTGCCTGGCCGCACTGGAAGGCAAACTGGATGGCGAAACCGCGCAATGGGATCCGCGTCCGTCGCTGGGTGTGGTACTGGCCGCTGCCGGTTATCCGTCGGATTATCCGAAAGGGGATGTGATCAGCCTGCCGGACAACGACGGCGCTGACCGCAAAGTGTTCCACGCCGGTACCAAGCTGGACGATGCTGGTAATACCGTCACTGCCGGTGGCCGGGTGCTGTGTGCCACGGCACTGGGGAACAGTGTGGGTGACGCTCAGGCTCAGGCCTATGATCTGATTAAGCAGATCCACTGGAAAGGCATGTTCTGCCGCTCGGATATCGGTTATCGTGCCATTGCGCGCGAGCAGGCCGATAACCAATAACGGAGACAGCAGGGATGAGGCAGTACAGAGGACGCAAGCATCTGATTGTCACCCTGCTGTTTTTGTTTTTCCTGCCGCTGACACTTTGGGCCAGCAGTCCGGTACTGCTGCCCAATGCCTCATTTGATTACCCGATTACACCCTACGTTTCCGTTTACGAAGATGCTGGCCGCACCCTCGATATCCGGGCCATGCTCAGCCGTGAACAACAGCTGCGCTTTGCCCCCAGCCATGCCCGTCACCTGAAGTTTGGGATCAGCGACTCCAATTACTGGCTGCGTTTCAGTCTGAATAATCCTTACGCTCAGGAGCGGGAGGTGGTTTTTACCCTGTCCGACAGCGATATCGATGATTTCAGTTTTTATGACATCACAGACACTCAGGCCTACCGGCATATTGGCCATGATGATCCGGCGCGCAGCCTGCGCGGCGGCCTGATGCAGGCTTTTTCCGTTACGCTCAGCATTCCGCCGCAAAGCACGCGCAGCTATCTGGTCCGCATTCACTCTTACGGTCTGTTAAGTACCAATGTCAGCCTGCTCAGCCTTGATCAGTTTGTTAAAAATGAGCAGGGATTTTTTATGTTGCAAGGGATGAGCCTCGGCTGGATTCTTGCGACTCTGGCCTGGTTTATTTTTGTACTGCACAGCCAGCGTATTCTTCTTGCGGCAGCGGCCAGCGGCTATTGCCTGAGCATGGTCATCTTTCAGCCGGCCTGGATGGGTCAGCTATCCCTGCTGCTGAATATCAGTCCGGTCATTGCCGATAAAACCGGGGAATTGGCACTGGCCGCATCGGCTACCTTTCAGACGCTGGCTGCACTGTCTTTGGGCTGGAGTGGCCTGCGGGACTTGCTGTACCGCCGCCTGCTGCTGTTCATCGCCTTCCTTCATCTGCCGCTTGCTCTCATCACGCTATGGCTGGCGCAGGAAGCAACGCTGATGGTGGTTGCCAGCATGATTGTCGCCAATGAATTCATTCTGGCCCTGATTCTCCTGCAGGGGCGCTCACAACACCCGCAGGCTCAGCGCTGGTTGCTGGGCGGTCATCTGCTGGTTGGTTTAGGTGTGCTGCTCGCGATCCTGACCAGTCATAACCTGCTGTCGCTGGATCTGTTTACCCAATGGGCTCCCGTTGTTCTGCCATTTATCGTTATCGCCAGTCTGGTGCTGGCCATTATGAGCATCAAGTTGCAGCAGCACCCTCAACAGAGTCAGGCCGGTGCGGAACTGCGCATGACTCCGGCGTTGCTGTCGCAGATCAGTCATGAACTGCGCACGCCAATCAATGGCGTCATCGGTATGACGGAGCTGCTCGGAGAAACCCCTCTAAGTGCCAATCAGCGCGATTTTTCCGATACCATCGCCCTCGCCGGACGCGATCTTCTGCATGTCGCCAATGAGATTTCTGATCTGGCACGGATTCAGAACGGCCAGCTGGAACTCGAAGAGCGTTCATTCAGCACCGTTCAGCTGCTTAACCAGGCCATCAGCCATTTCCAGCAGGAGGCCAGCCGTAAGCAGGTTGAGCTGGTGCTGGATATGACCGACGATTTACCCGAGCACTTTGTCGGTGACCGCAACCGCTTACAGACGCTGCTGCATAACGTATTGGCACGCGCACTGGCCTACACCGAATACGGTGAGCTTTCCCTGCAGGCTTCGCACTATCACAGTTCGCAGAGCAGCGGTCTGCGCTTACAGATTCAGCTGAGCAGCACCATCGTCAAACAGGACGAGCTCAAAAATGCATTTTCCATTTTCAGACATCACCTGCCCTTAGCGGAAAACCACAGCGCCAAATCCTGGAATCTGCTGGTTACCCGGTATTTGCTGCAACACATGAAGGCCACTCTGGAAGTGGAAAGCATGACCAGCCAGGGTGCCTCACTGACGCTTTACCTGCCCATGGCGGCGGTGGCCGGAAACAGCCTGTCTGCCCCTCAGGATGACAGTCTTATTGGCCTGCGGGTTCTGATTGTCGATGACAACGCATCCCTGCGTAACGTGATTGAAAAACAGGTCCGGCGCTGGGGAATGCGCCCGGACAGTACCTACAGCGGTAAGGAAGCGCTTGCCATGCTGCGCAATCAGATCAGCATTGGCCAGCCTTATGATGTCATCATTATTGATCACGACATGCCGATTATGGATGGCCTTCAACTCGCTGAACGCATCCGCTCTGATAAAGACATCAGCCACAAACCGGCGCGTCTGATGCTGACCGGTCTGAGCATCAGCAGTGTGCGCGATAACGCCATGGCGGTCGGGATTCAACACCTGCTGGCCAAACCCGCCAGTGGCGAACGCCTGCGCATGGCTCTGCTGAAACTGAAACATCAGCCCCAGCAGGAAAACGCCGGAACGCTGCTGTAACCCACCGCAACAAGACCCTCAGTCTGCGGCCACCGCACGACTCGCAGCCCATTGCCGCAGCGCCTGCATAGGCTCTGCCATCACCACGGATAATGGCCGGGTACGGCGGATTTCCTGCAACAGGGTATCCGTGCTGAGGCCAGGGCCTGAATGATCACTGCTGGCGGCATGCCAGGCAGAAACCACCGCCTGCTCCAGCTCTGCGCCGGAGAATCCTTCACTGTTTTCTGCCAGCGTCGTCAGTTCAAAACGCTGCGGGTCAAGCCCGCGTTTTTGCATATGCAGGCGCAGAATCTCAGCACGGATTTCCGTTTTCGGCAGATCAACAAAAAACAGCTCATCCAAACGGCCTTTACGCAGCAGCTCCGGCGGTAAGGCATGAATATTGTTCGCCGTCGCAACGACAAATACCTGAGCATCATGCTCTGCCAGCCAGGTCAGCAGCGTGCCGAGAATGCGCTGGCTGACGCCGGCATCGTTGCTGTCCTGCCCCAGACCTTTTTCAATTTCATCAATCCACACCACGCAGGGCGACATGGTTTCGGCCAGTTTCAGCGCTTCACGCAGGTTGCGCTCGGTCTCACCAAAAAACTTGTTATACAGGGTGCCGAAATCAAGACGCAGCAAAGGCAGCCCCCAGGAACCTGCCACCGCCTTGGCCGCCAGGCTCTTACCGCTGCCCTGTACGCCGAACAGCAGCATGCCTCGCGGACGCAGCTTGCGTTCAGCCGTCATAAAGGCCTTTTGCCGCTGCGCCAGCCAGGTTTTCATCACCTCCAGACCGGCAACATCGCTGAAACGCGCGGTGTCATATTCAAAACTCATGACGCCATCCATATCCAGCAAAGCCATTTTCGCGCGGCTGACGGCTGGCACATCGTCCTGCGTAATGGCACCGTCATCGACAATGGCACCACGCACCAGGCGACGGGCATCAGAGAATGTCAGGCCTTTCAGATTGGCAACCAGCTGCTGCAGCGTATCGTTATCACTGCGCACTTTGCGGCCACTGAGCTTGGCGTAGCGCTGAGCCTCTTCCTTAACCAGTGCCAGCAATTGGCTGTCATCCGGTAATTGCAGACTGAAACTGACCGCCAGACGCTGTAATTCCGGCGGCGCCTGCAAGCGGTGGCTGAGTAACACAACGGTTTTGCCATAACGCTCATGCTGCAAGGCAATGTCTTTCAGCAGGCGTACGACCAAAGGCTCTTCCAGAAAGGGGTGGAGGTCACAAAAAACAAACAGTCCACCCTGTTCACGTTCGCGCACAATGCGCAGGGCATCGGTTGGCTGAGTGCTGTCAGCGGCGGCGACATCTTCACCAAATCCAAGACGGCGCAGACCATCACTCAGCGTCCACTGCTGCAAGGCCAGACCGCGACGGATGGCCAGACGGGTCAGCATTTCCAGCGCCCGCGCTTCTTCATGGGACTCCAGCAACAACAGGGGGACCTGACGTTCGAGCAATAAACTTAAATCGTGTAAATCCTGCATGGATGCCTCCTTATTCTGGACGCGATTCTAACACTCAACCGACCACTGTCTGCTCTGTTCTGGCCCGAACTCACTTGATATGAATCATGCGCTGCGCGCGCTTATGCCGTAAAATGGCCGAAACTCCGGAGGTATGAATCATGAATGCCAACTCCCGTCGCTACTCCCTGTTTGACAAACTGATCCAGAACGCCGATCAGGCACTGCGTACGCTGGTGCCCGGTGCGGCTCAGGAAGAGCGCCCGTCCCCGGCGCAGCAGCGCCCGTACAGCGAACTGAATGACGCTGAAAAGAAACACGCTGCCGGTCTGATGCGTATTAACCATACCGGTGAAGTCTGTGCTCAGGCGCTGTATCAGGGGCAGGCATTAACCGCCCAATTGCCTGAGGTACGGGAAGCCATGGAGGAAGCCGCGCGCGAAGAAATCGACCATCTGGTGTGGTGCGAAGACCGTATCAAAGACCTGGGCAGCCATACCAGCCGCCTGAATCCGCTGTTTTACGGACTGTCGTTTGGTATAGGTGCCCTGGCCGGGAAAATCTCAGACAAAGTCAGTCTCGGATTTGTCGCCGCCACCGAAGAGCAGGTTTGCAAACATCTGACGCAGCATATGACCAGCCTGCCGGTACAGGATGAAAAGAGCAAAGCGGTTCTGCTGCAGATGCTGGAAGATGAAGCCAAACACGCGACGGTGGCACTTGAGGCCGGTGGTCATAAATTCCCGCTGCCGGTCAAACTGGCGATGACGGCGCTTTCCAAAGTCATGACCAAATCGGTTTATCGCTTCTGATCTCCCCTCCATTCAATCGATGCATCCGTATCGCGCACTGACCTGCACCAGCGCAGGTCAGATGCAGAACGAATAACTCACGCCACCAATAGATAGAATTGCTGTTTAGCAGGCAAAATGCCGATGTTCTTTTACTCTGAATAAAGAGGAAAGGAGCCGACCATGAACCGATTCAGCATCATCGATTTTATCCGCCGGATTTATCAGCTGCCGCAGGATTATCCGGAACTGAACTGGACCCGTACCCGCCTGTACCGGCGAAGGCTGGAGCAGGTCAAAAATGGCTGGATTATTACCGGTCTGATTATGCTTGCCAGTGGCAGTACTGCCGTGGTGTGTGTCCTCGGCGCTTTTGCGACCTTTTTATCACTGGCCTTTCTTGAGCCGGATAATCCACCGCACTGACCATCGGTGATCGCCGCCCTGAATGACAGCCATAAAAAAACCCTCCGGCGGAGGGTTCTTTTATGGCTTCCGATCCTGAATTACAGGCTCAGAATTTTCTCACCACGGGAAATACCGGACACACCGGTACGTACCGTTTCCAGAACACAACCAGCACCGATTGCTTCAATAAAAGCTTCCAGTTTGTCGCTGGTTCCGGTCAGCTGGATGGTATACACGCTGGCAGACACATCCACGATCTGACCACGGAAGATGTCGGCTGTACGTTTGATTTCCGCACGCTGTGCACCTACCGCTTTTACCTTGATCAGCATCAGCTCACGCTCAATGTGCGGGCCTTCCGACAGATCCACCAGTTTCACGACCTCAATCAGCTTGTTCAGCTGCTTGGTGATTTGCTCAATCTTACGATCATCACCGGTGGTGGTCATGGTCAGACGCGACAGGGTTTTGTCTTCCGTCGGCGCTACCGTCAGGGTTTCAATGTTGTAACCACGCTGGGCGAACAGACCCACAACACGCGACAACGCGCCTGGTTCGTTTTCCAGCAAAATCGAAATAATGTGTCTCATGATCAGGTCCGCTCCGTCTTGCTCAGCCACATATCGCGCATGGAACCTTGTGGCACCTGCATCGGATACACGTGTTCTTCCGGATCGACAGCAACGTCGAGGAAGACCAGACGGTCATTGTATTTGCCAAAGGTATCTTCCAGCGCCTGTGGCAGCTGATCACGCTCAGTAACACGGATACCCACGTGACCATAGGCTTCCACCAGCCTGATGAAGTCAGGCAGTGATTCCATATACGAATGTGAGTGACGACCTTCGTAGTTCATGTCCTGCCACTGACGCACCATGCCCAGAGAGCCGTTGTTCAGACACAGGATTTTTACCGGTATGCCGTACTGCAGACAGGTCGACAACTCCTGGATATTCATCTGAATGGAGCCTTCGCCGGTCACGCAGACCACCATTTCATCCGGGAAATTCATTTTCACGCCCATGGCCGCCGGAAAACCGAAGCCCATGGTGCCCAGACCACCGGAGTTGATCCAGCGATTAGGCTTATCAAATTTGTAGTACTGTGCGGCAAACATCTGATGCTGACCAACGTCAGAGGTCACGTAAGCATCGCCTTTGGTCGCGGTCCAGATGGCTTCGATCACTTCCTGCGGCTTCATCAGCTGCGAGTCGTTTTTCTCATAACGCATCGCATGACGCTGACGCCATTCGTTAATCTGTTTCCACCAGGACGCAATGGCTTCGGCATCCGGGACTTCGTTGCTTTCATCCAGCAGTGCCATCATTTCGTCCAGTACGTTACCTACCGGGCCAACAATGGGTACATCAACGATGATGGTTTTGGAGATGCATGACGGATCAATATCAATATGAATGATCTTGGCATCCGGACAGAATTTACTGGTGGCGTTGGTTACGCGGTCATCGAAGCGCGCACCAATGGCCAGAACCACGTCGGAGTGATGCATCACCATATTGGCTTCATAGGTACCGTGCATACCCAGCATGCCGACAAAACGCTCACCGGTACCCGGATAAGAACCCAGCCCCATCAGCGTGTTGGTGCACGGGAAATCCAGACGATCAACCAGCGCACGCAGCTTGTCTGAGCTGCCGTCAATGATCACACCACCACCGGCATAAATAACCGGACGCTTGGCTTTCAGCAGCAGCTCAACCGCCTTTTTGATCTGGCCGGAGTGGCCACGCTGTGGTGGCGTATAAGAACGCAGCTTGACCTTCTTCGGATAAACGTACTCATAACGCTCATTCGGCATGGTCATGTCTTTCGGAATATCAATCACCACCGGCCCCGGACGACCGGTGCTGGCGATGTGGAACGCCTTGGCAACAATTTCCGGGATATCCTCAGGACGACGTACGGCAAAGCTGTGCTTCACAATCGGACGCGACAGGCCGAGCATGTCGGTTTCCTGGAAGGCATCATCACCCACCAGATAGCTCATGACCTGGCCGGAAATAACGACCATAGGAATAGAATCGGTATACGCAGTTGCAATACCGGTAATGGTGTTAGTGGCACCCGGACCAGAGGTGACCATGACGACACCGGGTTTGCCGGTCGCGCGGGCATAACCATCAGCCATATGAGCAGCGGCCTGCTCGTGACGGACCAGGACGTGCTTGACCGCGCTCTGCTTATACAGCGCATCATAGACATGCAGCAGTGAGCCGCCCGGGTAACCGTAAATATATTCGACGCCTGATTCATGCAGCGCACGAACCAACATTTCTCCGCCGGAAAGTAATTCCACCGTACTATCCTCTTTCACAAGCCCCGGATGGAGCGTGGGTAACTGAATTAACTGTGCGATTCAGAGCCGGAAACACAACAGGCTCTCTCAGGCTGGATGATTAACTTGTAGTTTCTCATCAGAATCCCGTTGCCTGGTCGAGGACACCGGGTCTGAAACTGGGTCGGAGATAACCGCACCAGAGGCTGTCATTGTCAGCGAGCGGGGCACAGGGTGGAGGCGCAGGCTGGCTGACAAAAGCGGCGTAATTCTAGCATTACCGGCATTATTGTCTAGCAAAAAACCGTCTTAAATCCTTGACAAATCATACGGTTTTAATAATGTCCGACTCTGTTCCCGGACCTTCCTTTATTCATTCAACAATGGATGTTTTTATGCGCTTTTTTGCTGTTATTTTTACCCTGCTGCTGGCTGCTGGCACCACCATCGTTCAGGCCGAGAAGCTTTACCGCTGGGTCGATGAAAATGGTCAGACCCATTTTTCCAATCTGCCTCCGGCCAATCACTCCGGACATTCCGAAGAATACCAATTACAGGTGAGCAAACCGGCCGACAAAGTTGATGGCTATAAAATCGGAATCAAGCAAGAAAATGCATCACCGGCGAGCACATCAACGGAACAGGAAAAGCCACGCATGACCAAAGCGGAAGCGGAAGCCGGTTGTGCCAAAGCCAGAAAACACAAAGACATTGTCAGCACCAATTTTAACACCCGTTTTAAACAGGAAGATGGGGAATATCGCCCACTGACGGATGAACAACGTGCAGAACAGATCAAACTGGCGGACGAGCAGATTGCCAAATACTGCAACATGACCTTTTCCAACAAAACCCGTCAGCAGTAAGGCAGGATTAAGTCCGTATCCAGATCAGGCTGGCCATACGGCCGGTTTGACTCTGACGGCGATAGGAATAAAAGCGCTCATCGCTGACGGTACAGAATCCACCGCCGGCAACCTCGGCCACGCCCGCCTGCAATAGCTGCAGCCGCGCCAGCGCATAAATATCCGCCATCACCCGATCACCAGGCCCGGCACGGAAACAATGCTCCGGCGCCCAGGCAAACGCCTTGCGTACTTCCGGCCCCACTTCGAAGGCGTCGGGGCCAATGGCCGGACCAAGGTATACGCGCACCGCCGAAGGATCAGGAAAGGTCGCCAGCGTATTCAGCAAAACGCCTGCGGCCAATCCGCGCCAACCAGCATGAGCGGCCGCGACCTGAGAGCCGTCGGTGGCACAGAACAGCACCGGCAGACAATCCGCCGTGAGAATTGCGCAAGCCAAACCGGGGGTATCGCTGAACTGTGCATCGGCCTGCGGCACCACAGCACCACCACAGGCCTTAATCACGTCCGTGCCATGCACCTGTGATAACCACTGAATACCCTGCACCCCCGGCAACTGTTGCCAGAGATGCTGACGGTTCAGCCGCACCAGAGACGGGTCATCGCCCACATGCAAAGCCAGGTTGTTATGTTCGTAGGGGGAAGCCGAAACACCCCCAAGGCGGGTGGTGATCAGCGCACCGACACCCGCAGGCAATGACCAGTCGGGTATCAGCAAGCCGGAATCAGCGTTCGGCATCGGCTTCGAGCACATCGAGCAGGTGAATGAAATCCTGCGGCAGATCCACTTCCCATTCCATCCACTCATCGGTGTCCGGATGAATCAGCCCAAGCTTGCGTGCATGCAGGGCCTGACGGCCAAAGTGCAGCAACGTGTCGCGCAATTCCGGACCGATGCCCTTGGTCAGACGGGTACGCGCCGCGTAAGTCGTATCCCCAACCAGCGGATAGCCGATATGCGCCATATGCACACGAATCTGATGCGTACGGCCAGTTTCCAGCTTGAGACGGATATAGGTATGAGTCGGGAACTTTTTCAGTACGCGGTAATGGGTTAATGCTTCTTTGCCCATCGGGTTTACCGCCATTTTAGTGCGCTGAGTTCCGTGGCGTCCGATCGGTTGGTCAACCTTACCACCGCCGGTCATCACCCCCTGCACCACCGCTTCGTACTCACGCCCCATCGAGCGGTCCTGCAACTGCCCGACCAGATTGTTCTGCGCCTGCAGGGTTTTGGCGACCACCATCAGGCCGGTGGTGTCTTTATCCAGACGGTGCACGATACCGGCACGGGGAATGTTTTCCAGCTGCGGACAATGATGCAGCAAACCATTCAGCAGCGTGCCATCCTGATTGCCTGCCGCCGGATGAACCACCAGGTCGGCAGGCTTGTTGATCACCATAATGTGGTCATCTTCATAAATGATGTTCAACGGAATCTCTTCTGCCTGCCAGTTGCCTTCCGGTGTCAGCTCGGCTTCCAGCACCAGCGTCTCGCCACCGGTCAGTTTGTCACGACCACGCCAGGGGTTACCGTCCACGGTCAACTGGCCGTCCTTGATCCATTGCTGCAGGCGAGAACGGGAATAATCGGGAAATAACTGGGCTGCGACCTGATCCAGACGCTTGTTTCCCATGGTAAAGGGAACTTCTACCCTGTTTGAAATCTGATTGGACATAAACTCTCTGAGATTAGCTGTAAGACTGCCGCGATGACCGGCGGTATCCCGCTGGCAGGTGCGCTGTCAGTTGGGGCTATGCGGGGACTGTGTTTTAATACGGCACATTCGTAAACCGGCACATTGCCAAGTATATCGACAATCAGGAATGCACTCCATGAACTCCCGTTCGCTGTTGGTTATTTTAACCCTGTTACTCGGCGCCTGCTCCGGAAATCCCGACAAACCTCAGGAACTGACTGAGCGTGAGTACTACGAGCAGGCACGTGAGTCTCTGGATAACAACAACTTCCTGTTGGCCACCGAAAAACTGCGCCAGCTGGAATCCCGCTATCCTTTTGGCCGCTATGCCGAGCAGGCGCAGCTGGAACTGATTTACGCACAGTACATGATGTCCGATATGGATGCGGTACTGGCCACCACGGAGCGTTTTATCCGCCTGCATCCACTGCATGAACAGGTTGATTACGCCTACTACATGCGCGGACTGGCCACCTACGAGATGGGATTTGCTTTTGCTGAGCGCTATCTGGAAAGCGATATCGCCCAGCGCGATCCAACCCCAATGCAGGATGCCTTCAATCATTTTGCAGATCTGCTGACCCGCTTTCCTGACAGCCCATACACTGCCGATGCGCGGGCGCGCATGGTCTATTTACAGCAGCGCATGGCCTCTCATGAAATTGGAGTAGCGCAGTATTACATGAAACGTCACGCCTATCTGGCGGCAGCCAACCGCTGCGAAAATGTACTGTTGCATTACCAGAAAACGCCGTCAGTGGCAGACGCTCTGGCCATTCAGGTTGAAGCCTACCGCTTACTGGGTCTGAACAAAGAATCAGGACAGGCGCTGGCGCTGCTGAAACTGAACCACCCACAACACCCGCAGTTAAAAAACGGCGAGTTTAAAGACAGTGGGCTGGCCATGGTCGATCGCCGTTCATTCTGGAATATTGTGAGCTTTGGTTTACTCGACTGAGACACCGGCAGGCACAAAAAAGCCCGCTATTGCGGTAATGCTGTTCACTTAAGCATTTGAAGCACGAACGGGCTTTTACGAAAATCCGGTATCAGAACCCTGATGCCGGATTTTTTTATGCATTTTCAACAGTCCCTGCTTGATCTGAGTGACCTGT
>JAJOJJ010000041.1 GCA_021208685.1 Saccharospirillaceae bacterium
CGGCGGCAACACAGGCGGTGGAAACACAGGCGGTGGAAACACAGGCGGTGGAAACACCGGCGGCGGCAATAACGGCGGGGCAGACACGCCTGCGATGATCAATGTCCAGCATGAGCGGGTCAATAAAGGCGCGATTCTGTCATGGGAACCGGTAGCGGGCGCAACGTCCTACACGGTGTATTTCGACCGCGAAGCGATCAACCCCGACTCACCGGCTTCCGGTACCGAGAGCCAGACCTGTAACGGCTCGCCTTGCTATGTGGGAGGCATGGGCAATGGTGTTTACAACATCGTGGTAACAGCAACCGGTGCCAATGCCCGCAGCAACAACGTCGCCATTATCAATGGCGCACTGAACGATACCGGCGCTGATCAGTGCGGCAACGTTGTCAGCAATGACATCGACTGCAGCGCTGATGGCGCCTCCGTTCCGGGGGGGGCTTAATCCAGCGGGTCAGGATGCCAGCCTGGGGCGTGATGCCAACAACCGTCTGATTAAAGCCGGTGCCGGTGCCGGTGGTTTCGACTTCACTAAGCTGGATAACGATGGCAACGCATTGCCCGATACCGCAACCGAATGGCGCTGCATCCGCGATAACGTGACCGGTCTGATCTGGGAAAATAAAACCACGGATGAAAATGCTGTCGGGATTGGCTTTTCCGGCCTGGCAGATCCGCGCCACGGCCAGCGTTTATACAACGGTTCAACCTCCAATGATCCGGATCTGGACGATAACACCTACTCAACCGATGCCCGGTTCTCCGGATCGGTTTCAAACCTCATTGCAACGGCCAATGCAGACGCCTTATGCGGTTACACCGACTGGCGCTTACCGACCGCTAACGAGCTGCTGGGCATTGTGGATTTCAGCAAGTCGCCGAGTACCGGGGAGAACACGGTGAATCTGGATACCGATTATTTCCAGAATACCGGCACACTGGGGCTTTATTTCATGCCACTGCAGTTTTCTTCTGTGCACCTCACCAGCACCCGCGATCCCAACAACAAAATCACCCTCGTGGATCTGATCAGCGGTCGTCCGCTGTTTGCCCAGGAGCCCGACTATCGGCATCTGGTGAACAACGGCGGCGACGGTGCAGGTTGCGTACGTGCCAGCTCCGTTCAGCCGAACTGCTCATTAAATGGTGCATTTGCCCGTCTGGTCCGTGGTAATTAAGGAGAACCCCATGAACAACATTAAAACTCTGCTGCTGACCGCTCTGCTGCCCCTCAGCTTCCAGCTCCATGCGGATCTGGCCTTCCCGGTTATTCCGGTCCCGAGCTGCCTCAACGATGCCGGCAATGAGGTTAGCGATTACGCCGTCCTCGGCATGGTACTGTCATTCACTTAACCACCGGTCTGATGTGGACGCAGTGCTCACTTGGTGCGGTCTTTTCCTGGCAGAACGACCGGGCTTACTGCAACATCACTGACGTACCGGCCAATCAGATTACCGCGGTGTTGCATAGCTCCCTGTCGCAACCATCGACGGCCACCAGCGGTTATTACCGCACAGCCAACCATGCTGATTGGCGCATCCCGAACGTCAAGGAACTGATGTCGATTGTGCGCAGCTGTGATACCAGTGACGGTTTTGTGAACAGTGACATATTCCCGGATCAGGTATCCATAGAACCTAATGCCGGTTCAGGAGCCACGACCGTACGAACCAACGTTTTCGATACGAGCACCCCTGTTCTGCCAGGCTACCCGGGTAAAACAACTGAGCAGGCCAACGGTTCCCGTTACTGCCTGAGCATGGCCAATACCGGACTAAATCTGTTCCCATGCGAGAAAACCAGTGCCGCCCGTGTGCGACTGGTGCGCACCGCAACCGCTGAAGATTACGCTCGTATTCCAAAGCCGCAATAAGCGACCTGTCCCTCCAGCCCGCCTCGTGCGGGCTTTTTTATGCCTGTCATTTGCGCGCGTCACCTTGCTACCTAACACCCGTTAGAATAAAGTGCACTCCCCTGAACTGACCCGCGCATCGCATCATGACCGACACCCGCAGCCAGCTGAAACAGATCGCCACCGAACAGATCCGCCGCCATACCCTGCATGCCGCCAGCTTCCGCGAAATGGGCAAAGTGCTGGGCATTAAGAGCAGCTCAGTGCATTACCACTTTGAAAACCGCGACGCGCTGCTGCTGGAACTGGTAAACGATTACGAACAGGACTTCTTTGCTCAGCTGGAACAGCGCTGTCAGGGACTGAGTGACCCCGGCCAGCAGCTGCAACAACTGGCCGCGTTATTCCTGCTCAGCCAACAATCAAAATATCAGTGTTTATGTCTGGCCTTTGCCGCGGCCGGTGATGAAGCCAGTGACCAGCAACGCGCCGCCGTTGAGCAGTTTCTGCAGCGTCTGGAAGTCTGGATCAGCGCCGTACTGGCGCGCACCGCCGACCACGCAGGCAAGGCGCAGCCACTGGCACGGGTAATACTCAGCGCCCTTGAAGGGGCGTTGTTGCTCGACCGTGATCAGCCACAGGCCCCCCGCCTGAACGCCGTCAGCCAATGGCTGGTAACCCTGATCCGCAACCACTCAGACCAGCAACCGGAGACGTTATGAGCGCACCAGCCGCCTTTGAACCCATTAATATAGATCGCCGCAAAGTGGTGGTTATCCGCCCCGGTGATCAACCCTGGCTCACGGCTCCGCAAGCGCCTGTTGAGCGTTTCCCGCTGGAACGTGAAGCCCCGGAACAGGGTCAGGTCAGCAGTCTGGTGCGCTACTTACCCAATGCGCACTTCCCGCAGCACACGCATCCGCTGGGTGAAGAAATTTATGTGCTTGAAGGCGTGTTCAGTGATGAAACCGGCGATTACCCGGCAGGCAGTTATCTGCGCAATCCACCCGGTTCAGCGCACAGCCCGTTTTCCATCAACGGTTGTCTGATTTTTGTAAAACTCAATCAGTTTGCAGAAACCGACAGCGAAACCGTGCGCCTGCGCCCCGAAGATCAGCAATGGCGGCCAGGCATTGGCGGCCTTACCGTCTGCCCGCTGCATGAACATCAGGGAGCCAGCACCGCGCTGGTACACTGGCCGGCAGGTGAAATATTTCAGCCGCACCGGCACTGGGGCGGCGAAGAAATTCTGGTGATTTCCGGCTGCTTTAAAGATGAGCACGGTGAATACCCAAAGCACACCTGGCTGCGCAGCCCGCATTTAAGCCAGCACTTTCCGTTTGTGGATGAAGAGACGCTGATTCTGGTGAAAGTCGGCCACCTCTGAGAACGCGGAACAATCCGCCTGCCCTGTCAGCAGGCGGTGATCGAAAGCCACCGGCAGCCATCACATCCCCCATTATTGTCGTCCGATCACCTGTCAGCTCTGGCCTGATGCGCCTATCCTGTTACGCATAATGAGAATAACGTACCGGTCATTACTTTTTGCGGCACTGTTTACCGCACAGACATTGGGACCCGGTGCAACATCTGCGAGGTATGTATGAACAGTAATTTGCAAAAAGCTCAGGCCATCAGCTCCTCCATGGAAATCCCAGGCCGTAAAATGGAATTCGAATTCGAGCTCGATGACATACCGAAATACTGGTATGGCAATGACGTCTTCAAATCGACCTTTATGAACGCCCTGTCGTGCCTGTTTCCGGAAGGCGAACGCATGTTTATGGATGCGGTACGTGACAACCAGAAAAACATCACCGACCCGCAACTGCTGAAGCAGATCAAAGGCTTTATCAAACAGGAAGCCATTCACGGCCACGAACACGCGCAGTACAACGACTTCCTGAAAAAATGGAATTACCCGATCGACAAAATCATGTCGTTCGAGAAAAAAGAAAAAATCTGGATGAAAAAATGGCTGCCGCGTAAACATCGTCTGGCCATTACCTGTGCGCTGGAACATTTTACCGCCATCATGGCGCACCAGATTCTGACCAACCCGGAATCCACCGAAGGCATGCATCCGCAGTTTAAAGAAATGTGGCGCTGGCATGCCGTGGAAGAAACGGAACATAAAGCCGTTGCCTACGATGTCTATCAGGCGGCTGTTGGCAGTTACTGGCTGCGCGTGATCACCATGATCAACATCACCGTGCTTTTCTGTCTGCGTACCTCCATTATTCAGGCGATTTTCCTGTGGAAAGACGGACAGTTATTCAACCCCAAAGTCTGGTGGAAAGGATTTCAGTTTTACTTCCTCAAGCCTGGTCTGGTACCGACCATCTTCCGTGATTATCTGGATTATTTCCGCCGCGACTTCCACCCTTGGGATCACGATAACCGTGAACTGCTGGGCAAGTGGGAAGCGGAGCAGCAGAAATATAAAATCGTTTAACCGTCGTTGTCAGTGTGTTTGGCCATGATTAAAAAGCCGCGAATGTCGCGGCTTTTTTTATGTCTGATATCCCGACAGTCAGGAGCCGTTTTCCACAGCGCTTGCCGTTACGGCTGAATTACTTACCGATACAGAAAGTAATTAATTTTATAAATCAATTAATTATATGCTTTTTGGAGCAAATGCGGATCAAGATTTGCCAGCCTCTACACACATAACGTATTGATTATCTGAAGCTATTACTTTACTCGAACTCTCCCTGATCTTCATCCGGAACTATGTTCAGACCCAAGTGAAGTTGATTTGAGCTGTTCAGCCCGGCAATTTGCTTCAGCTCGTCAGGTGTCTCATCACTGAACGTCGCAAGGTAGTAGTAAGGATGGCCGTCATCACTGCTAACCAGGTCGTAATCAACGAAGTACTGCTCTACCTCTTCGAGCGTCCAGTGAACTTCTCCGGCAATAGCTATCAATAGATCTGTGTTGTCGTCAGGATGGTTGTGGCCCCGAGGTAGAACCGAAAGTTCCGCAGAGATGATCCCTTTATCCTTCCAGTTTCTCAGAATCCCAGACCACAAATTAGCTCGAAGATTTGAACTGGGTTGAAATCTAGACGCATTCCAATGAATGACATCTCGTTCACCGTTTTTCAAATGAAGAACGACCTGTGCTTTCTTGCGAGCTATCAGCTCATTTTTGAAAGCTGCTTCATCAGGAACAAAAGTTAGGGACGGTTTGCTTTCGCTGGACTTAGATCCGCTCTCCTCAACCAAATCGAGCAATCGCTCGATAACTCTCTCTGGCGTGTCGAACCCGACAGCCAACCCCTCCAATCTGCGGAACACGTCATCGGAAATACTTATTGTGACTGGCATCTTAATACCTCCATAGGTTTAATCATATATAGAACTATATATGATTTGTTTCATAGATCAAGTTTTCTTAGAAAATGAGCAGATCTTTTATTTTTGTCCAACAAACCACCGTTTATTGAACAGTTAGAACACTTACCTATGGATTGGTTTTTTAATCAATAATCTGTTAAAATACTCGTATAAAAAACTATGTGAATAAAACGTGCATGAATCAAAGAATCGGCTATGCCAGAGTATCAACTGATGACCAGAACCTGCATCTCCAGCGGGATGCGTTGGTTGCTGCCGGTTGTGAAATCATTTATGAGGACAAAGCCAGCGGTAAAAGTACTGCCCGGCCAGAACTAGATAACTGTCTAAAGGCTCTCAGGCCAGGTGATACGTTAGTTGTTTGGAGGCTCGATAGACTCGGTCGCAGCCTGGGTGATTTGGTTAAAGTCGTGACTAATTTGATTGATGAACGGGGAGTTGGATTCCTGAGCTTACAAGAGCAGATTGAAACCAATAGTGCTTCTGGAAAGTTGATTTTTCATGTATTTGCAGCTTTAGCTGAGTTTGAGCGTAATTTAATTAGTGAACGGACTAAAGCTGGACTTGATGCTGCTAGGGCTCGGGGACGTAAAGGTGGCAGAAAGCCGAAGCTCGCACCAAAGGATATTCGAGAGATTAAGGTATTACTAAAAGATCCAAGCATACCCGTTTCCGATGTAGCTAAACGATTTGGTGTATCTAGAACAACAATTTATAACAGTGTCGGGGTCATAAAACCTGACCGTGAGGGGGCAAGTATATGAACGCTTTCCACTTTCAGGATCTTTTAAGTGAGTCAGCAGAGCCTCTCGTTCGTTATGAGGCCTGCAAAGGTATGGCTCGTGGTTATGCTAACTCTGTCATAGATGACCAGTATCGACTTAAAATCGCCAGGTCTTATTGCGCAGCTTTAATAAAATCTTATTGGGACGAAATTAACGCTAGGCACAATAGCAAGCTTAAAATTTTTTCAATCCCAACTGATTCTGAATTGGCCGAAATTACTCTCGATGCAGAGGATGTTGCTAAAAATACCGGTAAAGTGATTGCACAATTCCCTGATATTGATGCGGGCTATCTTATCGGATCAATATATACAGCCATGTTGCCTACTGCTTATCGATCTGATTTAGGAGCTTATTACACTCCGCCACCTTTGGTATCTAGGCTTCTTGATTTGGCAGAAGAAGCAGGCGTTGATTTCAGTACCGCGTCGGTAATTGATCCTGCATGCGGCGGAGGTGCTTTCCTTGCGCCAGTCGCTATGCGAATGCTCCAACGTTCCAAACATGCTTCAAGTGAATGGAAGCTTGCGCAAATAGGCAAGAGGCTCAAGGGGGTTGAGATAGATCCATTTGCTGCCTGGATGACGCATGTCTTATTAGAGTGTGTATTAATAGAACATTGCATTATTGCCAGGAGGCGGCTTGCAAAAAGCGTTATCAGTATTTGTGACGCTCTAACGTACCAGTCACCTGTAGATTTTGATCTGGTAATAGGCAATCCTCCATACGGTAAAGTTTCTCTTGATACAGAAGTTAGAGAGAAGTTTAGTCGCTCACTGTTTGGTCATGCCAATTTATATGGTCTTTTCACCGACCTCGCTTTAAGACTCGCCAAGCCTGAAGGGGTAATAGCTTACTTAACACCTACATCATTTTTGGGTGGGCAATATTTCAAGGCATTACGTGAGCTGTTAATTGATGAATCTGCGCCACGAGCTTTTGATTTTATATCAAATAGAGAGGGTGTTTTTGACGATGTTTTACAAGAAACTCTTCTTGCAACATTCAAAAAGTCAGCAAGAAAAACACCGGCAAAGGTTTCATTGTTAGTACCGGAGGGGCTTAACGAAGCAAGAGTAGAGCCTATTGGAAAGGTATCAATTATTAAAGGTGATGGTCCGTGGCTAATCCCTAGAGTAGCTGAAGACGCTGCATTGTTAAATCGACTCAAGAAGATGAAGACCCGTCTCCCTGATCTGGGCTACGTTGTTTCGACTGGGAAACTTGTTTGGAATAGACATAAAAGCCAGTTACGTACTGAAAAAACAAAAGGGGCACTACCTCTTGTTTGGGCTGAATCGGTAACTTCAAATGGCTTTAAATTCTCTTCGGTGAAGAGAAACCATGTTCCTTATATTCAAATTGAAAAAAACCAGCGACATCTTGTAACTACTGATTCATGTGTTTTGGTGCAGCGAACCACATCTAAAGAACAAAATCGAAGAGTTCTCGGTGCTGTCATACCACAAGACTTTATTGATCGATATGGTGGTGTCGTTGTAGAAAATCATTTAAATATCGTATACGCAGATACACTTATACGGGAGTTGAGCGTAGAAACTATCAACGGATTACTTAATTCTCAGGTCTTTGACCGTATATACCGTTGCATAAGCGGTAGTGTAGCTGTTTCTGCTTATGAGCTTATGGCCGTGCCTTTACCGAGCTTGGACGATATGAAAAAGCTGGAGAAGATCATTGCAGCAGGTTCTGATAGACTCTCCATCGAGAAGTGTATCGCAGGATTGTATGGAGAGAGCAAACTTGAGCTGGCCACATGTACCAAGTCTGGAGGTGATTGCTGAACGCTTACCTCTAATATTCCCTGAAGGGACAGAAAATCGTAATTATGTCATCCGAGAAATGGCTGCAAGAACTCTCTATGTTATGTTCTACGCAGGAGCTGTCGAAGGTGCTGATCGTTGGATTCGGCCAAGCCAAGTAACCGACATGTCTGATGTTCAGGCTGCTCTCTTGACGGACGAGGAGCGTCAGTCTTGGGTTAAGCAGGCGCTATCTAGTAAGAAAGATAGGCCTGTTACGACCTGGTATGCTCCAAATTCTCGAGAACCTGTCAGAGATGAGACTATTCGATATGGGTTTATAGCCCTTGGTGCCGTTATTGAACGCACTGGTTTGCCTGTGACAACTCCTCTTCCTAAATACGCAATGTCAAAAGCATTTGCAGCTCTGTTCAATGTAGATTTAATTGGGGATGATTTAGAGGCTTTAATTCGTAGCTGGCAGAACTCTCACCTTAATGCTGCCGCTTTAAGTCGAATTCGATTACTTGGTGCGCATGCCACTGCCGCAGCATCAGATCAGATAACCGCGACATTACCTAATTCTGGGTTAGTAATGCTTGAGTCTGGTCCGTCAGGCGTAATAGGTAAGGCGGTGATCGAACAATTCGCTCGGAAGTTTTTAAAGACGCCAGCCGTATTATGGTTGTCTCAGTCAGGGGAAAAGGTTGGTATTGATCTTGCGAGTAGGTTAAAGCTCAAAATTGACCCTTCAAAAACGTTACCTGACGTTATTTTAGTTGATCTTGGGACCAAGACTGACGGTAGTGACATGTTATTTGTTTTTATTGAAATTGTTGCTTCAGATGGTCCAATTAACTCTATGCGTAAACAGAAGCTAACTGAGATAGCTATTGAAGCTGGCTTCTCTGCCCAGAATCTTGCTTTTGTAACTGCATTTCAAGATCGTTCAGCCGCTCCATTCAAAAAAGCAATGTCAGAACTCGCGTGGGGAACTTATGCGTGGTTTTGTTCTGAACCAGATAATTTAATTGAGCTAAGAGATGGCAGTTCTATAATCTTGTCAGAGCTTTTATAGGACATAATAATCATAAAGCTGGTTTGGTAAGCCAGCTTTATGATTGCTCTATAGCTCAGGGGTCTATAACGGTTTCAAGTTATATCCATTTTGCTGTAGGTAATTGGCCCTATCATAAATTCTTGCGACCTCAGATTTTATTGGACCAAAAAAGTACTTTTTCCCCATTAGGACAAGGCATTCTGCTTCTGGGTCCAGAAGTTTAAACAAGTGATAGGCCGGTTCGTCAGCAAGAGTATGATTGCCAATTGCTGAGTCAGGAAAAAAATGTCCAGCATCATTTTTCAGAAGGTAGTCGTCTAAGTTTTCATCAAAATGTTCCCAGGCGTTCCGTAGATCCCTGTTATGAATAGGTGAGTCTTCTTCCATACCAAAAGCAGATATTAACTTTTCGCCTCGTTTTTTTCTCAGAGCTGCTTGATAGGGATGGGTTTTGTTTAGCTTGCCCGGATACCAAACCGGCCAGAAGTATCGAGATAAAGCCGCCGCATGCCCTATTGCCTCTTGTACCAAACTAATTAAGTAGTCTGAATCAGCCTGTTTTTCCTTTGCAAATTCGTAGTGTTCAAAAGCTTCCAAACATCGGCTAGCTGAATAAATTATCGAATGTATATAAAAAGCGTCGTATGGAGAAAAAATACCGCTGAAATCTTCAACAATTATTTTTGCTCTACTTTCCAATTCATCTAATTCAAAGTTTACTGACATCTGATATACCTACTAAAACCCCATCGAAAAGCAATCTATTGATACTAAATATTTGGTCATCGCTCTAAGCATTACCGAAAAGCCACCTAAAAGCGACCGTTGAGTTAAATTCGAGCCCAACGAACAAACCGCACCCCAAAGACAAGCACTGAAAAGCAACCCAAAAGCAACTTTACGATGTACTTGACGCCTCTATCTGTTTGATTAATATATAAAGTGTTTTTGGTAGCTGGCCTTCAAACAGCATTCTGCAAAACTAAGGCGATTGCCTTCATTTCTTAACCCTCAGGGGGACTGCCCCCTATGGGCATTCCTCCGTCTATAACAATCTCCCCGGAGGAAAATCAGATGTTTATCATCATTATGCTTGCAGCGTTATGCTGCTGCCTGTGCTTGTGTATTGCACAAGTTAACAGGCTTCCATACCGCGATTTTGCTCAAAGCAATGTCGTGTCCTTGGTACTCGATTCCGAGCAGCCAAACCAAAGAGGACCACCCTCAACATCAGGACGAGTGTTGGAATACCCAACTTGCTCGATGCTCCACCCCGTCTCTGTCGCCGTAGGCGTAAACAGAGACGGGGGTAGAGCCCCCGACGGAAGCCTTGAGCCTCAAGGGCTCTAGGCTTTCGCACCGCGCACGAATGTGCGCGAACAATACC
Source organism: Saccharospirillaceae bacterium (assembly GCA_021208685.1). GTDB lineage: Bacteria > Pseudomonadota > Gammaproteobacteria > Pseudomonadales > Oceanobacteraceae > Venatoribacter. The sequence goes on from JAJOJJ010000041.1 coordinate 10,208, forward strand.
GCCTTCGGCGGTTGGCGCGCTTCGCGCTTTCCTTTCCAAAGAATGACACGACGACACTAGCCGGATCTGTTGGCAGTTTGTTCCGACGGGACAAACCAGCCAACGGAACGAGAATTTCGCTCCATAGCGGTGCTGTTCGTACTAAATGACCGTGGGCAACGGGTTATCTGTCCTATGACCAGGCGAGATCCTGAAACCAGCAATTTATGGTGAGTTGTTGGGTTGGCCTTAGCATGCGGAGCTAATAAAAAACTGCGTATCACCTACCAATGTTTACGAAAAGGCCAACGACAAACTGATTAACACGATTATGAGGATCACACGATGCGCTCAGAGCGAGCCAATCCGGAAGCGCGTAATTTCGGCCTCAAAAGTCGCGATATGGGCAAGGCAGGCCTTAACGCACTGAAGGAAGGTATGAGGAGCTTCCAATCCATAGCTACTATTCATGACCGATGGAGCGTTTTTAGCGCCTGGATTAAGTCAGAACAGGGCATAAAGGATATGCGGGATATAGAAAAGGCTCATTTGGTTGCTTATGCGGCGCATCTTAATGATCGCTACGAGCGGGGAGAAATCGCGCCATCCACTGCGCAGAACTACCTGAGCGCAGTGAATCGGGTGATGGAGATTGCGCGTGGCGACCGACAGGTACGTGTAGATCCTGTCTCCGAGGGGGGACTTCCAAAGCGCTCAGGTATCGCCACTGGCGACCGAAGTGTTTCGGAAGCTTCCCATAATGCCGCAATGGAGGCAGCCTCCGAGCGCCTTGGGGCTTTACTGGAACTACAGCGTAATTTTGGTCTTCGGTTCGAGGAATCGGCCAAGCTGGATGCTGCGAGGGCACTAAAAGAGGCCAAGAAAACCGGCTCCGTGATCATAAAAGATGGTACCAAAGGGGGCCGGGCGCGCACTGTTCCGATCACCAGTGATGCTCAAATTACGGCACTCCAGCGAGCCGCCGCCATACAGGATGGCCGCAGCATGATTCCTACCGAGCAGAGTTATCGCGAATTCCGGCAAGGAGCCTACCGGGAGATTGGCCGTCAGCCAGTCAATTTCCATGGCGAACGGCATCATTACGCTCAAACGCGCTACAAAACTTTAATGCGTGCTGATTGCCCGGTAAAAGCAGGTGTTAAACATGGGCGAGAGCACTATGAATATTTAGCCAAAGAACTTGGAGTCTCAGTAGCTCACGCCAAAATGCTGGATAAAGAAATCAGATCTGAAGTGGCTTTGGAATTGGGTCACGGTCGCATCGATGTGACCAATAGTTATTTGGGGTAATTGATGGAAAAATGGGTAAGAGAAAGAAGCCATGTTTATGTGCGGCATGGAGGGAAAACGGCTCGGCGAGCTATGGTGAAAAGGCTAATTGCGGCTCTAAACGATATTGCCGCCAATGAAAAAGGAGTCAACGCACCATCGCAAATTGGAAGAGCTCATATCCACCGGTATTACACTAGGCATCAAGGATTGAGTACCACGACATTACGGGATCATTTTTATGCGTTCCGACTCTTGTGGGAATTACTTAACCGTCCCGGAGAGCCTCCACGCCCAAAAAACACCGGCTCTGCTGATTAAAAGCCATCTATGCCTATGTCATATTCCTTAATCAGACCTTCCGTTCGCCGCATTACCGTTTGTAATTACCGTATTACCATAATTATCGTAATTACGATAAAAAGCAGGTGGAATGGGGACTTCTGCATAATAAAATAGCTCCAGTATTGTCTAATTGTGCCCAAAAAGGGCCAATACAGCGCGTGTCGATTCAGAAATGAGCTGTTAAATTTGAATCAACTTCAGCCCCGTGCTGAGTATGTGCGATAGCTGGTCGCCAAAAACAAACAGCATTTTATCAATTTATCCCGTAACCGGGGTTCACCGGTTATGCGGTGTAACCCCTTCAATTCCAACTAATTGGAGGTGTTTATGTACTTTTCTACGTTCGTTTTGATCATGATTGTTACCGTGGGCGTTATTGCTTTCGGGGCTACCATTGTCGCCAAACTACTAAATAAGGCTTCGATTCTTGCATATCGATCATTGAGAAAAACGCGGCCCGTACGGGTCGTCAGTCCATTGGTAACTAATAGCAGTTCATTGTGTGGTGAATGGTTGAAAGCTACCTCCGGTAGCAATCAACCCGGAGTCTCCGATGCTGTCGAATGCGCTCCGCTTGAGGGTGAGCTGGTTGCTGAACGCGCTGTAATAGGTTCCACCAGGAAATTATTGTCAGCTCAAAGATGAGGGAGATTTGATGTATCGACTGATTCTAACAAACCAAAAAAAGCGAACGCGAGAGTATCAGCCTTCTGATGCTGGTTATAGGGCAGCTCTCAAAGCCACGCGCAAGTTTTTGGAACAAAACCCCCAGGGAAATGCAGTGCTTTATGGGCATGGTGTTTGTGAGTCCTTCACTATACGCAACATGCCTGAAGTCTAATCCCTAATTAAATAACCCAACCGGGTGCTTCGCCCGGTTGGGCTAAGTCCCGGCTATTAAACTCTTGGAGAATTAAAATGTTGGGACAAAATCAAACTGATATCCATCAATTCGATGTGTGTGGCCGAGTGTATTACCGCGAGATTAATTACACCGGGAAAGAAGGCGAGTTGGTGGCAGAAACGGTGGAGGCCTTATCCCATGATGAGGCAGAAACCGTGTTTCGAAACAATCTCGTTGAACATGCACGTCAGTTCAACCTGACCGTGGACCGCGTCGAAATCACTTTCACTATCGATTTGACGATTGCTGAAAGTGATAGCGATGAACCGTTCTTGGTCCATTAATCGCAAAACCCTCAGGGGAAGCCCTGGGGGCTTCCCCTCCTGCTATTTATGGAGGAAAAATGGAAGAGACAGCCACAATCACTACTGAGTTATCTGATCGCCATGCCTGGGCTTTGGCTCAACTCGTCAAGCGCATCGGCTGGAACGAAGTTCGGATCAATGCGGCGGATGACGACGATGCGTATCTGATGAGAGAGGCTTTATCTGCATTGCAGAAGAGTCTTGCTGAATCGGGATATGCACCTCGGTAAAAACTCTACCAGAACGCTGGGATTGTCCAAAATGGGCAGATCCAGCGTCTTTGCAGAGCCAATTGGATTGATATTATTTATCCAATTTAACAACCCTTCGAAAGGAGAATGAAAATGACTAAATGTGATCATGTTAATATTGAAAACATGAAGAAAGCTGTTCAAGCATTGGACCGCGCAATTGATGCTGATATTGATGAACAGGTCGTTCAAGCACTTGAATCGGAAGATGTTATTGATATTGGTGTCATTGTTGATAAAAACGGAAATCCTGGCACTGGTAATGGCTTGCCGTTTGATGTCTACACCTGTAAGGATGATGCTACTTTGGTCGCTGCGGCGCTAAATGAGGTAGATACTTTCCTGCTGTCGCTTACTGATAACCCAGCCCTGCAGGAACGTCGTTCTGATTATCAGGTTCAACAAGACACAATCCTCGCCCTTGTTAACAATTTTACCGATGTTGATTTGGAGCTTGTACCAAGCTTAGTGGTAAGTAATATCCAAGAAGCTAAACGGGAGCTTGAGGACGCTATACAACGTTTGTCGTAATAGCTACTTTAGTTCGACCGGAACAATCAAAGGGCCAGCTCGTCTGGCCCTTTGCTACTTATGGGGATAGGAATCTACTGAGTCGGTTTCATTATCCTGCTTGGCCGTTGCTTGCTCATCCAAGAGGCGGAGCATCTCTGATGCCTTGCGTCTGGCCTCGGCTACAATTTCTGGCTTCTCCTGCTCCAAGATCTGGTCTAGTGTTTTTGCCACTGGTAAATCTCGCTAGTTTAGTTAGACTCTAAGTATATAAGGTTTTACAAGAGAGGTTCAGTTCCGTGGATGCCTTTACTATTGCAATGTTAAGTTTGCTCGCATTTTTTACCATTGTGACGTTCGGAAGTTTGTATTTATACAACAAACACAATCAAAACCGCTCTGATCAATAAATATATGTGTATTAAACGGCCCTGTTATCAATGCTGAATAATTCAGCAACAAACTGGTATTTTTACTGTCTCAATTAGATGATCGGACATAGCGTTAATTTCCTCATCGTCTAGCTTCGGGGCAAACAGGGGCGTTCCCCAGAATTGAACCTGTGGATAGTCTGAAAGCCTAAATACTCCATGCGGCCATCGGTCCTCGTCACCCAACCACCGGCGTAAAGTCAGATCTATACCCCATCCATCCTTTAGCTCTATCCAGCAATGCGGATTGATTTGTGTCTTGCTATGTACTGTTTCAACAAACCCTACTCTGCACTGATGTGGAATGTCTGATTTGGCTAGAATGTTGCTGATCACGTAAGTCATCACATCACAACTGGCTTTTGAATCCTCCAGATTTAGCAAAGCCAGTTCCAGTTCTTCATGCCACAGACTCATTGTGCCTTCCTAAATAGCAATTGCTGGCCTTTTTCATAGATAACTGGATATGGTAAAGCTTTGCCATCCTGGAACACACTATTGGGCGGGAAATACATGACTGCCCATTCCGGCAGCGCTCGGCTCGTACTTTTGTAAAAATCGTCCATTGGAAATGATTTCACGTCGCTGACCTGGGTGAAAATCAATCGAGAATATTTGGTTGTGTTATTAGCGGCCAGATTAAAGCTATCAATATTACCACTGCCCACAAAGGCTGGTGTTTTCCAAGGATTCGGCATTGTAACGTTGTATGCAATTACGCAGTTTGAGCCATCACAGCCAAATTGTGGAGCCATTACTGCCCACATAATTAAGGGGTTTCCATCAATCTTGGGCGCTGTACTTTCCACTATTTTAGTTAAATCCAGGTTCATAGATTTCGCGGCTACCGCAACGGCATTATCAATTAGGTTTATATAGTTGCTATAAGCATCTTCTGAGGATTTAGCCATTGATGCAGGCATCCATGCCATCAAACTTGGCCTAGCGGATGGGTTATCCGGTGATGTAAGAATGCTTGCAGTGTTAAACATGAGAGTTTGCTGACCGTTCAATCCTCTTAATGGTGCATCAAGCGATGAGGCCAGGCTTGTGACATTTAGCGCTTTCATCAATAGAGACTGTTTATATGAGTTCCACCCATCTTCTGAGTCTCTCAGATCTTGGTCATAAATACCCCCAGCTCTTGCCAAGTTTAGCGCTCTGGACATCTCTGGATTATAGGATTTTGGGGTTGTAGCACAGCCTGCGAGCATAATGGCGGCGAACAGGGCTGTAGCTGAACTTACGGAAGTTGACATATTCATTTTCATTTAAAGCTCCTCTTTTAGAAATAGAGTGCCATTGGTTTGTGAAAATGCAACAAGGGTTAAGTAAAACTTTTTAAAAATCATAAGTTTGTACTGACGTGACAAAGTTACCGACATTATTCAATGATTAACTTTCACATGTGAAAGTTTTATTTGGACTGCCCAAATTGGACAGTTTGGGAGTTCGGTTTGTACTCATTTGCTCGGTAGGCTTTCGGGTGACACGAAACCTATTGGAGCAACAGTATGAGAGTCTCTCCCCCTTACATTAGAACACTATCTGCCTCTTGTTTAATCATCTTCTCTGTCGTCGCCACTCATGCCTCGGCTGAAGGGCTTCAGTCCGAGATGGATAGACTATTCAACGAAATGAGTAATACAACCAGACCGGGTATTCATGAGACACAACGCCGTGGAGTTATTGCGGGTGGGCGTGTGACCACCAAAGCGCGTATTTTTGATGAAAACCTAGTTAGCTTTGTCCCTCCATCTTGGAAAGCTGGGTGTGGTGGCGTTGATCTATTCGGTGGTTCTTTATCGTTTGTGAATGCAGATCAGATTGTTCAACTGATGCGAGCTGTGGCAGCAAATGCAAAGGGCTATGCTTTTCAACTAGCTCTGGATAATGTTTTTCCTGATGGTGCCAAATGGATAGAAAACTTTCAGAAGAAAGTTCAGGCTTTGAACCAGCATTTAGGCAATTCTTGTCAGTTAGCTCAGGGTATTGTTAACGATTCACTAAGTGCTTTTGACACGAAACTAAAGAACGATACTCGTACAAAAGCATCGACCAAAGGTTTATTTGAAGACATGTTTTCTGCAACGCAGGAAACGGATGGACAAACGGCAATCAAGACGCTGAAAGACAACTCGCCACAGGCCTACCAAGAGATGATAGGTAATATTGTCTGGAAGCAACTCAAAAAGAATAGTGTAAGTTCATGGTTCCAGTACGGGGATAACAGCCTGCTTGAAGCCATGATGTCTATAACTGGTGCCGTTGTCATTGGTGATTTAATTAATGATCCAAATCTTGCTGGAGCAAACAACAGTACTAATCCCATCGTCACCTTACCAGGAAATCGAATTACCCTGGGAGACCTCATTTCAGGTGGCTCTGTTAAAGTTTATTCATGTGACAGTGATACGGTTAACTGTATTTCTGCTGGTTCTGAGCTGAAGAGTGTTCAGCTCAAGGGTATTGGCAATCAAATGTCAGATTTACTTCTTGGTTCTGATTCTTCACCTGGATTGATTTATAAATATGCAAACAATGTTGGGGCTTTAAGTTCTGCCGAGATAGCTTTTGTATCAAATCTCCCCAGTAGCTTTGGCTCACTTTTCCGAAATCTTTCAGCTGTTTCCAGTGATACAGCAGAGCAGTTTGCTCAGCAAGCACAGACCATCATAGCGCTAGATATAACCTACAGGTTTATTGAGGAGATATACCGGGCAACAACTATTGCGTTAGCTAACAGTGATAATGCCTATCAACAAAAAGCTGTTGATGTACTTGATGCTTCTCGTGCTGTTGTCAGACAAGAGTATGACCAATTAATTGTTAGACACGGGAAGCTAAGTGATCTGATGGGACATTACAACAGCTTACTTGATGTCACAAAGAAGCAGCGGCTTTTACTTGCAACCCAAGCATCAGGGAAAAAGGAGTAACTAATGGATTTTAGTATTTATTCCGTCGGTGATGCCGCATTTCTAGAGCAAATAATGATTGCTGTGGCGATGGCTACAGGCACCGGTGATTTTGAACGCATGGTAAGTATTGGCCTTTTAATTGGCGCTCTTATCATCTCATTTCAGTCGTTATTCCAGGGCGCTAAATCCTGGGATTTACATCAAGTTTTTGCTTGTTGGCTCGTGTATGCCATTTCCTTTGGAGCCGGCGTTACGGTAACTATTGAGGACGCGTACAACGGACAAGTGCGAGTAGTGGATAACGTACCTGTTGGTCCAGCCGCCGCTGGTTCTATAATCTCAAGCGTTGGATTTGGTCTCACAAAACTCTTTGAGGTTGCATATAGCCCTGTCGCGAGTGTGACTGAATCAAAGTTCATGGATTCTTTAGAGTTATTATCAAAGCTCAGAAATCACGAAATGGAGTCAGCACTATGGACTGTCTGGAATGATTCCCTAGGAGGCGGTACTGTTGATATGAAGAAAAGCCTGACTAACTACATATCAGAATGCACAGCAATTAAATTTTCATTAGGTGAGTCAAATGAGGATCAAATCAACACGGAGAATTGGCGTACAGCTCTCAGATTTGATTCACAAATATATGGGACCCGATTGTTTCTGTCTCCATCTGGTCCGACAGATCCCAGTTGTACAGATGGCTGGATTCAGTTGAGCCAATCCTTTGAAACTGCGTTCAATTCTGGCCTTTCGCAACAAGCTCTTGGCTATTTGTTGTCTACCACTGATGCTTTGAATGCTACATCTGACGCTTTATATCGCCTGCAGGTTACTAATGTGGCCGCAGGTGATTTTATAAAAGCCAATTTTCTGCAACCTATCGTACAGCGTGGCTTTGCTCAGTACTACAGTGATATGAATGATCCGTACGCACAAATCATGCTCACTCAAGCAGAGTCTCAGCGAAATACGCAATACGCAGCCGAACAGTCTTTATTTGTAAAATCGATTCAACCTCTTATGACCTTGGTAGAGGGTTTTGCGTATGCGATTACGCCTATAGCTGCTTTTGTTATGGTGCTCGGGTCTAAAGGTTTGCTATTGGTCGGTAAGTATCTTCAGATGCTTATATGGGTACAACTTTGGTTACCAATTATGTCGGTAATCAATCTATTCATTTACATAATGGGGCAGCAGGCTCTCGCAAAATATACGACAGGGAACTTATCCTCATTTGAAGGTGTTGCCTATGCTGGGGCCGAAATTGAGCGTTGGATAGGTATAGGTGGAATGATGGCGGCAGCAACCCCCGTCCTATCGTTGATGCTAGTAACTGGCTCAGTATATGCCTTCAATAGTCTTGCTCAACGAGTGGGAGCTAGTGATACAGTCAATGAAAAACTGATGTCACCAGACTTAGTGGACCGTGGTTCTGTTTTGAGCCAACAACCACAATTTAATCAATCCAGAATTGCTGGAACAATGACCTCTGGAGGTGAGTCGTTAGTTGATAGTATTAACTTAGGAAGTACTGTAAGTAATGCCCTTAGCAGTAGCTCTGCTGCTACTGCACAGGCCCAGAAAGGCTTCGCTAGCCAATTAAGTAATAGTGTGTTTTCTGGACATGGTTCAGAACAGACTTATTCACAACTACAATCATTAGGACAAACGCTGAGAGCGTCTGATTCAACTCAGGCTAAAAGTATTTTGTCCGCCGCCCAGAACTACTCTCGTGATCATGGATTAAATTCCTCTCACACGGATGCTGTGGCTGGAGCTATTGCTATGCGGGCCAGCGCTGGTGTGGATGCCGGAAAACTTGCTGCGGCTTTTACAGGACCGGTTGGTGCTGCCGTAAATGCCGCTAACCCGGTATCTATGAACGGTAGTTTAGATGTATCCGCGCAATCGCAGAGTCAGGATAGTAGACAGCAGCTTAGTTCTGATATTGACTCTTTATCTCGCGGACTTGGTTTTACAAAAGATGACAGTTCAGCATTAACGAGTGATTTGGCTCGTCAAGTTTCCACTGATAAAGGTCAACGTTTTACCCAGAGCTTAGGTGAAGAGCAGAGAAAGCAGCTCATGCAATCCAGTTCTGATCTTTTGTCTTCGCAACAAACCTACCAAGAGTTATCTCAGGCTCAGCAAACTATCGGGACTACTAGCAACAATAATATTAGCGCGTTAGCTGACAAAGTTCTGAACAACTGGTCAGCTGGCAAGTCATTGTCAGATGGCGTTAGACAGTCATCCCCAGAGACAAGAGATTTTGCGCAAAGAAAAGCCCAGCATTACCAAGATTTAGGCATTGATTCACAGAGGGCAATAGTTGGAGGGCAGTTGTTTGCTATGCTTAATTCCAACTCTCCATCTGAACAAGCAATTGCAGCCAGTGCAATAGCAAGGGCGACTGGTGGCAACAGTGGCATCGACTTTAATCAACCAGGTCAAAGTGCAATGTTGGTAAAGGATGCTCCGCGCTATGTTTCACCGGTTGAAAATACGAGCTCACTTTCGGCACCGGAAAGAATGAGCAGTGAACAAAAGCTTTTGGCTGAATCAGGCAGTATTGGATCTGAAAATTCTGTTCGTGACGCTCATGAAAAGGGTATCCAACAACTTGAGCAGAGTTATGGGTCCAGCAGAAATGAATACCTTAATGACCGCTTGCCTGCTTTAAAGTCACAGATCATGGCATCTGATTTAGCCCCTTCAACATCCAGCACTTTGTTTGCAGGTGCTGAAGGCGCTGGTCGTTTTGTACAGCAAGTTGTGGGTGGCGCAGGAGCCGCCAAAGATGGGTTCGCAGAGAATTTTGGGCAATCAATGTCTAAGTTAGCCCAGATGACTCCGGAACAACGAGATCAGTTTATTGAGGACACAAAGAAAGGGGATGATTACGTCAAGCAAGAGTATGGTCTCGGAGGCTTCTTGGCCGTAGGCGCTGCAAATCTGGGTAGGGATATCATTGGTGTGGGGATCAGTGGATTTGAGGCCGGTAAAGAATGGTTAACTGGTAAGTCAGATCTTTCAGAGGCAGCACAGGGAATGTCTGTTAGAGAAAGAGGGATGTTTTTTGCTTCTGCATTAGCAAGTGCAAGCGAGGCTGGAGCTGGAAAGGCGGCTGAGTTTGTTCAGCAATATGGTGACGAGTTCAGGCAGATAGCAATGGATACTGCAAGATATGATTATGGTTTGAATAGTCAGGCAGGAGCAGAATTGTTTGCTGCATCGTTGATGGGCGGCGATTCATCGCGCTCTGGAGAACTAAGAGAAAATCTCAGAGAAGAGGTTGGTGATAACGTATTGGCAGATAAAATGGCTGCGATTATTGAAAGTTCTGCGGGGGCAGGTAAAGACCAAGCGGGCGGATATTTAGCGCCTGTATCAAGGTATTTGTCCGTAGCCAAAGGAGGCCGTTAATGAGCAGACGAGCTGAATATAGACGCGCAATTAAAGAGCTTAAAGTGATGATATTACTGGGGGAAGGGAGATGGCTAAACGAAAAGCCAATCTCCTGTGGAAATAAAAAATTTATCGTCGATGGTTCGGTGTTGAACAATGTAATCAGAGAGCATCCGGAACTTAATAAACACATTTTGATAGGTTTTTTTTCGTCGCCTCAACGGTATCCGTTATTAAGATATAAAGATAGGCAGTTAACGTTAAGTCTATAATTAATAAAAAAAGGCTCTCAGGAGCCTTTGTTTTTATTCAATCCATAGAAGCTTCCAGATACATCTACGTCACTTACCATTGGAGATCCTGTGGCAGGGTTGTATGTGACGTCTGCAAACAGATAACGCCCAGATAATGTGTTCGTTTTACTCCCGGAATTACTGATTAGATAGGCTCTTCTACCAATCTTTAAAGATGCCAGCAGAGAAACTCCGACTACAAAAAATATGAGCGACCATAGGCCAAGAAGTTTGTACGAATAGAACAAACTTACGATTAAAAACAAAGAGAATAGCGCCTTTTTCATTTACGCCTCCTGATTAATATGTAACCGATTATAGATTATCGTTCAGAAATGCAAATCTTCATAGCACCATAAAATGATACTGTAAAAAAACACAGTATTTGGCGTTGCATTATCAAAAAGTCATGGTATTTATGATTGATGACAAAGTTAATCAGTGAATAAATCAGGTGTGTTATGGAGAAAGATATGAAGCATTTAGATCGTGAAACTGAAAAGCGATTAAACATAGTCGTTAAGGCAATCGGAACGTTGTTTATTCTAAGCTTTCTTGCTCACTTAGTTATCTCGTCGTGGAGAGATGACCAATATGGATTTACCTTACTCGCGTTGATTGCAGGGGGCGCGTTAGTTTGTAGTGGTCAAGTAAAATTGGCCACGGTTTTAGAGTCATTCCAATATAAACGTTCTGACTCATTTGGCGTTAACCCACCATTATATTGATGGGGTCTGGTCTCACTGTAATATCCAGTGATGTAATTTGTGATCTCTTTATCTGCTTCTGTAAAATTCCCATAACCACTGGCGGGTATCCACTCAGATTTCAAACTTCTAAAGAAACGCTCCATTGGTGCGTTATCCCAACAATTCCCGCGACGACTCATACTTTGCTCAATCTGAAGACGCCATATTAATTGTCTGAATTTCAAGCTTGTGTAATGCGAACCTTGATCGCTGTGATATATCACATTCTCAGGCTTACCCCTTAACTCAAATGCCATTTTCAAAGCTTTACAGGTCAGCTCACTATCTGGTGATAATGACAAAGCCCATCCAACAGGTTTGCGGGAAAATAAGTCTAAAACAACGGCTAGATAGGCCCAACGATTACCGACCCAAACATACGTCACGTCGCCACACCACACTTGATCTGGTTGAGTTACTGCAAACTGTCGATTAAGCGTATTGGGGATTGCAACATGCTCTTGTGTCGCTTTTCTATAAGAATGCTTAGGCTGCTGACAGCTTAATAACCCAAGCTTTTTCATTAGATTACGGGCTCGATAACGACTGAGACCAATCCCTTTGTTAGTCACTAATTGCGCTATCGTTCGCGCACCGGCAGAGCCATGACTAATACGATGTGCAGCCTTCACTTCACTGCATAAAATAGTAAAGTCTGCATCAATATGTTCTTTTCTTTTTAGCCAATACTTATAGCTACTTCGATGCACTTTGAATGCATTACAAATTGTGAGAATAGAGTGGCTCTGCTTGAGTGCGCTGATTAGCGTAAATTGTTCATCGAGTCTGACATCAAGAGAGCGGTAGCCTTTTTTAGGATAAGATTGTGCTCCTCAAGACGAGCTATTTGCTTCTTCAGCTCACGGATTTCAATTTGTTCAGGGGTAATCGGAGATGCTTTTGGTGTGCCACCCTGGCGTTCTAGTTTTAACTGTCTCACCCATTTATCCATAGTGGACTTACCTACGTTCATCGCCTTTGCAGCTTCGATGATGCTATGGTTTTTATCGAGGACTAATTGGGCTGCTTCAAGTTTGAATTCAGCACTAAATGTTTTTCTGGTTGTCGATCTCATGTGTTCACCTAAAGTCATCTACGAGGTAATAATATCACCTCTATTTAGGTGGCCAAAATTAGTGTGCCACTACAGTTTCAATCAATCTGGGCCGCAGAAAAAAAGGTAAGGAGGACTACTGATGTATGCCTTAGAGCCGTTAGAACGTGATGTTATTGGTAGCTTTGACAAGTTTGCCGTTCAATTGAGTGAAGAGAAGCCAGACCAAGATATTTTTGAGTTCGATTTGACTCTGTGGACACTACTGAAGCTTTTATCAGCCAATGCGCCATCCCAGGTTAGCAATCATTTTTCTCTTCCAGAAGATCTTGTTAATAAATTGGCGTCAGCTCCTGACAGTTATCTTTCACAATTAGCGAGTGGAGTTCTTCTGAGCTTTAAACTTGAAACAGATCAAATGGAAGTGATCGATAATCTTGCCGGTAGCTACGATTCTGTCATATGCTTTAAAAATGTTGTGGACGACTTTGACGCCGCGTACTGGCTATTGCTTAACAAGTTAGCTAGTAGAAACTTGGACATGGCGATGCAAATTTTTGGTGTATCTTCTGGTCTTGCTTCCTCAGTCGCCGCCTCCTCAAACAGCCAGTTAAGGTCGTTATCGCATAGGGTCGTTATTAGATTTTCATTGAGATTTGATATTGGCGTACTCGATCAATTCTTATCAGCAGCTCTTGCCGATACAACGCCGATTTTATTAAAAAAAAATTCAGCAATCTTTGGTGTGGAGCCGTCATTCCGCACCTAATTTAATAATTAAAATAGTGTGATCCAGTGATCATTTCTCAGTGAAAAAGACGATACCATCTTGACCGCGAACGACAGTTTTGATCTATTACTGTTATTTGACGGTCTCAAAATATGTCGACTCAACCTATTATTAAGCGCTTGGATGACCTTGGCCTCATTGCCGCTTTTTGTCATGAAATCGGCCTGCCACAGATGATAGATGCGGTCATTCCTAAGTATTCCGACCACCATGTTTCTCATGGTGACGCTGTATTGGCCATGATCCTTAATGGACTCGGCTTTCACAGCAGAACGCTTCACATGTTCTCTGACTTTTTTAAGACCAAGCCCGTGTCTAAATTGCTCGCCAAAGATATTGATGCACATCACCTGACCGATGACGTGCTAGGTCGCACCTTGGATGCCCTGTACGAAGCCGATGTCTCCGCGCTCTATCAAGTTATTGCACAGCGCGTTGTTGATAAACTCGGCCTGACTACGGACGCTGTTCATCTGGATATCACGAGCTTTCACGTTGATGGCAAGTATGCGCAAGATGAAGAGACCAATGTGATCCAGCTTGTGAAAGGTTATAGCCGAGACCACCGTCCAGAGCTCAATCAAGTGGTGCTTGAGCTCATTTGTGAAAACCAAGCTGGCCTTCCGGTTTATATGCAAGCGCTCAGTGGTAACACCAATGATGCCAAAGCATTCGCCGAAGTCACTCGCCATCATATTCATTGTCTAAAAGCGGCACAAAATAGCCGTTACTTTATCGCTGATGCCGCGTTGTACACAGAAGAGAGCATCGCCTCGCTAGATAAACAACAGCAAAAGTTCATTACCCGAGTGCCGATGACCATCAAACTGGCAAAGCAAGCTTTGCTTGCCTTAGAGCCAGAGCAATTAAGCTCGATGGGCAACGGCTACTCAGGGTGCTGGATAGATTCGGACTACGGCAAGGTGACTCAACGCTGGTTGCTCGTTCACAGTGAGCAAGCGACAAAGCGAGAAGAAATCACCTTCTACAAAAACTTAGAGAAAAACGTCGCTAACGAACTCAAAGCGTTAGATAAAATAAGCAAGCTCCCCTTCGCTTGCGATGCCGACGCAACATTGGCATTCAACACCTTCAAGAAGCAATGCCAGCTACTGGGATTTGAACAAACCATTATCATCAAAACGCCGACTTACTCGAGTCCTGGTCGCCCAAAGAAAAACGAAAAACCGACTGGATATCAATATTTCATCGAGGCGCGACCATTTACCTACCTAGAAAAAGTAAAGTTGGCAAAACTTAAAGTCGGCATGTTCATCCTTGCAACGAATGACATCGCCAGCGAAGCGCTAACAATGGAAGCCCTTCTCAAGCACTACAAATCGCAACAAAAAGTCGAGCGCGGGTTTCGTTTTCTAAAAAGTCCGGAGTTCCTAACTTCTTCAATATTCTTGAAAAAACCACAGCGTATTGAAGCATTGCTGATGATAATGACGCTGAGCTTGCTTGTTTACGCCAGCTTAGAGCACAAAATCAGAGAACAACTCACCCAAACCGAAGCGTTTTTCCCGAGCATGGTAAGCAACAAACCGACGACAAAGCCGACGGCACGCTGGGTGTTCTTGAAGTTTGAAGGTATAGATATCTTGGAAATCAATGGCCAACGATTCATCACAGGGCTTCAAGAACATCAAACTCGGCTTTTAAAACGGTTAGGTAGCCTCTACGAGGCAGTTTATTCCTGAATTAGGTGCGGAATGTCGGGTGGAGATAATCATGAGTGAATGTTTTACATCTGGTTCGTTATCTCGCTGGGTAAAAGCAAGGCACATGGCATTGGCGGGTTATATCACAAAGATAATTATCCTAGAGACTGGTTTGACTTATAAGCAAGTTCGCAGGCTGTACGCTGAGCTTGAATATTGCGGATATGATGTGAAGGATAAGAAATCCAGGACATTCCGTGGTGGAGCGACGCTGATCCACAGTCAGACATCTAAAATTCAAGCATCGCTTTTAATGCAGCTCTATTCAAATCTTGGAGGGGAAAAGGTTAAGCGTTCTGTAGATATTAGCGCTCTGAATAAAGCGTTTAGGATGTATCACGCTATCCGTAAAGAAGTACCAGGTATGAAGGGAGGAAAATGGGAGCCCTTCGACATTACAGATGCCTGGTGTCTTGCCTCTGAACTCCGCAATGGAGAAGCAATGATAGAGCATTGCGAGCAATGCCAATGCACTTTTTTTACGTCAATTAATCAGCGAACATGTGTTGAATGCCCATTCTGTCGGGTTTCAAAAGCTGCCTGAATACAGCCGCGTATGCCGCAAAAGGGCAAATAGCGATGCTAATTTTTATGAAAGAGCGACATAGCATTATCCAAACTAAAAAGCTGGAGAAATGCTATGTCCACTATGCCGCCCATCATGACGAGGTTTGTTGCCTCGCTCCTATGTTTAACCATCTCAGGAGAAGGCTGTACTGAGTTGTGGATTGGTCGAGTGGGGGACAACTACTGGAGTGGTAACTGCAAGATTTATGAGGAGTACACGCGGGTCCAAGTCAGCAATCCAGATGCCATAGTGTCAGCAACGCTTGAATACGCCAAGTGGGATGACTACATGCAAGTGTGGGTCGGTAAGTCCGGCCAAGAGACTAAAGTGTGGTCTGGCCCAGATGGCAACTTCCCTCCAGAAACAGCCGGTAGATGTGAACTCTCCACGAGTTGGGAGCGAAACCCTAATGTTGATGTCACTCCCTATTTTAAGAACGTGAAAGATGGTGATGTTGTTACGTTTAAGATCCGCGTTTCAGTAAGTGGCGAAGGTGAGGGTTTTGGCCGCATAAAACTCCGCTATGACCCATCGAAAGCCATTACCAAGGATGAGTGGGCTCCACAGAGCTGCATGGATTCCGCCAAAGGGGTGGTAGATGGTTTTGCGGAAGGCGAGATCACATGTATAGATGACCCGACTGATGCTACGGGCTGCACAGTCATCAATGGGATCAAAGTTTGCGAATCTCAACTCAAGCCGTCACCTTTGCCTGGTATTCCAAAACTATGCAAAAAGGTTTGAGTTAAAGCCGACTATGACTTTTATAAGGGGCAAATGGACTGCTGGACAGATCCTCAAGGTGAAACACACTGCCCTGTAAATACTGGTGGAAATCTCAACAGTTGCCAGATGTACGAGGATAATCCTCAGTGTGGATTTATTAGTTCGGAATGTATTGATGGAGCAGAAGGTTCCTCGGGTAAGTGTTATGTGTTTAAAGATACCTACGACTGCGGAACGGACGTATCAATACCTACTTTAGAGAAAGAAACGACGTATCAATGCGGCGGACCCATTAGGTGTATGGGGGATGATTGTCTCGATATAACAAAGTCACAAAGCACTGATTTCGCTCGTGCATCTGCATTGTTGAATGCAGCTCAGTTCATGACTCAGGATATGAGTTGTACTGGTCAAAATGATGATGATAACCCTACTGGTGAAGAAAATGTGATGTGTTCAGCTTTTGCCGGTGAGGCTGGGGAATGCAAGATTGCTGTGGGTGGTGTCTCAGATTGTTGTGAAAAGCCGACGAATATTTCGTTTGCTGATTATCTCAATTTGATTATGGCCGTGCCTAAGCTAGACGGTGCCGTTATGGGACTCTCTGATGGCAGTGCCGTGAAAGGAGCATACCAAGTATTAAGAGACCCCGTAATGTCTGGCTGGACCGAAATAACACAGCCTTTTGCAAGTTATATAGAAAATATTAGTGGAGCGGTTGATAGTTTTCTCCAGCCTGTTCAACAGTTTGCTCAGGAGACTATTGGCGCATTAAAGGAGCAAATTACCAAGCTGACTTCTGAAGCTCTAGGGAATGCTTCTGCGACGGGAGCCGCTGGCGTACCTGCAGGGGCTCCTGAATCAATGACTGAACAAATCCTCGGCCAACAAGGTGCCGCCATGCTAAGCACCGTCATGACTGTTTACACAGTGTATGTTGTGTCGATGGTCATGATCCAGATGATATGGAAGTGTGAGGAAAAGGAGTTCACCATGAATGCTAAAAGGGCGCTGAATAGCTGCACATACGTTGGTTCTTACTGCAAGTCCAAAGTATTGGGAGCGTGTGTCGAGGAGCGCGAGTCCTATTGCTGTTTCAACTCGCCACTGTCTCGAATCATCCAAGAGCAAGTTCGGCCACAACTTGGCCTTAACTTTGGTGATGCGCGCGCACCTCAATGCGGCGGAATTCCATTGGATCGAATAGCGGATATTGATTGGAGTAAGGTCAACTTGGACGAGTGGTTGGGGATACTTCAGCAAAATGGAAAACTTCCTGATCCCGCATCGTTAAACTTGGACGCTTTAACGGGAGCTGGAAGTGATTTTAATATTGATGGTACTCGGCAAGACGCATCGCAACGAGTCATGGAGCGGCTGGAAGGGATTAATGTAGACAAAATCAGAAACGACAAAGCGCGTGAAATTTTTCCTGACTTGGATGGCAATGGTGGTTGATGTTTATCAATAAGAAACTTTCACATGTGAAAGTTTTTGTGCCGGAATAAATCGCCTAGGTGCCCAAATAGGGCACTTCCAGAGGCCATGTTTACGGGGTTTCACCCTCAAAATTTCTCCAGTAAATCAATGATGCTGGAGAAAATTATGCAGCAAACTTTAAATGAAAAAGATTACAGTCACCTGCAGATGGTCTCTGTTTACGAGGTGACTGCCCTTCTTAAAATATCTGCGCCAACGCTTCAAAGGATTCGCACAAATGACCCATCATTCCCTAAACCATATAAGATTAGTGGTGAGAAAACACTCAGATACAGATTAGATCAGTTGGAAGCATGGCTTGATTCACGCAGGATCAGTAATGAAGTCATTTAGCCAACTTTTTTCACAGTATCAGTCAGATATTGAAGTAAAAAATAATAGTAGACCACAAGGCTTGAGTAGGGCTGAGTCTGAATTAATAGATGCATCTGTAAGGATCAAATCAGATCCGCCCTCGTCCAATGATTTCACTTTTATGCACTCAATAATGTGCCAAGTTGGTTTACCTCGCTCACGAGTTAACGGAACAGAGTTTGAGAGACGCTGCGGTGCTGTTGGTCTGTATGTTCGTGCAGGCAAAATTTGGGACGGTAAACAGTTTGTTCAGCAGCCCGTTCCTTATGGGCCAATGCCCCGTTTGGTAATGGCGTATCTGAACACTCAGGCGTTGCGTTCAAAATCACCAGAAATTGATGTAGGCAATAGCGCCAGAGGCTTCCTTAAACAACTGGGTAAGGAGTCATCAGGAGGCAAAAACGGGAGCTATACAAACTTTCGTAAACAGCTCATGGCGTTGTCTGCTTGTAGTATTACGCTGGGTTTTAGTACCGCTGAAAAAGCGATTACTTACGATGGTAAACCAATCCAAAAGTTTGAGGCTTGGATTGGTAACAATGATAATCAAGGTGCATTATGGCCCGGTATTATTACATTTTCGCAAGAGTACTTTACGACGCTAAGCGAACATGCTGTACCGCTTGATTTAAGAGCTATAAATGAGCTTACCACCAGTGCTCTTGCTATGGACATTTATGCCATGCTTGCGGATAGATTGCATCGAATTAGTGGTAGGCCTGTTGTATTACACTGGCATAATTTGCGGGAGCAGTTTGGTCAAGAATATACTGGAGAAGAGGCAGACAAGAATTTTAAGAAAAAATTCCTGCCTGCACTACAGCGAGTTCTTGCTGTTTATCCGGATGCAAAAGTTAAGAAAGTGACAGGCGGGATTTTGATGATGTCCAGCCCCCCACCAATACCCTATCGTGATTGAATTAATAACCGGCCAATGTGCCGGTTTTTTTATCTTATTGCTCAACAAAGTTGTGGAAAACCCTGTTGGTTTGAATTTTATCCACGCATAGTTAGACCCCCCTTGTTGCGCATAGTTAGACCCCAGTAAGTTAAATTTTTACGCATAATCGGGCCCCCTTACCGCGCATAATTGGCCCCCCCCTAAACCTATAGGTATTGCCTTTAAAAAATATCCTATAAATATCCCTATAGTTGAACCATGTTAAGGTGTTAATAACTCTCTTTGCGCCCTAAAAGGGCAGTTCCAGAGCCAAGGATCTGCTGTTGCTTCTCATAAAATAGGTCTATCAATAACTGGTTTATAACGGATAGGCTGATGACTGTAGACGTGAATGAAACCTTGAACGCCCTGAGAAGCGAAATTGCTGAAATGAAGCAATTGCTGGCTCAGTTCGTTGAAAATACAGTGAGTGACGGCAGCAAATCAAACTTACCGCCGTCTGATAAAGAGTATCTTACAGTTGATGAGGCTGCGGCCTACGTTGGAGCAAAACGCTCGTACATCTACCGTTTGACGCATGAAAAGCGCGTATCATTTACTAAGCCGGGAGGTAATAGAGTGCTAATTAAACGATCAGACCTTCAAGCATGGCTGGAAAAGAACAGAGTGAAGTCCCAAGATGAACTTCACCAAGATGTTGCAAATTACATTGCGTGCTCACCTCGTAGCCGTAGGGCATCTTAAAGTGCTGTATGGGATACGGATTTTCCGCAGTGAGGACAGCAAGTTCCAGACTCTTTTACCTTATCTTCAAAAATATCTGGAAAGCCTCTCATTGCTGTTACCCGGCGACTTTCAAGGATATCAGCATAAATTTCCGTTGTTCTCAATTCGGAGTGCCCAAGAAGGCGAGAGAGAGAATAGATATCAACGCCACGGTTAAGCTGGGCCACCGCAAATGTATGTCTGCCAACGTGGAAAGTAACATGTTTTTGAACGCCTGCTAGCATTGCCCAATGTAGTAAAGCGACGTTGGTGTAACTGCTATATTTCAACCCTTTAAAGACTCGCTCAGCTTTATCTTGGCGCTCTCCCATAAGCTTAACTGCTGAGTCTGGTAGATCCAGGTAGACTAAGCTGTTTCCGGCATTCAGTAATTTAGTCTGCTTGAAAATAATTCTGTAGTGTCCATTCTGAAACTCTTCTATTTCTTTCCATGTAAGCTTCTGAATATCGCTCCATCTCAAGCCAGTTGTGCAACTAAAAAGAAATGCCCGTTTAAGAACGTCATAGCGACATTCCGCCTTTGTCATAGCTCGAACTTCATCCAGAGTGAGGTAGGTTCGCTGGGTATTTTCTGCTTTGACACTTTTTACTCGCTGGACTGGGTTATCCCTTATGATGCCTTCTCTGTACGCTTCATTTAGGGCGGCTCTGACTTTGTTGAAGTAACTAGAGGCCGTGTTTTTGGCAAGCTTTGACTTAGATTTCGTTAGCGGTTCCTCTAAAAGGTATTTCCTAAACCCTTCCAGGAATTTTTTATCAAGTTCTTCAAAAGTTAGCTCTGCTCTTCCGTGATAGCTCCGAAGATGTTTACCTGCTGAGATCCAAATAGAATAGTTTGAAGAACTTCCAGACTCTTTGCTGGCAGTTAACTTGTCGTAGTATTCGTAAAAGCTCGAAGCAAGCTTTACTCGATCTTCCAGTTGGAACTTATTACTGTGAGATTCAACGAGCCTTGCTGACCGCGCAGCCTCAGCCTGACGCAACATTTCCTTATTGTGTTGACGCTCTGCTTGTGTCTTTGGATTCTCGTAGAGATAGAGCTCTAAAGGTTCGTAGTCGCGCTTTGCACGTTTTTTACCATCCTCACCTTCAACAACACCGTAGTAGTACACCAGTCTAAGTTGCTGGAGCCCCTTCGAGTTAGGGTTACGCTTGTTTACTGATACCTTCATAATTGCTCCGCTTTGCTCCCGTTACTCCAAAATTTTAACTCGGGAGCAAATGCGGATCAATATTTAGCAAAACGGAGCAAAATCGTGGAAAGGGAAGTAAAACCTAACCATAACAGTGTTGCTGTAAAATTACTTAAATAACAATAGGTTGCTTTGATATGTTTTGAAGGGTTTTACTTTGTTTTTCATCTGAATTACGAACTTCACTTCCCAATGCAGAAGCTGCCAAAAATTTCACCCAATAAATCATCGGCGGTAAAGGCACCGGTAATGTCGTTCAGTGCGTTCTGCGCCATGCGCAGATCTTCGGCCAGCAGTTCTCCGGCGGCCATACCTTCAAGTTGCTGGCGGCCAAAGTCGAGGGCTTGCTGCGCACGGTTAAGGGCGTCGATATGACGGCGGCGGGCGAGGAAGCCTCCTTCGGCAGCGGCGTCAAAACCCATGATCTGTTTCAGGTGTTCGCGCAACACATCCACACCGGCATTCTGTTTCGCTGATAAGCTGATGACCGGGAAACGGCCATCGTTATTCAGGCCCATGGTTTCTGTGGATAAATCGGCTTTGTTACGGATCACCGTTAACCGTCCGCTGTTTAACAGATCGGCCGCCGCGTCCTGCAAACCGCGTTCGTCGTACAGGGCGTGCAGTAATGTTTCCGGATCGGTTTCATCGGTCGTGCTGTCGACCATTAATAATACGCGGTCGGCTTTGCTGATTTCGTCCCAGGCGCGCTGAATGCCAATGCGCTCAACTTCGTCCGGCGCGTCGCGCAGACCGGCGGTGTCGATAATATGCAGCGGCATACCATCGATGTGGATATGTTCTTTCAGTACGTCGCGCGTGGTGCCGGCAATATCGGTAACGATGGCACGTTCCTGACCGGCGAGAGCATTCAGCAACGAAGACTTACCGGCATTTGGCCGTCCGGCAATCACCACGTTCATGCCTTCACGTAACAGCGCGCCTTGTCCGGCCTCACGCAATACGGCTTTTAATTCGGCATCCACAGTGTCCAGCATGGCGGCCACTTTACCGTCGGAGAGGAAGTCGATTTCTTCTTCGGGAAAATCGATGGCTGCTTCAACATACATACGCAACTGAATTAACTGATCAAGCAGGCTGTGTACTTTATTGGAAAACTCGCCCTGCAATGACCGCAGCGCGCAGCGCGCAGCCTGCTCAGAGGCGGAGTCGATTAAATCGGCAATGGCTTCGGCCTGGGCCAGATCCATTTTATCGTTTAAGAAAGCGCGCTCGGAAAATTCACCTGGGCGCGCCAGTCGGCAACCCAGCGCCACCACTTCTTTCAGCAGCAGATCGAGCACCACCGGGCCACCGTGGCCCTGCAGTTCGAGGACGTCTTCGCCGGTAAAAGAATTCGGATTAGGGAAGAACAGGGCGATGCCTTCATCCAGCACCGTACCGTCAGCCGCCTTAAAAGGACCGTAGTGCGCATAACGTGGCTTAGGCGCTATACCGAGTAAGGCTTGTGCCACGGTTAACGCCAGCGCGCCGGATATGCGGATAATGCCAACACCACCTCGTCCTGGTGCGGTCGCTACAGCGGCAATGGTGTCGTTGTGGATAAGATTGCTCATCGCGGATTCCTGAAATCTGTTGCTGCCGGTTAAAAAGCAGCGGTTTGGCTGCGCGAATTGTACCTGAGTTAACCCTCTGTCACAGGGTTGCCGTCAGGGATGGCGGGCAATAAAAAAGGCGCCGAAGCGCCTTTTTAAGATTCCTGCAGATCAGCTGTTTTCGATCTGTTTGGTAATCACATACTGCTGAGCAATCGACAGCACGTTGTTCACCACCCAGTACAGTACCAGACCGGCCGGGAACCACAGGAAGAAAATGGTGAAAATGACCGGCATAAACTGCATCACACGCGCCTGCATTGGGTCCGGCGGGGTCGGGTTCAGCTTCATCTGAATGAACATAGAAGCACCCATAATTAATGGCAGGATGAAGTAAGGGTCCATCACCGACATATCTTTAATCCACAGGAAGAACGGCGCCTGACGCAGCTCTACCGATTCCATCAGCACCCAGTACAGCGCAATAAATACCGGCATCTGCACCAGAATCGGCAGACAGCCACCCAGCGGATTGATCTTCTCTTCTTTGTAGAGCTTCATCATTTCCTGACCGAGTTTTTCACGGTTATCGCCGTATTTCTCTTTAATTTCCTGCATCTTTGGCGCGACTTTGCGCATGTTTGCCATTGAGCGATAAGAGGTTGCAGACAGTTTAAAGAACGCCGCTTTAATCAGAACCGTCAGCAGGATAATAGCCACACCCCAGTTACCTACCAGACCATGGAAGAAGCTCAGCAACCAGAACAGTGGCTGCGCAATCCACCACAACCAGCCGTAATCGACGGTCAGATCCAGATGCTCAGCAATTTCAGCCAGACGGTCCTGCAATTTAGGGCCGACATAAAGGCTGGCACCCACTTCTGCTGTTTGACCGGCGGCAACAACGGTTGGTGCATCATAGAAGCCAAAGATGTAGTTTCCCTTAACTGCACGGCCGTTGTAGGTGTGCTGTTCATCTTTAGCCGGCACCCAGGCAGCAAGGAAATAATGCTGCAGAATCGCGGCCCAGCCACCTTGCTCAACTTTTTTGTACTGCCCATCTTCCAGATCAGAGAAGGTGACTTTCTCGTAGCGGTTTTCTTTAGTGGTCAGAGCAGCCCCCAGATAAGCGGCCATACCCATTTGCGATCCGGCTGACGGATCAACCGAATTGTCACGCTTCAGCTGCGCATAAAACACACCCTGCCAGGCTTCGGCTGAGGTATTTTTGATGCGGAAATTAACGTCCAGCAGGTAATCAGCGCGACGGAAAGTAAAGACTTTTTCTACCGTGGCTTTATCCGTTTGCGTGGTCAGCACCACTTTCAGCTCATCCTGACCATCCGCCAGCTGATACTGAGTGGCGTCCGCGCTGTACAGTGCCGGGCCCTGAGCATCCACACCGTCTTTACCCAATAAACCACTCTGAGCCACATAAGTCCGGCGCTGGTTACGTTCCATCAGAACAAAAGGAACATCCTTCTGATCAACGGCTGCCGGATATTCAGGCAACAGCACTTCAACAATTTCTCCGCCGCGCGGATCAATCAATACGCGTAACACATCGGTTTCTACACGGATCAGTTCAGCCGATGGCTGAGCCTTCGTTTCCGTGCTGACAACCGGGGTATCGACGGTTGGCTGTTCTGCCAGTTCATCGGTACTGACGGCGGTTAGCGGAGCATCCTGATTTTCAGCAACCGGAGATGCGCTGATCGGTGCTGTTACCTGATTTTTCTGACCGTAGTCATCGTTCCAGGCAAGGATAAGAAAGTAGCTACTGACAATCAGGCCAAGAAATATGACCGTACGGCGGATATCCATGATTAGGGTTTCCGTTGACAACAATTGGAGGAATGGTTGGGTAAATCGGGTACCGGATCCACACCGTGGGAACCCCAGGGGTGACACCGGAGCAATCGTTTGAGCGCAAGATAACCACCACGTATAGCGCCGTAACGACGAATGGCTTCATCGGCATAGGCTGAGCAGGTAGGGTAATAGCGACAACGACTGGGAATAAGAGGACTGAGAGCGTAACGATAGAAAGCAATCAGCGACAGCAACACCTTAGCGCCGGGTTGCGCGCCGGTTTTTTCGGCTGCCATTTGCTTGTCTGTCATTGGAAGGACGCTTTAATCTGAACCAAAGGCCGTCAATCATCTCACGAATTTGCTGGTTGTCCAGTTCGGCAAGACCAGAGCGGGCGAGTAAAACAAAATCCAATGACGCCATCTCATGCTGATGATGCCGGAAGGATTCGCGAACCAGACGTTTAATCCGGTTACGGTCTACAGCCCGTTTGATCTGCTTTTTGGCCAGAACAAATCCTATCCTGGCCTGGTCCTGCTCATTCGGAGTTGCCAACACCAAAAGGTGAGGCGAACTACCGCGTAATTCTGTCTTGTCGAAAACCCGTTTGAACTCCACCGGCTTGAGTAAGCGGGCACGGCGGGGAAATCCGAATTCCGGCATCGACGGCAAACTACGCAGCGTCAGACGGTTGATTAAGCTGTCAGAACGTGACGGCCTTTAGCACGACGGCGAGCCAGAACTGCACGGCCGTTTTTAGTAGCCATACGGGCACGGAAACCGTGAGTACGCTTACGTTTCAATACGCTTGGTTGGAAAGTACGTTTCATAACACTGTCACCCAGTTAAGTGAAAAGGGTCTAATTTTTAAGGGCCGCAATTGTATGAGAAAGAAACAGCAATAGCAATGGTGATTTTATGTTCAATTTCACCACGGATACGGATCGTTTTTTTGCACCCGAGCAGAAAGAGATTTATATGAGTTATGTTATGTGAAAGAAGAGAAGGAGTAGTTCGTTATTTCTATTCTTACTGCGGTCCTTTTCTGTGGGTAACACAAAAAATACCTTAAAAATCAATAGTTTAGATCATTGATAACCCCCGGGTTAAACTGCGCTTAAGTTATGCACTGGCTGGCGGTAAGCGGGGTATGAAATGTGAGCGGAATGCTCAGGAAAAATACCCGGGCAATTATTCCAGAAGATATCCGCATACTTCCTCTGTCGTTATCCACAGGGTTTCAGGTGTCGAGGAAATTTATCACAACTTCTGTGGATAACCATCAGCCCCTCGGTTAGAATGTGCGGCTCGCTAGAATTCAGATGACGGATGTAAATAAGTGGCACTGACAGCTTTGTGGCAAGATTGCCTGGGACACTTGCAGCACGAACTCCCCGCGCAGCAATACAACACATGGATCCGGCCGTTAGTGGCAAACGCCGACAGTGGGCAGCTGGTTCTGAGTGCACCCAACCGTTTTGTAAAAGACTGGGTAAAAGATAAGTATCTGCAGCGTATTCAGGAAATTCTGTCAGACCTCAATGGTGGTCTGATTACCCGTGTGGAACTGGCCGTTGGTGAAGCACAGCCGATGTTCCGCCCTTCGGGGATAAGCCGTCCTGATCCCTCGCCTGCTCAAGCCCGTAATGAGGATTTTGGCTTCGCTGCACCACGTCAGGGGGGGCAGTCTCAGGCCGAACCGGATTACAGCAGTCCGCAGGAACCGGTGTCATTCAGTCATTCCCCGGTTAGTACCGCCTCTTACAGTGACGTACAGATGGCCGCTCCCGCACCGGTGGTCAGCCGGCCAAAGCGTGAGGTGCAGGTTGAAGGGGGAGTTCAGCATCAGAGTTTTCTGAATCCAGCCTTCACTTTTAAAACCTTTGTCGAAGGTAAATCGAACCAGTTGGCCCACGCGGCTGCCCGTCAGGTTGCTGAGAATGCAGGCGGTTCTTACAACCCTCTCTTTATATACGGTGGCGTTGGTCTGGGTAAGACGCACCTGATGCATGCGGTGGGTAACTATCTGCAGAGCAAAAATCCGAACGCCAAGGTGCTGTACGTGCATTCTGAGCGTTTTGTGCAGGATATGGTTAAGGCACTGCAGCTCAACGCGATTAACGAATTCAAACGCTTCTACCGGGGTTTGGATGCCCTGCTGATTGACGACATTCAGTTTTTTGCCGGTAAAGAGCGTTCACAGGAAGAATTCTTCCATACCTTCAATGCGCTGCTTGAAGGTGGTCAGCAGATGATTCTGACCTGCGACCGCTACCCAAAAGAGATCAATGGTCTGGAAGAGCGTCTGAAAAGCCGTTTCGGTTGGGGCTTAACCGTGGCGGTTGAGCCGCCGGAGCTGGAAACCCGTGTGGCTATCCTGATGAAGAAAGCTGAGCAGACCGGTATACACCTGCCGGATGATGCCGCGTTCTTTATTGCCCAGAAGATCCGCTCCAACGTGCGTGAACTTGAGGGGGCGCTGAAGCGGGTGGTTGCCAATGCGCATTTTACCGGCAGTGAAATTACCCTGCCTTTTATTAAAGAATCTCTTAAAGATCTGCTCGCGCTGCAGGATAAACAGGTCAGTATCGATAATATTCAGCGAATCGTCTCTGAGTATTACAAAATGAAGATGTCTGATTTATTATCTAAACGCCGCACCCGCTCCATTGCCCGTCCGCGCCAGGTGGCGATGGCGTTGAGCAAAGAGCTGACCAATCACAGTCTGCCGGAAATCGGCGATGCTTTTGGTGGACGCGATCACACGACCGTTCTGCATGCGTGCCGCAAGATTAAAGAATTACAGGAAACCAGCGCAGATATTCGGGAAGACTATAAGAATTTACTGCGCTCGCTGACAACGTAAAACAACGGTAATCATGTCGTGTTTTACAGGAAGACCGTTTTCAAGAATCACAGGCGCTGTTCAATCCGATGAACATGCCCAGGACCTGAGTGGAGAACCATGAAATTCGTTATCTCTAGGGAAGCCTTGCTTCGTCCTCTGCAATTGGTGGCCGGCGTAGTAGAAAAGCGCCAGACTCTGCCAGTACTGTCAAACGTACTGCTGGAGGTTAAGGGCCAGCAGTTGTCACTGACAGGCACCGATCTGGAAGTCGAACTGGTTGGCCGCGTCACCCTTGATGAGGTTGGTCAGGAAGGTGAGATCACGGTTCCGGCTAAAAAGCTGATGGATATCTGCCGTTCCTTGCCCGACGGCGCACAGATTGAAATTGAGCAGGAAGAACAGCGCGTGAACGTTCGCTCTGGCCGTTCACGCTTCACTCTCTCTACGCTGCCTGCGACCGAATTCCCCAATGTGGATAACATCGCCGGTGAGCAGAGCTTTACTCTGGAGCAAAGCAGTCTGCGTCGTGTTATTGACCGCACCAGCTTTGCCATGGCCCAGCAGGATGTGCGTTATTACCTCAACGGCATGTTGTTTGAAGTAAACGCGAACGGTCTGCGCACCGTATCGACCGATGGTCATCGTCTGGCGACCTGTTATGTGGCTATGAGTGGCCCGGACACTGCCCAGCAAATCATCCTGCCACGCAAAGGCGTGCTGGAAATGGCAAAACTGCTGACCGATCCGGAATCATCCGTCACCCTGTCTCTGAGCACGAACCACCTGCGTGCGCGCACTGAGAACTTCACCTTCACCTCCAAACTGGTGGACGGAAAATTCCCCGATTACAGCCGGGTTATCCCTAAAAATGGCAGCAACGTCATGCTGGCTGATCGTATGGAGTTGCGTCAGGTATTTAACCGTACTGCGATTCTGTCCAATGAAAAGTACCGTGGTGTGCGTCTGGTGCTGGATACTGATCTGCTCAAAGTCTTTGCCAACAACCCTGAACAGGAAGAGGCAGAAGAATCGGTCGCGGTGGAATACAAAGGTGATGCCCTGGAAATGGGCTTCAACGTTTCTTACCTGCAGGATGTTATGAGTGTACTCGACACTCAGCAGGTCAAAATGACCCTGTCCGATGCCAACAGCAGTGCCTTACTGGAAGAACCGGAAGGCGGCGATGCGATGTATGTTGTTATGCCGATGCGCCTGTAGTCTCTGGCCATATAGCGAACTCTCCTTATGCCAATCCGGCAGCTTAAAATCAGCGGCCTGCGAAACCTGCAGCCGCTGAGTCTTACACTCCAGCCCGGAGTGAATTTTATCTACGGCGATAACGGCTCGGGCAAGACGAGCATTCTCGAAGCCATCGTGCTGATGGCGGCGGGTAAATCATTCCGCACGTCACAGCTAAAACACGTGCTGGCGAACAATGCTGACCGAATTGAAATCCAGATGGATATCGACGACGAAAGTCTTGGTCAGTGCCAGCTCGACAGCCTGCGCTTAAAAGGCGGCGATCATCTGCTGAAGCTGAATGGCTCGGTGCTGACATCTCAAGCGGAAGCTGCTCACTGGCTGCCGGTTCAGGTTATCGATCCCACCACCTTCAAACTGCTGTCCGGATCACCGGAAGAGCGTCGCCAGTTTATTGACTGGGGTGTGTTCCACGTGGAACACAGCTTTATGGAACAGTGGAAAACGTTCCGCAAACAGCTGAAGCAGCGCAACTCCGTGCTTAAGCAAAAAGAAACGGAATGGCTATCCGTATGGAACAAAGGCTTTGTGGAAAGCGCACTGGTGATTGACCAACACCGCCGCGATTACCTGAAGCGTTTTAAGCCCGAGTTTATCCGCATTCTTAATGCTCTGGACGAAAGCATTGACGTCAGTCTGGCGTACTATCCGGGCTGGGATAAAGAATCCGACCTGCAGGACGTGCTGGAGAAGCAGCAGGAGCGTGATCTGGTGCTGGGCTATACCCAGTCAGGGCCGCACCGTGCCGAGCTGCGCATTAAGGTCGACAAGCAGCCCGCGGCTGAAATTTTAAGCCGCGGTCAGCAGAAAACCGTTGTTGCGGCGCTGAAGATTGCTCAGGGAGCTCTGTTTCAGCAGGAGAGTGGACGGCGCACCATTTACCTGGTTGATGATCTCGCATCAGAGTTGGACGAAAAGCACCGTTTCGCTTTATGCAAACTGCTGGAAGATTTAAAATGTCAGGTCTTTATTACCAGTATCGACAAGGACAAGCTGACCGATATCTGGCAGCCCGCCGCCAGCAAAGTGTTCCACGTGGAACAGGGTCTTATCAGCAATGTTGCCGTGAATACTCAGAGTGTGGCAACACAGAACGATCAGACAGCGGACTGATGTAAAACAGCTTATTTCGCATTGCCCGACAACGTATAACAGCGGCAGTGCACCGAATTCATCAAGAGGAACCACCGAATGAGTGAGCAGACTTACGACTCGTCGAGTATTAAAGTCCTGAAAGGGCTGGATGCCGTGCGCAAACGGCCGGGCATGTACATTGGCGATACCGATGACGGTACCGGTTTGCATCACATGGTATTCGAAGTGGTGGACAACTCCATTGACGAAGCCCTGGCTGGCCACTGTGATCAGGTCGATGTGATTATCCACACCGATAACTCGGTATCCGTAGCGGATAATGGGCGTGGTATCCCGACCGAACTGCATCCGGAAGAGGGCGTATCCGCAGCCGAGGTTATCCTCACCGTACTGCACGCGGGTGGTAAGTTCGATGATAACTCCTACAAAGTGTCCGGCGGTCTGCACGGTGTCGGTGTTTCCGTTGTAAATGCCCTGTCAGAAAAACTGAAACTCACCATCCGTCGTGGCGGCAAACTGTATGAACAGGAATACACCCACGGTGTACCGGACTATCCGCTGAAAGAAGTCGGCGTTACTGAAGGCAAGGGCACCACCGTACGTTTCCTGCCATCGCTGCAGACCTTTACCAACAAAACCGAATTCAGCTATGACTATCTGGCTAAGCGTCTGCGTGAACTGTCGTTCCTGAACTCCGGTGTTCGTATTCATCTGAAAGATGAACGCAGCGACCGTGAAGATACCTTTGCTTTTGAAGGCGGTCTGGGTTCGTTCGTAGCCTTCCTCAACGAAGGCAAAACCGCCCTGAACGACGTATTCCACTTCAATATTCAGCGCGATGACGGCATTGCCGTCGAAGTCGCCATGCAGTGGAACGACAGCTTCCAGGAAAACATCTTCTGCTATACCAACAATATTCCACAGCGGGATGGTGGTACCCACCTGGCCGGTTTCCGTGCAGCGCTGACCCGTACACTGAACAACTACATTGAAAAAGAAGGCCTGGCGAAAAAAGCCAAGGTAGCCACCACCGGTGATGATGCCCGTGAAGGCTTAACGGCCATTATTTCGGTGAAAGTGCCGGACCCTAAATTCAGCTCCCAGACCAAAGACAAACTGGTCTCGAGCGAAGTAAAACCTGCGGTAGAACAGGAAATGGGCCGTCTGTTTGCCGATTACCTGCTCGAATACCCACAGCAGGCCAAAGATCTGGTTGGCAAGATGATCGACGCCGCCCGCGCCCGTGAAGCGGCGCGGAAAGCGCGTGAAATGACCCGTCGCAAAGGCGCACTGGATATCGCCGGTTTGCCTGGTAAGCTGGCTGACTGTCAGGAAAAAGACCCGGCATTGTCCGAAGTGTACCTGGTGGAAGGGGACTCGGCGGGTGGTTCTGCAAAGCAGGGCCGTGACCGCCGCACCCAGGCCATTCTGCCGCTGAAGGGTAAAATTCTGAACGTCG
Organism: Saccharospirillaceae bacterium; assembly: GCA_021208685.1. Taxonomy (GTDB): domain Bacteria; phylum Pseudomonadota; class Gammaproteobacteria; order Pseudomonadales; family Oceanobacteraceae; genus Venatoribacter. The sequence goes on from JAJOJJ010000041.1 coordinate 41,220, forward strand.
AGAAAGCCCGCTTCGACAAGATGCTGTCGTCCGCCGAGGTCGGCACCCTGATCACCGCACTGGGCTGTGGCATTGGCCGTGAAGAGTTCAACCCGGACAAGCTGCGTTACCACAGCATCATCATCATGACCGATGCCGACGTCGACGGTGCGCACATCCGTACGCTGCTGTTGACCTTCTTCTTCCGTCAGATGCCGGAAATCATCGAGCGCGGCCACGTCTTTATTGCCCAGCCACCGCTGTACAAAATCAAGCGCGGTAAGCAGGAGCAGTACATCAAAGACGAAGAGGCGATGGAAAGCTACCTGACCCATATCGCACTGGAAAAAGCTGCTCTGCACCCGTCTGCTGAGGCTCCGGCCATCTCCGATGAAGCCTTTGCCCAGCTGGTTGCCGACTACCGTGCGGCACAGGAAACCATCACCCGAATGTCCAACCTGGTACCGCACGAAGTGCTGCACCAGATGGTAACCCTGCCACGCATGAGCAGCGCCAGTCTGGCTGACAAAGCGCATGCCGAAGCCTGGGCTCAGCAGCTCAGCGACCGTCTGCCGGATGCCGGACGCAGCGGCAGCCACTTTATTGTTGAAGTGGCCGCCGACAGCGAACGCAACAGCCATAAAATCGTCATCAAAGTCATTACCCACGGTATTCCGAAAGAATTCCGTCTGGATCACGATTTCTTCAACGGCAGCGGTTACAACAAACTGGCCACCATGAGCCAGAAGCTGAGCGACACCCTGGAAGAAGGCGCTTACATCCAGCGTGGCGAGCGCGTGCACCTGATCGAAGACTTCTGGGATTCTGTGCAATGGCTGCTGGCCGAAGCGAAAAAAGGCTTCAATATCCAGCGCTATAAAGGTCTGGGCGAGATGAACCCGGAACAGCTGTGGGAAACCACCATGGACCCGAACACCCGCCGCATGCTGCGCGTGACCATCGAAGACGCCATCGGCGCCGACAAAATGTTCACCACCCTGATGGGCGACGACGTAGAACCGCGCCGTGCCTTTATCGAAGCCAACGCGCTGAACGTAGCGAACCTGGATTTCTGATTCTGGGTTGCGTAAAGCGCGTTAGCATCAGCGTTAAATAAAAGCCCCGGCTGTGCAGACAGCCGGGGCTTTTTCATTCTGGCATTAGTGGTATCTTCATCAGTAATTGTATGAAAAGGAATTGAGCATGAAGGTGGATCTGGACTTTGATTGGACGAAGCCTGATGAGGAAAATCAGGCTGATCGTCTGAATCGTGGTAAATATGCAGAGTTTCTGACGAATTACCTGAGTGGTTATACCGATGATAGCTATGTAATGAATCTGAACGCTGAATGGGGTGCCGGTAAAACATGGTTTCTTAAGCGCTGGCAGCAAACGATTCAGAGCCATCATCCCACCGTCTATATCGATGCCTGGCAGAATGATTTCTCTGATGACCCGTTGCTGACGGTTATTTCCGGGGTATTTGATGCGTTGGAAGGGCTTTGCGTAAATGCTAATGCTACTGAATATAAAAAGAATGCTTTACGGAAATCAGGGCAATTTTTCAAAGCTTTTGCCAAAGGGGTTGTTCAGCATCAGATGGAAAAACATTTGGGTGATGGCGCTGAGCTTCTTCGCAATGGCCTGGATGCTGTCACTGATTCTGCCGTGAATCTGGTATTGCAGAACTACAAACAAAAACTGAAATTAATCGAACAATTTAAAGAAGAAATTCAGAACTGGCTGAATCTGGTTAGCCGCGAAAGTGAGCACAAAAAACCGATGTTTGTCTTTATCGACGAACTGGATCGCTGTCGTCCCACCTATGCAATCGAACTATTGGAAACGGTAAAGCATCTGTTCGATATCCCCGGTCTGGTGTTTGTTGTCGCCACTAATACCGATCAGCTGCAGCATTCCATCAAAGCCGTTTATGGGCAGGAGTTTGATGCGCAGCGGTATTTAGATCGATTTTTTAATCATAGTTTCACTCTAAAGAAAGCAGATCTTCATGAGCTTATTTTCGTTCAGAAAGACTTTCTCCGATTATCTGGCATTTTAGAAAGTACTTTCGATGGTAGCTTGTACGTTCACAACGGTACGTGGATTTCTGAAGGACTCGCGGTTATTGCGGAGAGTTTTGATTTTGATTTGAGAACAACACTCAAGTGGTTGAGCCAATTAAATGCATGTATATCGGGCGATAAGGCCAATAGATATGTATGGCCCTGCTTGGCTTTGATGCTTGCGACTAAGATTAAGTCGCGTGAGGCATTTGTTGAAATCTTTGAGAATGATATTAATCCCAACCAAATCGTTGATGTCGCCAGCAGGGTTAATGCTGACTATGGCCTAATACTGCCGCGTCATACATCGAATAGAAGATTGGAGTTTTTTACTAGAGTTCGATATGTCATTGAGGCTATTAATGAGCCAAAAACTAACATTCACCCCGAAGACTTAAATAATGAATTTAAGATTGATTTGCTGCCCAGTGTTCGTTTGCTGTGTTCCTTAAGTAGCATTTTAGTAAAGGATTCCATAGGAAAAATGCCATCTGCCAAACGAGCATTCTTTCCTAACTATCTGGAAGCTAAAACAATTCAGGATATTCAGCCAAATGCAGCCTTTCTTTCAGTTGTTCACCTTTTAAGAAAGGAACAGTTAACCACGAAGGATAACTACTTGGATTTAGTAAATCTCGCTTCTGACCTTCTCTAAGGGAGTGTAGAAATACGATACCTCGTACTCCGCCCGCCGCCGGGCAGCTTTTCAATTCAGCCTGATGCCAGCAAATCCGCCAGATAGAGTATCTGAACCACCTGATAACTCTATTCGGCTCATCATTGTAAAAAATATGAGCCGAATACCAGACCTTATTCGGCTCACATCAGATTCCACAGTTGAAAGAAACCTGAAAAAGACGCAGCGTCAGGCTGCCATTCCTGCGCTCGGTCACCCTCAACCGGCCAGTTTGTGGTACTTTGCGCGCCTTTGGGCCTGTCGACACTAAGTGAATCGGACCTGCTGAGAGCCAGTTTTTCTCAGAACAAGGAGAGAGGAGTGATATTGTCAGGAACATCCATGTTCCTGACCCTGCGGGCTTCGCGCCCATCTGCTCCGGGCAGATGGGTAGTGGGCTAAATGAATAACGAACGACGACGTTAATGGGGAAAACTGGCCTCAGCCCGAAGGGTTATGGCTAAAAATTCCTCATCCTGCGTTGCTGTTCGTTCGCTTAACCCGTTAGGCCACACTCTCAGCGCCTTGCCTGAGAAATTTTTAGCCGATAACAGGCCTGTTTAATTAGTGTCGACAGGCCCTATGTGTCTGACTGCCCGGTCGTCTTGTGCCGGGCCTGAATGAGGAAAATCCATGAATGCGGTGGTGATTGCGGTGGTACTGATGCTGGTGCTCAGTCTGGCGCGTATGCACGTAATGCTGGCGATGATTGTCGCGGCTTTTGTTGGCGGCTGGGTTGGCGGTCTGGATCTGAAGACCACGCTGGACGCCTTTAATGCCGGTATCGGTGGCGGTGCCGGTATTGCGCTGAGTTATGCGCTGCTGGGCGGTTTTGCGGTGGCGATTTCGCTGTCGGGTCTGCCGCATTTATTGGCTGATGCCATCCTGCGTAAGCTGGGGGCGGAAACCGGTGGCCGCGAGTCGCGCTGGCTGAAGAATGGCTTGCTGGGATTGCTGCTGTTGGTTGCGGTGTCGTCGCAGAACCTGATTCCGATTCATATCGCTTTTATCCCGATTCTGATTCCGCCGCTGCTGTTAGTGATGGCCCGCTTACGCCTCGACCGGCGTCTGGTGGCCTGTGTGCTGACCTTTGGCCTGGTAACGCCTTACATGTTCCTGCCGGTGGGCTTCGGCAATATTTATCTGAATGACATTCTGCTCGGGCGTGTGGCCGAGGCTGGTCTGAATGTGGAGGGGGTCTCGGTGGTGCAGGCGATGGCCATTCCGGCACTGGGCATGCTGATGGGCCTGATCATTGCGGCGTTGTTTACCTACCGCAAGCCGCGCGAATACAACCTCACCCGCATTGCGATTGCGGAACATACTGAACGCCGTTACGAGCCCAAAGCGCTGATGGTTGCCGCGGCGGCCATTGTGCTGGCCTTCGTGGTGCAGCTGTATACCGGTTCAATGGTGTTGGGGGCGATGGCCGGTTTTATGCTGTTTTCCGTCACCGGTGTGGTGCGCTGGAATGAGTCGGAAGGGGTTCTGGTGGATGGCATCAAGATGATGGCCTCCATCGGTTTTATTATGATCGCCGCTTCGGGCTTCTCGGAGGTGCTGGAGCGTACCGGGCATATTGCTGAGCTGGTGAATGGTTCGGCAGCCTGGCTGGAGAATAATAAGGCGCTGGCGGCATTGTTGCTGTTGGTGGTCGGCCTGTTGCTGACCATGGGCATCGGTTCGTCGTTCTCGACCATTCCGATCATCGCCGCGATTTACGTGCCGCTGTGTCTGCAGATGGGCTTCAGCCCGCTGGCGATTGTGGCTCTGGTGGGGACGGCCGGGGCGCTGGGCGATGCCGGTTCACCGGCGTCGGATTCTACTCTGGGGCCGACGGCGGGTCTGAATGCGGATGGCCAGCACCATCATATGCGCGACACGGTGGTGCCGACCTTTCTGCATTTTAACCTGCCATTGTTAGCCGCTGGCTGGGTTGCCGCGATGGTGCTGTAACCTGCGGAGAAAAAGACACGGCAAGCGGGTTGTAAGTATTCACTACGCCGTGCGATGACAACCTGCCTGCCATTTTCAGTGTTCAGAAGCGTTTGCCGCTGCTGTCGGCATCGACCATTTCACCGTCAAATGGATGGGCTGAAATGTCATCCACCCGGTTGTTAATCCAGCTTTCACTCAGTTCGCTCAGTTGCGCCGTACTGAGATCGGTCGTTTCCATCACCGGGCTGATCACCAGATGAATGGTGCCCGGACGCTTCACCCAGTTGTCGTTTGGCCAGTGTTCGCCGGAGTTGTGGGCGATTGTTATGACCGGGGCTTTGCTTTTGGTGGCGAGCATCGCGCCGCCTTTGGAAAAGGCTTTGCGCTTCCCCGGTGGTACCCTCGTACCTTCCGGGAATACCAGCACGTGAATGCCGCTGTTCAGACGGTCGGCCCCCTGATTCAGTACCTGCTTGAGGGCATTGGTTTTATGACTGCGGTCGATGAATATCGGATGAATCATCTTCAGCGCCCAGCCAAAAAACGGCAGGTAGAGCAGTTCGCGTTTGACCACCTGCACATGAGGCGCGATCAGCGTTGGGATAAAAAACGTCTCCCAGCTGCTCTGGTGTTTGCTCAGCAGTACATAACCGCGGCCATCGGCAGGAATATTTTCCCGCCCTTCCACCTGCCATTTCACCCCGCAGATCAGCCGCGCTGACCAGACCACAATGTGGCAATAAAACACCATGATGAAATAGTTACGCGCCTTCAGCGGCAGGAAGATGCCAATCACAAAGCTGGGGATAAACCAGGCGACGGTGAGTACGGCCAGCCAGACGTAAAAAAGAAGGCTGCGCAGTTGCGCCAGCCATAAGCGGTGAGTGGTTACGCTGGCATCCATGCCAGTTGTATCAGGATGTGCGGCCATAGAGATACCGTGCTCTGCGCTTTTTATAATGGGCGTTATTTATACCACTTTAGCCGGGGTTCTCTTGTTACCTGAATTCCTCGGACTTTTTCCCAATAAGCAGCGAGCCCGGATCAGTGGCTCAGCACACAATCTGCAAAAGCAGCCAGATCATCAAACACCTGCGCCTGGCTCAGTCCGGCTGCGGCGAGTTTGGCGATGCTTTTCTCGCCTTTACCGGTGCGTACCAGCGCGGGTTTGCAGCCTGCGGCGACACCGGCTTCTAAATCGCGGATGGAATCGCCCACCATCCAGCAACCGTCGGCTGATACCCCCAGCGCCTGTTCAATCTGATGAATCAGCCCAGGCAAGGGCTTACGGCAATTGCAGGTGTCATCCGGGCCGTGCGGGCAGAAGGCGATGTGGGCAAATTTGCCACCGTGTTCTGCCGCCAGTGCCGCCATTTTGTCGTGCATGGCCTGCAGGGTTTCCAGCGTGAAATACCCGCGTGCCACACCGCTCTGGTTGGTGGCAATGGCAATGGCGTAGCCGGCCTGAGTTAAGCGGCCCACAGCCTCGGCACTGCCGGGCAGCGGAATCCACTCGTCGGTGGTTTTGATAAAGGCGTCGGAGTCTTCGTTCAGTACGCCGTCGCGGTCGAGGATAATCAGTTTCATCAGTCGCTCATTGGAATAATCGTTGATTCGGCAGCAGCATGACACAGGTTTGGCTCAGAGACGTTCATTCTGACCGGCTGCGCGGTAGCCGGTTGGGCTTTTGCCGGTTTGCTGCTTAAAAAACCGGGAAAAATTGGCTTCATCAGAAAAGCCCAGCTGCATGCTGATCTGGCTGATGGTCATTCTACTGTGCCGGATTAAATCCTGCGCGATAAGGCAACGGCATTCGTTGTAAAGCGTTCTTAAGCTGCTCCCCTCATCTGACAAACGGCGGCTGAGTGTTCTTGGTGATAACGACAGGGCTTCCGCAATGGCCGCTGCAGCGATGGGTTTTTTCTGCCGGATCAGGGACAGAATTTCATGGGACACCTGAGCGGATATGCAATGTTGCCGGGTGCGCTGCGCTTCCTGAACTTCCAGTGCCGATTCCAGCGCCTGATGGGTGACCATATTGCGCGTTGCGATCAGGTTATTCAGTAAGTGTCCGGGAAATAAAATGGCATTGTGCTCACCACCGGGGCTGATGCTGACATGCGGGAACAGCGTGGGCAGCTCCGACATTGCCAGCTGGCGGTGAGTAAAACTCAGATGCAGGGGCACATCGTCATGACCAAACAGGCGCAAAAAGGAATGCAGCGCGCAAAATATCATTTCCGTCATAAAGGCATTGCTGCTGCCAAAATCGGTGAGGCGGGTAAAGCTGACCCGGCATTGCGATTGCTCAATATCGTAACGAATGTCGTAGGCAGGCATGACCTGATGGGCAAAGCGCACGGCGATATCAAGCGCCTGTTGCACGGTTGAGGCGGTGATGGCCGCCAGCGCCACATGGCCGTGAATGGTGGGCGGAAACAATCCGATCAGGGTGTGCTGATGCTTTGGGTTTTGCCGGACAAACTGCTCCAGCAGGCGCAGCAAACCAAGAAATTCGGTGCCGGAAATGGTGGTGTCAGCGCTGCGCAGCTGTTCAGGCGTGATCGCGAAGTTTGCCAACAGAAACGGTTCAGCATTCATGCCCTGCAGGCGGCATACTTCCTCGAATATCTGCACATAGCTGATCGGGAAACGCAGCGTATTCAGCTTGATCATAGGTTCATTGCCATTCAGACCGGTTTAATCGGGTGCATTCAGATGTCTGGCGAAAACGGATAAGAGTTGGCGGTGCTGGCAATGGCTGCCCCGGATTGCAATTTTTATTATGGCGCCACTCTCTCATCACTCCGGCTGATTGTCCCATGAAAAAAACACCTAAGTCGACACAGGCAACGGATCGCACTGACCTGACCGAAAAACCGCATACCACCGGGGCCGCTGCCATGACGCAGTGGCTGTGGCCTTTAATCGGCGCATTACTCCTGGCGTATGGTGCGCTGGCCTTTAACTCCGGCCTGACGTTATCGCCACTCAGCAATCACAGCGATAATCCCGCTGAAACAGCAACCACGGTGCTCCAGCAGGCCAGCAGCGGCGTGGATATGCGGGGCTCACCGGAGGTGCAGAACGTTGTACCGGCCTGGGTGAACCTGATGGCGCACATCAGCTCCAGCGAGTATGCCTACGGGGCTGACGGCATCAGTGACACCAATATTTATTACTTTTCCATGCCGGAAGCGCGCCGCCATGTGCTGAGTACCCACATGATGCTGGGGCTGGTGTTGATGGTGGCCGGATTTCTCCAATTCTGGCCAGGGTTTCGCCGCCGTTACCGCAAAGCCCATCGGCTGATCGGTGTGGCTTATATTCTCGCCGCCTTTGTGTCCATGGGGATGAGCGGGCACCATTTAATCAACAGTGGCATTGCCAATACCTACAATACCTTCGTCTTTCACATCGGCTTATGGATCATGCTGGTTGGGGTGCTGGTCAGTCTGACCATGGCGGGTATTGCATTGCTGCGCAAAGACATTGCCCGGCATCTGGGCTGGCAGGCATTGGGCTTCGGCTTTCTGCTGACGGCCCCGCTGCAACGGATGGATTGGCTGCTGTTATCCGGCATCGCCGACGGCGTGAGTTTTAATGAGATGAACATTCTGGTGAATACCATCCTGTTCGCCCAGGCGACCCTGGCGGGCTTTGGTCTGTTCTGGCTGAACCGGGCCAGCAGCCCGCTGCGAAACAACGCCGCACTGACCTTGCGGCCACTGAACAGGCCGCTGCAATGGGTGGGATATGGCGTGATTCTGCTCAGCGCACTGGTGCTGATGCTGCCCATGATCATGGGGGTGAGTGTTGCGGATATTGGCTGGATGCAGCGCATGGTACCAGCGATGCCGCTGGCGTGGCTGGCAGCACTGCTCGACACCGCCTGGCTGCCGCTGTTCGGATTACTGCTGACGGTACTGCTGGCCTCCGCCTGGGTGCAGTGGGTGGCCGCAAGGGCCGGGGTTGAAACCTCAGCAACCTTACCGCGCATCACGCTCATCAGCCTGTTGGCCGTGGTATCGATGTTGTTTTATGCCGCCTATCAGCTCGGCATGCCCACGCACGCCCGCTCGTCCGCCGGAGCAGGTTTTGCGGTGATGGGGGCATTGTTGCTGGTGTTCGGTCTCTTGCTGCAGCGCGCAATCGCCCACGCTGAGCGGGGTAAAGTGGTTGAATCACTGCAAATGGTGTTGCTGTGCGCGACCGCTCCGCTCTTGCTGGTGATGAATGGCCTGCTGTTTGACCTGATCGGCGCAGTGCCTGCGGAATACCTTGCCCGTTCCGCCGCCTATGAGATGGCCGTCATCGGCGCGCTGTTTGTTCCCTTGCTGGCTGGCGGACTGTTATCGGTCTATTCGGCGGAAACCGGGCGATACCGGATTTCCTGATAAAAAAAACGGGAGGGCCTCGCGGCGCCTCCCGTTCATCCGGTATTTCAACGGGGGATTAACCCTGCAACAGCGAAATATCGGCGATACCGATAAACAATCCCTGCAGCTGCTTGAGCAGTGCGAGGCGGTTGTTTTTCACGGCGTCGTCGTCGGCCATAACCATCACGTTGTCGAAGAAGGCATCCACCGCTGCGCGCAAACCGGCCAGTTCGGTCAGTGCGGCGCTGTAATCACCCTGTGCCATTAATGGTTCAACGGCCTGCTGTTTGGCAGCAACCTGTTCGGCCAGTGTTTTCTCTTCGGCCTGGGCGAGCAGGGCAGAATCCACGTTGGCTTCCACGTTGTCGCCACCGTTCTTGGCCAGAATGTTGGACACCCGCTTGTTGGCAGCGGCCAGAGCTTCGGCAGCGTCCAGTGTATTGAACGCGTGAACGGCCTGAACGCGGCGGTTAATATCCAGTGCGTTGGTGACGCCCAGCGCACGCACCGACTGGAATACACCGGCCGGAATGCCTTCGTCGGCGTACCAGGCGCTGAAACGATCCAGCAGGTATTCCACCAGAGTGGCTTTGGTGTCGGCCTTTGGTGCGGCAACCCAGTTGTTGTCGATGGCCCAGTCGATCAGGTCGCCCAGATCAATGTTGATTTCTTTTTCAACCAGCAGACGCAACACACCCAGCGAGGCACGGCGCAGCGCGAACGGGTCTTTGGAACCGGTCGGAATCTGGCCGATACCAAACAGACCGACGAGGCTGTCGAGACGATCAGCCAGCGCAATCAGCGTACCGGTTTGGCTGGCCGGCAGGGCGTCACCGGCGAAGGCGGGCATGTACTGCTCAACCATGGCGGCGGCCACATCGGCGTGTTCGCCATCGTGCTCGGCGTAGTACTTGCCGGCCAGACCCTGAAGGTCGGTGAATTCGACCACCATGCTGGACACCAGATCGTTTTTGCACAGCTGCGCGGCACGCTCCACCAGTGCGCTATTGGCACCGGTGACAGCGGCGATACGGCTGGCCAGCTTACCGATACGGCGGGCTTTATCGGCGATAGAACCCAGGCCATTCACCCACACCACGTTTTCCAGTTTGGCGAAACGGCTTTCCAGTGTCTGTTTACGGTCGGTATCCCAGAAGAAGGCCGCATCCGACAGACGCGGACGGATCACTTTTTCGTTACCGGAAATCACCTGCGCCGGATCTTTCGATTCGATGTTGGCGATGGTGATGAAGTTCGGCATCAGCTTGCCGTCTTTCATGACGTGGAAGTATTTCTGGTGTTCCTTCATCGAGGACACCAGCGCTTCCGGCGGTACGCGCAGGAAATCGTCGTCAAATGAACCGGCCAGTGCCACCGGCCATTCGTTCAGCGCGGTCACTTCGTCCAGCAGGTCGGCGTCGATGATGGCTTCGCCACCCAGTTTTTGTCCGGCAGCGGTGACCTGTTCTTTGATCAGCGCGGCGCGCTCGGCAAAGTCGGCCATCACATAAGCGGCACGCAGTTTGTCCTGATATTCCGCCGGATTGGCGATGGTGATGTCACCCGGCGCATGGAAGCGGTGACCACGGGAAGTGTTGCCAGCCTTCAGGCCCAGCACGTCGCCGTTAACCACATCAGAGCCGAACAGCATCACCAGCCACTGCACCGGACGCACGAATTCCACACGGGAAGAACCCCAGCGCATGCGCTTGGCAATCGGCAGCTTGTCGAGGCTGTTCTGTACGATGGCCGGCAGCAGTTCAACGGTGTTTTTACCCTTAATGGTGCGCTGAATCATCAGCTTGCCGTTGTCGCCGGTCTTCAGGTCAGCCGCCGTGGCGCCAGCGCGGGCAGCAAAGCCTTCGGCGGCTTTGGTCAGCTTGCCATCGGCGTCGTAGGCAATATTGGCGGGTGGGCCGTAGAGAATTTCTTCCTGATCGGCCTGCTGAGCTTCGAGTGCCTCGATACGCACGGCCAGACGACGTGGTGCGGCAAAAGAGACAACGGCACCAAAGTTCAGGGTGGCGTCTTTCAGACCCTGTTCAATGCCGGATGTGAACGCAGCAGACAGGGTTTTCAGCGCCTTCGGTGGCAGCTCTTCGGTGCCCAGTTCAACCAGAAAATCTTGCTTACTCATTACTTCTTCTCCTGGGCAGCGGCTTTTTCTTTATCGGCCAGATAGCGTGCGAGCACGTCGGCGCGGTTGGCTTCGTCCGCCAGCGGGAAGCCTTTTTCGGCGCGGCTGTTGAAGTACGCCTGAGCCACGGAACGGGCCAGAGTGCGCACGCGCAGGATGTAACCCTGACGCTCGGTGACCGAGATGGCGCCACGGGCATCCAGCAGGTTAAAGGTGTGGGAGGCTTTCAGTACCTGCTCGTAAGCGGGCAGCGGCAGTCCGGCTTCGATCAGGCGCGCACAGGTTTTTTCGTACTGGTCAAAGGCGATGAACAGGAAATCAACATCGGCGTGTTCAAAGTTATAGGCCGACTGTTCCACTTCGTTCTGGTGGAATACGTCGCCGTAGGTCACGGCTTTGCCGTCCGGGCCGTAGGTCCACACCAGGTCGTATACGGAATTCACTTCCTGCAGGTACATGGCAATACGCTCAAGACCGTAGGTGATTTCGCCGGTGACCGGGAAGCACTCCAGACCGCCAACCTGCTGGAAATAGGTGAATTGAGTCACTTCCATGCCGTTCAGCCACACTTCCCAGCCCAGACCCCAGGCGCCTAGGGTTGGCGATTCCCAGTTGTCTTCCACGAAGCGGATGTCATGCATCAGGGTGTCGATGCCCATTACGCGCAGGGATTCGAGGTATTTATCCTGAATATCCACCGGGTTTGGCTTCATCACGACCTGAAACTGATAGTAGTGCTGCAGGCGGTTCGGGTTTTCGCCATAACGGCCGTCGGTCGGTCGACGGCTTGGCTGCACGTAAGCAGAGCTCCAGTTCTCCGGGCCGATGGCGCGCAGGAAGGTTGCGGTGTGAAAGGTACCGGCGCCCACTTCCATATCCAGAGGTTGGTTAATCACGCAGCCCTGTTCGGACCAGTATTCCTGCAGGGCGGCAATCAGGCCCTGAAAGGTTTTGACGTTGTGGCGACTCTGACTCACGGTGGAATTCCTGTGTTGGCAGTGCCAGAGCTTGTTCAGACTAAGTGAATCAGGCCCTGAATGCTGTTCGCAAAATAAAAAGACGCCGGATTATAGCAGCGATGCGCCCTGAGAACAGGGGCTGAGAGGGATTGCTCGGATCGAATTATCGGTCATCAGGGCAGGCGGATACTGACCGATGCACCGCCTTCCTTGCGGTTGGCGATGTGGATGCTGCCATGTTCTTCGCCCTGTTTGTGGTGGCTGGCGATCAGCTCAACAAAGAACAGGCCAAGACCGGAGCCTTCCTGTTTGGTGGTGTCCTTTTCACCGGCCAGTACGGCGTTATCAAAGCCGTGGCCGTTATCGTCAACGCAGAGGGTGAGACCATTGCTGTCGTCGGCGGTGAGGCGGATGTGTGTCGCTCCGGCCTGTGCGCTGTTGGTGATTAAGGTGATCAGTGCCAGATGGATCAGGGTTTCGTTGTAGAAACCCTGGCAATCTTCACCGATATCGTTAGAAAAGCGGATGCCCGGATATTGCAGACTGGTGGCTTCGATGGCATCGGCGGCGGTGTCGCGGGGCCAGGCATCGTCCATCGGGAAATGCGATTTCTGTTCAAGGCGGAATAACGTCACCATCTGCATGGTGTCGTTTTTCAGGCGGTTGGTGCGCTGCAGAATGGGGTCAAGGTGTGTGTGATAACGCTTGGGAATACGTGCCAGTGCTTCCTGCTCGTAGTCGAGCAAGGCCTGTAGCTGATTTTTAAGATCGTGCACCACGGCACCGACCAGATGTTCAAATTTCATGGATACTTCCTGTGACCTAGGGCCTGTCGACACTCATTAAACAGGCCTGTTATCGGCTAAAAATATCTCAAACAAGGCGCTGAGAGTGTGGCCTAACGGGTTAAGCGAACGAACAGCAACGCAGGATGAGGGATTTTTAGCCATAACCCTTCGGGCTGAGGCCAGTTTTCCTCATTAACGTCTCGTTCGTCATTCATTTAGCCCGCTAATATCACTCCTCTCTCCTTGTTCTGAGAAAAACTGGCTCTCAGCAGGATCTATTCAATGAGTGTCGACAGGCCCTAAAGACCTGCTGCCCGTTTCAGGCGCATAAAGGTGCCCTTCAGACGCTCGTAACGTTCATAGCGGTCATCGTTACTGCCAATCTTGCCAATACGCTGGAAATAACGGTAGCAATCTTTCAGCTGCCCGACATCGATCTGCGTATTTTCAATCAGGCTGATTTTGGCCTGAATGGCATTCAGCAGCACACTGACGCCGGCTTCTTCATACGAGGCGGCTTCATCAAAGGCGGCAATGGCTTCGGTAAATTCACTTTTTTCGTAGTGGCCCACCCCGCGGGCATTGAGCGCGGCAGTATGGTCACGGATAACGACTTTATTGAGGTTGTCTTCGAGCGCCTGCAGTTGGCTGAGTTCGTTGCTGCCCATGCCTTGCTGCTGCAGTTTGCGGATCAGTTGCTTGGCTTTAACGTGCTGGCCGGTATCAATATAGGCTTCGGTCATCTGCAGTTGTTGTTCGTCGGTTGGATTTGTCATGCGCTGCAGGATTTCTTCGGCGCGTCTGGCGGAGGCGCGGGCTTTGTCCTCATCGTTCAGTGTGGTGTGAGTTTTACCTTCAATAATACTGGTTTCAAACATGATGTTGTCTTGCCCGGCATAATCCTGGCGCAGTTCATCAATGGCTCTGAAGGCTTTTTCGACACGCATCTTTTGCTCGCGGCTTTGTTCTCCGGGCTTCAGTTCATGGCGGATGGTGTGAGCAAATTGCAGGTAGTTGCCGGAATGTTTATAGCAGGAGTGGCGTCCCAGTCTGATGGCTTGCTCGAAGGCCATTTCCGCGACCGGATAATCCTCATTGCTGTAAGCCAGTTTGCCCAGTTCCATCTGCCGCAGTACCGCCTTGGGTGATATTTCAACGGCTTTCTCCAGTTGTTTCTGCGCGCCTTTGCTATCCCCCAGACTGAGCATGATGGTGGCCGCCCAGTCATAGCACTGTACATACATCGGATGAGCAATCAGGGTTTGTTTGAGCAGCGCCAGAGCACTGCGAGAGTCGCCGAGATAGTGCATGCAGATGGCCTGCCCCAGACGCGCCCAGGATACCGAGCGTTTATTCAGCAACTCTGAATACACTTTGATGGCTTCGTTATAGCGCTTCTGGCGGATGTAGAGTTTGCCGAGAATGCGGGTAACCGGAATCAGCAGTTTAGGGTTTTTATCAAGAACGGCCGTGGCCAGCGTAATGGCACGGTCGGTTTCACCCAGATCAATCGCCGTATCGACCTGCAGCAATTCAAGCTTGGTGCTGAGAATACGGGTCAGGCGCTCACGCAGCATATTCAGGGTAAAGGGTTTGGTAATGTAGTTATCGGGCTCATATTCGAGCGCCCCCATCACCATTTCGACGGCGTTCTCTCCGGTAACCAGGATAAACAGTGCGGTTGCGCGCAGGCGGTTGCAATAACGCGCTTCTTCCAGAATCTGCTGACCATCTTTTCCTTTACCGAGGTTGTAATCGGACAGCACGATGTCGTACTCGCGCTCCATAATAAATTCCATGGCTTCACGGCCGTCGGTGGCGGTATCTATCTGCGTTGCGCCGAGGATGGTGATCATCTTTTTCAGTGCGCTGCGGGCCTCTACCAGATCATCAACAACGAGGATGCGTTTATCTTTCAGGGCGAGTTCAAGATTAATCATATGCGCGGTCAGTTCCTTGATGATCTGAGTTTAGCCTGCCGCGCCGGAAACACAGCATGAACTGCCCGCTTTGACCTTGTCAGGTGGCCGCCAGCGGTTACACTGCGCGCTTCGTTACAAAAGGAAGACGACTGGTGAATGCTTTTATTGGCTATCTGATGATCGGCATTATCAAATTGCTGAGCCTGATTCCGTTGCGTCATGCGCAGACAATCGGCCGCTTTATCGGCCGCCTGCTGTGGGCGCGCCGTACCCGTTCCCGTGAGGTGGCGCGGGTTAATATCGGGCTCACTTATCCTCAGCTGAGCGTGGCTGAGCGCGATGAGCTTATCCGGGAAACCTTGCAGCAAAATGGCATGATCGCGGCCGAAATGGGGCCTATGTGGGGTTACGATCCGGAGAAAACCTACGGTCTGATCCGCAATGTCTACGGTGAAGATCTGCTTGATGCCGCACTGGCCGATGAGCGTGGCGTGATTCTGCTGGCACCGCATCTCGGCAACTGGGAAATCATCAACAACTATTTTTCACGCAAATGCCCGATCACCATCATGTACCGTCCGGCCAAGAGCCAGACCTTTAACCGATGGATGGTGGATCGCCGTGAGAACGTTGGCTGCACGCTGGTGCCCACCACCCGCGCCGGGGTCAAAGGTTTGTTCGATGCGCTGTACAACGGGGAGCTGATCGGCTTTCTGCCCGATCAGGAGCCGCGCCAGAAAAGCGGTGTATTTGCGCCCTTTATGGGGGTGGAAACCCTGACCCCGAAACTGCCGCACGAATTGATCAGGAAAACCAATGCCATCGGTATTTACGGGTTTGCCAGACGCCTGCCCGATGCGGAAGGCTTTGATATTTATTTTCTGCCGGCGGAAGAGGATTTATACGACGACGATGTCCGGGTGTCGGCAACGTCGCTGAACCGCGGTATTGAACGCTGTATTGAGCACTGTCCGGCGCAATATCAGTGGACGTACAAACGCTTTAAGCGCCGTCCGGAAGGTGAAAGTAACCCGTACAGCCTGGCCAACGTGCCTTAAGCGTTTACTTAATCCGGATCATCCGGCTTGCGCGCACCACGCGTAAGCTGGCGCAACAACAGCATCTGCTGGCCAAACTGGCGGCAGCCAGAGCAGATCAGCGTGTGAACTTTCAGTTCGGCCTGCTCCTTAAGACTGAGCGGGCGTTCCTGAGCTTCAGACATCAGGCGCGTAGCCTGCTGGCAATTCATCATGTCGTTTCTCCCGCCCCGAACCAGTGATCTTCCAGACATTCGCGCAGCCGCAAACGTGCGCGGTACAGCAGAACGTGCAGGTTACTGGTACTCAGCTCCAGGGCGGAGCAGATGTCCTGGCTGTCCAGTTCGATAAATTCCCGCATCATAAATACCCGCGCCTGTTCTGACGGCAGTGCATCGAGACAACGGTCAAACACGCGCCAGAAGTGTTCATCGTGCACCAATTGCTCCGGGGCGTCCCAGCGTTGCGGACGCTCTGCTTTGTGCCAGTGGCCGTGCTCGTCAAACAGTTGGTCGTCGGTCAGGCTGCAATCCTTACAGTCATCGATATCGGACATTGGTGGTTGGCGGTAGCGACCACGGAGGGCATCGGCGATTTTGTTTTTCAGAATGGCAAATACCCAGGTCTTAAGGCTGGCGGTGCGGTTGAAGGCGGCGGCATTTTTCAGTGCGCCGGCCAGCGCTTCCTGCACCACATCTTCGGCCTGCTGGTCGTCACTGAGTTGCAGCCGGGCAAAGCTGATCATCTGCTGACGCAGTTCGGTCAGCTGCTCTGAGTCGGCATGATGAAAGGGATGATTCATATTCAGCTGCGCCAGAAGGCCGGGCTTAACAGGACCAGCAGGGTGAAAATTTCCAGACGGCCAAGCAGCATGGTCAGAGCCAGCAGCCATTTGGCGGTATCGGAAATATCGCCGTAATGGGTCGCGACATCACCCAGCCCGGGGCCGAGGTTATTGAGGCAGGAGCCAACGGCGGAGAATGCCGTTACCTGATCCAGCCCGGTGGCCATCAGCGCCAGCATCATCACCATAAAGGTTACGATATACACCGCAAAGAACCCCCATACCGCATCGAGAATCCGGTCGGGTACGGCACGGCGGCCAAGCTTGATGGGCATCATGGCATTAGGGTGAATCAGACGGCGGATTTCGCGCACGCCCTGTTTGTAAATCAGCAGCACGCGGATGACTTTCATTCCGCCGCCGGTTGATCCGGTGCAGCCACCGATAAAGGCCATCATAAACAGCAGTACCGGCAGAAAAACCGGCCAGCTGGAGAAGTCAGCCGTACCAAAGCCCGCCGTCGTGGCGACGGAGACCAGCTCAAAAATACCGTAGCGGATGGCTTCCGGCAGCGGGTAGGTGTCGGTCAGCCAGAGCGCGCCGACGGTCAGTATTGCCCCACCCAGCATGATCCACAAAAAAAAGCGTGCCTCGGAATCATTCAGATAATGGCGTATGGAGTGATTGCGCCAGGCAAAGAAGTGCAGCGAGTAATTCATGGCGGCAATCAGCATGAAGAAGACGCAGATGCCTTCAATCAGCGTGCTGTCAAAATGGCCGATGGAGGCGTCATAGGTGGAGAAGCCGCCGATGCCAACAGTGGCGAAGCTGTGGGTTATGGCATCAAAGCCGCTCATGCCGGCCAGCCAGTAGGCCAGCGCGCAGCTGATGGTCAGGAATGCGTAGACGTACCACAGGGCTTTGGCGGTCTCGGCAATGCGCGGCGTGAGTTTGGAATCTTTCAGCGGACCGGGCATTTCCGTACGGTACAGCTGCATGCCACCAATCCCCAGCATGGGCAGAATCGCTACCGCCAGAACGATAATCCCCATGCCGCCCAGCCATTGCAGCTGCTGGCGATACCAGAGGATGGACTTGGGTAAATGTTCGAGCCCGGTCATCACCGTGGCGCCGGTGGTGGTCCAGCCGGACAGTGATTCGAAAAACGCATCGGCAAAGCTCAGGTCGGGTTGTTCGGCAATCATAAACGGCAGCGTGCCGGCCAGTCCCAGCGTGAGCCAGAACAGCGCGGCAATGAGGAAACCGTCACGGGTATGAAGCTCTCTGTGCACCCCGCGCACCGGCAGCCAGGAGGTAAAGCCGATACCAAAAATCAGCAGCATCGCAGTGACAAATGCCTGAGTGGCACCGTCGTTGTACCACATCGACACCAGAATCGGCGGCAACATGGTCATGCTGAACAGCATCAGGAAGATGCCAAGAATTCGTGCGATAACGGGCAGGTGCATAGTCTGTCCTGATCAGAAGAAACCGAGTCCGACCTGGAACAGGCGCTCGACATCCGGAATATGGCGTTTTTTCATGACGAACAGAATCACGTGGTCATTGGATTCCACCACCACATCCGAGCTCGCCATAATCACTTCTTCACCGCGCACAATGGCACCGATGGTGGTGCCCGGCGGCAGTTTGATTTCGCGGATTTTGCGCCCCACCACTTTGGATGAGCTGCTGTCGCCGTGGGCAATGGCTTCAATCGCTTCGGCAGCACCACGACGGAGTGAGTGAACATTCACTACGTCGCCACGGCGCACGTGGGTCAGCAGACTGCCGATGGTGGCCTGCTGCGGCGACAGGGCAACATCGATCATGCCCCCCTGCACCAGATCGACATACGCGGCTTTGTTAATCAGTGTCATCACCTTGCGTGCACCGAGACGCTTGGCCAGCAGCGACGACATGATGTTCACCTCGTCATCGTTGGTCAGGGCACAGAACACATCGGTGTTTTCAATGTTTTCTTCTTCCAGCAGCGCCTTGTCGGTGGCGCTGCCCAGCAGCACCACGGTTTTGCTCAGATTTTCACTGAGGAACTGAGCGCGCTGTTCGCCGTGCTCAATCAGCTTGATGCGGTAATCACGCTCCAGCGCTTTGGCGAGGCGATAGCCGATATTACCGCCGCCGACGATCATTACCCGCTTGTAGGAATCTTCTTCGCGGCGCAGCTCGCTCATGACCTTGCGGATATGCTCTTTGGCGGCAACGAAGAAGACTTCGTCGTCGGCCTCAATAATGGTGTCACCGGTTGGCTCAATGGCTTTGTTGCGGCGGAATACCGCCGCCACGCGGGCTTCAATATTGGGCAGGTGATCCTTCAGGTGGTGAATGGCCTGACCAACCAGAGGGCCGCCGTAATAGGCGCGCACCGCAACCAGCTGTACGCGCTGATCGGCAAAATCCAGCACCTGCAACGCACCGGGATACTGCAGCAGGCGGCTGATGTAGTTCGTCACCACCTGCTCCGGGGAAATCAGAACGTCAATCGGGAAGGCATCGTTGCGGAACAGTTCGGCCTGCTTCAGATACTGGCCGGAGCGGATGCGGCTGATCTTGGTCGGGGTACGGAACAGGGTATAAGCCACCTGACAGGCGACCATGTTGGTTTCGTCAGAGTTGGTGACGGCAACCAGCATGTCGGCATCATCGGCACCGGCATCGCGCAGAATGCTGGGATAGGAGCCCCGGCCAAGGACGGTTTTGATGTCGATGCGGTCCTGCAGCTCGCGCAGGCGGTCGGCATCGGTGTCGACCACGGTAATGTCATTCTGCTCATTGGCCAGGTTTTCAGCCAGCGTACCGCCAACCTGGCCGGCTCCCAGAATAATGATCTTCATAAAGATTCAGTCCTGTTTGTGCAGCAGTGCGTAGTAAAACCCGTCATGACCGTTGCGTTGCGGCAGCAGCTGACGCCCGGCATTACAGGCGCTTCCCCAGCAAAAGTCCAGCGTCTGCAACTGTGCATCCCGGTTGGCATCCACAAAGCGGCGGATTTGTGCGCTGTTTTCGTCTGGCAGCACCGAGCAGGTGGCGTACAGCAGGCGACCACCGGGTTTCAGTAATGACCAGGCGGTATCCAGCAGCTGCGCCTGCACTTGCGCCAGCTGTTCGATGTCTTCGCGGCGGCGCAGCAGTTTGATATCCGGGTGGCGGCGGATTACGCCGGTGGCTGAGCAGGGCGCGTCGAGCAGAATGGCATCGAACCGTTCACCATCCCACCAGGTGTCGGGGGTGGCCATGTCGGCACAGACCACCTCGGCGCTGAGTTGCAGGCGGGCGAGGTTTTCATGCACCCGTGGCAGGCGGTTCTGTTCAATGTCCAGCGCCACGACGCGGGCGTCTGCGCTTTCCAGCAGATGGCAGGTCTTGCCTCCGGGAGCGGCGCAGGCATCGAGGATACGTTCGCCGTCCCGCGGTGCCAGCAGCATGGCCGCCAGTTGCGCGGCCTCGTCCTGCACGCTGAAGTCGCCATCATTAAAACCCGGCAGCGCGGTGATATCGCAGGATTCCGCCAGATAAATCCCCACGGTACTGTGTTCAGCAGGGTGGGCTTCGATACCGGCCTGATGCAGACGCTCAAGGTATTGCTCACGGCTGCCGTGACGCTGATTCACGCGCAGGCACAGCGGTGGGCGCTGGTTATTCTGGTCGAGAATGTCCTGAACCTGTTCCGGCCAGGCTTTGCTCAGCATTTTCACCAGCCACTTCGGATGGCTGCTGGCCGTTACCGGGTTTTCGTCCAGCGGTGGGGTCAGGCTTTCGTATTCACGCGCGTAACGGCGCAGGCAGGCGTTCACAACGGGTTTGGCGTAACCCTTGCCCAGTTCTTCGCAGACTTCCACGGTGGCGTGCACGGCGGCGTGCGGCGCTTTTTTCTGAATGTCCAGCTGGTACAGGCCGATGATCAGCAGGGCAAATAAATCCTGATCTTCTTCGCCAAAAGGCCGGCTGAGCAGCATTTTGGCCAGCGCGTTCAGGCGCTGGAAGTGACGGCAGCTGCCCAGCGCCAGATCGCGCAGAAAGCCACGGTCGGCGGGCTCAACGCGCAGCTCCAGCGGTGGCAGGCATTGGTTGAGGGATTGTCCGGTGAGGACGGCGCGGAGGGCCATGGCCGCGCGCGGCGCGCGCGTCAGGGGGGTGTCTTTGGCTTTGCCCCAGGGTGAGGTTGCGGCGCTCAAGGTTGTGACGCCAGCATGTGGTGCGGCTGAAACAACTGTGGCTGACCGTTAATCACATCGGCCACGGTCATGGCTTTCTTGCCGGCTAACTGGACCTGAGTGATACGTAATACGCCTTCGCCACAGGCGATTTCCAGTCCTCCGGCGCTGACGCTGGCGATGGTGCCGGGCAGCAGCTGCGTGGCTTTATCCAGCGGCTCGGCCATGAGCACGCGGATGCGTTCATCGCCAAGCAGGGTGTAAGCCATCGGGAACGGGTTAAAAGCGCGCACGCGCAGCGCAATGGTTTCCGCCGGTTGTTGCCAGTTGATCAGGGCTTCTTCTTTCAGCAGTTTATGGGCGTAGTTGGCCAGTGCATCGTTTTGCTTTTCCGGATTCAGGGTTCCGGCTTCAAGCTGCGCCAGGGTATTCAGCAGCGCGGCCGGGCCCATGTCGGCCAGACGGTCATGCAGGGTGCCGCCGGTATCGTCGCTGAGGATGCCGGTGGTGACTTTGCTCAGCATATCGCCGGTATCCAGACCTTTATCCATCTGCATGATGGTGATGCCGGTGAGTTTGTCTCCGGCTTCAATGCAGCGCTGAATCGGCGCCGCACCACGCCAGCGGGGCAGCAGCGAGGCATGAACATTCAGGCAGCCGTGTTTGGGCGCGTCGAGTACGCTTTGCGGCAGAATCAGGCCATAGGCGACCACGATCATGACGTCGGCATTCAGGCTTTTCAGCTGTTCAACATCCGCCGGGTCTCTGAAGTTCAGCGGCTGGTAAACCGGCAGGCCGTTGTCCAGTGCCACCTGTTTTACCGGGCTGGGCTGCCGTTTTTTACCGCGCCCGGCCGGACGGTCGGGTTGGGTATAAACACCGATGACCTCATGCCCGCTATTGATCAGCGCCTGCAGATGAATGGCCGCAAACTCCGGCGTACCGGCAAAAACGACGCGTAAGGCCATTATTTTTTACCCTGATTGCGGGCTTCGAGTTTGTGTTTCTTTTCCAGTTTGTCTTTGATGCGGTTGCGCTTCAGCGGTGAAATATAATCCACCATCAGCTTACCCTCGAGATGATCCACCTCGTGCTGAATGCAGACCGCCAGCAGACCGTGGCATTCCATTTCAAAGGGCTTGCCATTGCGGTCGAGGGCTTTGACCAGACAGTGCTCGATGCGGGTAACCTCTTCATAGAAGCCGGGTACCGACAGGCAACCTTCCTGCATGGTTTCCATGTCGCCGTCGAGCACGGTGATTTCCGGGTTGATAAACACCAGCGGTTCGCTTTTGTCTTCCGACACGTCGATGGTCACGATGCGTTCGTGTACATTGACCTGCGTAGCCGCCAGACCAATGCCCGGTGCCTGATACATGGTTTCGAACATGTCATCGACGATGGCACGCACGCGGTCGTCCACCTCAGCCACTGGCACGGCTTTGGTGCGTAAACGGGGATCCGGGTATTCTAAAATTTCGAGTATGGACATAGAGTTGCTGTGCTTTTATAGAACTAAGTGGTCGTGACTTGCTAAGATGGCTGCCGAACAGTGATTTTCAATGCGCGATCGCAGATCCGCTAATAATAAAGGGAATACAGGATGAGCAAAACCATCAAGCGCATTCTCGTTGCTGGTTTGATGTGTCTTTCAACCGGTGCCATGGCGCTGGATCTGAAATCCGATGCGCCACAACGCTATGTGGTTAAACAAGGCGATACCCTCTGGGATATCTCCGAACGCTTTACCAATGATCCCTGGCAGTGGCCGGAAATCTGGTATCAGAACGGCCAGATTCAAGATCCTCACCTGATTTTCCCCGGCGACGAGATCGGTCTGGTCAGCGTTGATGGTGAAACCCGCGTGACCGTGACCAAGCGCGGCGAAGCCAGCCGTACCGTGAAGTTATCGCCGGGAACGGTAAAAATGCAGCCAACCGCCCGCGTAGAGCCGATTGAATCGGCAATTCCGGCCATTCCGCAGGATGCCATCCGCGGCTTCCTGCGTGAGCACCGCGTTGTGGCTCCGGTCATACTGGAAAAAGCGCCGCGTGTTATTTCAGGCAGCGACGCCCGCATCCTGATGGGCGCTGGCGGAAAAGTGTATGCCCGTGGCGATTTCGGCCCGCAGGTTGCCAGTGCCTACGGAGTCTTCCGTAAAGGTCAGGTTTACCGCGATCCTGAAACGGGCGAAGTGCTTGGTCTGGAAGCATTGGACATCGGTCTTGGCCGTGTCATTGCCCATGACGATGACATTGTGACGCTGGAGCTGGAACGCACTAACCAGCAGGTTTCCGTCGGTGACTTGCTGTTGCCAACCGAAGACCGCGATCTGATTGCTAACTTCTATCCGAAATCTCCGGATCGTGCCGTGCTTGGGCAGATTCTGGCGGTATCCGGCGGTGTGACTCAGGTTGGCCAGTTTGATGTGGTGGTGCTTAACCGGGGTGAGCGTGATGGTCTGGAGCCCGGTTCTGTATTGCTGATCAAGAAAGCCGGTGCTGTCGTCTATGACCGTGCTGCCGCCGAGCGGGTGCGCTTACCGGAAGAACGTGCCGGCAGTCTGATGGTGTTCCGCACCTTTGAAAAACTGTCATACGGACTGATTATGCGTGCCACTCAGCCACTGCGTGTGGGCGACAAGGTGGAAACACCGAACAACTAAGGACAACGCTTATGCTCAGGGACGAGCTGTTACTCGCCTGGTGGCGTCTGGCAAAACTGCCGGGCGTCGGCAGTGTGACACTTGGCGAAATCCGCCAGAATCTTTCCCGTCCGCATGATCTTGTCTCCTGCACCACCGCGCAGCTGGAATCCTTTGGCCTCAAGGCCAGTGCTGCTGAACGCTGGCAGAATGATCCGTCGCTCAGTGATGGTTTTGATGTGGTGCAGCGCTGGCGCAATCAGCGCCATTGCGGAGTGCTGCTGGCGGGAGTTGATCCTTATCCTGAAGCGCTCTCCAGTCTGCGCGATGCCCCCACTTTTCTTTATTACCATGGCGATCTGGCGTGTTTCCGTCAGCCGATGATTGCCATGGTGGGCAGTCGTAACCCAACCCCTTATGGCGCGGAATGGGCGCAACAGACCGCCGCTCAATTAGCGGCGGCTGGCCTGACGGTCGTCAGTGGTATGGCGATTGGCATTGACGGTGCCGTGCATCAGGGGGCGCTTAAAAGCGGGCGCACCATTGCGGTACTCGGCAGTGGCCCGGATGTGATCTATCCGCAGCGCCATCTGGGGCTGGCGCAGATGGTGATGCAAAAAGGACTGCTGTTGTCGGAATTTGCTCCGGGAACAGAGCCCCAGGCCAAGCACTTTCCTTCCCGTAACCGCATTATCAGCGGCCTGAGTCTCGGTACTGTGGTGGTGGAAGCAGCAATTAAAAGCGGCTCGCTGATTACCGCACGGCAGGCTGCAGAGCAGGGCCGCGAAGTCTTTGCCTTACCCGGTGCGGTGACCAACCCGCTCAGCCAGGGCTGCCATCAGCTGATCCGCGAAGGTGCCTGCCTGGTACAGAATGCGCAGGATATTCTGCAGGAGCTGAACCTGTTGCCGGAACAGGCTCAGACTCAACTGGAATTAACCGAACCGGTATCTGCTGCAGTGCCGGTATTGGTTACTCAGGTGGATTACAGTGCGACCAGCACCGATGTGATTGCCCTGCGCAGCGATTTACCCATCTCGCAATTATTACCGCAACTGCTCGACCTTGAGTTGCAGGGCTGGCTGGCACAGGTGCCAGGCGGTTATATGCGGCTGAAGTAACCGCCGCAATAACGCTAGCAACTCTGTTACAACCGCCGCAACAAAAGCTGTAACAACAGAAAAATAAACAGCGCGATCAGCAGCAGATAGCCGATTACGACCTGTACATACAGCGACGTGTTTTCCCCGGCTTTATACCAGCGGCCAAAAGCAAAAATACGCTTATTCTTCAGACCGCTGATCAGCATACCAATCGCAGCAACTAAAGCGATGCTGATGATATAAGGCAGCCATGCGGTATCCGTAGGTGTCGACATCGAATATCTCCTTTAATTTTGGCAGGCCCTGCTTTGAGCAACTGACATTGTGCCGTTACCAGCCAGTAAGCCGACATACAACAGGACAATAGCCATTAACGGAGGAAAGAAAATAGAAGCGATAGCTGCAGCAACTGCGATAAGCCGTATATACCCTAGTCCTGCGCATCTATGGTTAAGTGTGGAGTCGTCGAGTATCAGATCGACGAGCAGCGCTATGGCTATTACCGCAGATATGAAAACAAGGAGTGGGGCAGAAAATGCAGCTCCAGCCAGACCTATTACAAAACCGGCGTATGTAAGAATTTGTTCAAGATCAGAATCGAGGAACCCACCGTTCTCCCCGCCACCAATCAGATAAGCACCGGCCCCGGTATCCGGATCAAGCACAATATAACCAACCTGACTGCTGCCAAAGAAGCTGACTGGTTTTTCATGGGCAGTCACTTCTTTATCATCCTGCCCATTATTCAGGGCAAAGTCGCTGAGAAGTCTGGTTGCATCTCTGCTCAGGCCGTTGTGGAAAGATGGATGTCAGCCGGCCCTCCCCTTGCCGCTCCCGGCCCCTTGTTGTAGGGTGCCGCCTTTCCTTTCATCTGCGGGTTACGTCCGTGAATACATGGCATCTTGAACTGGCGGCTCACTGCATCCGCGCTGGCGGCGTGCTGGCCTATCCGACCGAGGCCGTCTGGGGGCTGGGCTGTGATCCGCGCAACGAGGCGGCGATCCGCCGTATTCTTGAACTTAAGAATCGTCCGGCGCACAAAGGGCTGGTGCTCGTGGCATCGTCATTGCAGCAACTGGATGAGTTATTGCTGCCGCTGAACGATGACGATCTGGCTACTGTAAACGCTACCTGGCCAGGCCCGGTGACCTGGGTGTTACCTTGTCGCCGGGAGGTGTCACCACTGTTGCGGGGTCAGCATCCGTCACTGGCGGTGCGTATTACCGATCATCCGCTGGTGCGTACACTGTGTGACGAAGTTGGGCCGCTGGTTTCAACCTCAGCCAATCCCGCGGGGCGTGAACCGGCCCGTACGGCCTTACGGGTGCGGCAATACTTTACCGATCGACTTGATTTTGTCCTGCCGGGAGCACTGGGTGGCCGTGCTCAGCCGTCGGAAATCCGCACGTTGACAGGTCAGCGTTTGCGTTAACAGACCTGTGACAGGTCTCAGAGGAGAACAGTTATGAGCCAGGCTCATCCGGGCTGCGATGTGGCAGCGGTTAAAGCGTTTCTGCTGGATCTGCAGGACCGTATTTGCAGTGCACTGGAAGCACAGGACGGTAAGGCGCATTTTCAGGAAGACTCCTGGGAGCGTCCGGCAGCCGAAGGTGATCTGGCATTAACCGGTGGTGGCCGTACCCGCGTGATCGCCGATGGCGCAGTGATTGAAAAAGGCGGCGTGAATTTCTCCCATGTGCGTGGCGCGCGTTTACCGGCATCGGCAACGGCGAATCGTCCGGAACTGGCCGGACGCAGTTTTCAGGCGCTGGGTGTGTCACTGGTGATTCATCCGCACAATCCTTATGTGCCGACGTCTCATGCCAACGTACGTTTATTTGTGGCCGAAAAAGACGGCGAAGCGCCGGTGTGGTGGTTTGGTGGTGGCTTCGACCTGACACCATTTTATCCCTATGAAGACGATGTGGTGCACTGGCATCAGACTGGCAAAGACCTGTGTGCACCTTTTGGTGACGGTGTTTTTGCCAAATACAAAAAATGGTGCGACGACTATTTCTATCTTAAACACCGTGATGAAAGCCGTGGTGTTGGCGGTTTGTTTTTCGACGACCTGAACGAGTGGGACGGCGAGCTGAATTTTGAAAAATCCTTCGCCTTTATGCAGGCGGTGGGCAACGGCTATATCGACGCTTATGTGCCGATTGTGGCCAAGCGCAAAGAGCAGCCATATGGCGAGCGTGAGCGTAAATTCCAGTGCTATCGCCGTGGCCGTTATGTGGAATTCAATCTGGTGTTTGACCGGGGCACGATTTTTGGTTTGCAGACCGGTGGCCGCACCGAATCGATTCTGATGTCACTGCCACCGGTGGTGCACTGGGATTACGACTGGCAGCCGGAGCCGGGCTCAGCCGAAGCAAAGCTCTATACCGATTTTCTGCCCCATAAAGAGTGGGTGTGAGGTTTTAGTTATGACGGATCTTTATGCCGTGGTGGGCAATCCCATCAGCCACAGTAAATCGCCACAAATTCATACAGCATTTGCTGCACAGACCCATCAGGATTTGCTTTATACGGCTCAGCTTGTTCCTCTGGATCGCTTTGACTCTGCGCTGAATAAATTCTTTGAGCACGGCGGTTGCGGCGTGAACGTGACCGTGCCGTTTAAAGAAAATGCCTGGCGCTACGCCGATGAATTCACGCCGCGCGCGCAGCGTGCACAGGCGGTAAACACGCTGAAGAAAATGTCCGATGGCCGCATTCTGGCCGACAACACCGACGGTGTGGGTCTGGTGCGCGATCTGACGGTGAATCATGGCGTGACATTAACCGCTAAACGTATTTTATTGCTGGGTGCCGGTGGTGCGGTACGGGGTGTGTTGCAACCGCTGCTGGAACAACAGCCAGCAGAGCTGATCATTGCCAACCGCACGCTGAGTAAAGCCGAAACCCTGGCCAATGACTTTGCCGATTTAGGCAATATCAACGCGTCGGAATTGACTGCACTGGACGGCACATTTGATGTGGTTATTAACGGCACATCGGCCAGTCTGAGTGGTGATTTACCACCGATACCGGCGTCGGTATTAAGCGCTGTAACCGTCTGCTACGACATGATGTACAGCGCCCGGACCACCGTGTTTAATCAGTGGGCGCTGGATCATGGCGTACCAACGGTGATTGATGGTTTAGGTATGCTGGTGGAGCAGGCGGCGGAAGCCTTTGCTCTGTGGCGCGATGTCCGCCCGGAAACCGCGACGGTTATTTCCGTTCTTCGTGGTGAGCGTCGTCAGCGCCGTTAATGTGCGCTGACGGTATTTTTTATCTGCCTGTTTTTTTATGGAAGCCTTTAATGACCACCACGCCAAACAGCAAAAAGAATCACAATTTTTTCAGTAATCTGCTGTTCAATATCGTTATCCCAACACTGATACTGACCAAAGCCAGTGGTGACGACATGCTCGGCCCAACGCTTGGGGTTGTGGTGGCGCTGGCTTTTCCGCTGGCCTTTGGACTCTGGGATCTGAAAACAGCCGGTAAAGTCAATGCATTTTCGGTATTGGGTGTCATCAGTGTATTGCTTACCGGTGGTATCAGCCTGCTGAAATTACCGCCGGAATATCTGGCCATTAAAGAAGCGCTGATCCCAGGCCTTATTGGTATTGCTGTATTGGTAACACTGAATACCCGCTATTCATTGCTGCGCATGATTATTCTGAATGACGAGATCATGGATACCGAACAACTTCATCAGGTGATTGCGGAGCATGGTCAGGAAGAAAATTTTAACCGTCATCTGACAACCGCCAATAAAATTGTTGCGACATCATTTTTTCTGTCATCTGCTCTGAATTATGGTCTGGCGCGCTATATGGTAACCGCCATGCCAGGCACCGAAGAATATAACGAGCAGCTGGGAGCAATGACGGCGATGAGCTATCCGGTTATTGTGATACCCAGCATGATTGTTCTGGGCTTGGCTATCTGGTATCTGTTCCGTCAGATTCATAAAATTACTGGCCGTGGACTGGAAGATTTTATGCGCCAGTAAGGCTGGTTCAGATCAGGGCTTGTTTAATCAGTGTTAACTGGCCCTGATAAGAGACATAAAAAAAGAGACATAAAAAAACCGGCAATGCCGTAATGCTGTTCACTTAGCGTTTTAAATCGTTTGAAACGCCCAATGCCTCCCAGGGGAACTTATCCCCTTGCCGGCGGGGCTTTATACCTGACCGCCATGGATGGCGGAAATGCATGTTTTGCAGGAG